>CBDETI010000027.1:0-326739 GCA_965242775.1 Cyclobacteriaceae bacterium
AGTAGAGAGGTAGAGCAATATAATCTCGGCACAGCCTGGGATATTAATGGCACCGTTACTTACAGTGGCACCTCTTTTAGCGTCACAACGGAGGAAGCCTCTCCTACAGGTATTGCCTTTAATAATGCTGGTTCTAAAATGTTCATTGTGGGTCGGTCAGGCAATAAGGTCAATCAATATTCGCTGACAAACCTGTTTGATATCACCTCTGGCGTGTCTTTTGACGGCAGCCCTTTTAACGTCTCAAGTCAAACCACAACTGTTGTTGACATAGCTTTTGATACAAAAGGCACCAAAATGTTCATTCTTGATGGGTCGTCATTTGGTCGGTATACGTATGTCTATGACTTGACCACCCCATTTGACGTTACATCAGGAGTAACATTGGATAATAATTCGTTGCGGTTTACAGTAGCGGCACAATCGATCACCTTCAACAGCTCTGGCAACACCCTGTACATGATTAGTGATGTGGATGATAATATCTATCAATACAAATTGATTTTTCAGGAAGTGCTTATCGAACCTGTTTTGGCAAATGGAAGCACCGACGGTTCTGTTGCTGGTTCTTTTTCGATTTGCCTGGCTGAAGATCAGTTTAACAATGCTGGCGGAACCCTTTCTCTTGGGCCTGATTACACGATTGCTAACTTGCCTGCGGGGCTTGTTCCTTCGTTGCAAGTGGATGCCGGAGGGCAACTGGCAACCTTTTCGTTATCGGGAAATGCAACCAATCACCAGGATAGTGATGATATCGAAGGACTGATCTTCACCTTTAAGGATGCTGCATTTGTGGGGGGTGATGCCTCGACGGTCCTGCATGGCACTGGTACTAGCAGCGAGATAGGAATCGACTTTGTTACCGATGATCCCGCCATTGCTTACGGATCTATTTTCGATCTTTCCTCAGGTGCCACGCTTGAAGCATCGGAAAACATTGGTGGAGATGAAACCCAGCCGCAGGATATAGTTTTCAGTGCTGACGGGCTAAAACTTTATACTGCCGGGAACGGATCTGATGAAATTGATCAATACGCGCTGGTTTCTGCCTTTGACTTACGTCTGGGAATGACTTATGAAGGGAGTTTTGCTAGTCCTGATGGTCAACCTACCTCATTGGCATTTAACTCAGATGGCTCCAGGTTTTTCCTGCTGGGAGACCAGGCCAATCGTATTTACCAATTCAGTGTATCAACCAACTTCGACCTTACTTCCACAGTCATGCAGGAAGGTTTTTATTTGGTCAGCGGAATAAGTAGCATGAATGCGCTGGAGTTCAGCGAAGATGGTTCACGAATGTTTGTAGGAGGAGCTAGTGGCGATCACCTCAACAGTTATCAACTGACCACTCCTTTTGACATTACCGGCGGATCACCGACTTTGGTCAGTTCTACGCAGGATGTGACTACCTTATACGATTTTGCTTTTAGTAATAATGGTAAGAATCTGATTGTACTAAATACAGGTAATGTCGTTCATACCTATTATCTCGAAACCGCTTTTGATCTTACTTCAATCGTCGAAAATGCCTCGACCTTTGATTTAACTACCCAGGCAATCTCAGCCAGGGGCCTAGTCATGTCCCCCATGGGAGATCGAATGTTCACCGTGGGGCAAACCATTCGCAACATCGATCAATATCAACTCAACGTACCTACGCTGGTGGAAAATAATGCCAACAATGGTACCATCGACACGCCGTTACAAGGGTTTGTACTTACGGACGAAACTTTCGTAAATGCTGGGGGCACTTTGAACAGTGGTACGCATTTTACAGTCACCAATTTGCCAACGGGTTTAACGCCCTCCCTGGAAGTCGCTGCTTCAGGCAAAAGTGCTACGCTGCTGCTTACTGGTAATGCCTCGAATAATGCTGACGCAGACGATGTGAACGGGCTGATTTTCGACTTTCTCGATGGTGCTTTCACTGGAGGAAGTGCGGCTGCTGTAACCAATGCGACTGCTACGAACTCGGGGATTCAATTGGACTTCAGGGATGGGAATGCCTCCGTGACCTATGAAACGGCAACCGTCAATAATTTCGAGGAATCCTTTGATGATAATGGCACCCTTCTCGGGGAGTTCACGATATCCGTTACAGATGATTCGTTCACCAACCCTGGCAGCACGTTGATCGCCGGAACCGATTTTACGGTGACAAATATGCCCGCCGGCCTTACTCCGGTGCTGACAGTCGCATCTGATGGTTTTTCGGCGATATTCACCATTTCAGGTAATGCCAGCAGCAGTGATGTTGCCGACAATGTGGCCGACCTCATATTCAACTTCGAAAACAGCGCCTTTGGCAATGGAGATGCATCTGCCGTGGCAAATGCAACCATGGGGAGTAGCGGATATGGTATTTCCTTCAAAGAACTTCAGGCCACCCTTTCCTTAGGTACTGAATTTCCTGTGACGGACCTTACCACCGTTGGCAGTCCATTCGATTTGACATCTCAGACTTCCAGCCCGCAGGGAATTACTTTTAATGCAGACGGTACCAAATTATTTGTGGTCGCCAGTGTAGAAGGACAAATATTGCAATATGCGCTGACCACACCCTACAAGATCACAGGGGGTATCACACTCCAAGGTACTCCATATGATGTTTCGGCGCTGGAGCCGTCGCCAATGGATCTGACATTTAACAACGATGGCACCAAGATGTACGTCGTTGGTCTGTCAGGCGATAGGGTTCGGCAATTCAGTCTGTCCACACCCTTTGATATCAACAGCACGGTTACGCACGAGGGTGATTTTAACCCTGGCAGCAATCCCGTCGCCGTGACGTTTAGCAGCGATGGATCCCGGCTGTTTGTCGTTACAACCAGCGGGCGGCAGTATGCGCTGGATACTCCTTTTGATGTGACTGCAGGAGTCAACCTTGTAGGAACAACGAGCCAGCTTCGGTCATTGGAATTCACAACAGATGGGAAGCATGCATTCAGTAGTTCCAACAACCGGCTATCCCGTGTTACGGTTGACAACTCCGCATTCGATATAACCGGAGGCACAACTGGAGACGGATTCATTGGGGTGAGTGGTATAAGTGGCTTAGCCCTGAGCCATACTGGCTCGACTATCCTTATCAGCAACGCAACAACTGATGAGATTATTCAATATGAATTTCCAGGCTTATCCGTTGCGGAGGTCTCTGAAAATGACGGTTCGGTGGTAGGTTCTTACGACTTTAAGTTAGTTGGAGATGCGTTTACCAATGCAGGGGGTGCCTTGGCCTTGGGCTCAGATTTTACGGTCTCTGGTACCATCCCAGCTGGGTTGGTTCCGACCATAGCGGTTTTGGCTGACGGGAGTGAAGCTACCCTTTCTTTTACGGGCAACGCAACCGATCATTAGGATGCTGACGATGCAACGGGGCAACTCGGCATCACCTTTCTGAACCCTGCGTTTGCGTCAGCGAATGCCTCATCGGTACGAAATAGTACTTTCAACTTATCAAGCACTTTTGATTTCAATGACAATGGGGTCATAACCTATACACCCACCACCTTCTACGAATCTTTGGATAACAACGGCCAGGTGATCGGTTCCATGTCCATACAATTGACAAACGAGACCTTTTCGAAAAACGGATTCTTCACCGAAGGGGTTGAATATTCCATTGCAGGTGTTCCCGCTGGTTTAACTCCTCAGGTCCTTGTTTCAGGGAGCAAACTATCGGCGACACTCACTTTTACAGGAGCAGCGACGGACCATGAAAATTCCAACGATCTTGCCGATTTGGTATTCACGTTTACTGATGAAGCTTTCACTGCAAGTGGCGCTGCATTTGTGACAAACGCGGTGAGCGCCAGTAGCGGCTCCGATATTGACTTTGATGACAGGCATGTTGTGGTTCGTTATGGCGGTCAATTCGATGTGTCCAGCAATCCCGATTTGAACCTGGATGCCGCCTTAAATATTGATGTCCAGGAGGATGCCGCCGGAGGATTTGCATTTAGCAACGATGGCATGAAGATGTTTGTGGTGGGTTTTACCAATGACGAGGTGTTTCAATACACGCTCACCACCGCTTTTGATATATCTGCAGGGGTCACTTACAGTGGTCATTCTTTCGATGTGTCATCTATGGTGCCTTCGCCAGGCGACCTTGCCTTTGACGATTCCGGCACAAAAATGTACGTTCTGAATAGTAGCAGTGATAAAGTAGAGCAATATCAGCTTTCGATTCCTTTTGACCTTTCTGGGTCTGTAACCCATGCAGGTACGCTTGGTGTCGCTTCACAGGATATTCAACCTGCAGCGATCACCTTCAGCCAAACCGGGAGGAAATTGTACTTGCTGGGATCTTCCAACAACAAGGTTTTTCAGTATAACCTGGATAACAGTTTTGATGTAACCTCAGGGGTGACTTACGAAGGCGAGTCCCAGCTCTTGATCACCCGCAACTATACCGGCATGTACCTGTCGGAAGATGGCAAGCGATTGTTTTTGTCCAACGGACCATTTCCGGGGCAAGCCAATATCAGACAATACGCTTTGAGCACACCGTTTGATATCACTGCGAGCATGAACGACCAGGGAGCTTTGGCATTACCAAATGATCAATCTCCTGGCGACTTTGTGGTGAGTCCTGATGTTAGTCGACTAATTGTACTGAGTGGTGAAATATTGCAGTTTGATCTGCCTTTGGACGAGTTCGGGGAAGTCGCCAGAAACGACGGAGAAGTAGACGGGAATATGCGTATTCGGATAATTCAAGAGCAGTTTACCAATGCGGGATCAAACCTGGATCATGGGGTTGATTTTACCATCAACAACGTCCCAAGCGGACTGACACCAGCACTGGAAGTTGCCGCCGATGGAGCTTCTGCAACGTTGAGTTTTGCCGGTAAAGCTTCCAGTCATCAGGCAGCAAATACCATCAACAACATCAGAATTACTTTGAATAATTCTGCCTTCGTGGGAGGAAACGCTTCCTCGGTAGAAAATACCGCCAACGCAGAGACTAACCGGGCAATCGAATTTATCGACAACAATCCGGTACTCTTTTTTGGCGATCGCTATGTAACCTCCGGTATAACCGTTGATGGGACGCCCCTAGCCGTGGCTGCAAATGCACCAAATTCAACCAGCCTAAGGTTTAGTGAGGATGGCCGAAAAATGTTTTTACTATCAGAAGACGATGGGGTTAGTCAGTTTTCATTAGCTGATCCATTTGAGACAACAGCAGGAGTAAGCTTTGATGGCAGCCCATTTGATATCTTGACGGAAGAATCTTCTCCAACGGGTCTTGCTTTTAGTGCGGATGGTATGAAGCTCTTTATTGTTGGAGAAAGCAGCGAGTCCGTATTTCAATATGCTTTGAATGCCAGTTTTGATGTTACCGCGGGAGGAAGTCTGGATGGAAGTGTTAGCATCGCTGGTCAGGAGACCAGGGGTTCGGGCATTACGTTTAGTCAGGACGGAATGGAGATGTTCATTTCTGGTTCTTCCAGCACCACTGAGGTACATCAGTTCACTCTCAACAGTGCTTTTGATATCACTGCCGGTATGGCGCACTTTGCTACCAGATCGCTGGAAAGTGGAAATGAGTTTGGTACGGGAGACCTTACTTTTTCGCCTGATGGCTACTATCTCACGATACTGGGACAAGCGAATTTGGTGAGATATATTAATCAGTACCGACTCAATACACCATATGACATATCCGCAGGGTTGATTTTGGTGGAAAATCCGTATTTACTAGGGTCTAGTGGCAATTTTAGTGGCATTGATTTCAATGAAGATGGCTCGAAAGTATTTGTCCTGGACGGGTCCGACGAGGAAGTTGATCAATATTCAATCAATACAGGCGGTTTTGTGGAGCGTGCAGCCAATGATGGAGTAGTTGAGGGAGCAGCTACCATCAGACTGATAGATGAACAGTTTGCCAATCCTGGGGGGACACTTAACATGGGAACGGATTTTACGATGAGTAATTTACCTGTCGGATTCACACCCTCCATCTCCGTATCAGCGGACGGATATGCGGCCACGGTTACCCTTTCGGGTTCAGTAAGTGCGCATGGAGATTCCGATGATATTTCCGGGTTGGCTTTCTCTTTTTCTAATTCGGCATTTGCCATTTCCAATGCCAGCGAAGTAGCGAATTCCACAAATTTTATCAGTGAAGTAGGGATCGATTACCTTCCATTTACTGCCAACGACATTACCTTTTTCAAAATACCCGGGCAAACAGGTCTTGAAACAGTCGACCCCACAAATCATACTGTGGATATCGAATTGGCGGCTGGAACCGATCTCTCAGATTTAACTCCTAATATCAGCCTCTCATTGCGTGCAACCATTAGCCCCAACAGTGGAGTTGCTCAGGATTTCTCATCCGCTTTTACCTACACGGTTACTGCCGAGGATGGAACCGCACAAGATTGGGAGGTAACAGTAACTGAGGCATTAGCAGACCCGACAGATATATCATTGTCGGCTGCTAATGTTGATGAAAACAGCTCTGTAGGAGCCACTATTGGTACCTTGAGTACTTCGGATCCCAGTTTCGACGATAGCCACACCTATTCTTTTATCTCACAGCCTGGCATACTCGATGCGGATAATGATAAGTTGGATATCGTCAATGGCAATGAACTGGTAACGAAACAAGTTTTCGATTTCGAAACCCAGTCGACATTGAATGTTGTGCTTGGTACGGACGATGGAAATGGAGGCACCTTCTCCAAACACTTTGAAATACAGGTCAACGATATCAACGAGATGCCAACGGACATATTACTGTCTGACAATACGGTTGATGAAAGCAATCCTGTGGGTAAAGTCGTTGGCACCCTGACATCCACCGATACTGATGCCGGGGACATCCACTCTTATACACTGGTTACGGGTACTGGAGACGTAGATAATAGCTCATTTGATATTGTCGATGATGAGCTGGTAACAAAAGAGGTTTTTGACTTTGAAACCACCAACTCCTACTCCATACGAATACAAACTGAAGATTCAGGCGGTGAGATCTTCTCCGAAGCATTTACCATTTCCGTCAATGACCTTCCCCCAGCGATTACTTCCATAGAGATTGATAACACGGCGATTGATGAAAATGAGTTGGCCAATACGCTTGTTGGCACGCTTTCCACTGCCGGTGAGGATCTAAGTGGCAGCTTTACTTATACGCTAGTTACCGGTCTCGGTGATGTTGACAATGCCTCGTTTGATATTTCTGGAGATGAGTTGGTATCTACGGAGGTATTCAACTTTGAGGTGAAGGATTCCTATAGCATCCGAATCAAGACAGACAATGGTAGTCTGACATTTGAAAAAACATTCAGCATCAACATCAACGACATATTTGAGTCAACAGATGCGAATATTACGGGGTTTGTTCTTGCCGAGGAGACCGGAGATGCAACCATCGACAATTCGGCGAAGACAGTGCAAATAGAGGTAGTGCGAGGGACCGATTTATCCGACTTGACGCCAACCATTACCATTTCGCCAAATGCATCCATCGATCCGACAAATGGGACGACTCAGGATTTCACTGGTGCCGTGACTTATACGGTAACCGCGGAAGACGGAACGACCATGGAAGACTGGACCGTGACTGTCACCGAGGCACCGAACGACGAAACGGACATAGTTGGTTTCACTTTGGATGAAGAGACAGGCTCAGCTACGATTGATGTCGGTGCTCACACAGTGGCAATTGAAGTTGCAAATGGCACGGACCTGGCGGCTTTGACTCCTACAATTACCGTTTCCGACGGAGCCATTGTCGATCCCACAAGTGGAACTTCACAGGATTTCACCAGTACGGTGACTTATACGGTAACTGCTGAAGATGGCGCGACCACCCAGGATTGGGAAGTGACGGTTACCGAAGCGCCAAGCAGTGCGACGGACATAGTGTCTTTCAGTTTGAGTGAAGCAACTGGCACGGCGACGATAGATGCCAGTGCTCACACAGTGGCAATTGAAGTTGCAAATGGCACGGACCTGACGGCTTTGACTCCTACAATTACGGTTTCTGCGGGCGCGAGTATTGATCCTGCCGGTGGAACTTCACAAGATTTCACCAGTACGGTGACTTATACGGTAACTGCTGAAGATGGCACGACCACCCAGGATTGGGAAGTGACGGTTACCGAAGCGCCAAGCAGCGCGACAGACATATTGTCTTTCAGTTTGAGTGAAGCAACTGGTTCGGCGACGATAGATGCCAGTGCACACACAGTGGCAATTGAAGTTGCAAATGGAACGGACCTGACGGCTTTGACTCCTACAATCACGGTTTCTGCGGGCGCGGGTATTGATCCTGCCGGTGGAACTTCACAGGATTTCACCAGTGTGGTGACTTATACGGTAACTGCTGAAGATGGCACGACCACCCAGGATTGGGAAGTGACGGTTACTGAAGCGCCAAGCAGCGCGACGGACATATTGTCCTTCAGTTTGAGTGAGGCAACTGGTTCGGCGACGATAGATGCCAGTGCTCACACAGTGGTAATTGAAGTTGCAAATGGGACGGACCTGACGGCTTTGACTCCTACAATTACGGTTTCTGCGGGCGCGAGTATTGATCCTGCCGGTGGAACTTCACAGGATTTCACCGGTGTGGTGACTTATACGGTAACTGCTGAAGATGGCACGACCACCCAGGATTGGGAAGTGACGGTTACCGAGGCGCCAAGCAGCGCGACGGACATATTGTCCTTCAGTTTGAGTGAAGCAACTGGTTCGGCGACGATAGATGCCAGTGCTCACACGGTGGCAATTGAAGTTGCAAATGGGACGGACCTGACGTCCCTGGCTCCTACAATTACCGTTTCCGACGGAGCCACTGTCGATCCCACAAGTGGAACTTCACAAGATTTCACCAGTACGGTGACTTATACGGTAACTGCTGAAGATGGCACGACCACCCAGGATTGGGAAGTGACGGTTACCGAAGCGCCAAGCAGTGCGACGGACATATTGTCCTTCAGTTTGAGTGAAGCAACCGGCACAGCCACGATAGATGCCAGTGCACACACAGTGGCAATTGAAGTTGCAAATGGCACGGACCTGACGGCTTTGACTCCTACAATAACGGTTTCTGCGGGCGCGGGTATTGATCCTGCCGGTG
This sequence comes from Cyclobacteriaceae bacterium, assembly GCA_965242775.1. GTDB lineage: Bacteria > Bacteroidota > Bacteroidia > Cytophagales > Cyclobacteriaceae > JAWPMT01. The sequence goes on from CBDETI010000027.1 coordinate 9,101, forward strand.
GAACTTCACAGGATTTCACCATTGTGGTGACTTATACGGTAACTGCTGAAGATGGCACGACCACCCAGGATTGGGAAGTGACGGTTACCGAAGTGCCAAGCAGCGCGACAGACATATTGTCCTTCAGTTTGAGTGAAGCAACCGGCACGGCGACGATAGATGCCAGTGCTCACACGGTGGCAATTGAAGTAACGAATGGAACGGATCTGACGGCCTTGACTCCTGCAATTACGGTTTCTGCGGGCGCGAGTATTGATCCTGCCGGTGGAACTTCACAGGATTTCACCAGTGCGGTGACTTACACCGTTACTGCTGCCGATGGAGTAACTACGCAGGATTGGGTTATTACAGTCACCGAAGAACAGGCATTAAGTATTGCTCAAAACCCGCTAATAGAAATTTTTCCGAATCCCACCACAAAGTGGTTGAACATCAATAATATCCCTATGGATGCTCGCATTCAAATTTTCGACTACACAGGAAAACTGTGGCTGGAAAAAAGGGATTTAAAAGGGGGAAGACTGGACCTGGAATGGCTCAGCCCGGGGGTTTACACCCTAAGAATACACAATCCTTCAACGACAACAATCTACAACAACAAAATCATCAAGCGATAACCCGTTGAAGGTTTAAAACCAGTATGCGACTTGGTTTGGGCAGTCCTTTGGGGCTGCCTTTTTCGTTTTCGCACCTAATATTGATCTAATTTTGGGGCAAAAAAGTTGAAGCTTTTAATCAAGACATTACATGGCCTCGAGGAGGTGTTGGCAGCGGAGATCCAGGCATTGGGTGGTGAGAACATCAAAAAAATCAAGCGTGCAGTAGCTTGCGAAGGCAATCTGTCTTTTATGTACAGTGCCAATTACAACCTGCGAACAGCCCTTAGAGTCCTTGTACCGATCTACTCCTTTAAGGCGAAGAATGAGCAAGAGCTATATGATCAGGTGCTGAAATTCAATTGGTCGGATTACATGGAGGTACATCAGACCTTTGCAATTGACAATAGCGTTTTTTCTGATCTTTTTCGGCATTCAAAATATGCCACCCTGAAAATGAAGGATGCGATCGCGGATCAATTTCGTGAAAAGTACAGGTCCCGACCTTCAATAGATGTTGAAAACCCCGACGTAAGGTTTGACCTCCACGCCTGGAAAGATAATTTCACGATTTCTCTCGACAGTTCCGGAGAGCCACTTAATCAAAGAGGCTATAGAGATAAAGGGCATGCCGCACCTCTCAACGAGGTATTGGCGGCAGGCATGGTGAAGATCGCGGACTGGAATGCATCCAAGCCTTTGATCGATCCCATGTGTGGTACCGGAACCATTTTGATAGAAGCAGGAATGTCAGCCTTGAACATTCCTCCACAATTCTTACGGAAAAATTTTGGATTCCGAAATTGGAAGGATTTTAATCCAATGATCTGGAACAAGGTCAAACTTGAAAGTGATGGACAGATCCGAAAGAAGCCGCTTCAAATATCGGGAGGCGATAGTGACGACAGGGCGGTGCGAATGGCCCAAAAATCCCTAAGTAAATTGGGGCTGAGAGAGTATGTAAAAATCAGAAATGTACCATTTGAAAGGCATAAACCTGGGGTGCCAGAGGGTGTTGTCATGACAAATCCGCCCTATGGCGAGCGCATTGAAAAGGATGATATTCTTGGATTTTACAAAACCATTAGCGATCTGTTAAAACAAAATTTCCAGGGATTTGAGGCATGGGTAATAAGTTCTAATTTCCAGGCCCTGAAAAGACTGAAATTGCGACCAGCGGAAAAGGTGAAGTTGTATAATGGTGCATTAGAGTGTGGGTTTCAAAAGTACGAACTGTATTCAGGTAGTAGAGAGGAATGAGCATACCTTCTACGTAGTTTATGGTATATAAATACCCCAAATGGGGTATGGTATTCACTTGTGCGGCCCGATAGCTTTGAATGACAAATTTCCTATTGCTGGAAAAAGTCTGAATTTCAAAGTAATGCCGTCATGAAAAACTTTTCTCTAACCTCCCTGCTTGTTTTATGCTTTCTAGTAGCACAGGCAGATGTACTGACTGTTGATAATAATGGAAATGCCCCCAGTGGCGTGTTCACTACTGTGGCAGCAGCCATAACTGCTGCGAATAGTGGCGATACGATCTTGGTAATTCCCAGTTCGTCTACCTATGGGAATATCACCATAAGTAAGCCACTTGTAGTAATTGGGGTTGGATTCAATCCCGACATGGATATTCCCTTCACCTCACAGGTTGGTATTGTTACCATCAATACTGCTTCAAGTGGAACCAGACTAGTGGGACTCGATATCACCAACCGGGTTACATTAGGCAACACCACTGGCACGCTATCTGATATCGTGATTGAGAATTGCGATTTGCACTATGTTCTTACCAATGGGATCAACAGCCTGGTAAATGTTCTCATCAGACAAAATGTTATCACCTCCAATGTGAACAGCGGATCCTCATTGACGCTAAATGTTAGTAATCAGTCAAACATCAGGGTTACCAACAATGTATTCTCTTTCCTGAGTTCTTCTACCATCTATTGGGGCCCGCAATCGACCACAGGAGGGATCACCTTTGATCACAATCTCTTCCTGGGCTCAGCTTCTCAGCGAGCGTTCCGACAGTTGGTAAACTGCCTGGTTACTAACAACATATTTATCGGTGTACCAGCCAGTTCAACGGTGAGTTCTACCAATGTTGTTTACAGAGATAATCTTGCTAACAGCTTTGACTTTTCGACGCTTACAGGCACCAATATCACAGAGACGGGTAACACTAGCAACACGGCCCCGACATTCACTAATCTGCCGTTATCGACGGTGACTTACACTTATGACCTGGATCCGTCATTGGCGATGGGATCGGCGGGAGAGCTCGCGGCCTCTGATGGGACAGATTTGGGTGTTTTTGGAGGTACATCTCCTTTCAAACTTTCTGGGTCTGTGCTACCAGTCGTCCGGCAATTCAACTTGCCTTCCAACATTGTGGAAGGTCAAAATGCAGATGCTGATATCGAAGTAACTGGCAACTGATCCTCGGCCTCATGTTACGTTATTTTCTTACTTGGAGCCTGGTGCTCTGTGGCTTCCTGTCAGCCACTGCCGACGTGGTTGTGTTGGATGGCAGCGGCCTTGGCGACCACACCACATTTGCTGACGCGGTGACCGGAAGTGTGGCTGCTGACACGATTTACGTAGTTGGCTATGGTGGTGGCTATGGAAATGTCTCTTTGTCCTCACCCCGAACTGTCATTGGAAATGGCTATTTCGGCCAAAGTCTGGGGTACCACAATCCAGCGACTTTCGGCACTATTACCCTCAATAGCGGAGCCACCGGAAGCGTTTTTATAGGATTGACAATAGGCTCCGTAAGTTTCAATGAAGGTAACATTGATTTCATAAGTTGCCATTTAACCGGTAGCACGACCATCGGGTCCGCTCTTGCCAACATTGCTTTCAACAAATGTTACTTCACTTCTGTACTCAACATACAGAATAGCACGACGACTGTTGGTAATTCGATCTTCAATTACGGCAGTGCCGGAAACGCCTTGACCGTAAATGCCGCAGCAACACCAACCCTGTCGTATGTCACTTTTTATGATGGTAACCTTTCCCTTGGCCTGGCTACGGCAAACAATTGTTTGGTAAACAGCACAAGAGTTACCGGGGCTGGGTCTGTTGTTGTAGATGGAGTAAGCGGCAACAAAGTCGATACCGAGGCCAACTTGGTGTTTCAAGGTACGTCAGGAGGTGATGATCAGTTTCAACTGGATGTTGGATCCTCTGCACTTACTTCTTCACAGGACGGGACTGAGTCCGGGGCATTTGGCTTTCCAATTGGACTACCGGAAAATGCTTATGTACTTTCCGGCCTTCCCGACATTCCCAAAATCAGGAGTTTGGAGCATCAATCAGAATCGAACGCATCAAGTCCCTTGTTGATCAGAATACAAGCAGATGCCAACTAATATGAACTTACGTAGGTTTTTGCTGGGAATCCTGGTCTTTATCGGTTTGGAGGTTTTAGGTCAAGACATCAACAAGATCACGGTTACGATCTTCCAAAATGGCAGTTCCATTGATACACAGGAGTTTACTGGTTTTACTCCGGCGCAAAGTATTGATGAGACAGTTTCGTTAAATACCTCAGCACTGGTACCAGGAATCTATAGCTTTTCAGTGACCGTAACCGATTCCGATAATGTCAGTAGCGTATTGTCCACAGGCACTTTCGTTCAGGAAGCGGCAATTGTGAACAATGCGGATGTGACCGATGGAGAGTATTTCATTGACGTGGATCCCGGTACAGGTATGGGGAACCCTATCTCCTTTACACCAGGTGCGGATATCACTTCCACAGAGACACTCAATCTCAGCGGACTTTCTCCGGGGTTTCACACAATTTATTTCCGGGCTGAAGAAGAAACTGGGCTGTGGGGACCATACAAAGCAAGAACGATTTTTGTTGAATCTTCCATTGGATATTCGGATGTTGTTACGGTTGAAGCTCTAGAATATTTTGTAGATACAGACCCAGGCGGCGGGGCCGGAACTCCCATTGGGATCACTCCGACCTCTGATATTTCGCTCACTTCTACCCTTAGCACTGCGGGTTTATCTCCCGGGTTTCATACGCTATATCTACGGGGCAAACTTGAAAATGGAGCTTGGGGTCCCTACCAGTCCTCCATAATCTATGTTGAATCAGCCACCGGCGCAGGTGATGTGGTGACGGTAGAGGAGTTAGAGTATTTCATTGATTTGGACCCGGGTCCAGGATTAGGAACACCCATTGCCGTTAGCCCTGCAGGCGATATTACACTCACTTCTACCATCAACACCGATGGACTTTCGCCCGGATTTCACACGATCTACCTCCGTGGGAAATTGGAAGATGGCGCCTGGGGAGCCTATCAATCTTCCATCGTCTATATTGAATCGGCCGTGGGAGCAGGTGATGCCGTGACCGTCGAAGCGTTGGAATATTTTGTTGATACAGATCCAGGTCCGGGCCTGGCTACGCCTATTGCGATTAGCCAATCGACTGATGTTTCTCTGACTACTTCGATCAATAGCAGTGGCCTTACACCTGGGTTCCATACTGTGTTCCTTCGTGGCAAGTTGTTGGATGGCACATGGGGAGCCTACCAGGCATCTACCGTATTTGTGGAATCAAATGTGGGGGTGGCGGATGTGGTCACCATTGAGGCACTGGAATATTTTGTGGACACTGACCCTGGAGGCGGAATGGGGACACCCATAGCTGTTGCACCTTCTGGGAATATTTCATTGACGCAAACGTTGAATCTTGCGGGTCTATCTGAGGGTTTTCACACGATTTATTTGAGAGGAAAACTTGAGGATGGGGCTTGGGGGCCCTTTACCGGCTACACGATACTTGTGGAATCAAACAGTCGTACAGGCGGAAATCAAATTGTTGCGATGGAGTATTTCGTGAATACTGATCCCGGTGTTGGAAATGGAATCGCAATAACCGCAGGCTTACCCGCCTCCAATATAGATCAAATGGCGAACATCAATACCTCCTCACTAAGCCCGGGCATGCATGAGGTCAGCCTAAGGGTCCAGGACCAGACCGGCACCTGGGGTCACTATCGGACACAGACAGTCCAGGTTTTGGCCGCCACTTTGGCTTCGTCTGTTAACTCGGGGAATTGGAGTAATCCCGCAACATGGTCCACGGGAATGATACCTGCGAGTACCGATAGTGTGGTGGTCAATCACAACATAACCCTAGATGTGGCAAGCGCAGGTATTTTGGCATTGACATTAGCTTCCGGAGGAAACCTGGACCTAAATGGTAACGAAATTCAAATTACCGGACGATTTGCAAGTCAATCAGGGGGTAATCTAACTGCGTCGGGAGGGACCATTCGCTTGAACGGGGGCAATCAAACTTATGAGCACACCGGGGACATTACACATGCAAATTTGTTTTTTGACGGAGGCGGAACGAAGACGCTTGACTATCAGAGCAACAACGGACTTTTTGTCACCGACTCCTTACACGTTTCATCGGGAGTCCAACTATCCTTTACAGATACACCGGAAATTATCCTCAACAACAACGCGGATTTCGTCAATCGTGGGACAATCATCTCTACTGATAAATGGTCGCTTATAGTAGATGGTAGTTCCCACGATATCGATGGGGGAGACTTTGTCAATGTGTCCTTTCAGGCCGCTGCCACAGTGAATCAACTCTCTGACTTCAACTATGATGGCAGTTTCGCAACCCCTGCTTCAGGAGCCACTTGGAATATGGGTGCTTTTGATATTGACCTGGGTACAGATTGGAGTTTTGATGCCATGGACAACCTGAATTTTACGGCCGGAGCTCAGTTGATTGCAAGTCAAGGTATCACATTTGCGTCGGCGGCACCAAGTCCAACCCTAAACGTCAATATCGGTTCCGACACATTTGATGGTTCTGCCGGACTGATCTTTGGAACCAACCAGGACCTGGTGGTAAACTCCGGGAATATTACCATGGGGAATGCGGCTTTCTCGGGCAATGGAGGATTGACAGTGTCCGGGGGTACTGTCAATGTCAATAATCAACAGCTTACTTTTGGCAACGGGGGTTCCATTGCCATTGCCAGTGGAACGCTTAATATTAGTGGCGCAAGTTCGCAGCTCGCGGGTGCTACATCAAGCGATGGATATTCCATCAACCTAACTTCCGGAATGCTCAGTTTATCCGGAACAAATGTGTCCGAACTTACTGGAAATGGGATTTCGCTGACGGGGGGAACCTTGATGCTTAGCAGTGTTGAATTTAGCAACGGCCTGGGAACTTCGTACCTGACTTTTGGTGCCGGTTTTGATGGTGAAACTTTTAGTAATATTGGTTTTGGTGCTGGCCCTACCTACAGTGTGGTCATAGACAATGGGGTTAACGAGACTATCACTTTTAACAACGCCACGGGAGCTTTTGCGGGTCCTGCGAATGATAATCCAGGAGATCAAGGCACAATCATTTGGGCTGGAGGTCCTTCGACCCCCACGACCCAGGCCAGTAATGTATCGATTACCAACATTGGAGAGACCACTGCGGATCTGAGTTGGACCGATGGTGATGGCACGAGCCGTTTGGTATTTGTAGCTGAGGGGAGCCCCACTTTCCCCAGCCCGACGAACAGCAGTAGCTACACAGCCAATGCGACTTTTGGTTCAGGAGCAGACCTTGGCGACTGGTTTGTGGTTTACAATGGCTCAGACAACACGGTGAGTATCTCCGGGCTGACTGGTGGCATGAGCTACAGTGTTGCAGTGTTGGAATACAATGGCACGAGTGGCTCAGAGTTGTACAATACTTCGACGGGCACAGATAACCCTGGGACATTTACGACGAACAGCAGTTTATCGACCCCCACGACCCAGGCCAGTAATGTATCGATTACCAATATTGGAGAGACCACTGCGGATCTGAGCTGGACCGATGGTGATGGCACGAGCCGTTTGGTATTTGTAGCTGAGGGGAGCCCCACTTTCCCCAGCCCGACGAACAGCAGTAGCTACACAGCCAATGCGACTTTTGGTTCAGGAGCAGACCTTGGCGACTGGTTTGTGGTTTACAATGGCTCAGACAACACGGTGAGTATCTCAGGGCTGACTGATGGCACGAGCTACAGTGTTGCAGTGTTGGAATACAATGGCACGAGTGGCTCGGAGTTGTACAATACGTCGACGGGCACAGATAACCCTGGGACATTTACGACAAACAGCAGTTTATCGACCCCCACGACCCAGGCCAGTAATGTATCGATTACCAACATTGGGGAGACCACTGCGGATCTGAGTTGGACCGATGGTGATGGCACGAGCCGTTTGGTATTTGTAGCTGAGGGGAGCCCCACTTTCCCCAGCCCGACGAACAGCAGTAGCTACACAGCCAATGCGACTTTTGGTTCAGGAGCAGACCTTGGCGACTGGTTTGTGGTTTACAATGGCTCAGACAACACGGTGAGTATCTCAGGGCTGACTGATGGCACGAGCTACAGTGTTGCAGTGTTGGAATACAATGGCACGAGTGGCTCGGAGTTGTACAATACGTCGACGGGCACAGATAACCCTGGGACATTTACGACAAACAGCAGTTTATCGACCCCCACGACCCAGGCCAGTAATGTATCGATTACCAACATTGGAGAGACCACTGCGGATCTGAGTTGGACCAATGGTGATGGCACGAGCCGTTTGGTATTTGTAGCCGAGGGGAGCCCCACTTTCCCCAGCCCGACGAACAGCAGTAGCTACACAGCCAATGCGACTTTTGGTTCAGGAGCAGACCTTGGCGACTGGTTTGTGGTTTACAATGGCTCAGACAACACGGTGAGTATCTCCGGGCTGACTGATGGCACGAGCTACAGTGTTGCAGTGTTGGAATACAATGGCACGAGTGGCTCAGAGTTGTACAATACTTCGACGGGCACGGATAACCCTGGGACATTTACGACGAACAGCAGTTTATCGGCTCCCACGACCCAGGCCAGTAATGTATCGATTACCAACATTGGAGAGACCACTGCGGATTTGAGTTGGACCGATGGTGATGGCACGAGCCGTTTGGTATTTGTAGCTGAGGGGAGCCCCACTTTCCCCAGCCCGACGAGCAGCAGTAGCTACACAGCCAATGCGACTTTTGGTTCAGGAGCAGACCTTGGCGACTGGTTTGTGGTTTACAATGGCTCAGACAACACGGTGAGTATCTCCGGGCTGACTGGTGGCACGAGCTACAGTGTTGCAGTGTTGGAATACAATGGCACGAGTGGCTCAGAGTTGTACAATACTTCGACGGGCACGGATAACCCTGGGACATTTACGACGAACAGCAGTTTATCGGCTCCCACGACCCAGGCCAGTAATGTATCGATTACCAACATTGGAGAGACCACTGCGGATCTGAGTTGGACCAATGGTGATGGCACGAGCCGTTTGGTATTTGTAGCCGAGGGGAGCCCCACTTTCCCCAGCCCGACGAACAGCAGTAGCTATACAGCCAATGCGACTTTTGGTTCAGGAGCAGACCTTGGTGACTGGTTTGTGGTTTACAATGGCTCAGACAACACGGTGAGTATCTCCGGGCTGACCGATGGCACGAGCTACAGCGTTGCAGTGTTGGAATACAATGGCACGAGTGGCTCGGAGTTGTACAATACTTCGACGGGCACGGATAACCCTGGGACATTTACGACGAACAGCAGTTTATCGGCTCCCACGACCCAGGCCAGTAATGTATCGATTACCAACATTGGAGAGACCACTGCGGATCTGAGTTGGACCGATGGTGATGGCACGAGCCATTTGGTATTTGTAGCTGAGGGGAGCCCCACTTTCCCCAGCCCGACGAACAGCAGTAGCTATACAGCCAATGCGACTTTTGGTTCAGGAGCAGACCTTGGCGACTGGTTTGTGGTTTACAATGGCTCAGACAACACGGTGAGTATCTCCGGGTTGACTGGTGGCACGAGCTACAGCGTTGCAGTGTTGGAATACAATGGCACGAGTGGCTCGGAGTTGTACAATACTTCGACGGGCACAGATAACCCTGGGACATTTACTACCACCGACCTGGGCCTCGAGCGGGATTCCCTGGCCTTAGTGAAAATCTACGAAGCCCTCCAGGGTGCTTCCTGGACGGACAACTCTGGTTGGCTTGTTCTTGAAGTATCAAATTGGGCAGGAGTCACTTTGACTAGCGGAAGGGTGAGGTCATTGCATTTAGCAGGCAATAACCTGCAGGGCGATCTCCCCGACATTGAAAGTGGCCTGGAGGTTTTGGACAGCCTCGACCTTTCTGCAAACGCTATCACAAATATTGGAGGTTTTACAAGTTTAAGTTCTTTGGATTGGTTCAATGTATCGAACAACAAACTCCAATTTGATGCCCTAGAAAATATCATTGGAACCGCAACTACTGCAGTTTATGCTCCGCAGGAAGCGCCATTTCCGGTGGTGTCTGAGTTGGTAGATGTCGGGAGTTCTTTCGAGATAGATAGAGGGGTATCAGGTTCGGCCAATAGCTATAGCTGGACCAAGGATGGGGATCCCTTAACGCTTTCCGGGAGTATACTGCAGTTAACTAATATTAGTGAGGGAGATGATGGTATTTATGAGGTGACCATCACTAATTCGTTGGTGACAGATTTAACACTCCGGCCTGGCCCAATTGAATTGAAGGTGAGTTCCTTATCCCGCGACCGGGATGCGCTATTAGTATTATATGATCAAATGGGGGGGCAAAACTGGACGAATCCGGTCAATTGGTTAGATGAACCAGAGGTTGAGTCCTGGTCGGGTGTGACCCTCAATGAAGGTAGGGTTTCCGGGATTGATTTAAGGGAAAACAATCTGATCGGTGAGCTTCCTACACAGATTCTCGACATAGCGGGGTTACAAAGCCTGGATCTGGCAGAGAATGAAATAACGGGTTTGCCAGATTTAAGATCCCTTTCAGAGCTGCTTACGGTGGATGTCTCTGGCAATCGGCTGGATTTTGGGGATCTGGAGGAAAATGCAAGAATTTCGGGGATCTCTTATGAAAACCAAAAACCCTTTGCAGTCCAGGCGGCGCCAACTTTAGTACCAAAAGGCACGAGCGTGACGATAGCTCCGGGGATAGGGGGATCAAATAATAGTTATCAATGGAGTGTATCCGGTCCCGTGGCCAATGGGGATATTGCAGGAGCAGAGAGTGCTACCTATACAATTCCCGCAATTGATTATACAACGATGGGAGATTACTTCCTGACAGTGAACAATGCGCTGGTTCCTGGCCTCACGCTGACAAGCGCACCACAAGTGACTTTGGCCACAACTACTGTTAGCTTCCTGCCAACTTATGTTTCCAATAGTGATGCAACCGTTATATTGGATGAAGGCGATGGCTTCCTTCTCAAAGTAACCTCCCCAGGCCAACCCTTTGATTCGGTGGCTTCTATGCCGGCCCTGGGGAATGAGTTGGTGTTTGCGGAAACGGTTTTAGGAGATTATTTATTTTCAATTACTACAGATACCCTCTTCTTGCGAGGATCGGGCTCGACGATCGATTCTGTGAAACTGCTTCCAACTTATTATCGAAGCACTTTTCTATGGGAAGAAGCGGACACGTTGTTCCTGCGGGATCAATTGCTAAGCCAGCCGATTGCCATGCAAAGAAGGCCGGCGCCTTTAACCCCTGCGGATGGTGATGGCACCGTTGGTTTGTTTGTAGAGTCGGATTTTGCTAATGAAAGAAATGTCGAAAACGGGCGAGTAAATGCCCGAAGAAAGTTGCAAAAAGTGGGTTGCTCCCTCCGACGGAGGAGACGAGCTACAGGTGGTCGCCCGGAAAATGACGAATTTGAATTAGTAGTCTACAAAGAAACTGATGCTGATGGCCGGGTCACTTTTGAGAATCTTCCACCCGATACCTATCGGCTCAATATTGAATACCCTGGTATTCCGATGGATCCTGATTCCTTTGTCGAATTTGAGGTGGGCGCCAATGGGCTGGAGAATAACACTCTGGAATTGGAGGCAACCGTCGATGAAAACGGAATTTCCGTGGCACTGATCGAGGAGCTAGGCTTCTACAGGAGGTATTTCAAAGATTTGAATGTGTACCCCAATCCGGTAAGTTCTACTTTGAACATTACCTATTCGAAACTACTCTCAGATCAAGTGCAGCTTCAAATCCTGGATCTGCAAGGGAAGACGATCCATGAGCAAAAAATGAACCGGGGATACGGACGTTCCGCTCAGGTGGATGTGAGTTCGGCGCAGGAGGGAATGTATATGCTTAGATTTTTTGATCGCAAACAACCGCGGAAGACCATTGTTTCATACAAAATTATAATTCGCCGGTGATGCCACTATTTTAAACATAGGTGTTAGTTTGAATCTAAGAAACATCCATTTGCCCGTTGATTATCAGAAATTTCCTGCTTTGGTTGATATTTTGTCTGGTGGTAGTGCCCCGTGCCACGAGCCAAACGGAAGTTGGTGCTCCTCTGATCGAAAATTTCACTAGAAAAGTATACGGGGGAGAAGACCAGAACTTTGATATCATTCAATCCAAAAATGGGTGGTTATATGTGGCCAATGGCGCCGGGGTATTAATTTTTGATGGCGTAAGATGGCAAACCATTTCCGTAGAGTTCAATGCGGGGGTTTTGAGGTTGGCTGAATCTGAGCGCGGGACAATATACGTGGGTGGGTTAGAGACTCTAGGTTTTCTTGAAACGGATGAGAGCGGCCTGACCAAATACCAATCCCTTTTGCCCGTCACGGAGGAATCTGTCCGGGATTTCTATATTTCTACAGCCACAGCGACGATTGCCGATAAGGCCTACTTTGTTACGGATAAATACCTCCTATGCTACGATGGTAATGACGTGAAGAAAGTGCTGGACCGACAAGGCACACTGGCGGACAAATTCGTGCCCTACCAGGATGGCTTACTATTGGTGGGTTCAGGCGGCAATTATGTTATCGACCAATCCGGTAAGGTAACAGGCCTGGATACGGTGCTAGGTGCCCAGAGCCAGCAGGTGATCGGTTTCTTCTTTGGTAAATGGCTCATTAAAGAAGGAGCGGCGCTGTTTTGGTTGCTCGATGGCGAGAGGCTGCGCTGGCCTGATGGCAATGCTCTTGCAGCGGCGGGTTGGTTTGCGATTGATGAGGTAGGTCCCGGGTTGATCGCATGGGGGAGTTTTGCGCAAGGCGTTTATTTAGTTGATGATTCTGGAAGGATACAGGCGCATTTATCCACTGAGGAGGGATTGGCCAATGATCGGGTTTATCGTTCGCTTGTAGCAACAGATGGTTCTATCTGGTCTGCTACCGACATTGGCTTATCACAGTTCTTAAACCCAGCACTGGTTTCCCAGTTTTCTTCCAGAAATGCGGCAAAATTTGCTATTGAATCTATTGCCCGGTTTGACGATGAAATACACGTGGGTCGGGACCAGGGGATTCAAATACTAGCGAATGAAAAATATAACTCGGCCTATAAGGGGGTTTTTAACGAGAACTTTGCCTTTTCCATCAGGAATGAAAATGATGAGCTTTTTGGTGCTTGCCAGTCCGGGTTTATTGTTGTCAGGGATGAGAAGCTGACCCGAATTGATTCCAAACCTTCCAGGGCTCTCCTGCAGGTGCCGGGGACAGGCCACTACCTCGTGGCTCGAACGCAAGGGTTAGATGTCCTGTCGCGTAATGGGGATCTTTTTTCTCATGAGGGATCTTTGCTCACCGAGTTAAATGAGCTTCGATCAGTTGTCATGGATAAGGACGGGAAAATTTGGGTCGGTACTTTCCTCAAGGGGGTGGTGGGCCTTAATTTGAATTTGGACAATGTATCAGCTTCGGAATATAAAGTTTACGGTGTTGAGGATGGCCTGGCTGTACTCAACGACAATGAGGTTTTCAGGGTAAGGGACAAAGTTATCGTAGCGGCACCCGGAGGATTGAAAATCCACAACCCAGACTCGGACCGGTTCATACCTTATAGCGAGTTTGGGACTGATTATTCTAATGGCAGTCACTGGATTTACCGCATTGCTTACGATGACGTAGAAGATGAAGTCTGGTTGGCTAGCTATGAACCCGCCAAGATCATCCACATCTCCGGACGGAATAGCCAGCAGGTGGTGGATGATCAAAGTTTCGCTTTCATGAAAGATCGTCCCGCGTATGCAGTTTATCCGGAAAGTAACGGAGTAGTCTGGTTCGGCGGACCCGAAGGTCTGGTGAAATTTGACAGGAAACATGACAACAGGAAGTTTAATGGCTTTCAGGCGCAGGTTCGTCAATTGAAAGTACGGGGAGATTCCGTAGTTCGGGAAGGGCCCTTTGGCGGCGAATACGAACTGCCTAATTCTCTGCGAGATGTTCGTTTCGAAGTAACGGCGAATTTCCTCTATCAAGCCGAGCAAACCGAATTTCGCTACCAACTTGTGGGATATGATCCGGATTGGTCGGAATGGACAAGCGAAGCTTTTAAATCCTATACCAATTTAAGTGATGGCAGCTACGAGTTTAATGTTATCGCCCGTAATGTCTATAATGAGCTAAGTGAAACCAATACCATGATTATTTCCATTGCTCCTTTTTGGTACGAGACCAAATGGTTTAGCGCATTTTTAATCCTGGGATTGGCCACTTTGGTTTTTGGCTCTGTAAAGTATATCAGAGAGCGGCGATTGTTGAAGAAGGCTGAGGCAGATGCCAGAGTGCAAGCGGCGGTTATTGAGGAGCAGGAGCGGGGCTTGAAGGCTGTTTATGAGGCTACGGAAGACGAACGCCGGCGGATTGCCAAGGACCTGCACGATGGTCTGGGCCAACAATTGACAGCTATCAAAATGGGATTTCAAAGATTATCTGTCGCAACTGAGGACCAAGAGGTTAATTTTCTGAAGAAATTAATCGATGAAACCGCCCGGGAGGCCCGTGATATTTCGCATAAAATGATGCCACGCTCTTTGGTGGAACTGGGCTTGGTTCCTGCGATCGAAGACATGTTGTCCAAAAGCTTTCGCCCCATGGACGTGACTTATACATTTGAGCATTTCAATTTGGATGAACGATATGAGGAGCGATTGGAAATCACCATTTACCGCATTATTCAAGAGCTAATTAACAATGTGATCAAACACTCAGAAGCGACGACTGTCGCTGTTCAACTATTTAAAAATCGGGAGCAATTAATATTGGTCGTTGAGGACGATGGGCGAGGATTAAAGGAGACCGATCAAAGGGGGAATGGGTTACTGGGTATAAAGCACCGTTTGAATGCACTAAATGGAAAAGTCAACTGGTCACCTAGTCCGGAGGCAGGTACCACCGCTACGATCTCAATTCCGATAATCTGATGAGCAAAGCCAAAATATTTATAGTGGATGATCACCAGCTGGTCCTGGACGGATTGGAAAAAATCATCAACGCAGAAGCGGATATGGAAATAATAGGCACTGCTAATAACGGAAAAGATGCCATTGAGCGTGTTCCGATCTTCAAACCAGATCTGGTCCTGATGGATTTGGATATGCCAGTGCTTAATGGTATGCGTGCGGCGGATACTTTGATCAAACAAAACCCTGAGATCAGGATTGCTATGCTCACAATGCACGGAGAAAGGGCCATAATCGAGAAAATGATCTCCATGGGCGTGGCTGGTTACTTTCTGAAAAATGCCGATAAGGAGGAATTTGTGGCAGGTATAAAAATGATTCTTAAGGGCAAAAAATTCTTTCAATCAGATGTGGTAGTTGGCATGTCCCGACCTGCTACACAGTTGAAGAGCAATGCAGCAAACCTTGCATTGTTGAGTACGCTTTCTGATCGGGAACAAGAAGTACTCAAGACGATCGCAGCTGGTAAAACCTCCAAGGAAATTGCTGCCGAGCTGCATATCAGCGAAAGAACGGTGGAGACGCATCGACGAAATATTCACAACAAATTAGAAATCAAGAACCTGGCGGGGCTCGTAAGGTTTGCCATTGAAAATGGTTTGCTTGACTGACAAGGGACCTGAAAATGCCCATATTTCAATTATTTATCACCTAGAAACAACACGAAAATGAAAAAAACACTTATCGCTTTTGGCGCTATGATGGTCATAGGAGCCACTGCACTAATGGCCCAACCGAAATTCAGAGTCCACGGGGACATTGGTTTTGCCCAGGCAACCGGAGACTTTGGTGGTGACGATGCCAACCTGGGTTTCGGTATCGCGGTGAATGCCCGATATGCTTTTTCCAACAAATTGGATGTTGGTCTCGAGTACGAAGCCTCCTTTATAGTCACCGCTACATTGGACGATGCGGATATCGATGCCACAGGCATTACCGGATACCAGGCAAAAGGGTATTATCACTTCCTCGGGGGTAAATTTTCGCCGTATGTAGGCCTGGGCGTTGGCTTTTTCTCCATAGAAACTCCGGAGATCACAGCCGACGATGGAAATGGCAATCAACAAGTAGTTGTACCGGGCCGGAGCACTACCAATTTTGGCTTTTCCCCCGATTTTGGGCTGAAAATTGGCAAGTTTGTCCTTGGCGCAAAATATACCGATGCGGGGGAAGTCCCCGGAGGGACGATCAATGCCACCTATCTGCGGTACTATGCGGGACTAACTTTCACCATTGGCGCGTAAATCCATTACTCGCACCATGACGCATAGCTTGTAGTGGTAGTTTTTATACTTCTCGATCTACCAAATCAGTCACGACATAGTACCTCGGATCGTCGATGGAAGAGGCTATTAGATCCTTAAATGTTGGGCTGGCTTTGAGTAAAAGTGTCTGGCATTCCGGGCTGAGGTGAGTCAATCTCACCTCCTTGCCTACGTTCTGATACTTCCTGACCAGGTTTGAAATTGCCTCAATGCCAGAGTGGTCACCCACGCGGGACTCGATGAAGTCAACTTCTATTCTTTGCGGGTCATTGGCAGGGTCAAACTTTGAGTTGAAATTTTGGATCGAACCAAAAAAGAGGGGTCCCCATATTTCATAAACCTTGGTTCCGTCTTCACGCATCCTTTTCCGGGCCCGGATCATGGTTGCGTTCTTCCAGGCGAAGACCAAGGCGGACATGATCACTCCCACAAATACGGCGATAGCTAAATCCTGCCATACAGTCACCGCCGAAACCGTTACCAGTACCACCGCATCCGGAAGGGGGATCCTGTTCATAATTCTGAAACTACTCCAGGCGAAAGTGCCGATCACCACCATGAACATAACACCTACAAGTGCAGCGATCGGTATTTGTTCAATAAGCGGAGCTCCGAAAAGAATAAAACATAAAAGCGCGATGGCTGCTGTAGCTCCGGAGAGCCTTCCGCGTCCTCCGGAGTTGATATTAATGATGGACTGGCCGATCATGGCACAGCCACCCATGCCACCGAGTAGGCCATTTAACAAGTTCGCACCTCCCTGGGCTACACTTTCACGATTACCACTGCCCCTTGTATTGGTCAGTTCATCTACCAGATTGAGTGTCATAAGGGACTCGATCAATCCAACTGCAGCAAGCAGTGAAGCTGTTGAGAGAATCAGACCCCAGTGACCTTTAATCGTCCCGAACAGACCAAATAGTTGCCATTGAAATGATGGAAGGGAACCTTGCAAACCTTCTCCTCCACCGTCACGAATGAAAGAGCCAACAGTGGTTACGTCAATGCCTCCTAGGATAGTGATCCCCGCAACTATCAAAATGGCCGTTAAAGCAGCCGGTATTTTTTTTGTGAGTTTGGGAAGCAGGACCATAATGCCCATGGTCAAAGCCACCAGCGCCAACATCGTATAGAGGTTTGGGCCTTGCATCCACTGCATTTCACCGGAGATGCGGGTTTTGAAAAGCCCTAACTGGGAAAGAAAAATGACAATAGCCAGGCCGTTGACAAAACCCATCATTACAGGGTGGGGGATCAATCGCACAAACTTGCCCAACCGGAGAACACCAGCCGTCATCTGGATTATTCCTACCAAAATGAGTGTGATAAAGAGCCATTGCAACCCAAGGTTGGCAATGGGTGATGGCATTGATAAACCCACCTCGTTTCCTTTCTGGATCAAGTGCACCATCACCACCGCCATGGCACCTGTAGCTCCGGAGATCATACCCGGTCTGCCGCCAAATAGCGATGTAATAATGCCCATAAGAAAAGCACCATAAAGCCCAACCATCGGATCTACGCCTGCAACGAACGCGAATGCGACTGCCTCAGGCACCAAAGCCAGGGCCACCGTTAGTCCCGAAAGAACATCATCTTTTAGGTTGAAGGTAAAATTTCGAAATATTCTTCTCATACTGTCGCAGAAATAAGCGCGCAAAGATAGAATATTTGGTTGCTTGACCAGAGTCAACGATATCAGCGTGGAATAATGTCTCTACAGCTGTGAATTTGCAAGCGCCTGTGTCACGTCTGCTAGGATATCATCTTTGTTCTCCAGCCCCACCGAGACACGAACCAATCCGGAGGTGATACCAACTGCAAGTCGTTCATCTTCAGACAATTTGCTATGTGTCGTGGAGGCGGGATGCGTGGCTATGGTTCGTGTATCTCCCAGGTTGGCAGAGAGCGAGATCATTTTCAATTGATCCAAAAATTTTCTTCCTTGATCAATCCCTCCCGGGAGTTCAAACGTGACAAGGCCACCACCTTTTTTCATTTGCTTTCGTGCAATGGCTTCACGTGGATGACTAGGAAGAAAAGGATATTTTACCCGAGCCACCTGGTCTGATTTTGACAAGGATTCGGCTAATGCCAATGCATTGTCACAATGCCGATCCATACGCGGACCTAAGGTCTCGAGACTCTTGGAAAGTAACCACCCATGAAAAGGTGAAAGTGCAGGTCCTGAGTGCCGTGCCATGAACTTGACTTTCGGGAAAAGTGCCTCGGACGTTAGTATAGCACCAGCTAATACCCGACCCTGGCCATCGATGAATTTCGTAGCAGAATGGGTGACGATATCAGCCCCCCAAACAGCAGGATTTTGTAGGTACGGAGTAGCAAAGCAATTGTCGACATTGACGATGAGCCCCTTCCTTTTACCTAACTCGCAAACTTCCTGGAGATCAATAATATCCAGCGCCGGATTCGATGGCGTCTCGAAGAACAACATTTTTGTCTTCGGAGTGATTGCAGCCTCCCATTCATCAATATCAAACCCGGATACATACGTATGTGTAATTCCCCATCGGGGTAAGATCTGGGTCAGAATCTGATGAGTTGAGCCAAAGACGGACCTGGAAGCCACAATGTGGTCACCCTGATCTAAAAAAGCGGCAATACTAGTAAACATAGCCGCCATGCCACTGGCTGTGGCAATACCAAGTGGAAGCTGTTCCAGTGCGCAAAGCTTCTCGATGAATTCATCGTTGTTTGGATTGGAATACCTGGAATATATAAACCCTTCCTTCTCCTCTGCAAACAAGGCACGAGCCTCCTCCGCATCCTCAAAGACGAAGCTCGAGGTGGCATATATGGGCACCGAATGCTCTTTATTCGCTGAGCGCTCATTTTGATGCCGAATAGCAATGGTTTCGAACTTTTTATTAGCCAAATTGCTTACTTTCTGATTAAAAATTCAAACTTAGAAGAAAGCAACGAAAGGAGCATCAAATAGTATTTTCAAAACACTATTAACGCATATAAGACAGAGCTTTCAGGCCAAAACAAACCAAAATCAAGATGAAGGAGATCACAGTACAGGAACTTAAGGAGTTGAAAGACAAAAACGCTGATTTTCAGCTAATTGACGTCCGGGAGCAAAATGAATTCGATTTTGCCAATTTGGGAGGAGCGTTGGTGCCGCTGGGATCCGTACCCCAAAACGTAGACAAATTTGACAAAAGTAAGCAGGTGGTCGTACATTGCCGTAGTGGGAAACGCAGTGGCGATGCCATCACTTTTCTGGAGCAGAATCATGGCTTTACTAATCTGTACAACCTGAAAGGCGGCATTCTTGCCTGGTCTGACGAAGTGGATCCGTCTATTCCAAAATATTGACCGGTGAAGCTCCATATTGGAGGAAATACTAAGCATTCGGATTGGAAGATACTGGACATAGCGCCACGCCCGGAGGTTGATTTTGTAGCAGACGCTAAGGATTTAGGTCAATTTGGTGATGAAACTGTTGAGGCTATCTATGCGAGTCACGTTCTCGAACATTTTCATTATCATCTTGACAATGAGTTGTACCAGGTCCTTTGTGAATGGCACCGCGTGCTAGAGGTTGGGGCCAAGCTTTACGTGAGTGTTCCAGATCTGAAAAAGCTTTGTGAAATATATCTTTACCCCGACTTGATCCCTCAAGAACGACTCGTGGTTATGTCTATGATTTACGGAGGTCAAGTGAATGAACATGATCGACATTTTGTAGGGTTTGATCTGGAGACCCTAGGCCAGTTTCTTGAGAAAGCCGGATTCATGCAATACGAGCAGGTGGAGGGCTTTGACCTGTTCGAAGATACGAGCCAGATGCGGATAAGAGGCGAGTTGATCAGTTTGAACCTCGTTGCTCTGAAGTGCTGAGATTTAGCTAGTGGTTTTATATTGCTGGTCGTTACGATCATCATGGACATCCCTAAAGTTATTCATCAAGCCAAGGTTTTTCATCAGCAGAAAAACTACCCGGAGGCGATAAAATGCTACGAAGCAATCCTCAAAACCGACGCTGATCACCAGGAAGTACTGCTACTTCTTGGTAATGCTTACTATGCCATCAAGGAGTACCCGCATGCTATAACGAATCTGAAAAAAACACTCCTTCTGGACGATCGACAGCCGTTGGCCCTACTCAAGCTAGGTCAATCCTTCATCAAGACAGAGGAGTATGAATTTGCGGAAGCGCCGTTGTTGCGGGTGACGGAAATTGCCCCACAATTTGCAGAAGGGTATTTTCATTTTGGAAGATTACGAAAGCTGCAGGAGAATTACGAGGATGCTGCCAAGCTTTACGAAATCGCCATAAAACTAAAGCCCCAATACCCGGCAGCGCTCAATAATCTTGGCAATGTATATCAATTGGATGGAGAGGAGGACAAGGCAATTGCATGTTACGAAAGGCTTATCAAGATTGAACCAAACCTTGCCATGGCGCATTGCAACCTCGCCAGCCTCTGGAAGACCAAAGGACGATTTGAAAAAGCAAAACAGGGTTATATATTCTCCCTTCAACTAGACCCCAATTTGGAGCTTGCCTATTTCAACCTCGGTAACCTGTCCTCGGAAAAACACGATCACGTGGAGGCCGAGCGGTATTATCGTAAAGCGCTCAAAGCCAAGGCAGATTATGGCGAGGCTCAGATGGCGTTGGCGCAGAACCTGGATGTGCAATCTCGTCCATTCGATTCTCTTGAGGCATTGAATAAAGCGTTAGAGATGGATAAGAAGTTTGACTTGCAGGTAAAATATAAGCGAGGTACACTCCACTTAAAATCTGCTCAATGGGACAACTATGAAACCTTGGTAGGCGACCTGAACGAAGCTGTGAGGGAATATATTTCAAAGGAAGATACCAAGGAAAACCTGGCTACTTATGATATAAACTACTTCAATGGGGATATGGCCACGCACTTGGAAATGGCAAGAATCCAGGCTGATCAGATCTCCAAAATAGTGTCCAAATACCGCGACAATGAGCCCTTCCAACACCACAGTCGAAAAGGGCGAAAGATCCGAATTGGCTACGTGTCGCCTGATTTCCGATTGCATGCAGTGGGTCGGATAATGCGTAGTTATTTTAAATATCACAACCGGGAGCAATTTGAAATTTATGCTTATAGCTTGGTTACGACCGGTGACTTTATTGAGCAGGAAATAAAACGAGGCTGTGATCATTTTATTGATCTTTCGGACATAGATGATGTAGAAGCTGCGACCAGGATCAATCGGGATCAGATAGATGTTCTGATCGATTTAGCTGTTTATACCAAACATGCCAAGCCTTCCATCTTCGCATTGAGACCAGCACCCTTGCAGATGACTTTCGTTGGGTATCCAGGCACTTCTGGCGCGGATTATATGGACTATATCATCGCAGATGAGATCATTCTACCTTCATCCTCTCAAGCGTTTTATACGGAAAAGCCACTCTATTTGCCTTGTGCATGGATGGCTCCCGAAATCCAGGTTAAGCCGGGAAAGCTCTCGCGAAAGGAGCTCGAATTACCCGAGGAAGCCGTTGTTTACGCAGCATTTAACTCTGTCTATAAGGTTAACCCTGAAGTTTTTGATGCGTGGATGGAAATACTTCGGCAAGTACCCGGAAGCGTCTTATTCATGACGCACACCGAAGACAGAATTCAAAATAATCTCAGGAAGGAGGCTGAAAAACGGAGCGTCTCGGCGGAAAGACTGCACTTCGGTAAGTTCCTGGAGGAGGAAGACTACATGGCACGATTTGCTTTGTGCGACCTGTACCTTGATACCTTTAGTTACACTGCTGGATCTAGCGGTATATTTTCCCTGCTCGGGGGATTGCCGGTGCTCACCTTGCTGGGCGAAACAAACGCACGGCGTATGTCCGCAAGTATAGTTGGTAATGCTGGATTGGAGGAAATGGTTTGTGAGACTAAAGAGGTGTATATAAAGAAAGCAATAGAACTGGGAAAAGAACCGTCGAAAAGAGAAGAGTTAAAAAATAAATTGAAGAGGAACCATGGTACAGCGTTACTCTTTGACAATGCTCGTGTTGTACAGAGCCTGGAAAGGACCCTTCTTGAAATCCTATAATTTGCATACGTAAGGTCACTCATCTGAGTGATTTTTGACCGTTTATATAGCATTTGCTATTGTCCCGATGAGGGAAATAAGGTAGTTTCATAGGCAACTATGACGACCGAGAAAGACAAATCTGCGCAGGGACCGCCGCCCCCTTTCAGTTTCAGTTATGCCCAAAACACGCCGGAATTGCTGTGGCAATTGAACTGCTCGCTGGCAATTTCTACTTACCAAACTGGTAAAGTCATCGTCATAAGTCCAAAGGATACGGAAGAGCTAATTCAGTTACCCAGGACATTTGATAAACCCATGGGTATGGCCATCAAGGATCACAAGTTGGCCATAGCTACAAGAGATGAAGTGATCATAAGTGCCAATGCCCCTAATGCCGCCAAGCATTATCCGGACAAGCCGGACACTTATGATTCACTTTATATACCTCGCGCCACTTATTACACTGGCAACGCCGACATTCACGAGATCGGTTGGATGGATGATCGTCTTTTTGCAGTAAACACACAGTTTTCCTGTTTGTCCATCGTTGACGACAATTGCAGCTTCCGGCCTAAGTGGAAACCCCACTTTGTTTCTCAAATTACGCCAGGAGACAGATGTCATCTCAATGGTGTCGCATTTGTGGAGGGTCGTCCTAAATATGTTACTGCGCTTGGCAAAACCGATGAGCCCGGTGCTTGGCGCAAAGACATGATCAAGGGAGGGGTCTTGATGGAAGTCGACAACAACGAGATTGTGCTCGAGGGTTTGTCTGTACCCCATACCCCGAAAGTATATGATGGAAAGCTTTACGCCTTATTATCCGGAACCGGCGAATTGATCCAGGTAGATCCCGAAAATGGCAAATATGAGGTCGTCACAAGGATGAATGGATTTGCACGCGGTATGGATGTCTGTGGCGATTACCTTTTTGTGGCGCTATCGAAGATCCGTCCCAAGAGTTCCATATTTAATACAGCTCCCGTGGCCAAAAAATCCGTATTCTGCGGAGTAGCTATTGTCTACTTGCCCACCGGAAGTCAGGTGGGCTATATAAAATACAACTCGACAGTTGAGGAAATCTTCGACATTAAAGTACTCACGGGACAAAAGCGACCCAATATCCTCAATCGGGAAAAGGGTATGCAGTATCGCGCCATGGTGACGCCACAGCATACCTTCTGGAGACAAGATGAAGCCGCTGAGGAAGCAGCCAGCACTGATGCAGCAGCCGAAGAAACACAAAGAACTGAAAGCCAAGAAATTGAAACACCCGAAGCGGTGGAATAAAAATACTTTCACAACAACAACTACATAGTCAATTAACGCCTGCAGCCATGAAAGTGAATCCGATCGGTACCTACTACCAGCTTGTTGCCAAGTACAACAAGTACCATCGACAGTTAAATAAGGCCATTAAAGACAAGTCATTTTGGCGCTATACGGTCAAAAAGCGACAAATACTTGTAAAACGCCTTAGAAAACTCGAACGAAAGCTCCAAAGCTTACGCCCAGAGTTAGGTTTAAAACATGCAGCGGCAGCTATGTCACTGGCAGCGGTTCTTACAGCCGCACCGGTATCGGCTGCGGATACCGCCGTGGAAGCGCGGCCTGAAGTTGCGGAACGAGCGGAGATGCCATTGATGCTCTCCAGTAGTTCGGTTAGCTTGTACGCTCCGATAGGTACCGTTGTTGGTTCATTGTCCGGAGGAACCACTTACGACTTGCAGGCGTCAGGTGATACTCAGGATGACCACAACAGCTTTTTCACGGTCAATGCGAGCAATGAACTGGTAGTCAATGCGAACTTGCACCTGGCTGGAAGCAGCACGCTGCGGGTCTACGTCGAAGGGACCGCTTTCACGATTACACTCGCGGATTATCCTACCACCCAAGCACCATTTGGCGCTGGCCAAACTTCTGGTCTGGCTGGAGCTCCTCTTACTCCACTGGTGGATTTAGATGGTGATGGTGATCTGGATGTAATTTCCAATTATGATGGAAGTGGCTACACCTTTTATAGCAACGCTTTCGATTCGAGCCAGGGATACTTTGCGAGCTCCAGTATTGGCTCCAATCCATCCACGGCCGCAGCCCTTTTTGATATAGATGGTGATGGTGATCTCGAATTTGCCTGGCAGGTAAGCGGCAATGTCCAGGTCGTGGATCCAAGTCTGGGTACTGTGGCTGCCAACACCAACCCTTTCAGTAGTTTTTATGCGCTGGCGATTGGTGACATAGATGCGGATGGCGATATGGATCTGGTCGCAGCCGGGACCAACCAATTCATGGTCTTTGACACGTCAG
This sequence comes from Cyclobacteriaceae bacterium, assembly GCA_965242775.1. Taxonomy (GTDB): domain Bacteria; phylum Bacteroidota; class Bacteroidia; order Cytophagales; family Cyclobacteriaceae; genus JAWPMT01. The sequence goes on from CBDETI010000027.1 coordinate 33,650, forward strand.
ATCCCAATATGGGAAGTCTGGCGAACGTTTCCAGTGCCGTATTAGGGTTTTACCCCAGAGAAGTACAATTGGCAGATATGGATGCTGATGGCGACCTGGACGTGGTGATCACTACTAGTGAGAAGGTACTGGTCTACCGCAACCTTGGAGGAGGCAGCTTCGACGCCACCGGACACACGGTGGTATCGGGAGACAATAACTATAGCTCCTATTATAGCGATACACGCAGGAACTATTACTTTAATGGTGCGACCCTGGGCGATATCGATGGTGATGGCGATGTGGATGTTGTGTCTTCTCAATTTGGATATCAGGACCTTTGGCAAAACAGCTCAGGTACTTCCGGCCTTTCCTTCTCACGTGTAGCCATCGGCTATTACAACGCAGGAGACTACTCATACAATCAATACGAGGGGGCCTCCCTCGTAGATATAGATGGGGATGGGGATCTCGATCTGGTGTCCTTTGCCAGTTTTGGTGATGGGATCTTCAAAAACAATGGGTCCGGAGCGTTCACCCCTTCTTCAGACCCAATTTCCTTGCCCACTGGCGTTTTATTTGCTGATATTGACCTGGATGGAGATCTTGATGCCGTGGGAAGTAATGCAGGTGGGTATATCTACTTGGCTCAAGCGAGTGCGGATCCTACCTCCCTGGATTTAGCACCGGTTGCCAATACCTTCCCGCGGGTGGGCACGGTAATTGGCTCGCTATCAGCCGTAGATCCCGATAGCCCTTCGGTTGCATTTTCACTGGCAGCCGGCGCTGGGTCAGATGACAACCATCTTTTTAGTATTGCAGGAAATAAACTGTTAGCAGCGCAGGATTTGACGATCCTTGCGCGCAATACCTTTGATGTTCGTATCCAGGCCAGTGACGGAGGTGGGGGCTCTTTAGAAAATACTTTTACCATTTCTATCAGTACTCACACAGGTATTGGGACACTTGGTTCACCGCAATCATTTGCTGGAAGCAGCGTGACGGACGCGAAGTTTGTTGATATCGACGGTGACCAGGACCTGGATTTGATCCTTAATAGTTCAACTGGAGCGGGATCCGTCGTGGAATTTGACTCTGGAACTACAAGTGCCACCACCTTTAATCAGTTTTGTTCGGGAACTTCAACCAATCTTTACAGTGCGCAGATTGCCATTGGTGACCTGGACGGTGACAGTGATTTGGATTTGGCGGTCGTTTCTCCAAATAATACACACGATGCCCCGGTATTGATAGGTTCCGGCTATACCGCTAATGGGTACGGTCTTGGTTCAGGGCATGTCGATGTAGCAATTGGAGATCTGGACCAGGATGGAGAGGACGAGATCATCGCAATTAAAGCGAACACAACGACTATATTCGAGCGATCCGGCACTGCCAGCGGCTCTTTTCAGTCACTTGCAACATTCGCATTTGGCGGCAACGAATTGGAGTTAGCCGATCTGGACGGAGACAATGACCTGGACATATTTATCAATGACAATACTTCCTATAAGATCATAGAAAATCAGGGGAGCAACAATTTTGCAACCTCCTCGACCATCCACAATGTGAACTTCAACTGTGTCGGGACACACCCGGCCCTGGAATTTGCTTTGGGCGATTTTGATGGAGATGGTGACGTAGATGTCATCATGGGCCCCAACCACAACAACACCTACCTTTTTAAGCTGACCAACGATGGATCAGCCAATTTTAGCTCACAGTTTTTGTCTGTCGGATTCACCGCCGCGGCCTCGGGAGTAACAGACGTAGATCTATTCGATTTCGACGGTGATGGCGACCTGGACATCACTCTTGCCAACCCTGGTGGCGATAATTATCTGCTTGCAAACTGTCTATCAGGAGCCTTTTTCACCCTTTCAAGTGTATCGCTGGGATCCAATGCATTCTCCATCGATTTTGGTGACATTGATGGCGATGGTGATGTGGATTTATTACTTGGTAAGGTGGGCAATGCGGAGGTGCTTTATAATACCCTTTCCGATGATCCAACGGATATCACAATTCAGCTGGCCCAGGATCCTTTCCCAAAAGTTGGTCAGAACATAGGACTTTTGACATCTGTAGATAGTGACGGGCCTGGAGCGACATTCAGCCTGGCATCAGGAGCTGGTGACGATGACAATAATTTGTTTAAGGTCAGTACGGGGCTTGGTCAGGGAGTCCTGAGTATCAAAGAAGACCTAAATCCATTAGCACGTAACTCATTCAATATTCGAGTAAGAGTAGTGGATGGCGGCGGAGGTTCGTTTGAAAAAGCCCTCACCGTTACGATTCCGTTGGCGAATCCCCCGATCACGTTTGATGATACGTCCAATGCAAATACGCTGGCCAATGGGAACAATAGAGATATTGCCTTGGCAGATATGGATGGAGACGGAGAGTTGGACTTCATTGTATCGGATGCTCTCGGCTCGAAAAACTATATCATCGCCAATGATGGGAGTGGCAATATGGGGAACCTCATCGCATCTTTCGGCACGATCGGATACAATGTGGAGGCACTTGCTCTCAGTGATTTTGATGATGATGGTGATCTGGATATCATCACTGCAGGCCCCGGTAACAGGATTTGGGAAGTTGAGAGCGAATATCTCGCTACTGCAGGTGGTAATGTTATATCACTTTCACAGAGCACTTTCGGCACCTCTGGGGACGACCTGGCCATAGGGGACCTTGATGGAGATGGCGAAAAAGATATTCTGGTGCCCAGGGGAAATTTTAGCGGTCTTAGACTGTATCAAAACAACAATGTCAGTGGCACCTTCACCGTTGGCACCTCCATCGGAGGATCTTGGAATGCCGTAGCCATTGGAGATCTCGATGGGGATGATGACCTGGAAGCGATCGCGATCGGCGCCTCCGGTCTTGTCAGATTAACAATAGACACTTCTGGCATTAACACGACGAGCATTGGCACGGTTACGCCAGGAACAGGATCCTCCAATGCGATGGATCTCGAATTAGGCGATCTGGATGGTGATGGCGACCTGGATATTGTGGCTGTGGGTCCATACTATGGACGGCAAATATTGCTCAACGGCGGGACCGGCACATTCACCTCAGTGGCATTTCCGACCTCCTCCGTTACCATTTCGACGACAGATATGGACCTGGTGGATATGGATGGAGACGGAGACCTGGACATTATTATGGCCAACCGGCATAGTCCAGGGAATCCTAACCCTATTCTTGTAAATGATGGCTCTGCGGGGTTCTCTTTCAGCCCGCTTAGCCCGTTCAATGGGATCGCCCATACCGTTGATTTTGGTGACCTCAATAGTGACGGCACCGTGGACATGGTGTTTGGTGGCAATGGAACAGATGCAGTTATCCATGGAAGTTTCAGTACGGCTCCTTCGGATATTGCGATTGCAGGCGGCGACAATCTATTTGAAAAAGAAATTGGTCAGGTGATAAGGACATTTTCCGTCACAGACCCAAATCAGGGCAGCGGACATACACTGAACCTTGTTAGCGGCACAGGAGATACGGACAATGGGCTATTCACGATTCAAGGCAACGATTTAGTACTTAATGCCGACGTGCGAGGGTTCAACGCCGGTACAAAGACCTTCAATGTCAGGATCAGTGCGACCGACGATGACTCAAATACTTTTGAGAAATCATTTGTCGTCCAATCACCAGGTGCTGCTCCCACCCCGGCTCCAGGTAGTTTTCTGCAGGCTTCCGGCACGTTCGGAGGTGATCAACAGTCTTATACCACCCATACGGCCGATTTCGATGGGGATGGCGATCTGGATATTTTTGTTGGCGGAGTTGAGTCTTTCCTGCTATTAAATGATGGGTGTGGTTCTTTCACGCAATCCAGCATCGCCATATACGGAGATCAAACCATCTACGACAGTCAAATCGCGGACTTGGATGGAGATGGTGACGTGGATATCGTTCTCTTGGATGGCGCAGATTACTTTACCGTGCTGGAGAATGATGGCTCCGCTGGCTTCACACAAAGCAGCCTCGCATACTTCGAACAGGCCAAGAAATTTCAGTTGGGTGATCTGGATGGTGACGGTGACATTGACATATTCGCCATTTCCGATAATGGCAATTTGGGTGCTGCCTATCTCAATGATGGCTCTCAGGATTTCGCACTGGGAGGTGCATCGACCTTTCCACAAGCCGATGAGCTGAGGCTAACCGATTTCGATGGTGATGGTGACTTGGATGTCGTATTGGCAGGGGAGAATGATGGATTTGTCCATGTTCACTACAATGACGGGGGAGGTATTCCCTATTTCACAGCCGCTGCGTCATTTAGTAGTACCACTGCCGTAAATACCCTGGCATTAGGGGACTTAGACAATGACAATGACCTGGATGTCGTGTTGGGTAGCGCCAACAACGGAAATCAGTTCTTCTTCAAGGTTTCGGGCAGCCTATCCTCCACCGGTAGCTTCGGATATAGTCATGTGCGTGGTATTGGTATTGGAGACATGGACAATGATGGCAACCTTGACATTGTCAATGCCAACTTCGCTTTGAATGATAACAACGTTTATGGGATCACTTCTGCCGGCGGACCGTTCGTTAAAGGATTTGATTCCTTTGGTCAAGGCAGTTCGTATGATGTAGCCATTGGTGACTTTGATGGGGATGGTGACAATGATATTTTCTTTGCAAACAGGTATCAGGACGGGTTATATTTCAACGAACCGATCCCCCCATCAGAAGTGTACCTCAGCAATAGTTCAATTGATCCTTTTAAAGGATTTGGACTCGAACATATACAATTCACCAACAATGGTGCTGCCGGAAGTATGTTTGCCTACGAGTTAGTTGCCGGCAATGGAGATGATCACAATGGATTCTTTACCATTAAAGACGACAAACTACTGGCCAACTCGGATTTTGCCAATGCCAATGTAGCAGAAGCGAAGATTAGGGTCAAGGTAACAGATGTGACGCAAAGCGTTTCATCTACCCACGAGCTAACGGTAGATGTAGACCTACCTGGTAGTGGTTTTGGCAACTTCGGCGTGAATCCATTTAATACCACCGGAAACACTTTCGCTGATAATCCACCTACCACCCTTGAACTTGGTGACCTTAACAATGACGGTAACCTTGACGCAGTAATCGGGGGAGATAACGCGCTTCTTATCGCGTTCAATGCCGGGGGGAGTCTTGTGGACGCCACACCTACCGCTTCCTCAGGAACGATGGTTTTCCCCGCAACCCCTGGCTACATAGATGATGCTGCCCTGGGAGATATGGATGGCGACGGTGACCTGGATATTGTTTTCAAACACCGGGATGGCTACAATGAAGCATTGACTATCTATTATAATGATGGATTTGCCGGTACCTTCCAGTATACTTCCAAGACGATCCTCTCGTCTGCAACGGGGGCCTTCGATGATGCCAGAGTAGCGGTGGCCGACCTGGATGGCGACGGTGATCAGGACATGGTTTTGGCTTTTGATAATGTCGCTTACAGGTTCGATAATTACGGAGGAGGGTTTTCCTCTAACTCTTTTGCCTCTGTTGGTGGTACTATAAACGATGTTCAAATTGAGGATATCGATGGTGATGGTGATCCGGATGTGGTGATATCAGCACAAGGAACCTACGCCTACACCTATCTAAACAATGGCTCGGGTGCATTTACGGTGGACGAGACGATCACGATAAATGGTAATTTCTTCACATTAGCCGATATCGATTCCGATGGCGACCTGGACCTACTTTCAGTGTCCCTGGCTTTCAACAAGTTTTATGCATTTGACAATGATGGATCCGGTTCCTTTACTGCTTCAGCAGAAAGCATAGCTGTTACCAACCCTTACTTCCTTGATGTGGGCGACCTGGACGGTGATGGAGACCTTGATGTAGTGGTGACGACTGGATCCTCGGAGCAGGCCGTTCAATTGGTCAATGATGGGAGTGGATCATTCACTTCCCAAGCTATCATTGGGTTTGATAGCCCCAGAGGTGTCCGCGTAGGTGATATCAACGATGACGGCAACCAGGACCTGGTTGGTGTGGGTGTGACCAGCGCCACTAACCTGATAGGGATCAATGCAAGCGCACCCACAGATGTAACGATTGGATTTATCGACCCTGCTGAGACCATTGATTTAAGTGTGCCAATTGGCACACACATTGGCGCCTTCAACGTGACGGATCCTGGTAGCTCTGACCATACTGTGGAGTTCGTTGCTGGAGACGGAGACGAACACAATCCTTTCTTTACACTTGCCAATGGCAATTTGCGTATTAACGCGGACCTAAGAAGGTACACTGGCCTCGATGAGATCAACCTCAGGGTAAGAGCTACTAACGAGTTCGGCGTAGCATTCGACAAAACGTTTGTGATAGCAGTTTCCGGCGCAGTAAATGATCCCAGCCCTGCTAGTTTCGAAGCAACCGCACAGCTAAGTTCTGCCGATCGATTAAGAGATATTGCCTTCGGAGATATTGATGACGATGGTGACAAAGACCTCATTCTTGCGACGGATGGTGGCGGAAAAGTTTGGTTGAATGATGGCAGTGCCGGGTTTGCCGATTCAGGCATGAGCCTCGGTAGTTCCGCAGTTCTTAAAGTAACGCCCGTGGATGTAGATGGCGATGCCGATATCGATGTTGCCTTCACCGCTAGCACTGGCGTTACCATCTATCAGAATGACGGAAGTGGTTCATTCAGCTTGCTGCAGTTAATAAGCAATAGCAGTGGCTATAACGACGTGAAATTTGGTGATTTTGATGGCGATGGGGATGTTGACATGTTCGTCGGACGCACCTACTCACCGGGCCCATACAGTCGTATTTATACAAACAACGGAGATGGCACTTTCCAATCAGCCAAACTCACCAGTATTTCAGGTACGATCACCGGAACTGATTTTGCCGATATGGATAATGATGGCGATCCGGATCCAATCTTATTTGTATACGATTCCGGATCCAAATTCGTGGCCCTCAATAATGATATGGGTACAGGTAGTACTATACCGGTTCTGGAGAGTGTCGCCCTTGCGCAATTCTCTTTTGGTTATGACATTGCCGATCTGGATGGTGATGACGACCTGGATATAATTACTGCATCGACGACAGATCCAAGATTGGTGACCAACTTAGGAGGTACCTTCACAAGTGCCAGCATCAATATTCCTGCAAATGATTTTGCCATTGGTGATGTAGATGGCGATGGCGACCTGGATCTTTTTGCTCAAGGATATTATAATTCGAACCCATCCTTAAGTGGAGATAAGGTATTTATCAATGATGGTTCGGCAGGTTTCTCTAGCTCGATCACTTTAGGCCTGCTCGGTTCAGCAACCCTTGGGGCCAGTAGTTCCGAGGGAGTACTGGAAGATCTTGATGGTGACGGAGACCTTGATATTATTGGGTTTGGCACCAGCTATTTCAGACTGGATGTCTGGTTCAATAATAACGCCCCTACGATAAGCGCTAATAGCACCACAATTTCGGAGGACGTTTCGAATGGAGCAACCGTATTTAGCAGTGTTGGCAGTGACACAGATGGCGATAACCTGACTTTCACCATCGATAATGGCAATGATGACGGAGTTTTTGCAATCGAAGCATCCACAGGCAAGATTACCATCTCGGATAATTCGAGCATTGATTTTGAGACAACCGAATCATATACTTTGACGGTCAGTGTGACTGACGGTACTGCCAATGCAAATGCTGATTTTACGGTAAATGTTTCCAATGTCAACGAGAGCCCCACGTTGGACAATGAAAGCGCGACAGTCAGTGAGGATGCTACGGTCGGCACTTCCGTGGTGACTATGTCGGGCTCTGACGAAGATGGAAATACGTTGACCTACTCCATTTCCGATGGAAATACCTCTGGCGTATTTGAAATAGATGAAGATACGGGTGAAGTTACAGTTGCCGACAACAGTTCGCTGGATTTTGAAAATACCGACAGCTATACGCTAACCATTGATGTAACCGATGGTGTGGAAACGACCAGCGCCACCCTGACCATAGAAGTGACCGATGTGAATGAATCGCCTTCGCTGGTCGATGACTCGGCAAGCATTGTCGAGAATAGCGCCAATGGAACCTCCGTCGCGACCCTGACCGGTAGCGACCCTGAAAACGGTACATTGACCTATAGCATTACCAGCGGAAATAGCGATGGCGCCTTTGAGATTGATAGTTCCACAGGAGAGGTTACTGTGGCCGATGGCGAAGTGTTAGACTTTGAAACGACTGACAGCTACTCCTTGACCATACAGGTTACCGACGGCACTAATACCGATACAGCGACTTTGACCATTACTGTGGAAGATGAAGACGAGGCTCCAGCAATTTCCAACGATACGGCAAGTATTTCTGAAAGCAGTGTAAACGGAACATCTGTGGCAACGCTTTCCGGTAGTGACCCGGAAGGTGGTACCTTGTCCTACAGCATTACGGATGGAAACAGTGACGGTGCATTCGACATAGACAGTTCGACAGGAGAAGTCACTGTTGCCGATGCGGGCGCATTGGACTTTGAAACTACAGACAGTTATACACTCACAATAGAGGCAACTGATGGCACCAATACGGGTACAGCTACGCTTACGGTAACTATAACCGACGAGGATGAAGCTCCTGCTTTGGTGGATGAAAACGCGAGTGTGGCCGAGAATAGTGGCAACGGGACAGTCGTTACGACGCTTTCGGCCAATGATCCAGAGGGTGGTACTGTCGCCTACAATATTACTGGCGGCAATACCGATGGTGTCTTTGCGATTGATTCCTCAACTGGAAAAGTCACAGTTGCCGATGCCAGCAAACTCAATTTCGAGGCGACATCAAGCTATTCTCTTACCGTCGAGGCAACTGATGGCACCAATACACAGACCGCAACGCTGACAGTTTCTGTAACGGATGTCAATGAGGCTCCTACCATGGCAGACGAATCTGCTGGCATAGCCGAGAATAGTGCTGTTGGGACGGCCGTTGCCACAATGGTGGCTACTGATCCTGATGGTACAGCCTTGACGTATAGCATTATTGGTGGCAATGACGATGGTATTTTCGCCATCGATGCTTCATCGGGCGAGGTTACAGTTGCGGATGTTACGAATCTGGATTTCGAGATTACTAATAAATATGAGCTAGACATTCAAGCAAGCGATGGCACCAACGCCACCACCGCTCAACTTGTTGTCTCGATTAGCGGTGCGGACGAGGCTCCAACTATTGCGGATGCTACTGCGAGCATTGTGGAAAACAGTGGCAATGACACGGCAGTGGCTACCATGACAGCCACTGATCCAGAAGGGGCTAGCCTTACTTATAGCATAACGGCTGGCAATACGGGCAATGCTTTTGCTATCGACAGTTCTACTGGGGCAGTCACGGTGGCTGATGCAACCGCACTGGATTTTGAAACAAATCCAACCTTCGCAATAACCATAGAGGTAAGCGATGGTACAAATAATTCTACCGCTGTTTTAACAGTCACCGTCACAGATGTGGATGAAGCTCCTGCGCTCGCCGATGTTACTTTCAGCGTCGACGAAAACTCGGATAATGGTACGGTTGTGGGAACGGTCACCGGTACTGATCCGGAAGGTGGTTCGGTCACTCACAGCATCACAGGAGGCAACGATGCTGGTGTGTTTGCGATTTCCGATGCTGGTGAAATCACCGTAGCAGATAATACGGCGCTTGATTTTGAAACCACGCAAAACTTTGATTTAGAGATAACAGCTTCTGATGGGACCAATAGCTCAACAGCCACGGTGACCATTGAGGTAAATGATGTGGACGATGGTGAAACGGTCTTGTTTTCAGTTGACGGTACGGTTACCAACTCCGCTGGCAGTCCAGTTTCAGGAGGTGTTGTATCCATCATCGATATTACAGACTTTAGCAATGCCACATCGACTACCATAAGTAGTGAAGGGAGGTTTGATATTACCGATGTGCCATCAGGTGAATATACCTTGTTGGCTATCCCTACAGACGGATCGCTCGTACCAACTTATTTGGGAGGACAGTCACCTGTCTTGAATCCTTCTGCTACCTTCGAAACGATCAACGTTCGCGGGAATGTAACTGGCGTGGCCATTGCTGTGGCAGATAAACCCACTTCCGCCATTGATGGTATTACTGGTAGCGCGGAGATAGTGTTCCAGGCGATTGCCACTGCCGGAAGATCGAAGATCGTGGAGGGCCGTGTCGCCAACGGAGATCCTGTTCCAAATACCCTGGTCGTGCTCTACGATGCCAATGGTGAGTTTGTAGCCAGTGCTACCACAGATGCCGATGGGTTTGTCACATTCAGCGAACTTCCTGATGGTGAATACACCCTGACCGTAGAAATACCAGGAGTGGGCAGACAATCGATTGACTTAAGTGTTGAAGAGGGGTCGGAGACGGAGGTCACAGGTATGATTGGTACCGACGGCATAGATTTAGCCATTGAGGAACCACTTTCTGCATCCATTGAGGATGAATCCATCGTAAATGTCTATCCAAATCCGGTGGTGGAAGTTTTAAACATTGAAATTTCAAACGATTACCGTGGGCAGGTCAGGTTGCAGATACTCGGTTTGGACGGCAAACTGGTCGTAGATGAAGCGCTGACGAAAAATGCTAAAGTCCTTACAATTTCCAGGGAATTGACGTTGAAGGCAGGTATTTACATGGCCAATATCAAATTGGGTACAAAAACAATAACCAAGCGCCTTGTGAAAAATTAAAAATCAGGTGTTATGTGATCTGTGATATCAGGTCAATGAATTGTAAAACACCTTTTCACTGACGTTGGTCCAGGTGGAGACTTGCCGCTTGAATGCAGCGAAGGCTTCATATACCTTTCGGCTACTTTGATCTCTTTCGGTGAGTTCGGCTAAAACCTCATCAGTGTTTGCCTTCAGGGTCTGTAGTACCTCTGTAGGGTAAGGTTTGACCTGGACCTGGCCTTCTTCCAGGATCTTGGCCAAATATTCGCCGTTTTTGGCATCGAATTCTGCCATCATCCAACGGTTTAGGCGTAAGCATGCCGTCCGTACTATTTCTTGCAGATCCTCTGGTAAGGACTGGAACTTGGGTTTGTTTATAATCATCTCCAGTACTGGACCGGGCTCGTGCCAACCCGGGAAATAGTAATATTGGGCAACTTTATGGAAACCCATTTTATAATCGTGGTAGGGGCCGATCCACTCTGTGGCGTCAATAACACCTCGCTCCAGGTTGGTATAAATTTCGCCTCCCGGAACCAAAATGGGCGTGCCTCCTGACTTTGCCAGCACCTTACCTCCAAGGCCGGGAATTCGCATCTTCAAACCTCGGAGATCTTCGATTGTCCTAATTTCTTTGTTGAACCAGCCACCCATTTGCACGCCAGTGTTTCCACATAACACAGGCAACAGGTTGTAGGGCGCGTACAACTCTTCCCAAAGTGCCTGGCCACCACCGGAAAGGATCCATGAACCCATCTGCTGAGCATTCATCCCAAAAGGAACGGCCGCAAAAAACTGAGAGGCGGGCAGTTTGCCAGCCCAATAATAGGCGGCACCATGATTCATCTCTACGGCGCCGTTACTGACTGCATCGAACCCCTCCAAAGCTGGTATTAATTCACCTCCTCCATAAACCACGATTTCAAGGCGACCTCCCGACATGCGTTTTACCCATTCGGCCATCATTTGGCAGCCTTCGCCTACAACTGGAAAGTTGGGCGGCCAGGTGGTGGTCATCTTCCAGCGGATGGTCTTGTTAAAATTGATATTCGCAGCGGGGGCGTCTTTTTTGTCAGGTTCGTTGCACGCGACGATAGCACTGCTCCCAAGTACACCGGCAGCCGCCTTTTTTACAAATTTTCTGCGGGAGTTGGTTGTAGACATGATTCGAAGATACAGGAGTCTCCTTGAATCAAAAAGCACCGGTCAATTACCGAAGGACTTTACCAAATAGAACTCGATACGCCGATTAAACTCGCGCCCTTCTTTTTCGTCATCATTGGAAGCGATGGGGAACCTTTCTCCATAACCGGTGGTCACTAACCGCTCTGGATTAATGCCTCTTTGCACCAATAATTTTTTTACCATCATTGCTCGCCTCCTGGAAACCCACAGGTTGGCATCGGCCGGACCAACGTTATCGGTATAACCGGAGATTTCCAGTGTTTCCTCCGGATTGGCTTTCAGTAGTTCAACCAAACTCCGGAAAGTTTCTTCCGAACCTTTGCTTTTGTCGATTACTCCGAATTCGTAATAAATATTTTCCCCAACAGCCGCTCCTTTTCGGAAATAAGATTTGCCCTGAGCTCGGAAAATATCCGTTTCATCTAGTTCTTCTATTTCCCCAGCGGCGATCCGGGTTCTCGCTATTTGTTCGGTTTCATCTGAGGAGGCTTTCTGTGGGATGACTACTTCTACCTGGCTTTTCTCCGAGAGGTCCGCAAGGAGCAACGTATCTTCATAAATTATTCGTCCACGCTCAAAAACCGAGACAAGGTAAGGGTCGTTCAAAGATAGCTTTGCCTTAAAAGTCCCGTCCTCGTCGGCTCTTACCTGATACATGTCCCCTACATAATTCAACGGCTCAAAAGTAATGCTGCGTTTCGGTGTTCCACCAGCCGTGGGACCATCGTCGGACACCAGTTGACCGTTCACATCCACCATAATCAGGCGTTGAGCCTGATAAATGTCAAGACCGCCTTTGCTGTAGAGTCGATTGGAACTGAAATACCCTATACCATCCTGGCCGATGACAAAGTCCAACTCATCCTGCGGAGTATTGACGGGATATGGGAGTTGTTGTGGCTGGCCCCAACTGCCGGAGGTACTGTCAAATTGGACCTTAAAGACATCATAGCCACCCACACTTTCAAAGCCGTCGGAGCTGAAATAGAGGTTGGCTGTCGATTCGTCGAAGTAGGGGGATCTTTGATTTTTTAACGTGTTGATGTGAGGAGGTAGGGCCTCAGGCCGTTGCCACTTTCCCGAAGGGTCCTTCCGCATGTAGTAAATATCAGTGCCGTTTTTGCTGTACCCCTTCGAAGAGATGAAAAAGGCTAATTGTTCGTCTGAGGAAAGGAAGATCTCCATCCCGTTCTTGCTCTTAGGTATCTTCAGGTTGCTATCCTCCGGACGGGTCCAGCTAGTCCCCTTTGCCGTTGCCTTCATTGTTGAACCCTTCGCATCAAACAGATAGATTCCAGGTCCGCCATGACCAAAAGCACCAAATCCCCGAACGGAAAACTCAATGTTGCTGAATAGTTGCTTATGAGATGAGTCATCAGCTCTGAGCCTGATTTCGGTTATTTCCTCACCCGCATCATTCACTTCGGTGTGCAAATATGCCAGGTCACCTCTCCCAATTTTTACCGGGTGTCGTTCGTCCTCAAGCGTATTAATTGTGGGCAACTCCCGAACCTTGTACTCTCCCTGCGCGGAAAAGAAAGCGATTGACTTTTCAGCTTTTTCGATAAACTGCCTGGTCTCCTCGACGATTTCCGGAGATTTGTACGCACTCATATCCAAAAAAGTCCGCCAGCTGGAAATAGCTTCACTGAACAAATATTTTTTGGCAAAAACCTGTCCTAACCAGTAGTGATAAAACTTGTCCTCAGCGCCGTAACTGTCTGCATAAGCCAACAGCGTATCCAGCGGTCGCTCATAGTCCCCGGCCATGAAATGAAGTGTCTCAATGCGGTAAGGAATGTCCTCGTAGTTGGCATCTACTTCGGCAATTTGCAGGAATTGCTCCAAGGCGTCGGGGTAATACTCCTCGTAGAATAACGTCAAAGCAAATTCATAGTCCTTTTCCAGGTCACTGGATTTTTGGGCGTTGCCAGCCCGTGACACTAGAAAAGCCATTGGCAAGAGCCAATAGCAAGTCCTGGCGATCATTATCAATACATTGGTTCAGCTTCTAGCAAGCTACAATGATTTTATGAATTTTCACGCCATTATGGCCGAAGTGGCAGGTAAAGAATAGTGAGTCAAGACATATTGACTGAATTATTACCAAAAATGGCTATGGCGTAGGTTTTGATCAGGCTTTACCGAAAGGAGGACAAGTGATGAATTTTGAGAATTATACCATCAAGGCTCAGCAAGTAATACAAAATGCTACCGCCTTAGCGGCAAATGGTGGACAGCAAGCAATCGAAACGGGTCATTTGCTCATGGCGCTGCTGCGATCTGATGAGAATTTGATAGCGTTTTTGACCAAGAAGGTTGGGGCAAATTTGCCGCAGCTTCAGTCTCGCTTGGAAAAGATATTGGATGATTACCCGAAAGTCTCCGGTGGACAACCCTATTTGAGTGATCATGCGCATAAGGCCTTGACCAAGGCAGCAAGTTTTTTACCGACATTCGGGGACGAGTTTGTAGCCGTGGAGCATCTGCTACTGGCTGTTCAGGAAAGTCAGGATACACCTGGACAGCTGTTGCGGGATGGCGGATTCGACCAGTCAACACTCATAGCCGCAATCAAAGAATTACGAGGCGATAAAAAGGTGACCGACCAAAATGCCGAGTCCAAGTATCGGGCGCTCGAGAGGTATTCAAAAAACCTTAATGAGCTGGCCAGGGAAGGCAAGATTGATCCGGTCATTGGGAGGGATGACGAGATAAGAAGAGTACTGCAGATTCTTTCCAGACGAACAAAAAATAACCCGATTTTGCTCGGTGAGCCCGGGGTGGGAAAAACCGCAATAGTAGAGGGCATGGCGCAGAGAATAGTGGATGGAGATGTGCCAGAAAATCTTAAATCCAAGACACTAATCTCGCTGGATATGGGCCTTCTTGTTGCCGGGGCCAAGTACAAAGGTGAGTTTGAAGAGCGGCTCAAAACCGTAATTCAGGAAGTCACCGATAGCGAAGGGGAAATCATATTGTTCATCGACGAGATCCATACATTAATTGGAGCCGGTTCAGGGGGTGAGGGAGCGATGGATGCTGCTAACTTGCTGAAACCTGCGCTCGCCAGGGGTGAATTGCATGCGATAGGCGCAACCACACTGAAGGAGTATCAGAAATATGTGGAAAAGGATAAGGCCCTGGAACGTAGATTCCAATCAGTTATGGTCGATGAACCAGGAACGGAGGATGCTATCTCTATTCTGCGTGGGATAAAAGACAAATATGAGGTGCATCATGGTGTGCGAATCAAAGACGATGCCGTCATTGCAGCAGTACAGTTGTCGCACCGATATATATCAGATCGCTTTCTCCCCGACAAGGCCATTGACCTAATGGATGAAGCTGCCTCCAAGTTGAGGATTGAGATCGACTCACTACCTGAGGAGCTGGATGAACTCAATCGTAAGATCATGCAAAGGGAAATAGAGCGAGAAGCAATCCGCCGGGAACGGGACAAAATAAAAGAAGCTGATTTGTCGCGGGAACTGGCCGAACTGGAAGGTCGACGCAACGAGCTGAAAGCCAAGTGGGAGAATGAAAAATCGGTGATACAGGGTATTCGAAAGGAAAAGGAGAACCTCGAGTCTTTTAAAACGGAGGCAGAGCAGCTGGAAAGAGCCGGCGAGTTGGGTAAAGTTGCTGAGATCCGTTACGGCAAAATCGTTGAAGCCGAGCAGCGCCTCGAACAATTCAAGGTGCAATTGGAGGCCATGCAAGATGCTGAGTCTCTTTTGAAGGAGGAGGTAGATGCCGAGGACATTGCCGATGTGGTGGCCAGGTGGACTGGTATTCCCGTGACGAAAATGCTTCAAAGTGATCGGGAAAAACTGCTGCAGCTTGAGAAAGAACTCGGCAAGAGGGTAGCCGGGCAAGCAGAGGCGATAACCGCAGTGTCTGATGCTGTCAGAAGAAGCCGAGCAGGTCTGCAGGATCCGAAAAGGCCCATTGGTTCATTTATCTTTCTTGGAACAACCGGCGTTGGGAAAACCGAGCTGGCCAAAGCGCTGGCCGACTACCTTTTCAACGATGAAAATGCTATGGTACGCATCGATATGTCCGAGTACCAGGAGAGTCATGCGGTGAGCCGACTGATTGGAGCACCTCCGGGTTATATCGGGTATGATGAAGGGGGGCAGTTGACCGAGGCTGTCCGACGAAAACCCTATAGTGTGATCTTGCTCGATGAGATTGAAAAAGCACACCCGGACGCTTTCAATGTGCTATTACAGGTACTGGACGATGGCAGACTTACCGACAGTAAAGGCCGAGTGGCCAATTTCAAAAATACGATCGTGGTGATGACCACCAATATTGGCTCTAACATAATCCAGGAAAACTTTGGCAGCATGGAGGAATGGAATCAAGATCAGGTTATGGCTGAAACCAGGGCGCAAGTATTCGAATTATTGAAGCGCTCAGTACGGCCTGAATTCCTAAATAGAGTCGATGAGACCATTATGTTCAAGCCCCTGGGCAAGAACGACCTTCGACAGATCGTCGACATACAGTTCAAATTGATCCAACGGCGCTTGGATGAAAGTGGGATCAAGTTGGAAGCAGATGAGCAGGTGCTGGATCATTTGGCCCTAGTGGGTTTTGACCCGCAGTTTGGGGCAAGACCTTTGAAAAGGGTGATGCAACGAGAAATACTCAATGCGCTTTCCAAGGATATCTTGGCGGGAAATGTTCACAAGGATTCCGTAATCGGGATCACCCTGAATGAGGAAGATCAGATTGAATTCATCAATTTGGATAAGGTCGAGATCAAGTAGAAAAATGTCAATTTTTGACTTGCCGACGGACCTTTTTCATGGTAAATTGTGTTCAATATTTAGCTGACAGATCAATTATGAGCGTTAAAGAAATAGAAGCAGAGATTTCGGTTTTGGAAGGGAAACTTACCGGAGATATGTTCACGGACATGGAAATTCGGGATAAGATCCACAACCTGAAAATGAAGTTAAATGGCACCAGGCCTATGAACTCTGAGATCGAGTGTGTAGGCTGCGGCAGTTAGTTTAGACATTTGTCAAAGTTTAAGCCCCTGAGAAGGGGCTTTTTTTATGCCCTTCTTCTAAGTCACAGGTATTGATTCAGTATTTTGGTGAGCCGATCCTTATAGCTCCGACTGAGCTTTACCTGCGCGCCGTTTGAGAGGTGAAGAATGTACTCACCATGAAAGTAGGATTCCAAAGATTCTATGTGGTCAATGTTCACCATAAAGGACTTATGAATTCTCAAAAACTTTGTTGGATCTAACATTTTTTCTAGTTCTTTCATGGTCAGGTTCGTGAACTCAGTTGTGTTGTCAGTTTTCAGCTTACAAAATGCTCCAGCGCTTTCGATAGCGCAAACCGATGAAACATTGAGTAATCGTATTTTCCCCTTGCTTTTGCATGTCAGTTTAGCTAGATAACGTGGTGTTGCAGGTAGATCCGGCCAACCGGCCTGTCGTACTTTTGCTGGTACTACTTCCTGATCAATTTTCTCTAACACACGATTGAGCATGGCTTCAAACCTCTCCTCGGTATAGGGCTTCAAAATGTAATCAGCGGCATTTTCTTCGAAGGCCATCACCGCGTATTGTTCGAATGCGGTGATAAATACAAAGTGAATAGCTCGGTTAGCGGTCTTTCTCAAGACTTCCAGACCATTCAACTCAGGCATCTCGATATCTAGCAGCACCACGGCTGGATCCATACTCCTGATTGCTCCAATAGCCTCCAAGCCGTTGCTGCATTCCGCCACAATGTCAAACTGTGGCCATTGAAGCAAATATTTCTTGATTGCCTCTCGTGCCAAGGGTTCATCCTCGACGATCAAAACCGGAATTGGACTCGCTTTCTTTGTCAATTCAGTTATAATTTAATGGAACTTGAAGTAGCACCTTTACACCATTCCGAAGCTTGTCATTTTCCATCGCAAAGAAAAATTGCTTAGCATAGATCTTTTCCAGTCGCTCCTTCACATTTTTTAAGCCGATCCCTCCATTACCTTGATTTTCCGAACTCAGCAGGGGCCCCTCATTGAATAGGCAGACCTCCAAAAGGTCATCGGTTCTCCGCACACTCAGCTCTATTAGTTTTGCTTCTTTCTTTTTTGATACGCCATATTTAACGGCATTTTCGATAAGCGGCTGCAGTATGAGGTTAGGAACAAGGGTGGAAAGGCATGCATCGTCGATCTGTTGTCTTAGTTCCAATTTGTCACGAAAGCGAATGGACTCAATTTCCAGATAAAGGTTGAAGAATTCAAGCTCTTTGGCCAGAGGGACCATCTCGTGATCTGCCATCTCGAGCGTACGACGAAGAAAATCACCCAATTTGGATGTCATATTGATGGAGGTTTGCTCCTCCCCGACGATGATTAACGACGAAATCGTGTTGAGGGTATTGAAAAGGAAATGCGGATTGAGTTGTAATTTCAGCGCTTGCAACTGGGCCTGGGTAAGCTGATTTTTCAGTTGATTGTTTCGCAGGCTCATTAAAGCCATATTGAGCTCATGGTTCTTTCGAATTGAGTAAGACCGGATGAGTACCAAAATCATCATGACCAGCGAATAGATCAGGAAATCATTGGAAATCCGGGAGATTAGGTAGGGAAGATACTGGTCAAAAGAGGCAGTCGACAAGTCCAGGTAACCATGGATCAAAAACATATAAATCAACGTCACATTACTCAAAAGCATCAGGATGAACCCACCTGTCACTAAATAGATGAGCGTTGATCTCCACCATCGGTCGCTCTCGAAGGGGAATCGATTGACCAAATAGATCAGTAGGGGTGTGAATAACAACCATAAGAACCAGATGGGGAGTTGGTCCAAAAAAATGGATGACCAGTTTGGATTAAGCCCATTTTTGATACTATTGAAATACAGTTGATTAGATATGATGACAGCCACACATCCCCAAAAAAGGAGGAGAATTGACCAATGCTTAACCCGTAGCTGTTTATATCCTGCGATCATAACCTAAAACGATGCCTACTTAAAAATACGGTATTGAGCGAGTGGATGACTCGAATCGGTAAGCCAGCAGGCTGATTACCTTCCTCACCAGGCTTGAAATCGTCACAAGGGGGCCCGCCGTTTTGTTAAATGGGTCGTCCGCTTCCATCAAGAAAAAAGCCTACTTAGCCGCTTACGACAACAGGTGACCCGTATTGCCAGTATACTTCATCCAACCTATTAAAAGTAGCAAATGAAAAGATTGAATATTATGCTAACAGTACTGGTGCTGGTAGGCGGTCCTTTGGGCCTCCGGTCGCAGGCAATCAGTACAAAAGACCTGGTTGATTCCTGGGATTTAATGACGCAAATGGTAGTGGCCTCCGCGAAGTTGATGCCGGCCGAATACTTTGATTTTTCACCGGGAGATCCCGTCAGGAACTTTGCCAATCAGCTTAATCACACGACAGCCTCCAACATTGGGTTCGCCGGTTCTGTAAATGCGGGAGCCCCTGACTTTGCCATTCCGGATCGATCCAATCCCCCTCAGGAAAAAGAAGCGGTCATAGATATTTTGGAAAAATCTTTTGCGCACTTCCGCAAAGGCCTAACGACCCTGGACCAGAAGGACCTGGAGGCTATGGTGGCGTGGGGTCACCCCAGTAACCCGAAGCAAATCACGAGGCTCAAGGCAGTGCTGATCGTGATGAGCCATCTTCAACGTGAACATGGAAAGACAATGATGTATCTGAGGGCGAAAGGGATTAAACCTGCACCTGCCGGAAGTTGGGTGTTTTAACAAAGTTGAGAAAATGAGAAACTGCTTAATGATCATGGCTGCTTTGGTATCTCTAGGATGTTCCAACGCCCAAAAAAATCCACCGACAGAACCCAAGTTTCAAAAAGTAATACCCGGGGACAGAGTGCTTATTCCTGGGCGAATCCAACCCCATCAGGTTCGGTATTCAAAAACGAGCGGTTCTATGTTGTACATTATGAAAGAGGTCGAAAGGGAAGGAAAATCTGTTTACGAATTGGCGGTCTACTTTAATGCGGATGAATCAGCAGTTCCAGATAGGATGTACTTCGACAAGCACACACTTGGTTATGTAGGTAGAAGGCTGGAGATGAAAGCTTATACAATCGACGTTTCGTTCAGCACAAGTCAATTTACTGGGGAGTTGATTCCTGCCGAGGGTTCCGACTTTCGGCCAAGAAAGTACGATAAAACCTATCCTCACAATGCTTTTGAGCCTGCAATTATTAATTATTTCATTGCCGCGCTTCCGTTAGCACCCGGTTACAAAGCTTCGATTCCTGTATTTGATCTTAATGATGGCTCGCAAATGTATTGGTCGGACATAGAAGTGCTGAAGCAAGAAAAGATCACCGTAGGCGACCGGACATACGATACATGGAAAGTAATTTCCAGGGGCATCAAAGAGAAAACCATCTGGGTTTCGACCGAAGTACCTTACGCAATAAAAATGAAGACCAAAGGTAGCTTCGGCACCTGGGAATTAGTCCCATAAGTACTCGTAGTTTCATATTGAGGCTTGTAGTAGTTCGAGGGCACCTGATAGATTCAGGTGCCTTTTTTTGGTGTAATAAGGAAACCCCCGACGCGCCTTGGTGTCCTTGGTACATGGAACGATTGCTTGTTTACACTATCTGTCTGATGCTGTTCGTAACGGTATCTGCGCAAGAAGATTCACTTAGTCGGTATGATTATATTGGTAACTATGGCTCCTATGGCAACGAGAGTTGGGCCATGGTTCGAAAAAACCAAAAGACCGGTTTTATCGACAGGACCGGAAAAGTAGTGGTGCCCATAGAATATGATCGGATCTACTACTTTGGTAGCCTTGGCGCTCCAATGGCCATGGTTCAAAAGAACGGCTTCTATGGCCTAATGGATCGTACGGGTCAGTTACTACTTAATCCCGAGTATGATAAAATCTACTCTTTTGATCGCCGACGAAACAACTGGGCTATGATCGAGCGTCATGGTCTTTTCGGGTTCGTTGACCGCTCCGGGGAGGTGGTCGTTCAGCCAAAGTATGACGAGATCGGCTATTTTGGTTCCAAGGGGGTCAATTGGGCTGTGGTAGAAAAATCCGGGCTGATGGGTTTTATCGATCCTACGGGAGAAGAGGTAGTGGCTTGTCGATACGATGCCATACATCGATACATGAGTGACCCTTCCTGGATAAAGGTGGAACAAAATGGTTTGTTTGGATTCTTAGATCGGTTAGGTCAGGAAGTCGTTAAGCCCCAGTACGATGAAATCACAGCCTTTGGCAGGCCAGCCCGGAATTATGCGCTGATTATCAAAAATGGCTTTTATGGTATCATAGATCGTTCAGGTAAGGAGGTGGTAGCTGCTAAATATGAATACATCGAACCTTTTAACAGAAGACATCATAATTGGGCCATGGTAAAGCTTAATGGAAAATATGGATTTATTGATCGTAGCGGAGCAGTGGTCGTGCGGCCTGTTTACGATGAGATAAGTTCCTTCAATAAGAATGGGAGAAAATGGGCAAGTGTGAGATTAGGTCGGCGACATGGTTTCATCGACTACTCCGGTAAAGAAGTGGTCACTCCTGCTGTCTATGAAGTAAATGCGGATTTCCGTGAGTTTTCGGAATTGTATTCGTCCAAAGGGGATCATCACAAGACACTTGGCGTAGTAAAGAACTACTGGATCAGTTCTTTCACCGGTGGGTATGCAATACTAAAAAGCAAGAAGACACTCAAGATGGGCGTCATTGATGAAGACCTGGATGTAATCGTGCCCCTGGAGCACGAAAAGCTAATGATCGATGCCGATGGCAAGATCCACGTCTGGAACTAAGTAATCTGCCGTTCGACGACTCCTTATCGTGGCTTGTCGATTTTGCTCTATAACGCTTAGATCAGAACTCTACTTTCGTATTGTTCTTTTCAACAGCTATTTGTTATGGGGCGTTTTGTCAGGAAATCTTGTTTACTACTTTGCTTAGCGATTGCGGCATTTGCCACATACGGACAATGTTCGAATGAAGCGGACCTGGAAGATGCTGGCACCAATGTCACGATTCCTACAGATGGTAGCTGCGATTCTCCTGGCGATGACGGCCTCACTTGTAACCTCAATGCCACTTTTTGGGATTTTGACGGCAACCTGACGGTACTCTCCTGCGCCACTGTAAATTTTCGCTGCGACAAACACGACCATGAGGATGGCCGCCTCTGCAATCGAATATCGACTGCCTAACTGGGATTCCGGAATTTACATGGTGAGATTTGAAGGCATGGAGGGTTCTTATACCTCCAAAATCATCAAGAGATAATCTTCCTGCAAGTCCCCAGCTTCTCCCCGACGCAACCATAGGCAACAACATGTGCGTACTGCGACTGACCAAACCAGTCAGTTGCCATGAAATACCTCTCTACTTTCCTGTTCATAATTGTTGCATTCTTCACGGTTACTACGAGTGGCTATTGTCAATCACCCAAGGCAAAAAGTCATGTGCAGCTTTTGATGTTCTCCGGCCATACAGCTGAGCATACGGTGCATCTGAAGTGGTCCACCGTCGCGGAATCGGATAATATGGGATTCGAAGTGGAGCGGAGTATCGACGGCATTAATTTTTCTACAAGGACCTTCGTGGAGGGCCATGGTACCACGAGACAACTCCGGAGATATCAGTTTCAAGAGCGAGCAGTGGCGGCGAATTGCTTTTATCGACTTAAACAAATCGCCGGTGATGGTACCTTTTCGTACAGTCCTGTGATCCGCTTGGACCAGGGGAACCTATCCATGGAGACGGTCCAAACCACATCTTCGCTGACAATAACCCGCTCAGCCGGCGAGGGACGCAACCGGTAGCCATCGACGCAGTTTCAGGCCTTGCAAATAAAAAAGGCCGTTAGTCGAAACGGCCTATTGGTATCTTCTTTATCAGAACGTCCGGGCAAACAAGGCCTGCATTTCAGCCCACGAGGATGAATCAGCCTCGGCATGATAAGCCAATGGCAATCCAAATTTTTCACCATTGGCATCAGCTTCCGTGCTTGTGAAGCTATGAACTGCCCCGGGATAAGCAATGTATTGATAGTCAGCCTGGACAGCCTCCATGGAAGCTTTAAAAGCATCGACAGACTCTGCGGACACAAACGGGTCATCAGCACCATTACATACTAAAATTTTGGTTTTCAGCGTAGCTGGAGGGGCAATTGGCAAACCCACACCGCTGTGGAAGGCTGCGACTGCATCCAGGTCATAACCCGCATTAGCCATGCTCAGGGCTACGGAGCCCCCAAAACAATATCCAATGGCTGCAATTTTGTCCGCGTCAACATTTGGATGTTCCTGCAAGGTTTTCATCGCGGCTTCAAACTTGGCTTTGGCCTGATCTATATTGGCAAACACCATACCGGCAAACTTGCCCGCATCCTCCGGGTGATCAGCAGTTTTACCGTCGCCATACATGTCAATAGCAAGTGCCACATAACCAAGATCGGCCAACATATCAGCCCGTCGACGGGCATAGTCATTGTGACCCCACCACTCGTGGATCACCAGCACACCCGGTGCCTTTTGCGCTCCTTCAAGCTTATGTGCAAAATACCCGTTCATGTTGATTGTATCAGTGGAGTAAGTGACTTCCCCGGTTGGCCCTGCTTGAGGAGCTTCCGTGGCGGCCTCGCTGCCGGATTCACTTTGTTGCGGGCCCCCGCAGCTCACAAAGACCAGCACTGCCACGAGATAGGTTAAGTTGATTTTTTTCATAAGTCAATTGGTTTATATGGGTTGGATTCTGAGGTAAACCTAATCATTCCACAAATGAGAAAGGTCTTAGCCGTCATTTGCAGATCACTTATGTGTTCAAATAGATTAAATTCACCTCTATGAGATTTTATTTTCATCTCGTGTTAGCCGTATTGCCGATATTGGCTTTCAGTCAGGGTAAATCCCGTTATAGCCGAGCACATCTCGACAACCTTCCCACTCCGCCAGATTATCAGTCGATCAGACACTGGATAGCTCATCCGGAGCAATCCGATATGGCCGACATGACCCCAGGAACCGGACAGTTACAAGACAAACAATCTCAAGCTTCGGTGGATGTATTCTTTGTTTATCCTACCATTTACAGCAAAAAGCAAAAGCCTGCCAACCCCTGGAACGCCGATATCAACGATGATCACCTGAACAAGGAAATTGCAGAATCCACCATTAAAAACCAGGCCACTGTTTTCAATGGTAGCGCCAAAGTATATGCACCACTCTATCGACAGGCACATATTGAAGTGTTTGATACCAAAGACCTGATATTAAAGCAGAAAGCGCTGGATATTGCCTATGAGGATGTCAAAAAGGCATTTCGATATTACCTGGATAATTACAATGCGGGTAGGCCGATTATCATTGCCGCTCATAGTCAGGGGACGCTTCACGCCGCCCGGCTACTCAAAGATTTTTTCGATGAAAAACCATTGACTCAATCACTGGTGGCAGCTTACCTGGTTGGGATGCCCTTGGCGCTGGACCTGTTTGAAGCCATCAACCCTTGTGAAAGTGCGGGTGATACAGGATGCTGGGTCAGTTGGAATACCTACGCTAAAGGCTGGTATCCCGAATCCTTCAAAGTACGCTATCAAAATGCACTATCCACCAATCCCTTGAACTGGAAAATCGACGAAACCTATGCGCCTGCATCCAGGAACTTGGGGGGTGTTTTGCGCAAATTCAAGATCATTCGGCCTGCAATGAATGACGCGCAGAACCATCGGGGAGTACTTTGGATCAGCAAGCCCAAGTTCTTCGGGAACTTCCTCATGAACTGGAAAAGATACCACGTGGCCGACTATAATCTTTTCTATATGAATATCAGGGAAAATGTGGCCTTGCGCGTTGCCAATTTTTCTGATCAGTAAGGCTGTCGTACTTGCGATTCGACCGTCATACTGTTGTCTGCGAAATGCACCTCCAGTGTAGATGCCTCCAGTTCCAGTCCATTTTCTTCGGCATAGGCGGCAAACAGTCGCTCAATGCGAATAGGATTTGGCCGTACCAGCGGATGCATGCTCAAAAAGACCGCCAACTTCCTTTCCGAAACTAATTCTAAAACCTCGAAGTTGCTGGGGATTTCTGCCATACCACCCTCCAGCGCTACGCCTATGAATTGTTCTACCTCGTCATTGTCCAGTGAGTCATTCTGATAATTGACTACCGCCAGGTTACCCGTCAACGAGCCCCCCTGGATTCGATTGCGGCATTCATTCCAGATGTCCTCCAGTTCCGGGTGCGCGTAATAACCTTTGAAGTATTTCCCGACAATATTGCGTCGTTCGCCTTGCAACTCGTAAACCACCACCTCCTTAAAGCCTCCCAGCAGGTAGTAGATGCTGCTTCCGATGATAACGAGCAACACGGTGATCAATCCGATCCAAAGTCCCTTTTGCCAATTCAAGCTTAACGCCATAGTATTCAGGTATGGATCGAAATTACCGAAACTCGTTGGAAATGTTTAGCCGTTTTTGGAGAGATAGGCCGGTGCCAACCCTCAGAGGATATTCCTGCTGTCCGCTTTACTCCCTTGCCGTCGTGCCCGCTGCCATCAGGTCTAGCTGGCCAGGCAGTCCCCCCTGGATCAAACCAGCGTCCCGGATGGGACCAGGTGGGGCGATATTGGAAGCTAGCCTTCCAATAATTTCTTCAGTGCGCTTTTGGCTTCAGGTGTACCACTGATAGTCCAGCTAATACCACCCCGATCCGGCGCTATTTCCAGCCGGAATCTTAGAAAAGGGCAACATTCATGCTCCGCGAGTATGTAGTGAACAACTTCCATAAGGGTGTCGTCTTTGTCTTCAAAAAGTAAAGTGATGCTTTTCTCCGTTTCCTCCATTTCTTTCACCCGGGAAAGTACCTTTTTCTGGATTTCCCCTTTTCTTTTTTGCAACTCGGAAAAGGTCAGTTTGCAGGCAAAATCTACACTGCTAGTTTCATTACTTCCTTCTTTTTCACTTTGACTTACGGCGGAAAATGGAGTGGCCAGCAGCCCGAGATAAGTGAATGTTGAAATTAAAAACCGTTTCATATTTCTTATTTTTAACCCAATGGTAGGCCTTGGAGTATACTCCCAAGACAAGTATTTCAATGGAAAAATTGATGTTCATAGGAGATCTTTCCGAAAAGTCAGGATTTAGTAGGGATACCATCAGGTGGTATGAAAGCCGCAACCTGATCAATTCAGCACGTTCGTCGCTGAGTCGTAACGCCTACCGTGTATATGATGAAGAGGCACTTGCTCAGCTACGGATGATCAAGTGTCTGAAGGGCATGGGATTTACGCTCAATGAGATCAGGGAGATGCAGATCTTAGACCAGCAGGCAAGGATCAACTGCTCGTCTGTCGGAGAGAAAATGGCATCGAAAATTCGGCAGGTCGACGACCAGATAGCGCAGCTGTTGGAAGTCAAATCGCGCATTTTGCAGCTTCAGGAAACCTGTGCTGGAGATTGTAAAGAAGAAATGATGAAAAAGGGTCTCTGAATAAGGGATCGACACCACCAGTATTTCTGCAAAAATCTTCTTTGTTACGGGACTTCCATATGGTAATTCCTAATTTTGGCTTCGTGAACTTCGAGGAGTATTTAAAGTCAAAGAAGATTGACCCTGTTCGTTACAAACGAGCCGAATCGGAGCAATTTGAGCAGTTCCAGCTCCTTTTTGAGCAGGTGCATCCCGATAGTTTCACACATCAAAAACTATTTCTGATCAACCAGATCCGGAGGAGATTTGTCTTAAATGAGGAGGTAGGCGCCGCTAAACCCGCCAAAAATTTACCGACCCCAGACAATAGAGCCGACAGTACTGGTTCCTCGGAAGCGAAAAAACCGGTCTTTAAGCCCAAAATGGCCAAGCCTCGTGTGGCGCCTGCAAAGGGAAAGGAATCAGAGGCCAAAGAAGGCGTAGCGCCTAAGAAGAAACCTCAAATGAAACCACGGGTCCCCAGCTCAACGATGGCCAAAAAGCCGGTGGTCAAGCCACGTATACCTCCAGCTACGAATAGTACCGAACCAGCTGACACATCGCCAGCAAAACCTCCTGGTCCAGGAAAAAAACCGCAAATCAAGCCCAAAATACCAGGTGCCACCGGAGGCAATAAAAAGGAGGAAACATCCAAGGTCACCCCGAGTAAAAAGCCTCAGATGAAACCGAGAATCCCAAAACCTCAGGGAGCGGCGGATAAAAACGCATCGTCAGCTACTCAGGAACCAAAAAAGAAAACACAATTAAAACCTAGAATACCCCCCAGAAAGTAACAACATGTACCAAACCCTCAAAACCAAACTTGACAAGGAAATCGCCGATATCAAAGCGGCAGGCCTATACAAACAGGAGCGAATTATCGCCTCAACCCAGGATGCGGTGATCAAGCTGGAAGACGGATCGGAAGTGATCAACTTTTGCGCTAACAACTACCTCGGACTCTCGTCACACCCGCAAGTAATTGAGGCAGCCCACGCCGCCATTGATTCGCGCGGCTACGGCATGTCGTCGGTCAGGTTCATCTGTGGTACCCAGGACATCCACAAGCAGCTTGAGGCGAAGATCTCTGAATTTTTAGGCATGGAAGATACTATTCTCTATGCCGCAGCCTTTGATGCAAATGGCGGTGTTTTCGAACCGTTACTGGGCCCTGAAGATGCCATAATTTCTGATGCGCTGAATCATGCTTCAATCATCGATGGTGTGAGACTTTGCAAGGCACAACGTTTCCGATACGCACATAATGACATGGGAGATCTGGAAGCCAAATTGCAAGAAGCTGCCTCCGCGAAGGTCAAATTGATCGTCACTGATGGTGTATTCTCGATGGATGGCACCATTGCACAATTGGACAAGATCTGCGAGCTGGCGGAGAAATATGATGCTGTAGTTATGACCGATGAATGTCATTCTTCCGGGTTTATTGGGAAGACCGGACGCGGGGTACATGAACATAGAGGTGTCATGGATAAGGTTGACATCATCACCGGCACACTGGGGAAAGCTCTTGGAGGTGCTTCGGGGGGATTTACCTCAGGCAAGAAGGAAATCATCGATATCCTCAGGCAACGATCCAGGCCCTACCTCTTCTCTAATACCCTGGCACCTTCGATTGTAGGAGCGTCCATTGCCGTGATTGATATGCTCTCCGAAACCACCGAACTGAGGGACAAGCTCGAGGCCAATACCAAATACTTTCGGGAAAAGATGACGGCTGCTGGCTTTGACATCAAGCCGGGTGAAAGTGCCATTGTTCCGATCATGTTGTACGACGCGGTGCTCTCGCAGCAAATGGCGGCTAAGTTGTTGGAAAAAGGTATTTACGTGATTGGTTTTTACTTCCCGGTGGTTCCAAAGGGGCAAGCAAGAATTCGTGTTCAACTGTCGGCGGTCCATGACCAGGGACATCTGGACCAGGCCATTGCTGCTTTTACGGAAGTGGGCAAGGAATTGGGGGTTCTAAAGTAAAGGCTTGATCTCCATAAGGTCATTTGCGCCTGGTGACCAGGATTTCTTAAGAGAAATGCAATATGAGGCCTTGTTTGTGGCACCAGGATCGACACCTTTTCCTATATCGATCCTGGATGAACCACACATACGCAAATATTATATCGAATGGGGAAGGCGCGGGGATCAGGCTTTTATTGCCCAAAATGAGAAGCAGCCTGTAGGTGCGGTTTGGTCGAGGATTTTCCCGAAGACGGAACCGGGTTACGGCTTTGTGGCCGAGGACGTACCGGAGCTTAGTATGGCACTAGTCGCCTCGAGTCGTGGCCAAGGAGTAGGCACCAGGTTACTCAATTCGATGATCCAGGAGCTGAAGAAACACCATCGTGGGGTGTCTCTTAGTGTCGATCGAAGTAACCCCGCATTCCGCTTGTACCAAAGAATGGGCTTTCATGTGGTGAAGGCGGAGGGAAATCCAACTATGGTTCAGTGGTTTTGATGCGGATTTTGAGAAGTTCAGGGTATTCAAACTCCTCTTAATGACACTTCCAGAATAACATCCGTACTAAACAATAGCGATTTTATCATACAAAACGGATATAAAAGATCAAGGTATAATTCATGGATATAGAGTCTTCTCACTTAACGTTAGATGGGAAAGGACTAATTTCGGTAGACAAAACAACTATCAAACATGAACAGATATACCTTATCTATTTCGTTTCTGGTTATGGCGGCAACCTTAAGAGCCCAATACGACCCGGCAACGGGAAATTACCAGTGGCATGCTCCCAAGAACTTCAATCTCATTGGGAATAGTGAGTGGAGTTTTGATTTTTCCGCGGGGACTCAAAATGGCCTCTGGCATGTCTGGGATCCTACGCTCGGCCCAATATTATCGGTACGGAACACCGGTCGCATAGGGTTGTTAAATCTCAATCCGGCGGGCCTCCTAGACATAGATGCCGGTGACCGGCAAGGAATGGATGGTAAACTCTTACTGCGATCCTCTTCAGGAAGTTATGGGCAAATTCAGATATTGAACCCTACATCGGAAGAAGCTTCAATTGCTTTTATAGCCAGAGGGTCTGGTTTTGGGCAATGGCCAACTTCGGCAGATGGTCATTCGCGCGTGTGGGTAATGGGTACCAATGCCTGGGGAGGTGGTGGAGACATCTTTGCTATTGGCAACAATCAGTACGCCATCGATCATGGCGATGGAAAGCTTCTCACCATAAAAAGCACCGGAGAAGTAGGCATTGGCACTGCTCCGGCATCAGATGCTAAACTTACAGTGAAGGGTGAAATTCATACCACTTCGGTTAAAGTAAGCCTCGAAGGTGCCTTAGCTCCTCCCGATTATGTCTTTGAGGAAGATTATGATATGATGACCCTCTCAGAGGTTGAAGCTTTCATCGAAGACAATAAGCACCTGCCAGAGGTTCCATCAGCCAAGGAGATGTTGAATGAGGGAATTAAATTGGAAGAAATGAATTTAACCTTACTCAAGAAAATTGAGGAATTAACATTATATGTCATTGAACAAAAAAAAACGATCGATGACTTGGAGAGAAGACTGAAGGAAGTAGAAGTCAAAGACTGAGCAAGTCAAGAAGAGATGTGTCTTACAGGTAAAGAAGGAAGTAGGAGCAGGGATCAATTGGGGCCTATTTCCAGAACAAAGACCAATCACTATTTTCAAGGATGTGAAATAGTGTGCTTAAAAGAGGGAGCGTATTTTATGGGTCTAATTCCGGCCTTTAATATTTTTTATTTAAGAAACTTCCATCCCAGACGCCTCCAGCGCTCGCTGAAAACTTTCCCTGCCTACCGCTATCATTTGTTCAGCTTTGTGAAAGTCAAAAACCCCGCAAGCATCCCGTGAAATCTGTACGAGTAAATCGGGGGCGTATTTTTCTATGAGCAGGAGGGCCACTTTATCCTGCATGAGATGGATCGTTCTAGTAAGCAGATCGAAATAGCCTAGCTTCTTAGTCGCCCGGCTTTCGGAGGGGGGTAGAAGTTTTTCCCAGGCGGTCCGCAGTGCATTGAGCTGCTTCTGGTAATTATTTTGGTCCAGGTCTGGCTTTGCCTGCACATGCTGGGGAGCGATGTAGGGAACCGCTCCGTTAACATCCGATATGACCAGCAAGTCCTTTTTTTTCTTTTTTACGAATTCCACCGGGATAGGCGTCATCACACCTCCGTCGATCAACTCCCGACCCTTGTGTTGCGAAGGCCGCACAACGGTGGGAATAGAGGCCGAAGCTTTGATTGCCCGGTACATACTCCCTTTTTTAAATGCTACTTCTTTGCCTTTTTGAATATCGGTGGCTACCGCCCGAAATGGAATCCGCATATCCTGGATCTTCACATCGGGGATGATGGACTCGAGCGTTTTGAAAACCTTTTCCCCTTTTATAAAACCCTGGGCACTGAGGGTGAAATCCATCAATGAGAATACGTTCCACTGGTCCAGACCAAGGGCCCACTCTTTGTAGATAGGTAACTTGTCACAAGCATAAAAAGCGCCGATCATGGCACCAATAGATGAACCTGCTATCGATACGATCTCAAATCCGTTTTCCTCTAGTGACTCGATCACCCCGATGTGAGCCAAGCCTCGCGCACCTCCGCTGGAAAGGACCAATGCTACTTTTTTTGACATTTTCAGGCTAAGGCTTCATACAATATTTCTATCGGGTGTAGGGCTTTGCGTCCGGTGCCATCCTTGATTTGATGTCGGCAACTGGTTCCTGCAGCAGCAATGATTACCTCTTTTGGCTGGTCTCTCACCATAGGAAATAGTATCAATTCGCCAATTTTCATCGAAAGATCGAAATGCTCTTTCTCATATCCAAATGAGCCCGCCATTCCACAACAGCCTGAAGGTATCATTTCGACTTTATGCCCAGGGGGGAATGACAAAACTTTTTTGGTAGGTGTCATTGATGACAATGCCTTTTGATGACAATGCCCATGCACTTTAATCAGCTGATTGGAGGACTTAAAGGATTTTTTTTCTATGACTTTTGCGTCTATCTCACGTGATAGGAATTCCTCAATAGTGTGGACATTCTTGGCCAGTTCCCGGGCTTTTTGTTGGTCTTCACCACGTAACAGGGAAATATATTCGTCCCTGAAAGTAAGAATGGTGCTTGGCTCCAAGCCAATAAGTGGCTTTTCCTCCGAAATCAGCGATGAAAAAATGCGGACGTTTTTTGCTGCCAACGACTTGGCCTGTTTCAGCAGCCCTTTAGAAAGGTGCGATCTACCACTTTCTGCATGGGGGATCACTTTCACCTGATAGCCAAGCCGGTCCAGCAATTGAATAGCTTTTTGACCGATGAGGGCATCATTGTAATCCGTAAATTCATCACAAAAGAAATAGACCTCTTTACCCTGCCCGGTGTTGTTAAAGTTTTTGAACCACTTCCGCAGCGTCTTTTGACTAACTGCTGGCATACTCCGCTTCGGAGCAAATCCCACCAATCCTTTCAGTGCCGGACCTAGCCATGGATTCCGAAATGCCCAGTGATACAGTGTTGGTACTTGTGCGGCCAGTCGCATGGCCAAAGTAAATGAGCCGATCAGCCGCGATCTCAACGCTATGCCTTTCGTCTGGTGGTATTGATGCTGCCACTCAGCCTTTAGTTTGGCCATATCTACATTGGAAGGGCACTCGGCCTTACATCCTTTGCACGAAAGGCACAGATCCATTACCTCTGCGATTTCCGATGAGGCAAAAGGTCTGTCGGAGTTGGATCTGGTCAATACCTCGCGCAAGATATTGGCCCTGGCACGGGTGGTATCCTTCTCGTCGCGGGTGGCCATATAACTAGGACACATGGTGCCCCCAGACAACTCGGTCTTTCGACAATCGCCGGAGCCATTGCACATCTCGGCGGCGCGTAAATACCCGTGGGACTGTGAAAAGTCAAAAACCGTGTCGAATTCCTTAGTGACCTGCCCGCCTTCAAATCTCAGCGCAGTGTCCATAGGTGGCGTATCTACTATCTTTCCCGGATTGAAAATGCCTTGAGGATCCCACATTTGCTTGACCCTTTTGAGAAGTTCATAATTTCTCTGACCAAGCATCTGAGGGATGAATTCTCCCCGTAACCGTCCATCTCCATGTTCTCCGGAGAGCGAGCCATTGTACTTTTTCACCAGGGTGGCAATCTCCTCGGCGATGGTCCTGTACAGGGCAGCACCCTCAGCGGTTTTTAGGTTTAGTATCGGCCGCAGGTGCAGTTCGCCGCTACCGGCATGCGCATAGTGCACCGAGTACAGTCCATATTTTTTCAGGATTTGATTGAACTCCGCAATATATGCCGGAAGATCCTCCACTTTCACCGCCGTGTCCTCTATCACCGGTGCAGGTTTGGCGTCGCCAGGCACATTGGAGAGCAATCCCAATCCCGCTTTCCTGAGTCCCCAAACACGGTTCATGTCTTGGCCTTCGATGACAGGAAAGGCGTATCCCAAGGTTTCACTTCTAAGCTCTTTGATGAGTTTTTCAGAAGCAGTTATGACCTCTTCTTCGCTACTGCGTATTAATTCTACCACCAGAATCGCCTGGGGTTCTCCCTCGAGAAAGAACCTGTTTTCCTTATACATCAGGTTTCTCTTAGTAGCGTCGAGAATGTAGTGATCCATCAGTTCGCAGGCACTGGGTTGGTGCCTTAGTGCTACCAGGTTTGCTTTTAGGGACTCGTCGATGGTGTCACAATGGATGGCCACCAATCTTTTGTGGACCGGAGGTAAATCAGTGAGTCGAATTTTTGCAGCAGTAATGAAAGCCAGGGTGCCTTCTGAGCCAGCTAGTAGTGAGCAGAAGTTGAAGTTGGGTCCCTTTTTATTAAAAGGTTGTTGAGCGATGAGCAGATCCAATGCATAACCGGTATTTCGGCGTGGAATTTCCGGATTGGGGTACCCTGCGTCTATTGCTTTACGGTTGTCTTCACTAGATAGCATGGCTTTGGTCGCGAAATAAATGTTCGCGTGTACATCGCCGGAGGTTCCCAGGCCATTGCACCGGGCAAGAAAAGCATCTTGGTCAAGGCTACCAAACCAGGCCTTGGTACCATCTGAAAGCACCGATTGTACTTCCAGCAAGTGTTCCCGGGTGCTGCCATAGACTACTGAATTGGACCCACAACTATTGTTCCCGATCATGCCACCGATCATGGCACGATTGGCTGTTGAGGTCTCAGGCGCAAAAAACAGGTTGTACGTCGCAAGCATGCGGTTGAGGTCGTCTCTTACGATTCCGGGCTGTACCCATGCCCATTTTTCGTTGGTATTTACCTCCAGGACATCATTGAAATGCTTCGATACATCTACAACAATGCCCCCACCTACCACCTGACCTGCCAATGAGGTGCCAGCAGTTCTCGGGATTAAGGAAGTGTTATTTTCGGAGGCGAAGTTGACAAGTCTGATAATGTCTTGCTCTGACTTTGGAATGGCCACTGCCTGGGGGATTTGCCGATATGCTGAAGCGTCAGTGGCATATATTTTCCTGGTAGCCTCGTCGAGATGAAAATCTCCTTCAAAACCCTTAATATTCATATTGACAAAGGTCCTTATTCCGCTTTATTCATCACTTGCTTTCACACAAAATGAGTGTTGTAGGTGTCTTTCAAACTTTTTCCAGCACTATGCCAACGCGATTCGGAAGATAGACACTAAGGAAATGTTCACCAAACAAAGAGACCGAAGGGTAAATCATCCCATCATCTACGCGTCCAAAGCCTCCGAAAGCTTTATTGTCAGAATTCAAAACAATTTTGTAATCCCCCTTTTTTGGCACCTTGAACCGATAATCGGGTATGGAGTTGTAAGGACTGAAATTGAGGGCAAAGATCAAATTGTTTCGTTCGTAAATCATCGTATGATTGTCCTGATCCATGTTAAGTTGTTGCGCAGGAAGCGATGCAACCAGGTCGTATTTTGATGCAAATTGGACCATGGCAGCGCCAAACTTGTAGAGGTGCTTGTACCGAAGGTCTTTGTGCTCAGCAAGACTCCATTGGCGGCGCGCATACTGGTAGCTCCAATTATTGCCTTCTCTGGGGAAATCTACCCATTCCGGGTGGCCGAATTCGTTGCCGATGAAATTGAGCCATCCTTCTCCTCCTAAGCTCAGGGTGATGAGGCGGATCAATTTGTGTAAAGCAATTCCCCGATCGATGATAAGGTTCTCATGATCCACGTGCATGTGATCATACATTTCTTTGTCCATTAGCCAAAAGGCGATGGTCTTGTCCCCAACCAACGCCTGGTCGTGTGATTCGGCATAGGCGATGGTACGCTCGCCATGACGCCTGTTGGAGAGGACATCCCACAACTCATGGATATTCCACTTCTCATCAGATTTGTGTTTTAACAGCTTGATCCAGAAATCAGGTATGCCCATACCCAGCCGAAAATCAAAACCTAAGCCACCTTCCGCCACTGGCCGACATATACCCGGCATGCCACTCATATCTTCCGCGATGGTAATGGCATCCGGCTTTAGTTCTTTTGCCAGATCATTTGCTAGCTGCAGGTAGATGAGTACGTCCCAATCTACGTCTTTGAAATACTTATCGTAGTGGTCGAAAGACACATGCTCACCATGATGCATGTAAAGCATAGAAGTGATGCCATCGTATCGAAAGCCATCGAAGTGGAATTCTTCGATCCAATACCTGACATTAGAAAGGAGGAATTGAAGGACTTCCTGCTTACCGTAATTAAACAGTTTGGAATCCCACAAATCGTGTGTACCTCTCCCTCCGGGATGAAAATATTGATCGTCCGACCCGTCAAACTCGTTAAGGCCCTCACCAAGATTTTTAACCGCATGCGAATGCACAATATCCATGATAACGGCAATGCCGGCCTTGTGTGCCGCATTGACCAGGTACCGCAAGTCATCAGGGGTGCCAAACCGGCTTGACGGAGCAAAAAAATTGCTTACATGGTAGCCAAATGACCCGTAATAAGGGTGTTCCTGTACAGCCATTAGCTGAATGGCGTTATAACCCTGACTTTTTATTCTGGGGAGTATTTGATCGGCAAACTCTCGATAAGTCCCGACACCCTCTCGCTCCAAACCCATGCCAACATGGCACTCATAAATGAGAGGTTGGTGAAATGCTTCAGTAGGCTGGAATGCTTTATCCGTCCACTTAAAAGGTTGCTTAGGAGACCAGATACATGCACTGAAGTCATGGGTAGCCGGGTCTTGCACCACATAGCGCGCGTAGGCCGGCAACCGGTCGTGTTCGCCATTGTTTCCTTTGACATGGACCTTGAGTTTTGTGTCGTGTCCAAGGTCGGCCGCACCGTCCTCAATAAATAACTCCCAGACACCAGATGCTTCCTTTTTCAAGGGGTGTGCCTGACGGTCCCAACCGTTGAAATCACCAATAAGAGACAAATAGGATGCGGCAGGTGCCCATTCCCGATACCACCATCCTTTTTTCTTTTTGTCATAGTGGATACCAAGCGACTTATGCGCCTCTGCGAATTTGGCTATACCGCCAAACTGACCTTGCAGCTCTTTTTTTCGCGAGGCCACCCGATCCATTCTCGCGATGATCTCGTCCGTGTAAGGTGCCAGCCATGGGTCATTCTTTACTAGGACGGGTAATTTTTTCGAAGGCATAAACTCGGGTATTGAAGGCATGTAATTTATGTTAACACCCTTAAGGAGCCAAACTATTCCATAAAAAGGCTTTTCGTATTGAAATGGAGCGCGAAAAAATAAGATATTATTGCGAATTTGTTAATTTAAGATTTCTGTGTAACCATACCACCTAACCAAAGTTTACCTGCTGAAAACCTAAACAATTGGATTCACTCACGGATCACCACGTAATGCTCAAAGTAAAAGGAGGGGACCTTGATAAAGCATCACTGCTTTATGAAAGGTACAGCCGACGCATGTTTGGTTTCTTCTATCGCATGACACACGATGGTGCTGTGAGTGAGGATTTGGTGCAAAATGTTTTTATGAGGGCCATTAAATACAAGCATACTTACGCAGATACTGGAAAATTTGAGACTTGGATATTTCAATTGGCGCGCAATGTTCATCACGACCATTATCGAAAAGCAAAGCGGTACAGTTGGCAGGGCGATATGGGTGACTGGGAGGGAAAGTTGAAAGAGGAAAACAACATAGAAACTGAAAAAACAAGACAGGACGATCTTGATACACTGGACCTGGCTTTGCAAAAGCTGACCCCTGAAAAGAAAGAACTGATCGAATTGACGCGATTTCAAAAAATGAAATACGATGAAGTGGCTTCGTTGTTAGGTATCAGCGAAGGGGCTGTTAAGGTGCGAATGCACAGGGTACTGAAGGAATTAAGAGAAAACTATTTGGAACTGGAGGGTAGATAATATGGACGGAAGTAAGAGAGATGAGATCATTGAATTGTGGGCGGCTGGGCTCAATGGGCAGTTGAGCACCGGGGAACAGCAAAAATTGGATCAATTGCTAGCCAAGGAATCGGAATTGAAAGAAGAGCTGGAAGCTGAAATGGTTTTGTGGCATGAGCTTGATGAAAAGCCGATACCAGCTCCTTCAATGCAAATGGATGCAAATTTTCATGAATTTCTGAAGGCTGAGATTGCACGATCCAAGCCACGAAATCAGTGGGTTACAGTTATCTCCGAATGGTTTCACCAGCATTGGCAGCCGTCACTGGCCTTTATGTTGGTGGGCATGGTCGCTGGTTATTTTCTTGTACCGCGCGGCATGCCATCTTCAGAAATAAATCAACTCTCAGGAGAAGTTCAGGAAATGAAGAAAATGATGATGCTGACGCTCATCGAACAACCAAAAGCTCGCGAACGGATCAAGGCCGTGGGGATGGCTCGTGAATTTGAATCTGTTGATGAAAAGGTCATCGATGCCTTGGGTAAAACGTTGAGTACGGATGAAAATGTCAATGTGCGATTGGCAGCCATCGAATCACTGATGAGCTACTGGAATGTGCCCAGGGCGCGAGAAGTACTTGTATCAAGCATTGCGCAGCAGCAGTCGCCGATCATTCAATCTGCCATCGCTGATGCGATGATCACTTTAGGCGAGAAAAGTGCGATTGACCCGCTGGAGGCACTTATCGATGCTAATGGGTTAGAAGAGTCGGTCAAAGAAAAGCTGAAATCAACGATCAATCAGCTTAAATCAATATGAAAACTCAAAATAAAAGGACTATGAAAACTACTTTATTCTTAATGCTGACGCTGGTTGTCGGCGGATCATTGGCCTCGGAGCGGGCCAAAATGGAAATCAAAAAAAGTTATGGTGTAGAAAACCCGACAGAATTTAAACTTCTGGTTGACAACATTCAGGGAGATGTTATTGTCGAGGGATACGATGGGTCAGAAATTATCATTGACCTGGAGATACTCATCACCGCCAGAAATAGTAGCCATGTCGAGCAAGCTAAATCAGAGCTTGATTTGCGAGAGAGACTGGACGATGGGGAATTGCAACTTTCGATGGAGGCCCCATTTGTCGAGTATTGGAAGGAGGGTGAATTTCGGAGCCGCAGAATTGTTGAAAGCCCTCCCTACGATTATAAATACAATTTCTTCCTGAAGGTGCCACGAAGCATGGCTGTTATGGCGAGCACGATCAATGATGGTCAGGTGAGAGTCAAAGGCGTATTGGGTGATCTTGAGGTACGAAATGTGAACGGTAGTATCTCCATCAGAGACGCCAAGGAAGTCCTGGAAGCTTCGACTGTCAATGGTTTTGTGGATGTGGAATACGCAGAAAATCCCAGCAAAAATGGATCCTTCCATACAATTAACGGGAATATTACCCTATACATGCAGCCATCACCAATGATGAGTGTAGCGGCTGAGACCATGAACGGGGAGATGTTCAGTGCTTTTGAATTTGAAACCTTGCCCGCGGTGTTGAAAGTCAATGAAAAGCGTAGAGGGAACGGGATGGAATACAAGTTGGAAGAGAAAGTGGCTGTAAAAATTGGTGAGGGAAATGGGCCTGAGCTACGATTCAAAACCTTGAACGGAGACATTTACTTAAGAAAAATATGAAACGGAATAAGCTAATAGGCAGCAACTTGAATCTCAGGAAACTGCAGCCAATATATAATTCCGTAAGATCACTGAATTTTAAAATTATGGACATGAGAGTAAAATTCTTTTTGGGGTGTTTGCTGCTGGCAATTGGTCTGCAGGCACAAGATTTGAAAAGGCAGATCGTCGTGCCACTGTCGAGCCCAGGTGAGAGAGGATCGCTGATTGTAGGCCAGGTCAACGGCTCTATTACCGTAACTGCTTATGAGGGTGAGGAGGTTATCATCGATGCGACTTACCGTGAAAACAGTAAAAATAAGGACAAGGATAAAGGAAGAGGTAATCCCCCTCCGGGCATGAAACGGATCGAATCCACTCCGGCACAGATCCGAGCCAGAGAAGACGACAATGAGGTAGAGGTGGAAACAGAGTCCTGGAAAAGGAAGATGGATCTGGCTATCAAGTTACCGGCTAATTTTGACCTGAACCTTCACACGGTACATGGCGACATTGAAGTGCGCGATATTGATGGAGAAATGGAAATCTCCGGTGTAAACGGTGGCATTAAACTCGATGAGATTTCCGGGTCAGCCGTGTGTAGCACTGTCAACGGAGATGTCGTGGTGCGATTAAATAGTATTGAAAATGATGTGCCTATGTCGTTTGTTACGCTCAATGGCAATGTAGACGTGACAATCCCCGGCGATGCAAAGGTTCTGGCGAAAATGAAATCAGATCGAGGTGAGATATTCAGCGATTTTGATATGTCAATGATCGCTAAGGAGCCGGAGGTACGTCGTGGCAGTGATTGTGATTGTGAATATGAAGTCTCTTTGAATGCCTGGACCTTCGGTGAGATCAATGGCGGTGGGGCCGAATTCACCTTCAAAAACATGAATGGCGATATCCTTATCCGTAAAGGGCGCTGACCTGCGGTGTTAGGGCGCTCCCCTAAACAAAAAATTGGCCCGAGTCCTGGACCCGGGCCTTTTTGCGTTTTTGTTTAGCCCTGACCTAAATCAGGACTCTTATGACAATTGCCAGAAGCTATACACCTACCCATTCCGTCTGAGATTTATAAAAAACTTTTTGAACCCAATGCCGCTGCTGCAAATGTGTATTTGGTAAGCCCTAAGAATCACATTATAATTAGCAGTAGATTACCCAAACTATGAATGAAATAGATGCCGTCCAACTCAACTACAACAGGGACAATATATTGATCGTCAATATCAGCCTGGCCTTCATCATGTTTGGTGTGGCCCTGGGACTGACGCTCACCGATTTCAAGAATGTACTCAAGCAAAAGAAATCCGTTCTGGTCGGGCTTTTTTCTCAGTTTCTGCTACTACCCCTGCTGACGTTTTTGCTGGTCCTGGTGTTCCAGCCCGGGGCTAGTGTGGCACTGGGGATGATGATGGTCGCAGCCTGTCCAGGAGGGAATATCAGTAATTTCATTTCGTCATTTTCACGAGGTAATTCCGCCTTATCTGTGAGCCTAACCGCCGTGTCATCGATTCTGGCAATCTTTATGACACCCCTTAACCTTTCGGTCTGGGGTAGCTTGTACGAGCCCACGGCTTTGATATTAGAGGAGGTGAGCCTTGATATCTTCGAGGTGTTTAAGACCATCATTCTAATTTTGGGTGTGCCCATTTTTCTAGGGATGACCTTCCGGCATTTTTTTCCAGGAGCTACCAAAAAGTTGCAAATGCCCATGCAGATTTTGTCGATACTTATTTTTGCTGGGTTAGTGATTGGGGCTTTCGCGGCCAACTTTGACCTTTTCCTCAATTACATTCACCTGGTATTATTTATTGTTTTCATACATAATGCCGTGGCACTAACTTCAGGTTATCAGATTGCTCGAATTTTTGGACTATCCCAAGCGGACAAGCGATCTCTGGCCATTGAGACTGGCATCCAAAACTCAGGACTTGGTCTGTTATTGATATTCACTTTTTTTGGTGGCTTAGGAGGAATGGCGATAATTGCAGGCTGGTGGGGTATCTGGCACATCATTTCAGGATTGGCGTTGGGTACCTGGTGGCATAGAAGAAAGATCATCGCCTAATGAAGAGAGCATTTTACTTCTGGATAAAGCGTGTTGCGCGCATTAGCTTCGAAGCTTTTTATTCGAAATTGGAGATTGTGGGAACGGAAAATATACCTCGCAACAAACCGCTGATCTTTGCCCCCAATCACCAAAATGCCTTTCTCGACGCCTTCATGATCGGCGGTATTTCCCCCGTGGGGATTCATTACCTTACCCGAGCTGACGTTTTCAAAGGTCCGTTCCGGTGGTTTCTCGATGCCTTGCAGATGATGCCTATCTACCGAATTAGAGATGGATACGGTAAACTGTCCCAAAATGCGGGCGTATTTGAAG
Source organism: Cyclobacteriaceae bacterium (assembly GCA_965242775.1). Taxonomy (GTDB): domain Bacteria; phylum Bacteroidota; class Bacteroidia; order Cytophagales; family Cyclobacteriaceae; genus JAWPMT01. Next base: position 74,401 of record CBDETI010000027.1, read on the forward strand.
CCTGTCGAAAGCTATTTTCACAAACAAAGTCAGTCCTGATTTTCCCTGAAGGAAATCATGGAGAACACTACTACCTCCGTCCGTTGACAAAGGGTATTTCAAGGCTGGCGTGTGAGTCGCAAGAGGTGCTAGAAGATAAGGACTTATGGATACAGCCGGTTGGTCTCAACTACTTTGACTTGCGCAAACCCAGGAGAAAAGCAACAGTGGTCTTCGGCGAACCGATCAGGGTGAATGACTATATGGATTTGTATGAGTCCGAAAAACCCAAAGCCCTGCGTGAGTTGCGCGATAAGGTTCAGGAAGTTTTGCATGGCTGCCTGCTCATACCCGACAATGATGAGCGCTATGAACTGCGCAAGAGCTGGCTGGTTCCCGAAAAAGAGCATCTTTCCTTTGCCGAAATGAAGTCATTCCTGGCAGAAGTACAGGACCCACCTCCGAAGAAGAAATCTTACCCTGGTTTTACCCTGGTGGGAAAATTTTTAGGGATTTTCAACTTGCCGCCTTTGTTGCTTATTTCGTCAGTCTTGAAGAACAAAATCAAGGATGTGGTGTTTACCTCTTCCATCAAATGGGGTATCGGCCTGTTCATGTTTCCGGCATGGTGGTGGATCGTATTTGGAGTTGTGGCGATCGTGGCCACGTTGAAGTGGGCGATTTTAGTTGCGGTAAGCCTGATATTACTGCTTTACCTCCGCCAGGAGTTCATAAAATTAGGCGAATAGACCTTCCGAGGCCACAAAACATCTTGTGTGTCACCACCAGGCAGTAATGGATCAATCTGCCTGCGCTCCTCAATTAGTAGCACTCATGTCAGGTTGAGCCCGTCGAGGTTGAGCCCGTCGAAACTGAGCTTCCTCATGTCAGGTTGAGCTTGTCGAAACTGAGCTTCGTCAATGTCAGGTTGAGCTTGTCGAAACCTGTCGAAACCTAGTTTATACCAGCCAGGAACTTCTTCCGGTCATAGATGAGCTGTCCTTGCCGGTTCCATTCCTTCACGATAACCGGTTTGGTTTCGAAATCGAAGGGATCATCGGGATACCTTATTTCTCTTTTGGTGGATTTGTTGGGATAAAATTCTCGCCATAGCCCGATCCGGTTGTTGAATTTGTATTCTCCCCTTGCAGCTACATTCCCATTGGAGTGGAAAGCATAATAAACACCGTTTCTTTCGCCGAAATGGACAGGTATCACTTCTCTTAGTTTTTCGCGTTTGAAGTCGTAAAATGCCAGCAAGGACTCCTCGGGCCATCCTTTCCAAAACTTTTTCTTGTCCTGCAAGATATCGTGGCTGTTGAGCCGGACCCACCGACCATGCTTTTGCCCCCGGTAGAAATATCCTTCTTCCAACACTTGCTCACCCTGTCTTTTTACATAGTGCCCGTGTAAAACCACAGCGTCCTTTTTCCGGACCTTCAAGGAGTTGATGATTTTTCGCTTTTTGGTATCATACCAATAAAAGTCTCGCACATATTCAGGAGGGTCTTCATAGTGTTTCAAATAGTGGAACAATTCAAATACCGTCTTGCCACCGAAGCCCGTCCGGGTGAATCCACGCTTGGTTTTGATGCCGAAAAAGACCTTTTTGTTTTTCTTTTTTTTCTTCTTCTTGACCGGATTGATCAGCTCCTCTTCCGGAATTTCCTCCTCCAGGTCGATGGTGAGTGGTGTTTCGTATTCTACTTTGAACAAATCATCAAGCGTCTGCCCCTGCGCACTTGTGAAAGCCGCGATCAATAGGAGCACCATAATGGCCGATTTTGATTTCATGTGTAGTAAAACGTATTTTCCCGAAAATAATTGGAAAAAAGAAAAAGGCCCGCAGGCCTTTTCCAAAATCTCTAGTTACATGTTTATCTAGTTGGATGCTAGCTCAATGCTTCGACGGATGAAATCTGTCAACTTTTCTCCATCAAGCATCCCCTGAGAAAGTAGCCCCAAATCGTAGGCTTGCTTGGCCAGCGCGAGTTGCGCTTCCTCACCTTCGGTTTCAAGTATTTTCTTCGAGATCACGTGATTGGCATTAATAGCGACTGCCAAATTCATGGGGAAATCTCCAAACATCATCGGGCCACCACCGGTAGCCTGCATGTCTTTCATTCTCCTCATGAACTCAGGAAGCGTGATAGTAACAGGCAGATCATCCGTAGCCATTGCTTCGACTGTCACATTATTGTTTTTGTCGTTGATTGCTTTCTCGAAGAGCGTTTTCAAAGTCTCCTTTTCCTTGTCGTCAAGCACGGACTCCTTCACCTCGTCTGTTTCCACTAGTTTATCCAGGACATCTGCGTCCACCCTTTTCAAGGTCACTTTCTCGAATTTTTGCTCGACATGACTGATGAAGTGACTATCCAGCACTTCATTCAAAAGCAATACATCATATCCACGTTTTTTGGCACCGTCGATGTAGGTGTGTTGCTTAGCCTCGTCATTGGTATAGAGGAAGACGGTGTTCCCATCTTTATTGACCTGGTTGGCCTTTACATGCTCTTTATATTCTTCGATGGTGTGGAAGCTCCCTGTCGTACTTTTTAGCAGCGTGTAGTCCCGTGCTTTTTCATCGAACTTCTCTTCTGATATGAGTCCGTATTTCACAAAAAGGCCAATATCAGTCCACTTTTCTTCAAATGCTTTTCGATCCTTTTTGAATAGCTCACCAAGTTTGTCAGCAACTTTTTTGGTGATATAACCATTTATTTTTTTGACATTACCATCGGCTTGAAGAAAACTTCTGGAGACATTCAAAGGAATGTCCGGCGAGTCTATCACGCCATGTAAAAGTTGCAAAAACTCAGGAACAACGTCTTTGACTTCATCGGTAATGAATACCTGTCGGGAATACAACTGGATCTTGTTTTTCTGAAGCTCGAAATCTTTCTTGAGCTTGGGGAAATACAAAATACCCGTGAGATTGAATGGATAATCGACATTCAAGTGTATCCAGAATAATGGATCTTCCGAGAAGGGGTAGAGATCTTTATAAAATTTCAGATAATCTTCATCTTTCAACTCACTGGGAGACTTGGTCCAGAGTGGCTCCTTGTCATTGATGATGTTGTCCTTCTTGACGGTTTTGTACTTGGGATTTCCTTCGTCATCCTTGCCATCTTCCACGCTCTCCTCTTTCTGACCAAATTTGATCGTCACTGGCATGAACTTGGAATACTTGTCTAATATGCCTTGAATCCGACTGTCCTCAAGGAATTCTTCACTGTCATCAGCGATGTGCAGGACGATATCGGTACCGCGTTTCTTTTTGGTTGCTTTCTTAATCTCAAACTCCGTGCTGCCATCTCCGATCCACTTTGCGGGCTCAGCACCCTGCACATGTGAAAGTGTTATGATCTCTACCTTTTTGGCCACCATAAAGGCAGAATAAAAACCAAGTCCAAAGTGTCCGATGATCTGCTGATCTTCACCTTGGTCCTTATACTTCTCGACAAATTCAGTAGCGCCAGAAAAAGCGATTTGATTGATATATTTTTTTATCTCCTCAGCGGACATACCAATCCCTTTATCGGAAATCGTAATGGTCTTTTTCTTCTTGTCTACAGAAACTTCTATAGTGGTGTCACCAAGATCCCCCTGGTATTCACCCAGGGAAGCCAGCCGTTTGATTTTCTGGGTGGCGTCCACTGCATTTGAAACCAGCTCCCGGAGAAATATCTCATGGTCCGAGTAGAGAAATTTCTTAATTATGGGGAAAATGTTCTCGGTATGAATCGATATAGTGCCTTTTTCTTCCATCGATGATAATGAGTTGATGCTTGATCGTTAAAATCTAATTTGGACTTTGGGAACCAAATATTATTCCAGAAGGGTCAGTATGACTTTTTGTCAGTCTGACGTCAGCGGACCTTACAATTGAATTTTGTCACCTGACAATAGACGCTTCCAGTGCATCCACTATTTCCTGACGATCAAAGGGCTTATTAAATACCTGAGAGATAAGGTTAGCCGCTAGGGCTTTTTCAATTTCGGCATTGATTTCGTACCCAGTAAGTAAAAAGCAAGGGATGCCGTGAAGGGATTCCTGCGCTTGCTCAATCATTTTGATGCCGCTGATGTCAGGCATTTTCAGATCTGAGATAAGTAGGTCAATTCGATGGGCAGATCCCTTGATCACCTTGATGCCCTCCGCCCCCGAGGAGGCGGTGATTACCTCGTATAGAGGCTCAAACATCTTTCGAAAGATGAAAAGATTGATTTCCTCGTCATCAACGTACAAGAGCGTCTTTTTCATAAGGTTTGGAAGGAAATCGTAAATTTTGTGCCTTTTCCCGGGACTGAATTCACCTCTATTTTACCTGCGTGTTCTTCAATTATTTTGTAAGAAATGGACAATCCGAGGCCAGTGCCCTGTCCTACCGGTTTAGTGGTAAAAAAAGGGTCGCTGATCTTATCGAGGTTTTCTTGGGGGATACCAATCCCGGTATCTTCTAGCTCCACCATGGCTCTTCCATTGGCTACTTTAGTGCTTAAGTGAATCTCACCATCCTCGTCAATAGCCTGCTCAGCGTTGGCAATGAAGTTGAGAAATGCCTGATGTAGCTTACCTGCATTTCCCAAGATTTCCACGGGGTGGGAGCAGTAGTTGGTACTGAGGGTTCCCTTGTATTTTAGTTTGGGCTGGAGCATGATTATGCTGTTTTCCAGGATGGAATTGAGGTTGCAAGTCTCGTCCATTGCCTCAGTTTGCCTGCTGAAATGACTAAGACTATTGACAATTCCCCCCACACGGGTCAATCCCTCCTTCATTATATCGAGATAGTCCTCATGGCCTAACTCCTTTTCTCCATTTGATTGCAACTCCTTTTCGAGAAGCTCCATTCCGCCTTTTATGAAGTTAAGTGGATTGTTTATTTCATGGGCTACTCCCGCAGAGAGTACACCGAGCGATGCCATTTTTTCCGAGTGAACTAACTTCTGTGTAGTATCCTGAAGTTGTCGCATCGAGACACCTAATTTTTTGTTTTTTTCTGCGATGGCCGTCCGGAACAGGACCGTGAAAATGGCCACGATTGAAAAAACGAATATACCGCATAACAGGCTGTGCGAAGCATGGTAATCTACCGGTAAAAGGGATTGGGTTAAGCCCAATGCCGAAAGCGGCCAAAAGGAGAGCATCGCCAACAAAGAAAACACCATGAAAATGTATCTGTCTTTTATTGGCCTGTAAAAAAAAGCCAGAAGCGGAGGGATGATAAACTCCATTAATGCGGGCGAAGTGATACCTCCTGTATGAAAAACCTGGTTATAAAATGCCAAAAAAGCGATAGTGATTGACAGACGAAACAGGATGACAAGCCTGCCCGAATAGAAAGAAATAATCCCAAACACAACAAAGAGCAGAAAAGCCAAGTAGGTAGGAATGTATACTTCCCATACACCGGCGAAATAGAAGTAGGTACCAAATCCGAGTGTCGACAAATAGGCCGAAATCATTAAAAAAAGATAAAAGCTTTGTTGACGCTTCAGGTACCTTCTTCCCACGGTTCAAAACGAATTTGCTCGGGCAAGATATGAAACCATTACTTTGGCTACTAATATTGGCGTTCAATGACGGTTATTACCGGATGTTCGGGGCGAACAAGCGATTAACAGTGAAATAGGACCGCTGGGCCATGAACTTTCCGTGATCTGGTCAAAATGTCATGAACCCGACGAGTGGAGCCAACCGGAGAACACTAAAGTGTTGTACTAGCTTTACATCATCATGAAGAAGTTGAGAGCAAAAATGATTTAACCTGATGAATGAACACGCCTTTGAAGCCAATAGTACCTTACCCACCAAGTGGGGTATATTTTCAATATATGCGGTGGCAAGCGAATTTGCGGATTTTCCGCATGTTGCCTTGGTTGCTGAGGGTACGAGACTCGTTGATCATATCAACCCGGTAAACGTTCGCATTCATTCTGAATGTATGACCGGGGACCTTTTTGGTTCGGTAAGGTGTGATTGCGGCGAGCAGTTGCATTTTTCTATGGAGTATCTTGCATTACATGGAGGCGTGCTGTTATATCTCCGACAAGAAGGAAGAGGCATTGGTATTGTCAACAAACTAAGGGCCTACAATTTGCAGGACGAGGGCCTGGATACTTTTGCTGCTAACAGGGAACTTGGATTTCACGATGATGAAAGAGATTTTACCATTGCCAGAGAAATGTTGCAAATGCTTGAAATTCAGAAGATAAACATCATCACAAACAACCCCAATAAATTAGATATTTTTAAGAACTCGGGAATACAGGTAATCAACAGGATTCCCGTAGAGACTTCCCCCAATCAAGTGAATCACAGCTACTTGGAAGCGAAGAAGAAATTTGGCGGTCACCTTTTGACAAGGATTTGAAATGATTTCAGAAACCGAATGGGCTACAATTTTAGAGCACAAGGCGAGGTTGCAGTCTTTCCCTGACAAAAGTGAAGACGGCTCCCTGACCTCCGAATACTACAAAATACTCCAGACCATTGCTGGCAACCCCCATAAACGTCCGGTAGTCTTTGCTCATATAGCACAAACCCTGGATGGCCGTATTGCTTGCGTCAATGGAGATTCGAAGTGGATTGGTAATGAAGAAAATTTGCATCATGCCCACAGGATGAGAGCCATATGTGATGCGGTCATGGTGGGGCAGCGGACAGTGGTGTCGGACAATCCTCAGTTGACAGTGCGGCATGTAGCGGGAGACAACCCAATTAAGCTACTGCTGGAAGGTCACTCTACTCGTGGCGTCCAATACAAGAAAATCTGCAAGTTTTTTAATGGCACGGAGGAGTTAGAGATCCCCTGGCGAAAATTGGAGCATTTGTTGCAGGATCTGGACGCACTGGGTGTGAAATCGATATATCTGGAAGGCGGAGGTAAGACCCTTTCCTACTTTCTTCGGAAGCAATTGGTGGATCGGCTGCAAGTGCACATTGCTCCTATGGTGCTGGGCTCCGGACATCCCTCGGTTACACTTCCGGAACGTCAACAAATTGATCAGGCCCTGAAGATGACCGACGCGTCAGTGTACAATGTGCGAGGCCAGGTAATGATTTCCGGACCAATAAACTATTGATGCTCGCACAACAACTTTGGCATATTCCCGGGTCAAAGACCGAAATCCGAGAGCAAGAACTAGATAGTTTCGACGAAAAACTTAGGGTCCGTGCCAGGTACAGTTTTATCAGTCAAGGTACCGAGCAACTTGTGCGAAAAGGCTTGGTCCCTCGGTCCATGTGGGAGCAAATGCAGGTACCCAATATGTTGGGGAGTTTCCAGCTTCCGATATGCTATGGCTATTCTTTGGTAGGTGAAATTCTTGAAGGACCAGCACAATGGTTGGGTAAGGTTATCCATACGATGCACCCTCATGCTTCACATTTTCAAGTGGAGGCAGACCAATCTTTGTCGGAAATACCTGCCTCTTACAATATGAGTGTCATTGCCAATTTGGAGACCGCCATATCAGCCACGTGGGACGCAGAAATTAAAATTGGCGAAAGAATTCTGATAGTGGGCATGGGGTCGATCGGCTTTCTCATAGCCCTGCTAGCTCGACAAGTGCCGGGGACGCAGGTTTTCTTCGTAGAAAAGAATCCGGAAAGGTCCGCATTAGCTGAGGACTTGGGCCTATCGCCACTGGACGCTTCTCTTTCATACGATGTGGCGTTCCACAGCACCGGAACCGAAGAAGGGCTCCAACAAGCCGTTGACGCTTTGGGCTTTGAAGGACGGGTGGTGGAAGTGAGCTGGTACGGCGACCGATCCATTTCGCTTCAATTGGGAGCTTCGTTTCACTCGGAGAGAAAACGTATCATTTCAAGCCAGGTGAGTCGAATCCCAGCCAGTCTCACCGGAAGGTGGGATTTACATCGACGCAAAAAACTTGCTATCGATTTACTGCGGAGCTTAGAATTGCCGGGTATGCAGCTGATCTCTTTAGCCCAGGCATGTGATTGGTTCAATGGTGCGTGGCATTCCAATTCGCCATTTCTGATTATTGATTATAGCTTATGAAACGGTCTGTTGCTGCCTCGATTGGGTTCTTAAGAAGTCAGATCATGTACAACTGGAAGCCATTCAATAATTTCAGGTTAAGGCGATTTTATGGCCAATTCGTCAGTGAACATGACCTTTGTTTCGATTTGGGTGCACACAATGGCAATAGATCAGCTACGTGGCTGGCTCTGGGAGCTCGGGTTGTTGCGCTAGAGCCACAAGATCAGTTTTTCAAGTATTTATCAAATCGGTTTGCAGGAGTCGAAAATTTCATTGGTCTTCCCCTTGGTGTCAGTGATGTCGCCGCTGAGAAGGAGATGCTCATAAGCAGCCGTTACCCTACAGTTTCCACTTTCTCGGCAGATTGGTCGGAAGTTATTAAGTCCGTCTCGCCGCAAGTTAAATGGGACCGTCGCGAGACCGTGAAGCTTGTGACACTTGATCAATTGATCGAGGAGTATGGCATGCCTGACTTCTGCAAGATCGATGTGGAAGGCTATGAAGAGCAGGTATTTCAGGGCCTTTCAACCCCATTGCCCCTATTATCATTTGAGTTTCTTCCTGAAACTAAATCACGAACCATCAAGTGCCTGGATATTTTGGAAAACCTGGGAAACTATGTTTACAATTGGTCTCAAGCCGAGGAGCTTCAATTTCGAGAGACACAGTGGCTGTCCTCCGATCAAATAAGACAGATCATATTGGCCGATCGGCGCCGAAAATCCGGAGACATTTACGCAAAAAAAATAAACTAATCATATGTATTCAGTAACAGTCAGGGATCACATTATGGTATCACATTCACTGCCAGATCCTTTTTTTGGACCGGCCCAAAATATGCATGGCGCTACCTTCGTCATTGACGTTACTTTTTTCAGCGATCAACTGAACCCCCAAAACGTGGTGGTTGATATTGGACTGGCTCATCATATATTGAAAAGACTGGTTGATGAGTTGAATTATCAGAATTTGGATGAATTAGACAAATTCAAAGGACAACTCACTACCACGGAATTCCTGGCGGCCTATATCCACCGGCAAATCAAGCAGCATATTGCCGAAACATTTCAGGGAAAAATAAAAGTAACACTAGGCGAATCGCATGTGGCTTGGGCTAGTTACGAGGACTAATATGCCCCCTGTCTTATTTACGCCTGACTCAGTTTACCTACTTCGGAATTGGTGCCTTCAATATCTGGGGATATTGTGCTTTTCGTCTTTTCTCTTTGCCGATTTTTACTTCATCACCCAGCTAGGTTTTGAAGCACTTCAGGCAGTTAGCATTGCAAGCCCGATCATACTGTTTCTGATCACTTTCCTACTTCGATTGGGAACTGGCAATACTGTTTGGGTGGCCAGGGAAGTAAAGGAAAGTAGCCTGCCAACCATGATGGTGTCAGTGACGTTTGTTACGGGTTTTGCCGTCTTCTTTGCGGTTATTTTCTGGGTCATTGGCCCACGGGTTTATCACTTATTCACAGCAAATAATACATTACTAAACCTCCTGCAATCATACATGAATTGGGTGATGGGGGGCATGGTGTTGGTAGGCCTATTGATGGGCCTTTTGACTTACGTGCGCGGACTGGGTGACCATAAAACGATTGCCCGGGCATTGGGATTGCTGGCGCTCACCAATCTGGTACTGGATCCTTTATTCATTTTTGGTGGGTTGGGGATATCTCCGATGGGTATGGATGGGGCAGCGATTGCGTCCCTGGTAGCAGTTTTGGTCTCTGCCGGTTATACAGCCATCAACATCTGGCCACAGCGCTCACAACATCAAGGTATTCCATGGCGATCCATTAAAACTCCATTAATGCTTGGCTTACCGCTGGCTTTTATGGGGGTTCTGGTACCCTTGAGGGATAGTCTGGGGATTGGCTTAAGCCGCGATCTTGCGCCAGAGGCTCTAGCCGCCCTCGGCATCGGTCACAGAATCGACCTGGGAATCCAATTATTTTTCTTCGCATTGGTCTCGGTAGTAGTGCCCTACTTAGCCCAACGTACCTCCAGTCGTGGGACCGTGGAAATAAGGCATTTCCTGAAAGCAGCTATCATGGGCTCTCTTTTGTATGTGTTGCTGGTGGTAGGGGGGTTGCAATGGCAAGGTGCGGAGGTGGCGCAGCTCCTGACGGAAAATGCGCTTGTTCGCGCTTACCTGCAACAATTCCTGTATGTTGTGCCGTCAGTATACCTGCTGTTCTTATTCATGTACATTGGCAATGCCTGGCTCACCGCCTTAGGCAAAACCCGTGAAGTGGCATTTGTGGGAACCTGTTCCATGATTTTTCAAATGGTGACCATGGTGACCATGGTTGAAATATGGGGGTTTTTAGGACTTATATTAAGTTATCTTCTAACCGCTGTATTTAGTGTTATAATGGTTGTCATCCTGCTGCGTGGAGCAATAAAAAGTGTTTTTCTTTGAAACCAGTACTGGTCATACTGAGCACAAACCTTGGTCGAAACTTCTCAGGCGGATCGCTTGCAACACATGAGATTTTCGTGAGGATTCAAAAGGAGTTTTCTTCAGTTGTCTTTGTGGGAAGACGGGTTGGGGATCATAGTTTTGAAAACTTGAGCTTCAAGTCCTACCGAAATCCTGTTCAGGCAGTTCGGCTCTTATTACAGCTGAAAAACAGGTTTAAAAACGTGATTTTTTTCTCGGATTTCTACCAGGCTCAATTTTTTCTTCTTGCCGGGCTACCATTTTATTTTGCTTATCATGATAATTGGCCCGAGCTCGCCCAATATGGCTGGCGAAACAAGCTGAGAGGGCTGTTTTTTACCAATATCTACAAGCGCATAATTCGTGCTTCCAGGTGGACATTCACCGTTTCCTCGTTTAAATATGGATTTGTCAGCCACCACTCTACCCGAAGCAGTATAGTCCGGAATGGCACCCTCCTTGGATCCAGGGAAAAAGGTCAGGGAGCTTCAGGCACTACAAAGAAGAAGGTACTCATGCTGGGCAATGTTGATGGGCGCAAGTATGATTGGGCCTTGCCCCTATTCAATTTATTAGATCGTACCAACCCGACATTCGAAATACACATTTATGGGCATACCATAAACCGACAATTGGCCAGTAAGCTGACGCAGTTTTCATTCGTGAAATTGAAAGGCTTTACCCGCCACTTGCATTGGCCAGACTATAAGTGTTTGCTCTCAACATCCAAAATGGAAAACCTGGCTATATCGGTTGTGGAATCTGTGAAGTCTGGAATACCTGTGGTTGGCTATGATGTAGGTGGCCTAAAGGAAGTGGTCGATCGAGGAAACGGAAGCCTGGTTCGGCCTGGTGATTCCGCCGCTTTGATGGAAAAGTTATTACTCGTGATCAATGAGGAGACGTCATTTCCCATGAGGCCATCGGGGCTGGAAAGCTACGATTGGGATATTGCCGCGGAAGCATATCTGCAAAAAATCTTCGAGGATGACTAAAATCGCACCCTCTTTTATGATCATTGGTGAAAGGAAGTGTGGCACCTCTTCCTTGTACCGATATCTGATTACGCATCCGGAGATATTACCTGCCAGGCAAAAAGAGACAGCCTTCTTTTCCAATCCAGGGTGGTACGTAAAGCGACACTTTGATCAATACCTTGACTATTTCCCTTCGAAGGACCAAGAGACGATCACAATGGAGTGGCCCGAACTTCAAAAGGATGGATCTCTGAGTGTCGAGGAGGTTATTGTGCCTATAGATGCCGGAGGCAGATACATCACCGGGGAGGCCAGCGCCAATGTCTTTTCCACCGTTTCTCCTGGTAAGATCAAGCAGTTTTTTCCAGACATGAGATTTATCGTGATGGTGAGAGAACCTGTGGTGCGTGCTATTTCGCAGCATGCGATGTATCGACGGTATAAACAAGAAGGCAGGGCATGGTCATGGCTGGTTGGGCAGTGGCGAAGGGACTTGAAGTTAGAGTACTTGGTGTCAAAACTAGGGATTGCCAAAGGACCATTTTTATCCCCGGGAAAGTATATAAACAACTTCAACCGATGGTTCAGGCATTTTGACCGATCGCAGTTTTTTGTTGTTAGAACTGAGGATATGGGCAATCCGGACCAGGCAAAAGTAGTTTTGAATGATCTCTGCAAGTTTCTTGAAGTGGCTCCATATGATTTTGGAGAGGTGCTGCTGAGGCGGTTCAACAGATCGGTAGCAAACCATGAGACGAATGCCGCTAGAGAAATGCTCGGCGATTTTTTTACTCAATCGAATAGGGAACTGGAACATTTACTGGGACGCAAACTTTGGTGACAACTGAACTTAAATTTTTCATTAAAAGATTATGGATTTCAAGAGCTGGCTTAACCAGAGATATGAGGTAGATCGGCAAGCCCGGAATAAAGAAGTAGAATCAATATTTCGAGCGAGATTATCCGCTGGCAAGATTACAATTGTAGATATCGGCGCGGGTACAGGGTCTAACCTCAGATATTATCATGGCCGGTTGTCAGCCCAAGAGCAGCATTGGTATCTGGTGGATCAGGAAAAGGTGCTCCTGGAAGAGACATTGGCGAACCTCGATTCAGAGGTCAATCAGTGCGAGGAGAATGTTTGGCAGTTGCGGCACAATCAGAAGGATATAGTGGTTCACTTTGTCGAGGCGGATGTCTTTACTAACTCAATAGACCCATTTCTCGAAAGAGCGGACCTCATCTTGAGTAATGCCTTTTTTGATTTGGCATCGGCGGTTCAGCTCCGGGATTTTTTAGGAAAATTGGATTTTGGCCGACAGACGTTCCTGTCAACCATTAACTATACTGGGATGCGATTTATCCCTGGCGATACTGAGGACGGCTATTGGATTGACCATTATGAGGAGCACATGCGGCGAGATCGACCAGAGGGTCGCTCAACAGGGCCAGATTGCGTAGGTTTGATCATTGAGTTTTTCGAGCATCAGGATTTGAGATATCATGTTGGCGGCAGCAACTGGGAGTTGAAAGAGGGAAGTCCGCTAATACAAGGGATTTTTGACTTCATGTATGATGCTTTTATGGATATGAAGCTCGACATGGATGCATTTGCTCGTTGGAGAGGCAGGTCAAAACACGCGACGATGATTGTCGAACATGAGGACTTATGTGTGCTTGCTGCTCATTAAGGTATACTGATCCAATTGCCGCTGATCTGAAAACGGATAGAGTGGAAAAAGGAAAGACTCGTTAGTATCGTGCTGGCAGCCAGCAACCCCGTCACCCACTCATTCCAGAAAAACAGTGCTAGAAGCAGGCTGGCGATTGTGAACACGGTGATCGTCTTTTTCAAATACGATGTAGGCTCTGTCCGAGGAGTGGTCCTTGTTATAGTTAACCATATCACATAAATATACCTCCACATCCCCACGATCATGATCCAGGCTAGATTTGGAATTACTATGGCTAGGAAAGTACTCAAAGACATTACAAAAAAAGCATCTGTTTCCATATCAAAGTGACCCCCAAACTCCGAGGTGGTGTTCAATTTCCTGGCTAGAAAGCCATCCATCCCATCTAAAATCAGGACAAGTACTAGCGTTATCTTAAGTGACAGACCTGGCTCGCTCGTCCGCAACATAAGAAGCGCTACTATCAATGCCAGGCATCGACTTGCCGTAACCCAATTGGCATACCCACCCAAAGGCCTAAGGTGGGTGACTGCCCGGTAGTGTATTGTAATGAAAATAGTGAAGGACGCCAATCCAAAAATCGCCAGAATGACTGTGGAGTGTGACCACCATGAAATACCTCCCGCCAGGGACAAGGTAATGGCATGCCCCAGTTGCCATCGTGAATCAATCATTGGATGCTGCGATTTCTTGCGCCAGGGGCCATAGCAGGTCTTTATGTTCAAACTGGTCTTGTCGATCCTCACATCCCATGCCTTGGGAGAAGCCGTATTTTTCGAATGAGGAGATGAAATTCATGTTTTTACTCAAAACATGAACCATCGTCTCGCTAGTTGCTTCGGGGCCTGCCAATACTGGTGGTTGGTGGTCACCTATCAAGATCATAATGTCTTCTTCCGGCATGTTGGCAGCAAAACGGGTGAGGTAATCCAGCTCATAATAAATAGCCTGGGCATAGTCTTCTAAATTGGGTTTGTCAGAAAAAAGCGCCGCCCGGTCCGGTCCATTTTTTACCTGCAATGTGCGCCAGTCATCCACAGCGCGGTTTGGACTTTTGAAAGGGGAGTGGGAATTTTTCGTTAGGAAAAAAATCACATGAGGCTTGGTCGATGTGCGTAAATCACTAATGGAAGAGTTGAAAATAAATTGGTCCGGTGGGATATTTCCCCAGCCATACCGCGTACCCTTGTAGTCCCCAAAGGTTCCGGGTTTGACCCACTTATCAACACCGTAAAATCGACCGTAGGTGTCATAATCAGGCACCCTCTTCGTCGTTGCCAGAGGGGAAAGGAATACGCTTTCATAGCCTTGGGCACTTAGCCATTTTAGAAAATTGGGAACCTGGTGAAATGATTCGTCATTCACGAGTTTTTGATACAAGCCTTGTGTATTTATTTCCGTTCCGTAGAGCATTGATGTGTAGGCCAACCATGAACCGCCCCCTAACACCGGAGAAATCGAAAACCGGGAGGTCACACCCACGGCATGTGCGGTCAGCCGATCTTCCATATGTTGCAACGTGCTGGCATATTTAGATTTCAACAGTCCATGGTCATAAAGAATCCTTCCATAAGATTCGACGAACACCATATAAATGTTAGGTTTTCGCCGTAGGCGCAAGTCATGAAGGCGATCGTTTTTCTTCTTGATATTCGGGATTGAAAACTGACCAATTTTTCGATGGAGGTCGATAGACTGGGTAATATTCCTCATTATCGAGAAAGTGATGAAGTTCAACCCAGCTTCCTCTACGATAGGTAGGTGCTCCTTGTCTTCGAAGAGCAGAGGATGTACATGCAGTTTGTAAAATGAAAGCACACATAGAGCAGAGACCGCCAGGAAAGCTTTTCCGCGGTAAATTTTCAGGGCGGTGAAGCTGCTCAAAAGCAGCCTGGAAACTCTGACTACTCCCCATGAGACTACTCCCATAGCTGCGAGCCCTATGATCAGCAAATATGGAGTGTCACTCCAGACAATTTCAAAACCATATTTGAACAGGATAAGATCATTGGCAAGAATGGGTTTGAATTTGTATAGCCCCTTAAAAGAAGCGTCGTAGATCATATATACCAGGAAGAGCAAGTAGGAGCCCGCGAATATTGCGATCCTAAACCGGTGTAAGCGTTTTCCTGCCAGAACTACAACCCACAGTACGATGATCAAATCCACGCTCAGCCGAAAAATATCATCGCTTGACCTCCTGAACGGCCACGTGAAATACCTGTAAAAGGTGGCCCTAGAGGTGATATCTTCAAGAAAACTAACTCGACTGACGAAAGATCTGGGTAGGAACAAGAGGAAATTGAGTCCCAGAAATAAAAGCCACCACGACCAATCTGTAAATCGTAATTTCCGGATATAACTTGTCAGCGCTGCCAAAAGATGCCAGGGTTACAACACATAGGTGCGTCTTAGGGGACAATACTCAAATCTACAACCTTTAGGTGGGTCAGAAATCAAGATGTTACGCCATTTGCGGTATCGCCTCGGTCTATTCGGTGACCATTCCTGATTTCAGATGGCTACCGCAATCTATCAGCGCTTCGAACCAGCTTCTCATCGCGTCGGATGAACCGGTTAGCAAACGAGTTTAAAAGCAGTGCCACCAAGGGCAGATAAAAGCCAATTCCAAATTCTCCCTGCTTGGTGGGGTCTACCAAAAGTTCGGCCTTATTGATATATACGAACCACGAAAAGATGATGGAGCCTCCTATGACAAGCGAGTTCAGCGCACCCAGTTGTATTTGCCTCAATCTGTTTTTGTATTGAAAAATAGAAAAGAGTGCGACAGCCGCTCCGGCAAATAAGAAAAGTGAGATGTACATGGTCGACTTCACATTGAAAAGCTCACCTCGGGAGCCATCATCATTGATTTTCTCGTACCTTAACTCGTATACATTAAGTTCTGCTCTTTCCATTTTTTCGACACTGACCTCCGACCAAATAGGGAAAAATAGTGCCACCATAAGCGTTACTGCTGTCAACAGTAGCAGTACAGACTGAATACGTTGGATCATCTTTGAATTAATAAAATCAAGTTGCAAAACTACAGGAAGCAGGGAGAACCTACGTGTGTGCACGCTTTTTTGACAAAGGAAAAATGTGGAAGTTTGCCGCATGCGATACTTCCTAGATCTAGCCTATGATGGCTCCGGGTTTCATGGCTGGCAGGAACAGGAAAATGCTAATACAGTTCAGCAAGAGATCAACGAGGCGCTCTCCACACTCTTGTCCGTACCAGTCAAGTGTGTCGGAAGTGGGAGGACCGACACTGGGGTGCATGCCCGGCAACAAATAGCTCATTTTGACGCGAGGCCTGGGTTGTCGGATCCTGATAGGTTTCTCTACCAGCTCAATTCATTGTTGCCTCCGGCAATCGCTATCAAAGGGATATCAAAAGTCCGTGACACAGCTCATGCCAGGTTTGACGCTACCCGAAGAACCTATCAGTACCATCTTCATAGCCAAAAGGATCCTTTCAGTAATGGTCAGTCCTATTTTTTATCAGCGCAACTTGACATCAAGCAAATCGATCTAGCTTGTGTCAACATCAGGGGACACAAAGATTTTGAATCCTTCAGCAGGGTCAAGACAGATGTCAATCACTTCGATTGCGAGATCTTCGAAATTAATTGGAGGCAGCTTGGGCACAAGCATCTTTTCGAGGTAAGTGCCAATCGTTTCCTTCGAGGAATGGTCAGAACTATGGTAGGGACCTTAATTGATATCGGTACTGGTAAACTTTCTTTGGATGATTTGGATTTAATACTAAGCCGAAAGGATCGTCGACTGGCGGGGAGAGCCGTACCTGCGCAGGGGCTGTTTCTAACGGAAGTAAGCTACCCATCCGACCTCTATATTTGAAGTAAATGGAAAAAGAAAAAGCAATAAGCGGGAAAATAGTTGACTTCAGTATTCTGAAACGACTCTTCGTATTTGCAAGACCTTATTTGAAGCAGTTCTATTTGCTGGTTTTCCTCACTGTCTCGTTGGCTATTTTGGTGCCTATCCGACCCTACCTTATTCAGCTAACGATTGATCGCAATATTTCGATCGGGGATTTGCAGGGCTTAACCCAGATGATACTTCTTCTATTCGGACTACTGATTGCCCAGGCCATTGTGCAGTACCTGCATACTTTCTTTTCAGGGTGGCTAGGTCAGCATATCATTCGAGACATTCGCATTCGATTATTTCAGCACTTACAGAAACTACGACTGAAGTTTTTTGACAATACACCCATCGGGCGATTAGTTACCAGGAATGTGTCGGATATCGAGACTTTGGCAGAAGTTTTTAGTCAGGGGATCGCGGCGATGATCGGCGACCTTCTTCAGATAGTCGTCATTTTGGCGTTCATGTTTTATGTTAACTGGAAACTCACGCTGGTGAGCCTGTCCATGCTGCCGGTTCTGATTTTCGCCACCTATATTTTCAAGGAAAAAATAAAGTATGCCTTCAACGAGGTAAGGACGGCCGTATCTAATCTCAATTCCTTTGTCCAGGAACATATCACAGGAATGAGTATTGTGCAAATATTCAATAGCGAGCGAGCGGAATACCAAAAGTTCAAGGAAATCAACAATGAACATCGTCGAGCCAACCTAAAGTCGGTCATGTATTATTCAGTTTACTATCCCGTAGCTGAGGTGATACAGGCTGTCGGTATTGGCCTGATTGTATGGTACGGTTCGGGAGGGGTGATCAGGGAAGAGCTCTCTTTAGGTGTGCTCGTGGCATTCATCATGTATTTGCAGATGTTTTTCAGACCGATCCGGATGATCGCTGACCGATTCAACACACTCCAGATGGGTATCGTATCCTCCAATAGGATCATGGATTTGCTGGACAATGACGAGCATATCCCGAATAAAGGCAGTCACACCGTAGACTCAATTCAAGGCGAGGTGTCCTTTGACAAAGTTTGGTTTGCTTACAATGACGAGGACTGGGTGCTCAAGGATATCAATTTTGAAGTCAAATCCGGAGAGACGCTTGCGCTCGTCGGTGCTACAGGGGCAGGTAAGTCTTCTATCATCAATTTGCTCAATCGATTTTATGAAATTAATCGAGGAATTATCAAAGTGGATGGCGTATCGGTAGAGAACTATGACCTTGCTGACCTACGGAAGCACATTGCCGTCGTGTTGCAAGATGTTTTCCTGTTTTCCGATTCCATCTACAATAACATTACCCTCAACAACCAGAAGATTGAGCGGGAAAAAGTCATCGCCGCTGCTGACCTTGTAGGGGCCACGGCTTTTATTGAGCGATTGCCTGGCGGCTTTGACTATAATGTCATGGAGCGTGGTGCTACCTTATCCGTAGGTCAAAGGCAGCTCATATCGTTTGTTCGAGCCCTGGTTTACGACCCCAAACTGATCGTTCTCGATGAAGCCACATCGTCGGTAGACACTGAGACGGAAGAACTGATCCAAAAAGCCATTCAACAGCTTATGAAAGGGCGAACTTCTATTGTGATTGCTCACCGGCTATCGACCATCCAAAATGCTGATCAAATATTGGTGCTGGACAAAGGAGAAATCGTCGAAAGAGGAAATCACGACCAATTGTTGAAGAAAGATGGTTTTTATGCCAAGCTTCATCAAATGCAATACAAGGAGGTAGTGAGTGCTTGAGTTATTCCCTACTTAGCCGGGATTGTTGGAAAAGATGAGAAGAATTGTGCTTTATTTTGCAACACATTAGTCACCCCAAAAATGAGTAAAACCCTAATAATAGGAGCTGGTGGTCAGCTAGGATCGGAGCTTTGCGAGATATTGGCTGCGCAAAAAGGAGCCGAATCTATCCTTGCAACAGATATTAGATCACTGGATCGGCCATACCCCACGGCACAGTTGAACGTGCTAGATGGTCAAACACTGGAGTCTACAATCAAAGCCGAAAGTATATCGGAAGTTTATCACCTGGCGGCTGTTTTAAGCGCGAAAGGAGAGGAAGCCCCGCTGGAAGCCTGGGACATTAATATGAAAGGTTTGCTCAACGTACTGGAAGCAGCCCGAAAGTTCGACTTGAAAGTGTTTTGGCCAAGTTCTATCGCAGTATTTGGGCCGGATACACCAAAGGAAAATACCCCACAATATACCGTACTAAACCCGACCACCGTCTATGGTATAAGCAAACTGGCCGGGGAACGATGGTGCCACTACTATTTTTTGAAATATGGCGTTGACGTGCGCAGCCTTCGGTATCCGGGGTTGATTGGATACAAAGCCAAACCAGGTGGCGGCACCACTGATTACGCCGTAGATATTTTTTGGAAAGCGATCAACAATGAAACCTATGAGTGCTTTTTGCAGGAGGATGCCAAACTTCCTATGATGTATATGGCAGATGCTATTTCAGCGACCTTACAGATCATGAATGCCCCCCGGGAGGATATCCAGATTCGATCCAGTTACAACGTAGCGGCTATGAGCTTCACTCCTGATGAGATTTATAGTGGTATCAGGCGGCATTTACCGTCCTTACAAATAACCTATAAGCCCGATTTTCGGCAAAATATTGCAGATAGCTGGCCGGATTCGATTGATGATCAGTTGGCCAGGCAGCATTGGGGTTGGCAACATCAGTATGATCTGGGAAAAATGATCGAAGATATCCTGGAGAACATCAAAGAAGTAGCTCAGGTATAATGGTTTTCGACGCAGATTTTCTTATTTCCTTATAACTTTCCAACCTCAACCGATAGCAAAATGCCTCAATTCGAAAATCTTCTTGTCGACAGGGAAGGTAATATTCTCACTGTCACGATCAATCGAGAATCCAAGCTTAATGCCCTGAATCAGGCCACGTTGGCAGAGATAAAAGAAACCGTCCAATCCATACAAGATGACGATGAGATTCGGGGTGTCATTATTACCGGAGCGGGTGAAAAAGCCTTCGTTGCCGGCGCCGACATCTCAGAGTTTTTGGAAGTCAATGAGCTGAATGGGCGCAAGTTTTCGGAAGAAGGCCAGGAGATATTCCAGATGATAGAGGAGTGCCATACACCCATCATAGCAGTGGTTGGGGGCTTTGCACTCGGTGGTGGTTGTGAGTTAGCGATGGCCTGTCATATGCGGGTAGCCACGGCCAGTGCCAAATTTGGTCAGCCGGAGGTAAATCTCGGTATTATTCCAGGATATGGTGGTACGCAAAGGCTCACTCAGCTTATTGGCAAGGGGCGTGCCTTTGAATATTCAATGACTGGAGGTATGATAGATGCCAACAGTGCTTTACAATTTGGACTGGCCAACTACGTGCTTGATACTAAAGCTGAGGCGATGGAAAAAGCCAGAGGCTTATTAAAAGAAATAGAAACGAAGGCGCCAAAAGCCATCGAAATGGTGGTGGAAAGTATCAATGCAGTGTACCGAGATGGAGAAAACGGCTATCAAACAGAAGCAAATGCCTTCGCAAAATGTTGTGGCACCGAAGATTTCAAGGAAGGCGCCAAAGCGTTTCTCGAGAAAAGAAAGCCGGAATTTAAAGGGAGCTAACTGCTGACTTTATTGTGCTAAAAAAGCTGGTTGGCGATACCGCAATCTATGGGATAAGTAGTATCCTCGGCCGCACGCTTAACTACCTGCTAGTCCCGTTATATACTTCTGTTTTTTTGCCAGGAGAATATGGCATTGTGACGGAGCTATATGCCTATGCCGCATTCCTCAACATCCTGCTCACTTATGGCATGGAGACCGCTTTCTTCAGATTTGCATCCAAAGACAAAAACCAGTTAGCCCATTATTTTCATCTAGGTCAAACCTCGATCATTATCTCCACTTGTTTTTTTGGAGCGTTGCTTTACCTGGCAGCCGATCAGGTGGCCTTTTTGCTTGACTACCCCTCACAAACTCATCTGATTGAGTGGTTGGTGCTGATTTTATGTTTGGATGCACTGGTTGCGCTGCCGTTTGCGAAGCTTCGTTTGGCGGGGAAGGCCAAAACATTTGCAGCATTCAAGTTGACAAACATAAGTGTCAACATGGCCTTGAATCTACTTTTTCTACTGGCCTTTCCTTTCCTTTTTTACAACGGGGGTCCTCTGGAGGGGACAGGCTTGGCCGCATATTACGACCCTCAATTGGGAGTAGGGTATGTTTTTCTGAGTAATCTCATCGCCAATGCCTTGTATTTGGTTTTCTTTTTCAAAACCTGGTCGGGGTTCACATGGAAATTCAATATCTCCCAATTGAAGCCGGTTTGGCATTATGCATGGCCGCTTCTCATTTTAGGATTCGCAGGGGTCACCAATGAAATGCTTTCTAGGTCCTTGCTGCGTTTCAGGTTACCGGAGGGTTTCTACGAAGGCTTGACCAACTTGGCTGCGCTGGGCATATTCGGGGCGGTTTACAAGCTTTCGATCTTTATGACTTTGGTCGTGCAAGCATTTAAGTATGCGTACGAGCCATTTTTTTTTAATCAATCCCAGACGGCCGATTCCAGGAAAGTGAATAGCGAGGTGATGAATGCCTTTATTCTGTTCATGTGTTTTGGTTGGCTGGCGCTTGTGTTGGTGCTTCCGGATTTGGCTCCAATTTTCCTTCGCAACCCGCTTTATCTGCAGGGTCTGCAAGCGGTGCCATTGCTACTCGGAGGGGGAGTCTTTCTGGGTATATTTTATAGTTTATCTGTTTGGTATAAGCTCACAGATAACAATTGGCTAGGTGCAATGATTACTGCTGGTGGAGCGCTTCTCACTTTATTGTTGAACTGGACGCTCATCCCGATCTTTGGGTACATGGGGAGTGCCTGGGCGACATTACTCACCTATTTTCTCATGGCGGTAGTGAGCTACGCAATTGGTCAACGACATTATTTCATCCCCTACAAGCTTTCCAGGGCCATTACCTATTTGTCCTGTACAATTGGTATGGTCCTGTGTCTAAACTTTGTTCATTTTACAACACTCCTGAGATACGGGGTAGGGGTGGTTTTCTTGTTTTCACTTGCATTCGTGGCAGTTTGGATAGAAAAGCCTCGAGGATTCTCTAAGTTTGTAAGGTAAATTCCCGATCAAAACGGTCAACTTATATCTGTATAACGACGTTACTGTTTTAAATCTCATCTACCCACGCAGGGCATGATTAAGAAACTAGTACTTACAAGTCTGCTGTTTTTAGTGATAGCGTCCATCGCCTTTTCTCAAAAAGGCCGAAGGAAGTCCAGGTCACTCCGGGATAGAACCGAGAATGTTTCGCTTAAGGCAGAGACCGCTATGATCGAAGCGGAGAAGCAGTTGATACTGGAAAATTACACCAAGGCATATGATCTTTTTCTGGTTGCTCAGGAGTTAGATCCTAGCAACGCCGCCGTTAAATTTAAACTGGCTGAGGTGCTGATGAAAAATGGCGCCCCCGAAAAAGCCTTGCCCTATGCCAAGGAGGCACGGGAAATGGATCCGGACAACAAGTTTTACTATATCCTGAATGCGGAGGTAGCACAAGGCCTGGGACGACTGGAGGAGGCCGCAGAGATCTACGAAGAAATGATCGGACGCATCCCGGGAACTGAGCAGTACCTATTTGACCTGGCCCTGCTTTACCAGTACCTCAATCGATTTGACGAGGCATTGAAAGCCTATGATCGTGCCGAGGCATTTTTTGGGGTCAATGAAACTGTGCTGCTTGAAAAACAAAAAATCTATTTGAAGCAAGGGGACCTTGAAGCCCTTATGAAGGCGTGGGACGGCCTCATTGCGAGTAACCCCTCCGAAGTGCGGTATGTCCTGAAGCTGGCCGAAATCTTGATCAGCAACGAAAAACTCGAGGAAGCGCGGACCCGGCTTTTGGCATATAAAGAGCGCGAACCGGACTCTCCACAGACGGATTTATTTCTTGCCGAAATTGAGCGAAAAAAAGGCAATTATTCCGGAGCGCTGGAATTACTCGAAGCACCCGTCCTCAGTGCCGATGTAACTGTCCCAGAAAAACTCAAATTATTGAGCAGTTTTCTGAGTCTGTTGGAAGAAGAAGGTGTTCGGGAAAAATTGACCGAGCTAACAGCTATGCTCACGGAACAACACCCAGACAAATATCAGACGCTGGCCTTCGCTGGGGATGTCCTCTATCAGATTGGCGAAAAACAAGCAGCAGTCAACAATTACCTGGAGGCCATCCGTCTTAGCCCTGGCAATTTTTCCGTTTGGCAAAATACCATCAACCTCGAATTTCAGATGGCGCAATATGATAGCGTGATCGTACACTCCGAAAAAGCACTGGAGTACTTTCCGAATCAGGCCATTTTTTACTTCTTCAGTGGTGTTGGATATTACGTGAAAAACGATTACCGTAAGTCAGTACAGGCACTTGAGACAGGGAAAAAATACACATCAGACCCCTCACTGCTCAGTGAATTCTGTGGTCAGCTAGGTGATGCATACAACGGGCTGGGAAACAATGTCGAATCAGACAAGGCCTACGAGCAGGCACTTGCTCAGAACCCCAACAATGATCATGTGCTCAACAATTACAGCTATTTCCTAAGTCTACGCGAAGAAAAAATGGAGCAGGCACGTACCATGGCGGCACAATTAACAAGAAAACATCCCGACAATCCCACCTACCTGGATACCTATGGTTGGGTCCTCTATGTTTCAGGCGACTTCAAAGAAGCCAAAAAATATTTGAGAAAAGCTGTGGAACTCAATCAAGAAGATGGTACCATTCTGGAGCATTATGGCGATGTATTATTCCGTCTGGGAGATGTAGAAGAGGCTGTTACCTACTGGGAGATGGCCGCCACTACCGACGAAGCCTCCGAGAATATTGAACAGAAAATCCGAGAACGAAAAATTTATGAATAAGGCCTCCTTGGCGTTGGTCCTTGTGGCTTTCCTGGTAAGTTCCTGTAAGAAGGATCTTGTCGGTTTCAGCAAGGACTTGACGGTTGATAATTTTGGGTTTGAGTACTTTGCTGCGCGTGCCAGGGTGAGTTACAGCGACGGTAATCAAAATATCAATGCCATTGCTAACATCCGGATGAAAAAAGATAGCGTCATTTGGCTGTCGGTTTCGAAGTTGGGTGTTGAGGGTGCGAGGATGCTCGTCCGGCGAGATTCAATTTTTGTACTTGACCGACTGAAAAAACGATATAGTGCCAGGAGCTTGCAGCAACTGAGCAATCAACTTCGTTTCGATGTTGATTATCACCTCATCGAATCAGTAGTCTTGGGGAACTTAATCTTTCCCTATGAGCAAGAAGACTTATACAACGAGGGCGGTTATGTCCAATACCTTCAGGAAATTGAAAAGTTTGCAGTCAGCAACTTTATCGGTACCCGCACCCGTAAACTGGAAAAGCTAATCGTTGAGGATACTTCTACGAAAAATACCATTTCCGTAAATTACGGAGACTTTCAGGAAATAGAGAGTGAGATCTTCCCGTTCAATATTGCAGCCCTAGTAAAGTATGCTCAGGAGTCTAAAGACGACATCAACATCACGATCGGTTTCAGCCGGGCAGAAGTGCGGCACGAACCGCTCCGTTTCCCATTTGGAGCGCCTGCCAAGTATACGCGCATCTAGCTGGACCCTCAAAGGGCTTTTCTTACTGGCGATACTATTATGCCACCAGGTAGCCTTTGGGCAAAAAACCAAGACGCAACTCGAACAGGAGAAAAAGGAAAACCTTCGAAAAATTGCGGAGGCAGAAAAAATCCTAACCGAGACACAGTCCGAACGAAAAGTCACAATCGGGCAATTGCAGGCCATAGACCAGCAAATAAAGGCCCGGCAAGCATTGATCAGCGGCTTGACACTTGAGATTGGTTTGCTTGAAACCGAAATCAAAGACTTGAGCATTGTGGTCGGCGCCCTACAGAAAGACCTCAAGGATCTCAAAGAAGAGTATGCAGCAATGATTTTTGCGAGCTACAAGGCCAATAGCGGCTTTACCATTCTGACTTTCCTTTTCTCGGCAAGCACTTTTAACCAACTATTCATGCGCCTGCAATACCTAGAACAATATTCGGAAGCACGGAAGTTGCAAGCTCAGCAAATTACAGTAGTGACAGAAGAGTTAGGCAAGCAGCGGCAGGATCTAGAGATCAAAAATGATGAGCAAAAGGGGCTACTGAACCTGCAAGTGCGTGAAAATAAAAAACTGGTGAACCTGAAAAACCAGAAAACCGGACTTGTGAAAGCACTCACCAAACGTGAGAAACAGTTGCGGGGAGAGGTGGCCACCCGCAAAAAGGCCATCGACAAACTGGATGAAACGATCGCAGCCTTGGTTCGGCGTGAAATAGAAATTGCCGAAGGAGCGTCTGCTATCGTGGTAGCCGATAACGAGGAAATTACCACGTCCTTTGAGGAGCAGAAAAATCGACTTATTTGGCCTGTCGAATCCGGCTTTATTTCCAAAAAATTTGGCACCCAACCTCATCCTGTCCTTAAAAGGATCAAAACAGAGAACAACGGTGTGGATATCCAAACTAACGGGAATGAGAAGGTAAAGTCCGTTTATGCCGGAGAAGTTAAGATGGTCGGCTATTTGCAGGGGATGAACAACTTTGTAATGATCAAGCATGGCAATTACTTTACAGTCTATTCTCGATTGAAGAATGTGACGGTTAGCAAAGGGCAGCAAGTGAGCGTAGCATCCGAGCTTGGTGAGGTATTCACTGATGCCAATGGTATATCCGAGGTTCATTTCGAGGTATGGCGCAATACCGAGAAACTGGACCCGGAGAAGTGGCTTCAGTAATGAATTTGACGATCGGCACCTCCTTTGGTTGATTAATATCTATCTTTGAAACAGAACTTTGAAAATTATGGAAACTGTATTGGCAATAGCATTTCCGGGAGGTTGGGAATTGGTAGTAATAGCCTTGGTCGTGGTGATATTTTTCGGTGCCAAAAAAATACCCGAAATCGCCAGAGGCTTTGGCAAAGGCATTAGAGAATTCAAAGACGCCACCAAGGAGATTAAAAACGAAATCGAAGAAGGTGCGAAAGAAGCACCGAAAAACGAGTCCACGCAATCTTAAGTTGAGGTCCGGTCGGGCCAGTAATTCATTTTTTTTGTGGTAAAGAGCTATATCATTCTCAGTGATATCCAGGCAGACCTACGTTCGGGCAAGGTCACCTTGGTCAACCTGGTAGCGCATTATCTGGGTAACATCGCCAGGCATAACGCCGACCACAACGTTTTTTCTGGAGGTATTTGAGGAAGAAGCCCTGAATGCCGCCAGGAAGATCGACAGGAAAATAGCAAAAGGTGAGGCAGGCAGGCTGGCCGGATTAATAGTAGGGATCAAGGACGTAATTTGTTTCCAAGGTCACAAACTGACATCCGGAAGTCAGATACTGAAGGGGTTTGAATCTCAGTTTTCCGCTACCTGTGTCCAACGACTTTTGGAAGAAGACGCTATTATTATTGGACGCCAAAACTGTGATGAGTTTGCAATGGGCTCCTCAAATGAAAATTCATCTTATGGTCCGGTGCGGAACGGGATTGACCCAAGTCGAGTGCCAGGAGGGTCTTCCGGGGGTTCCGCTGTAGCCGTACAGATGGACATGTGCCAGGTGTCTCTTGGGTCGGATACGGGAGGCTCGGTACGCCAACCAGCCGCTTTTTGTGGCATTTATGGATTGAAACCTACCTACTCCAGGATTTCTCGACATGGATTAACTGCTTATGCCAGCTCCTTTGATACCATTGGGATTCTTTCGAAAAGCGTAGAAGACGCGGCAACGGTCCTCGAGGTAGTAGCTGGCCCTGATGACTATGACAGTACCGTTTCAAGCAGCGTGGTTCCTACATTCTCGGATCTTCGGCAAGATGAGCGTAAACGGGTAGGGTTTATAAAAGAAATTGTCTCGTCTCCCCACCTGGACCCTGAGATAAGGGCAGCCTTTGACCGGGCACTGGCAAGCCTGGAAAATTCCGGATATGAATTGGTCCCCTTGGATTTTGATTTGCTGGATTATGTGTTGCCAACCTATTATATATTGACTACCGCCGAGGCAAGTTCAAATCTGTCCCGATTTGATGGCATGCGATATGGCTACAGAAGTGATAAAGGCACAGACCTGGAGACCACCTACAAAAAGTCGCGAAGTGAAGGATTCGGGGAGGAAGTGATCAGACGAATTCTCCTGGGGACATTTGTGCTTTCTGCGAGCTACTACGATGCTTTTTTTTACAAAGGCTCAAAAAGCGCGCGAAATGATTCGGCAAAGTACCGTGGCTATGTTCGACCAATGTGACTTTGTTGCATCCCCAACGACGCCCACTCCACCATTTAGGTTAGACGAACACACGAAGGATCCGTTGGAGATGTACCTGGCGGATCTTTATACGGTGCAAGCTTCTCTTGCTGGCTTCCCAGCCATTTCCATCCCACTGGAGCCTTTGAAGAATAACCTGCCAGTGGGTTTACAAGTAATGGCCCCCGCTTTTGAAGAACAAAGTCTACTTTCCTTTGCAAAAGAGCTAGGTCAGTTTAAATTAGAAACAGCCTGAGAATCCATGAGACATTTTTCGAAGCTTTCTCTTTTCTTAATTTTTAGCATTTTGGGGACAGTATCCGTCGCACAGGAAATCGAATATGATTATGTGCCAGATGTTTCCTACGACGAAATGGCTGATCGCATGTCATGTTTGGCCGCCCAACTTGATGTACCGCTGGAGTTCAACCAACGGGTAAAAGATTTTGTCGACTATTTCACCATTAAGGACCGTGACTATACCCGGCAAATTCTAGCCAAAAAAGATCTCTACTTCGACATCTTCGAGCCTGTGTTAGAAAAATACGACCTACCCGATGGATTGAAGTACCTTGCCATTGTTGAGTCAGGTCTCAGGCCCAACGCCATTTCCAGGGCCAGCGCAGTAGGGCTATGGCAATTCATTTCTTCTACCGGAAAGATCTACGGGTTGAAAAGTAATTGGTATGTAGATGACAGGATGGATCCCTATCTCGCAACTGACGCAGCCTGCCGGCACCTACGTGATCTTTACAGAATGTTTAATGATTGGGAGCTGGCACTTGCAGCATATAACAGTGGCCCTGGTAATGTGAGAAGAGCGATCCGGCGTAGTGGCTACAAAAAGAAGTTTTGGGAGATTTATAGATACCTCCCCCGTGAAACCAGATCGTATGTGCCGCAGTACACGGCCATCATCTATTCCTTGAACTATGCAGCCGAACACAACCTACTGCCTGACAACATTGAATATGCCATGGATTTTGACACCATCCACGTGAGTCAGTATTTTCATGTGGAGACATTTGCCAATCAGATCAACTTATGTGTCGATGAACTTTTAGAACTAAATCCGCAAATCAAACGAGGGGCCTTGCCTGAAGGTACCCGCAAGCATGCGCTTCGTGTACCAGCTGACCTGAAAAAGGAAATAGTTGCCAATCGGTCGATCCTGTACGATACTGCGAGAAAAGTGGGCAAAAAGGAACTGGAATACCTGGCACGCAATGAGCCGGGTAGTACCTATGGGCGACAAAAACAGATTTACCGGGTGAGAAGTGGAGATGTATTGGGGATTATCGCCAGACGATATCATGTGCGTATTAGCGACATCAAGAAATGGAATAACCTGAGATCCAACCTGATACGAGTCGGTCAAAGGCTGAATATATGGGTTTTGCCCACCTACAACAGCAAGACTAAAAGCCTTTACAAAGTGACTGCCAGAGCGTCCAATCAACCAGATTTCACAGGGAAAGAGGTTTATACCGTGGAACATGGTGATACATTGTGGGGAATTAGCAAAAAGACCAATTTGAGTATTGCCAAACTCAAACAACTGAACAACCTCAATAACAACAACATTCGGGTGGGCCAATCGCTCATCATAGGGGGCGATTAGTTCCTCACAAGGTGCTATAAATTGGTACTTTTGCTTTCAAAATTTTTATTATGAAGAAGCTGATCCTCGCCGGATTTATATTGCCTTTTTTGTTGAGTTCGTGTGGAGAAACCGGAAAGCAAATCAAGAAAGACCTTTTGCCAACAGCCGGAGGGGATTATGACCAGATCATTTTAGTAATGGATTCCACCCAGTGGAAAGGAAAACTGGGTTCCGAGCTGAAATCCACATTTAGGGCACCGGTGCGGGGACTTCCCCAGGATGAATCGGCTTTTATCCTCTCTCGTGTAAACCCAAGACAGTTCAATAGCGTGCTGAAAACCGCGGTGAACCTGGTTTTCGTTATGACACTTGACAGCCGAACCAGGGAAAGCGAAAATGTCCGAAGGTATTTTACGAACCAATCCCTGAAGAAAATACAAGCCGACAGCAGCCTCTGGATGACCATTCGGCAAGATGAGTTTGCTAAAGGTCAGGTAGCGCTATACTTATTTGGTCAGGACGAAGAGTCACTTGCACGAAAGCTGAGTGAAAACAAGAAACGATTAACGGATTTCTTCGAATCTCTGGCTCAAAAAAGAATTAAGTCCAAAATTCTTGGCAAGCGAGAAATAGAAATTGAAAAGGCAATCGCCGAGCGCCAGGATATACAACTCCAGGTACCTTATGGATGGGAGGTCTCCAAGAACCTGCCCAATTTCACCTGGTTGAGGTTTTTGGAAGCTGACAAAGAACAAAATCTTTTCATTTATCAGGAGCCCTATCGGGATGTCAAAATATTTGATAACATTCCTTCATTTCGCGATAAGATCACTGAGACTTTTCTAAGAGATGCGGAAAAACCAGAGATTTTTATAACCAGACAGCACATCATACCAGTATTTGAGGACCGGGTCACTTTCGATGGAAAATTTTCGGTAAAAGCCAGGGGCCTGTGGAAAATCAGCGATAATTCCGGCGGGGGACCATTCGTGAGCTACAGCTTGGTTGACGAGCAAAAACAAAAGGTCTATTACATAGAAGGATATGTGTATGCTCCGGGAACAAAGAAAAAGAACTTTGTCCGGGAACTTGACGCCATCCTATCCACCTTCAAGACAGACGCTCCCTAGGCGCCCCTTATCTCCAACAAAATCGTTATGAATTCCAAAGTAAGAGCAAGCGAAGCCTTAGATTTTCACTCTTCCAAGCCGGCGGGAAAAATCGAAGTGACCGCAACAAAGCCATTAAGTAGTCAGCGGGATCTGGCGTTGGCCTATTCACCGGGAGTAGCGGAGCCCTGCAATGAAATCGCAGCTGACCCTGAGAAAGTCTATAAATATACTGCCAAAGGCAATCTGGTAGCTGTCATAAGTAATGGCACGGCGGTGCTTGGCCTTGGAAATATTGGCCCTGAAGCCTCTAAGCCGGTGATGGAAGGCAAGGGTGTACTGTTTAAGAAATTCGCCGGAATTGACGTTTTCGACATTGAGGTCAATGAGCCTGATCCGGATAAGTTTATAGGGATCGTCAAGGCATTGGAGCCCACATTCGGAGGGATTAACCTGGAGGATATCAAAGCCCCGGAAAGTTTTCAAATAGAGCGAGAGCTCAAGGAGCAGATGAACATCCCCGTCATGCATGACGATCAGCATGGCACCGCAATTATTTCCAGTGCGGCCTTACTCAATGCTTTGGAATTAAATGGCAAGAAGATAGCGGATATTGTCATTGTGGTGAGTGGTGCCGGCGCGGCAGCCATCGCATGTGCGGAACTGTACGTTTCGTTAGGAGCCACAAGGGATAATATTGTGATGATCGATAGCAAGGGGGCCATTAGAAAGGACAGGGAGCACCTAACCGATTCCAAAGCCCGGTTTGCCACAAGCAGAGACTGTCATGACCTAGCGGATTCGCTCGTCGGTGCTGACATGTTTTTGGGCCTTTCTGTGGCGAACATTCTCACCCCCGAGATGCTCAAGACCATGGCCGAAGACCCCATTGTATTTGCGCTGGCCAACCCAGACCCTGAAATCGCCTACGACCTGGCTATCAATGCCAGAGAAGATGTGATCATGGCCACCGGCCGTTCTGACCACCCCAACCAGGTCAACAATGTCCTGGGTTTTCCATACATATTCAGAGGGGCGCTGGATGTTCGGTCCACGGCCATCAATGAAGAGATGAAAATGGCAGCGGTGAAAGCACTGGCCGCCCTGACAAAACAACCCGTGCCGGAAGTGGTATTGAAAGCTTACGGGGAAAAGTCGTTGCGATTCAGTCGCAATTATCTAATTCCAAAGCCCTTTGACCCGCGCCTGATCACTGCCGTGTCACCGGCGGTCGCAAAAGCAGCTATAGCGTCAGGTGTGGCGAGATCCACGATCGACGACTGGAATGCCTACAAATTGGAACTCGAGGAGCGAATTGGAACCGATAGTCGTTTGATCTCTCGAATCGCTGAGATTGCCAAGAGAGACCCCAAGCGTGTCGTGTTTGCGGAGGCAGACGATCCGGTGATTTTGCAAGCTGCACAGATGGTGCGGGATGAGGGTATCGCCCATCCAATTTTACTTGGAAAGAAAGAGAAAATCGACGCCTTGATCTCCGAAAACGAACTGGACTTGCAAGGGGTGGAGATCATCAATCCGCAGGAGGAGCTGGACAAAGTTGAAGCTTATGCTAAAATCTACTTCGAAAAGCGCCAACGAAAAGGGATCAACTGGAAAATGGCCAAAAAGAACATGCAAAGCAGAAATTTCTTTGGGGCTATGATGGTAGAACTCGGGGAGGCCGATGCTTTAATCTCGGGACTCTCGAACGACTATCCCCGAACGATCTTGCCAGCACTCCAGATAATAGGCGTAGAGCCAGGTGTAAATCGGGTGGCCGGATTGTATATCATTTCGAATGAAAAAGGGAATTTCTTCTTTGCCGATACGTCTGTGAATCTGGATCCATCGGCGGAGGAACTTGTCGAGATCATTGGGCTTACCAGCAGAGTAGTCAGGTTTTTTGACCATGAACCGCATATCGCCGCCCTGTCCTATTCCAATTTTGGGTCTGCCAAAGGCCAAACTCCCAATAAGGTGGCTAAGGCAGTTGAAATCGCCAAGAAACGCTGGCCCGAGTTGACCATTGATGGAGATATACAGGCGAATGTGGCATTGAATAAGGAGTTACTTCAAGAGCACTACCCCTTTAGCTCCTTGTCAAAAACGGGCGCAAATACATTGGTTTTCCCTAATTTGGATTCCGGCAATATTGCCTACAAGCTACTCATGGAATTAGGCGGCGCCGAAGCGATTGGCCCCATTCTGATGGGCATGAACAAAACTGTGCATGTCCTACAACAAGGAACTTCCGCGCGAGGTGTATTCAATATGGTGGCAATAGCGGTAGTAGATGCCCAGAATATAAACAACAGAAAGCCCTTATGATCGCTTTTATTGAAGGCAGAATTGCCGAAAAATACCCGACCCATGTCGTAATCAATGTGAATGGTTTAGGGTATGAAGTGAAGATCTCTCTCAATACTTATGCTGAAATAAAGGAGGCGGAAAGCACCAAGCTATTCACCCACTTTCATGTGAAAGAGGATTCTCAAACGCTTTTCGGTTTTACGCAATTCTCAGAGAAAAAGAGATTTCAGGATTTAATCTCCATTTCCGGCGTTGGTCCTTCCACGGCAATCATGATCCTATCCTCGTTATCCCCCAGCGAATTGCAAAATGCCATTGTGAGTGAAGATGTCAAGACCATTCAAGGCGTCAAAGGGATCGGGTCGAAAACTGCCCAAAGAATCGTCCTGGAATTGAAAGACAAAATGAAAAAAGAAGGATTGCTCGAGAAAACAGTCGAAATTCCGCTGAAACCCGACAATACTTTGCTGGCAGAGGCGTTATCCGCCTTAGTTACCCTGGGAATACCTAAGGCGACAGCAGAAAAAACCATCAATCTAATAATCAAAGAGTATGGCTCCGATATCCGCCTGGAGGAGTTGATAAAGCTGGCCCTGAAAAGAGCTTAATTTTTCGAATCGTTTGTTAAGAAGAGCGTATCACATACTGCTACTTTTTGGAGTCATTTTTTTAGGCTCGTGCGACCAGTTATTCGCTGCCAGGTCCAATGAGTACTTTTTTCAGCAAGATACCTCTAGACAGACACAGGATACGGTTAAGGTGGAAGAGCAGTATACACCCTCTAGGAGCCCAACCTATCGACCATCTTACAGGTTCGGAGACCCCTTCTCCAACAGGGTGAGTCAATCACCGCTGCTGCTCAAAGATCCCTCACAACTTGACTTTCGGGTAGAGTATGATACCTCAGGTATAAATTATTCCGTCTTTGAAAAACTGAACGACGTAAGCTTCCGGCCAGCCACATCACTCTCCTTTCGCGAGTTCGACAGCTACTCGACACAACAGATCAATCGACAATATTGGAAGGATAGGTCAGCGGGTTTGGATGGTGAAAGTGCTATCAGTGGTCGCAGGCTTATTCCCAAACTCTATATCAATCCTGTTTTTGATCGAATCTTTGGAGGAAGCTACGTCGATATACAACCTACCGGTTTTGCCAACCTTGATTTTGGAGGCCGCTGGCAATTTGTGGACAATCCAGGCATTCCGGAAAGGCAAAGAAGAAATGGTGGCTTCAATTTCAACATGCAGCTGAGCACCAACGTGGTTGGAAAAATTGGAGAAAAACTAGCTGTCACTTTCAACTTCGACAATAACAACACATTTGATTTTCAGAACAATATGAAGATCGAATACACGGGCTATGAGGAAGATATTATCAAGAAAATTGAAATTGGTAACGTCAGCATGCCAGTTGAAAATAGCCTCATGACCGGGGCCCAGAGTCTTTTTGGAATTAAAACCCAACTCCAATTCGGTAAGCTATACGTCACAGCCATTGCTTCCAGGCAGCAAGGGCGTAGTGAGGTTATCACTGTTGGTGGAGGACAAGGTATCACCAACAATACCTCCGGTCGTGGCAGCAGCCAAAACCAGGGAGACAACATCAATATTCAGGCCTCAGATTATGATGAGAATCGGCACTTTTTCCTGGGACATTTCTTTCGTGACAACTACGAGCGGTGGCACAACAACGTACCCCAGATCAACTCGGGACTATTAATAAGAAGGGTAGAAGTTTATTCCATGAATCGGGTCAACGATACCAGGACTAC
Source organism: Cyclobacteriaceae bacterium (assembly GCA_965242775.1). GTDB lineage: Bacteria > Bacteroidota > Bacteroidia > Cytophagales > Cyclobacteriaceae > JAWPMT01. The sequence continues at coordinate 108,525 of CBDETI010000027.1, forward strand.
CAGGAATTTTGTAGCGCTTATGGACCTGGGCGAAGGCTCCCAGGAAACAGTTTTCCGAGATGGTAATGCCGGTATCGGGACGTTGCGCCGTGTGGAGGCCTCCAATGATGCCAATGACCTGTTCGCAAATCTAAGAGGACAATCACGGGATCCCGCTTCATTACGAACCTCCCTAACTGGTTTCGGTTTCGAAGAGAGTACGGACTTTGTGGCTGTCAACACCGGGCGGAAACTTGATCCCAGCGAGTATACCGTCAACGAGAAGCTAGGTTATATATCCCTTAACCGACGACTTCAAAACGATGAGGTGCTGGCAGTTTCCTATGAATACGCATTCAATGGGCAGGTATTCAAAGTGGGTGAACTGACCGAAGATTATCAGGGAAGAGGAGGAGATGAAGCCATCCTTCTCAAAATGTTAAGGCCCAATCAGATCGCAACGGATGTTCCTACCTGGGATTTGATGATGAAAAACATTTATAACCTTCGCTCCTCACAGATACAACAGGAAGGATTCTCTTTGCGGATTCACTACAAAGACGACCGAACAGGTCAGGACAATCCCTCCTTACATGAAGGCCGCCTGACCAAAGATCAGCCCTTGATCGAGCTATTGGGCCTGGACCGCCTCAACCGAAATGGGGATCGGCAAAGGGATGGCAATTTCGATTTCATTCCAGGGGTTACCATAGATACTCGCAATGGAAACATCATTTTTCCTTACCTCGAACCCTTTGGTAGTCGCCTGGAGAGCTTTTTTAATCCTGAAAATGAAGCTGAACTCATCAATCGATTTGTGTACGACACCTTGTATCGGACCACTAAGGCCAATGCTGAACTGGTAGCCTCGCTCAACAAATATGTGATTCTTGGGAGTTCGACTGGTACGGTTTCAAACATAATACCTCTTAATGGCTTCAATATCGCTCAGGGCTCCGTGACAGTCACTTCGGGGGGGCAACTGCTGACAGAAGGCCTTCACTACGATGTTGACTACAACCTGGGCCAGGTCCGAATTCGCGACGATGGTATTTTGCAAAGTGGAAGGCCCATCAGTGTAGCATATGAAAAGGCAGATCTGTTCAATTTTCAAACCCGGTGGCTGACAGGCGCCCATTTTGATTATCGGATCAGCGATAACTTCAATATTGGGGCCACGGTGCTTAGACTGAATGAACGGACGGGTCAGGTGTCGAGATTTGCCATTGGAGATGAACCAAGTAGGAATACCAAATATGGTATGAATCTCAATTGGCAGGAAGAATCCTTGTTTTTGACCAAGATGGTCGATGCTATACCTCTGGTCAGTACCAAAGAACCCTCGTCGATTACGTTCAATGCTGAGATTGCACAACTGATTCCGGGTACCTCTAACCTTGTTCAGGGAACAGGGACTTCTTTCATCGATAGTTTTGAAGATGCGGTCACTCCGGCGGCTGATCTGGATACCTGGTTAGCATGGAAACTCGCAGCAACACCACGTACATCCAATGATCGGTTCGAAGGGACCGGGCCATTGGGGCTCAACGATAGGAAAGCGAAGATCGCCTGGTACACGATTGACAACTCTGTTTTTTATCGGCCCAGCGGGCAACGAAGGCCTGACAACATCTCCGAAGAAGATCTGGCAAATCATTATGTGCGACCCATCCTTCCGCAAGAGATATTCACGCAACGCGATCGCCAACTTGTAACGACCAACGAAAACATCTTTGACGTGGCATTTTTCCCCGAGGAAAGAGGTCAGTACAACTACAACCCGGCCACTACGCAAGACGATTTATTGCCAAACCCACGTCGAAACTGGGGAGGTATGAGCAGACCGATTACCAACAATGTAGACTTTGTGGCGGCGAATGTTGAGTACCTGGAATTTTGGCTTCTGGATCCCTTTATTGGCGGAGATCGTGGGCGCATAATTGATGGCAGACTCAATACCAACAATACCACCGGTGGAGATTTGATATTTAATCTAGGCAACGTTTCGGAAGACCTGCTGCGCGATGGCAGGCATGCCTTCGAAAACGGATTGCCTGGGGATGGTAGCCTGGCCGAGACGGTGGAGACGGAGTGGGGCCGCACGACAGATAGGCCTTTTCTTATCAATGCTTTTGAGAATGATGAAAGTGCCAGGGCAAATCAGGATGTTGGTCTGGATGGACTCAATAGTGCGGCTGAGCAGGATTTCGCCAGTTTTCCTGCCAATATTCGGGCACTAGATGATCCGTCGGGAGATGATTTTCAATATTACCTGGGCGGCAACCTGGATGCGGCTGATGCGAAGATTCTGGAACGATACAAGAACTTTAATGGCCTGGAAGGAAATACGCCGGTTAGCTCTGGGTCAAGTATTACCCGGGGGTCCAGCGCATTCCCGGACAATGAAGACCTCAATGACGACAACACCATCTCAGATCTGGAAGAATATTTTGAATATACTATACCCCTTCGTCCTGGAGAGTTCCAAGTAGGTGAAAATCACATAGTCGATGAAGTAACCACTGTCGAGAATGCGACCTGGTATTTGTTTAGAATCCCAATTCAAAATCCAAATAATTACAGGGTGGTAGGAAGTCCTGCATTTAATAATGTCAAGTATATCAGAATGTACCTGACCAATTTTCAGCAACCCGTAGTGCTTCGTATGGCCAAATTTCAATTGGTTGGAAGCCAATGGCGTAAATCTCGTAGCGCGCTCAATGAGATAGGTTTAAACGAGATTCCAGAGTCAACCACCAGCGATTTTGATATTTCCGTAGTAAATGTGGAAGAAAATGGAGGCCCTGGTGAGGGCATACCCTATGTGGTGCCTCCCGGCTTACAACGTGACCGGGATAATACCACAACCCTCAACAGATTGGTCAATGAGCAGGCGCTGCAGGTGTGTGTTGAAAACCTTGAAGACAGGGATGCGCGGGCGGTATACAAGACCAACCTGAATTTTGACCTCATCAATTATGGCAGAATCAAGATGTTCCTGCACGCGCAGCAGTATCAAGGAGATCTGGTGGATGATGACCAAGTAACTGGCTTCTTGCGATTAGGATCAGATGAGAATGAAAATTTCTATGAAATAGAGGTCCCTTTGAAAATTACCAGAGGGAATACTGGCGGGCTGACCGGAGATGCTCTGGCGAGATTTGTTTGGCCAGTGGAAAATGAGATAGACATTTCTATCAGTGAGCTGTTGGGTGTTAAAACGCAACGTAACATCAGTCAGTTAAACAGAGGTATAAGCGCCAATGAAGGCAATCGAATACCTTTTGTCCTGCAAAGTCGTGACGGACGCTATTTGCTCACAGTCAAGGGAAACCCAGACATTAGCAATATCACGACCATGTTGATCGGCGTTAGAAACCCCGGAAGTGATGATCGAGAAACTAAGTCTGTTTGTATATGGGCGAACGAACTCCGGGTGACGGATTTCGATACCAGGAAGGGCTGGGCCGCTAATGCCAGATTGAGCGTAAAATTGGCTGATTTAGCTACCGTTTCCGCTTCGACAAGATACACCTCCGTGGGCTTTGGTACGATCCAACAGAAAATATCGGAGAGAACCAGAGCCGAAACCATGCAATACGACGTGTCCACTTCTATTAATGCCGAGAAGTTTTTGTGGCCGGAAAAAACAGGTCTGAAACTGCCAATGTTTGCTAGTTATGAGCAGAGCCGCACAATTCCCCAGTGGGATCCGCTGGACCCGGACGTACCGCTGGAGGCGTCCCTCCAAAGTTTTGCCACGGATGAGGAAAAAAACGACTACCGACGGATCGTAGAGGACAGACGCACCGGAAGGAGCCTGAACTTTACAAATGTTAGGAAAGAAAAAGTGAATCCGGATGCCGGAAGTCATATCTATGATATTGAAAATTTTAGCTTATCCTATGCGTATAGCGACATCAGAGCCAGCAGCGTCAACCAACAGTCGTTTCTTCAGAAAACGATCTCCGGAGGGGTCTCTTACAACTACGCACCTCCAGCTTTTTCGATTGAACCTTTTGCAGGGGGGGATGCCTTTTCGAGTCCTTATCTGAAACTCATAAAAGATATCAACCTGTCCCCGATCCCAAATAACCTTTCCTTTCGAGCTGATTTAAATCGTAGCTTTCGGCAGACCCAATTGTACAACGACAACCTCACTACCGATGGCATCGATCCATTTTACGAGCGTCTATTCACGTTTACACGAAGCTATGGGCTTCGGTGGAACCTCTTCAAGGGACTTTCACTCAATTATTCAGCTAATGTCAATGCCATCATCGATGAGCCAGACGACAGAATCCGGGGTGAAATAGATACACCTACCGAGCGACAGTACATCTGGGAACAAATCAAAGACCTTGGCCGTACCAGGGATTTTTCACAAGATATTTCCGCAAATTATAAATTGCCGCTAGACAAATTCCCACTGACCAACTGGCTGAGTGCTGACTATCGGTATGCGGTGGGTTACACCTGGACTGCAGGTTTTATAGACAGGGAAGTAGCGGGCAACACCATTCCCTCAGCGACGGACTCTACTTTTTTTGGGAATTTCATAAATAACCGACGGGATCAGGCCTATACGGGAAAAGTGGACTTGGTCAAGCTTTATAATAAGGTTGATTTCCTTAAAAAAGCGAATACACCAGCCAGGCGCTCAAGGTCTACGTCCCGGAGCCGAGCTTCAGGGAGAAACCAAAACAACGAGGACGAAGAGGCGCCAAAAGATAACAAAGTGGCAAAAGGATTTCTCAGACTCCTCATGTCAGTAAGATCCATCAATGCAACTTACAACATCCGTGAGGGCACCACCTTACCTGGGTTCTTGCCAAGTGTTCATCTACTCGGCTTGGATAGTGGGTTCAATGCGCCTGGATGGCCGTTTGTACTGGGAAGTCAGGATGCAAATATTCGATTCGATGCCGCCGAGCAAGGATGGCTCACGAGGAACCCAAACCTCACCGCGCCCTTTGACCAAACATTGACAACCGACCTGACTTTAAATGCTGCCGTGGAGCCTACCAACGACTTTAAAATCAGGTTGGACGCCAAGCGAACGAACACATCGTCATTCCAGGAAATCTTCAGGTACAATCCCGTTGACTCGATTCAAGGGTTTCAATCATTGACGCCAAGCCGGGGAGGTAGCTATAGCATTTCCTTCCTTACGATCAATACTGCTTTTGAAAAGCAAATCGACAACAGATCCGATGCATTTGAAGAATTTGCCAGAAACATCCTGATCATGCGAACCCGGTTGGGACAACAGCTAGCCTCGGAGGGAATAGCGGGGAATTATGACACACTTTCACAGGATGTGCTGGTTCCTGCTTTCTTGGCCGCCTATTCAGGCCAGGATCCAAATAATATCAGCACGAGTCCTTTTCCAAAAATCCCCCTCCCCAACTGGCGTGTAGATTACGCAGGTCTTTCCAACTTACCTGGATTGAAAGATGTTTTTTCCAGTATCAATATCACTCACGGGTATCGCTCTACGTACAACGTCAGCAACTATACCAATTCATTACGGTATCAAAACGATGTTGGCCTTGCAAATGACATAATCGATTACCCACTGGCCACACAAGTAGACCCAGTTTCCGGCAATCTTATACCAGTTTATATCATTAATCAGGTTACACTAGCTGAACAATTTGCGCCTTTGTTTGGTGTAAACGTGCGTACTCAGACCAACTTCACCTCCCGGCTTGAGTTTAAGCGAGATCGCAATTTGTCCCTTAACCTTTCTAATGCGCAGGTGACTGAAACTTTGAACAACGAGGTGTCTTTTGATCTAGGCTACACAAAAGATAACCTCAAACTTCCCTGGCGGTCTCGCGGAAGAGTTATTACAATCCAGAATGACGTCACCTTTAGGATGAATATGAGTATAAGGGATGCGCAAACTATCCAAAGAACGCTGGAGGGACAGAACGAAATAACCAATGGCAACAAAAACTTTCAGGTTCGGCCAACAATTGCCTACAAGGTAAATGACCAACTGGATATCACCATGTATTATGAACGGACCGTGACCAACCCCAGGGTTGGCTCCTTCCGTCGAACAACCACAGCCTTTGGCTTTCAGACACGTCTCAACTTTGCTCCATAATTTGTTGCTGGAAACAGGCTTGGGTTTGTTGTCCTAAAGGTTATTTTTGGGCTCCTTAATCCTAATGAAAATGAATATACCCCAGGACCTCAAATACACCAAAGATCACGAATGGGTCAAGATAGATGGTGAAGAAGCGCTCATTGGAATTACAGATTTTGCCCAAGGTGAGCTTGGTGATATCGTCTACGTCGAAATCGAAACGGAAGGAGAGACCATTGCTATTGGTGAAGTGTTTGGCACCGTGGAAGCTGTAAAGACGGTCTCTGATTTATTTATGCCAGTAGAAGGGGAGGTAATTGCCGTTAACCCGGAGCTGGAGTCAGCGCCTGAGCTAGTGAACCAGGACCCCTATGGCGCGGGATGGATGATCAAGGTTCGATCTTCAGACTTTAGCGGTGAATTACTTTCTGCGGATGAATACAAAGATCTGATAGCCGCAGGTTGAAGTTCACGTTAACGTGGATTGGCTGGCAGGCGGTTATTTGCTATTTGCTTTTCACACCCGGTGAGGAAGGAGACCCTTTCCTTTTTGAGGGGGAAGACAAGCTCTTCCACATCGGTCTTTTTGCGATTGTTACGGTCTTTGCGTTATTAGCCTTCAGGGGGGAGTGGCGTTTGGGTTGGCGGGCAACTTATGGTTTTACTTTAGCTTCCGGCATTGTTTTTGCTCTAATAACCGAGGGAGTTCAGCACTTTTTGCCTACACGGTCCGGAGATGTTTTGGACCTACTGGCAGATATCGTTGGGATCCTCGTGATGATATTATTTTGGCAAGTCTTGGAAAAAAGGAATCAAACACTTCCGAATTAAGTTGTTTAAATAATATCTTTGATATTCTCGGGTTTGTAAAAGATAACTTTTAAAAGATGGAATTAAAGAAAAATCCCAAGTACGACCTTACGAAGCAGTCTGGGATGCTCCTTAACCTGGGCCTGACCGTCAGCTTACTGTTGACAATCGTGGCCTTCGAGTGGAGATCCTATGATGATTCTGGGTTGCTGGACCTTGGACAGGTGGAAGATGATTTCGAGGACATAATGGATATACCCCCCACCGAGCAACCACCTCCCCCTCCCCCGAAAGTTCAATTACCTGAAATCGTGGAAGTACCCGATGAAGAGGAAATTGAAGAAGAGATTGAGGTTGAACTCGATGTAGAGGTGACCGAAGAGACAGTTGTTGAGGACATTGTTTTTGAAGAAGCTCCGGAGGAAGAGGTAGTGGACGAAATCTTCGATATTGTGGAGGATCAACCTGAATTCCCGGGTGGTATTGCCGCTTTCTACGCTTATGTGGGCAAAAATATGAAGTACCCCAAGCAAGCTAGAAGGATGGGTATCGAAGGAAAAGTGTACGTTCAGTTTGTGGTGGACAAGGATGGTTCCGTCACTAGCGTGAAAGCTGTGAAAGGCATTGGCGCTGGATGCGATGAGGAAGCTGAGCGGGTATTACGATCATCTCCAAAGTTCAAAGCTGGCAAGCAACGAGGACGACCTGTGAAGGTAAGGATGATGATGCCTATCATCTTCAAATTGAATAACTAAGGGCTTAACAGTTCATTTAAGAGATAGAAGCCACCCAATTGGGTGGCTTTTTTTGTGAACCATTCTTCGCATTTGGGGCACTGGTATTTTCGTATGCTGTGGTTTTAATTCAGTGAATTGGTGCTCGTCACTTTTTGTGACGGGTCTAGAATTCGGTGGTCAGCATCTCCAACCTGGCCTGATATTCCTGTAGGAAGGTTGCGTAATTCTCAGGGACTAACAGCTTTTCCAATTTAGCTCGGGATTCTTCCGCATAGTCGGTCAGCCCCAGCTCGAGGGACAGAAATGCCAATTCCTGATGATAAATTGGCACACTCTCCACAATACTTAAAGCGTCTACCAGGAACTGATACGCCTCCAAAGGCTCAGCTAATTTCATTATCCTAACTTTCGCCACCGTGGCCACAGGGTCCAAGGGGTGAACGCCTTCCGCCGCTTCAGTACTTGATTCATTGATTACCGATAACTCCCATTGACTCCTTGTCATTGACTCCTGAGGAATTACTTGCCGGAATGAGTTGAGGAAGGATCGATAACGTTTTTCATTCCATTCAAGGCTCAGGGTTTTTGTGATTTTCTGCCATAGAACCTCTATTTCTCGCGCCGATAAACGCATTTCAATCACTTTCTCTAATAATTCCTCTGGCGTATACTCCGACCAGCGATAATAAATCCCTATAAACCCAGATACCTGGGAGTTGGAGAAAACTGGTTGCAGATTTTCCAGGTAATCAGCATAGGAGCTATCCGCTTTCACCAAATCAGTCCAGGCAGACTCAGCCCGCTCAAAATCCCCGGTTTCCAGGAGCGTAATCGCTTCATTCAATTGTGCAAATTGAAATGTTTCCTGGTGTGCCTCACCAAACGCTTGTCGTGCTTCAGGCAGAATGCCATGCTTTAGGTAGATCAACCCTTTTAGGTTAAGTAACTCCCCCCGCTCCTGGCCATCCGATTGATAGATGAGTCCGTTCAAGGACTGTAAAGCCTGATCCATTTGACCTGCTAAGTAGTGATTGAAGACCCGCGCCAGCTTTAAATTCGACTGTAGTTCTTGGTTGTAGGTAGCACCAATACCATTTTCGTACAAAGTGTTAGGCACCCTCGCTCCGCTTATGTAGGAGACGTTATTGATGAAGGCCAGGTCATGGAGGTTGTACCCGACTACCTGTAGAGATGTATCAGGATGTAGATGCTGGACCCCCAGAAATTGGCTCAGAATATTGGCTTTCACGGCGTTGTTTCCTGAAGAATAGTCTCCTAAAGCTTCCTCCCTGTTCTTTAGCTCTAACATGACCCGCCATTCATTCACAGCATTGGCCATATTCCATTCTCCGGTTTCTCGGTTTTGCCGGAGTACTTCCAGCGCCTGGGAGCTTCGGCCGGATGCGGCATAACGATTGGCCAGATTGGTGGAAACTTCTCCCACATTTGGAAATGCCAATTGACCGGTTTCCAAAAAAGCCAGCGCCTCAGCTGAGTTACCTTCAGGCACCATAGCAGCCGCATTGACAAAGGATTGGGGCGTAGGAAATCGCCTTGTACTGAGTCGAAACCTTTCAGCAGCCTCGGCAAAGTCTCCTCTGGCCTGCGCTAGCAAGCCAAGTTGGTAGTTAGAATAGTGATTGTTGTAACCGAAGATGCTCCCTTCCAGGTAGTACTGCTCAGCTAGTCTAAATTCTTCTTCGCTCAATGCCATGTCCCCCATAAAATTGAACTGAGCTGCTTGAGTCAACTCCAGTGGTTCCTTGTTAGACATAAAGAAAAAAGCTGCAATTCCAACAAGGCCTACAATCTTTGAGGTTGCGTAAGGAAAATTGCGCTCTTTATAGGCGATCCGGTAGACCATATGCCCGGCGATCAGCGCATCCACAAAATTGGCGATGATGTAGATGAAGAATATTCCTCCCATCGCCAGATGTGCATAGGTGATTGTATAATGAAATGATTCATATAGCGGGTCATTGCCACCCAAAAAGCCGCTCGACAGGTACCCAAAAGCTACCAATCCCAGACTTATTAGGAGGTGCCGAATGTCTAATGAAGTATCCAGGCTCTTGGAAAAGGAATCCTGTTTGAACTGAAAACTCCAGAGTGCTAGCACGGATGAAGCAGCCAAGAGGAAAAACGGATTGATCAGCGCCAGTGTGTTATCATATATGCCAGCTTTCTTCAGAAAATAGAGTAAGACAAAACCCAGGTACATCAGACTGATCAGCACAAAATGTTTTTCGTTCCCTTTTGAAGGACTTTGAGTTATGACATAGAGGATGCCAAAGACGATCTCCTCCGAAACCAATACCACGAAAAGAAAAGTTATAACCGCAAACCCACTGTTGCCGTGGGCCAGCAGGTGGTACGTGACATTTTTGTCGCTTGCGTAGGATATTGCAGCTCCAAGTAGGCCTATGATCAGGACGAATATTGACGTACGTACGGCCAACGATGTGTGCGAGTAGAAGGCATGAAACGCATATCCCGTTCCTGCTATCAAAGCAATGGTCAAAATCGTAAGCCACTTGGTGTCGGCCGACATCCCCCATAACGCCAGTTCCTCCAACTCCAGGTTGACAACAAAAACAACCAGAAGGGCATTGGCCAGAATAAAGTAGAATCTCTTGAGCGATGACACACAAGCAAGTGCGTACCCTAGCCCTAGCCAGCAGATAGCTAGCAAAAGGGCTAAATATTGGTCTACTGGTTGTATTTCACTTCCGAAAAAATTTTCCTCTACCTGATATTTTTCTCCTGGAAATGAAAGAACAAATGGCCCTTTTGAGAAGGTATCCACCGGGAATGAGGTGGAGGTAATGCTTGAGGTTAACTGCCAGTCCAGGAAATGATCGTGCCTTGTAACGTACAAGAGCAAGTATGCCAGGATGATCAAAAGGTAAAAACCTTTCAGAGGATGCAATGACAATAGCGCTTGCCTCATTGTTTGTCCAGAACCTTCGGTACCTGGAAAAACGTACCGTCATGCGCGGGGGCGTTGTATAGTCCCTTTTCTGTACTCAAATCCCGATCCGCTTCGTCATTTCTGAGCACATTCTTTTCAAATGACATACTGGTCAAAGGCTTCACACCCTCTGTATCCAACTCGTTAAGTTTTTCAACCCAGGTCAGTATTCTCTCCAGATCTTGCACTAGCTCGGCTTCTTTACCTTCAGGCACCTCCACTCGGGCCAAATGTGCGACTTTCTTCAGTGTGTCCTTATCTATTTCCATACCATCTGAAAACGCTTACAATGATAAAGTATTTGGTTCCAATTAGTTGAACTCGGCTTCAATAACACTCCTAACTTTTCTTCTGAGCAAGTTGAGGGCGTCTTGATCGTGACCTTCCGGAAAGATGGGGGTATGGACGATCATTTCAAATTTCCCCCGGTAAAATGGCAATTGTGGGTTGTCGGGAAATAACATATAATTGGTCCTTAACGTCACAGGCACAATCGGTAAATCCCTTTCCACAGCCAGCTTGAAGGCACCATCTTTGAAGGCCACCATTTGCGGAGCTCGGGTGGTTATCATGCCTCCCTCAGGAAAGTAGGTAATATTGAAACCATCGTCTACGGCTTGCATTACATTCTTTTGGCTCTGCGCGCGACTCATCAAATTAGACCGATCGACAGTGATGTGGATCATTCGATACATCAGCCCAAAAAGAGGAACCTTTGCCAGCGAAACTTTGCCAATGAACTTAAAGGGCACATTAAGCAATCCCATCGCCGGAATATCGAAAAATGAAAAGTGGTTAGCGCAGAAAATATATTGCTCTCGCGAGGAGGGTCGAAATCGCCAATCGATCTTGATTGGAATGAAAAGCAATGAGAAAAATACCCATGCCCACCATCGATGAAACATCAATGCATGCTTGTGCCAGGCACGTCTTGAACCAAAAAACAATAGAAACGGGAGGAACACCAGGAACGGTAGCACAAAAGCCAACCCTGCGTGCACAGTATTCAGCCTTATGGTCCATGGGATCTTCGACATTTCTTTGTGTGAAGAAAATTATTTTATTTGACTTGTAATAAAACATGCATCGCTTTTACTAATTCGTCAAATCAAACCTTATAAATCTTGGAATTACTCGAGGTAAAAAACATTAGCAAAGGGTACAGCGGCCATCAGGCATTGCGTGATGTATCCTTTAGCATCCCCAAGCAGTCTATTTTCGGATTGCTCGGCCCCAATGGGGCGGGGAAAACCACTTTAATTAGAATTATCACCCAAATTATTAATCAGGATAGCGGGCAGGTTTTGCTCAATGGCAAGGAGATAACACCTGCTGACGTTCGTAAGATCGGGTATCTTCCGGAGGAGCGGGGCCTGTACAAAAAGATGAAAGTAGGTGAGCAGCTGCTTTTCCTGGCAGGCCTGAAGGGTTTATCCAAAGGCGAGGCCAAAGAGCAGATCAAATACTGGTTCGAAAAACTTAAGATTGATGGCTGGTGGAATAAGAAGGTGGAGGACCTTTCCAAAGGGATGGGACAGAAGATCCAATTTATAGCTACCGTGCTGCATCAGCCGGAGCTGATCATTTTGGACGAGCCTTTTTCCGGGTTTGATCCAGTGAATGCAAATCTCATTAAGGAGAATATTCTGGAGTTGAAAGAGCGAGGAGCAACGATCATTTTCTCTACCCACCGCATGGAGTCGGTCGAAGAGTTATGTGATAACATTGCCATGATCAACAACGCGCAGACCATCCTCAGTGGCTCCAAAGAGGAGATCAAAGCAGCACACAAGTCCAATACCTTCGAAGTTTATCACGAGCACAATCTGGATGAACTACCTGCAGGGTTTGAGCTGATCTCGAGCCAAAATGGCAATGGGCCTATGATCACTTCACAGATTAAAATTTTGTCCGGCGATAAGCCCAATAACCTTTTGAAATTATTAATCCCAAAAATTGAAATTCACTCTTTCGTAGAAAAAATACCCACCATGAACGATATCTTCATTATGAAAGTCCAGGAAGGAGGTTCCCATGAATAACATGCTCCTGATCTTTGAAAGAGAATACCTGGAAAGAGTCAAGAAGCGCTCGTTTCTGCTGGCCACAATCCTGACACCTTTGATTTTCCCACTGATAATTGGCCTGGCTATTTATCTCACCACTTTGGAAGATGATGAGGACAAAAGCATAGAGATAGTCGACGAAAGCGGGCTGTTCGATGATGCCTTTAATATTACCGAGTTCACCGTCACCATAGTTGACAAAACCGTCGAGGAGGCGCGAGAAACCGTAGCTGCTGGCGAGGTTTATGGGGTTCTTTATATTCCGCAAATCGATATTAAGGATCCACAGGGCATTCAATTTTTCTCCAAGAGCAATCCCGGACTGGGCTTTCTGGGGAAATTCCGCGGACCGATTAAGGAGCGGATAGAAGACCTCAAACTGGAAGAACTCAACATTGAAAAGGAGGTAATTGAGAAGCTTAAGACTTCCGTTAGCATCGCAACATTTAATATCGATGATTCCGGAGAATCCAAGAAGTCTGATTCTGCTATTGCCTCCGGGCTCGGCTATGTCATGGCCTTTCTCATATACATTTTCGTTTTTGTGTATGGGAGCTTCATTATGCAAAGCGTACTCAACGAGAAGACCAGCAAAATTGTGGAGGTCATTGTGTCTTCGGTCAAGCCAACGCAGCTGATGGTCGGCAAAGTCCTGGCCAATGGTGCCGTGGCCCTGACTCAATTTGCGATTTGGATTGTACTCATTACCGTTTTTACTACAGCCATTACGGCAGCATTTGGATATGATCCGAGGGCCGCCCAGCAAGAGATGGTGGCCAATCAAATCGAGCAGGCAGCTGCTATGGATCCAAACGGTGAAGTGCCCGAAGTGGTCAAGGGTACCTTAGATACCATTTATTCTTTACCCATCGGGCAAATTATATTTACATTCATTTTTTACTTCCTTGGTGGATTCCTGTTATATGGAGCGCTGTTTGCGGCAGTAGGGGCATCGGTGGATAGTTTGCAGGAGGCCCAGCAATTTACCTTACCGGTGAGTTTGCCAATTATCGTGAGTATCATTTTAATGGGGGCAGTTTTGGCCAATCCGGATGGACCGGTTTCGATCATCTTGACCTTGATCCCGCTGACCAGCCCCATATTAATGATGGCCAGGATTCCTTTTGGCGTACCGATTTGGCAACTCATTCTTTCCATGGTCTTGCTCATTGGTGGCTTCATCTTTACCCTTTGGTTTGCAGGTAGAATTTACCGAGTCGGAATTCTCACCTCCGGAAGCAAGGTCACCTATAAGACCTTATATAAATGGTTTACCATGAAAAATTATTGACGTGATCCTTCGTTGAAAATGAGGATAGCACATTGGTAGCGATGTGCTATTTTCGTTTTTGGGGTGAAACAGATTCGAGAAGCCAAACCAATTGACATTTATTCCAACACCTCCTACTTCAAATGGGGGGTGGTGGCAGTATCGGTCATTATTGGCCTTGCCAGCATTATTTACACCAATATCCTCGTCGGAAAGATCAAGGAAAGGGAGGTCAAACAAATCAGTCTCTACGCGAAGACGCTGGAGTACCTGGCAAGTGATAATGACGCCCAAGACTATTTATTCCTGCTGGAGGATGTGATTCAGGGAAATACGACCATTCCGGTCATACTGACGGACGAAGCCAATAATCCCACCACTTATTTGAATATTCCCGAGGTAGACAATATTGTGGATCCCAAGCGAAGGAACAATTATTTAAGGAATCGTGTGCGGACTATGCGCAAGGATCACCTGCCCATCAAAGTCACACTTCGGGACAATCAGGGAAACCTCTTCGGGATCCAGTACATCTACTACCAGGATTCGTACCTGCTGACACAACTGCAGTACTATCCATATGTACAATTGAGCATAATTCTGATCATCGGACTGATCACGTATGCCATTTTCAATTACTCGCGCAGTGCTGAACAAAATCGCGTCTGGGTTGGGTTGGCCAAGGAAACCGCGCACCAATTAGGTACACCACTATCGTCGCTGATTGCCTGGATCGAATACTTGAAAAGCACCTACCCGGCTGATGAGAATATAGAAGAACTTAACAAGGACATATCCAGGCTGGAGATGATCACGGCCAGGTTTTCCAGCATCGGAAGCATCCCTTCGCTCAAGTCGGAAAACGTCTACGATACAGTTTACGGAGCCCTGGCCTACTTACAAAATAGGTTATCATCCAAGATCAAGATCAGCTTAAGTGTGTTTCCTAATCAGAATGTGAGCGCTAAGCTCAACAAAGACCTTTTTCAGTGGGTGATGGAGAACCTTTGCAAAAATGCCGTGGATGCTATGGATGGTCGCGGTGATATTACAGTAAATATTCTTAGAGTAAATGAAGGTCGCGTAGCCATAGACGTAAAGGATACTGGCAAAGGGATAGCAAAGAATAAGGTTAACAAAATTTTTCAACCCGGATTCACCACCAAGAAAAGAGGGTGGGGGCTTGGTCTAACTTTGGTGAAGCGGATCATTGAAAACTACCACGCAGGAAAGATCTTTGTAAAAAAATCCGAGCCCAACAAAGGCACGACATTTAGGATCTTATTGAATGAGTGACGATATAATTCCATACGAAGAGGTAACAATAGGAGAGCTATTCGTCGGGGCGATTAGCGGGGATGGTTTCTTCAATAATGATCGGTTGATAGAAGTGGGTGACGCCATGAATGAAGTTCTGCCCACCTTCTTCCTTAAATCCTTTAGGATTAGGGATTTTCACACATTCACCCATGAATTGGATGTCGAGTACAATGGCGCCTATGCCTCTTGCCGCAGGATATTCGAAGAACCCGAAAGCTTTTTGGAGGAATCGCAGAATTTGCTGAAGCTGCTTTATTCTGTCTCGGAAAACGAAAATATCAAGGAAGGGGAATTGTACGTGGCTTATTTCCCCGAGGTTTGGGTCGCTGAAGAGCAGGTGGACGCGCTGGGTATTTTCAAGTCCGAAGACCGAGATCCGTTCATCAAAGTGTATCAAGACGGGCAATCGTTGAACCTCGCCCAGGATGAAGGTATTAGCATTCACAATATCAACAAAGGAGCGCTTATCCTCAATTCAGAACAGGTCAAAACGTACCGGGCACTGATCTTTGACAAGACCAATAAGCAATCACCCGCGCGCTTCTGGATCGATCATTTTCTGAATCTGAAGCCGATGGAAGATGAGTTTTTCCAGACGAAGAACTTCATGCGCATGTGCAAAGATTTTGCGCTCGGTCAGCCGGATATGGACCGGTCAGAGCAGGTAGATATCATCAATCGGTCTGTAGAGTATTTTCAGGACCGTGAACAGTTCAACCAGGAAGAATTCCAACGCGAGGTGCTGCCAGAGGCAGAGCAGCGGCAGGCTTTCATGGATTTTCAAAATCAATTTATGGAGCGTAATGATGTGGAGGAAATGCCAGAGGAATTTGGGATTTCGGCCCCCGCCTTCAAAGCCACCAAACGCTACATTCGCTCTGTGATCAAGCTGGATAAAAACTTCCATGTTTATGTCCACGGCAAAAAGGAAATGATCGAGCGAGGATTCGACGAGGACCGGGGCAAACACTATTATAAGCTCTATTTCGACGAAGAGAAGTAAGTTGATGGTTCCTTTTCGGCCTCACCAAAAAATACGGCCTTACCTCCTTCGATTTACCTGAGAACTCCGACATTAGGTGCCCGTCAATTGCGAAGATTAGCCTTGTTGGTAGTCCCTTTCTTACTTAATTTGGTACGAACTAAAGGTACATTCAAAACAACTGAGGTCGTGACAATTTCTCCTCATACATTTTCTGAATGATCCCTGACACACAGTTAGATGTCAGCGCCGGATGCTATCAATCTATAAGTAGTCGATATTGATCATGTAATAACAAATAACCATGAATATAAAGTTAAGATTTGTTCAGTTGTCGCTGTTGGCAGCGGCAGTACTAACTACCCAAAAAACGCAAGGTCAAAACCAACTTCTCTCCACAGGAAATGCTGGGATAGGCACCACCTCACCTGCATTTCCTCTGCATGTAAAAACGACAAATCCCAATGATTGGCAAGTGGCCCTGGAGAATGGAGCTGCTCAGACATATATGAACCATAATGGAAATTTTGGGATGTACGTCAACACAGGCGGAACCAATAGCGCGGCCAGATATGCCTTTCATCTACGTAATTCGGATCAGGTGCATATGCATATCCAGGATGACGGTCTTGTGGGAATAGGAACACAATATCCTACCGCAAACATTCACCTTCAATCTGGCAGGGCCCAGCAAAGAATTGAAGCGACTGGCGATCATGCCACGCTTATCCTAACATCCGCAGGGACCAGTCCCGGAGGGGTTCCTAGCATCAACCTGGAGAGAGGCCTTGGCAATGCCTACGGCTCTTTTGTGGTGGAAAGAGGTGCGACCGGCGGAAATCCGCCAATTTTCACTGGAGGACTGGCCAATGATGTTGTTCTTGGCTCGACGCAGGATGTACCCCTGAAATTTGGTGTAAATGCGGATATAAAAATGACACTGCTATCTAGCGGCAATGTTGGCATTGGTATTACGAACCCTCAGCAAAAATTGTCAGTGGGAGGTACCATAGAAGCCACCGAAATCCTGGTACAAAATGTCACGAATGCGCCGGATTTTGTATTTGAAGAAGATTATGACCTAAGATCCTTGAAGGATACTGAGGCTTTCATCAAAGAAAACAAACACCTTCCTGAAGTGCCCTCGGCTGCCGAAATGGCCCAGGACGGACTAGAATTGAAGAAGATGAATCTGCTGTTACTTCAGAAGATCGAGGAGCTGACCTTGCACGTGATCGACTTAAATGAACGAATTGTGGAACTCGAAAAGGCGGCTGACAATGAATAGAAGAAATACAAAGCTGAAATTGATTCTGGGATCGGTTTTGATGTTTGCAGCGCTCACTCTAGGTGCGCAATGTCCTTCACCGGGGGGGTCGGGAATTGGTAGAATATGGTTTGATAATCCCTCTCCAAGAACACCGGCAACGGGCCTCGGCAGCACCATGTATCAGATGACTAATAATGGCAAGACGTATAACTTGTACCACACGCATCCGAGCTGGTCCTACGATGGTAATTGGATAATATTTACCAGTAATCGGAATGGTGTTCCTAATATATATGCCGTTAACAGCCCCAACAGTAATGATGGCGTCTGCGATTACCTGATTGTCCAATTAACAGATATTTCAGGTACAGACAGTTTCTTTTTTGGTGGATCCACGGAAGATGTAGTTGTGAGTGCCCATGAAAATGTGCTGTATTACGTATTGTCTAACTCGGAGTTCCTTGAACAGTATCCGGGTTTGGAAATAAGTCGTTGGTCGATCCATGAGCTGAACTTTGGAGATCTTATCGCAGATGCTCTGGCTGGCACGCTCTCAGGTGACTATATTGAGAAAGAGCAGACCCTCACTGCAACCGATGGCGTTTACAGCGTTCATGGTGGTATTACCCTGGACTATAGCGGTAATTACGCCTATGTAGGTATTTCCCGGGAATTTGGATCTGAGCCGCAACATCAGCAAACCATCTGGAGGTTTGGTCTTGCAGGTTCGATATTTATATGGGATATTCTTTACGATTCTCGTGGACCCAATGGAGTAACTGACAACTACCTTTTGGCTCACCTTCAGGCCAACCCATATAGGGCGGGGGAGCTTTTGTTCTCAAATAAAAAAAATGGAAACTCCACAGATACTCCGGAACATCGCATGTATTTCATTGCAGATGCTGATGGGCCTTTGGATGTGAAGCCCGAAAGGTTAAGATATGGGAAACGAGATGGCCCGGCCAGAGACAATGTGACACATGAAGTTTGGGTGGATGCTAATACCGTAGGCTTTTTGCTCACCTCCATCCATCCCGAACACGATCATTTGTGCACGGGATTTTATACTATTGGTACTGACAAAGCCGGTGACGAGACGGCACTTGGAAGCCATGTTGCCGAAGTGCCTACCAATCAGCATCTCAGCACTGGTGGCCCCCAAACCACTTATTATCATGCCATTTCCCATGGCAGCACGCAAGATGCCAATCTATTTATCATGGAGGAGTGGAAGTATTTTGACAATCCCAATCCCGATCAAGCAGATTACACGCAAACCGGACGCATATGGAAATACTATAAAGATGCAGATAAGTTTGTTCAGCTCACAGGCCCTACATCCCCGTTTAAACCCAACTCTGGCGATGCGCATGTGCGGCTGAGTCAGGACGGAAAATACATATCCGCAACAGGAAGGTCAGGGACCCACAATCTATATGTGATACCTGTGGATGCGGAAGGGGGATGTTACCCATCCAATCACGTATTATTTTCACAACAAACCTTTGATGGCACTCATCGAAAAGCTACCACAGATTACATTCAGGCACATAGCACCTTCACAGCGAACGCTGATGCTGAACTTGTTGCCCGCAACTATGTGAAATTGGGAACCGGATTTAAGGCCTTGGCGGGTTCCAAATTCAGAGCCGCCAGAGAGGACGTTATAAACGATGGCAATTGCACTAACGGTCCTTGTTTGCCGGGGTTAAGAATTGTTGCAGGTTCCGGCTCGCGGCCCGCACTGACAGGTTCAGTCAATACACCGTCGGTCGCCGAAGTGCAGATCTATCCGAATCCCACCCAACAGGATATAGTCGTGAGAGCCCCCGAAGAATGGCTGGAGGCCGAGCTCACCGTCGTAAATGTTGAAGGAAAAATCGTCTATCAGCAGGATGTCCAGCGAAAAGAATCATTTATCTCGGCTTCGAATTGGAAGCCAGGTCTATACGTTTTGACCCTGGATAATGGCGAAAGTCGTCTCACCTTCAAAGTGATGAAAGATTAGATAAGTCAGATCAAAAGTACTAGTAAAGGCTGGAAGCAATTCCGGCCTTTTTTATGTAAAATCTTTCCTTGGCCATTGGTGGAAAAAATTATCACCTATAACTTAGGGAGTTACTCACAATTTATTTCTACCAATAAACCTTTAAGAACCCTATGGCGGAATATATTCAATTCGAAGAAAATATCGAAGCAAACGGATCGGCAGCTATGATCTTTTTGATTTCCGGTACAATCGGACAGGACCAACGCAAGACGATCCTGCGAGACAATGGCATCGAGGAGGACATTAAACCAGATGGCTGGTACGATCTGCAGTCTATTTTAAATGCCTATAAAGATCTCTGTAACACGATAGGCGAGATGAACTTGTTTCTGGTTGGAAAAGCGGTGATGGAGCAAGCCGAGTTTCCTCCCATGGATGGCCTGGAGAATGCACTGCGATCCATCGATGTGGCATACCACATGAACCACCGAAAAAATGGCGAAGTAATGTTCAACCCCGGAACGGGTCAAATGTTGGAAGGCATTGGCCATTATCAGGTGACCAAGTTCGATGAAAACAAAAAAGTAGCGGAGATGGTATGCCATACCCCGTATCCCAGTAAGTTCGAAGAAGGACTCATCGTTCAGGTGGTCCGTCGCTTTCGACCCAAGGGTTCCTTGAGAAGCAAGGTGTCCCTGGACGAAACGAAAGAAACACGTCGAAAAGGCGCAGAGACCTGTACATTCAAAATTGAATGGTGAGAAACGGGCTGCCCTAATCCCACCTGGACAAAGGCTACAAAATTCAAATAAGTAGTAGGTAGTGATCGTTTGTTAATATAAAACAAGCCAACGGATCAGTTATACCCAAAAGCTACTATTCCCTCCTACCCAGTTCTGGGTATTCTTATATAAAATTTATAACACACAAGTAACGGAATCCGTTTTTTGCATAGTTTTAGTATATAACAAACATTAAAGTACACGCTATGAAAACGAACATTAAGAACCTTGTGAAAGAAAACCTGACGGAAAACAACCTGGACTACAGATTGCGGGAAGAGTTTTTGCTTGGCGCCGCCAAATTTGCCAGCAATCCCTTGCACCAATACTTAAAACAGGATTTGCCTATTCAGGAAAAGTTAAAATTCGTTCCGCGCATGCTATTTTTTGTATTGGGTTTCAAGGACATCATGCAACTTGTGCGATACGAAGGAGACCTTGGCGAATTTGAAAAGGAGGTGAATACTCACAGCGATGAAGATTCGCACCATTGGGAGTGGTACCTCAATGATCTGGCATTTATGGATGTCGCTTTTAAAACGGCCAATTCGGTGGAGTTGGTGAAGCAAATCTGGGAAACGGACACTTTTGAAGTAAGAAAGACGATCTATGTCTTCAACCGCTACGTTCAGAAGTACCCACACCCAGTGGCCAGAATGCTAATGATCGAGGTGTTGGAAATGACCTTTGAGAAGTTCAAAGATGTGATCCATCCGGTATTGAAAGAGGCAGATCTTTATGATCAATTGGACTACTTCGGCCAAAAACATGAGGAAATGGAGGCAGGACACTCAACAACCGGGCATAGCGATGATGAGATATCACATTTAGTAGACCTTCTTCCTGAAGAGCTAAAGCCTGAGCTGATCAAAGTGATTAATGAACTCTTCGATCAGATGTACCAGATGGCTGCCAATTGGGCAAAGGCGTAGGTCCCGATTAACAACTAGTCATAAGGCTTCCAGAAGTTGGAGGCCTTTTTTTGTGCTAGTTGCTGTGGAAGACTGTAAACAGCCGGTCCAGCTGAAAATTCATTCCTTCTTTTCCGGATCCGTCAAGATATGTGCCGTCAGAATAGTCCGATCCATACTTTTCTGCCAAAGGGTAAAACACTTCAATTTTTGTTGCGCTAAGCCTTTTTTGCCTATTAATGTACCGTGGTTGTTTCATCGTCTGTAGTGGTTGTATCAAAGAAGATTATGTGAACCTACGCACTTATTTAGTTATGTGCATATTTTTTCGATGAACCGGCATAATCAAGCAGTTAATGGGACAGGTTGGTGCTATCTTTTTCCCTGTACCCGGTAGAGGTCATCAGTTACCATAAGAAGTTTGTTTCTCAAGGTTGGCGGAAGGTCTGGGTGGTTGTCGAGGTAGGATTGAACCACGTTAAAAGCCTCTTCAGAGGTGTAATTTCCAATCGTGCTCGCCACCCATCCTTTGGGAAAGAAAATATCACCTGTTAGTTGAATTTCCTCTAGCAGGTTCAGTGCGTCAGGGAGGTATTTTGAACTGGCCTTTTGGCGTAAGGGATGGTGTAGGTAGTAGTTGGCCGCTGTTACCCAGGATTCCTTCTCACGATTTTGGGCTTGCTTGAGCTTTTCGAAGAAAGCGTCTCTTGTTGCCTCGTCTCCTGAGACCGAAGGCAGCAAAAACTCAAATCGTTCTTTGCGATAAGAATTGTCAATTTCACTTGCTGCAGCTTCCAGGATTTCTGCGGTACGCGGGTGGGCAAACAACGCCAGGCGCAGTGCCAGGTTGGATTTGTCCTGTTGGTTGAGCTTGAGGTTTGGAGGTGACCATTTGCCCTTCCATATATCATACAGTTGCTGGTTCGCAGATTCAGAGTAGGCAATGCTGCTAAGCAGTCTGTAGGCAGACTTTTGGAGGTTTGGGGACCTGGATTCCCCGAGAAGAGCAATAATCAGTTCCGCTAGCACATGTTGGTGTTGATCCCGCTCTTGTGGGGTAAGGTATTTCCAGAAGAACGTTTGAATTTGACTTTCAAGAAGACTGGATATAAGTTCGTTTTTTTCCTCAGCAAAAGCTTTAGTAAGCGTTGCAATGGCGTCCGTGGCTTCAATGTTTCCGGCCAGCGCATTCTCAAAAACGTTTAAGTAGGCGTGCGCTCGGGTCACTTCATCCGAGAGTTGCGTGAGATCCTCAAGCTTTGTTGGATCTTGGGGGAATATACCATAGCCCATACCATTGGCATTGTAAACGATCTGCCTGGGTACTGGAAGTCCCTGAGCGCCCGATACCTGTACACTTTCGTTGGCAATACTCACCGGAATGGTCCTGGTGGTGTCCGGGTAAATTAGCGCCACATCAAACTTCTGAGGCCAAACATTGTCGCTTCCATCCTCTGCCGATTGACTGATCATTAGCTTTGTGATTTTACCCTTGCCATCGACCTCCAATGTTTCGGCCAAAATTGGGCGCCCGGGTTGATTTACCCACACCTGGCTCCAAGCTTGCAGGTCTTCTTCTGTTCTTTGATCGAGAATGCTCACGAGATCGTTCCAGTCGGCATTGCCATCCGCATAAGTGGCCAGGTAGCTTTGCAGGCCTTCTTTGAATGCCTCTTCCCCCAAGACGAGTTCCAATTGTCTCATCATAATAGGGGCCTTGTTGTAAATGATCCGGCCATATAATGATCCGGCATTTTTTAGATTATCCAAAGGCTGCCTGATGGGGTTGGCCCCAAGCGTTCGGTCTTCACTGTAGGCGCTGGGATAGTGACTCACGAGAAACTGCAAGTCGTGATTGATATCTGGGAAAGCAGGATTGGCGATTTTGTCGGCCATGAAATTGGCAAATACTTCTTTCAGCCACACATCACTAAACCACTTCATTGTTACCAGGTCGCCGAACCACATGTGAGCTGTTTCATGAGCAATGAGTTTGCCTCGACGTAGTTTTTGACTTTCCGTCGCGGTGTTGTCCAAAAAGAGGGCCGATTCCCGGTACTGAATTGCTCCGACATGTTCCATTCCTCCGTACTGAAATCCAGGAATTGTGGCAAAATCCAGCTTCGGAAAGGGAAAGTCTATTGCTGTATAATCCTCTAGAAAATCTACTGACTGCTGATGAAGGGTGAATATTTCAGGGATGCTCTCTTTGATTTTTTCAGGATTGGTTTCCCGATACAGCAATTGCATGCCACTGCCATCGTCAAATTGACTTTCCGACTCAAAGCGACCAGCGACAAATGAGAACAGATATGTGCTCATTTTTGGAGATTTCTGAAATGAATGCCTCGTATAGTTGCCTTCAACCGTTTGCTGGTCGACGGGCGAGGCACAAAGGACCTTCCAATCATTGGGCGCCACTATGTCAAGTTCATAGGTAGCCTTGAGGTCGGGCTGATCAAAGCAGGGAAACAACGTGCTGGCCCGATCGGGTACTAGCAGTGTGTAGAGAAACTCGTCATTTCTGTTAAGAGAGAGTTCACCTGCGAGGAATTTAACAGTCAATGCATTGTTCCCAAGCTCTAAAGTGGCCTGGGGGATGATCAAATGCTCCTGGCGATGGTCAATTTCAATTGCTTGACCATTGATTGTCACTGATTGCAAACGCTCTGTTTCGGCGTTGAAGTCAAGGCACAAAGGTTCCGTCAGCTCACCTTGTTTCCAGGTCAGGAACAATTCGGATTGCACTGGTTCTTCCAACGCCTCCGGGATATCGAACATCAATTTGTAGTTGACTTGACTCAGTTGTGTCTGACGCAATTGCGCCAGCGGCAAAGGAATTCCTGTATCCAGGATCTGGACTTTTTGTTCGGACTGACAAGCAAGTACAAATGCAAATACTAGTAACAGAGGCAGTCGTGACGTGTACATCGGCTGTTCGTTTTAGGGCAATAATAGCGTGTATCGGGGATTCTTGTCTGAATTGTATGGTGGGATGCTGATGTTGTCTGGCCCCCCGGTACCGACGGAATATGACAACCCCGCGATTGCGTGAAATGGTAAGTCAAATAAAGAAGTCTTGGTGCTGGTAGATAAGGTGATGAACCTTTCCCATTTCGTAAGATTGTTTGTAATTTCGCACTCGATTTAAGCGACACACAATTTTACACTCATAGAAATGGCAAACGCGGGCAAAATAACCCAGGTAATCGGTCCTGTAGTGGATGTAAGCTTCAACGCTGAGGGGGCACAGCTTCCCAACATTCTTGATGCATTGACCGTCATCAAAGCAGATGGTACGAAAGTCGTTCTGGAGGTGCAGCAACACCTTGGCGAAGACAGAGTACGAACCATCGCGATGGAAGCCACTGATGGAATGACTCGAGGCATGGAAGTGATCGATACAGGAGCGCCGATCAAAATGCCTATCGGAGAAGATATTAAAGGCCGACTTTTCAACGTAGTGGGAGAGGCCATTGATGGTATTAAGCAGCCGGCGACCAAAGAGGGATTGCCTATCCACCGAGCGGCGCCGAAGTTTGAAGAACTCTCTACCTCTACAGAGGTCTTGTTTACCGGTATCAAAGTGATTGACCTGATCGAACCTTACGCAAAAGGGGGTAAGATTGGACTGTTTGGCGGTGCTGGTGTTGGTAAAACGGTATTGATCCAGGAGTTGATCAACAACATTGCCAAAGCCTATTCTGGTCTGTCCGTTTTCGCGGGTGTCGGTGAAAGAACCCGAGAAGGAAACGACCTGCTTCGCGAGATGATCGAGGCGGGAATTGTTAACTACGGCGAAGGCTTTAAAGAGTCTATGGAAGCCGGGGGTTGGGATCTTTCCAAAGTAGATGAGCAATCATTGGCAGACTCCAAAGCCACCTTCGTATTTGGCCAGATGAACGAGCCTCCCGGAGCGAGAGCACGTGTGGCGCTTTCCGGTCTGACCGTAGCTGAGCATTTCCGGGATGGTGATGGCTCTGGTCAGGGAAGAGATATTCTATTCTTTGTTGACAATATTTTCCGATTTACACAGGCTGGCTCCGAGGTGTCTGCACTACTCGGTAGGATGCCTTCGGCTGTAGGTTATCAGCCTACGTTGGCCACGGAGATGGGAATCATGCAGGAGCGGATTACTTCTACGAAGCGGGGGTCTATTACTTCTGTTCAGGCAGTCTATGTACCTGCTGATGACTTGACTGATCCGGCACCAGCGACAACCTTCTCTCACCTGGATGCCACAACCGTGCTTTCGCGAAAGATTGCCGAGCTAGGCATTTATCCTGCGGTGGATCCTTTGGATTCTACTTCAAGAATTCTGAGTGCCGAGATTCTGGGTGATGAGCACTACAATTGCGCACAAAGGGTAAAAGAGATTCTTCAGCGGTACAAAGAACTACAAGACATCATCGCGATTCTTGGTATGGATGAATTGTCAGATGAAGATAAGCAAGTGGTGCATCGTGCGCGACGTGTGCAAAGATTCCTTTCTCAACCATTCCATGTGGCGGAGCAATTTACTGGTTTGTCTGGTGAGTTGGTGGACATCAAAGACACTATCAAGGGATTCAATGACATCATGGACGGTAAGTATGACAACTTGCCTGAAGCCGCTTTCAACCTGGTAGGAACCATTGAGCAGGCGGTGGAAAAAGGAGAGAGATTGCTGGCTGAAGCAAACGCTTAAAATATATGTATCTCGAGATCATAACACCAGACGAGAAGTTCTTCGAGGGAGAAGTAGATAGCGCTACATTTCCTGGTACGGACGGATCTTTTCAGGTTTTGAATAACCATGCGCCCATGATCTCTACCCTCGGTAGAGGAGATGTGAAGTTTGTACGGATGGTTGAAAAGAAATCTAAAGAAACACACATATTAGTTGAAGGCGGAGTGGTCGAAGTGCTGAACAACAAGGTCTCGGTACTTGCAGAAAAGATCATCAACGAATAAAGATTTAAAGATCAAGTAAATAAAAAAAAGCGGCTACAAGCCGCTTTTTTTGTTTCGGTTCTATGAGTTTCTATTCAGTAACTGCCATCCACTGTCCGGACATACCGTAGATTTTTGAATCATCCCAAGTACTAAACTTAATGATGAAACCTTGCTCGCTAACGAAACTGGTCTCGATCTTGTATCGAACGTTGGCTTTATTGTTGGCATCAATAGAAGTCACGGACAATAGAATTTCGGGTTTTGAGGAGAATTGCTTGGCGAATTTTACTTCCATAGTGAATTCCCTCGGGCCATCACCCTGGGCAAGGTTGAATCCGCTAGTGTTTTTGTTCACATTGAACTTGCCGGATTCAATGGTATCATCTTCTGCCTTAACGAAAGCACTGCTAGTGATACCGACCACTAGAATGGCGGCAATAAATAAGTTTGAGAAAGCTTTTTTCATAATCGGTTTTGGTTTTTAAAAAGTCACAACAATGGTGGCGCAAATGGCCCGTATGCAATATCTGGTATGCACATTATAAATGTACGAAAAAACGAAAAAAGGTTCGACACAGGGCTGATCGAGGTACAGCCGATCGTCTACCGCGAGATTAAATGAGTAGTGTTGATCACCATCTCTCCGAGATCGATCATTGCATTTATGAGGGCAATTTTGGAGTATCCTGGCAGGTCCTTCACATGGACTGGTTCCGCGAAAACCCGCCCGGCAGCCAACAGACTTTCCCTTCTTACTCCCTTCAGAAGTGGAGTGCTAGGTGTGACCCATTTCTGGCCATTCCACAAAGCAATATTGGCGTAAGTGCTATCAGTGATCAGACCATCTCTTATGAAAAGAATTTCTTCCTTTTCGTCCTTTTCGTGTTTATCGATGCTAGTCCTGTCAGTGAATTTGAACGAATAGTCGATCATGTCATCATGCACCAATCGCAGGCGCTCAATGCGGCGTAGCTCATACAATTCATGTTCAACTTGCTCAACGCTATTGGAATAGATTACCCGGATCTTTCTTTTAGGGGAGTCACTGAAATTAGGTAACAGTGTTTTTAGCTCGGGCGCTTTCTTGCCATAGAAGTGTACCATGGTTCGGTTCATGCGATCTTGATGGCCTGGTAGATTGTGGTATTTCCCATTGGACCAACAAATGCTTTCAAAAAACCGGGACATAGATTTTATCTAACATTTCGTGATACTCTTTTTCCGGGTCACTAAAGGAAGTGATACCACCGCCACTTTTATAGGTGAATGTGTTCCCTTTTTGTTCAATGAAACGAATCATCACCCCGGAATCGAGTGAGTGCCCATCAAAATGCCCGCAAACACCGGTGTAAAACCCCCGCTTTTGGCCTTCAATTTCGTGAATGATTTCGACTGTTTTTGGCTTGGGGGCTCCGGAAATGGAACCGGCTGGCAGAAGCCCGAATAAAATATCCCCTATTCTATGCTTCCAATCCTGGTCCAGTTGGCCGGTAACTTCTGAGCTTACCTGTAAGAGATTCTTGCGATTGGTTCTTATTTGCTCCACGTAGCGAAATCTTGGAACTTTCACATCCCTGGCCACCTGGCTTAAATCATTCCGGATCAAATCCACAATGGTGACGTGTTCCGCTGTTTCTTTTAGGTCTGACAAAATGATCGTTTTTGCTCCCGGCAGAGACGCATCGATGGTTCCCTTCATGGGGAAGGACTTGATCTGCCCCTCCGCGGATATTTTCACAAAGGTTTCGGGCGAAAAACACACAAAACGATCCTCAAAAAGGACCTTATATCGAGCAGTGCTTGCCAGAAAAATCTCCGCTAAGGTATTGGCTACGGCAATGGGTGTTTCGAATGTCAGATTTACCAAGAAGGAGTTGCCGATACTAATTTGGCGCTGCACCCGTTGGAAAGCATCGAGATATCGCTCATAACTAGGCGGATTTCGCTTAAAAGGGCTAATGGCAATGGATGGCGAGCCAGTTCCAGATTGATTCCCTAGTTGGAGTAGGAAGGTCGAATGCCCTTCTGAATCCACATATGCTTCTTGTCCGGTAAAGTCTATGAGAAACGAAAATGGCTTGGAATGAGATCCAAAATTGTTGAAAACCTCAATTGCCTTCTTTCGGTGCAGCATCATTTTTCTTTCTTCTGAACCTGCTCAGCATCCTTTTTTCATAGGAAAGAAAAAACTGAAATTGACCAAAAACAAATCCGTAAAAGAGAAGAATTACATTGTAGATGGGCAGGATCAGCAAGTAGTAAAAAAATGTGAACCATCCTGAGGCTTCCCCATCTTCTGAAAAGAGGGCAACCACGGGACGTTTCAAATACAAGACCGTAAAGCCAGTGCAGGCAAATACGATAAGAACCATAATCACCTGATACATTGAGGTAAGTCCCCACTTAGCTTTGAGTTTATCCAGCCAGCTCATCAATAAAACTTTTAAAAGGTTGCCATTGCCTGCCCTCGGGCTCGTTTGTTAATTGTAGGGGTTCTTTCTTTACTGGGTGCACGAAATTGAGCCGGAATGCATGAAGCGAAATGCTCTTGTCTCGGTTTGGTTTCTCGTCTCCGTATCGAAGGTCACCCTGAATGGGGGACTCCATCTTGGATAGTTGAACCCGTATCTGGTGAGGTCTCCCGGTTTTCGGATGGACCTTCAAAAGTGAATAACCTCTGTCTTCGGCTATCAATCTATAGCTCAGTTCCGCCTGTTTGGATCCTTTGATCTCCTCCTTGTAGGCCTTGGAAACATTACGCCGCTGATCTTTCTTCAACCAATGGATCAACTTGCCTTCAGTATTTTCTGGAGCACCCCGGACGATGGCCAGGTATTCCTTAGACACTTGATCTTCTCTGAACATCTTGGTCATGCGTTCTAATGCTTTGGAAGTACGGCAAAAAATAACGAGTCCACTGACAGGCCTGTCCAATCGATGTGCTGGGTGAAGAAAGACATCCCCAGGTTTGTTGTAGTTCTTTTTGATGTAAGCCTTCCCCCAATCCGTGAGGGTGTGGTCCCCTGTCCGGTCCTCCTGTACAAGCCATCCGGGAGTTTTACCCAGCACCAGCAGATGGTTGTCTTCGTAAGCTATACGTGGTGGTTCCAAAGCTTTTTGGCGCGAAAATAGAGCCTAAACCTCAGTATTCTTATGATTGATTCATTTGTTTTGGCAAGATACCGTTTCTGTTGTAGCATGAGTTGCTTCATTTTTTTGACGATATAGGTCAGGTGTAAATGGAGATTGCTTCGTCGCCTCCCTGTCGGTTGCTCCTCGCAATGACGTTTAGTGCTGGATTCGCGAGTCTTTCCCTCATTGCGAACGCAGTGAAGCAATCTTGTACCACCGCAAATGTTAAATTCGTCGCTGTGCAAAGAGGAGGAGCGATCTGATGCCGAGTCATTGTATTGTCTCAGAGATTAATTACTCAACTTCCAAAATAAGCCAAAGTTCCACGCCACATTTCCGAGGACCTGTTTGCCAGAAAGCGGGACACTCATGGACACAGATACACCCTTGTTTTGGCCAATATTCCAGTTGACTTCCGGGGATACGATCATATACTCAATATTGTTGCTGAACAAGCCCTGCGAGGCACTTGGATCTGGATTGCCATTTCTCAAGGAATTGACACTTTGCAACCGTAGTAGCACCAGGGCTTTTTTCCCCAGGGAACTACCGATCTCGGCAGAATAACGTACTTCTTCCGAAAGGTTCTTTGTACGGTTGTTGAACGACAGTGATCCGTTCAAATAGATGGGTAGCGATCCGTGACTGTACCCCGCATCAACGGTCAACATTTGATTGAATTCACCATCACCGGCTTGCAAAGTCCCTGAGTCGCCACCTGCGGATTCACCAAACGGAAGCCCTAAGGTGATCGTGGCTGCAAAAGACCAGTTAGCCAATTTGCCAAGACCATATTTCAGCGACAGGTTGGTATCTCCAAAAGAGTTGAGTTGATCTCCGGCCACCACCGTACCATCCAGCCTAACTAGCTCATTTAATGTCAGTCGGTTGAAAAAAGGAATGAATGTGATAGCCGTAAGCTTATCTGTTATGCCATACTCACCATATAAGCTGCTACTGTAGTAGGAAATTCGGGGTAGCACATCGATTTTATTTCCTTCAGGATTGAAATATGTGTCGGCTACCAAAATGTACTGGTTTAGTTTGAAATACCCTGAGCCCCTTTTTTGTGGCCAACCGCCTCCCGCAAAGCAGGGCAGATAGGAGAGGAACAATATGGCAATTGTAAGCGGTCTTAGCATTAGTCTTCAAATTGGCCGGAACCCAGTGTTACGTTGAAGGGGTCACACCAAACAATCAGAAAGTCATAGTCTGTCAGCTTGGCCGCTGGGAAGTCATCTGTGACATTGATAGTGGTGATAGAATTATCTGCTTTGCCCAAGTTGAGACCACCAGTTACATTTCTTTCCTGATTGCTCAGGTAGTAATATGGACCAGGCGCACTCGGATCAATGGATGTGTTCATCAGGGTGAGTACCAGCGAACCATCAGGGTTGGAGGTGAGTGTGAACTCCCCTGAGATGTCGTAACCGCCACGACCAGCAAGGGTGCCCGAGCGCTGGGTGGTCAGGTTGTTTCCACTGCTGTCATCTATTTCAATCACCCGCAGCTCCATGCTTGCCTCCAGATCTTCCAGTCGCGCAGTTATTTGGGTCGTCCCGACGCTCAGCGCCCGGACCAGGCCTTGTGGGTTGACAATAGCTACGTTTTCATTTGTGCTTGACCAAGAAGGAGAATCGCCTTCAACTATTTGACCATTTTCATCAAAGACGGTGGCTCGGAAGAGAAACTGAGCATCTTCTTCCAATTCTTCCACCGAAGAGGTGATGTCAATTGTCCGGACCAGGATTTCAGTATTAGGGATAACTCTGACCCTCACCGAATCAATCTGCGAAATGCCCCGGCAATAGATCATCGCCGTGCCCGCATTCATTCCACGGATGGTTCCATTTGTAGAGACATTCACAACATTGGGTTGGTTCGTAGACCATACTACATCGTTGCTGTTTACTTCCGAATTTCCGCGGATGTCCACATATTGGGCTCTGAACCTTGAGGATTGACCCACCGCCAGCGTATCCGAATGCTGAATGATTTCAACTGACTCTTGAGATGGTGTGACAATGATCTGTTCTGAGACCTGAGTGGATAAATGGCTCACGGTGATGGTGACAATCCCTTCGGCTAAGGCTGCTACCCGCCCTAGGTTGTCAACGCTGGCAATTGTCGGATCGTTGCTGGACCACTGGTAGGAGGTGTCGATGCGGATGCCCCGGTGGTCATAGTATTCAGCTTCCATTTGAAAAGTCTCCGAAACCACCAGATCGCTGGTAGTGACAGTGAAGCGCAAGACCGGTTCGATCGGTGGCTCAAAGTCCGTGCCGACGCAACTGCCAAGTGCTATTAACAGAAAATATGCTTTTCTCACCTTTCCCATTACCGGGGATTTACTGGAATGGTTTCTTCACAAAGCTAGAAGGAGCAGACAAATGAAGGTCAGCAATCGGATTATTTCTGGGGACGGATCAAGGCAACGCCTATTTTGAGCTAGTTCGATAGGGGCGAGATAATAGTATCATGTTTTCTTACAATAATCCAGTTCCTTGTTATGCTATTCTCCTCCAAACCTCGGATGTGCCATGTGCTGGCTTGCTTGGTCGGTGCCAGCATTTTTTCATGTTCCTCCAACGAAGAAGAACCCGCAGCTTCGGATTTAGCGGTTATTTCCACCCCTGTTGAAACAGCAGACCACAATCGTCAATATCTCTACAAAGTTTTTTTCGAGTCATCTGCAAGGGAGGAAGTAGTGATTGAGGTAGAAAGAAAACCCAATTGGTTGGATTTTGACGCGGACGATGGAAGCTTGAAAGGTATACCCGGCTGGGCCAATCTGAACAATTCTTTCAAGGTGATCTTATCGGTGGCTGATGGCCTGCAGACTATAAAACAGGAATTCGATATTACCGTGCGCTTAGGAGAAATTCTGTGTGGGACTTCTCCGGGTGATCCTTCCGAGTCGCCCTACGTACTTCCATATCCGGTGGGAGAAGAGGTAAAATTGATTCAATCGAATTGTCCATCCAACCCCAACTGGGGCCACCACAATTGGTTTGCATATGACTTTGAGACATTGGTCGGCGACAGTATTCTGGCTGCCAGGGCTGGTACGGTGATCGCCACGGTTGAGAATAACCCTGATGTATCTGATTGCAGTGGAGGCAAAGAAAATTTTGTGTTCATTCTCCATGAAGATGGCTCGGTGATGACCTATGTACATCTTCAGCAGCATGGAGTGGCGGTGCAAGTAGACGATGTGGTGCAGCAGGGTCAGTTTTTAGGGTATAGCGGCAACAGTGGTTGTACGGGAACACCGCACCTGCATTTGGCATTATTTCTCCGGCGAGGCAACTACAATCGTCAGTATACGCTTCCGATCAACTTTTCTAATGCCGAAGGCGAGTTGGACCGGAACAATACATTGGTTCATAACGCCTGGTACAAGGCGCTGAGGTATTGAGAGGGTGCCAAAAGTGTAGGCTAGGTTGGTGGTGAGTTTGCTATATGGAGTCCTGCTTGGAGGGGCTTCATTCTTGCTCTGGGTCCTCACATCCCAACGCTCAAACCTACTCACTAACCCTCCTCGCGGGTAGCTCAAAATACGGCCCCGCAACCCGTCGCTTGGGCTTGCCTTTTTTTCGCTTTACCCTTTTTAACCGGACGAAGCAATCTCTGTGATACCGCACAAAGCCTGTCTAACTGAGCTCCTCGAAGCTAAAACTCGTCGAAGCTGAGCCTGTCGAAGCTTCAAAATTCACTGATAAAGTGGAAGGTAATGTCCGGGAAATTGTCCTGGACCATTTGGAGCCAGGCCTTGGTTTCGGCCATAAAGACCAATTTGCCTTCCTTGTCCTTCGCAATGTATCGGTACTTGTCCTTAACAAAGGCCTCTACATCGCTTTCAGATCCGCTGATCCAGCAGGCTTTGAAGATATTGACTGGCGTAAACTGCACCTTGGCACCGTACTCATTGAGGAGTCGGTGCTGCAATACTTCAAATTGCAACGCGCCGACGGTACCAACAACCTTTCGCGCACCCATTTCATAAGTAAATAATTGAGCCACTCCTTCATCCATCAGTTGCAACAAACCCTTTTCTAGTTGCTTGGATTTCATGGCATCCAGGTTGATCACTTCCTTGAATAGTTCGGGAGAGAAACTTGGGATGCCTTTGAATGTCTCCTTCGCTCCTTCTGTGATCGTGTCGCCAATCTTCAGGTTGCCGGTATCATAAAGCCCAACTATGTCGCCAGGAAATGCCTCATCGATCGTTTCTTTTTGCTGGGCCATGAAGGCGGTGGCATTGGAAAACCTGAACTTTTTGTCATGGCGCACATGATAATAATTGCTTCCTCTTTCAAATTTTCCTGAACAAACCCGGACAAAGGCTAATCGGTTGCGATGTTTTGGGTCCATGTTGGCGTGGACCTTGAAAATGAATCCGGAAAATTTCTTCTCGTCCGGCAGGACTTCTCTCACCTCCGTAGCTCTGGCCTTAGGCGCGGGTGCGATCTGAATAAAACAATCGAGTAACTCGCGAACGCCAAAGTTGCTCACGGCACTCCCAAAAAATACTGGAGCTATTTCCCCATTCAGATAAGCATTGAGGTCGAGTTCGTCATACACGCCATCGATCAGCTCTACGTCTTCACGCAGTTGTTCCGCGGCTGATCCCGTGATCAATTCGTCCAGTGTATCGTCGTTGATGTCGGAGATTCCCACTACATCATCCACTTTTTTCGTTTTGCTGGGCTCATAGAGGTTGAGATTCTTTTCGTACAGGTTGTAAACTCCTCGCAAGGACTTACCCATACCGATTGGCCAGCTTAGTGGCCTTACTTTGATCCGCAGCTTCTCTTCTATTTCATCCAACAGTTCGAAAGGGTCTCGTCCTTCCCGGTCCAGCTTGTTGATGAAACATATTACCGGTGTATTGCGCATCCGACATACCTCCATCAGTTTTTCTGTTTGGGTCTCCACGCCTTTCACACAGTCGATAACCATGATCACACTGTCGACGGCTGTCAAAGTGCGGTAGGTGTCTTCGGCAAAATCCTGGTGACCTGGCGTATCAAGTATGTTGATCTTGAGTTCCTTGTAGTCAAACGCCATGACGGATGTGGCGACGGAGATACCCCGCTGTTTTTCAATATCCATCCAGTCGGATCGTGTATTGACGTCTATTTTATTGGATTTGACTGCCCCGGCTGTTTGGATCGCTCCCCCAAAAAGCAGCAGCTTCTCAGTGAGGGTGGTCTTGCCAGCATCGGGGTGGGCGATGATACCAAAGGTTCGTCGTTTGTTGATTTCGTGCTCGAGTGTCATCCTGGATTTTTAGTGGCGCAAAATTATTCAAAAACAAGGCTAAATTGAGCCTAAAATGATGCTGAAACGGTGAGAAAACTCGTTTCCATTCTCGTATTTGTTATCCTGGTGATCGTTTTACCTGGGTCCTTTCTGAGTGCTGCTCGCGATAATCTGGGCGTATACATCATCTGCGGGCTGATCATACTGGCTTTGATGGCTGGCTTTATTATTTGGCTTGCCAGGAAGGAAAAGAGGAGGAGGTAATGTATTAGGTAGAGAGTACAAAGCACAGCGTACCGAGTAGTAAGTATTTGGTACAAAGCATTAAGAACCAAGCTCCTCGTTAGTGGAATCAGAATCAAGATTCCAGTATTCCTCGTTCCGCGAAAACCGGAATGACGGCAAAACTGAATAACCAGGAACTAAGGGAACCAAGAGCCACTAGCTGCAGCCGTCATCGCGAGCATGCGATCTCTTAGTAAGAGTACAGAGTACTAAGTACAAGGTATTAGGTATTGAGAGCAGGGGACGGAGAACTAAGGACCAGGAGCCAAAAGCAAAACTCCAGAATCCCCCCTTGAATCAGTAGAAAACGATCTCAATTTTGATACTGCGTCCAGGGTCGACAGACTGGAAATTTTGTCGGCATTCTATGTCATTTATTTGATCGAAAAGTGAGGTCCATTCCGATGACTGACATTCTGTCATTTTATTGCTTTTGGCACAAGCATTGTTCAATGCAAGGAAGCCAAGCGCAGAAAAAGATTTTAGAAGATATAAATATTAGATAGTGACATGGGCAAAATAATCGGAATTGACCTGGGAACCACCAACTCATGTGTTGCCGTAATGGAAGGTAACGAGCCGGTTGTAATCCAGAACAGTGAAGGTAGGAGAACAACCCCATCCATTGTAGCCTTTTTGGATGGCGGTAAAGGTGAACGGAAAGTAGGAGATCCTGCTAAGCGACAGGCCATTACAAACCCTCAGAACACCATTAGTTCTGTTAAGCGGTTTATGGGGAAAAAATACTCGGAGGTACCCTCAGAGATTAAAAATGTCTCCTACGGTCTGGAGTCAGGTAATAATGATACGGTACGGGTAAAAATTGGGGACCGGAATTACACTCCTCAGGAGATTTCGGCCATGATTCTTCAAAAAATGAAGTCTACGGCTGAAGATTTTCTGGGCCAGGAAGTGACAGAGGCGGTTGTGACGGTGCCTGCTTATTTCAACGATGCCGAGCGACAGGCAACCAAGGAAGCTGGTCAAATTGCCGGGTTGGATGTGAAAAGAATCATCAACGAGCCAACGGCAGCAGCTTTGGCTTATGGCCTGGACAAGAAAAATGCGGACATGAGGATCGCGGTGTACGATCTGGGTGGTGGTACATTTGATATTTCCATATTGGAACTAGGTGACGGTGTTTTTGAGGTGAAATCTACCAATGGTGATGTTCATCTGGGAGGTGACGATTTCGATGCCGTGATCATTGACTGGTTGGCACAGGAGTTTCAAAACGATGAAGGCATTGACCTGAGGAAGGATCCAATGGCACTTCAGCGTTTGAAAGAAGCCGCTGAAAAAGCAAAAATTGAGTTGTCTAGCTCCAGTAGCACTGAGATCAACTTGCCTTATATCATGCCGGTCGAAGGTATTCCAAAGCACTTGGTTAGAAGTTTGAGCAGATCAAAGTTTGAGCAATTGGCGGATGATCTTGTAAGAAGATCAATGGAGCCAGTGAAGCAGGCTTTGAGTGATGCAGGCCTTTCTACCAGCGAGATTGACGAGGTGATTTTAGTGGGTGGATCGACAAGGATCCCAAAAATCCAGGAAGAAGTAGAGAAATTCTTTGGCAAAAAACCCTCGAAAGGGGTAAATCCTGATGAGGTGGTGGCTATTGGTGCTTCCATTCAGGGAGGTGTACTTACTGGCGAGGTAAATGATGTGTTGTTATTGGATGTAACGCCTCTTTCACTTGGTATTGAGACCCTGGGAGGAGTGTTTACCAAATTGATTGAGTCCAACACCACGATTCCTACGAAAAAGTCTGAGACATTTTCTACGGCGGCGGATAACCAGCCTTCTGTGGAAATCCATGTCTTGCAGGGTGAGCGTCCGATGGCCAAAGACAACAAATCGATCGGTCGATTTCACCTGGACGGTATTCCTCCGGCACCACGCGGTATCCCCCAGATCGAGGTGACCTTCGATATCGATGCCAACGGTATCCTCAACGTGTCTGCGAAGGACAAGGGAACAAACAAGGAGCAGAAGATCAGAATCGAAGCTTCTTCGGGCTTGACCGACGAGGAGATCGAGAAAATGCGAAATGAAGCGAAGGCTAATGCCGAGGCCGATAAAGCTGCGAAGGATGAAGTGGAAAAAGTGAATCAGGCAGATTCATTGATTTTCCAGACGGAGAAGCAGTTGAAGGAGTTTGGTGATAAACTTTCAGACGGCAACAAAACGGCCATCGAAGGTGCGCTTAGCAAACTTCGTGAGGCCCATGGAGCAAAAGATCTTGCTGGTATTGATGCGGGTATGGAAGCGTTGAATGCTGCCTGGCAAAATGCATCGCAAGAGATCTACCAGGCGCAGCAGGCTGCTGGTGCGGATGCAGCAGGAGGTGCGGAACCTGGTCAGGGTCAAGAAGGGCCGGCAGATGCATCGGGAGATGATGTAGCGGATGTGGAATACGAGGAAGTGGACGATAAAAAGTAAACTTCCCTTCATATAGATCAAAAAAGAAAAGGGTGCTCCGGGGCACCCTTTTTTTATTACTTCTTCATACCAGTGTGCCACCGGACACCCCATGTACCCCTCTTAAAGGGTAACTATTCATCTATTCATACCTTAATGAATCTACTGGATTCTTTCGTGCCGCGTTGAATACCCTTCCTGAGGATGTACTCAGGGCAACTGCAAACAGCACGATCAAGGGTACCACCAGCGATAACATTGTCACGGACTGGTAATAGTGGAAAATAGAGGCTAACAAGGCGTCGATCGCAAAGTAAGACATCACACTGCCGAGAATTGCGGAAACCACCAGGATGATCACAAAAGGGCGGTTGAGGAGCATGACAATGGTTGAAATTTTGGCACCCAGTACCTTGCGGATGCCTATCTCTTTCACCCGTTTCAGGACATTAAGTGAGACCATGGTAAACAGGCCGATCGAAGAAAGGATCAAAGCAAGTGCTCCGAGGAATGTGAACATCACCACGATGTTGTTATTGACCAGCATGGTGTCAGCTATAAATTCGTCTTGCAGATCCGCGGAAAACGGTTTGTTAGGAATTACTTTATACCAGGCTTCTTCCAGGTTTTTTTGAAGATCTTTCACACTACCTGAGGTTTTGGCTACTACAAAATTCATTTGCTTGTCGTGGCCTGGTCTGATGCCAATGGGTGCTACAGGTTCCCAGAACCCGTACATATAGAAATCTTTCACTACACCCACTACTGAAAGTCTGGTTGAATCATCAATTTGGACCACCTTGCCGACGGGCTCCTCCCATCCAAACTCTCGCACCAGTTGCTCGTTGACGATCAGCGAGTTCTTGAGATCATGTTCGTACAGATCCTTTTCAAAGAATCTCCCGTCGACGAGTTTGATATCCATAAGATCAAAATACTCCAGACCCATATCCATCATATCTGCTTCTAATTCCTTGTCTGGAGCCTTCAGGACGCGCCCGTAGGTCCATCTGCCAATGTGCTGCTCAGTGCCGGCTGCCTGTTCGATGGTGGCCATGCTCTTCACTTCATTCAGATAGGCATTGTATTCCTTCGAATTGTCCACCTGCACGGCCATAATCCCTTCTTTCTGAAAACCAACGTCCAGTTGCTCCTGATACCGGGCGTTGCCGGCAAAGGCGAGGCTTGAGATCAACGCAATGACGGTAAAAGCGTACTGAGAGGTCAGCAAGATCTTGGAAAAAAGATTGGATCCACCCAACCGGAGGCTCCCTCGCAGGATCGAAACAGGTTCAAACGAGGAAATGTATAGCGACGGATAAGCACCGGCAACAATGGAAGTGGTTAGTAAGAGTCCAAGTAGGAAAAAATAGATTTCAGGATTGGCCGTCAAAGACAACTTGAGGTCCAGGAAGTCCCACATGGCACTGTACGCAGGTACTAAATAAAGTGAGATCGTGAGTGCCAGAAGCATGGAAAGTAAGCACAGCACGATGTTCTCTCCCATGAATTGCACGATCAATTGCTGTCGGTTACCACCCATGACCTTGCGGATGCCAATTTCCTTCAGCCGCTTGGAGGAGATGGCCAGGGAGGTATTGGTAAAATTGAAACAGGCGATCAACAACATCAGTCCTGCCATGAACAGAGGAACAATGACCGCAGGTTTTGGCGGTGGTTGGCTTAACCAGTTGGAGCGCAATTCTTCGGCCACACTTCCGAGTGTTTCTAGTGGCTGAAGGTAGAAATTACCCACCTTCCAGTCATCTCTCGCCTTGTTTTGAATACTGACGAATTCCTCATCGAGGTACTTTGGCACGTGAGCTGGGAAGGCATTGTCTTCGGTCATGATGAAGGTCCCTGCTACAAACCAACGCCATTGATTGTTGTCGATATTGTTGAGCTTGAGATAGTCTTCCCAGGGTAACATCGCATGGAAGTTCATACTCGTGTTTTGAGGGATTTCCTCCAATACTCCGCCAACCTGATAACTGTGGATTTCACCTTTGTCATCAATCAGCTTGATCAATTCCCCAACTGGATCCTCTTCGCCGAAATAGATTGCCGCCGTTTCAGCTGATAATATGATGTTTCCCCGCTGTGCGAAGGCGGATTTATCTCCATACTTAAAGGGGTAGGTGAACATGTCGTAAAAGTCGGGATCTGCGAAACCTACTCTCTTGCTCAATATTTTTAGGTCCTTCTGCAGTACAAGTCCCATGGCCTGATAGCGGCTGGTGTGGGAGACGCCCGCCAGTTGGCCTTTGATCGCATGGCCTATGGGCAGGGGTGAGATACCGAATGGCAGGTTGTTGCCTTCAATATTTTTGTTGACCTGGACCTTATAGATGCGTTTGTAGTTTTCATGATTTCTGTCGAAATCAGCGGCGTACTTGTAGTTGAAATACGCGACAATACAGCAAGCAAGTGTCAGACCCAGCCCTACGAGGTTGATGATAACGTAGGATTTGTTTTTTAGAAAGTTTCTGAACGTGGTTTTGAGGAAGTTGAAGAACATGAGGTTTGAGTTGGTTTGACCATCTTAATAAAGATGAAAATTTCATAAAAAGGTTGCGTATCGAAATATTTTTCTTGAATACAACATCTTTGCATTCGAAGCGCATCCTTTTGCTCCATAGGCCGGATCGAGGTGATACCCCACACTTCGGGCTTAGGGGGTTTGGGGTGGAGTAAAGCCGAGAGCCGGGATATCAGTAGCTAATGGCAATTCCGGTCCCTCCAAACAAATATGAGAAATGAGACAAAGACTATTACGAGCAGGTGCTGATGAGCTATCCTATGAAATAAGGGGGATAGTGCGCAAGGCCGAGCAGCTACGTGAGTTGGGGCATGAAGTTTTTTGGGAGAATATTGGGGATCCCATCCAGAAAGGGCGGAAGTTGCCCGATTGGATGAAGGAAATCATTGCCGGGGTTACCATGGATGACTATTCCTTTGGCTATAGCCATTCTAAGGGCTTGCTGGACACACGCCGATTTCTGGCAGCGCGAAATAATCAGTTGGGGGGTGTGCAAATTGTACCGGAAGACATCACCTTTTTCAATGGACTAGGTGATGCCATCGCCAAACTTTATCAGTATTTGTTGCCAACAGCCAGGGTAATTGGCCCCTCTCCTGCCTATTCGACGCACTCCTCTGCTGAGGCTGCACACGCCAATAGCCACCCGATCACTTATCGGCTGGATCCTGACCATGGATGGCTACCAGACTTGCAAGATCTGCGGTTGAAAGTGCAATACAACGATAGTATAGTAGGTATCCTGGTTATCAACCCTGACAACCCAACGGGGATGGTGTATCCGAAACCGGTTTTGGAGGAAATCGTGGCTATCGCGAGGGAGTTTGACTTGTTTCTGATCTTCGATGAGATCTATATGAACATTAATTACGGCAAGGTGAAATCAGCGCTGATGGCTGAGGTGATAGGGGAGGTCCCTGGAATCAGTCTGAAGGGGATTTCGAAAGAGATACCCTGGCCTGGCTCGAGATGCGGGTGGATGGAGTATTATAATCGAAAGGATGGGGGTGAGTTTGAGCGGTTGTGCCAGACATTGGATAACGCGAAGATGATAGAAGTGAGTTCAACCACGTTGCCACAATTGGTCATTCCGAAGATCATGGGAGATGCCAGGTATCCGGAGTTTCTAAACCGAAGCAACGCAGCCATTCGCAGGAGAAGTGAACTCCTTGC
Source organism: Cyclobacteriaceae bacterium (assembly GCA_965242775.1). GTDB lineage: Bacteria > Bacteroidota > Bacteroidia > Cytophagales > Cyclobacteriaceae > JAWPMT01. The sequence continues at coordinate 149,460 of CBDETI010000027.1, forward strand.
GGAACATTTAGGAGACGTGCCTTTTATACGCTTTAACGAGACCAATGCGGCGTTTTACAGTACAATTATTTTCAAGGCAGGTGTATTGAAAAGCGGTCAGTGTATGCGGAGCGCAATGACGGAGCGAGAAGCACTGATGGCTGATTGGCTGGAGGATGGCCTATCTTACGACAAGCGATTTGTCTATTCCTTGCTGGCTACACGCGGTGTGTGCGTGGTGCCGATCTCTTCCTTTTGCAGTGACCTTCAGGGATTCCGATTGACTCTGTTGGAGGAGGATGAGCAACGATTCGAGTACATTCTCACGCAGATTCGGGAGGGGATTTTTGAATTTTGTTCTTAGCTTCTTGGTTCTTGGCTCTTAGTTCCTGGTTATTTAGTTTTTGCCGTCATTCCGGTTTTCGAGGAACAAGGAATACCGGAATTTTGATCCTGATTCCACTAACGAGGACCTTGGCTCCTGGATCTTAATACCTGTACTTAATACTCTCTACTGTGTAGCTAGTACTCTCTACTCAATACCTAGGAAAGTGATATTCCGTTTCAGACCCTGATATTTTGTCCGTTTTACTGCCGATTTTCGAAAGACAGACCGAAAGACTTCTTCTGTCATTTCCTGCCAGTCGTGTTTGTTGAATTTTTCCCAGCCCTGGGGTTGAAAATCGGTTTCGTCGTGCGGTTTTGAAAAGCGATTCCATGGACACACATCCTGGCAGATATCGCATCCGAATGCCCAATTTTCCATTTTTCCTTTAAAAGACGGTGGGATGTTTTCTTTGAGCTCGATCGTGAGGTAAGAGATGCACTTGCTCCCGTCCACAACGTAGGGTGCCGGGATGGCATCGGTCGGGCATGCGTCGATACACCTGGTACAAGTACCACAATAGTCGCGAAGTGGAGGATCTGGTTCTAATTCCAGGTCACAGATTATTTCCGCCAGGAAAAAGAAACTACCTTTTTCGCGATTGAGAAGTAAGGAATTTTTACCTATCCATCCCAGGCCGCCTTGGGCTGCCCAGGCGCGTTCGTGCACGGGGGCAGAATCCACAAATACCCGACCTTCAATTGCGCCAAAGTGCTGTTTTAGCGCCTTGAATAAGTCTTTTAGTTTGTTTTTGACCACAAAATGGTAGTCCTGGCCATAGGCATATTTGGCGATTTTTGGTTTCTTTTCTGATTGATATATCTGGCTCGGGTAGTAGTTGTAGAGAAGTGAAATCACCGATTTAGCACCGGGCACCAGCTTGGTAGGGTCCAGACGTTTGTCGAAGTGATTTTCCAGATAGGACATTTGGCCCTGGTATCCACGGGCCAGCCATTCCTCTAGTTTAGCTGCTTCCTCGGACAGGAACCGTGCCTTGGAGATACCGCAATCCTGGAAATTGTGAGCTGCCGCAAGCTGTTTGACGATTTGACTGGAGGATGTCACGGCTAATTAGTGATGGCCGTGATCAAAACAATGTTCCCAGTTTCTGCGGTGGAATTTCACCCAGGTGTTGATACGCCAATTCCGTAGCCTGGCGTCCCCGTGCAGTACGTTTGATAAATCCCTCCATGATGAGAAATGGCTCATAGACTTCTTCGATCGTCTCGGCTTCCTCGCCGCAGGCCGTTGCGATGGTGGATAACCCGACTGGCCCTCCTTTGAACTTGTTGATAATGGTGGCGAGTATCCGATTGTCCATTTCATCAAGTCCGTGATCGTCCACGTCGAGCGCTTTGAGTGCCATCTTGGCAATTTGCAGGGTAATGGAGCCATCACCCTTGATCTGGGCAAAATCCCTTGTTCGACGAAGTAAATTGTTGGCGATCCGGGGAGTTCCGCGACTTCTTCGAGCAATTTCATAAGCCGCTTCCTGGTCGATGGCTGCTTGCAGGATATCTGCGGATCTGCCCACAATCTTGGTCAAAAGCTTTGCATCATAGTATTCCAGGCGGCTGTTGATGCCAAAGCGAGCGCGTAGGGGCGAGGTAAGCAATCCGGACCTGGTTGTTGCTCCAATTAAAGTGAATGGGTTCAGCCCGATTTGGACCGTTCGGGCATTTGGTCCCGAATCCAGCATAATGTCGATTTTGTAGTCCTCCATGGCCGAGTAGAGATACTCTTCCACTACCGGGTTGAGTCTGTGGATTTCATCTATGAATAAGACATCATGATCTTCCAGGTTGGTGAGCAATCCGGCTAGTTCCCCTGGTTTATCCAGAACGGGGCCGCTGGTTACCTTGATGTTTGAGCCTAGTTCATTGGCTATGATGTGTGAGAGCGTTGTTTTGCCCAAGCCCGGTGGACCATGTAAGAGAACGTGATCAAGCGGTTCGCTTCGCAATTTGGCTGCTTCCACAAAGATTCGCAGATTATCAACAATCTTTCCCTGTCCTGTGAAGTCTTCGAAACTCAGGGGTCTTAGGGCCTTTTCAAACTCCTTTTCGCTGGATGACAAGTCATCACCCTCTGCACTTAGGTAATCCTCTCTCATGTACTAAAAACAAATATAATTGAGCCAAACTGGAAGTGAGCTTCAATTGATTTACCTTTTCATCGTTATCGAAAAGGATTGCTCCCCCTGCTTATCCGCTATAGGGGGCGACCCCAACGGATTGGTGCAACTCCTTTTTGAAAGAAAGAGAACCGCATGAGAAGGAAAATATCGTTGACGATAGCTAGTATTTGCGTGCTTCACTGCTTATTCGGGCAAATCGCTTTCAATGCCTTAAGTGAAAGCAAACGTGACTGGCTAGGCAAGAGGAATTTTCCTGGACTCTACTACAATGGGGAGGACAGTTTGATCAACGAGCATCTCGCCAACAGCTTGAAGTATCGGCAGGCACAACAAGTTTTTGTTGGTGCTACGGTGGGCGCTTTGCTTATTTTTCCGCTAGCAAGCGTAGCCACCATTCCATTGGCTAATCAAAAAAGGCGCAGCGCGATGGCAAGCCTTAATTCGGCTACAAAAAGATGGTTCATCAACAATGTCAGTAGCAACACCTATAGTGGAGGTGAGGTTTTTCGTGAGCCTAATCGCGTCGGTTGGTATCAAAAAGAAAATTTCCTGGTAGACTATTACGATGGGTCGATTCCTGAGGTAAATGGGAATCTGATGGAGGCATACCGCCTGAACAGAGCTGCCAACAACCTCTTCTGGGTGGGGGCAGCCAGTGGTGCTTTCGGCACGGTGTTGTTTGCCATTGGAGCCTTGTACGCGCTTTCAGGGGAGGGTGCTGGGGTCCTGGGTGCAGGTGCCGGACTTGTTTTATTGTCGCCGGTGGCGCTTCTCTCAGGACTCACCTATAAGGGGCGTGCCCGGAAGGCGCTGACTCGTGCCGCTAACGGCTGGTACATCGACGTTGTACCATGAAAGTTTTCCGGCGAGGAGCGGACTAGCTTGATTAGCTTTGAGGTAAAATTTCACAGATGTCAAAATTCAGGGTTGTTGGCGTCCTGATCGTGGCGATTTTGTTTATTCTCATCGTTAGAAATTGGGATCGCCAGGAGACAAAAGCATTGTCTTTTACCGGGACTACCATGGGCACGGTCCAATATAACGTGAAAGTACTGGTTTCTGAGCCAGCGAATCTCAAGCCAGCTATAGATTCGGTGCTCGTGGCCCTCAATCAATCACTGTCTACCTATATTCCAGGTTCGGAAATATCTAAATTCAACCGGGAGGACTCCCTCCGGTTTGAGAGCGATTTGTTTTATCCGATTCTGGAGAAGACTGATGAAGTGGTTCGGGAGACCGGCGGGGCATTCGACCCTACGATTGGCCCCCTTGTCAATGCATGGGGCTTTGGCCCGGGTAAGCTACCGCTCCAGCTCGACTCAGCCATTGTGGACTCCCTCCGGAGTTACGTAGGTTTTAACAAAATAGAATTTGACCAAACCGGGGCAATCAAACAAACCGGTATGTATCTGGATATGAGTGCCATTGCAAAGGGCTATGCGGTGGATTTAGTGGCACAGATGGTGGAAGACCGTGGTATTGTGAATTACCTGGTCGAAATTGGTGGAGAGGTACGAGTAAGAGGTGAAAATGAAAAGGGGGTCGCCTGGTCCATTGGTATTGAGGATCCCCTGGTAGCGAGGGAAGAGAGGAAAGTGTTTGCCATTGTCGCCCTTGAAAACTTGTCACTAGCCACCTCAGGGAACTATCGCAATTTCTATGAGCAAGACGGAAAACTGGTTGCCCATATTATTGATCCACGGACGGGTTATAATAATTTTCGCCGAATATTGAGCGCTTCAGTATTTGCTCCTGATTGCATGACCGCTGATGCGTATGCCACTGCCTTCATGGTTATGGGGATAGACGCTTCGGCTAAGCTAACTAAGGCCATTCCTCAATTGGAATCGATTCTGATATATCAAGAAGATGGGAAACTGAAGAGTTGGATATCCCCAGGTATGGAAGCAGCAGTGAAGATGGTCGACTCTGAGGATGTGGAGTGACTGCCACACATATTCAGGATTATGAAGCGTGGTGTGGAAACTTTTAGAGATTTTTAGGCATTATATTGAACCTTGGGCGGTATCGATCGACCCTGATCACCTATGATTTTAAGCGCACTTATTCTTTTCCTTGCCACTTTCTGTGGAGGTAGCTTGATAAAATTCGCTAGGTTCAAATCCAGTACCTTGAGACTACCATTGGTGTTTGCAGGTTCTTTCCTGTTTGCAATAACGATCATTCATATCTTGCCGGAGTTGTTCACCACCAGTGCGCAGCCCATGAAAATAGGAGGCATTGTGCTCCTGGGATTTTTCTTTCAGCAACTTCTGGAGACAGTTACTTCAGGGGTCGAACATGGTCATTATCATCCCGGGGAGTTAAGAAGCAAATGGTCAAAGGCAAGCTTGCTGAGTGCTCTGGTCATTCACTCGATGCTGGAGGGGTCATTGCTCAACCATGAGTCTCCCTTCCACGGCCAACACGAGTCGCACTCGTTATTGCTGGGAATTTTGTTCCATAAGATACCGGCAGCATTTGCCTTGATGGCAATTTTGAGTGAGAATGGACGACCTAAGGCTCGGGATTATATATTGTTGACCATATTCAGTATTTCTTCGCCACTGGGACTAATGTTATCCAACTACTCCGTCTCGATCAGTTCAGATCATTTTGTCTTCTTATTTGCCTTTGTAAGTGGCAATTTCCTTCATATTTCGACCACCATTTTTGTTGAAAGTAGTCCAAATCACAAGTTTGGATGGCGCAAAACACTGGTCAGCGTGCTTGGTGCGCTTATAGCTGTGGGTGTTGAATATTTCTTTTGACGTGGGCTATCGTACCTCTTATTAATTCGTCAATGGCGATTGGTCCTTTTTCTGTTTAATTTGGGTGTAATCGAAATTACGCAGCCTATGCCCAAAAATTTGTCTGAATATTGGAGACGCAACCTACGCTACCTACTCATCTTACTGGTAATTTGGTTCACAGTTTCCTACGGTTTCGGCATCCTTCTGGTGGATCAATTAAACGCCGTGAGACTAGGAGGATTCCCGCTGGGGTTCTGGTTTGCTCAACAGGGGTCCATCTATGTTTTTGTTATTCTGATTTTCGTCTACGTTTTCCTCATGAACAAACTGGACAAATCATACGGAGTGGACGAAGAGTAAAAAGCCGACCTAATGGATGTACAAACATGGACTTTTATCATTGTCGGTCTCACCTTCACACTTTATATCGGCATTGCGGTCTGGTCTAAGGCAGGCTCTACAAAGGAATTTTATGTAGCGGGAGGTGGCGTCCCACCTTTAGCCAATGGAATGGCTACGGCAGCAGATTGGATGTCCGCCGCCTCCTTTATTTCCATGGCAGGGATTATTTCATTTGCTGGATACGATGGAGGGGTTTACCTGATGGGTTGGACTGGTGGGTATGTGTTGTTGGCATTGTTGCTGGCGCCTTACCTTCGGAAGTTTGGGAAATTCACAGTTCCCGATTTTATCGGAGACAGGTATTACTCCAATGTGGCCAGGACAGTAGCTGTCGTTTGCGCAGTAATCGTCTCTTTCACCTATGTGGCAGGTCAAATGAGGGGTGTGGGTGTGGTCTTTAGTCGTTTTCTTGAAGTACCTATCAATACCGGAGTGTATATAGGGATGGCGCTTGTGTTCTTTTATGCGGTGCTCGGTGGGATGAAGGGAATCACCTATACGCAAGTGGCGCAGTATTGTGTCCTGATCTTTGCGTTTATGGTACCCGCCTTCTTCATTTCCCTACAGCTGACTGGAAGTGTAATTCCCCAGGTTGGCTTCGGAGGGAAAATGGCCGATGGCACGTATCTGCTGGATAAGCTGAATCAATTGCATGTGGAGCTGGGATTTGCCGAATACACTGGCGGTTCCAAGTCCAGGATCGACGTGTTTGCTATTACATTGGCATTAATGGTGGGGACAGCCGGGCTGCCACATGTTATCGTGCGATTTTTCACAGTACCAAAAGTGCGAGATGCACGAATCAGTGCCGGATGGGCTTTGCTATTCATAGCTATTTTATATACCACGGCTCCGGCAATTGGTGCCTTTGCCAGAACAAATTTGATCACTACCGTCTCGGACCAACCGTATGCCAAGATGCCCGAGTGGTTCAGCAACTGGGAAAAAACAGGTCTCATTAAATACGAAGACAAAAATGGTGATGGTGTCATTCAATATGTGGCAGATGAGGGTCGCAATGAACTCACCATCGATAGAGACATTATGGTATTGGCAAATCCGGAGATCGCGAGCTTGCCGAATTGGGTTGTTGCACTGGTTGCCGCGGGGGGATTAGCAGCAGCCTTATCCACAGCAGCTGGGCTGTTGCTGGTGATTTCAACCAGTGTTTCACACGACCTGATCAAAAAACAAATTCGGCCCGGTATATCGGAGCGACGAGAACTATTGTGGGCACGAGTAGGTGCTGCCAGTGCAGTACTGGTAGCTGGCTATTTCGGAATAAACCCTCCAGGCTTTGTGGCAGCTACTGTGGCCCTCGCCTTTGGGCTGGCAGCAGCCTCCTTTTTCCCCGCCATTATATTGGGGATTTTTGATAAGAGAATGAACAGAGAGGGTGCCGTGGCGGGAATGATCACAGGTATCTCGATCATGATGCTTTATATGTTGAAGTACAAACTGCAACTGTTGGGTGGTGGTGGAAGCGACCAATGGTGGTTCGGCATATCCCCGGAGGGATTTGGAAGTGTTGCCATGTTAATCAATGTGATCGTTAGCCTGGTCGTCTCAAGATTGACCAGTGGACCCCCCGATGCCGTTAAGGAGCTGGTTGAGAACATTCGGTATCCCGGCGGAACGCAGGAAGAAAATTAATTGAAAACACGATGCTCTTATGAGTCACAAAATACAAACACTTTCCGGATACATTCAGGACTATCAAATGAGTGTAGCCAACCCTGAAACCTTTTGGGCCAGAATAGCAGAATCCTTTCATTGGCAACAACATTGGGATAAAACCCTGGACTGGAATTTTGATGGTCCGGATGTAAAATGGTTTGTCAATGGAAAGCTGAACATCACAGAAAACATTCTGGATAGGCATCTCTTTACCGCCGGCGACCGGCCGGCAATTATCTGGGAACCAAATGATCCCAAAGAAGAAAATGTCGTGCTTACTTACACAGACCTACACAAACGTGTTTGTCAATTTTCCAATGCTATGAAGGCGCAGGGAATTGCAAAGGGTGACAGGGTTATTATCTATATGCCAATGGTTCCTGAGGCGGCCGTTGCCATGCTCGCCTGTGCAAGAATTGGCGCTGTTCACTCAGTTGTATTTGCTGGTTTTTCTTCGCAATCACTTGCCGATCGAATCAATGATTGTGAAGCAAAAATGGTCCTTACCTCCGATGGGAATTTCAGAGGGGCAAAGACCATAGACGTGAAGGGTATAGTAGATGAGGCCTTGGAGAAGTCCACATCTATTGAAAAAGTGATAGTGTTGAAACGAACCGGCGGCCAGGTGAATATGCTGGAGGGACGGGATGTTTGGTGGCACGAAGCCATCGTGGGTATGTCAGAAGCAAATAAGGCGGAACCCATGGACTCGGAAGACATGCTATTTATCCTCTATACATCGGGTTCCACCGGTAAACCCAAAGGCGTGGTTCACACGTGTGGGGGCTACATGGTCTATACCTACTATTCGTTTCTGAACGTATTTCAGTATTCCGTGGGGGACGTATATTGGTGTACTGCCGACGTGGGATGGATCACGGGCCATTCTTACATTGTCTATGGCCCGTTGCTTGCTGGTGCCACTACCCTCATGTTTGAAGGTGTGCCAACTTTCCCCGATGCTGGGAGGTTCTGGCAGGTGGTTGATAAATACAAAGTAAATCAGTTTTACACGGCACCTACGGCCATCCGAGCGTTACAGGCCTATGGGTTAGAACCATTGGAACCGTATAGCCTCGAGTCGTTAAAGGTAATTGGTTCTGTAGGGGAACCGATCAATGAGGAGGCTTGGCATTGGTACCACGATCATGTAGGTAAGGGAAATTGCCCGCTGGTGGATACGTGGTGGCAAACAGAGACCGGAGGGATCATGATCTCAGCCTTGGCTGGTATTACGCCTAATAAACCGGCCCATGCCTCTTTGCCTCTGCCGGGTATACAACCCGTCATTGTGGATGCTGATGGTCATGAGCTAATCGGCAACAATGTTCAGGGTAATTTGTGTGTCAAATTCCCATGGCCATCAATGCTTCGGACAACCTATGGGGATCACGAGCGATGTAAGCAGACTTATTTCTCGACCTATCCGGGCTATTACTTCACCGGAGATGGTGCCAAACGAGATCATGACGGGTATTTGAGAATATTGGGGAGGGTGGATGATGTCATCAATGTTTCGGGCCATAGAATGGGTACGGCCGAAGTGGAGAATGCCATCAACGAGCATCCAAAGGTGGTAGAGTCTGCGGTGGTGGGATTCCCCCACGATGTTAAGGGTCAAGGCATCTATGCGTTTGTGATTTGTGATATGGCGGATAGGACTGAGGAGAATCTGAAAAAAGAGATAATGGATACAGTGCGAAAAATAATTGGTCCAATTGCCAAGCCGGATCAGGTACAAATCGTATCCGGGCTTCCCAAGACCAGGTCAGGTAAGATCATGAGACGAATTTTAAGAAAAGTTGCAAGTAATGACGTGGCTAATTTAGGTGATACATCCACGCTGCTGAACCCCGAAGTGGTTGATGAGATCATCGCCGGAGCTGGAATTAGCCGATGACACAATCAGGGACATTTACTCGTCCCTTAAGGATAATGCCGGATTGTCCGTAGCGGCTAAATAAGCTCTTATACTCACGCTCAATGCAGCCATGGATATGGCTCCCAGCGCGGCTATGGCATACACGGCAATGCCCGGAACTACCCGATAAGAGAAGTTTTCGAGGAACTGATTGCTTACAAACCATACGAGCGGGATGCCAATCAGAATAGCCAGGATGACTAGAAGGAAAAAGTTCTTTGAAAGCGTTAGTGTAATCTGTTTAACGGTCGCTCCCATCACCTTTCTGATACCAATTTCTTTTCTTTTTTGCCGAATCATAAAGGAAGCCAACGCGAATAACCCCAATGACGCCAGTATGATTGCAACCACGGTAAAGCTTGTAGTCACCATACCAATTTTCTCTTGTCCCCGGTACAATTCGGCATATCTGCTATCCAGGAAATAATAATTGAGTGGCTCAAAGGATCCTGTCTCAGACCATGTTTTTTTGAGATATTCGATGGTCTGCTCACTCCTACCTTCAGCGTATCTGACTATCAGTCGGTTACTCAGGCCCTCCTTACCCAGGTACCAGTGAATCATGGGTTCCACGTCTTCCATCAGTGCGCGGTAATGATAATTTGCCACCACACCCACAACATTGTAGGCTTGCGGGTCTCCACTCTGACGCAATTTCTTGTTTTCCAGATCAGTCCATCCAAATGCTTTAAACGCGGCTTCATTAATTATCACTGCCAGGGAGTCGGTCGCAAGCGCCTGTGAAAAATTCCTTCCGTGAAGTAATTCGATATTCAAGGTAGGAATCACATTGGCTCCAAAATTCGTTTGCCGAAGGTGCACTTCCAGATTGGCCGCTACATCTCGAAAATTATTGTAATTCATAGCGTAATTGCCAGGAGCATTGGAGGCAAAAGCAGCCGCAGAGATGAAGCTTTGATCGTTTAAGTTTTTTCTAAATGTTCTCACCGCAGTTTTTGCGCGTTCGGAATCCATAAAAGCAGAGTAATCAATATCAATCACGACCACCTGATCTGTTTGCACCTTGAGATTTTGTTCTTTCATAAAGCCAATCTGCTTCCAGATAATCACTGTTCCCGCTATGAGAGCTACCGACGTTACATATTGGAACACAATCAATATTTGTTGTATTAGCGTCTTTCCGGAACCCTTTTTTGAATCCCCCTTGAGGGCCGCCATCATCTTGCGATTGGCCAGGTACATCGCAGGATAGCAGCCGGTGACAGCCCCAAGCCCGAAAGCCATGCCTAGCAAGATAAAAATTAGCCGTAGTATCAGGGATAGGTCCGTAGGTAGGTGAAGTTCGAAGAAATCATTGACAAACCCGGTCAAAGCTACCGAAAGCAGGAAGGCGATGCTTACTGCCAGGAGACACAACAGAATAGCTTCCATAATAAACTGTAAAATCAGGTCGCTTCTGGAAGAGCCCATGACCTTGCGGATACCTACCTCCCGAATTCGATGAAGTGCTTGAGCTGTAGAAAGATTGAGGAAGTTGACAAATGCTATGACCAAGGTAATGAGCGCAATAATCAGTAGGAGTATCCTTGTATTTTGGTTGCCGGCTATTTCGTCGTACAGTGAAGAAAGTGCTATAGGATGAAACCGGGCGTCATCACCCTGCGGAAGAAAATTCTCCTCGGCGATTTGATCAAGTTTTGGAGCGATTTCTGTGATGCTCCTTCCCGATTCTAGTTGGATGTAGCAAGTCATGAAAGTATTGTGCCAATTGCCCGCTCTTCGGAGCCAATCGGGAATGTGATCCCAGGACATGATCGTCTCAAATTCCAAGGTGGAGTTAAAGGGGGCATTCTCCAATACGGCACCTACGATATAGGGTGATTCATCTTCCCCCGGATGCAAGGTTTGCCCCACGGCCTTTTCATATCCAAAAAAAGCCCTGGCCACATCCCGCGATATCGCGATGTGGTTTTTGGTAGTCAGTGTTTTCTCAAGATCCCCCTCCAGCACTTTAAAGGAGAACATTCCAGCAAAGTCAGGGTCGACATATGTAACCGACTTATTGAGCCGTTTCTCACCGGTCGAGAACCATTTATTGTGAGGCCTAAAAAAACGTGTAGCAAGTTTTACTTCGGGTAAAACAGCCTTTATGTGAGCTGAGGCTGGCGTACGCGTTTGGTGGTAGATACCAAATTCCGGAGAGTTCTCAGCCAGACGGTAAATGTTGGCCACATTCGTGTGAAACTTGTCGTAGGAGCTGTCAAAGGCGACTACCCGATATAAAGTGATGGCTGCGGTAATGCCAAGAGAGAGTCCCAATAAGTTGAGGGCCGTATAAGCCTTGTACTTTAGAAGATTGCGATAGCCGACTTTAAAATGATTGAGGAACATGATGGAGAAATTTGATCTTGGAACAAATGATTGAGAAAGTGCGGGACGAAGGAGCTGTAGGCAGTCCCAGTAAAAAAGCCTGCGGGCCTTAGCGGGACCTGAGGATACCAGCCGCTCTTGAAACAGCTCGTTGAGATCTCCCTCCAAATGTTCTAGTAATTCTGGGAGAAGAAGCCGCTCTAACCATTTGATAGGCCATTTAGGAGCGTCCATATCCGTGTTTCAGGTCAAGAACTATTTGGGGGATGGAAGACCAAAGCTTATTCCTTATGTCCCTTATATCCTCCAATACCGCCATGCCAGCAGGAGAAATTTGATAAAACCGCTTGCGCTTTCCGCCACGTTTCTTCGTAGGCTCACCCAGCGTAGAAGTTATCAGTCCCTTGTCCTCCAGTCGCTTTAATGCGGTTTGCAAAGCCCCGATACTAACCGATCGTTGGAGTCGTTCTTCCAATTCCTTTTTAATAGAGATGCCATAGGCCTCCTCATGTAGGACTGCAATCGCCAACAAAACCAGTTCTTCAAACTCCCCCGGCTGCTTCTTCTTCATATGGTCAAATAATTTGAATAACTTATATTCTTTCCAATTGTAGTTTTTATTACGATTTATACCTAATTGTAGTTTAAATAATTTTATTCCTAATTGCAGTTTTTAAGAAAATCGATAGAATTCTCTGGTTGACCGAAAAAGATTATTTTTATTCTTTCAGATGATCACGGTTCCACAAGCTTTCTTTTCTTCCCCAAACATTGAGGTTGTCCTGAGGTCGGGCAATAATGCTTTTCTGAAGAAAGTGGCCCGGTCGAGAAATGCAGATAACGAACGATACCTCGCGGTAAATGCCTGCACGGTTGTTCACAGTGGCAAACTAATGCTCCAGGTTCCGGGGAGTGCAGTGACGATGATACATCCTGGGCAGATGGTCTTTATTCCTTCGGGTCTCTACATGATCACGGATATAATACCCGATCAGGTGCCATTTCAAGCCTCGGTTTTTTTCTTTGAATCGCAACTTGTTGCTGAACTTTTCACGCAATCAACCAGGCATAACTATGATTCGGCTCGGTTTGAAGTATTGCCGTTTTCGAGCGCCTTGGAGGCATTTTGTGATACCCTTGTACAGAATTATGGCCAGCAGGACAGCACAATAGCTGAGTGGAAAATCAGGGAGTTTCTCTATTTGGCCCTCAGGGAAACCAAAAGCGTCGGGCTACAGAATTTGCTTCAGGCGATGGTTGAAAGAAGAAAGGAAAGTATCGGCCAATTCATGGCACGAAATTGCAATAAACCGCTGCGAATTGAGGATTATGCCGCGCTTACGGGCAGGAGTATTTCCACATTTCATCGAGATTTCAAGAGACATTTTGGTGTGGGCCCCAAGGCATGGTTGACGGATAAGCGTATGGATTATGCTGGCGAAAGACTCAGACTCAGCAGTGTTTCAGTCGGTCAGTTGGCGGCGGAGATTGGGTATGAGAACATTTCTCACTTCATCAAAGCTTTTAGGAAAAAGCATGGACTCTCTCCAAAACAGTATCAATTGCAAGACCGCCAATCCGCGAAAATATAGTTTATGACCGAAAATGGTTATTTTTTGACTTTCTGATCAAAAACACACCGGTGCTGCCTCTACATTTACCGAAAAAGAAGACATGAGAATAACTTTCATTGGCCTGGGTATCATGGGCAGTAGGATGGCGGCACATTTGCAACAGGAGGATATTGAACTCACTGTTTACAATCGGGATATGTCAAAATCTGCACCTTTCACAGCGCGCGGAATAAACGTAGCGAATAGTATTGAAGGGGCAGTAAAGGATGCTCAAGTTGTTTTTACCATGTTGGCAGACCCCACCGCAGTGGAAGCCATCATGCCTGAGGTTTTGGAAGCGGCTTCCGAAGGAACGCTTTGGGTTGATTGCAGCACGGTAGGTCCGGGCGATGCGCGCAAGTTCCATGAAGCGGCGAGAAAAGCGGGTGTAAATTACTTAGAGGCGCCGGTTGCCGGAACAAAGCAGCCCGCCGAAAGGGGAGAGCTCGTTTTTTTTGTTGGCGGTGACCAAAAACAGTTTGAGCTAATAGAAAGGCCATTGAGTTTGATGGGCCAAAAGTCAATCTATATGGGTCCAGCAGGAAATGCCGCATCCATAAAACTCCTGGTCAATTTGCTCCTTGGACAGTCTTTGCTTGCTTATTCTGAAGCGGTAAAATTGGGGGAAAGGATGGGCTTATCATTAGGTGTTTTGCAAGATATCCTTTTGAATAGCCCTGTGACGGCACCGTTTCTGCAAGTGATTCGGAAAAAAATTGATGCTGAGGACAAGTCGACCAACTTTCCACTCGAACTCATGCATAAGGATTTGAGATTGGTCCAACATAGCTGTGCTGAGCTTGGTATAGCATTGCCGTCCGCTGCCTTAGCGAAATCAATATATGCGCAAGCTGAGGATTCTGAGAAGGGCCGCATGGATTTTTCGGCCATTTTTCAGCATATCCTAAATTCTTAAGCTGGAATTTTACTGTTGCGAATTATTGTTCCTTGCTTGTATTATCTTCAATCAATGCATCTGACACAATTTGGTAATTCGCCTTTCAAGGTGTCCAAAATGGGCTTAGGGCTGGCTGCCTTGGGAAGACCAGGTTACATCAATTTCGGTCATGGGGAAGACCTGCAGGGGGACTATGACGTGGCATCAATGGAGCAGCGAACCTTCAGCATGCTAGATAGGGCCTACGAACAGGGGATTCGCTACTTCGATGTAGCTCGTTCTTATGGAAGGGCTGAGGCTTTTTTATCGGCCTGGCTTGGGACTAAACAAGCAAGTGATTTAGTTGTTGGTTCCAAGTGGGGTTACTACTATACTGCTGACTGGAAGGTGAATGCTGAAAAGCACGAGATCAAGGAGCACACCATAGAACAACTCAATAAACAATGGCCGCTTAGTAAGGAATTACTCTCCCCGCAGTTGAAAATCTACCACATACACTCCGCCACGTTCGAAAGCGGTGTGCTGAAAAATAGCCAGGTTTTAGCGCGTTTGGAGGAGTTGCAAGCTGAGGGCGTGATCATCGGATTGTCGCTCAGTGGGCCACAACAAGCGCAAGTATTGGATATGGCCCTGAAAATCGTCGTTAGCGAGCGCCCCTTGTTTGGTTCGGTGCAAGCCACCTACAATGTTTTAGAGAGGAGTGTGGAAAAGGCTTTACAAAGGGCAGCGGACCAGGGATTAGGCGTGATCATCAAGGAGGCTGTAGCCAATGGCAGATTGACCACCAGGAACTCAGTGGCCCCGTTTTTCGACAAGCTCAGCCAAATGGCAGACGATCATGGAGTGGGCACAGACGCGCTGGTGATGGCCTTTATTTTGTCCAAGCCCTTTGTCAACGTCGTGCTCAGTGGGGCGGTGGTGCCGGACCATTTAGATTCAAACGTTGCTGCGCTTGCTGTCGACCTTAGCAACAAAGAGATTGCTGTTATGAATGAACTCGTGATGGACCCAGCTGACTACTGGTCCAGGCGGGAGCAGATGGCCTGGAATTAAAAAAACCGGGCACAAAAGCCCGGCTTTTACTAACCAAACAAATTATTGTAATAAGAATGAGAATCAGGTCATAGCTATGTTCGCAACAAAATCATGTGGGTAGTTGGTTGATCGTACAATCGCTCAGAAATTCGGGCAGCTCGGCTGATAGTACGAGGTTGTCCAGGGTTTCAGCCGCAGCTTGAAAGTGTCTTTTTTGGAAAGTTTCTTCCCCCAGGTCGGCGGCAATCTTTTCGACTTCCTGGCCTTTTAACTTTTGATACCAGTTTTCATCGATGGTGAGTCCGGAGACGGTCAGCGCCTGATGTCGAACCCAGTGCCACAATTGTGCTCGCTGAATTTCAACAATTGTTTCATGAAAGAGGCCTAATCCTCGATGGCAGGATTCCAGAAATTGAAGACAGGTGCTTATGTTTTCGCGAATGCCCTCCTCAGTGATAGTGCCTGTTGGTACTTTTATTAGATCTTCGGCATTGATGTTAATATCTTTTCTTTTATTGTCAGTTTGGTTATAACCATTCATATGCTGGCCGTATACAGCCAAGATCGCCCCTGCGTCTACTTCATTACCGACCCATGTTCCGTCGTGCCCCGAGGATATTTCCTGAAATTTCTCTTCTTGAAATTTTTGGCTGCAGCTTGCTGATGTGAAGCCACCGATTGCGTGCGTACCTCGGCGGTGGCAGGTTTGAACGACCAAATTTGCAAACGCTTCCAATGAAGCCGATGAAGTGTCAAGCTGATTGAGGTCTGGCAGCACTTTACGCCCGTCACTTTTGAATTTTTTGACCAATGAGAAGGCGAAATCCCAGCGATCACAGGACATACCTGCGCTATGCTCTTTTAGTACATACAGTATTTCATTTAACTCGAACGCTGCTGGTAATGTCTCCACGATCACAGTGGCTTTAACCGTGCCGATTGGTATTCCCAGGTAGGTTTGAGAGAAAACGAAAATATCATTCCAGAGCTTGGCTTCATGATGACTTTCTAGCTTGGGCAAGTAGAAATATGGAGCACTACCTTGGTCAAGTAGCGTATAGGCATTGTGAAAAAAGTATAGACCAAAATCTACCAGAGCAGCGCTCATGGGCCGACCATACACGGTAATGTGGTGCTCTTCTAGGTGTAACCCACGTGGTTTCAGGAAAAGTACAAGGCCTGCGCTCTCCCTGGAAAGGTGGCCCTCCTTTTTATTGTCGGCGGCTCGCTTGAGCGCCTGAGCAAGGTTGATTTGACCCTCCAACATTGACTCCCAGCTAGCTCGGTGTGCACTTTCAAAGTCCGCGATGTACACCTTGGCTTTGGATTCAAGACCTTGTGTGATGCAATCCCGACTTATTCCACCCACCAACTCAACGCGACGATCCTGCAATTCGGTGGGAACGGGATTCACAAGCCATGAAGAAGTACGGATATGCTCGGTTTCTTCCGGGAAACTGGGAAAGTCCCGGGTTTGATACAGCTTCTGTTTCTCCTGGCGAAGGCGAAGCAGTCTTTTCCGGGGTTCGTTAAATCTTTCGTGCAGGGCAATCAGGAATTCCAGGGCTTCGGGGCCAAGCATCAGCTCGGAATTTGCGCTCATGTCACTTTGAATTTCAAGACCTTCGGGAGCTTCGATTTCGGGAGTCAATACCATGGAGAAAATGAATTAGGCTAGCTAAAATAGCGAATTTATACGTATAGCGAAATTTCGCTATAGAAAATTTTTCGCGAGCTTTCGTTAGCTTTGACCCTATGGTGAATGAGGTGTTTGAGTTAAGGCATATTCTTGGCCTTAAAATCAAGGAAATACGACAGGAAAAGGCCATTACTTATCAGGAGCTTCGTGAAAAGACCGGCATGTCCATTTCTTATTTAAGCGAAATAGAAAATGGGAAAAAGTACCCGAAGGGTGATAAGATCATTTTGCTGGCCGATGCACTTGGGGTTTCTTATGACCATCTGGTTTCGTTGCGCGTACCCAAAAAGTTGCAGCCGATCGTTGACCTCATTCAATCTGATTTTTTTAAGGATTTCCCGCTTCGGGAGTTTGGATTGGACCCCCAGAAATTAGTAGAAATCGTTTCTCAAGACCCTGATCGGATCAATGCCTTCATTCGCACCATATACAAACTTTCTCGTGCCGCTGGCTTAACTTCAACACAGCTTTATTATGCAGCTTTACGGTCGTACCAGGAGTTGCACGAAGTTTATTTTGAGGAGTTGGAAGTGTCCGCGGCCAACTTATCCCTGGAGTTTATTGAGCTGAGTGAGATTCCCTTCAGCCGTAAGACACTGACGCAAATCTTGCTTCAGTTGGGTGTGCGAGCGAGTTTTGATGGGCTAGAACCAGATCCGATGCTTAAGAATATCCGGTCGGTCTATATTGCTTCTGAAAGGCTTCTAGCGATAAATCAAGGACTCACTTCTGGCCAGATCAATTTCCTATTGGCCAGGGAAATTGCGTTTCAATGGTTGCGTGCGTCGAACCGTTCTTTGAGTACACCTGCAATAAAAGTTACCAATTTCGATGCGGTGTTGAATAACTATCGCTCTTCGTATTTCGCTGCTGCGCTGATGATGCCGGAAAAGCGCATGGTTCAAGATGTAAAGGGTTTTTTCGCAGCTCCAAAATGGGACGGAAATTTCCTGATCGATCTGCTGAAAAAATACGATGTGAGCCCAGAAATGCTATTTCAACGTATGATGAATATACTCCCTAGGCATTTTGGGTTAAATAAGGTCTTTTTCGTTCGGTTTGTAGGCAATAGTCAGGGAGACATAAAACTTACCAAAGAATTGCATCTGCCTGATTTTGAAAGTCCGCATTTGGATGAAAGCCAGGAAGAATATTGTCCTGACTGGACTGCCATCTCCGCTATCAAGGAATTGTTGGGTGCAAAAGCGGTAGTTGGCAACCACGTACGTGCCAGGGCACAGCTAGCGACTTATCAATCCAGGAAAAATAAGTTTCTGTGTTTCACGCTGGCCTTCCCGAACGTTTCGGATCGGCAGGAGGCAATTAGTGTTTCCATTGGGATCAACATTGAATCTAAAACTGATCGAACGATTTCCTTTTTAAATGACCCGTCGTTATTGCAGGGAACTGCTGACTATTGTTACACCTGCCAACTTACAGGAGAGCACAACACAATTGCGCACCGGCAGGAAGATATAACCAATCATGTACAATCTGCGATCGAGGAATTGAGCAAAAGAAAAGCCTCGTAATATCACGAGGCTTTTTTTGACTACTTATATATAACTCACTATCAACTTCCGCACATTTCGCAGCCCTCCGGATCATCCAAAGAGCATTGCATAGCCGCTTGATTGTAGCTCGGGTCATGATCGTCCGCACTTGTCTGATCTTCTTCGCTTGCCTTGGGTTGCAGTGTTTCCTCTTTTTGAACAGTGAACTTGATTGCATCCGTGGCAGCTTTTGTTCGCAGGTAATACATGCCAGTCTTCAGACCTTTTTTCCAGGCATAAAAATGCATAGAAGTCATTTTCCCGAAATTGGCATCCGTTAAATGAATGTTCATGCTTTGACTTTGGCAGATGTAAGCACCCCGGTCAGCAGCCATATCAATGATCACCTTCTGAGAGATTTCCCAAACGGTTTTATATAGGTCTTTGATAGGTTGAGGAATCTCCGGCAAGTCCTGGATAGATCCATTATTTGCCTTGATCTTGTTGATGATAGTGTCATTCCAGAGCCCTAGATCTATAAGATCTTTCATCATGTACTTATTGGCAACGATGAATTCACCTGATAGCACCCTTCTTAAATAAAGGTTAGAAGTGAATGGCTCAAAGCATTCGTTGTTGCCCAGTATTTGTGACGTGGAAGCGGTAGGCATAGGTGCAAGTAACAAGGAGTTGCGTACACCATGCTTTCGCACTTTTTGCTTCAATTCGTACCAATCCCATCTACCTGAGTCAGGTTCGACACCCCACATATCAAATTGAAAAATACCTTTGGATACCGGCGAGCCTTTAAAGGTCTCGTAAGGCCCTTCTTTTGCTGCCATTTCCATGGACGTTTCCATGGCAGCAAAATAGATGGTTTCAAAAATGTCCTTATTCAGCTGTTTGGCCTCTTCAGATTCGAAGGGGTATCGCATTAAGGCGAAAGTATCAGCCAGACCTTGCACACCAATACCTATTGGTCGATGCTTCATATTGGAGGTCTTGGCTTCCTTTACAGGATAGTAATTGATGTCGATGACCCTGTTCAGGTTTCTGGTCACCACTTTCGTGATCTCGTATAGCTTCTGGTGGTCAAAGGTTTTGTCATCCTTGACAAACTTCGAAAGTGCGATGGAAGCCAGGTTACAAACGGCTACCTCGTCTTCTGAAGTGTATTCCATGATCTCCGTGCAGAGGTTACTGCTACGAATGGTGCCGAGATTCTTTTGGTTGGATTTTTTGTTGGCATGATCCTTATAAAGAATATAAGGCGTGCCAGTTTCAATTTGTGCCTCTAATACTTCAAACCAAAGCTCTTGTGCTTTGACCGTTTTCCGGGCTTTGCCTTCTTTTTCATATTTTTCATAAAGCCGCTCGAACTCTTCTCCGTAGGCATCGCAGAGGTCTGGAGTGACGTCAGGGCTGAACAGAGACCAGTCTCCGTTTGACTCCACTCTTTTCATGAATAGATCAGGAATCCAAAGCGCATAGAATAAGTCTCTGGCTCTCAATTCTTCTTTTCCGTGATTCTTCTTGAGTTCAAGGAATTCAAAGATATCAGCGTGCCAGGGTTCCAGATAGATCGCGAAGCTACCTTTTCTCTTGCCTCCGCCTTGATCGACATACCTGGCGGTCATGTCAAAGTTCCGCAGCATTGGTACAATACCGTTGGAAGTGCCATTGGTTCCTTTGATATAGGCACCTGTGGCTCGGATATTGTGAATGCTCAGACCAATTCCTCCCGCCGATTGAGAGATTTTAGCACATTGCTTCAAGGTATCATAAATGCCGTCAATGCTGTCATCTTTCATCGTCAGAAGGAAGCATGAAGAGAGTTGTGGTTTGGGCGTACCGGCGTTGAACAGGGTCGGAGTAGCGTGTGTAAACCACTTCTCGGACATTAGGTTATAGGTATTGATGGCCGCATCAATGTCTTCGCCATGAATCCCAACAGACACGCGCATGAGCATGTGCTGAGGTCTTTCTACAATCTTGCCATCAAGCTTCATGAGGTAAGATCGTTCTAATGTTTTATAGCCGAAATAGTCGTAGTTATAATCTCTTTCGTATTGGATGGCATCATCCAAGCGCTTTGCATTGTTCTTAATGACCCCATAGGTCTCGGTAGAAACGAGCGCAGCGTTTTCGTCCGTTTTTGGGTTGACGTAGGTGTAGAGTCGCTTCATGGTATTGGAGAAAGACTCTGAAGTCACCTTATGAAGGTTGGAAATAGATATGCGCGCAGCAAGTTTGGCGAAATCCGGATGTTTGGTTGTCATGGTCGCGGCTATTTCCGCAGCCAGATTATCCAGTTCGATGGTTGTGACACCATCATAAAGGCCGTCGATAACCTTCTTGGCTATTTCGACCGGCTTTACGAAATCGGGATTTAATCCCTGACAAAGCTTTTCAATCCTTGCAGTGATCTTGTCAAACTTGACGGACTCTCTTCTACCGTCTCTTTTTATTACTAGCATACTCTCTCGGCGATTAGGAACTGACTATAAAACATTTTAAAAATCTTCATCCAAGCTAAATTTTGGCTTGTCTTTCTCACTATTTAAAACTCCTGCTTTTTGATACTCTCCCACTCTCTTTTCGAAGAAATTGGTTTTGCCTTGTAAGGAGATCATCTCCATGAAGTCAAACGGATTCGATGAGTTATAAATTTTTGCGCAACCTAGTTCTGATAATAATCTGTCGGCCACAAATTCAATGTACTGGCACATCAAATCTGAGTTCATACCTATCAACTTCACTGGTAGGGCGTCGGTTACAAATTCTTTTTCAATGCTCACCGCATCCCGAATGATTTCCTGTACCGTCTCCTCTGGCATCTTATTGACCAGATGATTATTGTACAGCAAACAGGCAAAATCGCAATGAAGACCTTCATCTCTGGAGATCAACTCATTGGAAAAACTCAACCCTGGCATCAGACCTCTTTTCTTCAGCCAGAAAATGGAACAAAAACTTCCTGAGAAAAAGATCCCTTCAACAGCGGCAAAAGCAATAAGTCGCTCGGCAAATGAACCTTCGTCTATCCAGCGCAGTGCCCAGTCCGCTTTCTTCTTCACACAATCCATCGTGTCGATGGCGTTGAAGAGCATATCTTTCTCTTTGGGGTCTTTGATTAAAGTATCTATTAATAAAGAATAGGTTTCAGAGTGAATGTTTTCTATGGCGATTTGGAAACCATAGAAAAACTTTGCTTCGGTGTATTGTACTTCCGCAACGAAGTTTTCTGCCAGATTTTCGTTTACGATGCCATCACTGGCCGCGAAAAAAGCTAGCACGTGAGAAATAAAGTGACGTTCGCCATCGGTGAGTTTGTCCCAGTCTTTTAGATCTGCTCCAAGGTCGATCTCCTCGGCTGTCCAGAAACTGGCTTCAGCCTTTTTGTAGAATTTCCAAATATCATCATGTTGAATAGGGAAAAGAACAAAGCGATTGCTGTTCTCCTTAAGAATGGGCTCCTCTAACTGTCCGATGCTATCACTCATGGCTTGCTATTGTTATTAGTTTTTTGTTTCCCAGCTCGTTCCCCAAGAGACAAAATACCCTACTCCTCGGTAATTCGGTGATTACCAGGCTTTTTTCCCTGCTAGTAAGAGTATGTGTCTAGATGTGGTGGATGCCCAGCTAGAAAAGTGGTTTATTTTTTCTGGCAGACTTCTACAAATGTCTCCAAACCGATCAAAAAAATCAAGATGTGAAATTATTATCACGGCAGTTATCAACACTATGTGGATAACTATATAACGTTCTGATAGTCAAAAAGTTGTTAAGGTAAATGGAAAAGGCACTTCATTGATTCTGCTCAATTTTTAGGGGTAAAAAAATGAAATGACTTTTTTAAAAAAATTATCCACACAGATTCTTTCCTGATTGCGGCAGATGTGTTTGAAATATGTCTACTTTCTTCTATCTTTGCAATCCTTTTTGAAAATTGAGAAAAATGTACGCAATTGTTGATATTGCCGGAAAGCAATTTAAAGTAGAGAAAGACAAATTTGTCTATGCTCCCTTGATGGAGCAGGAGGCCGGCAGCGCGGTGGACTTTGATAAAGTATTGCTCGTCGATAATGATGGGAAAATTAAAGTGGGAACACCTACAGTGAAGGGTGCGAAAGTTTCAGGCAAAATTCTTGAGCATGTAAAAGGTGATAAGGTGATCGTTTTCAAGAAAAAGCGTCGAAAAGGCTACAAAAAGAAAAACGGTCATCGTCAGCAATTCTCTAAAATCTTAATCGAAGACATTAAAAACTAAAGACCATGGCACATAAGAAAGGTGTAGGTAGTTCGAAAAACGGTCGCGAGTCAGAAAGTAAACGACTTGGCGTAAAAATATTTGGCGGTCAAAATGTTGTTGCTGGCAATATCATCGTTCGTCAGCGAGGCACAAAACACCATCCTGGAAATAATGTAGGTATGGGACGTGACCATACGTTATTTGCCTTGTCCAATGGTGTGGTGAAATTCAAAAAAGGTCGTCAGAATCGATCTTACGTTCACATCGAGCCTGCACAATAAGCTGATAAGCACAGCACAGAAAATAACAAAAAGCACTTCCTTGGAAGTGCTTTTTTTATGCCCAATGAAAAAAGGCCAACCAGTAATAGTTGACCTTTAATTTTTTAATGAGTGTAATGGTTGTAATTTCTTACGACTCTTTCCATTTGATTGTGCAACCAATAGCGTTCTTGGTTACCACGGTTGGCTTTTGACCTGCCAACAATGCATCAATGGCATTTTCTACATGTCGTTCCGACACATCAGAAGCGTCTCTGGGGCTATCATCAATAGCGCCGATGTATTCCACTGTAAAGCCACCGTCATTGTTCAATACATATACATGGGGTGTTTTTGTGGCTCCATAAGCTCGTGCCGTGGCCTGAGAGTCATCCCGAAGATAGGGGAAGGTGTAGCCTTTGTCCTCGGACCGTTTCACCATTTCTGCCATGCTGTCTCCTGGTTGTTGCTCAATGTCGTTGGGATTGATGGCCACAACTGGAAAACCTTTCGGTCCATATGTGTTGTTTAAATCCAGAATTCTGCTTTCATACATTTTGGCGTAAGGACATGTGTTGCAGGTAAAGACCAGAATCACACCTTTCTTGTCGGTGTAATCTTCTAATGCCACAGTCTTACCATCCACTCCTTTCAATTTAAATCCCGGAGCGCTATCCCCGATGCCAACGCCAGCTACCTCGGCGGCAGCATTTACGAAAAGAATGGCTACAACGGTTAATACTCCTGCTACGATTAGAAAAGTTCTCTTCATACTTTCAGTCATTTTCAGTTTAAGTACTTGCTTATTTTGTTTTGAAGCTCAGCTTCTGTGAATTCTTCTTCATGAAAAAACCTTTGTCCGCGATTGTCTACAAACAAGGTCGCTGGAATCGCTCCCGACCAGCTTTTTGATACTTTGGCCATATAACTGTCATAATCTTTCTCATCCAGTAATAAGACCGTTGCTTTGAGTTCTTTTTTAGCTACAAATCGATCTACCTTGGCTTTATCCTGAATAAAATCAAGGCTCACCAAATAGACTTGAACATTGTCCTGTGTGTTGGCATTTTCGAAGTGTGGCAATTCCTTGATGCAGGGCCCACACCAGGTTGCCCAGAAGTTGAACACTTTTAGATCATCGGATCTGCTGTTCATTAGACTTTCGACCTCATGGTACTTGACCACTTTCACACTTTGTGTGTAAGCGCCAGTAGCTAGTAGTCCTAAGGCCAGGAATAGAGTAGCTCTCATCTCAAATTGCTACGTTTTTCCAGCTGTTTTGTTGCGAAAAAAAGACACAAATTTTAGTTATTCAACTATCTTATTTTCAGGTATTTATTAAGATGCTGTTAAACTGAAAAATATACGTAGGCCAAGCGTGCGTATTTGGCAATTTAAAAGAGTCGAAATCAAACGAAAACCATACCTATACGTAGTGTAGGTCGTTTTCCACATCAGGCGGTATTTATCCACAGCATTAATGGCTTTTTGCAATAACCTATTGATAATCAATGAATTATGTGATTTATGAAAATTAGCAGCTTCTGTGGAAAACTGGCTCGGTTATGAGCCTTGTACGAAGTAAGCTGCGCATATCACTCTTGGTTCTGTTGGATCAGTTTGTTTCGGTAGGCATTGAAAATACGGCTTTTGGAGACGAAACCAACATACTTTCCGTCTTCGATCACCGGCAAGTTCCAGGCTTGTGTTAACTGAAATTTACTCATTACTGATTGCATTTTTTCCTTGGGAGAAACGAATGCCGGCGGCTTTTGCATTACTGCCTGCACCGTCACAGCTTCTCTCTTTTCCGCGTCGAACATGATATCTCTGATGTCATCTAACGTCACAATGCCTACGAGTTCGTCATCATCATTAAGAACTGGGAAGATATTTCTTTTCCCCTTTTTCACCAGATCGGTGAGATCGCCGAGTGTTTTTTCGGGATGAATCGTCAGCAGATCTTTTTCGATGAGCTTTTTCATATCAATCAGGCTCAGCACGATCTGATCTTTGTCGTAGGGAATAAGATCTCCTTTCTCGATGAGGGTTTTGGTGTAAATGGAATACTTTTCAAAGTAGGAGATGGTAGTGAAGGACAGTGCGGATACAAGCATCAGGGGAACGAATAATATGTAACCTCCCGTGATTTCAGCTATTAGGAATATTGCAGTTAATGGCGCATGTAACACCCCACTCATTACACCGCACATACCCACCAGTGTAAAATTGCTGAGACTCACATCGGCTCCTGGGATAACAAAATTGAACACAATGCCCACGAGGAAGCCGGTGACCCCTCCCATGAAAAGCGAGGGTGCGAAAATTCCGCCACTACCGCCTGCCCCGATAGTCAACGCAGTGGCCACGGGTTTCACCAATACGGTCAGGAGCAGCAGGCCCATCAGTGTGTATTTGTTTTCTGCTACTGTGGCGAAGAAGTGACTTTCGAAGACGTCATGCTCATTGCCGGTCAACAGCAATTTGATGGTGTTGTACCCTTCACCGTAAATGGAAGGAAAGATGAGTATGATGATAGCCAACCCTAAGCCACCGACCAGGGCCTTGTTGAAACTGTTTCGGATGTTGCCGATGGCTTTTTCTACCCGGAATATTACACGTGTGAAATAGAGGGAGACCAACCCACAAACGATGCCTAATCCAAAAAAATAACCAGTATCACCTGCCCGAAACCCATCCACAAGCCGAAAGGAGAACAGAATATCCTCTCCAAGCAGAACGATAGTCACCAACTGTCCAGCGACGGAAGCGATCAAGATCGGGATGAACTTTGAGATCGTGACGTCCGTCAGGATTACTTCAATAGCGAATATGACGCCAGCCACCGGCGAGTTGAAAATGGCAGAAACAGCCCCGGCTGACCCACATCCGATTAACAACGTACGCCGCTTATAATTGAGATGAGCCCAACGGGCCAGATTGGAGCCAATAGCTGATCCGGTGACAACAATGGGTGCCTCCAGCCCAACTGATCCACCGAAACCCACAGTGATGGCACTGGTGATCATGCGAGAGTACATCTTCCCGCGGTTGATTATGCTGGAGTTTTTCGAAATAGCATATAGTATTTGCGTGATACCATGTCCCAGGTATTCCTTGAAAATGAATTTTGACACCAATACTGTCAGTAAAATCCCGATGAGTGGATAGGTAACATAGATCACGTCGAAATCCGGGACGTGCAGTTGGACCCTGAGTATCTCTTGGATAAAGTGGACTGTCGTTTTTAGTGATACCGCGGCCAGGCCCGCAATTAATCCAATAATACCCGCTGTGATCAGAAGAAAATTGTTGTCATTGATGTGCTTCAGGCGCCACACCAGCAGGCGCATCAAAAGCTTACTGAAATTCAATTCCTGTATCGATTTTGGATAGATTGCAAAGATACCTGACTGATCAAACTACCAGTCATTCATTGTGTTATTTGACCAAAATCTTGTATGCTGGCATCCATCAAGGAAACCTGTCTTTATGTCCACGACCTAGCTGTTTGCAAAGCCTTCTATGCTGACAAGCTGGGCCTGGAGGTTATTTCTTATGTGTCGGATAGGCACGTATTTTTCCGGGTAGGTCCGGATGTATTGTTATGCTTCAATGCAGAGGCCACTGCCAAGGAAAAGACGTTGCCACCGCATTACGCAAATGGACGGCAGCATATGGCTTTTCAGGTGCCAAAGGAGGAGTATGTGGAAGAAAAGTCCCGAATTCTCGCGATGGGTATTGCCATTACTCATCAGCAAAAGTGGGAGGGAGGCTACGAATCCTTTTACTTTGACGACCCTGATGGCCATGTGCTCGAGGTAGTTCCGGAGGGGATGTGGGATTAGCCGTTAAACCAGCGGTAGTAATTCCATGCTGCCATCGACACAAATAGAAGCCCTGGAAGCACATTACTTAGGATCCGGTTTTCGCTGATTTGGGAAAATCTTTGACCCAATCTTGCTGCGGCAAAAAGTGTGAAAATTGAGCCCAGGCCCACGCCTGCCAAATACATCCATCCTCCGTGACTTTCCAGGGTCACCCAGAGGTTAACTTCCAGATAGGCGGTCACTGCAAGCCAGAAGGGAATGGCTAACGGGTTAAGTGCTCCCAGAACAATACCCTTTGCAAAACCTTTGCGTCCACTTTTGGTATCCACCGTACGCACGTCCCTGTTTTTCGAAAGCAAGGAATGAATGCCTAGGGCCGTCATAACCAGGGCCGTCACCAAGGTGAAATGAGAGAAATTCACCTGACTACTGATAAAAGCCTGAAATCGGACTACTCCTAGGGTGTAGAGTACCTCGATCAATGTAGCGCCCATTGCCAAAAAATAGGCCTCACGCAATTTACCTGCGATTCCGAGTTTCATGGTGGTCACATTGATCGTGCCCGGAGGGATGGATCCGAAAAGACTGATGACGAAAGCGAGAATGAAAGTTTGAAACAGCATCATCCTTTTTGCTTTTGTCGATTGTAGGCCTTGATTTCCTTGATTTTTTTCCAGCCCTCCTTAAATGACCAATAACCTACACCGCTTTGTTTATTAAGGGCGCTAGTCTTTTGCAGCATGGATAGGTGCCAGCACACGTCTTTGTAGGCTTGCCACAGCGAGAATCCTGGGTCATAAATATGACCGGGTTCGGAGCCCGCGCCATTTAATTCCAGTATTTTGAATTTTTCGCCCATTTTTAGGTGCTCGATACTTTCACATCGCAGATCGTATCTGCCAAAGTGGAAGCCATCTATTTCGGCAGAGATTTTTCTGAAAGCATCATGTAGCTGATCATCTATCCACTCATTGCCACTGTAGAATGTGGTGCCCCTGCAGTGATTGCCAATTCCTTCGACGGTTACTTGCTCACCTGATGCTGGAACTGTCAAAAACAATTCTTGAAATAGCGGATCATCGAAATCAACTTGCAATACTGCTCTCACATTCTTTTCCAGTAATTGCCTTACCGTTTTCCTGCCATCGCCCGTCACAGCAAGAAAACCCTTGCGGACGATGGAAGTCACCCTGCCAGGTTGACCAGGTACCTCCACGTAAAACACCCCCAGTTCCAGGGGGTAACTAATAAATTCTTGTAGAAGAAAGGGAACCTGGATCTCCTGCAGATAGTCTTGCAGCCCTACCTCATTGTTTATTTTTCGGACCATCCATCCTCTTTCGCCAATGTCTGGTTTCAGAACGAAAGGAAAAGAGATATTCTCCCGCTGACAGTAATCTAAAATATGCTTTTCTGTCTGGTCTGGCCAAAAGAGCTGGGTTTTGGGTTTATACTTTTCCGGTATGAGCTTGAAGATCTCAGATTTCTTTTCACCAAGCATGCCACCAAAATCTATGGACGGATTGGAAGCGGTAAAAAAGAAAAAGGATCGGCTTTTCAGCGCGAGATATAGGTAGTAGAGTTTGACAGGAAAGTAGAAAATATCAAAGGGCCAAAACTCAAAGTGCGTGATTCGCGTCCACCATCTTTTAAGAGGACTAATTTCAGCCATTTTCTACTATCACGATCGGCTCTGTTGATACCTTACCGTCGAACTTGCAACCCCAAAGTGCTCTGGAAGTTGGATATAATCACCCAGCGCTTTTACCCCGATTTTAATCAGTGCCATATGATGGATTGCGTGTTCCATATTGTAGGCGAGCTCCCGTAGGAAGCTGCTGGGAATACGAATGGGTTCGTCTTGATCGATGCTATAATTAGCTACCAGATCCATCGGGTGGTCTGTCAGATTCTTCGACAGAAAAGACTGAATCGATTCGATGACGCTCATCGCCAGTTTCCGGTCTTCCTCGATGAATTTGTCATGTTTCCGGTCGTCATAATTGAGTTCTCCTTTGTTGGCTCCGTCCATGAGGCAAAGGAAGAATTCAATCGTGTGGCGAATATGTTGGCCTACCGAGGAGCCGCTGAGGGTAGGTATTGGCCTTCGGAAGTCTTCATCTCGCATTTGGCTGATAACAGCACCCAACTGGCTTAGAAGTTCTTGCGCAGACTGCTGGATTGGCATGATGGTTTTTAGCTTAAAAAACGAACAAAAATACGGCGGATTTAATTAGTAGCAAGGATGTCCGACCAATACTTGTCAGCATCTGCCTTGAGCTTTTGCTCATCTTCATTCCAGGTTTTTAAGGTGTTGTTGCCCCAGAAGTTGTAGAACAGATACAATTTGCCGTCCAGAATCTTAAAGGTCTCAGGATCCACCTTCACTTTATCGCCGCTTACACCCATGGCATACGCACACCAGCCACCATACTGGGGGACATATTTTTGCGGATTTGTCTCAAAAAGCTGCTTATTGCCCTCATTGGCGAATCTGTAGGTGGTACCCATGTAAATAGCGAAAATTTGCTTTTCCCCCTCAAGCGGAGTTTCAGCGAAATAGGAAACCACATCGTATCCTTCGACGGCTAAACCGTTTTTAGCATTGTCATGTCCGGATTGAAATAGCAGACCATACAGTAGAATAAAAAATGCCATGACACTCTGTACTGAATTAGTTATTGACTAGTTGGCTCGCTTCAGTGAATCGTGCTGTTTTGTAAACTACAAGACATCCCCAGACTCAAAACGTTGAGAAACAATGTCGAATTCAAATCCTTTCTGGACCAGAAACGAAATCGTCTTCTGCTTTTTGACAAAATCAGTCTTCTCTGTACCAAGCTGTTTGCGCTTATTGGCGATGAGTCCATCGATCATAGCGATATATTCCCTATTGTCGATGCTCTCAAGTCCCTTGCCAATGACGCCATCTTCAAATCCGAGGTTCCGGAGTTGAAATTTAATCTTTCTTTTTCCCCACTTATTGAAGCGAAATTTGTCGTTGCTATAGGCGCTGCAGAATCGATGATCATTGACAAAATCATTTTCTCTCAATTCTGTGAGGATAGATTCAGCTTCGATTTCTTCAGCTCCCCACGACACCAACTTTTTATAAACTTCCGACGAGGCTCTTTCGCGAGTCGAGCAATATTTCGCTGCTTTGGCTTTTAGTTTTTTAAGTGCCTCAGCAGGCATGATTACTTGATAAATCCCTTCCTTTTGAGGACGGTTTCCAGGAATCGAATTTCATTCTCGCTGTTGAATATTTTGAATGGGAGATGGATCACCTGTGCCTTACTTACAAAGAGGGAAAATGCATCCTTGCCCTTTTTGGCTCTTTTGATTTGATCCCATTTCATGGGCATACCCTGTTTGCTGCTCAGTTTAATGAGAATTTGTTGGCTCGTGATCTCGTAGGATAATTTCTCGAACAATATTTTTCCTTGCTCTAGTTGTGTCACACCAGCAAATTGGATCAACCAGAAAAGAAAATACAGTACGAGCGCGATCGTTGCGCCGATCACCCACCACCAATTGGGGATAATGAAATAGCCACCAGCAATGGCCAGATAGATCAGTCCGACCCACCATTGTTGCTGCAAAACGGCTACCAGAGCCACTTTTATATATTTTCCGGTGGGGAGTTGATATTTTTTTGTCCTTACAATCATTAGTCAATGGCTTTCAAACTCATGTCCAGGCTCTTATAGGAATGTGTCAAGGCACCGACGCTGATATAATCAACTCCGGTTTCTGCGATTTCTCGGATGTTGGATTCGGTAATACCGCCGGAGGCTTCCGTTTCATATCTGCCTCCGATCATGCTGATCGCTTGCTTCATATCTGAGGGTAGCATATTGTCCAACATGATCCTTTTCACACCTCCCACTGCCAAAACGGCCGCAAGTTCATCCAAATTTCTGACTTCTATTTCTATATCCAGGGATAAATTTTCATCAGCCAGGAATTTCTGAGTGGATTGGATGGCAGCTTCTACACCCCCCGCATAATCTATGTGATTGTCTTTGAGCATGACCATGTCGAAAAGTCCAAACCGATGGTTGACTCCACCCCCTATAGCTACCGCCCACTTTTCCGGCAGGCGAAAATTTGGTGTCGTCTTTCTCGTGTCCAGGAGTCGGGCCTTGGACCCTTTGATCAACGAGTTGATCTGGTGCGTGTAGGTGGCAATACCGCTCATGCGTTGCAGGCAGTTCAACACTAGCCTTTCTGCCTTTAGTATACCTCGTGCATTGCCATCAACCACGAATCCAATTTGGTCTTTGGAAACATGATCTCCGTCGCGTTTATGGAATCGTACATCAATAGTGGAATCTACGTAGCCAAAAATAATTTTGGCCATGTGCAGACCCGCTATAATACCGTCATCCTTTATGAGTAGCTGCGCACGTCGCTTCGCCGATTCGGGGATGGATCCCAGCGACGAATAGTCACCTGATCCAATATCCTCGCTCAAAGCGGCACGTACAAACTTCCTAACATTCTCCTTAGTGAGATAGGGCAAATTCATAACCTTCTAACCTGCTAGCTACTCCTTTGTTAAACTGATTGATTCTAACTGGAACCCTTCGGCCTTTTCCTTAAGAAACATGACTACTCGGAATGACCCGTCTTTCATGGAGTATTTGCCTATGGAATACTTGAGTCCTTCAGTGCTGGCGCCTTGATGGACGTAGGAAAAATTGGTTGGTGGATTATTTGAAAAAAATTCACGCAAGCGATTTTCCGCTTCTGGTTTTGAATAGGTGTTGTTTTGACCATTCATTTTCATCGTCACGGTGTTACCACAGAATTTAACCAACTCCTTCGATGAACCGTTTTTCAGTAATACTTCTATATCGTCCCATGTGCGATCCTGGGCGGTCAATGAAAACACACTTAGCAGGGTGATGGATATGGCAAAAAACCTGTGGATCATTTAGGTAAATCTCAAACTCAGCCAAAAGTTAACGAATCCGTCTTTACATTTCTTGCCATTGTCCTAAAGAGTAGGGTCCCACGTCTATATTTGCCCAAAATTCGCTGAGATTAAATGAATAAGAAAGTCATTTTAATGATACTGGATGGTTGGGGCATTGCCAAAGATCAATCAGTTTCCGCCATAGACAAGGCGCAGACACCCTTTATGGATCAGGTCCTGAAGGACTATCCAAGTAGCACTTTGGAAGCTTCGGGGCTGGCGGCGGGTCTGCCTGAGGGCCAGATGGGCAACTCTGAGGTAGGTCATATGAATCTTGGCGCAGGTCGTGTCGTCTATCAGGATTTGGTAAAGATCAATCGGGCCACTGAAGATGGATCATTAGGTGAAAATGCCACACTTAAAAGGGCGATAGAGGCCGCTAAAGCGGGTGATAGCGCGTTTCATTTAATGGGACTGGTATCCGACGGAGGTGTCCATTCACATATCGATCACCTAAAGGGTCTTGTTACTGCCGCTACTAGTCAGGGCCTCAAGAAGGTATATATCCACGCCTTCACCGATGGTCGCGATACCGATCCAAAGTCCGGCAAGGCTTTTCTTGAGGAGCTGACTGGGCATCTGGATGCACATGGTGGCGAAATCGCCTCTGTCACGGGCCGTTATTATGCCATGGATCGAGACAATCGATGGGAGCGTGTCAAGTTGGCCTATGATGCCATGGTCAAAGGCGAGGGTCAACGAGCAACAAATGTCATTGAAGCCCTTTCCCAATCATATGAAAACGGGGTGACCGACGAATTTGTAAATCCGATTATCAAAACAGATGAAACCGGCTCGCCAGTTGCAACGATTAAGGACGGTGATGTGGTGATGTGTTTCAATTTTCGAACCGACCGTGGACGACAAATTACTCAGGCACTTACTCAGCGTGATTTTGAAGAGCATGGCATGACAAAGCTATCGCTACACTACTTGACCATGACCAACTATGACAAGACCTTTCAGGATGTTCAGGTGGTTTTTGGAAAAGAGAATTTGACTCAAACCCTTGGCGAAACCTTGGAAAAACAAGGTAAAAAGCAGATCCGAATTGCTGAAACGGAAAAGTATCCGCACGTGACATTCTTCTTTTCTGGTGGTCGGGAACAAGAATTTTCAGGGGAGACGCGGATTCTATGTCCGTCGCCTAAGGTAGCAACTTACGACTTGAAACCTGAAATGAGCGCTGAAGATATCAGGGACGCTATTATTCCTGAGTTGGACAAAGGCGAGGTGGATTTTGTGTGCCTCAATTTCGCTAATCCTGATATGGTCGGACATACGGGCGTATTTGATGCAGCGGTCAAAGCCTGCGAAACCGTAGACCGATGTGCCCAAGCGGTTGTCGACAAGGCACTAGCGAACGACTATGCGACTTTTATTATCGCCGATCATGGTAATTCGGATATTATGATCAATCCGGACGGTAGCCCCAATACCGCCCATACGACTAATTTGGTACCGGTGGTGCTGGTTGATAATGAATATCAGGGAGCCCTGAAGTCAGGGAAACTAGGAGATATGGCCCCCTCAATCCTGACATTGATGGGACTGGAGATACCTGAAGAGATGACCGGAGAGGTATTGGTTGATGCTTAAGTTCAGGACGGCATTCGGATTCGCAGTTCTTTCCGGACTGCTCGGTTGCGGCCTCCCAACAGAACGTGGCAAAACCCAGGGTTACTTCAATCTGGATTCGGCTTTGACGGTGCAGGTTACTTCACTTGCTTCCTCAGGCGCTTCCATAGAGAAAAAGGCTCAGATAGATGGAAAGGAGGAAGTCCGGACTTATGTCCCCGATTCTGCCGGTTGGGTAGAGGAGTTTGATTTCATTCGCGAGTTTGATCCATCCCAGCCGCGATATCAAAATGCTTTCCGGATCGAGCAGCAGAATGAGCAAACACGGTATGTCCGGATTGAGGAGGGTACCGGGTTGCGATCGTTTTTAATCACCCGTGGCGTGAATAACGAGATCTTGCAAATAGCGGGGACAATTGAAGAAAAAGCCAGTATCTATTCTCTGATGCGAGTATTTCGATTGGAATTCGATCAACAGCGGGTAACGGAAATTTTATTTAGTGGCAATCAGAAAATGGTGAGTCAAGATTCTATCACATTTGAGATAGGAAGCCGCATAAAATATGAAACCCAGTAAACCTGTCGCCACTTGATTGGAGACTTGTAAAGTCCGGCAAGAACTATATAACGGCCTCAAACTCCTTCTTTTCGACTGGCCCATCAATGGGGAGGATCACACCGGGAGGAAGGTCAAGAACAGGATCGGGGGGATAATCGACCGTGATGCCTCCATCACTATCATCCTTGCTGTCTTCCCTTTTCTTCTTAAAGAAATTGAACCTCCACTTCATAAAGTAGATAAGTATTGCATACACTAGCAATGAGAGGGCAATATCGAGAAAAGAGATTGGCATGGTCGAACAATCATTCAAATTAATAAAAAGCCGATAAACTTTATATCTTTGTTGGCATCGGTTTTAGCGAAGTGGAATTATTGTTGCTGAAAAAGCCGGTATATCAGCTTTAGGACAAAAGAATAGATACTTTGTCTGACCTATAATGTTTGCTATGCTGTTAGCATTGTTTACCGGCCAAAATGAAGGCCTGTTGTTTGGTGTATTCGGGGCGATTATCATTTTGTTCCTGATAGCCGATCTGGGGATATTCCATAAGAAACATCACAAAGTTTCTCAAAAAGAAGCACTACAACAGTCCCTATTCTGGGTTGCCATTTCTGTAGCGTATGGAATTTTGATCTACTATGTCGGGGACGGACAGGCAAGTACCCTTGAATTTTTCTCGGCTTATGTCACAGAGAAGGCGCTAAGTGTAGATAATATTTTCGTTATTCTACTGATTCTCAGATACTTTAAGGTAAACGAGGAGTACTATCATGGCATACTTTTCTGGGGAATTTTGGGTGCCATCGTCTTTAGGGCAATATTCATTTTCGTAGGGGCTTTTCTAATCGCTCAATTCCATTGGATCCTTTACATCTTTGGCGCCTTTCTGGTTTACTCGGGAGTCAAGATCTTCAGTGAAGATGAAGATATGGAGGTCGAGCCAGAGAAAAATGCCCTGCTCAAGCTGGTGAAGAAGGTTTTTCCGATGACCACTGATGACCATGGTGGTAAGTTTTCCGTGGTTGAAAACGGTAAGCGTTTATTTACTCCGTTATTTCTTGTGATTGTCCTCATCGAATCGACGGACCTGATATTTGCTGTGGATTCAATACCGGCTGCTTTTGCCATCACACAAAATGAATTTGTGATCTACACCTCGAATATTTTTGCGGTGATGGGCTTGCGGGCGATGTTTTTCCTTTTGGCGAATATTCTGGACCGATTTTACTTATTGCAAAAGGGGCTTTCAATCGTCTTGATCTTCATTGGGGTTAAAATGCTGCTAGAGATGGATATCATTCAGCAGGGCTTGGGGGCACTTTTTGGTGTGGACCATGTGCATATACCCATTTTCCTATCGTTTGGAATTATCATGGGCGCTTTGACACTCTCGATCGTGTTGTCGCTGGTATTTCCGAAAAAGCCAGAACTGGTCGAGCAGTAGCTGTTAGCTAGAAACCGATCTTACGTCCCTTCCATCCATTTTGCTCCAGGTTTTTGGCGCTGTCCAGTACCTTGGATTCCAGGTTTGATTTGTATTTAGCCAGGGCTGAGGAGACTTTCTCGTCCGTGGTACCCAGGATAGAAGCAGCGAGAATCCCTGCATTTTTGGCGCCATTTAAGGCGACAGTAGCTACCGGGATACCCCCAGGCATTTGCAGGATGGAGAGTACCGAATCCCACCCGTCTATGGAATTACTTGATTTTATAGGAACGCCAATAACCGGCAAAGTGGTCAATGAGGCGACCATCCCCGGGAGATGAGCAGCGCCACCGGCACCGGCCACGATTACTTTGATTCCCCTATCTCTGGCTTCTCGAGCATAATTGAACATTCGATCCGGTGTTCTGTGTGCGGAAACAACCGTCACTTCTATTGATACACCAAGCTCCTCGAGTACTTCTGCGGCCTGGGACATAACCGGGAGGTCTGATTGGCTACCCATAATAATCCCTACTTGTGGATTGCTCATGCCTTTATTTTTATTAGTTCCTTAATCTTAAGTGCTTTTTCCTTGAGTTGCGACATTTCCGGATCAGTGATGGTTACATGACCCATTTTGCGAAATGGCTTCGTTGTTTTTTTACCGTAAAGATGGACGTGAACATTGGTCATCGCCAAGGCCTCTGCCAGGCCTTCGTACTTGGCTAAGCCCTGATACCCATCCTCCCCAAGAAGGTTGACCATCGCGGCAGGTTGGACAATATCGGTACTACCCAAAGGCAGGTCCAAAATCGCTCTGATGTGCTGTTCAAACTGCGAGGTAATGTTCCCTTCGATGGTATGATGTCCGCTGTTATGTGTTCGGGGGGCGATTTCATTGATCAAGATGTCGCCTTCCTTGGTAAGAAACATTTCCACCGCCAGTAGACCCACCATATCCAGGGTCTCTATCACTTGAGTTGCCAGATCCCTGGCCTTGGTTTCGGTTTCGTCGGAAATCTCCGCTGGAGAAAACAAAAATTCCACAAGGTTCTTTTCAGGGTGATAGGACAGTTCCACTACCGGAAAAGCCTGTACCGCTCCTTTTTTGTTTCGGGCAACGATGACGCTTAACTCCTTTTCAAAAGGAACAAACCTCTCCAGGAGCCCTGGCCTGTCGAAAGCTTTTGGTAGGTCATCTTCTGACCTTAAAACCTGTACTCCACGACCGTCATAACCTTCTCTGCCCAGCTTATTTACAGCTGGAAGCATATCTTTATAACGTTGGACTTCCGTGGCATTTTCAGTCAGTACAAATTCTGCTGTGGGAAGCCGATTGGCTTTATAAAAGGTCTTTTGCTTACGTTTATCCTGAATGAGCTCGATCGCCTCAGGGTTAGGGTAGACTTCTTTACCGTCAGCTTGCAGGTGCTTGAGTGCTTCAGTATTGACGTTTTCAATTTCGATAGTGATCACATCGCAATCTTGTCCAAATGCCATAACCGTATCAAAATCCGTTAATGGACCTACCACAAATTCATCCACCAGGTCCTTGCAGGGGGCGTTGGGGTCTGGGTCAAGCACTTTTACATCCAGATTAAAATCTATACCAGATTGGATCATCATACGGCCGAGTTGACCGCCACCAAGTACACCAATTTTTTTGGAGAGCACGTCCTTCATGGCGCAAATATCTAAAGACACCTCGAAAAACTCATTTATGGACTGAACCAAGAAAATTTAAGATTTTTCAGGAGACTCTTTTTTGATTTATATGTCGCTGTATTTCAATCACTTAGTAATTTCATTCAGCTCCTTCAATCCGCCTTACCTAAATCGGAAATAGCTTGTTTTCCATGCCATTTTGAGCTTTTTGAGGTGTCCTGACACCAGCGATAATATTTCGTCAGATCCAGGAATATACTCTCTTGACGCGTGGACCAACGTTAGTCAATATTTCGTAGGGTATGGTGTCGCCCCAAGTGGCTAGATCCTGAAGCGATGGTTTGTTGCCAAAAATAACTACCTCGTCACCAGGCTTCACGCCAAGACCAGTCACGTCGATCATGGTCATATCCATACAGATATGACCTACGGTAGGAGCCAGGTGGCCCCCAATCTCTACTTTTGCCCGCCCGTTTCCAAACACACGAGAATACCCGTCTGCATACCCAATCGGAAGGGTGGCGATTTCCCCGTCCTGCGACATAATTCCCGAGCGACCGTACCCAATACTTTCGCCTTTCTTCACCCTTCGGACCTGACTTACCTTGGTAATGAGGCTACTTGCCGGGGTAAGCGGGAGGTGCCCAGCAGGATCCACACCGAAGAGGCCTATACCAAGACGTACCATATCATATTGATAAGCAGGCCACCTCGAAATGCCCCCCGAATTGAGTAGATGTCTGATAGGTCTTTTCGATAAGCCTGAACTCACTTGCTCGTAGCAGGTGGCGAAGGTCCGTTCCTGTTGCCGTGTAAAATCATCGTGCAGGGGGTTCTCGGCTGCTGCCAAATGCGAAAACACGCTCAAAACTTCAATTTGGGGATTGTCACTCAGCAATTGCACCACCTCCTTGATCTCCGCATTTTCCAGTCCCAGTCTTCTCATGCCTGATTCGACTTTCAAGTGGACTTTCAACGGTTGGCTCGCCTGACACAGCTCCCTAAGCAGGTCCAGATTATATACTTCCGGCTCCAGATCAAATTTCAGAAGTTGCGCCAATTCACTTGAGGCGGCGTTCATCACCATAATAGGTATCTCGATTCCGTTTTGACGCAATTCTACGCCTTCGTCGGTGTAGGCTACAGCCAGATAGTCCACTTGATGGTATTGAAGGAAATTAGCTATTTCATAGCTTCCACCTCCGTAGGCCAGTGCTTTCACCATGACCATGAGCTTCGTGTCTGGCTGCAAAATGGCCTTGTAGCTATTTAAATTATGGAGCAATCCTGGAAAATTGATGAGGAGCTGCGTGCGATGGCTTCTTTTGACAAAAGCGGCTACAATTTTCTCGAATTCAAAGGTGCGGGCACCTTTAATGAGGACCATCTCGTCTGCTAACACTGGCAGGTCGCGGAGCAACTTCTCGGTACTTTCAAAAAATAGCGACCCCTGTGGAAAGAGATCTTTGGCCGCCGAAATCTCTGGCCCTACGCCAATAACTCTATGAACGCCACTGTTGCGAACGAGCATGTCTACCTTGCCATAAAGCTCTTGCGGTGTGTAATGCGACTGTATGATATCAGAAAGAATGATCGTCTTTTTGGACTTCAGTTGTTGTTGACTTAAGGTTTCAAGTGCCACCTGTAAACCAGTAAGGTCATTGTTGTAAGTATCATCAATTATGTAGCTGTGGTTGATACCCTCTTTCAGCGATAGTCGCATGTCAACAGGTTGTATTTGATTGACTCCTTCCTGGAGCTGGTGGCCATCAAGGCCTAAAATTAGCGCTACCGTTATTGCGTGAAGCAGGTTTTCCACCTGGTGTTGCTGTGTAACAGGCAGGGTAATTTCAAAATCTTTTCCTTGCCAATGGAATCGGCAGAGATTGTTGTCAATGTCAAAGTGTAAATCGGCGGCTACATTCTCGGTGGACCAGGTCATCGCGAGTTTACCGAATTCGGACAATAGCAACTTGCTCACATTTTTATGATCGGCGCAGCATATGATCTTTTGACAATTCTTGAACAAAAACAGTTTTTCACGGATCTTTTGCTGGCGAGAGTCAAAGCCCTCGTCATGTGCCTCCCCAATATTGGTAAAAAGACCTATGGTTGGACGAATGATTTTTTCTAGCTTGACCATCTCCTGCGGTCTTGAAATACCTGCTTCGAATACACCCACCTCATGTCGTTGCTCGATACCCAGGACGGATAGGGGGACGCCAAGCTGAGAATTGTAGCTGCCGGGATTTTTGACAAGCTCCCGGTACCTTCCGAGGATTGCTGCCAACCATTCCTTCACAATTGTTTTTCCGTTGCTACCAGTCACACCGACTACTTGCAAATCGTACCTGCTTCGGTGGTGTCGAGCTAGCCTTTGCAGGGCCTGCAGTGAAGACTTAACCAGAACGGCACTAGTACCCTTCGGTAGTTTTTTGATGTCCTTTTCTACTACGAAATTTCGCACTCCCGTGGCGGCCGCATCTTCCATGAAATCGTGCCCGTCGAAATGAGGTCCTGTGCTGGCAAAGAACAGAGCCCCTCCAGGACTTGGGATCAATCGGGAATCGGTTACTACATGTAGACAAGTTGCTTCCGGGTCACCGAATATTTCACCCTCGACTATCTCAGCGATCTCCTTTAGATGGTAGTTCATGGCACCAACCTTTTGCTCATTTCTACCTGATTCACTTCATGCTGGAATCCGCACGCCATCAGGAACTGGATTGTCTCTTCCTGGTCGGAGGGCACATTCATAACTGTCAAATGCTTATTTACGCTCAATTTCTGACAGTAATTGATCAATGCGGTGCCTGCCTTCCTTTGTCTAAATGCTTTACCAACGGCCAGGCGACTGATCCTTCCCAGATGGGGTTGGAGGATTCCATAGCCGATAATTCGCCCCTCAGAGATAACCGCCACGCATGACTCATGCGAGCTGTCACGCTGCAACTGGTTTTTACTATCGATAAAAGAACATTCGAACTCCCCGAAATCAAAACGAAACAAAACTTCCGGGTCATCCACAGCATGCAAGTCGAGACCTTCGGTTTCAGGCAATAACTTGGTCACCGGGCGCCGGAAGCACTGCAGAAGCCTTTGAGGCTCATAGTCCAGGGCATTATACAGGCTTAAGGCTGCTTCATTGTTAGCAATAACTTCCAACAGTGACTGTGCAGCACCTCTTTTTGTCAATGCTTGATTGCCTTGATCAATGAGCATTTTTGCGAATCCCATTCTGCGGTGGTCAGGATGAATCCCAATGCCTCCATTGTATCCCGTTTGTACATCAGCAAAGCGGTTTTCTGTTTGCAACAAAAAGCCGATAACCTGTTGCGATTTGAGCAAGAGCAGGGATAATTCCGGATCGATGCAAAGTTTGTGTTTTAAACGTATTCGAAGTTCATCCTTTGATGGCTGTAACTGAACTTTATATCCTGAAAAAGCGCGCAAAAAGCACTCATGAAGTGAGTCGAAATACCTCTCCTCGAAGGGAACGACGGTCATTTAATCCTCCTTAAAAACAAAAAGTGGAAACCCTGTGTCGATGGCTACACTTTTAGTAATGGATGTTTTGAACAGCCTGTCCATGAAGTTCTTTTGCCTTGGGATCATTGCAAGTAGATCAAGCTCATGACTTGTGGCAAATTCTTTGATACCCTCTGTCACCGACTTTGCTTCTACCGTACGGACCGAACTCCTTACAGGTTCGAGGGCCTGATTGAGCTTCTCAATGATTTTTTGATCCTGTTGCGTCACCGATGAAACATCCTCTACGACACTGAAAGCCATTAACTCCGCGTCGAAAAGGGTACAAATCAGCTTGAGCATTTCAAAGTTTTGTAAGTGCAGATCTGAGTCATATTCACAGGCAAAACCAATTTTGGAGGGATGGAATGTGCCGTGTTCCTCTGGCAGAATGAGTACTGGCACTTCGGCTGTGTCCATGACATCCGTCGCCCTGGTGCCAAGTAGATGCTCTGTTATCGGATGCTTTGACCTTGTGCCCATCACGATCAGATCTATGTCTTTCTTTTTTACCTCGGTATAAATAGCGTCGGTAAGGTAGGCTACAAACCGATCAGCCTCATGCGGCACTTCCTGCAATTCAATCAACTCTGATTCCAGGTCTGAGAATGATTTTTTTATCTCTTCTTCATAGTCGGAAACAATCTCTTCGATAATCCCTCCTGAAATGTGTGGATGGGGCGAATGCACATGCACAGCGTTGACCATATGGATTTTTGCGCCGCTCAACTTTGCAAGGGCAATAGCCGTCTGCAATGCGTTTTTGGAACACTGAGAAAAATCCACTGGAACCAGAATATTGTTGATTTCCATCTCGAAGGCTATGGTTTTTTGTACTAAAATAGAATTTCCATGAGGCAAAGGCAATGCATTTGTCTTGATTTCTGATTTGGAAGAACCTAACTTTTGTCACCAAATTCATGATCATTTTCAAATGAGTAAATACCCGCTTTTCGACAGGGACCTAAGTTGGGTTTCTTTCAACTACCGTGTTTTGATGGAGGCGAAAAACCCAAAGGTTCCGCTACTGGAGCGCCTGCGTTTCATAGCCATTTATTCTTCCAATTTGGATGAGTTCTTTCGGGTGCGGGTCGCGGCCTTGAGGTCCATCAGGGAAATCGACAAAAAGAAAATCAACCAATCCGCTGGAGTCGGTGCCGATTTGCTTTCGAAAATTCATCAGACCATTTCGCTACAATTAGACGAGTATGGACAAACGTTGCGGGCGGTGTTGTCGGAGTTAAATAGTAAAGGGATCTTCGTGCCGGACTCGTTGGACCAGTTGCGGCCGGCAGATCGTGATGCCATAAGACATTATTTTATGACGAAAGTGCTCGCTTTTTTGCGCCCGTATATATTTGGGGTAACACCGAAATCACCATTCCTCGGAAATCAACAATTGTATTTGGGGTTACGGTTAACCAAGGATAATGAGGAGTATTTTTCATATGTAAATATTCCATCGGATCATCTACCCCGGTTTCGGTTGATTTCCAATGACGAGGGGCATTACTTCGTGTTTTTGGATGACATAGTCCGAGACAATATTCAAGCCGTTTTTCCGGGTTATGAAATCATCGAATGCAAAAGTGTAAAGCTCAACAAGGATGCAGACCTACATATCGACGATGAGTTTTCCGGAGATCTGGTCAGCAAAATTGAGAAACAGATCAAAAAGCGTAATCTTGGAACACCCTCTCGGTTTCTATTTGATAGTTCCATGTCCGGTGAATTGGTTGATTTTTTTACAGGCCAATTTGATTTGGCTGAAAATGATCTTGTCGCAGGAGGTCGATATCATAACCTGAATGATTTCTTCGGTATCCACAATCCCACTGCGCATGCCCTGGAATATACTCGTCAGACTCCTATTTCTCATGCGGCCATAGACAATGCCGAGAGCCTGATGTCTTGTATAGAGGAGGGTGACCGCTTGCTGCATTTTCCATATCAATCTTACGATTACGTATTGCAATTTTTCAATGAGGCCGCCGTGGATCCGGAAGTGCGGGAGATCTATGTCACTTTCTATCGGATGGCGAAGGACTCAGTGATTGGAGAAGCATTGATCAGTGCGGCGAACAACGGGAAAAAGGTAGTGGTCTTCATGGAGTTGAAGGCCCGATTTGACGAGGAAAACAACCTGTTCTGGTCCAGTAGAATGAAAGAAGCAGGCGTGAAGATCATTTACAGTATTCCAGGATTGAAGGTCCATGCGAAAGTAGCCTTGGTAAGGAAAAAAGAGAAAAGTTATGGCTTCTTTGGAACGGGCAATCTGAATGAGAAAACCGCGAAAATATATTGTGACCATGGCTTGTTCACAAGCGATCCCGGCATGACGAAAGAACTGCTGTCGGTTTTCAAATTCTTGCACAAGCGAAAGGAGCCCACGCCGTTCAATAGTCTCATTGTATCACAGTTCAATGCAATCGACAAATTTTCCGAGCTTATTGACCGGGAAATAACCAATACAAAAGCTGGCAAAGCGTCTGGAATAGTTATCAAACTCAATAACCTGGAAGAAAAACACATGATCCGCAAGTTGTATGAGGCGGCAGAAGAGGGTGTGCCCGTCACCATTTTGGCACGAAGTATTTGCTGTTTGGTGCCGGATACACTAGGCATAAAGGTGATCCGGTTGGTGGACCGATACCTGGAACATGCCCGGGTTTTTCATTTTCACAACGATGGGGAAGAGGAGGTATACATGGGCTCCAGCGACTGGATGACCAGAAATCTTAGGAGGAGAATTGAAGTTTCGTTTCCGATTAAAGAGAAGGACCTGGCAAAGGAAATTTTGCAGATACTGCAGCTGCAGTTAACAGATAATACCAATGCGGTTCGCCTGGACTCGGAAATGAAAAATGATGCAATAGTGACTGAAGAACGGGAGCCGGTAAATGCTCAGTCGGCAACCTACGCATTTGTGTCAAAGGTCCATCAATGAGATCAATAGGGATAGGGCTCTTTGAAAAACAACTCCGCAATCACAAACGAGATAACGGAAAGCACAAACCCAAACATAAAGACATTATATGCTAACCTCAGCAGTCGGTATTTTTTACCTAGGACTGCTCCAAGGAAATAAATGTCCCTGATCAAACTGCTGTATAGGTAATCGGCATCCTGCAACATTTCTTTCATGGCCCACTCATAATCGTTGAGTTTCATCCCGTGGAAATTGCCGAAAAAAAGCAGATTGGTCTCTTTATTCTTTATGTTGTCACGGGTGAATTTCCCCTTACTTACATTGGGTCTGGTCGCAATGATACCAATGACGATCGTGGCCAGGCATACCAGCGTTAAAATCACAGAAGGTACTACCATGTGTGGGTATTCCTCCAATTTCCTGAAGAGCACCGATATCATGATCGACAGGATCAAGGCATTTATCGATATCATGATGTTTGCCTTATTATCCGCGATCGCACTTAACTCGAGGTGATTTTTTGAGGTGAGGCGAAACATGGTTTCAATACCGCGTGTTGGAGTTAGCTCCTTGGCTGTTTTAACCTTCACCTTGAGGTCCTCAACTTTTTGTTGGAGCTTAGCGATTTCTTCTTCCTTTTTCATTGACTTAAGTTTCTTTTTCACCTTTTTCAGGTTTTCTTGCTTTGCCGGACGATAGTTTTGGCGTGCGTAGCTAGTAAAATAGGAATGCTCGCTGATGAATCGCTTATTCATTTTCATCCATTCCTTTTCCCCAATTTCCACTCCTTTTGTGGTCTCTATTTCCTGATGTAGAAGACCAGCTTTTTCAAAGTATTCAGGGTCTGCAAGATGTAATAGGTCAGCATCGCACAAGGCTTCTTCGACTCGGTTGCGGGGAGTTTGTGGCATTTGCGTAGCCATGATACAGCCCGCCACCTTGGCTGCCAGCTCATCGTCATAGCCTTCCTTGGACAGGAACTCCAGGGCTACCTGGGCGCCTAATTGCTCGTGATCCTGTAGCCCGTTTTTATAACCAACATCGTGAAACCAGGCGGCCAGCATAAGCACCTCCATTTCTTGGGCATTGAACCTCATGTTTTCGCCTATTTCCTCCGCGGCTTGGACTACAAATTCTGTATGGTCTGTAGAATGGTATTTGAGGTCGCTGGGGAGCTCTTCCTCTAGGATTTTCTTGGCATATTGCTGGGCCTTACCCACAATTTCGGAGGCGTAGTTCATGCAGTGGCAAAACCGGTTTT
This sequence comes from Cyclobacteriaceae bacterium, assembly GCA_965242775.1. Taxonomy (GTDB): domain Bacteria; phylum Bacteroidota; class Bacteroidia; order Cytophagales; family Cyclobacteriaceae; genus JAWPMT01. The sequence continues at coordinate 194,053 of CBDETI010000027.1, forward strand.
AGTACAATAATAGCAACTTTGGCTTTCAGGCTTAACATATTTTTGTAAGGCCTTTTTGCCTATATTCAATCTTGAAACCCTGTCTTATGCCAGAGTTACTTAGATCTTTCATATACCTGATACTTTTTTTTGCTCTGTTTTCCGGGTGCAACGACACATCATTCGGGCAAAAGGCCGATAGTCTTTTTCTCGTCAACCAAGAAGCGAGTTACTACTACGATCTGAAGCGACCCGACGAGAAATATTTTCTCCCCTATGTGCTCTCGGAAATTTCTGGATTGACTCATATTGGCGATGAGAAGGTAGCCTGTGTGGAGGATGAGGGTGGTAGGGTCTATTTCTACGATCTCAAAAAACGAGAGATATATCATGCCATACGTTTCTGGCGACCCGGGGATTTTGAAGGGGTCGAGGTAGTAGATGACCAGGTGTATGTTCTGGAAAGCGATGGGGATATTTTTCATTTTGCCATGACCGAAGAGAAAGAAGTCAGAGCAGAGAAGATAGAAACGCCTCTAACCAGGAGAAATGACACAGAAGGGTTTGGCTACGATCCCGCCACAAAAAGCTTACTTATTGCGTGCAAAGAAGATGAGGACGTTGACGGGAATAATGCCAAAGGCAAGGCAGTTTATGCCTTTAGTTTGGAAGATAAAGAACTGGACACAGACCCGGTTTTTGAGGTGAGGATGAAAAAGCTCAGGTCTTTTTATGAGGAAAATAAGAACGGCAAATACGACGAGGAAAAACTAAAGTTTGAGCCATCAGCTATTGCTTACCACCCGATCGAGAAAACCTTTTACTTGCTGGCTTCCGTCGGTAAGTTGCTCCTGGTTCTGGATCAAGATGGAAAACTCAAATATTCCTATCCAATAGCACCAAGGGTATTGAATCAACCCGAGGGTATATGTTTTGCTCCAAACGGAGATCTTTATATAAGTAGCGAGGGCGAGGGCGACCGGGGCTATATTTTAAAATTCAAAATGAAACAACGCTGATGCCGAAAAGGATGAGAATGTTGGTAAGAATTGTTCTTTTAAGCACCGTATTTGGTGGCTTCACGCTGCATGCGCAGGATTTTTCAATCTTTCTGGTAGGCGATGCAGGAGAACCCCACCTTCCGGTAGATGAAAACCTTCAATTTCTAGAAGACAAGATCTCTGTGGCGACAGACAGGGATGTTCTGATCTTTTTAGGAGACAACCTGTATCCGAAGGGTTTGCCTGATGAGGAGCATCCGCAACGTACCGCGTTGGAGCAAAAGCTTAATCCCCAGCTCGACCTGATCAAGAAATTCAAGGGCAAAGGTTTTATTATTCCTGGCAATCACGATTGGGCTCAAGGCCGTCGGCAAGGATGGCAAAACGTACGAAACATGCAGCAGTACGTTACCTCGTATACGGGCAAGCCGGATGCCTTTCTCCCCAGGAATGGATGTCCTGGACCGGAGGAAATCCAGTTGACAGATGAGGTTACCTTAATTATTGTGGACACGCAATATTTCCTACATAGCCAGGAAAAGGCTCGGGATGGCGAGGGTTGCGCAGCACCTGGCACTACGGCGGCGCTGGAGCTTCTGGAAGACATGGTCGTCCGCAATGCTAACAAGCACATCATTGTCGCTGCTCACCACCCACTTTACTCCTATGGCCCTCATGGTGGGAAGTACAAATTCTGGAAGGCCAACTTGTTCCCTTTGACGGAGGCCAAGTCAATGAAGAACCTCTACATTCCGTTACCCGGGTTAGGTACTATTTACTGGACATCACGAGCGGTTATTGGGAACATTCAAGACATACCTAATCCTAAGTACAAAGCCATTCGCAACGTCCTCCTTGATATTATAAACAAAGCAGAAAACGTCGTGTGGGCCGCCGGTCACGAACATTCATTACAATATATTCAACGTGAAGGGAGTCATTTCGTCGTAAGTGGCTCAGGTAGCAAAACCTCTCATGTCGTTTCCGGTGAGGGAACGGAGTTTGCCGAGAGAGAAAGGGGATTTGCAGAGCTAAAATATGAGACGAAAGGCAACGTGAAACTGAAATTCTGGGGAGGCGATAGGCGGGCACTGCTATTCGAAAAAAATCTTTATTCTAAAAATGTAATTACCGATCAGGAGCAACTTGCCAACAGAGGTGATTTGAGTGGGCAAACAAAAACTGTAGCTGCAAGCCAGCAGTACGAAATTGGCGACAAAGCCAAAGTATGGCTAGGCGAAAATTACCGCGACACATGGGCTACGCCAATCACAGTGCCAGTCTTTGACATCCAAAAGGAGCGGGGAGGTCTGGAGATTTTGAAACGCGGTGGCGGTCGCCAGACACTGTCTCTACGAATGGAGGCGAATGATGGCAAGCAGTATGTTCTACGGTCAGTCGAAAAGGACCCTTCTCAGCTTTTGCCCAAAGCGCTTCGTCGCAGCTTTGCCGCAGATTTTCTGCAAGATCAGATTTCCTCGTCACATCCCTATGCCGCCTTGGCCGTGCCTCCATTGGCGGATGCCGCGGGGGTCTACCACGCTAACCCCAGCGTAGTTTACGTTCCGTCAGATCCGGCCTTTGGCAACTACAGGTATGCCTTTGAAAACCAGATGTTTCTATATGAGGAACGCCCAAATGACGAGGCTGCAAGTGAGGTGTTCTTCGGTGAGGGGGACGATGTAAAGGGCACCCTTGATATGCTGGACAAGGAAATCTACGATGATAACGACAACTGGATCGACCAGCAGTTTGTATTAAGAAGTCGCTTGTTTGATATGCTCATCGGTGATTGGGACCGACATGACGATCAATGGCGATGGGTCGGCAAAAAAATTGAAGGGCGAAAGGGCCGGAGGTATCGGCCTATACCCAGGGATCGTGACCAGGCGTTTTTTACCACTGATGGCATCATCCCAAAGATCGCCGCGAGTAAGTGGGCAGTGCCATCCTCCGAAGGTTTTAACCCCGAAATGAGATGGGCACCGGGCTTCAATTGGAACATGCGCTGGTTCGACAGAACATTCATCAATGAACCTGAATGGTCGGATTGGCAAAAGGAAATTGATCACATCCAGGAAAATGTAACGGATGAAATCATCGAAGAGGCGCTCACCAACCTTCCATCAGAAGTATACGGCCTCACGGCGGAAGAAATCATTTCCATTATGAAGGCTCGAAGGGATGGCATGGAACAATTCGCGCGCGAGCACTATGAATACCTGACCAAGGAGGTGGAGATCGTAGGATCAGACAAACATGAGCATTTTTCAGTCCAACGGCTCAACGATAACGAGACTAAAGTAACTGTGCGGAAGCGAGACAAGGATGGAAACCTGGTGCAGGTGCTCTACGAACGGGTTTTTCTGCACAATGAAACTAAAGAAATCCGAGTTTATGGACTAAGTGGTCAAGATGTATTTGATATAGAGGGAGAAGTGAAAAAGGGCTTGAAGGTCCGCATTATTGGGGGTAAGAAGAAGGACGTCATCAATGATCGATCAGTTGTGGCTTCAGGTGGCAGAAAAACGATTGTTTATGACAAATTAGATAATACAACTGTCAACGGTGGCAAAGAAACCCGGCTACGTCTGTCTAACGATCCAGCGGTAAATCTCTATAACCGAAAGTCCTATGTTTATGATAAACTGTTTCCGCTGATCAGCGCTCAGTTCAACCAAGACAATGGCTTCTATCTGGGAGCGGGTTTCTTCTACACGGATTATGGTTGGCGCAAAGAGCCATTTCGGTCGCAGCATCTTTTCATTGCCAACGGTGCATTGGAAATTGATTCCTACAACTTCAAATACACGGGCAAATTCACAGATGTTTTTGGTAAATGGGGATTGGATATCAACGCGGAGGTACAGGAGCCTTTCTTCATCAGCAACTTCTTTGGATATGGCAACGAATCCTTCTACGATTTTGAAGGAAACACCACCGGATTGGACGATGACCAGGTTGATTACTACCGCCTTCAAACCGATCGTGGGTTTGGCCGGTTAGGACTTCACCGCTACCTAGGTAGTAGGAGGCGTGCTATTTTCTCCTTTGCCTCCGTGATCCGAACAGCCCAGGTAGAAGATGCACAGGGGACTTTTGCTGCCGAAGCACAAAGCGGTGTGGACGTGAGTAAGATCGCGGAAGAGCATGTTTATTTTGGGGGCGACATTGGATTTAGTTATGACACCAGAGATCACAAGGGTCTGCCATCTAGCGGAATTCTTTTTAACGCCAGAACTGAACGGCTTTGGGGGGGTAACGACCAGTCGGAAGATCTTACAAGATTTAGCGGCGATTTTTCCATGTATTTGGGTGTGAAATACCCGGCGCGGCTGGTGATCGCCAATAGGATCGGCCTGGAGCATCTTTTCGGTGATGGGTTCGAATTTTTTAATGCATCGCAATTGGGTGGGTGGACTAACCTCAGAGGGTTTCGGCGAAATAGATTCCACGGGCAAACGGCGTTTTATCACAATCTGGATCTTCGGTTGAAGCTCTTTTCTTTCACCACTTATATCTTCCCGGGACAGTTGGGCCTTTTGGCATTTCAAGATGTAGGGCGGGTATGGATAGACGGAGAAGATTCGGATACCTGGCATGTGGGGCGTGGGTTTGGAGCTTATGTCGCACCCTTAAATCAGTTAGCGATATCCTTCGAAAAGAGCTTTACAGAGGAGGAGGACCTGTTTCTGGTGCGGTTTGGGTTTTTCTTCTAGTAGGTAGTAGCATACAGTATTAAGTAGGGATTATCAGGTATTTGGAGCTTCGTGCCCTTGTTGCTCTCCTTTCGAATAAGAAACAACAAAAGGCCGTCCATTCTGAGGCTTTGGGGTTGAGTGTGCGGTGACAAGCCGTGAGAATCTCGTGACACTCACTGAGGCTGTCCCATTTTTCACCAGGAGATAATGCAAGGACGAGTGGGATAATGTAGAGACGGTTCTTGTTGTTTCTAAGAATTGTTTTACAAGGTTGGAGTTGGTAATGACAGAAAGGAAGTGAGGCCTACTGGATTCGATCGGAGTGGCGGACCACCCGGTGACCCCACTCAGGTTCTGTAGCATACAGTATTAAGTAGGGAGTATCAGGTATTTGGAGCTTCGTGCCCTTGTTGCTTTCCTTTCGAATAAGAAACAACAACAGGCCGTCCATTCTGAGGCTTTGGGGTTGAGTGTGCGGTGACAAGCCGTGAGAATCTCGTGACACTCACTGAGGCTGTCCCATTTTCACCAGGAGATAATGCAAGGACGAGTGGGATAATGTAGAGACGGTTCTTGTTGTTTCTAAAAATTGATTTACAAGGTTGGAGTTGGTAATGACAGAAAGCAACTGAGGCATACTGGATTCGATCGGAGTGGCGGACCACCCAGTGACCCCAGGGGATCTATTTATTTCAGTTCTTGAGTGAAGAGAGAATTTCGTAAGGAAGGAAGTGAGGCATACTGGATTCGAACCAGTGACCCCTACCCTGTCAAGGTAGTGCTCTAAACCAACTGAGCTAATGCCTCAATGGGTCGCAAATGTAACATTTTTAACAATATTAAGAGCTTTGAATGTGCCTGTTAATGACTTGTTAAAAAAATCACCGGACTCGGCGGAAGCTCATAATTTTGCCAAATGACCAATGCGCCCATTCGCATACTGATCATACTGGCTACTATCTCCCTGGTAGGCATCGTTGCCACTCAGACCTATTGGGTAAACAAAGCCATTTCCAATGAGAAGCAGCAGTTTCATCACAACGTTCAGATGGCACTCAACAACGTTGTGGAGTCCCTCTGTCAGGTCGGTGGTACGGATATACCTTCTGGCAATCCGATAGAACGTATTTCCAACAACTATTTTATTGTGCGGACCAGTAATAGAATAGACCTGGGTGCTATTGAGTATCTTTTGAAGGCGGAGCTGGAAAAACGAGCCATCGTTCAGGATTTTGAGTACGGGGTGTACGATTGCGAAAGTGACCAAATGGTTTACGGCGATCTGATCCAACTTTCTTCGAGTCCGGTGGTCAAGGCGAAGGCTTCATTGCCAATACTCGAGGACGAGGCTTACTATTTCGGAGTGTATTTCCCTGGGCGGGCCAAGGGAACTTTTGGCGATATGGATTTCTGGATGGTATCGACGGCTTTGACCATTGTTGTCGTTTTTTCCCTTGGATATGGCCTTTTCGTAATTCTAAAGCATAAGCGCCTTGGAGCTATTCAGCGAGATTTCGTCAATAATATCACACATGAATTCAAGACACCTCTCGCCTCTCTTAAGATTGCGGCAGAAGTTTTTGAAAGTGCCTCCAGTCATACCCCGGAACGACTGGCGCAGTATGGGCAAATCGTAAGTGCCGAAACAGGAAGGCTTGAAAAACAAGTCAATCAGTTGCTTAAAACCAGTATGCTCGAATCGAATCACTCGCTGGTCAAAACACTACAACCTTTAGGAGAAATAATTCAGGAAGTAATAGATCATTTTCGGATCAGGGAGGCTGATGAAAACTTGCAACTTACAGCCGAGATTGAACCCAATCTCAATGTTTTGGGTGATCCGGAGCTCCTGCAAGCCGTGTTCTACAACCTGTTAGATAATGCTATAAAATATGGTCGTAAGCCCGTTTCGATTAGAGCGAGCCTTGCAAATGATCGGATTCATGTTTTTGTTAAGGACCAGGGTGAGGGTATTCCCAAGCACCTGAGGAAAAAGATATTTGGCAAGTTTTATCGTGTGCCGATGGGGGATCGCCATGATGTAAAGGGTTTCGGTTTGGGACTATTCTTCGTCAAGAAGGTCATGGATAAACATCACGCCACTATTGAAGTCCTTGATCCAGGTAATATTTTTCACTTGACCTTTAAAGCGCATGTCTAAAGGAAATATTCTATTAGTCGAGGATGATCCCAGCCTGGGATTCGTTACAAAAGATCAAATTGAGGCAGCAGGCTATAAGGTTGTTTTGGCAACTGATGGGGAAGCAGGGTGGAAACTGTTCCTCAATCGCGGCTTTGATCTATGTCTATTGGATGTTATGTTGCCCAACATGGATGGGTTCGAACTGGCTCGGAAAATTCGGGCCAAAAATGAGTTTGTGCCAATTATTTTCATTACCGCCAGGGATATGAGTGAGGACAAATGGAAAGGCTTTGAGATAGGCGGTGACGACTATTTGACCAAACCATTTTCCACCAAGGAGTTGCTCTATCGTATCGCGGTGTTTATGCGTCGCAGGGGCACGAATAGCTCTGAACCCAAAAAATTGCAGTTGGGAACCTACGATTTTGACATGGGCAATCTTGAACTTGTGATAGGCTCTGAAAAAGTGCAACTGACGGAGATGGAGGGTGCCATTCTTAAATTGCTTTGTGCCAAACAAGGCAAACTTGTAAAACGTGAGGAAATCCTGATAGACGTATGGGGTGAAAATGACTATTTTAAAGGAAGAAGCCTCGATGTGTTCATTTCGAGGCTTCGCAAATATCTACGTCACGACGAACAATTAGCCATCAAAAATCACCACGGAGTAGGATTTACGCTGACATTGGCCCACTAGCCGTTATCTTGAGGGACATCCACCTTAACGTGCCCCCAGTTCTCCCCGCTTTTAATTCTGTAGAGCTGCATTTCGGATATTCCGAATTGCCTTGCTATCATTTTCATGCGTGTCTTGCGATTTGGATCAAAGATTTTCTCCTTGATCAACCTCACCTTGGACTCGGTAAGCTTAGCACTTCTGGTGATCCCTTCTCTCCAAAGGGGATTTTGTTGCTGATGTTTCTCCTTTTCCTCTTTGGTTGACCATTTCAAGTTAACGACTTGATTGTTTTCCTTATCATGGTCCAGGTGAATTACATACTTCTGCTCATCACTGTCTCTTTGTAGGAAGTGAGTAGCCACTAACTTGTGGATATAATATGACCTCCTACCACCGTCCGCCAAACGCAACGTAATGGTTTTATAACCTCTAACGGTTGCGAACTTCAAGATCCTTCCTTTTTCTTCGGTCTTGAAACTCTTCAGCCTCCCATGGTTGGAAATATGGACCTTTTCCCGATCTACTATTTCATCATGCAATAGGGGCTTCCATTCCTCATAATCTGATTGAAATTTCATGAATTCTGGTTCTTTGGTTTTGCTCTTAGGTAGAGTAAAGATACTGATTTTCCAGCACATGAAATCGTTTCGGCAAGAGTGCCGTCAGTCGATCAGCAACCTTTTCACCAGTCGCTTTTCACCAAGGGTAATTTGCAGGAGGTAGGTACCAACAGGCTGATTGCGCAAATCGAACTCCTCCGAATACGTTCCATTGAAGCTTTCGAAGAATCTTTTGTGTAGCTCCTGTTGATCTAAATCCAGGATTTTGATGGTCAGGGCATCTTCTTCTGGCACCCGAAAACGAACTTTGAATTTGGCCCGGGCTGGGCTAGGGTAGAACCTTAGGTCCTGTAATTCCAACTTTTTTTTCTTGCCTAACCACTTCTTTTCCTCCCCCTCAGAGAAGTCTTCAACATGAATCTCCTTTGCTGATTCATCATCGTAATGGAAGAACCTCGTACCATTCCAGGAGCCTTCCCAATCAAGCTCTTCCAGTTTTTCGACTAATTCTTCCATGTCTTCGCCCATGTCAAAATCAAAACTGTTGTCGTCACTGTCGAAGTGAAAGGCTATCGGGTCATCGTCTTCATCGCCGAAACCAAATGAAAAGGAACGGCCATTACGGAAGCCGAGAATTCGAAAAGGATTTTCCTCATCACCACCACTGTAAAATCCGAAACGTCCGTATTCACCTACAAAGTCCTGGAATTCTTCATCTTCGAGCATTTCCTCCTCAGTGTCGTAAGAGCGTTCGAAGGTCTCTTTTTTCCCATCATCGTTTTCTCGCGAGATTTTCACATCAATTTGACCTTTGGCTTCAGGACCGAGCAAAAAGCACAAGGCTGCTATCAGCAGGCCTGTCGCGATCATAAATTGCTTCTTCATTGTTTTCTATTTTGAGTTTCATTCGAAGGTATAACCATTGATTTTCTGTTGCTGTTAATGCCAGGTTAAAGCCTGTTAAAATTGGTTAAAGCTCAACGAGCCAAGCACTTAGCTCGTACATTTGAATCTATGGATAGAAAGTCACTATATGTAATTGTAGGACTAATGAGTATCGCGTTGGTGGGGCTGGTGATATTTCAGTTGTATTGGATTGATTCGGTCATGCGGGAAAATGAGGAGCGGTTCAAGAAGGACGTGATATCGGCATTACATACAGTTTCCGAAAAACTTGAAAAACAAGAGACATACTCAATCATCAACCAGCAACTACACGCCTACCGACCACAGATAATTCGAAGCCCCTTACATGCCCAAGGCGGACAGGCAAGTTTCTTTTTTGAAATACACGATTCCCTGGGGTTGGCCCAGGATTTCAGTTTCTATTTCGACTTATCGGGAGGCAACTATCAGTTTTCGCAGGAACCTTTCCCCAACAAGACGTCACCTGATCAGTCACAGGCTCCTTGGCAGGATCTGGAGGGTGACCTGCAAAAAGTGTCGAACAAGTCCAACATGATGGTCTCCGTTTTGCGACAAATGGTAAGTAACGAGCGGTTTGCCAATCGACGTATCAGGCCTACTGAGCTTGACTCTATGTTGACGGGTGAGCTACAGGAACGAGGAATCAATATCGCTTTTAACTATGGGGTTTTGACTCCCAGACAAGACCAGTTTATCTTTTTGAAATCACCTTCCAGTGGCGAAGAGCTGGTAAAAAGCGAATTAAAGGCGAGCCTCTTTCCGAACGACCTCACCGGCCCGCAGGAGATGCTGGTTGTCGATTTTCCAGCGAAGAGCCAGTTTCTGTTAGGCAAAATCTGGTTTACCTCAGCAAGTTCGGGGGTATTGGTTTTGGTGATCATGTTCTGCTTTGGCTACGCGGTAAGAACCATTCTCAGGCAGAAAAAACTGTCGGAGATGAAGAGTGATTTCATCAATAACATGACCCACGAATTGAAAACCCCCATTGCAACAGTAGGTCTTGCTGTTGAGGCACTGCAGGACGAAGCTTTAAAAAAGGAAGCCATCATCAGAGACAAGTATTTGTCCATGATTGGTGAGGAGAACCATCGCCTCGGACAGCATGTGGAAAAAGTGCTGCAAATGGCGGCCATTGAGAAGCGAGATGTGACCATGAAAATGGAACCTATCGATCTTCACGAGCTTATTTCAAAGGCGCAAACCAAGATCGGGCTACAGGTTGAAAGTAAAAATGGCACGCTAAAGGCTATTTTGAATGCCAGGGAATTCATGGTTCGGGGCGACCAAGTACATCTGATGAATGTGGTCCTCAACCTATTGGATAATGCATTAAAATACTCACCGGAGAATCCACATATTGTGATCCGCACCGAACAAAGCAGGGAGAACCTGGTGCTTTCTATACAGGACCATGGACAAGGTATGTCCAAGGAAGCATTGAAGCAGATATTTCAAAAATTTTACCGGGTGCCCACCGGCAATGTGCACAATGTCAAGGGGTTTGGCTTAGGCCTTTCTTACGTGAAAAATGTAATTGATCAGCACGGAGGCAAAGTGCAAGTGGAGAGTGAATTAGGCAAGGGCAGCAAGTTTTTTATCATCTTACCCACATTTCATGCAGAATCCTAAAATACTGTTAGTAGAAGACGATCCCAATCTTGGGCAGATTTTAAGCGAGTACCTGACTCTCAAGGGCCTTGATACGCAACTCGCAGTTGACGGTGAAGCCGGATCTCTTGCCTTTGGTGAGGGTAGGTTTGACCTCTGCATTTTGGATCTTATGATGCCCAAAAAGGATGGTTTTACCCTAGCTCAGGAAATCAGAGAAAAGAACCAGACGGTCCCCATTATTTTCCTTACAGCCAAATCAATGAAGGAGGACGTGGTGCAAGGCTTTAAAATTGGTGCCGACGACTATGTGACTAAGCCATTCAGTATGGAAGAACTCATGCTTAGGATTGGAGCTGTGTTAAAAAGAACGCTGAAGGAGACACAGGACAAGGAACTCCCGAAAGAATTTAAGATAGGCGCACTTACCTACTATTATGATGAAAACAGACTGATCACCCCAATGCGGGAGATCAAGCTCACCACGAAGGAAAATGAGCTTTTGCGTGTCTTTTTTGAAAATGTAAACAAAACTGTTGATCGCAGCGACGCCTTGAAAAGGATTTGGAAAGATGATAGTTACTTTAACGCCCGTAGCATGGATGTTTACATTGCCAAAATCAGGAAATACCTGAAGGACGATGAGCAACTCAAGATATTAACGGTTCATGGTGAGGGATTTAAACTAGTACATCTTAATTGAGGCAGAATCACTACCTTTAAGAAGGAATCGTCTAAGATTCAGACGGCATTTAAGTCGGCCTTTCTTTGACCACAATTTTTTTTTTCATTCCTTCGCCACATGCAGTTAGTACCATCCATTTCAGTGATAGGCGGCCGGACCATTAGGCTTACCCAAGGGGATTATGACAATGAGAAGTCTTATGACCTGAGTCCGTTGGATGTAGCGCAGAAATTTCAGGATCACGGCATCAGAAGAGTGCATGTGGTGGATTTGGATGGTGCCAAAGAAGGGCGACTGATCAATTACCCCACACTCGAGACCATCGCCGGGTATACCAATTTGAAAATAAATTTTTCGGGAGGGCTGCATACCGATGGTGACCTCAACAAGACGTTTGAAGCCGGGGCTGACAGCATTACTTCTGCGACTATTGCGGTTTATAATAAGGAGCTATTTGCATCGTGGCTTATGTCTTATGGTCGCGAGAAAATTGCCCTCGGAGCGGATTGCCTCAATGGTCTTATCCGTGTTGGCGGGTGGCAAAAAGGAACCAAAGTAGACGTATTTGAGCACATTAGTTTCTTCTACGAGCGAGGCCTAAAGTATTTAAAAACAACCGACATCTCACGGGACGGTGCTTTGGAAGGTCCCTCCTTTGATCTCTACCAAGAGATAATGAAGAAATTCCCGGATCTCTGTGTCTTTGCCAGTGGTGGTGTCCGTAATATGGATGATATCAGAAGACTAAAAGATGATGGCCTTTACGGTGTGATTTTTGGCAAGGCTTTTTATGAGGGGAAAATCTCCTTGAAAGAAATAGATCAATTCGTCGCTACTTAGCTTCGAGTAGGTTGATATCCCCGTTCTCAAAACTTCCATCGTCCTCATATTTGAACTTGTAGAGGAAGTAGAAAATGAAATTGAACTTCTTGAACGAACTCTCGCTGCTGTCGGCTTCTGCAAAAGCTTGCTGTGGCGGAGTGGTAACCGTAGCACCGGACGAGCCACCACCAACGTCTTCAACGGATTCAGGTAAAACCTCCTTCTTGTTTGGTTGTTGCTCCTCACTTTTCGATTTCTCCCCGGTAGTGTAACTTGGAGTCGTTCCGAAACCGACAGAAATTAAGCCGAAAACTAGCAGTATGGTTAGTAAATACTTCAGTTTTAAGAAGGTTTGATTTTCTTAAGAACGGTAAAATAATGATTTGGTTAACGGGATAACAAATTTTAACCGCATTTAATTGGGTTGTTACGGATCAGTGCAAACGATTTCGCGACAGAATGAAGCCTAAATGACACATATGACACAAGAGATAAGAGCGAACCTCATTGACCTGCACAGGAAAAGGATTTTTCCCGCATCGATTCTCTTTGATGAGGTTATTTTGAAAATAACGGAAGTGAATGAACCTTGTACCGGATACATCCTCCCTGGTTTTGTGGATGCACACGTCCATATCGAAAGTTCGATGTTAGTTCCCTCGGAGTTTGCGCGTTTGGCTGTCCGTCATGGGACAGTGGCTACAGTTTCTGATCCTCATGAGATTGCTAATGTCCTCGGAGTGGAAGGGGTTGAGTACATGATCGATGATGGCAATCGGGTGAATTTCAAGTTCAACTTCGGCGCCCCCTCCTGCGTCCCGGCTACGGTATTCGAAACAGCTGGAGCTACCATCGATTCCACTGATATTGCGGCACTACTTGCGCGCGCCGATATCAAATACCTGGCCGAAATGATGAACTGGCCTGGGGTGCTTAATGAAGATCCGGAGGTAATGGCCAAACTGCAAGCTGCTAATTTGGCCGGTAAGCCCGTGGATGGACACGCACCTGGCCTGATGGGTGATCTGGCGCAGACATACATTTCAAAAGGCATAACCACGGACCATGAGTGCTTCACCTACAATGAAGGATTGGATAAACTGCAAAAGGGTATGCACATCCTTATTCGGGAGGGGAGTGCTGCCAAAAATTTTGAAGATCTAATCAACCTGATAAGCATCGATCCTGGAAAGATCATGTTCTGCTCGGACGACAAACATCCGGATGACCTGATAAAACATCATATCGACGATCTTGTACGACGAGCGCTCGCGAGGGGGTTGGATCTTTTTGATATCCTGCAAGCCGCATGTGTCAACCCGGTGAATCATTATGATCTGGAGGTAGGTTTACTCCGTGAGGGCGATCCGGCGGATTTCATCATGATAGACAATACAAGTACGAGCTTCAAGGTATTAAAAACCTGGATCAACGGCGAGTTGGTTGCGACTGGTTCAAAAGTGAGCATACCGAGGGTTGCCAGTGTTGTTGTCAACAATTTCGAAGCACAACCACTGGCACCAGACGATTTGATAGTTTCCAATCTGAAGTCAAAACTTGCCGTCATTTCGGTCAGGGACGGTCAGCTTATAACTGATAAAGCAACCGTTGATACCAGCGTTCTGAGGGGTAAAGATCAGGTTTCTGTCGAACAGGATATAGTGAAACTAGTGGTCTACAACAGGTATCAGCCCTCACGGCCTTGCGTGGCTTTTGTGACCAACTTCAACTTGACGCGCGGAGCGCTCGCTTCTACGGTGGCCCACGACTCCCACAATATTGTAGCGGTAGGTACCAACAACCTGGATTTAACCCAGGCTATCAACGACCTGATTGATGCAAAAGGAGGGATATCCTACGCCAGTTCTGGCAAAACTGACCTCCTACCGCTAGAGGTGGCAGGACTGATGACCTGTAGCGATGGAGAACTCGTCGCTTCCCAATATACCAGGATGACTCGTTTTGTCAAGACAGAACTCGGCTGCCCGTTGATATCCCCTTATATGACCTTGTCCTTTCTGGCCTTGCTGGTAATTCCCAAGCTGAAACTGAGCGACCAAGGTCTTTTTGACGCTGAGAAGTTTGAGTTTATACCCCTATCATCGGGCTAGTATACAAGACTATGCTCCATCATGTATTCTGCGATCTGCACCGCATTCGTTGCAGCGCCCTTTCTTAGGTTATCCGCTACAATCCACATGTTTATTGTCTTGGGCTGGGTCTCATCCCTGCGAATTCTCCCAACAAAGACTTCATCTTTGCCATGGGCGCTAATTGGCATTGGGTAAGTGTTGCTTGACGGATCATCCTCTACCACGACGCCAGGAGTAGATGCAAGAATTTGCCGTACCTCAGCCAAGTCGTATTCCTCGTCAAACTCGACATTCACCGATTCCGAGTGACCTCCCATCGCAGGGATGCGCACGCAAGTCGCACTTACCTGAATGCTATCGTCCTGTAATATTTTCTTAGTCTCATTGACCATTTTCATTTCCTCCTTGGTGTACCCATTGTCCATGAAAACGTCGATGTGCGGCAAGGCATTTTGGTCGATCGGATGTGGGTACACCGTTGGTCCATCGATACCGTTACGTTCGTTCATCATTTGGTCCACTGCGTCTTTGCCAGTGCCGGTTACGGACTGGTAGGTGGAAACGATTATTCGCTTGATCGTGTACCGATCGTGAAGTGGTGCCAGCGCCAACACCATTTGAATGGTTGAGCAATTGGGGTTGGCAATGATCCTATCGTCAATCCTCAAATCTTTGCCGTTTATTTCCGGGACCACCAGCTTCTTGTCTGGATCCATACGCCAGGCAGAGGAGTTATCTATTACGATTGTCCCCGCTTCCTCGAATTTGGGGGCCCATTCCAGAGAAGTCCCGCCTCCAGCTGAAAAAATTGCCACATCCGGTTTTGTCGCTAGCGCCTCTTCCAATACAATCACGGTCCATTCTTTACCCTTGCACATTACCTTTTTCCCTGCGGATCGAGCCGAAGCTACCGGGATCAATTCCGAATATTCAACATTTCTTTCTTCCAGGATTCTCAGTACTTCCTGTCCTACTAATCCCGTAGCACCTACAACGGCAAGTTTCATTCCTAAATAACTTTTAAATGGTTGTTTTTCGAGGGGTGGACCGCAAAACTAGAAATTAAACGGCTGTCGCTCCAAGGAACTGATAAGAATCACCAAATTCACCACAAATTTTCTGAATATTCCATGGTGCTGTACGAGATGAAGCAGCGGTTTAATGTTATCTTGATTTAAGATTTGTGCGCAGCTAACCTTCAGAAAGTAAATTTAAGGCCCCTGTAATCGCCGATGTTCAAAGCCACCCTCCTGACGTTCACACTTCTTTGCGTCTTCCAAGCGTTTGCTCAGGTGACCGACTCATTCGATGATGGCGACTTTTCTACATCACCATCTTGGAATCCCTCCACGATTAGTGGTACCGACGATTGGCAAATCAGTGGTGCACTGGAACTTCAGACTAACGGCCCCACGACGATGGGTAATGCCCAGATCTATATTACGACGGCCAATGCAATCGACTTAAGTAATAATACCGTCCAGTGGGAATTGAAAGTTGAATACACCATCAGCGATGATGGTAGTAGCTCCAATTTCGCACGAGTTTATCTGGTGGCTGATGCCACCGACCTGACTGATGACCCCAATGGCTACTATGTGCAACTTGGAGAGTCGGGTTCCAATGATGGTATTGACCTATTCAAAACTTCTTCGAGTACCGCTATAATCACCGATGACGATGATCTGATATCCTCAGGCATCGAGGTAAGTCTCCGGATCACCAGAACTTCTTCTGGCTTTTGGACTTTGGAAGCAGATGCTGCAGGAGGGAGTTCCTATAGCGAGATCGGTACTGCCACGGACACGGATTTTACAACCACCAGTCATTTTGGTTTGCTTGTAGCACACTCTTCCGGCAGGTCTGACGCTTTCCTATTCGACGATATAAACATTTCAATTACACCAGTCGCTGACACAACACCTCCTGAACTAAGCACCGTAGCGGCAAGTTCTGCCACTACGATTGCCGTTGATTTTAATGAGGATGTGGAAGAGACAACAGCAGAGAACGCTTCAAATTATGAGATAGATGGAGTAACGATCACATCAGCGGTTCGTGACGCCACGGATAATAGTCTGGTAACCCTCACTGTGACAACCCTAACAAATGGCGAAAACTACGATTTGGTAGTAAACAATGTAGATGACCTCAGTGCTAATAGTATTGCCACGGATGCTTCGCTTTCCTTCCAATACCTGGTGTTGAGTACGCCAGCTGCCCGCGATATAGTGATCAATGAATTTTCCGTTGATCCAAGCCCGCCAGTGAGTTTACCAGAGGTGGAATTCGTGGAGCTTTACAATCCAACTTCTAATTATTACGATCTGGCCGATTTCGTTATCGAGGAGGAGACTTCTTCCGGTGGCGTGTCAACCTCAGGCACGATGAGCTCACATGTATTGGCCCCTGAAGCCTTCGTGCTGATAGTAGATGAGGATGATGTTGCCAGTTTCACTTCCTACGGCGATGTGGTGGGCGTAAGTAGTTTGCCAGATTTTAACCTTACGAATTCTTCCGTGATCTTAAAAGATGGTGCGGATAATGAGCTGGATAGAATTGATTACGGATCGGACACCCCCCGTGATGGGATCACCTTTGAGCAAATAAACCCTTCACTACCATGTACTGGAGAATTTAACTTCTCCTCCTCAACTCACGCCGACGGAGGAACACCAGGATCTGAAAACAGTGTTTTTGACGACACTCCGGATACGGCAGCACCCACTTTTAGTTCTTTGGAAGTGATCGACACGGAT
This sequence comes from Cyclobacteriaceae bacterium, assembly GCA_965242775.1. Taxonomy (GTDB): domain Bacteria; phylum Bacteroidota; class Bacteroidia; order Cytophagales; family Cyclobacteriaceae; genus JAWPMT01. The sequence continues at coordinate 211,010 of CBDETI010000027.1, forward strand.
TCCTTACACGTGTCCTTTTCGGAGTTTCTTGAAGAAAGTGAGGTGTCCGCTGGCGATTTTTCACTGGATGGGTTTACGATCACCGAAGTTGTATTGATCGAAGACAATGCGGTCGCTTTATTGCTCAATACTGGACTGGTTTCGGAAACCACCTATGCGCTTGAGTTTTCTGGCCTACAGGATTGTAGTGGCAATGTTTTGACGGCTTCGTCTGAGACTTTTTATTATGACGTCACCGCGCCCTCATTGAACAGCCTGCTGGTGGCCAGTGACAATGCGGTTTTTTTAATTTTCAATGAGCCCCTGGATGAGTCCTCCTCCGAGACGGAAAGTAATTTCGTACTGGACCAAGCCATCGGCGAGCCCTCAACGAATATTCTTCAGGATAGTGCAGCTTATCGCCTCTTGGTCACTTTTGCTAGCTCCTTTTCGATCGGTACCACTTACACGCTCACGTTCTCAAATGTTGAAGATACCTCAGGTAATGCGTCATCAGCTACCATGGTAGAATTCACTTTTCAAGATCAAATTGATTCTGCCAGGGTGGTGGCAGCCAATGTATTGGAAGTTGAGTTTTCTGAGGATGTAGATGAAAACTCGTCCACCAGTACCTTTAACTATTTTCATGAAGATTTAGGGAATCCCTCGTCGATTCTATCTCAGGATGCATCAACTGTCAGATTGGTCTTCGAGAATAATTTCGATGAAAATGCGGAGAGTTTGCTTTATGTGGCTAATATTCTTTCGGAGGATGAAAGCGCCACGCTCCAAACTCCGGCCGTCAGCTTCGAATATGATACGCGTGCACCCTCATTGACTTCCTCTGGGGCCTCCGGGCCGACCGAATTGACCCTGGAATTTGACGAAGCGCTTGACTCCTTATCCGCGACAAATCTGAGTTTCTACCAACTCGAGAATGAAGCATATCCTATCCAAGCTTCACTCGAGGCCAATGTGGTACGACTCACCTTTGCCAACGCTTTTACCGAAGAAGTTGAAACAGACTTAAGCTACTCGCGGATTGAAGATATTTTTGGTAATTCTTCGACGAAAAAGACCCTATCCTTTACGTACGATTCACTTGCGCCGCGATTGAATGCAATCACGCAGTTAAATGACACCACCATCTCGATGTTGGTTAGCGAACCACTTGATCAGGATCAATTGCTCGCATCCGATTTCGTGGTTGGCAGCATCAACCCGGAAGAAATCGAGATCCTGGGGCCAGATAGTACCGAACTGAATTTAATTTTTGAAGAAGCCTTGATCTCTGACGAGTCTATGACATATGAAATTTTGAATTGGCAGGATCAGTCTGGGAATGCATTGACCTCCAGTTTGGCGGGGACTATCAACACGATAAACGCCAATCTGGCCCTGATCAAAGCGGAAAGCGATACCTCCATTCTAATCATTTTCAGTAAATCCATGGGGTCAACAGCTTTCGATGCCAGCAATTATGCATTTAGCTCAATATCAATTTCCTCGCTAGTGCAGGTGGATGAGGTCACTGCGCAGATTCTGTTTCACGAGCAACTAATTGAAGGCCAATCCTATTCGCTAGAGACTAGCGGGATTTTGGACGCCTCCGGCGCATCCTTGCAGGCGGATAGTGCGGGGTTTACTTTCAACACACTTCTTGATGAACTGGTTGTGATCGACCCGCAAACGCTGGAGTTGCATTTCAATACGGAATTTTCATCCCTGGATGCGAGCACATTTGAAGTAGATGGAGCTTCTGTGGCATTGGCTACCATTGACGCAGCGGACCCTGCCATATTGAGGTTAATTCTCAGCGCTGCCCTGGAGGAGAACCAATCTGTGGGGTTCCTTTGGAGGGATCTAGAAGATCGGTACCTGCGTGAATTGCCGGATCATTATCGTCAAATCGAAATCGACACGCAACGACCTACCATTGCCGCCGTGGCAAGCGACTTTCGGGATCAGCTTGTGGTGACTTTTAGTGAAGAAGTGGATCAAGCATCCCTGGCAACGGGTGCTCAGGTTACGCTGGTGGACCTTGGCACCGCCCTGGATCTTGCTTACCTGTCGGAATCGGTAGCGCAAGTGGCTTTTGATGACCTGATCCCGGGTACGGAATATGAACTTGTGATTGAGAACTTCTCAGATCTTGCAGGTAATTTTCAAGTGGCCGATACCGTGGTTTTTACCTATTCGCCGCCAGCAATTGCTCCTGCCGGATCAATTGTCATCACTGAAATAATGATCGATCCAGCACCTGCCGTAGGCCAGCCCACCTCAGAATATTTAGAAATCTATAACCTCTCCACAGTTGACTACAACCTAAAGTCACTTTACTTGAGTAAATCAAACGATGAGGTAAGGTTGCCGGATACCATACTTTCATCAGGATCTTATATAGCCTTCGTTGAAGCAGGTGAAGAGGATGCTTTCGGAAACGCCATGGTAGGTATCGATGGTTTGATAAGTTTCAGCAATGACGAGGATTCTATCGTTTTGAGAAATATCGACGAGGAGGTTGTGGACCAGGTCGTCTATACGTCCTCGTGGTATGGCGACACCTCGAAAGATGATGGTGGCTATAGCCTGGAAAAAATCAACCCCGGGAGCAGTTGTGTTGGTCCTGTGAATTGGCTTGCCTCCCAGGATGTTACGGGTGGTACGCCCGGTGTGGTCAATTCAGTTTTCTCCTTAACGGCGGATCAGGAAAGTCCAAGCGTATCTGGTGTGGTCTTGATAGGCAATGACACGGTTCAGCTGACATTTTCGGAGGAATTGGATCCAGCGACGATAAATTCTTCAAATATCACTGTCCCCATTGGAACTGATGCGGTTATCATCTCTGACGACCGCTCAGTGGCAAACGTTATCCTGTCAACCCCGGTGGTACAGGGTGTCAGTCATCAGCTGTCTCTTTCCGGATTGACAGACTGTGCTGGTAATGTACTTGGCGATACGTCAGTATTATTCGGGTTGGGGCAATTGGCCAGCACTGGTGATCTTCTAATCACCGAAATTATGGCGGATCCGGATCCGGTTGTTGGCCTTCCAAATTCGGAATACATTGAAATATATAATACCACCGCCAACCTGGTTTCACTAGAGGAGCTGCGAATATCTGACGGTTCTGGCTTGTCACAGGCAATCGGGGGTGTTATTTTCCCAGGGACTTACCTGGTCTTAGTACCCACCACCTCTGTTAATCAATTCACAAGCATATCCGTTCAGGGTATAAGCAGTTGGCCATCATTAAACAACAGCGGCGAAACAGTATCTATTGTTGATTCCGACACGGTCATCCTGGTTCAAGTGGCCTACGAGCAATCCTGGTATGCTGATGACGAAAAAGAAGACGGTGGCTATAGCCTCGAAATGATTTTTCTCGGTAGTGATTGTAGTGGTATCTCGAATTGGTCTGCTTCAACAAACGAAAGTGGAGGTACCCCTGGGACGCAAAATGCGGTTTTTAGTGAAGTACCGGAAAGCGAACCGCCAACGATTGAAACCTCAACGGTAGTCGCAAGTAGCCTGGAAGTAATATTTTCGGAGGAAATGAACGCCACCTCTCTTACCGATACCAGTTTTGTGGTCAATGGATTAATTGTTGATTCCGTAGCGATAGGTGAGGATAGACGTCAGGTACAAGTGTTTTTCACGTCACCGATTCTCACTGGTACAATTTATCCGATGGTGGTTTCAGGCCCGCAGGACTGTTCCGGGAATTCAATGGTTGATGTCAGCCTGGAGTTTGGTGCTGGGACAACACCCGTTTCGGGTGAGATACGCATGAGTGAAATTATGGCTGACCCGCAGCCGCAGGTGGGCTTGCCCGCTAGCGAATACCTGGAAGTCTATAACAACAGCGACAAACTAATCTCCCTTGCCAACGTTCGCATCGCTGACGAAAACAATATGTCTTCCCCCCTGACGGGTGTGATGGCTCCTTGGTCTTACAAATTGCTGGTCCCATCAGGGACAACAGCCGATTTTGGTGATGCTAGTGTGATTGAGGTAGCAGGGTGGTCTGCGTTGGCCAATACAGGTGAGCGGTTGGCCCTGGTGGATGCTGATGAGAATGTGCTCGATCAGGTCACCTATAGTGTTGACTGGTTTAGTGATGTAGATAAACGCGAGGGAGGCTATAGCCTGGAAATAATCGATTTTGAGAGTGCATGTACGGGAGCAGCCAATTGGACAGGGTCATTAGCCGCGGCGGGAGGTACGCCCGGGAAAGTGAATTCCGTGTTTGGAAGAGCCACTGAAACAAATCCTCCACAGGTCTATTTCGGAGGCGTTGAATCGGCGAACAGTATTCGGGTTACTTTTTCGGAAGAAATGAACGCCGGCACTTTAACGGATACTTCATTTGAGGTCGCTGATTTGACCGTCGGATCCATCGATGTGTCAGTGGACAGGATGTCGGCAAAAATTTTTTTCGAGTCCGATCTTCAGGAGGATCAGCTCTATGAACTGCAAGTGATTGGGCCCGAAGATTGTTCGGGGAATGGCCTCGTGTCAACCATGCTCACTTTCGGCATTGGAGCCACACCAACATTCGGAGATATTGTTATCACAGAGATCATGGCGGATCCTGATCCGGGTAATGGACTACCGGCGACAGAATATCTGGAGATTTACAACCGGACTGATAAACTGTTGCGGATTGATCAAGTACGTTGGACAGATGGCAACTCCTCGTCGGGAGCATTTCCCGGCATAATTTTGCCAGGAGAATTTTTGCTTGTCGTTCCTTCTGCCGCCGTGGAAGACTTTTTGGGCATCAATCCCGTGCCGATCAGCCCCTGGCCAGGACTAAATAACGCAGGAGAAAAGATAGCCCTGGTGGCAAATGATGAGCTGATTTTTGAGATCAGTTATGAAGTAGATTGGCACGACGCTGAAAAGCAGGATGGAGGCTACTCACTGGAAATGAGAGATCCTGACAATCTGTGTGGAGGGGATCAAAACTGGGGGAGTTCTACCAATGAATTGGGGGGTACTCCTGGTACGCGCAATTCTATCGCCATGGCCATACCCGATAATCTGGGCCCAAATTTGCTAGCGGCAAGAGCGGTGACGGCAGATTCTGTCGTTCTACAATTTGATGAGCCACTCCATCCGCTGAACTTGATAGAGGTAAGTATTTCCAATGATATCGCCATACTGGATACAACCCTTACAGTTAATAGTCAGTTTCTGTCATTTCAAGTTGCCACAAATCTCCAGCAAGGTTTCGAATATCAGGTGTCAGTTCCCCTGGCCCAAGATTGTCTTGGTAATTTCATCCGCCAAAGTACCACAAGTCTTATTTTGCCCTTTCCTCCAGAGCTGGACGATATTCTTTTGAGTGAAATACTTTTTAACCCGAGAACGGATGGATTTGATTTCGTCGAGTTGTTTAATGCCAGCGGTGATTTCGTCGAATTGAACGGTCTGGAGATCGGCAATGCCAACGAGGATAACATTTTGCTGGGACCTTATATTTTAGAACCCTCGGGATATGTCGCAATCACCCAATCAAAGTCTTCGCTCCAGCTATTTTACCCTGGAACGGCGGAAGAAAATGTGTTAGAGGTGACAAGGCTCCCCAGTTTTCCGAACAACGAAGGTGTGGTGACCATTTACAAGAATGATCAGCGGTTGGATTCGCTGTATTATCTGGATGACTTTCATAACTCATTACTAGAGGATGTAGATGGCGTCTCCCTGGAGAGGATTGCTTTCGATGCTCCGAATTCATCGGAAAATTGGACATCCGCAGCGAGTGTAGAAGGCTTTGCCACTCCAGGGTATGCGAATAGTCAGCAAATGGACCTATCAGCATTTGTCGATCCGGTCCAGGCGGAGCCTAAAGTTTTCGTGCCTGGAAGTGCCAATTCTTTTACCACTATCAACTATGAATTTGAAACAGCGGGCAGTTTTGCCAATATCTATCTCTACGATCAAAACGGCAGGCTCGTGAAAACACTGGGCGAGGGTGTGCTATTAAATACTGATGGTTTTGTTACCTGGGATGGCTCCAGCAACGGCGGGAGCGTAGCTCGAGCGGGTTACTATGTGATCGTATTTGAAGTATTTGGAAACTCGGGAGCTGCTGAAATTTTCAAAGAGACGGTCGTTGTTGGCAGAGATTTTTAACCTGAAAAAGAAAATATTTCACTTTTTCAAGAATTCATTAGCGGGGCTAAACTAATTGGGGCTTTTTAGAGTAGTTGATAAGAGGGTATGGTTATGAACTGCGTAATTAATCAATCAATTTTAGACAGTCTGCGAAGAGGGAGAAGTCTCGAGAGCACAAAGCAGTACCTGAAAGAACGATATCGGATTAGCATTGAGGAAAAAGCGCTTCAACGTCGCGTGAAACAAATGCAGCCGACATTCAGTTCGTAGGGCTCTGGTGCGAATTGTCCCAATTTTGGCAAGGATATTCCGCTTATACGAATATTCTTATTTTTGCTCACCTCATAAGAGGACTTGATCTGTGAAAACGCACCAAAGGTTATGGCCGAAAAGACAAAATATTCACCAGAGGAACTTCAAGAATTTGAGTTTTTGATCAATCAAAAACTTGACAAAGCGCGCAATGAACTTTCAATCCTGCGGCAGTCATTGACCCGTAGTACTGACGAAGGCACTGATTTTACACATGCCAATGTAAAGACGTTGGAAGACGGTGCGGATACAGCAGAGAAGGAGCAGTTGAGCCAGTTAGCAGCCAGGCAGCAGAAGTTTATTAATAACCTCGAAAACGCCCTCATCAGAATCAAGAACGGAACCTACGGGATCTGTGTGGATACCGGGAAGCTAATCAGCAAGGAGCGATTGCGGGCCGTTCCTCATACCATGCACTCGATCGAAGCAAAACTTAATCAGAAGAAGTAACGGGAGGCGATGGATTATTTATTGCTCCACCTGGAGGCGCTAATTTTTTGTGCGCCGAAACCCATAAGTGAGCAGGAGCTTTTATCCTGTGTCAAGGAAATGTTTGAAGCGGATGTACCCGAGTCAGATGTTTCTGAAGGAATTAAAAAGCTGCAAGAAAAATACGAGCAGGACGAGTACTCGTTCTCGCTGACACAAAGCGGTGGAGGCTACCAATTTTTAACAAAACCTGCCTATCAGGCGAGCATTGGTATACTTTTAAAACAACAGTCGAAGAAGCGACTATCCAATTCCGCGCTTGAAACGCTCGCAATAATTGCATACAAACAGCCAGTCACTAAAACCGAGATCGAACAGATCAGAGGTGTAAATTGCGACTATGCTGTCCAAAAATTACTTGAGAAAGAATTATTGGAAATCAAAGGGAAATCCGATGCCGTCGGACGGCCGTTACTCTATGGGACCAGTCAAAAGTTCATGGATTATTTCGGTATCAATGACCTAAAAGAGCTACCAACTCCAAAGGATTTCAAACTAGAAGACAATTCAATTGGCTCAGAAGAGGACTAAACGGCCAGCTAAGAAGTCGGAATCCAAGAGCGGTGGACGTACCTCGCAAGAACCAATTCGGTTAAACAGGTTTATCGCAAGTTCTGGAGTTTGTTCTCGTCGGGACGCTGACGATTTTATTAAAGCAGGTCAAGTGAAAGTCAATGGCCAGGTTGTCACCGAACTGGGGACGAAGGTCCTTCCGACGGACAAAGTCGTTTTCAAAGGCCGTCCTTTGAGATTAGAAAAGTTGCAGTATGTGCTGCTGAATAAGCCCAAAGATTTCATTACTACCGTCGAGGACACACACAACAGGAAGACTGTTATGCAATTGGTAGAAAACGCGTGTGACGAGCGCATATATCCTGTTGGTCGACTGGACCGACCTACAACGGGTCTGCTCCTGTTTACTAATGATGGAGATTTGGCAAAAAGCCTTACGCATCCAAGTTACCATATCAAGAAAATCTATCAGGTGGATTTGGATAAACCCATTACAGATAAACACTTTGATGATATCATTAACGGGTTTTCCCTCGAAGATGGCCCCGTCAGGGTGGATGAGCTCGCTATCGTGGGATCGGATAATATGTCCCTGGGTATCGAGATCCATATGGGTCGTAACCGGATTGTCCGGCGGATTTTCGAACATTTTGGGTATAAGGTGCGCAAACTGGATAGGGTGATGTTTGGTCCCCTTACCAAGCGTGATCTCGCCAGGGGAAAATGGCGCCACCTGAGTCAAAAAGAAGTTAACTCGCTAAAAAGTCTTGTCGGGAAGAAACCGCCTCCCCGAACAAAAAAATAATTTCCTTTATCGGCATGCTAGGGTACGAGCTGTTTCAAGTGCCTTACGATTGAGGAACATGTTTTGGCATGTTTCTTGGTCTATTTTCTTAAATTTATAAGTACCTGAAAATCATCTTGCTATGAAAAATTTTGTCTTTTTACTGGCGCTGCTTGTTACAATTCCTGCTTTTTCTCAATGGGATCTCGGAGTGAATGCTAAAGTTTATGATCCCCAAGGTCAGTTCAATACCAACGTCAAAGGTGTGGCAGCGGGAATTGGTATTAGGGGATTGCACAACAACGCAAGTGGCCGATGGTCTGTAGGAGGAGAGTTAGGAGTGGCAATGTATTCGAATGATTCCTACAGCCTGCAAACAGACAATGGAGAGATACAAGTAGACGAAGAAGATTGTTTTTGGACCATGCATGGTGTTGCCCAATACACCGTATATCGCACAGAACTTATACGCACCTACGCGGAAGGCCGGATTGGGGCTACCACATTTTTTAGTTCACGTATTTCGGAGGATCCGAGTGCTGATTTCGATGACGAGTTCGAATTCCACGGTACCGCTTTCAACACCGGACTTGGAGGTGGTGTGACAATTAATTTGGGTCGCTTGTTTGGGAGCGAAAGAAATGAACTGAACCTGGATTTAGGCGCAAAACTACATTCCGGGTCCAATGCTAGCTATCGCGAAATGCAGGATGTGCAGCAATCCACGTCACTCAATCAAGGAACTTACCGCTCGCTAACTCACTATATGGGGTACCACTTTGGGTTGCTAGTAAACCTCTAGGTGGATAGCCAACCGCATTCGCGGTTTTGGTTCGCTATAAAACTTCTTAATTGATACACTGGTTTCTGCGAATACGAGAGTTACGGAGATTCCTCCCTTCCAATTTTGTTTCATGAGGATTTCTGAATCATTCGGCTTGAGGGAGCAGTAGATCAACACAGAGCAACTCTCAATACCGTGGTGCAGAGTGGATTCGATAGGTCCGGCTCTCCGGCCACCGACTCGGGGATTTTCAGAATTGCGTATGGTACTTAAACAAAAAAACCTGGCAGAAGAACCAGATTTTAGGATGTGGTGCAGAGTGGATTCGATAGGTCCGGCTCTCCGGCCACCGACTCGGGGATTTTCAGAATTTCGTATGATACTAAACAAAAAAACCTGGCAGAAGAACCAGGTTTTAGGATGTGGTGCTGAGTGGATTCGATAGGTCCGGCTCTCCGGCCGCCGACTTGGGGATTTTCAGAATTGCGTAAGGTACTAAACAAAAAAACCTGGCAGAAGAACCAGGTTTTAGGGTGTGGTGCAGAGTGGATTCGATAGGTCCGGCTCTCCGGCCACCGACTCGGGGATTTTCAGAATTTCGTATGGTACTAAACAAAAAAACCTGGCAGAAGAACCAGGTTTTAGGGTGTGGTGCAGAGTGGATTCGATAGGTCCGGCTCTCCGGCCACCGACTCGGGGATTTTCAGAATTTCGTATGGTACTAAACAAAAAAACCTGGCAGAAGAACCAGATTTTAGGATGTGGTGCAGAGTGGATTCGATAGGTCCGGCTCTCCGGCCGCCGACTTGGGGATTTTCAGAATTGCGTAAGGTACTAAACAAAAAAACCTGGCAGAAGAACCAGGTTTTAGGGTGTGGTGCTGAGTGGATTCGATAGGTCCGGCTCTCCGGCCACCGACTCGGGGATTTTCAGAATTTCGTATGATACTAAACAAAAAAACCTGGCAGAAGAACCAGGTTTTAGGATGTGGTGCTGAGTGGATTCGAACCACCGACTCACGGATTTTCAGTCCGATGCTCTACCAACTGAGCTACAGCACCTGAAAAAGTGGTTGCAAAAGTAGATAAATCTGTTAAAGAACCAAGTCCAGCCTCACATATCATTTGAATTAAAATTAAAAAATAGTATGCATGCAGAGTATTTATAGGGATGCCTATATATTTGACATACCAAATCCCTAGACCCGATGATGGCATTTCTTTCTCAGATCATTTTTGTGATGATCGCTGGTTTTTTCGGATTTCTTATTACCAAAAGGGTTCTGCGTATCAGGGCGAACATCTTATTGGGCCGTGAGCAGGAGATCACCCCTGATCCTAGACGATGGAACAATTTGGTTTTGATCGCATTTGGGCAGAAAAAGATGTTCAAAAGACCTTTGCCAGCGATTTTTCACTTGTTCATTTATATCGGTTTTGTTCTGATCAACATTGAAGTTCTGGAGATCATTCTGGATGGCGTCCTTGGAGCCCATAGGATTTTTGCACCGATTCTCGGAGGACTGTACGCCCCGCTGATTTCATTTTTTGAAGTACTGGCAGTTTTAGTTTTACTAGCCTGCATCGTTTTTCTGATTCGTCGCAATATCCTCAAGGTACCTCGATTTGTGAAGCCCGAAATGAGTGGGTGGCCGACCTTGGATGGCAACCTTATTTTGGTGATCGAGATCGTATTGATGGTTGCTATCCTGTCTATGAATAGCGCAGATTTGGTTTTGCAAGCCCGAGGCGCTACTCATTATCCTCAGACCGGTGAATTCCTGGTGAGCGCGATGATGATGGGGCTTTTTGATTCGCTTGAAACAGGTGCACTAGTGCTCCTGGAACGAGGTGCCTGGTGGTTCCACATTGTTGGCATTTTTGCTTTTGCCCTATACGTTACCTATTCCAAGCACCTTCACATCTTTATGGCTTTTCCAAATACCTATTATGGCAAGATTCAGCCTAAAGGGCAAATGGATAATATGCCGGAAATTACCAGTGAGGTAAAGATGATGCTGGGCATGCCAGCTTCTCCGGATGATTCGCCTCCTCCCGAGGGGATGAAGTTTGGGGCCAAGGATGTCAATGACCTGTCCTGGAAAAATTTAATGGATGCTTATGCCTGCACCGAATGTGGGCGTTGTACATCAGAATGCCCGGCAAATATTACAGGCAAAAAACTATCGCCCCGAAAAGTCATGATGGACACGCGTGACCGTGTTGAGGAAGTGGGCGTTTCTATGAGCAAAAAGGGTAAGGGGCTTGATGATGGTAAATCCTTATTGGGAGATTATATCTCGAAGGAAGAGATCAACGCTTGTACCAACTGCAATGCTTGCGTCGAAGCATGTCCGGTAAGTATTAACCCACTGGATATCATCCTTCAAATGCGCAGGTATGTGGCGATGGAGGAGTCCGGATCCCCAGCGTCCTGGAACGCTATGTTTCAAAACGTAGAAACCAATTTTGCCCCGTGGAAATTCTCAGCACAGGACAGGTTCAACTGGGCCAACGAATTAAAAGAAGAATCTTAATCTGACTAGCATGTCTGAAATTATTATCCCCACCGCTGCGGACTTACTGGCAAAAGGCGAAAAACCAGATGTATTATTTTGGGTTGGCTGTGCCGGTTCCTATGATGATCGATACAAGAAAGTGACACAGGCCTTCGTAAAGATTCTCAATCATGTGGGGGTCAATTTTGCGGTATTGGGTCCTGAGGAGACTTGCACAGGAGATCCCGCCAGGCGTGCGGGCAACGAATTTCTATTTCAGATGCAAGCGATGGCCAATATCCAGGTGCTGAATGGCTACGAGATCAAAAAAATTGTGACCGCTTGTCCTCACTGCTTCAATACCATCAAAAATGAATACCCCGATCTTGGTGGCCACTACGAAGTGATTCATCACTCGACATTTCTGCAGCAATTGATCGACGAGGGGAAAGTGAAACTCGAAGGCGGCGGAACATTTAAGGGAAAAAAAATAACATACCACGATTCATGTTTTCTTGGTCGTGCCAATAATGTTTATGAGGCGCCTAGGAAGGTGCTTGAGGCCTTGGATGCGGAATTAGTAGAAATGAAGCGCTGCCGTACAAAAGGGCTTTGTTGTGGGGCAGGAGGTGCCCAGATGTTCAAAGATGCTGAACCTGGAAACAAGGAAATCAACATTGAGCGGACTGAAGAAGCGCTATCCACGGGTGCACAAACAGTGGCTGTGGCTTGCCCTTTTTGCCTGACCATGATGAGCGATGGTGTGAAGAATAAGGAAAAAGAGGCGGAAGTCCAGGTCAAAGATTTGGCCGAACTCATTGCGGAGCGCTCGGGTCTATAACCCTCGGTTCTTTCCCACTATTTCAATTTCCTGGTTTGGGAACCTTTTAGGTGCTTATCTTGCTGGTGTATTGAACGATCTTAAGAAAAAATCTTACCCATGAAAATCGAATTTGAGCAACTTTCAGAGACTTCAAGGTTGTGGGTATATCAGGCCGATAGAAAGCTGCAACCCAAGGAGATCGCAATATTGCGAAATATAACAGATGATTTTATTGATTCGTGGCAGGCACATGGGCAGACGCTCGCTGCCTCCTACGAGTTGCGCTTCGATCAATTTCTGGTCATCTCTGTTGATGAGTCCTACAATGGGGCCTCCGGCTGCAGTATCGATGCATCGGTTGCGCTCGTGAGGCAACTGGAGCAAACAATGGGTATTTCATTTTTGGATAGAAGCAAAGTAGCAATTCTTGCCGGAGAAGATGTCACGCTCAGACCGCTGACCTTGCTGAAAAAGGATGCCGCGGAAGGTAAGCTACCAAGTGATGCCAAGGTTTTCAACAATGCGGTTTCAACTTTAGCGGATTATCGGATGTCCTGGATCCAACCAGCGAAAGAGTCGTGGCTTGGCCGCTATTTTAATTAGGGCTAACTTGAATTAAAGTGTTTTCTAGGAGGTGGTATCCAATTGACCTTATTTGTCGTTTATATAAGGTTGAAAAGTAGAAGATTATGAGGGAGTTTTTTGCGTTTCTTTTGGCTTTGGTCCTATTAGCAGCCTGCGGGTCCCTGGAGAAGTCCATGACCCTTGGCGCCTACGATGACATTATTTCCAGGTATGAAAATTCAGACCCGGATAAGAACGATCCGGAATTGAACTTTCAAATAGGTGAAGCCTTCCGCCGATCGAATCGGATCAGCGATTCGGCACCCTACTATGCCGCAGCTATCGAAAAGGGCCATTCAGACGAACAGGCCCACCTGCATTATGCGCATGCACTCAAGGCCAATCAAAAATATGAACAGGCTGAGAGGGTGCTTAGGACCTATGTCGATAATGGTCGAAATGAGCAAATTCTGAAGTTGGCCAACAAGGAACTAAATAACCTTGACGATGTAGACGACCTTACCAAAAAGGATAACTACTATCGGGTTAAGAACTTATCTGATATCAACACTCCTGGTGCCGAATATTCGCCGGTTTATAAAAATAATTACCTGTATTTCACCAGTAATCGTGATGGGGGAAAAATCTACAAGAGTACAGGAACACCGTTTACCGATCTATATAGGGTACAAACACGCGGGGCAAACGTCAATTTGAGGACGCTCGAAGCGCTAGATCCCATCATCAATAACCCTATAGTAAATGAGGGTTCAATGACTATATCTCCTGATGGGTTGTCGATCGTTTTTGCCAAGGGCAACACGGGCAAGGCGACCGGAGCCAATGAAGTCAATTTATATTACACCAGGTACCGAAACGGCAAGTGGTTGGAGCCCAGACCATTGTCGATTAATGACCCGGACGCATGGGATTCCACCCCTGCGTTGAGTGCCGATGGCAAGACATTATATTTTTCTTCTACCCGCGCGGGAGGTCATGGCGGTGCGGATATTTACTCGGCAAAGCTTAACCCCCGGGGTAGGTGGGTCGATATAAGAAATATGGGTCCGGAGATCAATACGCCAGGTAATGAGATGTTCCCGTTTGTCTCCGCTGATGGCAGTTTGTATTTTTCATCCGATGGCCAGCCGGGATTTGGAAAACTGGATGTCTTTCGCGCTACACGTCGACGCGGGCACGTGGAAGTTCGAAACCTTGGCAAACCGATGAATTCACATGCCGACGATTTTGCGTTTTTCGAGTTTAACTTGACTCGGGGCTTCCTCACCAGTAACCGACGTGGTGGAGAGGGTGACGATGATATTTATACGTTTATCAATGACGATCCTGACTTAAAAATTGTGAATTATTATCTCACGGGCCGCACGGTCACGGAAGATGATGGTGGAGAGAAGATCATCGTATCCAATTCAAAAGTGATGTTGATGGGAGAGGATGGGGCTATTTTGGATGAGGCGTTTACCGGTGAGGATGGAGAATTCCGTTTCAGGGTATATCCCGAGGAAAACTACAAGCTGATTGCGGAGAAGACAGACTACTTTACTGTCCGCGACAATTTCTCCACGGTCGGTAAATCTGTTGATAAAAGCACGCTGACGGAACAGATCACAAACGTTGAATTTGACACGGAGGTCCCGATGGACCGCATTGTGATAGAGAAACCCATTGTTTTGGACAACATTTATTATGACTTGAATAAAGCCAATATACGGCCCGACGCGGCATTGGTGCTGGATAGCCTGGTAACCATCATGAATGACAATCCAGATATCTTCATTGAATTGGGCTCACACACAGATTCCAGGGCTGATGACAACTACAACATGGATCTGTCAAGAAGACGGGCGATATCGGCAGTGGAATATATTATTCAAGAAGGTATCAACCCTGAGAGGGTTACAGCGAGGGGCTATGGAGAGTCCAGGTTGATCGTTCAAGATGCCGTGACTGAGGAGCAGCACCAAAGAAACCGACGCACTGAATTTAAGGTGTTAAGCTACAACCCCAAAAATCGGCAGGAAGATACCGGCGATCCAGATGACCTGGATGAGTATGACCGGTTCTTTCTGGAAGGAGATGTTCTCAATGAGGGAAATCGGTGAGTTGTAACCGTTGAAACTTTCGCCGATATTCAGAAGGTGTCATTCCGGCAATTTCCCGAAACTTTCGATTAAAAAAAGAAAGCTCGTTGAACCCACATCTGAAGGCTATTTCATTGATGTTGGCCTTACCATCTCTGAGATATTCCTTAGCCACGGAGATTCTGTATTGGTGAATAAAACCGCTAAGCGTTTTTCCTGTGACTTTCTTGAAGAATCGACAAAGTGAATTCTTGGTGAGTCCCACGGACTGTGCCAGCTCGGCCAAGGAAAGTTCTGTCTGGTAACCCTCCGATACCAATTCATAGATCGTTTCGAGCCGTTTCAAGTCGGAATTTGGCTTTTGAATGTTGAGTGGTGTGGCATCCAGTGACATCACATCAGGGGCCAGATCAAGGTCATTCAGTAGTTGCAATAGAAGTGTCAAACGAGTGATCCCACCCGCCCGAAAATCCTGGATGTAGGTAGCTGCTTTCGCTTTTGTTTGGCCGCCAAAAACCAATCCCGATCTGCTTCGATTGAAGAGGCCCTTAAGGCATCGAGCCTCGGACAAACCCAACACCTGATCTACGACCTGCTGGCCAAACTGAATGACTATTTCGTAGTTGTCAGGGTTTTGGTCATTCCCAAACGGTAAATGCGGTAAGTTTGGGCCAAGAAAAATTAGCTCGCCGTTCTCGTACGTGGACGAATGACTGCCCACCACACGGGTGCCGGTACCGTTATTAATGAAGACGATCTCATACTCGGGATGAAAATGCCAATAGTTGGCATCGCACTGTGCTTTGTGCGGAAAAAAGCCTACGTAAAAGGATTCATTTTGCCCCAAGATGACATGTTCCCTCAAAGCTCGCATGGCACATAGTTAACAACAATTTGTTCAGAACTGAAAAAAACGGAATATATAAGCATATAATTGGAATATCTTGTCCCAAGAAAAACCAAAATTCTTTCCTCCCTTTGGTAAAAAATGGAGATATGAGAATAGAGCATTTGGCCTTGTGGGTAGCGGATTTGGAATTGACGAAAAGCTTTTATCAAAAATATTTCGGTGGGACTTCCGAAGAGAAGTACGAAAACCAATCCAAAGGCTTCTCTTCTTACTTCATCACCTTCGAAAGCGGCTGCCGTTTGGAGCTTATGACAATGTCGGGAATACTGGAGGTCGCAGGATCCAGAGGAGATCGCATGGGTTTAACACATTTTGCTATTTCGGTTGGTAGCGAAGAGCAGGTCACCAAGTTCACCGATCAACTGCGAGCAGATGGCGTAGTTGTTAAGAGCGAGCCACGGTGGACTGGGGATGGATACTTTGAAAGTGTCGTGTTGGATCCGGAAGGGAATTATGTAGAAATCACAATTTGATCACCGTGCTGTCACACCTTAGATACTACTTTACTAATAAAAAAGCGGTGGTTGTAGGATTGATTTTTTCCTTCAATAGCTTTTTGTTCGGAAATTGGGTCACTCGGATTCCTGATGTAAAGATCGCCTTGGGCATGAGCGACGCGGACTTGGGACTAGCGCTTTTGGGTGCGCCCATCGGCGCTATGTTAATTATGCCATTTTCAGGGTGGTTGATCGCGAGGTTTCAATTGGGAAGGGTGGTCTGGGTGAGCTCATTTTTGCATTTAGGAGCACCGATTCTGCTTTCCTCTGCTCCCAATTTCTATCTGTTGACAGCTGCTTTGTTCTACTTCGGACTGACTAACGCGTGGATGGATATAGCCATGAATGCAGCGGCGGCGGCCACCGAGAAAGAAGCAGGAAAACCAATTATGTCCACTTGCCATGGTATGTGGAGTCTGGGAGCGATGTTGGGGTCTGCGTCCGGCAGCCTGCTAGTTGGTCTACAAATTCCGGTCCGACTACATCTGATCTCACTGTCGATATTGGTCTTGACCGTGGTAACGTTACTGTTCAAGTTAATAGACAGCTACCGGGAGGAATCTTCAGCAGAAGACAAAGTGTTTGCTTTGCCCAATATGAGTTTGCTTGGATTGGCTTTTATGGCATTTTGTATTTTGCTTAGTGAGGGCGCCATCGCCGACTGGAGTGCTGTTTACATGTCACAGACACTACTTAGCAATCCGTATTTGGTTGGTTTTGCCTATGCCGGATTTTCAGGGTTGATGGCGATTGGCCGCTTTGCAGGAGATACACTTATACCCAAGTTCGGATCAAAGAAAATTGTTTTCGTAGGAGGCCTTCTGGCATTTTTCGGACTTGGAGTTGCCCTCTTGATATCAAATCCTATCGTTGCAATTGTGGGCTTTTCACTCACAGGACTGGGCTTTTCATGTATTGTGCCGGTATTATTTTCGTCGGCTGCCAGTGAACCAGGCTATACACCTGGTACGGGGATCGCTGCTGTTACAATCATAGGTTACACAGGTTTTTTGGTAGGCCCCCCCTTGATTGGCTTTCTTTCAGAAATGCATTCATTGCCAGCAGGTTTGAGCCTGGTGGTAATACTCTCAGGATTAGTGAGTGTTTTGACCTTGTTCGTCCGGTTGAATTAGCTTTTTTTGCAGTATGAATGATCGCTACGCACAGCGAGGGGTATCTGCCTCCAAGGAAGATGTACATGCTGCTATTGCCAATGTTGACAAGGGGATTTTCCCCCGGGCGTTTTGCAAGGTTGTCGAGGACTCGTTGACCCAAAGCGAAGAGCACTGTATTGTAATGCATGCGGATGGCGCAGGTACCAAATCCTCTTTGGCATACCTGTACTGGAAAGAAACCGGAGACCTATCTGTTTGGAAAGGCATTGCCCAAGATGCCATTATCATGAATGTTGACGATCTTCTTTGTGTAGGAGCGGTGGACAACATTCTACTCTCGAGTACCATTGGACGCAACAAGAATTTAATTCCTGGAGCGGTGATCAAAGCGATCATTGAGGGCACCGAGGAGGTCCTTCAAAATCTACGCGATCATGGTGTCGGGATTGTTTCTACAGGAGGCGAAACTGCCGATGTAGGCGACCTGGTCAGAACCATCATTGTTGATAGCACGGTCACCACGCGTATGAGAAGGTCGGAGGTAATTGACAATTCGCGCATTGGGGCTGGGGATGTAATCGTTGGGCTCTCCTCCTCAGGACAAGCCAGCTACGAGACGTCCTACAACGGAGGAATGGGCAGCAATGGACTTACCTCTGCGAGGCATGATGTGTTCCTACATAATTATTATCGCCAATACCCAGAGTCATTTGATCCGTTGGTTGATGAATCCCTGATTTATAGTGGCCAGAAGGCACTTTTGGATGAGGTGGAAGGGACACCATTGGATGCTGGCAAGTTGGTGCTTTCTCCGACGCGGACTTACGCTCCTATTATTCAGCAAGTTTTGAAGGAGATGAGGGCTGGGATTCATGGCATGGTTCATTGCAGTGGAGGGGCACAAACGAAGATCTTGCATTTTGTGGATGACCTTCACATTGTGAAAGATAATCTCTTTGATCTACCCCCGTTATTTCGCCTGATACAAGAACAGAGCGGCACAGCATGGCAAGAGATGTATAAAGTCTTCAACATGGGCCACAGATTTGAGCTTTATGTACCCTCGGAGTTGGCGCAGCCAATCATCGATATTTCAAAATCGTTTGGCGTGGATGCACAGGTGATTGGACGCGTTGAAGCAGGTCAGAAGTCGCTTACCATTGATAGCAATCTCGGCCGGTTCACTTACTGATTGTCATCTGAAAGACGGGAGTAAAGGTTAGCCAATCATCCAGGCAACTGATCTGATATTTTTGGGTACAGAGAAGTATGACTAGTTTTTTCTTATCGCTGCTGGCACTAATGTTTGTGGAAAGACCAGCGTCGGCGGAACCCAAATCAGTAGTGGTCGTGGAGCTTTTCACATCCGAAGGTTGCTCCAGTTGCCCCTCGGCAGACAGGCTACTATCAGAAATTGTCAATAATTCCTATGACGAAACAGAGGTTTTGGGGCTGTCTTTTCATGTGGACTATTGGGATTATATAGGTTGGAAGGATCCCTATGCGCATAAAAAGTTTACAGATCGCCAACGTCAATATGCGCAGAAGTTGCGATCCTACCAGTTGTACACTCCCCAGATGATCGTTAACGGACGTCACGAGTTTGTAGGGTCGAATAGGGTCAAGTGGCGGCAGGTGCTTAGCCAGGAAGCAAAGAAGAAACCTAAAACCAATCTCGACTTACAAAACGTCTCGGTGACTGATGATCAGGTGGTATTTGAAGTGAAAAGCGATCAGGCATCGGGAATGTTATTGAATATCGCCCTAGTTGAACGGGAACTGACCCAGGATGTCAAACGTGGTGAGAATCGGGGACGTAAGCTGGCGCATGATAATGTGGTCCGATCTTTCAGGGTGTTGGCTGCTCCCCAGTCAGGTGGGTCCCTGAGTATTGAAAAGCCTGAAGTTGAATTGTCAAAAACCAGCCTGATGGTCTACCTGCAGGATGCTGAGACTTTTGAAATTGTAGCTGCAAGGAGTTACCGATTTTAGATGTAGATCGGATTATATTTACTGGGTGTCCACCCTACTTTTGATTGTTTCACTGTTCCTGATCGTCGCTGGCATCATATTTTCCGTATTGCCTCCACTGCCCGGACCGATCTTGTCATTTGGGGGTTTGCTGTGTGCTCATTTCAGTGTTGAAGAGGCTTCTTTTTCAACGTTTGGCATTGTTTTTTGGTCGGTATTAGTGGTAGGGATCACCCTGGCAGATTACATTCTACCTATAATGGCCACTAAGAAGTTTGGAGGAACTCGCGCAGGCGTTTGGGGTGGCGCCATAGGCGCCGTAGCAGGTATTCTCCTGCCGATACCCTTTGGGATCGTCCTTGGACCTTTGTTGGGTGCTGTCATCGGGGATCTTGTGGGAGGAAATCGCTTTCGCCAGGCTATGAAATCCGGATTTGGGTCATTCATGGGATTCTTGGTAGCTACGTCCATGAAGGTGACGGTATCTGTTGGAATAGGCGTGGCAGTCATGCTCAAAGTAGGCACTTATGCCTTCCAGGTACTGACTCAATGAAACGCATCGGGAAAGTGCGCCAGGTCCGATGAATCAATCGCGATGATGTCAAATCGAATGTCTCCTTGCCAGTTGATATCGTGAATATACTGATCTGCCAACTGTGTGATTCGATTCTTTTGCTCGTCGCTGACAAAGGTCTCGGGATCGCCAAAGCGGCTATGTTTTCGATATTTCACTTCTACGAAAACCAGTAAGCTATTTTGTAATAACCCGATCAGATCGATTTCGGCTTTTCCCTCCTGATAGTTTCGCTCCAGGATCTCAAAACCCTGCTGCAATAAATAGTGTTCGGCCAGTTGCTCCCCTTGAATTCCTTTAGTTTTGCGATCCATAAATGTGAGCTGTGAGAGGACTTTACCCATTTAAATTTCAACCCATCTTCAAAGATAAGATCTGGGGTGGTAACAAGATTAGGACCGTACTTGGCAAAGATTATGGAGATCTCCCCAATTGCGGAGAAACCTGGGAGTTGTCCGGGGTGAAGGGCAACGTTTCGTCTGTTGCTAATGGTCCGCTGGCAGGGACAGACCTGAATCAACTGATCCGGCAATTGGGTGCCGACCTATTGGGAGAAAAGGTGCTTAAGGAGTACGGTCAGGAATTCCCGCTCCTGGTGAAATTTATTGATGCCAACGACGACCTGTCAATTCAAGTGCATCCGGATGATCAGATCGCAGCGGCCAAACATGGTTCAAAAGGCAAAACAGAGATGTGGTATGTGGTCCAGGCAGATGAAGGGTCGAGCCTTATCAGTGGTTTTAATCAGGAGCTGACCCGGACGGAATACCTTCAAATTTTCAATCAAGGTAAGTTGACTGATGTTTTGAACCGGGAGCAAGTAAGTTCAGGAGATGTTTTCTTTATCCCGGCTGGTAGGGTTCATACAATTGGCAAAGGATTGTTGATTGCTGAGATTCAGCAGACCAGTGATATTACCTACCGAATTTATGATTTTGATCGAGCGGATGCGCAGGGGCAAAAGAGAGAATTGCACATAGAGCAAGCCCTTGACGCCATCGATTTCAGAAAATACCCAGCCTATAAAAGTTCATACCCAAGGGACACCAACAGTAGAGTTCAGGTTGCACATTGCCAATATTTCACAACCAACAAGCTGGAGTTAACGCAAACATTTGACTTGGCTATCCCAGGCCTGGACAGTTTCAGGATTTACACCTGTGTTGAGGGAAGTGGTACACTGCTATCCGATGGTCAGTCCGAGCGCATTAGTGCCGGTGAGGTAGTTTTGATTCCTGCTGCTCTGGAAGACTTGTCGGTGGAAACTGAAAGCGACCTGGTGTTGTTGGAGTCTTATATTCAGTAATGATCAAAAACAAGACCACACAGTTTATTCATCTAGGCGAAAGAGATTACAAATCTGCATGGGAGTATCAGGAGGAACTGTTTGGGAAAACAGTGGATCAAAAGATCACCAATCGGAAGACACCAGAGGCTGAGCGCGTCCCCACCAGCAATTACCTGATTTTCGTTTACCATCCACATGTGTTTACATTAGGGAAAAGCGGGAAAGAGGATCATCTGCTGCTTGATGAGAATGGTCTAAAGGAAAAGGACGCATCATATTACAAGATCAACCGTGGAGGGGATATCACGTACCATGGGCCCGGACAAATTGTTGGTTATCCGATCCTGGATTTGGACAATTTTTTCACAGATATCCATAAATATTTAAGGTATCTGGAAGAAGCGGTTATTCTTACTTTGAAGGAATACGACGTAATATCCGGACGGATCCCTGGCCTTACCGGTGTTTGGATTGATTTTGATGATCCGGAAAAGGCGCGGAAAATATGCGCGCTCGGAGTGAAAGCAAGTAGGTGGGTTACTATGCATGGCTTTGCATTTAATATAGGTGTGGATCTGGACTATTTCGGGTATATCGTTCCATGTGGAATAGACGACAAGGCGGTTACCAGTTTGTCCAAAGAGCTTGGATATGCACCTCCCCTGACTGAAGTTGAAGGAAAACTAAAGGGACATATTGCTGATCTTTTTGGTATGCAGTTGGTATAGGCAGGTAGTTACCACACTTTTGACGTATTATTTTAAAAAACCTATCATTTGAGAAAAGACATTGAATTTCCGACTGTAGAAGACGTCTATATGGTAGTGGCACAGGAAAATGAAGGCTGGCGTGTCTATCTTGTAAACCGAAACCCGGCAGTGCTGGAGAATATATTGGTTACTTCCAAGGGCTATGGTCATAAAGATGGTGAGGAACAAAAAACCTCAGTTCTAAGGCACATGATCCCGCAACTGCCTTCGGGAGAATATGCGCTGATCGAGCCCATCGATGAATCGGTCTTTCACCTCAACAATGAATACTGGCTCAGCTTTTATATCGGAAGACAAGTGTACGACAAGAAATACATTTTCGTCCCCGACAGTATTATCGAGGCAAATTTGAGTGAAGTTCCTGAGCTTGGTTTGAAGGGTGTTCTGCATAACTGATGAAGAACCTTAAAGACATTCTTGTTATTGATATTGAGACCGTTTCGGGGGCTCATAGATTTGAGGAACTGAGTGACTCCATGCAAGCTCAGTGGACGAGGAAGTCCGGTTTTTTGCGAAACGCGGAAGAAAGGTCAGCCGAAGAATTGTATTTTGATCGGGCGGCGATCTACGCGGAATTTGGAAAGGTCATCGTGATAGCAGTTGGGATTTTTCATGAGGAGGGTGATCAAACGGCCTTACGCGTAAAGTCCTTTGCCGATGAAGACGAAAAAAGCCTGCTCTCGGAGTTCTCAGCCTTTATTGCAGACAAGTTTGACCCGCAGCGGCTATCTTTGTGTGCTCACAACGGAAAAGAATTTGATTTTCCGTACCTCTGCAGACGTTTGCTGGTCAACGGTATAAAGATTCCGGATGTATTGGATCTGTCAGGAAAAAAGCCCTGGGAAGTGCAGCACATCGATACCATGGAATTGTGGAGGTTTGGTGATCGCAAAAATTTCACATCACTGGATCTATTGACAGAGATTTTTGGAATCACTTCCAGCAAATCTGACATGGATGGTTCCATGGTCAATGACATGTTTTACAATCTGGGAGATATCGAGCGAATTGCTGCATATTGCAAACAGGATGTTGTGGCCACCGCCCAACTGTTCCTGAAAATGAACGCTCTTGATATCATACCAAAAGAGCTTATTACAATATTACCCTAGCCGAAATGGCAAGAAAAAGAAAGAAAAGACCTGTCCACAAGGGTGGCAAGAGGTCTAAACTCCCTGTGGCGGATATCAAGGAAAAAGTCCGCGGCATTTTTTACGAAAAACCTGATGAAAGCTTTACTTATCGCGGATTGATCAAAATGATCGGCGTGCGAGATGCTAAGTCAAAAGAAGCACTGAAGGACCTCCTGTTTAGCATGGAGGCCAAAGGAAAAATCCGAAGAAATAGTGATGGTCGGTTTGTATCGTCCACTGTACCCAAAGTAGTGACAGGACGGGTCGACCATGTCAACCCCAGGTTTGCTTACATTATATCGGATGAGATTGAGGAAGATGTTTGGGTCAAAGGAGAAGACTTACTGTTTGCCATAGATGGCGATGAAGTGGAGGTTCGACTCACCAAGCCAAAGGGTCGAGGAGGTCGGCCGGAAGGAAAAGTGATCAAGGTGCTCGCCCGAAGCAAAGAAGAGTTGGTTGGGCGCATCGAGATTTCTACCAAATTTGCATTCGTTATTCCGGACAATCGCAATCTTCATTTTGACGTTTTCATACATCCGGAAAACACAAAAGGTGCCAGTCACAATGACAAGGTTATTGTCCAAATTGAAAAATGGCATAATCGAAATAACAAAAGCCCCATTGGCCGCATAGCCAATGTTCTGGGTCCCGCCGGAGAAAACGAAGCAGAGATTCACTCAATTATGGCAGAATTTGGGTTGCCTTTTGAGTTTTCCAAGAAGGTCGAGGAGGCAGCAGAGAAAATACCCGTCGAAATTGACCAGCAGGAGTATGCTTACCGACGAGATTTTCGGGACATCACCACTTTCACTATCGACCCATTTGATGCCAAGGACTTTGATGATGCCTTATCTTTCCGGCGTGTAGAAAATGGACTGCTCGAGGTTGGCATTCACATTGCTGATGTCTCCCATTATGTGCGGCCCAGGACTTTGCTTGAGAAAGAGGCCTATGATCGTGCTACTTCGGTCTATCTGGTGGATCGCACCATACCGATGCTTCCCGAAAAACTATCCAATGGGTTGTGCTCGCTCAGGCCTCAGGAAGAAAAACTTACTTTTTCGGCCGTTTTCACATTGGACAAAGACGGCATCGTGCAACAAAAATGGTTTGGCCGGACTGTCATTTTCTCGGATCGAAGATTTACTTACGAGGAGGCGCAGGAGCGAATCGAACAAAAAACAGGAGATTTTCAAGAAGAAATCAATGTCCTGAACGACATGGCAAAACTGATACGAAAGCGTCGCTTCAAACAGGGTGCTGTCAATTTCGAGACGGTGGAGGTCAAGTTTAAACTCGACGAAAGAGGACGGCCCCTGGCCGTAGTTCCCAAGGAACGAAAGGATGCGCATAAGATGATTGAGGAGTTCATGTTATTGGCCAATAAAGAGGTGGCTAATTTCATCTTCAACCGCAGTGCCGGAAATGGGGGTCCCGGGTCCAGCACCTTTGTTTACCGAACACATGACAACCCTGACCCGGACAAGCTTGAGTCTTTCTCGAAGTTTGCAGCAAGGTTTGGTCACCAGATGTCTGCCGAGGGTATGATCTCCAAGGAGCTCAACCGCCTGATGGAAAGGATCGAAGGAAAACCTGAACAAAATGTCTTGGAACAATTAGCCATTCGCTCCATGGCCAAAGCGAAGTATACCACCGATCCAAAAGGGCATTTTGGCCTTGCCTTCGAACATTACACACACTTCACCTCGCCAATCAGGCGATATCCGGATGTGATGGTGCATCGACTGCTTTGGCACTACCTGGAAAAGGGTAAATCGCCTGATTTGGAGGAATACGAAGCTAAATGCCTTCATTCCAGTGAGAGAGAAAAACGGGCCGCGGAGGCCGAACGTGCTTCCATAAAATACAAGCAGGTTGAGTACATGCAGGGAATGCTCGGTCGTGAATTCGAAGGAATAGTATCAGGAGTTACCGAATGGGGAATTTACGTGGAAATCGTTGAAACCAAGTGTGAGGGGATGGTGAGGCTTTCGGAAATGGATGATGATTTTTATGAATTTGATGAGCGTTCTCTGCAAGTGACAGGAGCCCGTTCTGGCCGGAAGATCACCTTGGGGGACGCGATCAATGTGCAGGTAGCTAAGACCGACATTGATAGGCGGACAATAGATCTTGTGATGGTGAGTAAAGATCAAGCCCGTACAAAAGAAAAGGAATCCCCTTGGCATGCGGATGAGTTTTGATTTCTTGTAGTTGTCCTGTCTTGGTGAATTGGCGTATTACCCCTGATGGAGCTTAACGGAGTTCGATCCCATGAATAACTACCCTTGAGATTCCGGTATTTCTCGTAACTCGAAAACGGGAATGACGGCCAATGTTGTTTCACTTCTGTCGTTACTAGTCATAGCTTTTTTACACGTTCCTGCTTGAAGACCTTCTTGATTGAGAAATTTAATAGGAAGCGATCGTAAGTGAGCTTGGCCCCTGTCATGGTGGGCTTGGCCCCTGGCATGGTGATCTTGACCACTGTCCTGGTGAGTTTGACCACTGTCCTGGTGAGCTTGTCGAACCATAGACAGTGGAGATGAACCAGGTCCATGTTCGTTCGCTTCTGCGTAAATTCACCTCCAGTGAGCACTCAACCTAAACTCAGTATTGTGACAGGCGCATCACTGGTCATTTCGGCCATGATCGGCACCGGGGTTTTCACCAGTTTAGGGTATCAGGTTGCCGATACTAAGACGGGCTTTTCAATTCTTCTGTTGTGGGTGATCGGCGGGGTGGTGGCATTCTGCGGCGCAGTATCCTATGCAGAATTAGGTACAATTTTTAAGCGGTCGGGTGGTGAGTACAACCTACTACGGGAAGTGTATCACCCTTCTTTGGGTTTTGTTGCGGGGTGGATATCTGTCACCGTAGGCTTTGCGGCACCCGCTTCTCTGGCGGCAATGGCCTTGTCCTCCTATCTGAATGCCCTGTTTCCGGGGTTGCCGCAAGATCATTTTGCGGCAGGGACAATTCTCACACTCAGTGTTTTACATGCGTATTCAACAGAATTGGGCAGCAGGGTCCAGAACATTTCCACGAGTGTGAAGGTCTTGCTGATCATTGTCCTCGTGATTTGCGGATTTGGGGTAGCGTTGCCGCAACCTGTTTCGATCGTTCCACAATCCGGAAGTTGGAGTGAAATAATGAGTCCTGCCTACGCAGTATCGTTGGTATATGTTTCTTATGCTTACACCGGATGGAACTCCTCCATCTACGTGATTGAGGAATTGGAAAACCCTGCTAGGAACTTACCTCGATCATTGTTTCTGGGAACATTTACGGTCATGATTTTATATGTTTTCCTGAATTTTATTTTTCTGTATACCGTCCCGATCGCGCAGTTGGAGAACCAACTGGAAGTGGGCTTCCTATCAGGGGAAGCTATTTTCGGTGCTACTGGCGGGGCGATTATGGCTACGGCAATTTCAATGCTGCTGTTTTCAACGGTAAGTGCCTATGTGTTTCTGGGCCCGCGTGTCAGTCGCGTGATGGGTGAAGATATGAAACCACTGCGCTTGCTGGCCAGGACCAACAAGCAACAAGTGCCTGTCAATGCCTTCGTTTTCTCTGCGATGCTGAGCTTGCTATTTATTTATACTTCCACTTTTCAGCAGGTGTTGGTTTACACTTCTTTTCTACTGATACTGATCACCATGTTCACGGTCGGTGCAGTTTTCGTGGTGCGCATCAAAAAGATGGGTGCAAATGCTGACTATCGGACCTGGGGTTACCCCGTTACACCCATTGTTTTTGTTGTTATTTCCATTGGAACATTGGTTTTTGTAGCCATTGACAAGCCTGCCGAGAGCCTGGTGAGTGTAGGTATTTTGCTCCTGGGATTACTGATATATTTTGTATTTGATAAGAATGATGTCACAAGGAACCAGGTAAAGTAATCGAGTGGCTCCTGGAAGGTGGTCTTTCGAATTTTGATTTGCGCTGATCCTGGGGTGGCGCCAGACCCGCCAGCGCCGGTCTGGTGCAATGCCTGGGCGGTGGGGCGTCCTAAAAGAAAATAACTCCCTGGAGTGTAACGATTATCGCTACTTTTGGAACCCTACCAGAGATATTTGGTTATACACTCCATGAATAGGTCTAACAACTCAGTTTCTGAACTTCTCACGCTCATAGATCGTCGCATTGGCGAATTGGAATACGGGCAGGCACCGCGGAATCTTTATGAACCCATCGACTACATTATGTCACTGGGAGGAAAAAGAATGAGACCATTGCTTGTATTATTGGCGTATCAGTTGCGTGGTACAAATGTGGAAGATGTCATTGACGCGGCTTTAGCTGTTGAGGTTTTTCACAATTTCACATTAATGCATGACGACATCATGGATGCCGCTCCATTGCGAAGGGGTCAACCTACTGTGCACGAGCGATGGGATAGCAATGTGGCAATACTTTCAGGTGATGCCATGTTGGTGAAGGCCTATGATTTTTTGCTCACGGTGCCTCCTCCGTCTCTGAAAGAGGTGTTGGCGCTGTTCAATAAAACGGCAGTAGAGGTGTGCGAGGGCCAACAAATTGACATGAACTTCGAATCCGAAGCGGTGGTGTCAGAAAAAGAATACCTGGAGATGATACGTTTGAAGACAGCTGTATTGCTGGGGTTTTCTATGAAATTGGGAGGGATGCTCTCAGGGAGCGATGAAGCCAATGCCAACAGGTTGTATGACATTGGGGAAAAAATGGGGATTGGATTTCAATTGATGGATGACTACCTGGATGTATATGCTGATCAGGAAAAGTTTGGTAAGCAGGTGGGCGGAGATATCATTGCGAACAAAAAAACGTACTTGCTGATCAATGCCCTGGAGATGGCCAATTCGGATCAGCGCGAGGGGCTGAATAAGTGGTTGGCTTTCGACGGAGATCCCCAGGAAAAAGTCCAGGGAGTGAAAAAAATATACGATGATATGGGGATCCCCAACCTGGCTAAGATGAAAATGAACTTTTACTTTGATCAGTCATTTAAGCTCCTGGAGGGTGTAGAAGGGTCTGAGGAGGCGAAGGAAGCACTAAAACAGTACACAGGGCAGCTAATCAAAAGGGAGAAGTAGATGTCTATTACACTCCTTATTTTAATAGTCACCGTTGCGCTGAGTATGGCTGCCTTAGGTAATGATCAGCTCTTTCTGAAAATGCTGCTTAATCCCTATCAGGCCATTCATCGTCAACAATATTGGCGTTTCATTACTTCGGGATTCATCCACAATGGTTATATCCATCTGGGATTTAATATGTTCACTTTTTTCTTTTTTGGCCAGGTAGTGGAGGAGATCTTCAGTCAAATACTTGGCGATGGGGGAGTTACAGCATACGTCTTGCTTTACCTTTCGGCAATTGTAATATCTGACTTGCCGGTGGCGATAAAGAACAAAAACAACCCGGGGTATAATAGCCTGGGGGCTTCGGGGGCTGTTTCTGCTGTTGTATTTTGTAGCATTTTGTTCTTCCCACTAAATAAAATTTGCTTGTATGGATTGCTCTGCCTTCCAGGGTTTATACTGGGCATTATCTACGTAGTGTACTCCTACTACCAGGGTAAAAATATGGAAGCGGGTAATATCAATCACGAGGCGCATTTGTATGGTGCCTTATATGGTATCGTCTTCGGTTTGGCAATATATCCGGAGGCTGGGGGATTGTTCTTTGACCAGGTTTTAAACTATCAATTCTTTTGAAATTGGGAAAGATCGAAATATCATATGAAGAAGTATCCTTAAATGACTTGACTCCAGAGGTCAAGACATTGCATGATGCGACTTTGCATGCGCTCGAACTTGCCTACGCACCTTATTCAAATTTCAAAGTTGGGGCGGGCCTTTTAATGGAGGATGGAAGCATCGTCATTGGCAACAATCAGGAAAATGCTGCCTACCCTTCGGGCTTGTGCGCCGAACGTGTAGCATTCTTCAAACTGCGATCTGAGCATCAAACACCTATTCAGACCGTTATGGTTCTGGCCCAAAACAGGGATGGAGACCGTCCAGGGGCCTTTCCTTGTGGTTCTTGCCGACAAGTGATGTTGGAATATGCGACAATGCAAGAATCTCCCATACAACTCTTTATGCAACTTGATGCCACTCATTTCTATCGATTGGACGATGTGAGGGCGCTTTTGCCATTTAGTTTTACTAATAATGTTCTTTAGTTCAGATGAATTTTCCATTCATCGAGTTTTACCGTTGACTCATCGATAAAAGGTTACGGGCCTCAAAAGTTTGTGGCATCTTTGAACTAGTTCCGTTCGAGAGCTATAGACAAAAAGGCATACAAACAGCAAAGCTTTTAAAAGAAACATTGGTTCAGTGATGTTTTAGGTTGATAGGGTCGGCAACTTTAGTCGGCCCTTTTTTTTTGCCCCCTTACATACGTACTTTGCGGCATCATTTAAAACAAAGATGACGCAGGAAGAAAAACGACCCT
The DNA here is from genome assembly GCA_965242775.1 of Cyclobacteriaceae bacterium. Taxonomy (GTDB): domain Bacteria; phylum Bacteroidota; class Bacteroidia; order Cytophagales; family Cyclobacteriaceae; genus JAWPMT01. The sequence goes on from CBDETI010000027.1 coordinate 240,688, forward strand.
TGAATTTTATCGAGCAGAAAATCGAACGCGACCTGGAGCAGGGAAAGCACCCGGCTATTCAAACCAGGTTTCCTCCAGAGCCCAATGGTTATCTCCATATTGGCCATGCTAAATCCATAATTTTAAATTTTGGACTCGCTCAGAAATATGACGGGAAGTGCAATCTGAGGTTTGATGATACCAACCCCGAGAAAGAAGATACCGAGTATGTAGAGGCGATCAAGGAGGATATTCGGTGGTTAGGTTATGAGTGGGATGAGGAGCGATATGCCTCCGACTATTTTGATGAATTGTACAGCATGGCTCAGACGCTGATCGAAAAGGGGTCTGCCTATGTCGACGAGTTGACCCAGGAACAGTTCAATGAAATCAAAGGTACTCCCACAGAACCGGGGAAGGAAAGTCCTTTTCGCAACCGGCCCGCGACCGAAAGCCTTTCAATTCTGGAGGAGATGAAAGAAGGGAAATACGCAGCTGGTGAACGTGTACTTCGGGCCAAAGGGGATATGTCTTCACCCAACATGCATATGAGGGATCCGATCCTGTATCGAATTAAACATATGGAACACCACCGAACTGGCAACAAATGGGTCATTTACCCCACCTATGACTTTGCCCACGGTCAGTCGGACAGCCTCGAAAAGGTCACACACTCACTTTGTACCCTCGAGTTTGAAGAGCACCGGCCACTTTATGATTGGCTGATAGAAAAGTTGGAAATTTTCCCTTCGGAGCAGACAGAGTTTGCCCGATTAAGGCCTAGCTATACCATTGTCAGCAAAAGGTATTTAAGAGAGTTAGTGGAGTTAGGAAAAGTTGCGGGCTGGGATGACCCTAGGATGCCCACAATCTCCGGCATGAGGCGAAGAGGCGTCACACCTGAAGCACTCAAAAAATTTATTGATACCGTTGGTGTTGCCCGCAGAGACGGACTTAATGATATCGCCATTTTGGAGCATGCCATCAGAGAAGATCTGAACAAAACATCGAACAGGGTCTTTGGTATTCTTAATCCGTTGAAACTGGTGATCACTAACTGGGAAGCGGGCCATGAAGAGATAATGGAAGCAGTGAATAATCCCGAGGACTCTTCCGCCGGAACCCGAACCATGCCGTTTACCCGGGAATTGTATATCGACAAGGCAGATTTTCTCGAGAATCCGCCCAGTCCCCGAAAGTGGTTTCGGCTGGGCCCTGACCGGGAAGTGCGCCTGAAATATGGGTACATCATCAAGTGTACCGGCTTCAAAAAAGGAGATGACGGTGAGGTCGAAGAAGTTTACGCCGAATATGATCCGACGACACGTAGCGGTCAGGATACTAGCGGGAAGAAGGTTAAGGGAACGCTAGGATGGGTTTCTGCTGATCACGGTTTGAAAGCGGAGGTACGATTGTACGACCGCTTATTCCTAACCGAGAATATGGGCGAAATCGATGATGATTTCAAGAACCATCTGAACCCGAATTCACTCACGATTATCAGTGATGCTATTTTGGAGCCTTCGGTAGCTAATATGTCCGCTGGTGAGACGGTACAGTTCGAACGTATCGGTTACTTCAGCGTAGACCAGGATTCCGCGTCCGGAAATTTGGTGTTTAACCGGGTGGTCACGCTAAGAGATAACTGGCAGAAGAGAGAATAGATCTCTCTTCTGCTCCTGGGTTTTTTAATCGGTCACCAAAATTTGTCTAGTCTCGAAACCAAGGTCCGAATCCATTTTCAATACATATATCCCGGGATTGACATGGAGTTGCGGAAGGGAAATTGTTCCCTGATTTTCCCTGGTTGGTGAGAATGTCTCGATTACACGGCCATCCAGCGCAATGACTGAAAATTGAATGTTTTTGGCATTTGCCAGGTCATAGCTGATCACTGAGTTGGAATTGATCGGATTGGGAAATACCTGAAAGGAGTTGGTGAGCTTTTTTGGGCTATTTAACACCACTTCCTGAATTTTCACATTGTCTATCATCCAGCCCCAGCCGACGGCATTTGGGTCCGAAAAAAGACGAAAGCGAATGAGAATTTCATCTCCCGCATCAAAAGTTTCTAACAGATCTAATGTGTGTTCCACATACATGTCTTCCGTACCGTCCTGACTTCCATCGTAGGCGGCTTGCCAGGTTGGGTCAAAGGAAGCATCGTAACCATCAGCGAGTGGCAGCCACGTCCGCCCATCTTGAGAGCCTTCTACGATCACGAAATCCCAGAACTCAAAATCGCCAAACTCCGTACCGCTTTCTCCCGTTTCCACTATCGCTACATCCTCGTAGGTCATGGTAGCCTCTTCACTGGCAACGATTATTGGAGTTTTCAGGACGAAAACCGAAGAGGTCAACTCAGGGTAGGGGTGGTCCGAATGTATGGCCTGGCTTCTGAACCCACCTGGTCGAGTAATTCTGAATCCGGAACCAAGGAAACTACCGTCATCAACGGTAAAATCACTTTCATAAGTATTAGAAGGACTATTAGGAGTGAAAAATAAGCGCTCGATTTTGTCAGACTTGAACTCTCTACCGCTGAGATAGGAGATTACCTGGACATCCAGATTACCATCCAGATTTAGGTCGCTAAGGGAGTTGGTCACGGTACCTGTCGTGTTTGCTGCCAGTTCCAGGATCACCTCTTCATTAACAACCACATGTGTGGAATCAAATATCTCCGAGAATATGACTTCAACCTGGGTTTCACCCTGAGGACTGATTGAAACTTCACCTAAGACAGGAGCGAAAATTACATCCCTTTCGATTGCGGGAATGGTCACAGACCAAATACCGCGACCATAAGTAGCTACCACTATTTGGTCATCTTGTATTTTCATGTCGTGGACGCTAACCGCCGGAAGGTTACAGTCGAGCAACGACCAGGACGCGCCTCCATTGGTAGATTCCACCAGTCCGATTTCAGTCCCAACCCAAATCCTGTTGCCATCATTCGGAAATACGAGAATCGTGTTGACAGCTACATCAGGAAAACCGTTTGATGAAGTGCCGCTTCCTCCTTCAAAACCTGAAATGTCTGCCCAGTTAGCGCCCAGGTCTGTTGATTTTAAGACTTTGGGTCTGTCAGCAAAAGAAAACAATGCAAACACCGTGTTTCGCTCGGTTGGGTGGGGTTTGAACCCTGAGGTAAGTCCAAGGGCTGTACCATTATAGTTCTCAGTTGGGGTGAAAGTCTCTCCACCATCTTCCGAATAAAACAATCGACTATCTGCTTGCAGCGCACTTCCAGCCCAGATCAAGTCCACATCCACATCAGACACTTCAACATCCATGATGTTGGAAAATTGCCAGAACTCCGAATTGATGGGTGTCGCCTCCCAGCTAGCACCGAAGTTTAATGAACGCCACACGCCTGTCCTGCCCACGGTAAATACACGATCAGGTTTGAATTTGGAGTTGGCCAGACGCGAAACAAAAGGTCCCTGACCTTGCCCTGAATCTGATAACCCGGAAGTAGCAAGACTCCAGCTGCTGCCGCCATTGGTAGACCTAACCAACTGGTTAAACTGGACAGAGGCCATCATCAAGTTGGCATCCCGGTTGTTCCAAATGGCTTCAAAGCCGTCTCCTCCTACCGCAAAGGAGTAATTACTTGACGCGCTGGCACTGGTCCCCGCAGGCGTAAACCACGAGGAGTTGTCCTGCATACCTCCAATGTATCTATTTTCTCCTGGGGCCTTATCCGCCCCATAAAATTGGGTCGTGTTGTAACCAACTCCAGCGTAGGTAAAGGAGTTGTTCGCGGCACCAGGATTTGCGGAAACAGCGCTTACGTAGAGGCCCCCATCGTTGGTATTTAAGATCCTAAATGTTTGCTCCGACGCATCTTCCACAATAGCGACCAAGCCATGTTGGTCGGGGTGTACACCCAACTGGTTTTCAAATTGCTCATTGGTAAACGTATTTTCCAGGTCAAAATCCTCATACGCGTCTGTTATGTTCTCAAATGCTCTGACGCGCGTGGTGATATTTGTTAATTCGATATTTAGTGAAGTGACAGGAAGATCATTGGGGTCAAATGAGGCACCATCGGCCAGGGTCGGCCACACAAAGTACAACTGTTCATGAGTCTGGCCGCCATTTGAGGAGATCTGCGGGTTTGCCTCGGTACTGTAGTCGATCAAATGCACAAACAAGTACTCTCTTGAATCATCTGCACCGTCACCGTCGGTATTGTTTTCGATCAATTCCCAGGTACCATTTTCTTGTTGATCACGAAATGATGCCATTAGCTGGCGATCGTTTGTGACATCCCACACCTGGAATGGTACTTCTACATAGTCCTGAAATAAATAGTCATTGTCCGGTACGCCTGAGCCTTGCATGTCGACAGTAAACCTGTGTGCCATTTGTGTGCCCTGGCCGAATCTGATCTCTACGGAAACGAGCGGTTCTGCTTCTCCGGTTTCGAGCCGCCCTCCAAAGAATGTCGCACCAAAATTCACAAAATCAATGAATGCGTCCGTTCCATTCTCTACTACCTCAATGGAATTACGTTCGCTACTACCTGATCCAAGTGTAAACTTCCAGATATCAATTCCACCAACATACACTACGTCTGCATCAAAAGGGTGTGGCAGTACGGTATTGTCATAATTGCCCTGATTGCCAGTGGTGGGTGAGCCTAAAAAATCAAGCGTACTTTCATCCTCGTTTTCCAGTAGGATCCAGTTAGACGCACCGTCCAGGGATATATACAAATCGGAGTTTGATCCGCTTTCACCCCCAACGACGGATGCCCAGATGCGTTGTGGATCCACCGGAGATACCGCGAGTTCGATCCGTTGGCCCAACTTTAACCCACTGCTGGAGTTGGTCCATGTATCTCCACCATCGGTGGATTTCAGCACGCCGTTGCCAAACCAGCCAGCGTACATCGTAGAAAAGTTGGAAGGGTCGTAAACAAGGTCTTCCAAGCTGCCCGAGACAGTGGTGGTCTCCGTCCAGCTTGCTCCGCCATCAGTTGATTTAAAGATAGAACTGGTCCTTCCACCAGCGAAAACCGTACTTTGGGCCGTAGCCAATACCACATTTGCATTGTTTGGGTCTACAATGACCCTGGTCACGTTTCTGAAATTGGGGAAGGTCGCTGGATTGCCAATTTGAGTCCAGCTCACCCCTTTATCTGTTGACTTGAACAGGCCACTACCGTCCACCTCTCCACCCGAAAATGGCTCTCCGGTACCTGCGTAGATCACACTTGTATTTGCTGGCGACATGGCCAGAGCGTTGGTGCCCAGGTTGGGAAGATCATTGGTTAGGCTTGTCCAGGATTGACCCGCATTGGTGGTTTTCCATATGCCTCCGGAAGCGGAACCCGCAAACCATGTATTATGTGAGGCATCGTCTGGGTCAACGATCACGGCTCTGGTTCGTCCTGCGACATTGCCGGGTCCTCGTTCATCAAAAGTCAATGAAGCGGCGCTGCGAGCGGCACTTTTGGATCGCTGTACTTGAGCAGCTCTGAACTCATCGAGCAAATGGTTCGCCGCATATTCGGGGTATGCTCTATCAACGGGTGTTCGTCGCTCTCTTTGGATTTGTGCAAATAAATCAGGTCGATCCATTGGCTGATCCTTGATCTCCAGCTTGGCTTTTTTGGCCGCCTGCTTATCCTGAAAATATTGTTCGGAATTTATCTCCTTAATTTTTGACGTGGAAGAGGGTGCTGCCTGTTGCCCTAATTCTTTTAAGAGATAAAACGATGTAACGACCAGTACCGCCATGGCCATTACCAATGCAATCTTTTTAAATTTCATGTTTATTTGTTGATTTGTCCGCCTGCAATCCGCTTGCCCGTTTTTACATCAATGAGGTAGGAGTTATCGTCGATATTTCCAGTAGTCTTGTCAGGTGCTACTCGATTCATAGGGTTTATTTTGATTTTCGAGTCGTCAAACCAAGTTACACTTCCACTTACTTTTGAAACATCGACCAGCACCGTGCCTGAAGACTTTTCCAAAACCATGTATCTCTTAAGGTTGAGATCATTCAAGTCTTTGGATTCACGTAGGCACAAGACATAATCTCCATCACTGTTTTCAATAAACTTTACCCCATTTCCAAGTTTTTGGTTGGCAATCGAGGTATAATCCACAACAGCGGACTGCTGCTTTTTCTTCGAGTTGGCGCAGGCGCATAGTAGCGACAGAGCCAACGATAGATAGGCAATTCTTTGGCGCATAGGACCTGAAATATAGCTAGTATTTAGGATACAGATTCCCGGCCAAATTCCCTACTTGGCAAAAAGTCGGCTTCTATCCTTAAAGGATTTGAATTCCAGCGCATTTCCCGAAGGATCCTGAAAGAACATGGTAGCCTGCTCCCCAGGTTGACCCTCAAATCGAACATAAGGCTCAATGACAAATTTCGTCCCCAGGCGTTCCAGTTTTTCCGCTAGATGATGCCAGTCATCCCAATCCAGTACGATGCCAAAGTGAGGGACTGGAACTTGATGACCATCTACGGGATTAGCATTTTCCCCCTCGCTAGCCTGCTGGGTGATTTGGTGTATAACTAACTGATGTCCGTAAAAATCAAAATCCACCCAATGCTCGCTACTCCTGCCTTCCGGACATCCTAATACATCTCTATAGAAGGCGCGTGTTTCAAGGACATCTTTAACAGGTATGGCCAGGTGAAAGGGATTTAGTTTACTCATTGTATTTCTCAGCTATTTCTTTCTGTCTTCCAAGGTAAAGTCTGAACTGGTCTCGTGTCAGTATTTGACTCATTTCCTTGTTTTTTGCCTTTTTTGAGGATTTGACTTTCCTTTTTTTGGCGGCGGGACTCATATCACTTCGATAGATGGCCATGTAGATCTTCTCGTATTTGATTGTCACGGTCTGATAAGCTCGATTTTGGTCGATGGAGAGATTTAGGCTTTTGAGATAGATGTCCTGATCGCGAACAAATTCCTTCCGCTGCACATCTGATAAGCTCTGACCTACCAGTTGCAGACAGATAATCATCAATAATGAAAAAAGTACACCTCGCATTTGGCAGGTAATTTAAAAATCTGTTTTTACTATCTTCCAACATATTTTTGCTTCAACCCTTATTTCCAAGAAAATATGACTCCCTTTCTGGCTGAAATTGTTGGTACATTCATGCTTTTGCTGCTTGGAAACGGCGTAGTTGCCAATGTCGTTTTGTCCGGAACCAAAGGCAACTCTGGCGGATGGATCGTGATAACACTTGCCTGGGGGTTGTCTGTTTTCGTGGCTGTTTTCATAGCGGGTTCTATTTCCGGCGCGCATTTGAACCCGGCAGTGACCATCGGTCTGGCAGTAGCCGGTTCGTTCTCGTGGAGTCTGGTGCCTAGCTACATCCTGGCCCAGATGCTGGGTGCCATGGCAGGAACCACGATGGTTTACCTCATGCACAAAGACCATTACGATATCACCGAGGATGGGGAAGCGAAACGGGCAACTTTTTGTACTTCGCCGGCGATTCGGAACCCGGCTTCTAACTTCTTTTCTGAGCTAATGGGGACATTCGCATTGGTGTTTGGGGTTTTCTATATCTCCGGGGCAACTGTTGGGAGTCAGGAAGCTTCACTGGGAGCGCTGGATGCCCTGCCCGTAGGGCTCCTTGTGACCGTGATCGGCCTAAGCCTTGGTGGTACTACTGGCTACGCTATTAACCCCGCCAGAGATCTTGGGCCAAGGATCATGCACCAGTTGCTCCCAATAAAGAACAAGGTAGACAGTGACTGGGGGTATTCGTGGATCCCCGTATTGGGGCCAATAGCCGGAGCAGCCATAGCAGGTGTGCTTTTTCTTGCGCTTTCCTAATTCTTGTGATCAGGCATTTCTAGACCATTCTTGGAACGCTTAAAACTGACGCGTGAAATATTCTGATTGCACTGCGAATTATGTACTTCAGGAATGTGGTCTGCCTATTGTTAACCTTCCCGGCGTAGCACTTCCAGGGGCGATTGCCGTACAACATCACGACTGTTGAACAATCCGATCGACACACTCACGATCGTTACTGCCAATAGGATCAAGCCGATTTTCGCCAGGTCCGGCACAAAAGTGAATTCGAATACGAACGTGCCCAGCAGCGACGAAAATAATCCGGCAAGGACTATGCCGCTGAGACCACTGATTGTACCCAGGAAGAAATATTCGGCAACTGTTATGATCCATAATTGCTTTTTCGAGGCGCCCAGCGTTCTTAAAAGCACATTTTCTTTGACACGTTGAAATTTGCTGAGAATGATCGAACTGATCATTACAATAAATCCGGTGCCAATGCTGAAAAACGCCATAAATCGAATCACAAAGGCCACTTTACCAAGCACCTCCTCCAGCGTTTTCAATATCAATTCCAGATCGATGATTGAAACATTCGGGTAACTTCTCACCACCGCCTGCTGGTATCGTGCCGAAAGGTCGGTCCGGTCGATCCTCGTCACCAAGACATGAAATTGAGGAGCCTTTTCCAGAACTCCATTGGGAAACAATACAAGGAAATTGGTCTGCACCCGGGTCCAGTCTACTTCGCGAAAACTCCCGACGTAGGTAGTGATAAGTGCTCCTTGCACATTAAAGAGGATCTTATCGCCAATTTCCAGGTTGAGATTCTCGGCATACCCTTTCGATATACTTATTAAAATTGAATCATTCGGATTCTCAATCTGACCAATCCATTCTCCCTCCACCAGGGATTCACTATCTATGAGGCTATCGCGGTAGGTCACCCGGTATTCCCTGTTGTAGGCCCAATCAGGGATCGACACGGTAGAATCGTTCCAAGCCTCGTCTTTGTCATAACCATTAACTTCCAACAACCGCATCGTGACAATCGGTACCTCCTGGATCACCGGTAGGTCATAGTTGAGCGTCAATTCTCGGATCTCGTCTTTTTGACTACTTTGAATATCAAAAAGAATGGTATTGGGCCGCTTTCCCTGTTCTGCCAGCGAAACCCGCTCGACAAGTAGGTCCTGCATAAAATAAAGTGTGGCGAGAAAAGCTGTTCCCAAACCGATGGTAGTTACCAAAATAACCGTCTGATTGTTGGGTCGATACAAATTGGAAAACCCCTGTCGCCAAACGTATGAGAGGTTCGAGGGGACCAGTTTTCGCGTGAGCCAACTCATGCCCTTGCCAATGCCAAAAAGCACCGCCACCGATCCCAGGAGGATCCCCGAAAATACCAATGAGTCCGAAATCGATTGGATTTGCCAGTAGACTGACAGAAAAATGAATAAGCCGATACCTATGATGATTGGGACCAGTGCTCGGTCAAAACGGAAGGTACCATCGAAACCAAACCGTATGGCAGATAGTGGACTCACTTTTCTCAAACCAACGAGCGACAAAAGTCCAAACAAAAAGGAAATCAACAAGCCAAGTGCGAGACCGACCAATGTCGCCGGCCAATAAGGTGTTGGCGTGATTTCAATGGGTACAAAATCCTTGACTACCGCGGGTAGATAAAGATGCAACACCAATCCCAGCAGACTCCCCAGGATAGAACCAATAAAACCGAACCCAACCACCTGGATCAGGAATATGCTGATCGCCTGCTGTGCTTTCATCCCAAGGCATCTCAATACAGCGACCGATTGCACTTTACTTTTTACATAAACGTGAATAGAGCTGGCTACTCCAAGACAGCCAAGAAGGAGCGCCGTAAAGGCGACGAGCTCGAGGAAGTTGGACAGATTGCTGAAGGCCTGCCCGGTTTCCCTTTTACGCTCTTCAATGGTCTCCACATCATAACCCTTGCTTTCGGTTCTGGCAACCAGGGGTCCCCACAAGTTGGTGGTGTCCAGATCGGGGTGAAACTGGAAGTAGCTGATGTAGTTGATGCGGCTCCCTCGCTGTACGAGGCCGGTCTCCTCTACATATTCGTAAGGGATGTAAACCACCGGTGCGATCGTTCCCTGAATACTGGTCTGTCCAGGTATTTTACGGATGGTTCCGATGATTTCGAAGCTCAACTTACCGATGCGGACCGAATCGCCATGTTCCACATTGTATTGGATCATGAGCTTTTCGTCTACGATCGCCTTGCGCCCCTCCCGGAAGTTCCTGGCCGCTGCCGCAGGCTCCGTTTCGATTTCGCCGTAGTAGGGATACTTTCCCTGCACAGCCCGTACCTGCGTTAGTCTCGTACCATCTGTTCTCGGGAAAAAGACCATCGATGAGAAATAGCTTTCTCTTGAGTCGGAGGCAGTCAAGAACTGAAACGCATAATGCAATGAGTCAGGTAATGGTCGGTTACTACTGACTGCTACGTCCGCCCCGATGAGGCTTTTGGCTTGTTCATCGATTTCCGCCAGGAGGTTCTCCCGGAATGAAGTAATACCCACCATCGCGGCGATACCCAGCGATATAGAAGCAATGAAAAGCAGTAATTTGCCACGACTGCTTCGGCTATCGCGCCAAGCCATTTTCCAGGGCCAGGCCCGGCTGTATCGGGTAGGGGCTACTGTTATTTTTTTGTCCAAGTCTTTTATTTTTTAATGGGAGCGATCAGCTACTGGTGCTTAGCTCAAGATATTCGGGCTGTCCGCCTGTTCCCCGGCGCTGCCCACCATCCCGGCTAAATGGCCGCTTGATTTCCTCCGATCCTCTTTTTAAACTGCTTCACTGATGGCTGACTTCACTACTTTACCACCACGTAATCTTACTATTTGATTGGTTTTGCGGGCCAACTCCAGGTCATGCGTTACCAATACCAAGGTAGTTCCACTCTCGCGGTTGATCTCAAATAGAAGTTCCTCTACCGAGTGACTGGTTTCCTCGTCCAGATTCCCTGTGGGTTCGTCCGCAAAAAGGATTTTAGGTGTATTGGAAAAAGCCCTGGCAATGGCAACCCTTTGTTGCTCGCCCCCGGACAGCTGTGTGGGGTAATGATCTTGTCGTTCACTCAGTCCGACCCTTTCCAACAATTCCGCCGCAGTACTTCCAGCGCCACGAACCCCGCGCAATTCCAGCGGCACCATTACATTTTCCAGAGCTGTCAGTGTCGGGATCAACTGGAAATTTTGAAAAACGAATCCCACATGTTCGTTCCTCACCTGGGCCAGCTCATCTTCCGACAATTTGTTCAGCAATATGCTGTTCAGCACTATTTGGCCTTCTGTAACCCGGTCCAGGCCTGCACATAATCCCAGTAGCGTGGTTTTGCCACTACCCGAAGGTCCAACGATGGCGGTGGAGTCTCCCGCATCCACTGAAAAATTGATGTCATCAAGAACTTTCACGTTCCTGGAATTGCTAGAAAAAGTTTTTGAAACGGAGGCAACCTCCAATATTGCGGACATATTCCTTTGTTTAAAACAATAATACGAACTGGCTACTTACTAGTTTGTTATCTTGCCCTGCCTTTAACGAACTATTTGCAAAATTCCCGCGTAGATCGTGGGTGAATGCATTCCAAATGATACGAATATCGATTATAGCGCTCCTGCTTATCGCGGGATTTGGGTGTTCGCAACCTCAGAAAGAACCCTCCAATAGTGCCACCTCGCAGGAAACCGACGCAGGGAGCACGCCAGATGTTACAAACCAGCCTATTATTTTATTCTTTGGCAATAGTATCACTGCTGGCTACCAATTGGCCGTCGAGCAAGCGTTCCCAGCCATTATCCAGGACTGGATGGATTCCCTGGGTTACGATTATCAAGTGGTAAATGCCGGTTTGAGCGGCGAAACCACTGCCAGCGGCAAAAGTAGGATTGACTGGGTACTGAGAACCGTACCCGACATTTTTGTTTTAGAACTCGGCGCGAATGATGGCTTACGGGGCTTGCCTTTGGTGGAGACACCAAAGAATTTGCAGAGTATTATTGACCAGGTAAAAACGGCAAATCCGAATGTCAAAGTTGTAATCGCAGGCATGAAGGTGCCCCCGAATCTCGGCCCCGACTATACGCAGGGATTTGAAAAAATATTTGAAGAACTCGCCGAAAAAAATGATGCGGTGCTTATTCCTTTTATTCTTGAGAAGGTGGCCGGCATCCCGGAGTTGAACTTACCTGATGGCATTCATCCAACTCCCGACGGACATCAGCTGGTGGCCCAAACCGTCTGGCAATATTTGGAGCCCTTACTGACAAAGCCCAACCTTTAGTTGACCATCAAAGCCCGAAATAAAACCATAACCTACAATCTATTGATCTGTGCAGCGTATTGAAGCTTTAGTATTAGCGGCCTCGGACTTCATATGGGGTTATCCGTTACTCATTCTTTTGATGGGTGGAGGAGCCTTTTTTATGATTTACTCACGGTTTTTGCCTTTTCGATTTTTTGGACATGCTATTAATGTCCTTCGTGGCAAGTATGACAACCCTGATGATCCTGGTCAGATCAGTCATTTTCAGGCGCTATCTGGGGCTTTGGCCGCTACGATCGGTATGGGCAACATCAGTGGCGTTGCGCTGGCAATTGCTGCAGGAGGTCCCGGAGCCATGTTCTGGATGTGGTTGAGTGCTTTTTTCGGAATCTGTACCAAATTCTTCACCTGCACCCTGGCTGTCCTCTATCGGGGAAAAGATTCAGCTGGAGAAATACAGGGTGGCCCGATGTATGTCATTCGAGAAGGGCTGGGAAAGTCATGGATGCCCTTAGCTATCTTTTTTTCGGTTGCCGGTTTTTTTGGTGCCACGCCAGTCTTTCAAGCCAATCAAATGGTTGCAGTGCTGAAAGACGTGGTTTTTATCCCAAATGGGGTGGCGGATAGTTTTGGTCTTAACCTGACAATCGGACTGACCATCGCAACCCTTGTAGCACTTGTGATTCTTGGGGGAATAAAACGAATTGGCTTAGTTGCCTCCCGGTTAGTGCCAGCCATGGTTGTGCTATACGTTGCAAGTGTGCTGCTGATCCTTTTGCTCAATTATGACCAGATCATACCATCCTTCGCGCTCATTATCAAGGATGCATTTACCGCGCAGGCAGCACTCGGAGGAGCCCTGGGAGCAATTATTTTGGAAGGGTCAAAGCGGGCGGCCTTTTCCAATGAAGCAGGTATCGGGATGGCGCCGATGATTCATGGTGCGGCGAAAACGAATGAACCCGTACGAGAAGGGCTGGTGGCCATGATGGAACCCGCAATCGATACTTTAGTAGTATGTACGATGACAGGTCTGTGCATATTGATCACCGGTGTTTGGACCATGGAAGAGTCCAATGGTATCGCACTTACGGCTAGTGCTTTCAATAGTTCTCTGCCTGGTGTGGGACCCTATATTTTGGTCCTCTGTGTTATGATTTTTGCCATCACCACCATTTTTGGTTTAGCTTATTGCGGGCGTAAATGCCTGTCTTTTTTGATCGGTGCGAAATATGGTCAGATATTCAATTACTGGTACCTGATACTTGTGGTGGTTGGTTCACTCGGTTCACTGGATTTGGTGGTGAACCTCGTATTTGTTGCGTATGGGCTCATGGCGTTTCCTACGATGATATCTGCACTGGCCCTGGCGCCTAAGGTGCTGGTTGAAGCAAAGAAATACTTTAGTCAGCTACATAATTAACCCACTCATCGAATTGGTACAAAAGTGTATTTACCCGCTTTTGTGATTCACTTATATTTGCCCCCTTTAAGTCGTTAGCGGACCATGAGGATAATTATTGCCGGAGCAGGAGACCTGGGGTTTCACCTCTCAAAACTGCTGGCATACGAGGAGCAGGATATCGTGCTAATCGATCAGGATGAGGATGTCCTAGGACATGCCTCCAATAACCTGGACGTACACGCCATAAGAGGTAGCTCAACATCAATAAAAATTCTGGAGGAGGCCAATGTCGGGAAAGCCGATATGTTGATAGCCGTCACCTCTGATCAGGAAACAAACCTTACTACCTGTACGATAGGGAAGCAATTAGGAGCGAAGAAAACCATTGCTCGTATTTCTAATATTGAATTCCTTCATCAACGGGAAAAGCTTGACCTCAAGAAAATCGGGATCGATGAGGTTATTTCCCCCGAATCCCTGGCTGCCAAAGAAATTAAGCGTCTCCTCAAGGAATCGGCACTGACCGATACTTTTGAATTTGATAAAGGGATGCTCTCCTTAATTGGGATCACTATCGACGAGAACTCCGAGCTGTTCAATAAGTCTTTAACCGAGACAGCCTACCTTAATCCTGACAATAGTTTCACTACTGTGGCGATCTTAAGAGAGGATGAAACCATCCTTCCGCATGGTGAAAACAAATTCAAGATGAACGATCATGCCTACTTCATTGCACAACCAGATGGCATTGATCGGGTGATGGACCTGGGAGGCAAAAAACGGATTGACATCAAAAATGTGATGGTCTTAGGTGGTTCCAAAGTAGGTATCAACACAGCTCGGCAACTGAGTAAGAAATACAACATCAAGCTCATCGAGACCAATAAAAACAAGTGCTTCTCATTGGCCGATGAACTTTCGGATACCATGGTGATCAGCGGAGATGGTCGGGACGTAGAGCTGCTGAAGGAAGAAGGTATTGGGCAGATGGACGCTTTCATTGCGGTTACCGGCAATTCGGAGACCAACATTATGTCATCGTTGGTAGCCAAAAACCACGGCGTGAAAAAAACCATCGCGTTGGTGGAAAACATGGACTACATCCATCTTTCGCAGAGTATAGGTGTAGACACGCTCATCAATAAGAAACTGATTGCCGCGAACTTCATTTTTAGATACATCAGACGAGGCGAGGTTTTAAATTTGACCAGTATTCACGGGGTAGATGCAGAGATTCTCGAATTTGAAGTTCAACCCAATTCGCGGATTCTCCAGCAGGAACTGCGCAACCTGCCCTTTCCGCGAACCGCGATCATCGGCGGCGTAATAAGAAAAAATCAGGGACACACCGTACGCGGAAATTTCAAATTTGAGCCAAAGGATCGCGTGGTGGTACTCTCAAAACCCGAATGTATTCATTCGGTAGAAGGATTCTTCAAGTAATTCGGTTGTATGCGATTTAACTACACCATCATTCTCAACATTTTAGGAACGTTGTGGGTGTTAAATGGTGTATTCATGTTCCTCTGTCTTCCATTTAGTGCTTACTATGGCGAGGGCGATCTGGAAGCGATCTCCAAGTCAGGTGCCATTACTATCGCTTCCGGGCTGGTTTTGTGGCTTTTAACAAGGAAGGCAAAAAACAAGGAACTCAGAAAACGCGAGGGCTATCTCGTGGTTACTTTCGGCTGGCTTAGCATGTCCTTTTTTGGTTCGTTGCCCTACATTTTCAGTGGCGCTATTCCAGACCTGACCAACGCATTTTTCGAAACCCTTTCCGGATATTCTACCACTGGAGCTACCATCCTGACAGATATTGAGAGTGTACATAAGGGCATCCTTTTCTGGCGGTCGCTCACCCAATGGATTGGAGGTATGGGTATTATCGTGCTGACAGTCGCAATTCTTCCGATATTGGGCATCGGAGGCATGCAGCTTTTTGTGGCTGAGGCTCCGGGCATTTCACCAGACAAGCTTCAGCCAAGGATCAAAGAAACAGCTAAGCGACTCTGGTTGATATATATGGGGTTGACGGTCGGGGAAACCTGCTTATTGTGGGTTGGTGGCATGGACTTTTATGATGCAATCAATCATGGGCTTACAACCATGGCTACCGGCGGATTCTCTACGAAAAATGCCAGTATTGCCTATTATACAAGTCCGTTTATTCAGTACGTTATTGTTCTGTTCATGTTCCTGGCAGGGACCAATTTCACCATGACCTACTTTGGTCTTCACGGACAGTTTGGCAAGGTCCTGAAAAATGAGGAATTCCGATTCTATCTCGGATTCTGTGTGGTCATTTCATTGGTTGTTGGCCTGGTCATTTACGGGTTGGGACATGATTCATTGGAAAAATCCATTAGGGACGCACTTTTCAATGTGGTTTCGATTATCACCACCACCGGTTATGTGACACACGACTATACGGCATGGACCTCTTTCTTGACCTTGCTATTCTTCATAATGATGTTCCTGGGTGCGTCGGCGGGTTCTACAGCGGGAGGGGTGAAAATTGTGCGCCATATCATTCTGATCCGAAACAGTATCTTGGAACTCAAACGCCAAATACACCCATCAGCGGTGATTCCCGTGAGATTCAATACAAAAGCCGTGACTCAGGACATTACCTTCAATATTCTGGCCTTCATCATGATCTACATATCGATCTTCGCTATGGGATCCATCGTGATGGGTATCTTGGGTGTGGACTTTATGACCGCTATTGGGTCTGTGGCTACTTGCTTGGGTAACGTTGGTCCTGGGCTTGGTTCGGTAGGACCAGTAGATAATTTTGCTCATATCCCCTCAGTTGGCAAGTGGGTCTTGGCCTTTTTAATGCTTTTAGGAAGACTTGAGCTTTTCACGGTGCTAATTCTTTTTACTCCCTATTTTTGGCGAAAAATTTGATCACCTAACCCAGGTGCTGCGCATACTTTATGTCACTATTTAACTACATCATCTGGAGTCAGGATCCGGAAATTTTCAAAATACCACTATCGATCGTAGGACTCGAGGATAGGCCCATCGTATGGTATGGCTTATTGTTTGCGTTGGGATTCATCATCTCTCAGCAGATCATGTACTACATTTTCAAGGAAGAGGGTAAACTGCAGAAAGATGTCGACAAGCTCACCACTTATATGGTGGTGGCTGTTATCGTCGGTGCCCGATTGGGCCATTGCCTCTTCTACAATCCCGAACTCTATTTGTCCAATCCAATTGAAATTCTAAAGATATGGGAAGGTGGCCTGGCCAGTCATGGTGCAGCGCTAGGGATTCTTACAGCGATATGGCTTTTTGTGCGCCGGACCGAGGGTTACACCTGGTTGTGGATGGTAGATAGACTGGTGATTGTCGTAGCTTTATGTGGGGCCATGATCCGTACGGGAAATTTGATGAATTCTGAAATGGAGGGCATAGCAACAGGATCTGACTATGGGATCATTTATGCTCGTGGTACTGAAGATGTATTAAAATTTGATGAAGATAAGATTGAATCTGTGACCTTCCGAAAAGGTGGGGAGCGGACCTCAGATGAACCTGGCAAATTTGGTATTACGGCGGTTGTTACCTTCAACGAAGGAGAGCAATTCGGAGGCCAAGGTGATGAGCGGTTTGTGGAAACAAGTTTGCGGCGGTCGCTGCTAAGCTATACCGAGGTTGTGCAACATGTGGATTTCGGTAGAAACCAGCCGCTTGCTTACAAGATTGAACAACGAGGAGGGCGATCAGTATTGGAAGTTTACGGTGTGGGGATCACCAGACATCCAGCTCAGATCTACGAGGCACTTTATTGCTTACTGATCATGGGTTTGCTTTACTGGCTTTGGGCAAAAAAGCGCCAGTCCTTCCCGGAGGGATTCCATTTCGCGCTCTTCATGATGCTGCTATGGTCTTTGCGATTCGTCGACGAGTTCTTCAAGATGGACCAGGAAGCATTTGAGGCTGACCTACCACTCAATATGGGTCAATGGCTCAGTATACCTATGTTTTTGATGGGTCTGGGCGTTATGATTTACATCTATAGTCGCCGTTCCGATCAGCCTGGTCAATCTTAAAGACCATACCTATATCGGGCCTTCACTTGGGTACATCATCAACACAAAATAGTCCAACCCCCTACTGATAATTTGGGAGCAAGAAGAATTGCCTCATTAATTCTGTGGGAGTTATTACCGCACGACGATATCTTCATTGATTATCCTTGAGAGTTCCTGCAACTGACCGTTTTCAAATAGTGCAGGCAGGTCTTGTAGGGGCGTTTCTTTCGATTCTGGTTTGTAGTTGATATAGTTTTGAAACGTGATGTTTTTGATTTTTTCCCGATCAAAAGCTTCCCTGAATCTCACACCACCACCATCGGTTAGGTAATTATAGGCCAGGTAATCGAGCGTAAAATCTTTCGTGTGGATCCAGTATAGGTATTCGTCTTCAAAATCTTCACCGCCGTTTTCTTGCCCAAATGTGACCTTGATCGTGTGGTAATCTTCGCCTTTGATAGTAGCAGTGCCCTCATAGCTCTTATTTACAGCCGGGTCATTTAGCCTATAAAGAATTTCAACAAAATATAGAACTGAGTTAACAGAACTCCCATAACGGCCTTGCCACTCTTCCGTCAAGCTAATGGGTTGTCCGTCGATCGTTCTCGAGAATTCGGCACTATTCACCAGCATATCTTCGACGGCCCCTGTCGAATCCTGGAAAAAACGTTTATAGATATAGTTGCCTCCCTGACGTTCGGCGGAGTAGCCCTTGCCCCTGAAATTAAAGGACACCTTGGAAGTTGCAAACAAATATGCTCCATTCTCCTGAATGGCCTGATCCACTACTTCCTGTGCCTTGGAAAGTCGGTCATCTTGACAAGAATAAAATACGGCCAAGGCACTTAAAATGAAGGCCAAACCCAACAAACCCGCTTGTTTCATATATCTTTTTTTCATATTCCTCCTGGGAATTTCATCTAAAAACCGGTGACCCAGGAGTAGAACCCCCAGCGAATTTCAAGTATTTCTTGCCACCAAATTTCTATGGCTTGCTTAACGGAAGGAAAAAAGGTTGGTTGGTTTGTATTCGACGAATTGTGGTGAACAAGACATTTTCGTTGTGAATCGGCCGTCGAGGGAACTGCCCGGGTCAGGTATCTTCAGGAAATTGCTTTTTTCTTTTCTTGTTGAAATGCCAGCCTGCACCCGGAAGTACTATCGGATACAGCATATATACGAAGCCAGCAATGATTGGTGAGATCTGTGCTCCAAAAGGTTTAAACGCAGCGACGAGCACCGAGAGCATCGCGATCCCTGCCTGCAAGAAATTCACGACCATGCTCACATTCGTGGTGAAGGTCTCATATTCATTCAGATTGAGTCCCGAACGCTGCTTTAGTGCATGTCCGTACATCGCTCCAAGTGTCCCAAAAATTGCAAAGGCGCCTAATCCATATACAATCATTAGAAATCCCATGTTAACGCCATCTCCACCCAGCAACTCACCAAACTCCGAGCGCAGTTGGCTGCTGTCACCATTAAACAATGTTGAATAATAGGTGACGAGGAACCTGGCCAGGAACTTCAGGGGATAGACGTACACCAGGATCAGAAATAAAAGAAAAATGTTCAGGATAACCGTCACGGCATTTTGCAGGCCATACCGAATAAAAAAAATGTAATGTTGATACCAAATGACTGCTATTAATGTAATGCAGATGCCAAATGGAATGACATTTCGCATTGACATTTTTAACTCCTGGAAGGTTTCAGGTACTGACGATGACAAGACCAGCAACGTAATCGCCAATGCAAAGGCCGTGTCGCTGAAAGTTTCGATACGCGTTTGACTCATACCCCGGTAGCGAAATTTAGGATCCAGTCCTACCTCTTGATCTTTGAGCGTTTGTCGCATAACCTCCAAATTGATCAATTTCTCTGGTTTACACCAACTGTTAAGGGGTATAGTGCACAGAATTTTCAATCTTTAACTAATAATCGTTAGTTTTAAGCTATCAATTGTTAGTATGGAATTCTACCGTTTGCCAGTAAGTCATTTAGAAAAAACAACGGACGAATGTACCATTGTTACACTCGATATTAGCGAAGACTTACGGGAGGCATTTCAGTTCACACAAGGACAATACCTGACGTTCAAGGCCCTGATAGACGGGGAGGAGTTGCGTAGGTCTTATTCCCTTTGTTCCAGTCCGCTGGACAAAGAATGGAAAATTGGCGTTAAGAAGATCGTCGACGGCAGGTTTTCGTCCTTTGTAAACGATCGACTGAAAGTAGGCGACAGCATTGAGGTAGCTCCGCCAGCTGGTAAATTCTTCGTGGAGATAGAACCTTCCGAAGAGAGGAATTTTGTGGCTTTCGCCGCAGGTAGCGGGATCACGCCGATGGTGTCGATCATTAAAACTCACTTGAAAGAGGAACCTGGAGCCACCTTCAAACTATTTTATGTTAATCGTACGGTCTCTTCCATCATTCTCAAGGAAGAGTTAGAGGCGCTGAAGAATCAGTACATGGAGCGCTTTGAAGTATTCTACATTCTGGATGAAGAGAAGCGCAATGTGGAACTGCTCAGTGGACGACTGGACGAACACAAGTTGACGGCCATATTTAATGGGCTTTGCGACGCAGCGGATATCGATGAGGTCTTCATTTGTGGGCCCCAACCCATGATCTTCGCAATTAAAGACTTTTTGGTAGCCCAGGGCCTTGATGAGAAACAGGTACACTTCGAATTGTTTGGTACCCCCGTTCAGGCCAAGCGCAAAGTAGAAGCCAGGTATGAGGGAAAGACCGCTAGCATTACAATCCATGAGGGTGGAAAAACGCTGGATTTTGAAGCTCCCCAGGGCAAAGAGCCGATATTGGATGGCGCTTTACGAAATGCCGCAGACTTACCCTTCGCATGCAAAGGAGGAGTTTGCTGCACTTGCAAGGCCAAACTAATTGAAGGCTCTGTGGATATGTTAGTAAATTATGCTTTGGAAGAAGAGGAGGTTAAAGATGGCTTTATACTGACCTGCCAGGCTGTGCCCACCTCCGACAAGGTAGTCGTAGATTTTGACGTGTAAGAAAAGACAAGCATATGAGTGATATCAAAAGCTTAGAAGAACGCTTCAATGAGCGCATCGATGCCGGTGAAACCATTGAGGCCAAAGATTGGATGCCCGAGAAATATCGAAAAACGCACATTCGACAGATCTCTCAACATGCGCATTCGGAAGTCGTGGGAATGTTGCCAGAAGGCAATTGGATTACCCGGACACCCACTTTGAGGAGAAAGGTGGCGCTGCTTGCCAAAGTTCAGGATGAGGCGGGTCATGGCCTGTATCTCTACAGTGCAGCTGAAACCCTGGGAATGAGCCGTGATGAGCTCTATGAGCAATTGCTTTCAGGACAAGCCAAGTATTCAAGCATCTTCAATTACCCTACGCTGACCTGGGCAGATATTGGGGCAATCGGTTGGTTGGTGGACGGTGCTGCCATTATCAATCAGGTAATGCTTACCCGGACATCCTTTGGACCTTATGCCAGGGCCATGGTGCGTATTTGTAAGGAAGAGAGCTTTCATCAACGGCAGGGTTATGAGATCATGCTTACCCTGTGCCAGGGTACACCAGCACAAAAAGAAATGGCTCAGGATGCATTAAACAGGTGGTGGTGGCCGTCCCTGATGATGTTTGGGCCGCGCGATGAAGAGTCACCCAACACGGCTCAATCTGTTCGCTGGAAGATCAAGCGAAAGACCAATGATGAATTGCGACAGCAGTTTGTGGATATTACCGTGCCCCAGGCAGACTACCTGGGTTTAACCATACCAGATGAAGATCTGCAATGGAATGAGGAGCAAAAACGCTACGATTTCGGAGAGATCGACTGGGAAGAGTTCTGGCAAGTGGTGAAAGGAAACGGTATTTGCAACAAAGAACGACTTAAGGCCAAAAACGATGCGTGGGATCAGGGTGCCTGGGTCCGGGAAGCGGCGGTTGCCTACGCTGAAAAACAAGAAAACCGAAATTCACTCAAAGAAACGGCATAGTAGCTCATAAAAACTGGTAACGAGATGAAAAAAGAATGGCCTCTGTTTGAAGTATTCATCAGAAGTAAAAATGGTTTGGAACATCGTCATGTAGGTAGTTTACATGCTGCCGATGAAGAAATGGCACTCGAAAATGCACGGGATGTCTATACGCGCAGGCAGGAAGGCGTCAGTATCTGGGTTGTTGCCTCAAAGCACATCAAGGCTTCTAACCCCGAACATAATGGCGAGCTTTTCGAGCCAGCGCAAGACAAAGTATACCGGCATCCTACGTTTTATGAACTTCCTGATGAACTCAAACACATCTGATTAGGCAGCAAATAGATCCAAAATGACTAATAAAAGGCTTTACCAGTATTTGTTGATGTTAGGTGATAACTCCATGATCTTGGGTCATCGGTTATCAGAGCTCTGCGGCCATGGCCCCAATCTGGAAACGGATATCGCTTTAACCAACATTTCTCTCGATCTTTTTGGTCAGGTGCGAAGTTATTTCCAGTATGCCGCGGAAATATCAGAAGAGGACACCACCGAAGACAGTATCGCCTTTCTTCGGACAGATCGCCAATATCTCAACTCGCTATTGGTGGAGCAACCAAATGAAGATTTTGGGCATGTGATTGCCAGGCAATTTTTCTTTGATTGCTGCCATGTTCCTCTTTTGGACCAATTGGCACGCAGCAAGGACGAAACCATTGCCGCTATCGCAAGCAAATCCCAAAAAGAGTCCGCCTATCATCTGAGATTCTCTGCCGAATGGGTTAAACGTCTGGGCGATGGCACCGACAAAAGTCACCAAAAGATGCAAGCAGCGATAGACCACATGTATCCATTTGTTTTCGAGATGTTCACAGAGAGTGCGGTTGAAAAGGAAATGAAAGAGGCAGGGATCGGTGCTGATTTATCTCTTGTCGAAAGAGCGAGCACTGAGAAATTCCGAGAAGTATTGGAAATTAGTGGTCTGAAAATACCGGAAGCATCGCCTAGCGCTGCAAATGGTAAGTCCGGAATTCACTCAGAGCATCTGGGATTTATACTTTCGGATCTGCAGTATATGCAAAGGGCCTATCCCAATATGCAGTGGTAGCCACACAGCTGCATATCGCCAATACCCAAATAGAAAAAGCCTTACGGTCGGTCCATGATCCCGAAATTCCGGTGCTTTCTATCATGGACATGGGTGTGGTAAGGCAGGTGGCCGTGGAAGGATCAAAGGTTACTGTCGACATTACGCCAACCTATTCCGGATGTCCGGCAATGGATACGATTGCCGATGATATTAAGTCAGCGGTTGATGCAGTGGGTTTTGAAACAAAAGTGAAGCTGGTGTTGTCTCCGGCGTGGACAACCGACTGGATTACAGCACAAGGCAAACAAAGACTGGAAGAATATGGAATTGCCGCACCCCTGGAGGATTCGGCAGACAAACGTGTCTTGTTCGAAGGAGACCGATTGGTTAAATGTCCCAGATGTAAGTCCAATAACACCCGATTGGTAAGTCAGTTTGGCTCTACCGCTTGCAAGGCACTTTTTCAATGCGACGATTGCCTGGAGCCTTTCGATTATTTCAAATGTTTGAAGTGAGAGTTAAATCGTAAATCAAAAAATCGTAATTGACCTTTGTCGCGTAAGGAACTTCTAATTTCAAGCTAATAAAGGATTATAAGTCAATCAATCACCTACTTAACTGATCAACCCATCAAAAATCACCATTCACTAGTAACCTCCTAAGAAAAATGGCGCTAACCCTCGATATAACAGACAACATTGCAACCATCACCCTCAACCGTCCAGAAGCTTTCAATAGTATTAACTCGGAACTGGCCCACGCCTTGATTGAAGCGCTCGATGAATGCGATCGGAACGACGAAGTACGGGCAATCGTGTTGACCGGAGCCGGGAAGGCTTTCTGTGCCGGACAGGATTTGAAAGAAGTGACTGACCCATCATTAAATCCTGGATTCAGGGTACTGATGGAACAACACTACGAGCCAATTGTGACGAGGCTTAGGAAAATAGAAAAGCCGATCGTTGCTGCCGTGAACGGTGTAGCGGCAGGTGCCGGGGCCAATTTTGCACTTGCATGTGATGTCATCCTGGCTTCCGAAAAGGCCTCTTTCATACAGGCGTTTAGTGCCATAGGCCTCATACCGGACAGTGGCGGAACATTTACGTTACCCCGTACTGTGGGTATGGCGAAGGCTAGTGCATTGGCCATGCTTGGAGATAAAGTTTCGGCTGCAGAAGCAGAACGCATTGGGATGATCTACAAATATTTCTCCGAAGAGGAGTTCAGGGAAGCGGTGGCCAAAATCGCTCAGAAACTTTCGCACATGCCCACAAAAGGCCTGGGGCTTACAAAAAGGGCGTTCAATGAATCTCTTGGCAACAACTTCGATCAACAAATGAAACTAGAGACAGACCTGCAAATTGCCGCTGCTTCCAGCGAGGACTATGAAGAGGGAGTTACGGCGTTTGTCGAAAAACGAAAACCAACCTTCAAAGGCCGCTAGAAATATGACCAAGCTAAAAGTAGGTGTACTAGGAGCAGGAACGATGGGCAGTGGTATTGCCCAGGTGGCCGCAACTGCAGGTTGTGAGGTGATGCTGTTTGATGCCAATGAGCAGGCGCTGACGAACAGCCAAAACAATCTCGAGAAAATTCTCTCGCGCTTGGTGGAAAAGGCCAAGATAACCGAGGACAAAAAGAATGAAACTCAAGGGAATATTGCCATCGGCCAATCTCTGGAAAAGTTAGCTTCTTCGGATTTGATCATTGAGGCGATAGTTGAAAATAAAGATATCAAAAGGAAGGTTTTTGCGGATATTGAAACCTTGGTCTCAGACCAGTGCATCTTAGCATCAAATACTTCTTCCTTGTCAATCACTTCGATTGCAGCGGCACTGAAAAGACCTGACCGTTTTATCGGCATCCACTTTTTCAATCCCGCACCGCTCATGAAGCTGGTGGAGATCGTACCGGCCATCCAGACAAGTGAGGCCGTGGCAATGCGTGCCCAGGAGATTATTGGTGGGTGGTCAAAGCTAACGGTTATTGCCAAGGACACGCCAGGATTCATAGTCAACAAGGTAGCCAGACCCTTTTACAGTGAATCCCTCAGAATTTATGAAGAAGGCATCGCCGATTTTGCGACGATCGACTGGGCCATGAAGGAGATAGGCGGCTTTAGAATGGGCCCTTTTCAGCTAATGGATTTTATAGGCAACGATATCAACTACACCGTCACCGAGACGGTCTTCAATGCTTTTTACTATGATCCGCGCTATAAACCTGCATTTACGCAAAAACGACTTTCAGAGGCTGGTTACTTGGGCCGCAAAAGCGGAAGAGGTTACTACGACTACTCCGAAGGGGCAGAAACGACGGGTGCAGTGGAAGATCATGCGCTAGGAAACAGTATTTTTAATAGGGTTTTGGCCATGTTGATCAATGAAGCGGCTGACACTTTACATATGAACATCGCTAACAGGGATGATATAGATACGGCCATGACCACCGGTGTTAATTATCCTAAAGGTCTTCTGCAATGGGCCGATGAATTAGGAATTGATCAATGTGTCGAGGCGATAGATGTGTTGTATGAGCACTACCATGATGACCGGTACAGGTGCTCCGCGTTATTGAGAAATATGGGCAAAAACAACCAAACTTTCTACTGATGTCTGCCACGGAGATATATGATAAAATGATGGCCAGCGACTATTGCAGCCAGTGGATGGGTATCAAGCCAGTGCTGGTCGAAGCAGGCCATTGCATTATAGAGATGGAAGTAAAGAAAGAGATGCTCAATGGCTTCGGGATCTTACATGGAGGAATTGCCTATGCATTTGCGGATAGTGCTTTTGCTTTTGCCTCCAATTCTTATGGTAGATTATCTGTGTCGATCAACGGTTCCATGAGTTTTTCAAAATCCGCGTTGGAGGGAGAAGTGCTGTTGGCAGAAGCCACGGCACTGCACGTCGGGAATAAAACTGCGGATTTTGATGTTGTAGTGAGCAGAAAGGCCGACAATGAAAGATTGTACTCCTTTAGAGGCACTGTCTATCGTACAGGTAAAAACGTTTTGGAGTAGAGGTAAAAAAATTCTAACAAACAAGAAACCAAGACCCAGGAGCTAAGTAACCAAATACCCTATAACTAATTAACCCCATAACCAAGCCCCATACCCCGATGAATGAAGCATATATAGTTGATGGTATCCGTACACCTGTCGGCAATTTTACCGGCACCTTGTCGCAGGTGAGAGCGGATGATCTGGGATCCCTTGTAATCGAGCAATTGGTGAAGAGAAATCCCAATGTGCCCGCAGAGGCCTACGATGATGTAATCCTTGGTTGCGCCAATCAGGCGGGGGAAGATAACAGGAATGTTGCACGCATGTGCCTTTTGATGGCAGGGCTGCCCTGGACTGTACCTGGTGAAACTGTAAACCGGCTGTGTTCTTCGGGCCTTTCAGCGATTATCCAGGCCAACCGTGCCATAAAAACAGGGGACGGAGATATCTTCATCGCCGGAGGAGTGGAGCACATGACCAGAGGCCCATGGGTTATTTCAAAGACATCCAAGCCTTTTGGGCGTGATGCTCAGATGTATGATTCCAGTTTTGGCTGGCGTTTCGTCAACAAAAAAATGAAAGACCTCTATGGAACTGATGCGATGGGAGAGACAGCAGAGAACCTCGTCGATCAATTTGGGATCAGTAGAGAAGACCAGGACCAGTTTGCGCTTTGGTCACAGACGAAGGCGACAAAGGCATTGGAAAGCGGTCGATTGTCGAGGGAGATCACGCCCGTAATTATCCCGCAAAGAAAAAAGGATCCGATTGTTTTTGATCGGGATGAATTCATTAAGCCAGGGACTACTTTGGAGATTCTGGCCAAGTTGAGACCGGCTTTTAGGAGTGATGGAGGGTCAGTGACGGCTGGCAATGCTTCTGGGTTAAACGATGGTGCGGCGGCGACCTTGGTTGCCAGCAAGGAGGCTTTGGGTCGTTACGGATTGAAGCCGCTGGCGAGGATAGTCAGCTCCGCCGTGGTAGGTGTGGAACCTCGGATTATGGGCATTGGTCCCGTGGAAGCTAGCAACAGGGCCTTGGCCAAAGCGGGCATCACCATGGATCAGGTAGATATTATCGAATTGAACGAGGCTTTTGCAGCGCAGGCATTGGCGTGCACCCGCTCCTGGGGGCTCGCGGATGATGACAAACGTCTCAATCCAAATGGCGGTGCGATCGCTATTGGGCATCCACTGGGAATGACGGGAGCCAGGATCGCCTATAGTGCGGCGTTGGAATTACAGCAAACTGGGAAGCAATATGCCTTGGTGACGATGTGCGTGGGTGTAGGACAGGGCTATGCAGCAGTATTGGAGCGCGCGTAGTGGCTTAAGGATGGTGGGGAGTGCGGGGCCTGAGCTTGGGAAAGTCGGTCCCACAGGCAAGCCCAAAAAGTATGGAGAAGAGATCATGAATAAAAACAGGGGATACCTGATCAAATAAAATCGAGCATGAACAAATTAGAGAACTACGCTTGCGGTCATTGGGTGGCGCCTGATGGCGAAGGAGTTCCTCAGTACAATGCCATTACAGGGGAAGTCATTTCCATATGCGGCAGCGAGGGGCTTTCCTTTGAGGAGATGGCCCGGTATGGGCGCGAGACAGGCAACAACAACCTACGAAAAATGACTTTCCAGGAGCGTGGCATGATGCTAAAGAAACTCGCCCTATTCCTGAATAAGCGCCGTTTGCAGTACTACCCCGTAAGCTATCAAAGCGGGGCAACGAAAGCCGATAGCTGGATTGACATAGATGGCGGTATCGGTACTTTATTCGCTTATGCGAGTCTCAGAAAACAGTTTCCCAACACGCCTTTTCATGTAGACGGAGAATTGGCCAACCTGTCCCGGGAAGGTACATTTATCGGGCATCATATCATGGTTCCGCGACGCGGGGTTGCGGTGCATATTAACGCTTTCAATTTCCCGATTTGGGGAATGCTCGAAAAGTGTGCAGTCAATTGGTTGGCGGGGATGCCTGCCATTGTGAAGGCCGCCGAACCAACCTCTTACCTCACGCAGGCGATGGTGAAAGATATCATCGACTCGAAAATACTGCCCGAGGGCGCATTGCAATTGGTTTGTGGTCCCGGAAACGGCATTTTGGACCC
Organism: Cyclobacteriaceae bacterium; assembly: GCA_965242775.1. Taxonomy (GTDB): domain Bacteria; phylum Bacteroidota; class Bacteroidia; order Cytophagales; family Cyclobacteriaceae; genus JAWPMT01. The sequence goes on from CBDETI010000027.1 coordinate 268,397, forward strand.
GTTGATGGATCAGGATGTGGTGACGTTCACCGGATCGGCAAGTACGGGAAGGCTCCTGAAGGCCCATCCCAACCTGATTGAAAATGCCATTCCGTTCAACATGGAAGCCGACAGCCTGAATGCTGCGGTGCTTGGCGAAGATGCCGCACCTGGAACGCCTGAGTTTGACCTTTTTGTCAAAGAAGTAAGAAAAGAGATTACGGTAAAATGCGGTCAAAAGTGTACGGCCATTCGCCGGATCATCGTGCCGGCCAATTTTGTGGAAGACTTCCAAATAGCCCTGGGCAAACAGCTGCAGAAAGTAGTCATAGGAAATCCGGAGGATGAACGTGTCCGTATGGGATCACTGGTCAGTCAGGATCAGGTAGAAGAGGTAAACCGTAAAGTCGAGGAACTCCTTGAAGAATGCGAGTTGGTAATTGGCGACAAAGGAGCGACCCCTGAAGTCGTGGCCGCGGAAGCTACAAAAGGCGCTTTTTACACACCCTTGGTCTTCTTAAATGACAAGCCTTTTGACAAGACGAGAGTGCATGTCACAGAGGCTTTTGGTCCGGTAAGTACTATTTTGCCATATCAGGGTCTCGACGAAGCCATTCAACTCTCGCACATGGGTAAAGGGAGTCTGGTGAGTTCTATTAGTACGTATGATGATCAAATCGCCCGTGATTTCGCGGTGGAAGCTGCCTCACACCATGGTAGGATCCTGGTATTGAATAGGGAGTCGGCCAGGGAAAGCACCGGGCATGGGTCACCCATGCCACTGTTATCGCACGGAGGTCCGGGAAGAGCAGGGGGTGGCGAGGAAATGGGAGGAGCAAGAGGTGTGAAGCACTATTTGCAACGGTGTGCCATCCAAGGAACCCCTACTACCCTCACGGCTATCACAGGACAATATCAGCAGGGAGCCAAGGTGAAGGAGACGCCCAAGCACCCTTTCAGGTACTATTTTGAGGAAATTGAGCCAGGAATGTCGATCCTCACTCACAAACGGACCGTCACTGATACCGACATCATCAACTTCGCGAATCTTACTTGGGATGTATTTTATGCCCATACGGATATCACTTCTTTGAAGGGGACGATTTTTGAGCGCCGGGCGGCGCACGGTTATTTTCTATTGTCTGCCGGAGCTGGACTATTCGTTCATCCTGCTAAGGGACCCGTTGGGGCTAATTATGGGTTGGACGAGTGTCGATTTATCAGACCTATTTATCACAACGATACCATCCAGGTTCGATTGACATGCAAAGAAAAAATTGATCGTGATAGCCGCGGAAGGGAATTCCCCTCGGGGGTGGTCAAATGGTACGAGGAGATCCTGGATGAGGATGGAGAATTAGTGGCATTTGCAACCATTTTGACGCTGGTTCAAAAGCAATGTCCATTCTCCGATATTAACAGGGGGTGGTTGGAAAGTATGCTGAACAAACTGACAGAAGATGCCCAGCCGTCCTGGGGTATTATGACCCCTCAGCACATGGTAGAGCATTTTGAGTTTTTTCACCGAATGTCCATTGGAGAGATACCGACAGAGGTGGAAACGCCGGAAAAATATATCGAAAGGGTTCAGGACTCCCTATTCAATTACGAACCGATGATCCAGCAATTTGATCATCCGCTGCTTCGCAAGGGGAAAGTTGAGGACCTTAGGTATGGTAGCTTGGATGACGCGAAAAAGGCGCTTTTGGAATCGTACGATGCTTTTGAGATGTACTTCAAAGAAAATCCGGAGGCAGAGACTCCCAATACTGTATTTGGCATGCTGAACAAAGAGCTTTGGGACTTGCTCAACAGGAAACATTATCACCATCACTTTAGTCAGTTTGGGTTGATCTGAGGAAAGGGGATTGGTTACCAGTGATTGGTCAATGGTGATCAGTGAATGGTATTTGGTGTTGATGTTAGCATATTTAGGGTTGTGCCTATATTGAGGAAATCAATGACCAGCGTGACAGGGAGGAGTTTTGAGGAATTAGATGTCTGGAAAATGGGCCGGGAAATTAGAAATGAAATATATCATTTGATTGCTAGCTTTCCTCGAGAAGAGAGGTATCGGCTAGTAGATCAGGTACTACGTTCGTCCAGGTCGGTTTGCGCCAATATTACAGAGGGTCATGGCAGGTTTCACTATCAGGAAAACAGTCAGTTTTGTAGGATTGCCCGGGCGATCGTTGTACGAAACGCTGGATCACCTGATTTGCGCCGCCGATTGCCAACTTTTGGATGAAGAGAAGTTAAGGGACCTTGAAAATAAAATCCAGCAACTAGCCAAAATGCTCAATGGTTACATCAACTATTCGCAAAGGCAAAAAAGTAGAAACTAATCACTGGGAGCATCAAGCAGATCAGACCATAATGCATTTACAAACGAATCACCAATCACCATCAAGAAAATACGAAATGACAATGGAAGCATATGTAAAAAGGAACGACCTGGAAAACGGTATTTCAGAGGTTGAATTTTATCATCCTAGTCACAATTCTTTACCCAGTGATATCTTGTCGCAACTGGCGGCAATGATCACTTCCTGCGGTGAAGATGACACAGTTTCCGTTATTGTTCTTCGGAGTGGAGGAGATCGAACATTTTGTGCGGGTGCCAGTTTTGACGAATTGATCACCATCAATGATCTTGCCACGGGCAAAAAGTTTTTCTCGGGTTTTGCCAATGTGATCAACGCCTGTCGCAAATGTCCCAAATTGATAATTGGTAGAGTGCAAGGTAAAGCCGTTGGAGGAGGGGTAGGCCTGGCCTCAGCGGTGGACTATTGCTTTGCTACCAAATTTGCTGCCATTAAACTCAGCGAACTCAATGTCGGCATCGGTCCTTTTGTGGTTGGGCCAGCCGTGGAACGGAAGATAGGAGTTTCAGCAGCCAGTCAGATTGCGATCAATGCTAACCAATTCTACGAGGCCAGTTGGGCATACGCTAAGGGGTTATATGCCGAAGTATATCCGTCTGCGGACGAGATGGATAGCGCCATTTTGGAGCTGGCCAAGTACCTGGCATCAACCAATCCTGATGCCAGAACTGAAATAAAGCGCGCATTTTGGAGCGGTACGGACCATTGGGACCAGCTACTGATGGAGCGAGCTGCAATGAGCGGAAAGCTGGTACTGTCTGAGTTCACTAAAAAAGCCCTGGCGCGTTTTGCTAAATAGGAACTTATGAAATTTAGTACGCTATGATCTATTCTTTCAAAGGCTTTGTGCCCGTGGTTGATCCTTCGGCTTTTGTTCACCCGCAAGCGGCTGTGACTGGCGATGTAAGGATTGGAAAGGACGTTTACATAGGACCCGGTGCAGCTATTAGAGGAGACTGGGGTACGGTCATCATTGAGAATGGCTGCAATGTACAGGAAAACTGCACTGTTCACATGTTTCCAGGAAAGACCGTCATTTTGCGCGAAGCAGCTCACATCGGTCACGGTGCGGTGGTCCATGGAGCGGAGATCGGTCACAATGTGCTGGTCGGGATGAATGCCGTCATTATGGACAATGTGTTCGTGGGAAAGGAATCCATCATTGGTGCGTTGGCGTTCATCAAGGCTGAGGAGCAAATTCCGCCCAGGAGCCTGGTGGTTGGGAATCCTGCTAAGGTTGTAAAGCAAGTTTCGGATGAAATGATAGCCTGGAAATCCATGGGAACCAGGATTTATCAGGGATTACCCGCTGATTGCTACGATTCATTGAGGGAAGTAGAACCGCTAACCGAGCTTACACCAGAACGGGACCAGCAGCGAATTGAGGTGGATTACAGGCCTTTCAAGGAGCGGAAATAGGGGGTTTAGCCTTCGCTCTTTCAGAAGCTTCCTCAAAAGTGGTATCCGAAGTACTCAATATCTTTATGACACTTTTCGCTGATCAACTGGCGACTTTTGTCGGTGAAGTATTCTCTATAGTTCTTTTTTTGACTTTCGTTGAGAACAGGCATCCTGCCCATATATAAGTCGAACTTACTGGAGAATTCCTTTATTGAATCCGCGAGATTTTCGTAGCGATATATAGTATCTGAGATCAAATTCCCCTCGTCATTTGTGAAGTAATCCAGAGAATTGTAGAAAAACGATTGTTGCGGATCAATGGCGGCATCAGATGCGATGAATTCTTCCAGACGCAATCGTTCTTCCTCCACGCCTAGTGGATCGGCATGGTGTATGAGGGAATACCAAGACAAAATACGTTGCCAGGGATTACGTGTAAAACCGAAGACGAAATAGTCAGCTAACTCACCTTGGATATCGAGGGAGGTGCTTTTGGCATTGGAGTGCTGAACATAAATTTCAAAATGATTGACCAAACTTTGCCTTAGCGTGTTAGAAAAAGCAATGCCAGCGGTTCTGTGAACATGAATGAAAATGAACTTCAATTTGTGCGATACAATCATTGATGAAATTGCTGAATGAGTGCCCAATATAGAACACGGTAAGCCATAGAAAAAGCACACGAAAGAGTTTTATATGATTTTATTATTGATCGTTAAAAATGGCTATCAGACGTTTCAAGAAGGATAGTAAACGGTAAAGCCGGGGGTAGATATTAGCATCAAAATTGCATTGCTTGTGAAGTTTATCTTTTTATCCGTGTTGAAGCAATATCTGGACCTGTCTATGCGGGTATATCCCTCTTTCTTTGTTACCTTTTGGGATGTCTCAGATAATTGATTTTGTCATTGTCGCCGGAGTAATTCAGGGGGTATTTCTGGTCTTGATGTTGAGGACCATGAAATCTGCCCGTGCTGAAGCAAATCGTCGACTCAGTTGGCTCCTTGCAGCATTGACGGTCATGCTGCTGGGGCGGTATTTATATTTTACGATTCAGGCCGACTGGATTCACCAGTGGTCGCTGCTTCCTGATGTTATTATTTTCATGTTTGGGCCACTATTGGTTGCCTATTTAAATGCTATTCTTGGCAACTCGGTCAGACTGTCACTACTTCACTTCGCTCCCGCCTTAGGACATCTCTTGGTCTTTGTTTATTTATTGAGATACCCAACATCGGTTTTTCTGGAACAATTAATGGCAGGTAGGTTTGCTAATCTGTACTTCCTCCTGGAGTTGGCTGCAATAGGCCTCAATGGGACCTATCTAGTGACTTTTTGGTTCAAGTTGAAAGGAATGATGGCCCATGGGGAGCTACATGCAGACCGCAACCTGCTAAAATTCAGTAAGCTCATCGTCACCTGCTGTAGCGTTATTGTACTGGCATGGTTGCTGAGCTTTGGTGAACGAAATTTCCTTGCTTCCAATCTCGTATTCTGGAACTACGATACTGTATGGATTCTTATCCCCTTCCTGTTTTATGGAATCACATTTTATTCTATCAGGTACCCGCAAATATTTCATCAGGTCGTTGATAAAACGAGACTGAAAGAAGGCAGCAAAAATCCAAGAAGGATGGATTCAAAGGCCGTGAAGGTCATGGCATCTTCCTTAATGGAAGCCGAGTCCAACCTGGGCTTTCACTTAAACCATAAGTTGACGCTTCAGGATCTATCCAAGTTGCTTTCTGTCAATCCCAACGACCTGTCCTGGTACTTAAACAATGAGCTTGGTAAGACTTTCTATGAATACATCAATGAGCTCCGTGTAGGCGAATTCTTGAAAAAAGTAGAAAACAAGGACCATCACAATCAAACCCTTTTGGCCCTGGCTTATGCCTCAGGCTTTAATTCCAAGTCCACCTTCAACAAAGCTTTTAGGATCATCAAAGGGGATACTCCATCTTCCTTTGTAAGAAATTGCCAACCTAAAGCGGAGGATCCAAAAAGGTACGAATACACACAGACGGTCGAAGTTCCGGCATCCTAAAAGGTTATTTGCTGGAAAACTTCACTTATGCAAAGGCCGATTATCCCCGTCAGAATTCACTTGTTCTTGCTGTGCATGCTCATTGTAAGCCTTGGATGTGGCAGCGACGATACCGTAGACAATACCCCTGATCCTGAAGTGGAAGAGGACACAGGGCTCGTTGGTGATTATAAGGGCACCTGGAACTCAACCACGGCATCTGCCAGCTTCACCAATATTGGCATATCAGCCAGGCTGGAAGAGGTAAGCGAAGGAGAGTTTAGAGGTCCTTTTTTCATAAGTCGCAACTTCACCTCTTGTTGCAACAGTGGTGATAATGACGGCATTATTTCTTTGACCGTCGAGGAAGACAGTGTAACCAGTTTTCGCTGGGACGATATAATACCCGGTTGTACCGGGACGTTTGTTGGCTCCGGCCTTCTAGTCAATGAGGAAAGGTTTGTCATCGAGATTACAGGACGTGATTGCGACGGTGATCACGAAGGGTCCATAGTTCTCACTAAACAGTAATTTGTACTTAACCCGCGTTAACAATTTTCGTCACATTACTCTTCTTGCGCTTTACTGCCAAAGACAGGTACGATTCTATTCTTGCGATATTAGGGATATCGAATAATTTCTGAGTGACAAATTCCTGATATTTCTCAATGTCTTTGACCAGTATTTTTATGATAAAATCACAACTACCCGTAACGTAGTGACATTCCTGAACTTCAGGCAGGTCTAAGATGCGATCTTCAAACTCGGCAATCAACTTTTTAGAATGGTCCTTAAATGAGATATGAGCAAAGGCATGCAGCTTGTGGCCAAGTTTGTCATAGTTGATTACAGCACTGTAATGGTCAATGACCCCTGCTTTTTCCAGCTTTTTGATGCGCTCGAAGGTGGGAGTAGTAGATAAGTTCAATTGTCCCGAAATTTCCTTGACAGTCATTCGGGCGTTACCCTGTAATAGGTCAAGAATTTTTAAATCTGTTTCGTCCGTCTTTTTCATGGTTTCAGGCAAAAATTTGCCAAGCTTCAAATAAAAAGTTCACTTCCTAGTTTCTGGTGTCTCGCAGCCTTCTGCAGTCGGTAGAGGGGCAATGCTAGTTGATTTTATCTCATCATTTTAATTACTTTATGATTTATTCAGGAAAGAACAGCTAATTTTTGGCAGTCGGCAGAAACATAATTCTACAAAACATTAAAAATGGAGATGAATCTTCTTTCAAGTCCGTTTTTGAAGAATTCTATGGTCCTTTAGTGACCTTTGCTAACTCATACGTGCTAGATCGCGCGGAGGCGGATGATATTGTACAATCGGTGTTTATCAAATTCTGGGAGCGATCGCCCATGCTCGAAATAGATACTTCTATCGACGCATATCTTTTCACCTGTGTTAAGAACACGTGTCTCAATAAATTAAAAAGTCTTAAAATCAGGGACAGAAATAACTTGCTGCTGATCGAGGGGTTAATGTCTTATTACGCAGAAAATGAAAGAGTCGACCTGAACCTGGAAAAGGAGCTGGCCGAAGCCATTCAGCAGTTGCCGGAAAAAATGCAGGAGATCATACGGCTGCGGTACGCAGGGAGCAAGAAAATTGCTGAGATATCCAACATTCTTAGCATTAGCGAGAATACTGTGAAAACCCAGCTTTCAAGGGGCAAGGAAAAGCTGCGAAAGCATTTTCGAATTTCAGGGCAAACCCTTTCACTGTTGCTATTGATTTTCGCAGAACGCATTTAACTTTTTTAAAAAAGCATAAAAAGTTTGTCACCCGTTCTTGAGGTTCCACTGTCTTTATGAATGAGACATGGAAGAAGAGAACGAGATAGACATTGAGCTGATATGGCGAAAAATCTATTCCTCGCTTACAGACGAGGAGGAGGAGGAATTCGCCAAGTGGCTGGCTGCTGAAGATTCACACAGAGAATATTTTGAGAAAGCCAAGATATTATACGGTCGCAGGACCAGTCATCCAGTTGTTGAAGAAGAGGAACATTGGGAGGCAATGCAGCGCAAAATCAAACGGCCTCAGCTCAGAAGGACAAAAACCAAGTGGCTTTATTTCACCGCCGCTTGCCTGGTGTTAGCAGCAGGTATTTTCATTACAATCAATACCCAGGATCAGAGCGATGCGCCGATTACAGATAAAATTGTACCAGGTTCTGAAAAAGCAACGCTGGTCACTGCTGATGGCCGATCGATTAGCCTGGAGGATCAATCCCTTAAGCTGATCGATGACAGTGTAGCCATCGCCTCTGATGGTAAGTCACTGGTATATGGCCCCTCTTCGGACAATCGATCTTATGAGGAAAATACGCTGATCGTGCCAAGAGGTGGCAAATTTCAAGTTACGTTGGCGGATGGAACCATAGTTCACCTAAACTCGGAAACGCAGCTAGTTTACCCGGTTGGGTTTAATTCAGAGCGGACAGTCCGCCTCGCTGGAGAAGCATACTTCGTAGTGGCAAAAGATCCTTCCAAACCATTCCGTGTAATTACAGCAGGCCCAACAGTCACAGCCTTAGGTACAGAATTCAATATTTCCTCACATGCGGACAAAGCCAATATTGTAACTACGCTCGTGGAAGGGAGCGTGCGCGTGGCGGCTTCCGAATCTTCCATGGTATTAATGCCTGGTGAGCAGGCTATCTACACCCGTAACTCAAAGCAAATGACAATAAGGCAAGTGGAGGCGGACCTCTATACTGGCTGGGTGGAGGATGTTTTCATTTTCGAGGACGAAAACCTGGAGGAGTTAATGTCCACGCTTTCCAGGTGGTACGATGTGGATGTCTTCTTCGTAAGTGCAACCGCAAGGCAATTGAAGTTTACCGGGGAGATTGAAAGGTACGAGCAGATAGAAACTATTTTGAAACTAATTGAAAAAACACATGTAGTGAAGTTCGACATCAAGGGCAGGACAGTGATTATCAACTAGGCACCAAAAAAAGGGGGTGCTGCAACACCCCCCATGCTTATAAACAATTGTTCAACTTAAAAGAAGTAACAAATGCTATTTACAATTACAAAGTTACCTTCTCCTGGGAGGTTTAGAACCATTTTGGTTATGAAATTGACTCTGGTACTCCTTACGGCGGTGTTGTTCCAGGTTTCTGCTAATTCAGTGTATTCGCAGAATACCAAACTCAATATTGCGGTAGAGAAGCAGAGTTTTCGTAAGATCCTAAGGGAAATCCGCAAGCAAAGTGAATTCAACTTTGTGTATCAGAGTGGGATCTTCGATGGGGTTCCGGAGCAAAGTGTCAACATCTCCGAGGCTACCGTCGAACAGATCCTGGATGAACTGATGGTGCCCCATGGGCTTGAATATGAGATTCATGACCGCACTATTATCATTCGGAAGGCTAAAAAAAACGAGAATAACGTTGAAATTAACGGTCAGGTAAAGGATAAGTCCGGCGAACCCATTGTTGGGGCTTCTATTCTGATCAAAGGAACCTCCACCGGTACTGTCACCGACATCAATGGCAATTTCTCTCTCAATGTGGAGGTAGGCCAGATCTTAGTGATTTCTTTCGTAGGGTTTGGCCAGCAAGAGATTACCGTATCTGGTGATCCGATCAATGTAGTCCTGGAAGAAGATGTGGCAGGCCTGGAATCGGTAGTCGTAGTGGGGTCGAGGGGTAGACCGAGGACAGTGATCGAATCGCCGGTGCCCATCGATAACATTGACGCCAATAGTCTTCGGCAAAGTGGCCAGGTCAACCTGGAGCAGATCATCAATTATCGAATCCCATCCTTCAATTCATCGAATCAGACCGTTTCTGATGCCACAGCTCATTTCGACCCCTCGGAGCTAAGAAATCTCGGTCCCTCCAGGACATTGGTCTTGGTGAATGGAAAAAGGAAAACACAAAGTGCGCTGGTCTATGTCAATGATACCCCGGGCAAGGGGGAAGTGGGGGTGGATCTAAAAAGTATCCCGACAGCAGCCATCGATCGAATTGAGGTATTAAGAGATGGTGCCGCGGCACAATACGGTTCCGACGCCATTGCCGGTGTGATCAATGTGGTGTTGAAAGAGTCAGTAAGTGGCGAGGCTTCCCTCAACAGTGGTGTGACAACTGAAGGTGACGGTTTTACCTATGATGCCTCCATAAACAAAGGTTTTAGGATCGGTGAGAACGGGTTTTTAAATGTAACTGGTAATTTCTATCATCAGGACTACACCAATCGTGCCGGAGAGCCTGGCGAAGATGTCCTGTTCGGCCAAGATGGTAGCAATGCCTGGATACAGGCCAACCCGGACCTGGGGATGATCATTGGCCAGCCAGAATATGACAAAGCTTCAATCTATGCCAATTTTGCCACCCTATATGGTGGAGATAAAGGTGAATTTTACGTCCGCGGTGGATATACTTTCAGAGATGGCAAAAGCTTCGCCTTGTATCGGGCTCCCTATTGGATCACTGATGACGCTGGACTGCTTACTCCCAGTGGCCAAACCTACTCCGGCTTCCATCCAACCTTTGAAACAGCCATTAATGATTACACATTTACGATGGGTTCGAAGAATGTATTTGGCGACTGGAATACCGATATCAGCTTCACCACGGGAGGCAATAATGTAGGCTATACTATTGGCAATACAATCAACGTATCCTTGTTGCCCACCAGTCCTACGGAGTTTGATGCTGGCTCATATTTGTTTGATTCCAACATTGGAAACATCGACGTATCAAGATCATATGGCGATGTTGGAATATACTTTGGTACGGAGATCAGGACAGAGCGATTCAAAGTTACCGCCGGTCAGCAAGAATCATATGAAGGAGGCGGAGCACAATCGTTTCCAGGCTTGCAACCAGGCAATGCGTTAGATGAGAATCGTAGCAATGTAGGGATCTACGGAGGGTTGGACTGGGATATTTCCGAGGACTTCTTGCTTGGAGGAGCCGTTCGATACGAGAACTACTCAGATTTTGGAGGCAATTTTTCCTGGAAGTTGAATGCAAGACAACTTTTCGCTGATGGCGACGGAGCGATCAGAGGGTCCATCAGCACTGGATTTCGGGCGCCATCACTCCATCAGATCTACCTGAGCAATGTTCAGACACTGGTGTCCGGAGGTACGGTCTCAAACCAGGGAACTTTCAATAATGTCAGCCCCGTAATTAGAGGTCTGGGGATACCTGAATTGGATGCGGAGACTTCCTTCAATATTTCCGCAGGGATCACCTATCGCCTGCTGAGCAACCTCTCCATTACCGCCGACTACTACAATGTCACAGTGGATGACCGGGTACTTTTTACCGGCGAGATTGGGTTCGACGGAGATACTTCAACGGTTAATTCTGTTGAAAGAATCCTCATTGACAATGACGTGACCAGCATCAAGTTCTTTGTTAATGCCCTAGATACCAGAACACAGGGAGCGGATATCATTTTAGACTACACAGGAATCTCCTTGGGTGGATCCAGCATTTTGGGGATCACCTCTAGCACCAATTTCAACAAAACAAAGATCCGAGGGTCTATTGAGGCACCCGGAGTTATTGGTGAGGAGGGTTATGATATTTTTAATCGTAAAGAACAATCGCGTGTAACAACAGCAAGGCCAAACTTCAAAACCTTACTTGGGCTTAATCTGGATATTGGCAAATTCAGTGCGTCCTTGAACAATACCTATTTCGGAGAAGTAACCTGGAAGCACTTTAACAACGGTCTGAATGGGGCTCCCCTGGGGCCGGGTGGGTCACTGCTGCCAACAGATGATGCAGACTTTGATCAGACTTTTTCAGGTAAGGTGATCACGGATTTGATCCTGAATTATGAAATAATGGAACAGCTCAATGTAAATCTTACAATCAACAACTTGTTTGATGTTTATCCCGACAAAATAGAGACCCGGGGAGACTTTGTTACCGACTTGGGCGGGCGATTTGTGTACCCCTGGGAGGTCAATCAATTTGGATTTACAGGAACTTTCATCCGCGGAGGTGCCAACTTCAGATTTTAGTCAGGAACCAGTTATTTTTTCTTTTGCTCGTGGCCGGCCCCTTTGGGGCTGGCTTTTTTCATTCTATGGTGGACCCTTTTTCTGATTAGAATATTTTTCTTCTTTCACCTATTTTCAGTTATTAGAATAGAATATTATTCTAATAAAGGATCATCATTGAAACATATTATCTGTAAAAATTCGATATCGCAGTTATATACGCCATATTTGTTAAATTAATAGAATGTTTGTCTGTATCAGGCTTGCGTTTTTTAATTCAATCTTATGGTAGAAGTTGATCAGGAAGTAGACAAAGCAGTCGCAAAGGAGGGATTTTTTCGCATGTGCTTAGCCAAGTCCATGGCTGAGCTTTATGAGGCAGAATTTCAAACGGTTTCCAAGTATGTCCACGCTACAGCAAGGGGCCACGAGGCCATCCAGTTGGCGGCCGCTTTGCAGATGCAGCCACAGGATTATTTGTATCCTTACTACCGGGATGACGCCATGTTGCTGGGCATCGGCATGGAGCCTTATCATCTGATGCTCCAATTGCTTGCTAAGAAAGAAGATCCTTTTAGTGGTGGCAGAACCTATTATTCTCACCCAAGCCTCAATGATCCCGACAAACCTAAAATACCCCACCAATCTTCTGCAACTGGTATGCAGGCAATCCCAGCGACGGGAGCGGCTATGGGGCTCCAATACAAGGAAGAGGTTATGGGGTCAGAGGGAGACCAGGCGCCCCTCGTACTGTGCTCACTAGGAGATGCTTGCGTAACTGAAGGAGAGGTCTCAGAAGCCTTCCAGATGGCTGCGCTTAGGCAATTGCCCATTCTCTACCTGGTACAGGATAACGAGTGGGATATCTCGGCGAGTGCAGACGAAATTCGAGCCCAAGATGCATTTGAATACGCCAGAGGGTTCAATGGATTGGAGGCTATAACTATTGACGGAACCAATTTCCTGGAAAGCTACCAGCAATTGCAGGAAGTGATTCAAACGATCCGAAATGAACGTCGACCATTCCTGGTCCATGCAACAGTGCCACTATTGAACCACCACACGTCCGGTGTAAGAAAGGAATGGTACCGAGACGACCTGGAAGAACATCAAGCCCGGGACCCGTACCCCAGGTTGAGAGCTGAAATGAAAGCGCTGGGTTATTCCGAGAAAGAAGTAAAGGCGCTTGAGAAAGAGGCCAGGGACAAGGTGCGATCAGATTATGAAAAAGCCCTGCAAGCGCCAGATCCTACCCCAGCAGATCTGTTCACACATGACTATGCACCCACAGCTATCACCAACGAAGCCGGAGAGCGAAAACCCAAAGGAGCGGAAAAAACTGTCATGGTAGATTGCGCCCTTCATGCTGTTGAAGAACTGATGAAAAACCCGGAATGTCTTCTTTACGGGCAGGATGTTGGCGGCAGGCTGGGTGGTGTTTTCAGGGAAGCGGCCACCCTGGCACAAAAGTTTGGCGATACCCGTGTTTTTAATACACCCATCCAGGAGGCATTTATCGTGGGCTCTACAGTCGGTATGTCCGCCGTGGGCCTCAAGCCTATTGTTGAGGTACAGTTTGCAGATTACATCTGGCCAGGGCTCAATCAACTCTTCACGGAAGCGAGCAGATCATGCTATTTGAGTGATGGTAAGTGGCCCGTGAGTATGATTTTGCGAGTTCCAATTGGTGCCTATGGTAGCGGTGGACCCTATCACTCGTCCAGTGTCGAAACAGTAGTGGCCAATATACGAGGTGTGAAAATTGCCTATCCAAGTAATGGTGCGGATCTCAAGGGGTTGATGAAGGCGGCTTACCACGACCCCAATCCGGTTGTGATTTTTGAACACAAAGGACTCTACTGGTCCAAGGTGCCCGGGACGAATTTTGCTAAAACCCATGAGCCTGCCGAAGATTACATATTGCCTTTTGGCAAGGCGAATGTTGTCCAGCAAGTATCCGAGGAGGCTCTGGAGGAAAGTACTGCACTAACCATTGTGACGTATGGAATGGGTGTACATTGGGCGCTGAATGCTTCAAAGAGATTTAAAGGGCAGGTAGAGATTGTCGACCTTCGCACGCTGAATCCGCTAGACGAGGCTACGGTTTTTGCTTCGGTCCGAAAAACCAATCGTTGCATTGTGCTGACCGAGGAACCTCGAAGTAACTCGTTTGCGCTGGCATTGGCAGGTACTATTCAGGAAAATTGCTTCAAATCCCTTGATGCACCGGTGCTGACCATGGGTGCCGAAAGCCTTCCTGCAATCCCACTCAACAGTACCCTGGAGCAAACCATGCTACCTTCGGCGGAGAAGCTGGAAACGAAAATTGAAGAATTGCTTGGTTTTTGGAAATAGTGGTTCGCCCATTTGCGAACCACTTTGAAGTTGCACTAAGTTCGATTTACTCCTCTGGCATGTATTGCATTGGGTTCACACGTTTTTCACCCTTGAGTACTTCGTAGTGTAGGTGTGGAGCCGTGGATCTGCCTGAATTACCACTTTTGCCAATGATATCGCCCCTTTTTACTAGCTCTCCTTTCTCCACACTTATTTCGGAAAGCTGGGCGTAGTACGTTTGGAAAACGCCACCATGATCTATGCTGATCAATTTTCCGTAGCCGCCTGTTTTGTCTTGAGTCCGTACCACTACGCCATCGGCAGTGGCTAGCACCGTAGTGCCAATCGGACAAGCGAAATCGACTCCAAAGTGCCATTTCATTTTATGATCAAAAGGATCTTTTCGTTCGCCAAAGCCTGAAGACATCCTCGTATTTTGGGTTTGCCCCAGCGGAAAAATTGAGGGCGTAAATGAATTCTGATCGAAGGTCCATGCCGAAAACTGTGGCGCAAGTGCCGGTTCTTTCGGCCAGAGAGTTTCGGACTCATTGCGTCCTTTTACTTCTCGATTGGAGAATGCAAAAATCATCAAGCACAAGAGGGGTAATAGGACCAAATAACTTAACCTCCATCTTTTCTTTTCCATGTTCATCATAATAATACGTTTTTTAAGGGTTTGAACATTGAAATGACTCACCAACAATGAGTTGTAAGCAGAGGAAGCCGTTACAAAGAGTGCTTCCTGATAAACAGATTTATCAACAGCATCATCTAATAGTACGGCCTCGTCAGCCTGGTACTCATGAATTTCCATGAGCGCATTTCGATACAAGTACATGAAGGGATTGAACCAAAACAGCGAAACAAGGAAATTTAACAGCAGCCGATCCCAGGAATGCAGCTGCTTGACATGCGCACACTCATGCGCTAAGATTTTCTGGAAGACCTCCGATTCGAATAAGCTCGCAGGTAAGAATATGTTGGACAGAAAACTAAAAGGTGGCGTGTCCCGAGTTCGGTACAGGGCATACCATGTCCGATCCATTGGCTCGGCTCGTGTTTTCATCAGCAATAGCCGCCTCAAATTCCAAACAAATCGGATCAACAGCACTCCCGTGATCAACACATACAACCAAATCACGATATGGGTAAAAGTTTTAATAAACCCCTCAATGGTCATATTCGAACTTAAATCTTTGATTTCATGCAAGGCAGTCGCCGCTGACATGGCAGATACCTCTAATGGCTCTTCCTCTCTGGTGAGGTTACTAAAGTCTGCCGATTGTATCGCGTCCGGTAAGCTGACCAGGGGGATGACAAAAGCGGCAGAGAGTGTGGCGAGAAGATAGAATCGATTTAAATGGTGATACCCTGTCTTGCTGAGAATCAACTTATAAAAAGCGAAAAGGAATGCCTGTATCGCAAGAACCTTGACCAGATACATGGTAGTAACTACAATCACTTCCTTTTTTCAATTTGTTCATCAATCAACTTCCGAATTTCCTGGAGGTCCTGGACGGAGAGATCCTCCTGACTGGTAAAGAAGGAGGCGAACTGTTTCGTAGAGTTATCAAAAAAATTGCTTACAAGTCCTTTGATCGATTGACGCGTATATTTTTGTTTAGACACGAGCGGGAAGTACTGTCTTGATTTCCCATGTGTATTAAATCCGATAAAGCCCTTTTTTACCAAGACATTCACCACAGTAGATATGGTGGTATAAGCGGGGGCGGGAGTGGGATACCGCTCTACTATCTCTTTCAAATATGCTTTCTCCAGGAGCCAGAGGTAATGCATAAGTTGTTCCTCTGCTTTGGTCAATTCCTTCATAAATGCAATACTATAACTATAGTTATAATAATACAACTATTTTCATAATAATGATGGTAGAAGTGCAGAAATAATACTGAATTGCGATCTCCTCAAGTATCAGGTGAGCCATTCCAATACTTCTGGTTATAGACCACTCATCAGGCAGTGTTAACCACTTGGATAAAAGCATCGGTAGAGCGAAAGGATTGGAGGGTTTAAAAAGTGCGAACTCAATCCAAAAACTATGAAACTCAAACAATTACTATTTGCGGGGGCATTTTGTGCCTTTTTTTCAGTAACAGCGCAGCTTAGCCTGCCACCAAATGGTGCTAACCAAAAAAGTGTTGTCAGACAATACATTGGCTCGGTAGCCTTTGTGGAAATCACGTATAACAGTCCCGATGTAGCCGGACGAGAGGACCAGATATGGGGTACAGTGGTGCCCTATGGTCTCAATCCTTTTGGCTTTGGTACCAGTACTCCTGACAACCCATCACCTTGGCGTGCCGGGGCTAATGAAAACACGACCATCGAGTTTTCGACCGATGTGAAAGTGCAGGGTAAGGACATAAAAGCCGGAAAATACGGCTTTCATGTGATTGCTCAGGAAAGTGGCCCATGGACGCTCATTTTCGTTTCGGAAACTAATGCTTGGGGCAGTTTCTTCTACACACCTGACCAGGATGTGTTGAGAGTGGAAGCTACTCCGGAGGAAGTGGGCATGCATGAGTACCTTACTTATGAATTTGTGGACAGAAAAGCAGATCAGACCACAGTGGCTTTGATTTGGGAAAAGAAGAAGGTGCCATTCACCATTGAAGTGCCAAACAATAATGAGGTGATACTCGCGCAAGTCGAAAGCGAACTCAACGGGCAGCGGGGATTTAACTTTGTGAGCTGGACGCAGGCAGCGAATTGGGCTTCCAATGCGGGCTATCACGACAAGGCCCTGGCTTGGGCTGAAAATGCGATTAGCGCACCTTTTATAGGTCAGAGCAATTACAACACCATTTCCACCAAGGCTAATGTGCAATTTAACAAAGGAGATACCGATGCCGCACTCGCCACAATGCAGGAAGCTATGGAGCATCCGACGGCCACATCGGGACAAATACATCAGTATGGTCGTCGTTTGGTCGGCCAGGATATGGACGAAAAAGCCCTTGAAGTATTTAAGTACAACCACAAAAGATTCGAAGGTGTCTGGCCAACCAATTATGGTTTGGCCCGAGGATACTCGGCAGTGGGTAACTACAAGCAAGCTATTAAGTATTTGAAACTTGCGAAGGCCAACATCCCAGCGGGGGATACGGTCAACGGACCTATCATCGACACGAATCTTGAGAAATTAGAGAACGGCGAGGACATCAACTAATGGTATAATTCAGCAAAAGTTAACCAAAGACCCGCTTCGGCGGGTTTTTTCTTTTTTGCAGGTTGGGTAATTTTAATAGTTGAAATTGACCCAATATGAAAATATTATTCACATTGATGTTT
This sequence comes from Cyclobacteriaceae bacterium, assembly GCA_965242775.1. Taxonomy (GTDB): domain Bacteria; phylum Bacteroidota; class Bacteroidia; order Cytophagales; family Cyclobacteriaceae; genus JAWPMT01. Next base: position 285,804 of record CBDETI010000027.1, read on the forward strand.
TCGCTCATAGTGCTTGTGAGCTACGCTCAGGAGTTTTATGGGCAACCCTTCTCTCCGGAAAGCCCGATGGAATCCATCGCCGCTGACACGGAGGTCGCTGTGCAATTGAAAGGAACTATCGAAAGCACCTGCCAGGTCAAGGGCTGTTGGATGAAAATAAGCCTGAAGGATGGTACCAACTTACGGGTTAGCTTCAAGGATTATGGCTTCTTTGTGCCTAAAAGTGGTGCAGAGGGTAAGGAGACAGTCGTAAACGGGTTCTTGTCCAAGAAGGAGGTATCCGTTGCTCAGCTCAGACACTATGCCGAAGACGCTGGAAAATCTCAGGAAGAAATCGAAAAAATTAATGAGCCCAAGGTTGAATACGCCTTCGTTGCGGACGGAGTACTGATTAAGTGAGGGCGGCTGTCAGTTTCCAGCAAAGAAAGGTTTAGGGGTTTCATCATTCGCATTTTGGACAAACCACGTGATGCGATGCCTCTGAGGCATTCTTTTCGTTACCTCATGGTTGTCCCGATCGTACCAAACTGCGTCAAAGGTGCCATTGGTATCGATGATCACACGCCATTCCTCTTTTAAATTCTTATTCTCAAAGGTTCCCGCGCGATCCTCCCATTCAATGCCTCCAAATACCTGAGGATCCAGATGAAAAAGCACGTCCTGCTCATTCATGATCGCTATCCACGTTGGTTCGCTGATATGTTCTATGCTCTTGTTATCCCTTTTCCATCCCCAGGCTATTTTGACATTCTTCCCTTGCCTGATATTTTGGATCAGTTGATCTTTGGATCCGGCGATTACTTCACCTTTTTCATTGATACGGAGCACCGGTTGCCAACCTTGAGCAAGCAAAATTTGACAGGAAAATAACACCAGCGACAAAATGAGGATACGAGTTTTCATTAGGTTCGAATTTTCAAAGGAATGTCCGTGACCAATACTACAACATACATCGAAAAGATCATCAGTCAATTTCCGACCATTGCGACAGACCGTCGACTGCTTTTGACAGAAATGGCTACTTACATCTCGTCAGGGTGCAATGAGGGAAAGCCGGTAAACTTGGTCTTTATATGTACTCATAACAGCCGCAGGAGCCATTTTGGACAAATCTGGGCCCAGGTGGCGGCTGCTCACTTCGGCCTGAAGGGTGTCAATACATTTTCGGGAGGCACTGAAGCTACCGCCTTTCATCCCAACGCGGTGGCGGCAGTCAGACGCGCGGGGCTGATGGTAGAGCAGATGGGCGAAACGAATAATCCAAAATATCGAATCACCGATACGGCTACCGACACGATACTGCCGGTGTGGTCTAAGCTGTTTGATGATTCTTCCAATCCTGGTAAGGACTTTGCCGCAATCATGACCTGCTCCTCGGCAGATGAGGCCTGCCCAATTATACCGGGCGCGGCTACAAGGATTGCCTTGACTTTCGAGGATCCGAAGGTTTCAGATGGCACCCCTCAGGAGTCAACTGTCTACGATCTCAGGTGTCTACAGATTGCTACAGAAATTTTTTATGCTTTTCGTTTAGCCCAAACTAGTGTTTCTTAGCTGTTGGTTGTCTCAATATAGCTATGAACCACGTTATCTCTAAGATCACCTTCGTATTCTCCTTAGCTATGCCAATGCTGTCCGTTGGCCAGGTAATCGATACTTTGGACAATGGCGGAACGCTGGAAATTCATGACAAGATCCCGATAGATCAAAAAAGATATGAAGGCATCAAAAGGAGCCCCTACCTATACAAGGAATTTGTGACGGGCCGTGTCTTTGACTCCAGGGAAAAATATTGGATACCCATTAGACTTAATTATAACGGCTTTAGTGGTGAATTTGAATTTATGCATCGCGGCCAGGCCACTGAGCTCAATGATAACCACTATAGCAAAATCGTGATGGTCAGCCAGGCGTTCAATCCCGCCTACTCGCCACGGTACATGAGCGATAGCACAGTTTTTCTAAAGGGAGTTCACCCAAAATCGGAGGATAGGTTCTTTGCGGAGGTGGTGGCGGGACCGTACTGGGCCATTCTCAAATCCTTTGAAATTGACTTGATTAACAGAAAAATTGAGGACGTGGGTAAAACCCTGGAACTAAATAGCTTCGCCCCTCGATTTCGTTACTATTTGGTGCGAAATGGTAAAGTCACCGACCTGAAGCTTACCAGGAAATCACTCCTCAACTTCGTGGGAGACCGTCAGCAGGTCATTGACTACATGAAGAAGGAGAAAATAAAAGGAGACAAGGAAGTGGATTGGGTGCGTGTGCTGACACTTCCACGAACCGAATAAATAGGAAAACCTGTATTTTTTCATTATTTTGTAGTTGCCAGTTGTGGGATCTGGACATCCGGATTTTATGACCACCAACTTTGAACATCAACTCCTAAAACAGAAGGAACAAAGGCAATTTCTGTATAGAAAATTTACGCTGTGGCTCATAGCCATTGCTGTGATAATCACCGCATATTACCTCATATTTTATGCTTATGTCGGCTTAGACGCCTTGGTTCTACCAGCAGTTGTATTTTGTTTTTTGTTTGCGGGACTAGGAGTCGCAGTGCTCCGGGGAGCCAATCTGTTTTTGGCGTTTCGTCTTTATATCACGATCACATTTATTGCCTTTCTGTTTGAAATCTTGTACACTGGCGGATTGAAAAGTAGTGTGGTCCCACACCTCATCTACGTTCCGTTGCTCAGCTTATTCTATGGTAAAAGGAAGGACTTGGTTTTCTTTTTCTTGCTGACCTTAGTAGCCGTTCTGTCCCTGTTTACATACCAGTGTATATTGGATAATCCAGTGACCAATTTTCTTCAGGATGAGGAAATGGTACTTGTATTCAATTTCACGAATTACCTGTTTATTCTTTTAGCCGTTTTGCCCTTGGCATTCTTCTTCAAATATGAATTGAGGAAAACGAACAAAAGCCTGAAGCAATCTATATTAGATCAGCAACGGACCTATGACCAGCTACTGCATAAAGAAAAATTAGCGTCAATTGGTCAGCTGACGGCAGGTGTGGCACATGAGGTGAATAATCCTGCTCACTACTTGCAACTAGGCTCACAACAATTACTCGGTGAATTTCACCAACTGAAAGAGTATTTGCGATTCCAGGAGCAGGCCTTAAAAGAAATGAGCAATGGAAGTCACCATTCGGCCGCACAATCCGAGTGGCAGGAAAAGGTAGCCGACAAAAAGAAATCGCTGCTAATAGAGGAGCTCATGTCGGAAACAGAAAGCAATCTCAATATTATCAATGATGGCGCCCAGCGAATTGCTGATATTGTTAAGACCCTCAATACCTTTTCCAGGAAAGATGAGGTTTTCACTGGTACCTACGACATGCATCAGGGAATCGACTCGACCCTCCGCCTGCTTAAGAATGAATGGATTTCAAGGATCGATGTACAAAAAAAGTTTGGGGTGATTCCTGCGATTGAATGTAATCCTGGAAATATTAATCAGGTGATTTTCAATGTCATTTCCAATGGAATCCAGTCGATCCCGGACAAGGGCCAAATCACAATTAGTACCCGACTGGTGGAAGGAGGTGAACATGAGGTGATGTTGACCATCGCCGATACGGGCCAGGGGATCCCTTCCAAGGATTTAGCTTCGATTTTTGACCCTTTCTTTACAACTAAGGAGATTGGTGAGGGCACAGGACTTGGCCTGGCTATCAGCAAAAGAATAATTGAGAATCATGGTGGAAAGATCAGTGTGGAAAGCGAGGAAGGCCAAGGTACTACTTTCAATATTTTGCTGCCTGTAACTCAAAGCTCCGAAGGACTCAGAAATCTGAGCCTGAAGCAGGTGGTGTGATCATTACTACTGATAAAGAATGCTATGCGTTTGTATCAAGTGGAAGTCTTACGGTGAATGTGGTGCCCACTTCCGGTTCGCTCTCGACTTCAATTGCCCCTTTATTGAGGTGAACAAAGTCGTAAACCAGCTGCAATCCTAGCCCCAGGCCAGCTTCTCCGGAAGTTCCTTTCGTGGACTTGTTTTCATTCAATTTGAAGAGCGTTTCAAGTTTTTTGGCTGTCATGCCTACGCCATTATCCGTGACGGTAATGAAGCCCATATTACTTTCTTCACATTTTTTTGCGACCACCTGAATCGATCCACCGGTCGGGGTAAATTTGATGGCATTGTTGATCAAATTTCTCAAAATGGCTGAGGTGGTATTCCGGTCTGTAAAGAGTTGGATGTCATCTTCTAATTGCAGCTCAAGTTTGATGTTCTTGGAGACGGCCATGTCCTTAAACATCTCTCCAACATCTGTCAAAACGGTAGGGAGGCTTAGCCTTTCGGGAGAGTAGGGAAAATGCCCTCTCTGCTGAAGCGCCCAATGCAAAAGGTTATCCAGGAGCTTTACCAGCCGGTCCACAGAGCTTTCCATCCGGTCCATCATTTCACCTAACTGATCTGTTTTCTTGTCGTCCAGGAAGTATTTAGTAGCACTTACCAGTCCACTGAGCATCCCTACTGGTCCGCGCAAGTCATGAGAGATGATGGAGAAAAACTTATCCTTGGTATTGTTAAGTTTCAGGAGCGAGTCTTTCTGCTCCTCGAGCTGTTTGTTGAGTCGGTTTTTGGATTTAGAGTAGGAGTAGACGATGATGACCAGGCAGATCACTATGAAGAGGATGATGCCGCCTGTTATTATGATGATCTGATTGCTTCTTTTTTGCTCGAGCAGGAGGTCCACCTCCGCTTGCTTTTGCCCTACCTCAAACTCGGTACGCAAATTGGCCAACCGCTGGGTGGTTTCCAGGTTTTGAATGCTGTCCTTATAGGCATAGTGCTGTACGAGGTAGTCGATGGCTTTCGCATGGTCAGCTTTGCCCTGGTAGAGCCGAAAGAGAAGGAAAGAGGCATCTCGAACTTGTTCCTTGAGCCCTTCTTCTTTGGCCATCTCCAAGCCATTCATGGTGTACACGATCGCCTGATCTTCGTTCCCCTCTTCCAGGAAGATGTTCCCAAGTTGGTTATAGTAATCAGCGATGCCGTACCGATCTCCGAGGGGTGTAAGCATGCCAATTGCCTGGAAAAGATCGGTTTTTGCTTTTTGTATATTGCCTTGCTTCCAGAAGACCAATGCCCGATTCCCCACCAGATAGGCCAGTCCCAGCGTCATTCCTGCTTCTTGCAGGATAGGTTCGGATTCATTGTAGTAAGCCATCGCAGAATCCAGGTTTTCGATTAGATAATAGTCGTAGCCCGTGTTGAGGAGCGTAAGTGCCAGCTGCTGTTTATTGTCTGTTTTTCGAAGAATTTCAATGGTTTTTGACCCGTACAACAATGCATTTTCCGAATCGCCATTTTGTGTATAGCAGGTGGAAATTTCAGCGTAGATATTTGCCAATAGCTCTTTGAACGCTTCCTGTGACGCGGCCTGATTGGCACCAGCGAAAAGATGCTCCAGCGATTTGCCCAAATTCCCCAACAATCTATTGGCTACCCCAAGCCGCAGGTTACCCTTGATCTTATATTCCAGATTGTTGGATTCCTGTGCCAGTTCTAAGGTCAGGTTGCCGTATTTGAGTTTTTCTTCAGGTGAGCTGGAGAAGGTAGCCAACCAATAACTTGCTTCTAACCTCTCGGCCTTGCTCAGACCACCAGTAGCAAGCAACTGGCGTAAGCTGTCAGCCTTCAGTTGGTCTCGCGCAATTCCCGCAACAAAAAGAAATGCACAGGAAATAATTAGAATTGCTCTAATTACGCTGTGCATTGAATTTCTACGGTTAAAACTGAAATTACTTAATCTCTATTTTCGGATCTAGGCGGATTGGATCTCCTCCTCTGTTTTTTCTTATCTGATAGATAATATCATACTTCAATTGCTCCCCCGACATATCGTCATCCGGTACCACTGTCACCGCCCAAAGCTTGTTAACTTTGATCTCTTCGGGAAAGTCAACCAGAATGGCTTGCGAGGGCTGATCAAATTCAATTTCGACCAACTCCGAAAGACCTCCTCCACAGTACCAGAAAATATATTCTCCTGGATCAACGAATGCGGTGACGGTTTCTTCATTTACTTCGCGGTAGCCTCTAACCTGATCTGTATTTGTGGCGAAATAGAGCTTTCCTTTACTGTATCTCAGAACGGTTATGGCTCTGTCGCTTCCCCAATCTCTTCCTCTTCTAGCTTCGGGATGCTCCACTGCCAGTTGCTCGAAGTATTCATCAACTAGCTTTTCAGCAGCAATCATGTCCTCGTCAATTAGATTTAAATCGTCGCCGACCGAATCATCTTGGCAAGCAATTGTGGTGAGAAGAAAGAAAGCAATTAAAAGGAGGTGGTTTGTGTGTTGGCGGTACTTCATCATCTGCGTGTTGTGATATAAATATACCATCATTTGATAATAAAACAAGGAGGAATTCCGTCAGAAACGTAGAAATCGCCGATGAAACGGGATTTTTCGGGATGAACCGGCATTGTAAAATAGTTAAAAGTAAGGCGGACTAACTATCAGTGTAAACTTTGCTGTTGACGTAACCAGCAATTGCGGCAATAGAAGCGGTGTAGACAATAAAAAAAGCCTTGGGATTGGTTCCCAAGGCGTGAGGAATGTCGCCCGTTGGCGACCAGAGAGGGGACTTGCTCTTAAGGCTAGAGAAATTAGGTCTTGCCTGAATTATTCAATCAGGAGCTTTTCGGAGATAAAGACCGAATTTCCAGAGAGTACTACCACGTACTGCCCAGGAGATAGCGTACTAATATCAAACTGAAGGGCATGGGATGGCTCATCGATTTTCGACCTAAAAACAACCTTACCAGAGAGATCAACAATTTCCATCAATGAAGGAAGCGCTTCCGTCGAACTGAGTCGAACGGTAATATTACCTTCTGAAGGATTTGGATAGACGATTGTCTTTTGCCATTCGAGATCTTCTTGCTCAAAACTGGATCTGGCATTGTTTGTTGAGGAACTCTCACACGTTAAAGGCAATATTTGGCAGTAGTCCTTCCAGTTGACATTTATGTTTAGCAACGCGTTTATTTTCACATCCAGAATAACCAAATGTGATTCCGTACTTGAGGGATCATTCGGATCATATCCGTGCCTTCTTGCACTTATCCTTCGGAACTTACAGATATTGTCATAATCCGTAGGATCCAAACTATTGATCACATCATCATCGAAAGGTGCAAAATCTTGACAGATGATATTTCCACTAGTATCTTTTGGCAGGCAGCCATTTATCGACCCTTCACATCCTCCAACCAGATTGCAGAGGTTCTTGCCATTATCGATGGTCTCATATATCCCATCCAAGTCACATGTTGTGGCGGTACAGTTGTCAGGATCCCAGCCATTAATATAATCTACCACCTCGGGTACGCCAATTGATGTGCAGTAATCCACTATCTGACAAAAGGTACGAGCACCATCCTCGAATAATTCTTGCATGGAAATTTGATCGCAACCGTAGGGCTGATGATCAGGGAAGAATTGATACAACTGATCGGGAGCATAATAATCATCACCCAGACTCGCACAATGCTCTTTTTCAGGCTCGTTAATGAAACCTGCCTCAGTTACCTTCATATCATGCAATGAGCCCACGACGAACTTTCCGACAGCTGCGGCCGCCCCTGCGATTGATTCCGGATCAGGTTTTGCAATTAGCTTGCCGATGTGGACCGCATCAGATATCCACGATCTGAATATCTGACGTTCCGCGTTGAGACTTACGTTGGAGTGGCGGTGACCTAAGCCATACTCCGAGGGTGCCAGTGTTTCCTGTGTTATGAATGATTCGCCCATTTCAGGAAAAATATCGATCCAAGGGCTTATGGAACTTAGTCCATTGAAATAAATCTTTTGATATGAACTCACATATATCGCGGACCTTGACCTTCTATAAAATCGTCCATCGAGAATATTCAAATCCTTTGATTTGATGACGAAACGAGAATAATCAAAAGGATTGTGGGAGTCGTGATCATTTGTGCTGGCACTTTTGCCTACGAGTCCGGAGCTAAGAACATCTAATTCATCCTTGCTAAAAATACCCAATTGAGAATTGGAATGGAGATAGAATACAAAGTGTTCGAACGCAAATGGTGAACTAACTCCCATGTTTGAACCTAAGCGGTTATCTTCTACATCATGAATAAATACTTTAGAGTTATTGATGATTTTTATGTCCTCCGAATAGAGGTTAAACCTGTTGCAATAAACAATTAGGGTAGAATTGGAAATCGTTTCCATGTAGCGATCCAACTCGAAAAAATCACTGTAAATCAGCACCGTCTGATTCTCCAAGCTTTTCTCCAAGTGAATACCTCCCATCAGGCTCCGGTCTTTGTTGTAAACAATGAACTGTTCCCCACTCTCGATTTTGTCATTGAGGTCGTCTGAACTCTGAGCCTCGACGATATTGGCGGGGTAGGGCACGCAAGGCTGCCCTACAACCAGTTGCCATCCGAAAAGACAACAGAGGAAAGTAAATACCGCTCTCATTTTTCACCTGATTTTGCTTGTGGTTCTTCCAGTTGCGACTGAACCCAACTTTTGAAATCTTCCACTTCCGCCTTGAGCCGATTGACCTCAGCGTTCAACTGGAGATTTTCCGCTGCCTTCTCCTCCAATTGATGTTGCTGCTCAATGGTGTACAAGGTCAACTCCTCTACTTTTTCTAATAGTTTGAAGCTTATCTCCTTAACGTCCAATCCTTCTGCCTCGAACTCGGCAGCGCTCCTGACCCGGGGCAAATGATGGTATTCATTGATGTATTGCTCCACTTCCTTCAGGCTTAGGAGATCATAATCCTCAGCAAACACATAATCGGGTCCTCCGGCTCCATTTAACTCAAGGTCCCCATTGACAACTGTCATGTCCCCATTGATATAGGTGTGACTTTCTGACCAACCTAGGTTAACTACCTTCTCAGCATTTGGGTCATGGGGTTGCGCAATATTCAACACTGCTACACCTCCAATTTCAATTTTGAACCGATCAGCATTTTCTTCTGCAAGGGACACTATGCTATAGGTGTTCGTCGTGCCGTCATCCTGAAATTTGATACGAGCGTTTTGCTGTCCAGTCACGACCACTTCACCGTTCAATTGTACCTGATCAGCGCCTACGGATACGACGCCTGTGGACCCATCTTCCTGAAATGAGAGAATATTGTAAGGATTGCCACCATTCCAGCCAGACTTCTGTCGATGGATACCAAAGTCTGTACCTCCCTGGTCCAGTCCGACGGTATAATGCTGGTTGTTGTCTACGGTATACCGTAGTTTCAGTGTGTTATTGGAGGGCATGACCAAATCCAAGGCGTCTTTGGGGACCTCATTGTTGTGCATGCCTATACCGATATAACCATCCTTACTTGCCGTCAAAGCAGTCTTTGCCTCAGTGCTGCCTGCCCTGGTTTCCACAAACCGCAGCTCGAACTTGCCTTCTTTATTGTCCAAATCGTTCCAGCTGATCATTCGCCATGTCTTGTTGTTCCCCAGGCTGGAAAAATTCAGACTGCTGGCTTTCTTTAGCTGAGGGGCTTTTAGATTGACCTCCATGTTGGAAGCGTCATCAAGCGCGACTTGCATCCCAGCATTGGTTGATCCATCCGATGATATCCATTTTTCATCCGTGCGCATACCAGTGCCGAGGATCATTTGACCATTGACTTTGGTATTGCCATCAACCGTAAACTTGTTATTGGGAGAGTCAGTGCCAATACCTACCTTTCCCTGCTCGTCGATATAAATGCCCTGACCTGTACCATCATAGGATAACCAATGACCATTGGTTTGCAAGTTTTTAAAGATCTTCAGGGATTGAACTTTGGAAATGCCGTTTACTTGCAGGTCACGAGCTACTGAAATGTCACGTTCTGTGACCAGATCAAGGTCTGCTTTGATGGTGCCATTGGCTTTTATCCCTCCATCTACATGCAGCTTTTTTAATGGATAGATATCGCCTATGGCAAACTTCCCGTCAGCAGTCGATCGGAGACCATCGGCATTGCCGTCGTACGATATGACGTTGCTTCCGAGAACAATTGGCCCCTGACTTCTTAGACCGCCGGATTGAATAAGTCCGTTCACGTGAAGTCTAGTCTGCGGGTCGTTTACACCCACACCTACGCGTCCGTCAGCAGCTATGTAAATGCCACGACCGGTGATATCAACCGGGCCTGATTGATCAAACGATTGATGGGAGATCCAATGGCCGTTGGTGAAAATGTCGGATTCCATAGAAAGGCCATCTGTGACATTAATTCGATCTGCATTGAGAGTGCCGTGAATATCCGTTGCTCCGTCAGTGAACCCCTGGATGACCAATTCCTGAGTGACTAGCACTTCAGTATTGACACTGTCTGCGACGATTACTTCTTCTTTCCGGTCGTCCTGCTGACCATGACTTAGGTGGGTAAAAAGGTAGGCGCAGACCACTAGACATAAAGAGAGATTGGTTTGATTTTTTTCCATGTTTTGCTCTTGGTTTTTCCTGAAAGGAAGTGAAAACCTGGAACTATCGACTCGCTGAACTTGCGAATTTCAAGATGGCCCTGTGAAAGTGAGCATTGGCACTATTCAAGGCTATGATTCTCCTCGCACCTACTACTTATGCTGTTTGCAAGTTGAGCGCTGGCTCCATTTAGGTTGGGGCTCTCCTTTCCTGACAAAATGTACTTTCCTTACGATGAACGCCTGTTTTCTGCAGGTTCCAGACCTTTCCTTTCGGGACTTTTCATTATCTCATTGATGTCAAACTAGTGGCCACTTCGTCGCCTACATGGCGATATTGAAGTTGACAAGAATTCCCTCCGACCTTCGTTCTCTTTTGATTCAATTCGCAACTATCTCCCCTAGTCTAAGGAGTTTTATCTCCCAACATCATTAAGAATTCAGCGGGCGAGTGTTTTGACCTAAAGAGCGCATTTTGAAATTACTTGTAATTGTACTGGTGATTTTCGCCCACGGGTGTATAATCTCCAGATCGCAAGCTGCGAATTTGTTTCGGTTTGCCACCGATACGGGTGTGATTTTGCAAGAATGGGAAGTTAGAAAGTCACCCGGAGAAAATTGGGCAAAATTTGAGATCACGGATGCCGCTTATCATCGAGGCTACAACGAGTTTCAAACTCGGATTTTCCTGGAAGGGCAGCTGGACGAATTCAAATATTTGGTGATCAGGTGTTATGGGCCACTTTCCGCCTATAAATTGTATTGGGATGATGAGTTGATTTGCGCCAATGGCCTGCCTTCCGAAGAACCGGATAAAGAGGAGCCGGGTCAACTATTGCAGACGGTGAAACTCCCCAGGAGAATGGTCACTGAAGGGAGCCATACCATGCAGTTGATCCATTCCAATTGGACCAATCTACCTGTCCATTCTTTTTTGAACAATGATTTTGGGCTAGGCCTTACTTTCATTGGATATGGGGATGTATTCCTTAGTACCGAGCGCAGTGCCATCTTGAGTGCGACATTGGGGGGCATGGTGCTGATATTAACAGCCCTCTACAGCCTTGTTCTTTTCTATTCGGGAAAACCCTATAAATCTTATTTACTGCTGTCTATATTTTGTTTCCTCAACATTGGCGTACTGGTCATACATTTTTCAGAACTGTATTTCCCTGTAAACATGGCTTATTATACTGCCGTGTCTACACTTTTACTTGTGATAGTAGCGCTTAAAAGTGCTTTTCTGTGTTATTTCTTCGCTTTTTACTTTCGGTTCGATTGGCGAAAACGGTCGTTTCCCTTGTTGTTGATTTTTTCCGGATTGGGTCTGGTATATGCCGGTTTCCTTTTCAATTTTTTCACCATGACTGGCATTGGTATTGTTATGGCCACCTATGCATCTTATCATAGGCAAGTGGGTTCCCAAAGCGCCTTGATCGGCCTTTTGGGCATGGTGCTTCTAGCTTTACTGACCAATCATCTGCCCTTCACACCTGGTTATGCCCATGGGTCTACATTCTTTGCCTTTGCCATGATCTTTTCTGTTGGCAGGCAAATAAAGAATACCAACAGGGTCAAGCATCAGCTAGAGCTAAGGTCAGCGAGATTAGAAACCGCTATGATCAAGAAAAGTATTCAGCCACACTTCCTGATGAATACGTTGTTATCCATCATTTCCTGGTTGGAAACCCAGCCCAAGGTCGCAGTGGAATTGATACAGTCCTTGGCTCAGGAATTTCGAATGATCAACGACATTTCAGGCAAAAGTGAAGTCACCTTACGGGAAGAATTGGATCTATGTAAAAACCATCTGCAACTGATGAGCTTGAGAAAAAGTGCGGAATACAAACTGATTGTAAAGAACGTACCTCTCGATTATAAAATTCCCCCGATGATTTTTCATACGTTGATGGAAAATGGTTTGACTCACGCTTTTCGGGGCGGTGAAGCTGGTACTTTTTGGGTCACTTACCAGGCGAGGGACGACTTTGACGTTTTCACCTTAAAAAATGACGGATCACAGATCAAATTGATAGGTCAAGCCACGGAGGGAGTAGGTATCACATTTGTCCGTTCACAGCTAAGGGCCAAGTATAAGAGGCGATGGCACCTGGAGGCTGGGATCAAGAACGATAACTGGGTTGTCAATCTAACTATATACAAATCATGAAAGTCCTGATTGTTGAAGATGAAATCCCCATTGCCACTTACATTCAAAATACCATAACAGCAATCCTTAAGAACCGGCAGGTTACTGTTGCTTTTGGACACACACTGGAGGATGCCAACAGGTTGACTGACTCCAGAGCTATAGATTTATGCCTGCTGGATCTGAACCTTAACGGCGAAGACGGATTTGAAATTTTGAAAAAGGCAACCGCACATGCTTTTGAGACCATCGTTATTTCCGCCAATGTCGTCAGGGCCGTAGAGGCTTTTGAGTATGGCGTGTTGGATTTCATTCCCAAGCCTTTTGAAACACATCGCTTGAAGACTGCTTTGGATAGATTTCTGAGCGCCAATTTCACCCGTCGAACACGGATTCAATACATTTCCTTTCGAAGAAAGGATGGCTATCATGTGCTTAGGACCGATAGTATCAAGTTTTTCAAGGCATCCAATATCTATGTAGAAGCTCATCTTTGGGCTGGTTCTTACCAGTTGCTTGACAAAACAATGGAGATAATGGAGAAGTTGCTTCCTGCCGATTTCTTCAGAATTCACCGATCGTATATTGTCCGCCTGTCGGATATCAGCCACTACAAGCACGCCGGAGGAGGGATTTATCAAGTGACCCTCAAGGACAACCTGATATTGCCCTTAAGCAGAGACAAATACAAATATTTACTTACAATCCTTAACAGGTAAGGAATTAGCGAATGTGGTTACTTTGTTTGGTCCAGCAACCATTGGTAGTAGCTGGCGCCTGAGAGGATCGCTGGCCAAATACCATGACCCTTTCCTTCAAGGGAAATTAACTCGGCAGAGGTGGATCCGCAATCCTTTAATTTCTCCACGATCCGTCGACTTCTTTCATAACCATAATCTGCTGTGCCATGGTATACCCGAATGGGTAGTTCTTTGAGTTGACAGAGGTCCTGCTCGCTTCCGCCTGCCGGTGCCATGGGAACGGCGGCCGCAAGATGAGATCCGATTTTGCGAACCTGTGACCAGGTTCCTGCACCCCCCATGCTATAACCCGTCAGGTAGATCCGTTTGTTGTCGATGGACACCTCACTCTGCGCATCTTGTAGAATTGCCGCAAGATCTACACTGCCCCATGAGCAACCTCCGGTGCACGAAGGGGCGATCACAATAAAGGGGAAATCCAGTCCAGCTTTAGACGCGTATTTGGCGGGGTGATGTTTAGTATTGGATCTATCGCCACCATGGAGGAAGATGATGGTCGGATATGCCCTGGCAGCGTCATAGCCATCTGGTGTGCTGAGTAGATAAGGTATGCCGCCGGCCTTCCTTTCTATAGCATTGGGGATTGACGATTGGCCATCGACCGTGCCAGCAAAAACAAAAACAATAAAGGATAAAGAAACTAGGAATTTCATGTCTTGATCTTTTGCACTATCCAATAATACGATCAAGCGGAAATTTTGATCGCCAACCCAGGCAACTAATGGGTGGTACGTTGTAATGCTGAGTCTTTTAAAGTTTATTTTGGAAGAAAGGACTTCCGATGTATCCCCGATACTATCTATATCATAGACTCAAGACAGCTAAAGTGCTGATGGACAGACATTATATGGAAGACCTTGATCTGGAAGAAATTTCCCGGCGCGTCTATCTTTCCAAATTCCATTTTGTGCGCTTGTTTCGGAAGGCTTTTGGCACAACACCAAGGCAGTACATGCTCACAAAACGGATTCACAAAGCGAAGCAGTTGTTGCTGGCTGGTCAATCAGTGACTCAAGTTTGCCATGAAGTAGGATTTCAAAGCCTACCTTCATTTTCAATACTTTTCAAAAAAGCAACCGGGGTTTCTCCGTCACAATTCAAATTGAAGGAAAGCAATTCTCGATAAGCCTTTGAGGGGGTCGTCAACTTACTTTTGATCCAATTCGGCCAAGGGACTCGATTCAACAAGTAAAAAGATAAGAAAATGACGGTCTTATATAAAATAAACTGGGTACTCACTACGCTTTTGAGTATCGCCACGGGTGTTTTCAAATTATTGCAGCAAGAGGCTGACATAGCTTTGTTTGAGAAGATAGGGATGAATACCATTGCAACCACGATTTTGGGGTTGGTACAACTGGTTGGAGGAATTCTGCTTATACCTCAAAAGACCAGGCAAAAAGGCGCCCTGATCATGATACCTACCTTTGTTTTGGCTTCTATCGCAGTGTTTGCGAATGGCATGTGGACATTCGGTATCGTGTCACTACTTTTTATCGCGATGGCCTATTGGGTATATGATTCCGAAAAATAGAGTTAAAGCAAAGTACTATGGCATATTATGTAAATACCAGAACCTACATTGAAGAACCCAGCTTATTGCAGGAAGTGCTCGAAATGTCGAGGAAGTCATCTCGAATATTCAGAGCCCAGCCAGATCTGATCGAAATGAAGTCACTATTATCCGAGGATGAAACACATTTGGCGACCTGGCTTGTTTGGGAAAATCAGCAAGCACATTTGGCTTGTATGGAAAGCAAGGATTTCGCCGATGTAACGCCTCGTTGGACAAAGCTGATGGAAGAAGGGAAGATCAGGTTTGAGTTGGATACTTACCAGGATTTGGGTTGATTCTAGTGAATCTCCTGGGGACACGGGTCTAAATCCGGAGATAGGAGGATCTGTAAAAAGAGACCTTATTTAAAAGGTCTCTTAGAACCAGCTATGGTTGGAAGTGCTATACTTCCTGCTGGTCGTGAAGGTAATCCATCAACCCGCTAAGAATTTGGAATTCTACCATTATGATCAGCCGGGAGCCAGATATAAGACTACTTTGTCCTCATTTGGTACTTTTTCCAATGACTAGCCGGGTAAAGCCAATCAGTAGTGATTAATGCGAGTCGAAATGGATCCAGGCTTGATTCCGGATCTCACTCGTGTATTTCTATCTGCGTGCAGGGATTATTTCGATTTTGAACCATGTGGCATTTCGAGCGACTGATCGTTGTGGTTGAGGATCTTGTCCAACTCTCTCACCCCCTGGTCAAGTGCTTCCGCGGAAGAGGATAGTACTTCCATCAATAGAATGTATTCCTGAGAGGAGAGTTTATCACCGGTTTTGATGAGTCCAACTATACCGAGAATCTTGGCGATGGGGGCTCGGAGGACATGTACGTTGTACCAACTTGACTGATTGATTTTTTGCGTTTGCTCATGAATCTTTTTCGACTTAATTCCTGATAGGGGCTTAAGTGCGCGGTTTTGACTTGTGATTTTGAGGAAAAGCCTGCTTTTCTGGAAATACAATGTCCAGAGGAAGTACACAAGCGTGCAAACTACGATTAGGGCCATGAAAATTATGGCATTGAGATATCGGGAATTTTTTAACCTCGTCGCCTTAACTTCTACTTCCTTTTTCAAGGCCTCGTTTTCCTTTTCTTTTACCTGAGTGAGGAATCGAATTTTCAGCGCTTCTATTTCTGCAGTCTTTAGTTGGTCATGAAGCTGTGATTGCAACTCTATATAGGTTTTATAGTACTTCGCTGCCGCAGCATGTTCGTTTTTACGTTCTGAAAGTAGCGCCAGCGCTTCTATGTTTTTGATTTGACTTTCAAGGTTTAGTTTCTCAGCCAGGAAGCTGGTTCGATCGGTTTGTTCTTCGGCGAAGGCGATTTCATTTGCTTTCGATGCCATTTTGATTAACTCAACACGATTATGGTACTCTTTAGCCACCTGCTTTTGTGCCTGAAAACTGTCAGCAGCAGTCTGGAGGTACTTCATGGCCTTCGTATATTCCTTAAGCCCTCCGTAACTATGACCTAGGACCGCCTGACCCAAGGCCACTCCGAACGCATTATCCACTTCCGCATTTTGTTTCACGGAGATCTTGGCAAAGTGTATTGCCTTTCTGAAATTATTCAGTTTATAGTGGCTATTGGCTAGGTTGTGAGAGGCGATCAACAGCTGTTCTTTGTCTCCGATTTTCCTGGCATATTGTAGTGACTTGTGAAAATACGTTAGTGCGACTTCCAAGTCTCCATTTGACAAGAAGAAGCTCGCCAGGTTATTTAAAACTTTCGACATACCTCGGGCATTACCAATTTTTTCGTTTAGCTCAAGGGCTTGTGTGAGGCACCGTAGGGCATTTGCATTGTCGCCAAGCAGGACATGGCTCTGAGCCAGATTCATCAAGGCAGTTGCTTCGAAATGGCGGTTTTCGAGCCTTTTGGCAAGGGTTAAGGCTCGAGTGAATGATTGATATGAGTCGTCATACATGTGCATTCTACTTTGAGCGATGCCCATTTCTCGTAAGCTACCTAGCAGCAAGAATGAGTCCGATACCGCCAGGGCCTGCTTGCGGGCCTCCTGAGCGTGGGTTAGTTCCAAAGACGCATCTATATACCTGTACTCCTTGGCAATCATCAAATTGATTTTAGCTTTTTCGTGTAAATCAGTTGCCCGTTCAACCAAATGGCTTAGACTATCCAATTTGGGATTCCCAAAAGTTTGTAGGGAAAGCGCGTAAAGTGCTGTGGCTGCTATATAGGCGATTTGACGGATGGTCATGACGGTCAAAAATCCAAAAAAAGCCTCACCTCTTATTTGCAGCAAGGCCTGTCCGGCTTCAAGCAGACTGGCGCGACCCAGCGTAGTAAATTGCTCGAATGCTTGCGCAAAGTTCCAGGAGCCGGGTTTCCTAAAAGTCTGAAAATTGGTCGGTATTGTATCGATTTAGGAATTTGAGGTCGGTTAAGTGCGCTATTACTTGGACTTTTTCCTCAAAATATATCAATTGCTATCGTAGTGGGTAGGCGCTCTCTAATATGAGAAAGTCTGAGATTTTTCAACCAAATGGATATTCATATTGAAAGTGCGCTGGATATAGGCGCATTTATTCACGGCTTAATTTTTGGTCTGATTCTTCTGTTTCAATACAAGAAGAAACCTCAAGCCATCTTCCTGAGCCTCTTTTTGCTGATGAGCGCTTCTGAGCTGGCAAAGGTCCTGATAATAGACCTTGGACTTACAAGTGCTAATCCCAGACTTTATTATTTACCTGTCAACTTCACTTTCGCCTACCCTACCCTCATTTTCATCTATACAAAAAACTTGATGACCCCTTTGAAGGTCCGGGAATTTGCGATCCACATGATTCCGGGAGCGATCGAGGTTTTGTACTATGCAACAATATTTTTTTTACCGCAAGCGCTGTTTGAGCAATACTTGAATAGCTCTTGGGATGGCAGCGTCTTTTTTGTGGTGATTGTTGGTTGGGCTACTTTGAATTTGACCTACAGCGTTGCCACCTTGGTTTTGCTACGAAAGCAAAAAAGGGCACTTGGTTTTTTTTACTCTGAAGCTAACCTGGATCATTTGCGTTGGCTGAAGTGGCTTTGCCTGTACATTATCTTGCTTGGATCATCTGTTCTCATTCTCCAGCTTTTTCTTTACGATCATCCGATTTGCCGGGATCCCATTACCAATTTTATTTGGGGTTTTGCTGATATAGTGTTGGTCTATTGGATTGGTATTATCGGCTATACGCAAACTCAAAAGGTAATTCCCAAAGACTTTCTTATCCAATTGGACGCGAACAATGTGCACCAGCTCGCATCCAGTTACGAGCAGAACAAGACCTACGATCATATCATCTCTGTGTTGATAGAGCATAAATTGTACAAGGATCGGCATCTTACTATTGCTGATTTGGCAAAACATGCGGGCCTATCCGTCAAAAAAGTTTCTCAATTGATTAACCTAAAGGCCGACATGAACTTTAATCAGATGATCAATGAATACCGGGTGGAAGAGGCAAAAAGAATGCTCGCTTCCTCAGAATTTGATCACTACAGCATTCTGGGCATAGCATTCGACGTTGGTTATAAATCAAAGGCGACCTTTTTCTCTAATTTCAAGAAAATTGCCGGATGCACTCCTTTGGTCTACAAACGTCGACTGTTGCTTAAGAGCCGATCTACTGAAGTGTAAATAGCCTTAAGCATTTCCTTCTGGATACTTTTCTCACTGTTTAGATGACTGGTGGCCTAGAAAAAGACCTTGCCACGGGCGTGGCAAGGTCGACAACAAAGGCCAAGTATTAAGAGCCTTACTCAACCAGCAAGCGAATATCCAATGTAATCGTGAATCAAAAGTCTGAAATGCAGTGGATGAGGTATTGATATCGGCCCTTGTCAATTTCTTTTTTTGGGAATGTTTTTCACATTTCGTGACGCGAGATCAAAATTATTTTTCGCGTTGAGTTGCATTGGCAACACGAACTTGAACTTCTGTTGGGGCGTGATATTGAAACAGAAGTTCGCGATTTGAGACTTTCTATTCTACCGGACCCGCGATCTTGTGGGCGTTCAACCATCCATTTTGAAAACGTGTTTAACTTCAACTTATTTGGTACTAAAAAGCAGGGCTTTGTTGTACGGGAGTCTTTGATCGTTGAAGGCTCCTATGACGTTGTTTACCGGGGAAATGTTGTCTATCTGGGAACCAGGGAGATGTGCGAAAAGTACATTTCTCTACGTAAGAATGATGCCTAATTGCTCTGTCGGTTCCTTCTTACGGGAACCTTCTAAAATGAAAAAGCCGTCAATATGGATAGATTTTCATACTGACGGCTGAAGTCGGGCTTTGCCCGTCGAAAGCCACCAGGACCGATGGTTTGGAATATTTACGATCGTAGGAAACAAAAAAGCGGCCAATATGATATTCCTTCACATTGACGGCTGAAGTCGGGATGACTGGATTACTCGTCCGCACAGGCCCACACACAGGGCCCTCGTGAATCTTCGCTTCGCTTGATTTCGAACCGCCCCAGGCTGGTTCTCCTCCAATTATGTTGCTGAAGTCGGGCTTTGCCCGTCGAAAGCCGTCAAGACCGGTGGTTGAATGCCCCACGACCTTCTAAAATGAAAAAGCCGTCAATATGGATAGATTTTCATACTGACGGCTGAAGTCGGGATGACTGGATTCGAACCAGCGGCCCCCACTACCCTAAAGTGGTGCGCTAACCGGGCTGCGCCACATCCCGTGGACTGGCTTTTTCAAAAACCGAATGCAAAAATATTTCATGCTTCGCAAAGCGGAGAAAGTATTTCAGGAATAATTGTACTTTTCTTGACTGCTATAGTCTATTGGGGAATAAGATGATTTGAATAAAATTGAATTCAATGGTCTTAAAAGAAATTTTCTGACCCACATTTATCTCCTGCTCTAGATCTGGGAACCACCTCAAGTTTGTTCGCAAAATGATGGATTGGTTCCGGTCAGGTCGAATGTCCCAGCCAAATGTCAGACCGTAGCTCCACATGTCCTTCTGAGCATTTTGCTCACCAGCACCTGCAATACGTTCGTCAAACTTCAACTGCTCTCGGCTGATAACCGGCCCTACAAATGGGTCGAAACCCTGATAATCAAAGAGATATTTCGTCGCTTCCAGTCCTAAAGATCGCCTCTTAAGTGTTTGCCTGGTTCCGTAGGCGTCGATAGACGCACCGTAGCTTCGATAGCTGAAGGCCACATTCATGTCAATTTTATGAAAGTAATAACCCAAGCCAAAATCAGGTAGCAATGAAATACCATAGTCGCTGATGAAGGGACTGTTGGCTGTATTGTAAGTGGATTCACCTATCCACCAGGCGGAGGACAATCCAACCCCGAAGAAGAAACCGTTTAACTTTCCTTGATCGGCCAGGGAGGTGATTCTTTCCTGCGTTCTGCCAGATTCCCAGCTGGCTTCTGCGCCCACCGTTGTGTCAATCATCCATTTGTAGGAAATTGTACCAAGGACAGGAGGGGTCATGATATCGGTGAATTGAGCTCGATCTAAATAATATTTCTGGGTGTTTTCGTAGTTCCAGGTTACACCCAATTCCACCAGATGACTTCCTCGGTTCCAAGTGAGTCCAGCCAGTAAGGGTACGCTTGTATGTGTCAACTGCGGACCCTCTGCTTCTGGCAGGTATTGATTGTCATGCTCGAAGTAGAATGGCGCCAAAGATACTCCGAGGTACGGCCGTATTTGATTGTTTTTTATTTTCAGCGGGTAATACTTAAATACGGTTTCAACCCCAGAGGTGAAGAAAATTGCTTGGTTTTCCTCTCGCACCCGGGGAAAAGCGACGGGTATGGCAATGTAGAAATCCGCATGACCCCAGAAGTGTGTCCCCCCAATTAGTATCCGCGGTTTGGTCACACCGGGTAAGTCCAACCGCTGCCGGTTGCCATTCGCATCCAGGTACGCAGTTTGACCACCAAAAGACCTTTGTATATCAAAACCCATGGTGAGTTGAGCAAATCGATATCGTGATTGCTTTTCAACGAATATTTGTCCGTTGCAAAAAAGAGAAAAACAGATGGCGGGGATGATAACGATCTTTTGCATCGTGGGTTTTTCATCTAAACTTGGTCCCCCCACTTTGCACTAACAACTTGCACGTACCCAATTGTCATGTTTTGCCGATGAATTGATAAAGTTTTACGGCAGTCGTTGCCACCACCCAGCGAGTTCCATGATCCAGGCGACGCCAATGTGAACGACGATCCCACCCCATACATTGCGTGAGTAGTACGAAATTATGCCCAGTATGTAGCCCCCGAAGATCGAGCTTATCGTTTCCCCCAAGGGCTTGCCAAAATGCAAAAAACAATAAGTTACCACCATAGGTAATACAGCGTGAGGCCCTAGCGTCCGAGAGAAAGCGTATATAAGAAAACCACGAAAGAAAAATTCCACCGAAATGAAATTGCTGGCATAGCATAGCTCATAGATTGCTACCAGCCATTTTTCGGAGATTTCAGGCTGTGAATTGAGAAAGAACTTAGCGCCAGAAACTGCATATCGGGGGTAGTAGGCCTTAAGATCTCCGAGAAAAGAGCCCGCGAAGATGAACACCGCTGCTATGGCTAACAGGTACAGGTAGGGCGCTATGCTGAATCGCCGCCAAGCCAGCCCGTAGTTAGTGGGGTCTTTACCCAAAAACCAATTGTAAATAAGTAACGGCGAGACAAGTATCAACAGGCTGATAGCCCTGGATGAGCATTTTAGCACGAAATAGTATTCACTTGGGGGTAGTACTTTGAGCCAGGTTGATAATCCGTAAAAAGATCGCTGAAACGCCAAAAATCCAAATCCGATCAGAAAGGGGATCCAAAATTCCCCTGATTTCCACCAGGTAGTTTTGGTGCGACTTTTGAGCAGGAGGGCGGTCACTAAAAAGGGCAGGGCATGAAATAGGAACATCCACAACCATTTGATTGGTTTGCCATGATCGGCATCTATGTAGCTGTCTTCAAAATCCAGTGCATAGTTGATGGTAATAGTCACAGCCAGCAACAGCGCCACGGCGATATACGACTTTTTGTCAAAATATTGACGATGGTATTCCTTTAAATAGAGAAGGAGTTGTTTGATAGCTGGTAATACTTAAAATCCAAACAAAAGAAATTTGGTTCTGTCCCCTGGCCGCATCTCAATGGCTGGCAACGGAACCTTGACAAATCCGATACCTTTAAAAATAAAATTCAATACCTTGGATTTAGTCTTGATCTTGGATAGATCAATGTCAGGACCCAGGTAAAATTGCGAATATCGCTTGAAGGGTGGGATTTCCTGCCCAGATTCATTTTGTAATGGGTTACGGTTCGCTCCAGTCATTCCATTGGCCCCGTAGCCAATGGCGAAGTTTAACCATTTCGGCAGGGCAGCTTTTGGCAAGAAGGATTTCAGATTGAAAGACATCCAATACGTTTGGCCATTGTAGTCCTTAAGCCATTGCGTAGTATGGTCGCGACCTAGTAGTTCTGGCCTGTATTGTGCGTAGGGCGACGGCTGAAAAGACCATTTCAGTGTGATTCGCTGGTCCTGCCATAGCAGCTCTTGGCCGATGGCAAGTGCTGCCCCACCCACATTAAATGCCACATCTCCTATGGAAAATCCCCAATCCTCGGACATGCCATCAAGAATCTCCACCGACGTAAGAAACAGTAGTCCGATGCTACCACCATACCAAAGCGCTTTTCTGTCCGCTAACCCAGACCATCGGAAGGCCTCAATTCCCACACGGCCAACGTAGTAGGAAGTCATTGCATGCCCCCATTTGTCCATGTACCTCCAACCGTCATTGTCATTGAAAAAGTGGAATTTACCCAAGTCTTCGTACCAAATAGTACTTAACCCAACAAGCGAAACTGTATAGACGCTGCCGGTCGTTATTAGCACTGTATTGACCCGATTGGGCGAGACTGCATCCAAAGTATCGAGGGTCCCGGATTGGGCTTGTGTGGAGAAGTAACAACACAGTAATATCGGCAGCAATCTGATTGTCCTAGCCATCAATCTGCTGTTTCATATTCCGCACAGTCCAGCCGGATCTCTCCGGACGCTAATGTTTTCTCTAAAAAGGCACAGTGCGAATTTTCATGATCAAAAAATCTGCAAGTTGGGCAGGTCCGTTGGACAGACAATATTCCCTTTTGCGAAAGCTTCAAAACTAGCTGTTGTAAATCCCCAAACAGCCTGTTGATGTCATTGACCTCCCCCAAAGCGGCTTCAATAGGGTCGGTATAATCCTTGATCTGTTGTATTACAGTGACGCCCTTTTCCGTTAGATTCAACTGAAATCGCCGGCCATCATTTGGTAGCGCGGTTTTTACAAGCAATTCTTTTGATATCAACGTACTGACAGCATCACTGATCGTGGGTTTAGTTACGTTCAGTTCACTGGCCAGCGAACTGGTGTTGGCCCACCGGGGAGAGTGGTACCGGAGAAAAATTAGAATTTGTATTTGTACGGGGCTAAGACCCAATGTCTTGGCTTTTTTCCAGATGAGTACTTTGAACGCCTCTGAAATTCGCTCCAATGCGACCACCACCTTCAATGAGGGGTCTTTATGCTGCTTTTCCGGGTCGAATACACTCACTTGATCAAAGTTAGGGTTCCGTAGAGAGAATTCCGTGGTATAGCCGATTTGCGATCGACTCGAGAGCCCTGTAGGCCGTGAAACAACTCATTTAATTAGGATTCCTAATATACAATAGCTGATTAAAAAAAAGGGAACAATATCATTAATATTGCTCCCCTGAATTTTCGATCCATTCGCTGGTTGGAATCGAAAACGATCCCGCCCTGGAGGCGGAATCAATCACCGCTTAAAATACTCGCCTTTGTATGAGTTACAAATGTAATCGGCGAAGGCCTCTTAGAACAGTCAGCTCAATCCATCGTGGATTTCTAAGGGTGAAGCAGGAATATTCACGTATGATCAGGATTCCAATTTTCATCCGATGACAGATACTACCTTTGCGGTATATGAGCGGTCTTAAGCGATATTTCCTGATAACCCTCCTTTGTTTTGCTGGTTTGGTGCTGTTAGCCAAAGACCTGAAGCGCATCATTAGGGCCATTGAAAAACAGGATCTGGAGAGGACCCTCGAGCTGATTGCCAGCTCTCTGGAAAATGAAAAAATCAATCCCGGGGCCAAGTACTTTTTGGCGAAGCACCTTTCATATGACTCTTTGGCCATGTTCAACATGGACTCAGCCCGTTTGGTGATAGCGGATGCCCTGAAAGATTATGAAAACGCCTCTTATGAAGTCCTGGAAGAGCTTTCAAAAAATGGTGTGCGTATCGATGATCTTGCAGCTGTCTCCAGTAAAATTGAAAATCAGCATTGGCGTCGTGCGTTGGACTTACAATCTCCTTCCTCTTATGACAGGTTCCTACGACTTTATCCGCTTTCGACTTTTCGGAATAAAGCCGTCAGAAACCGCGACAGCCTGAACTGGGAACGGGTACGCTTCGGATACGATCCGGAATCCTATGCGGTGTTGCTTCAGGATTTCCCCAATAGTCATCTCGTGGAGGAAATACAGACACAGTACGATTCTCTTTTGTACTTCAAGTCAACTGCTACCGACAAACTCGAAGATTACATTCAATTCCTGGACAATTATCCCGAAACCCCCTATCGGGAATTGATCGAGCAAGAAATTTTTCTTCGCAGCACCGCTACCAATGACAGTGCAGCGTTTCAAAGGTTTTTGCTAAAATATCAAACGCCCAATTTAAGGGTCCAGGCCTTTGACATCCTTTACCACCTGGGTGTCCACAACCTTCCCGACCATCCGAGATCAGACTCCTTGCAGGAGGTCCGAAACTTTTCACTTACAGCGCCTTTGATTCCTGTGCTGAAAGGGGATGGTTTTGAAATGGTGGCAAGTAGTGGAGAGGTTCTCGAGGGCTGGACATTCTCCAGTCTTCCGCCCGATTATTTATGTGAAAGTGTTACAGGAGATCTTGTTTTTGGCCGGAAAGAGCAATGGCATGTGTTGAACAGGCTAGGTCAGGAAATTCACCGGAGCGATTATTCGGAGGTGGAAGATTTGGGGTTGGGAATACTCTTTCTAAGAGGGGACGAAGGTGGTAAGTTGGTACATAAATCCGGTTTTGTCATTCAGGAGCAGGTAGAGGATGCCTCACTTGTGGGTGGTCGGTGGATCAAGGCATCAAAAGATGGAAAATATGGTTTGCTATCTATATCGGGTTTTCAGGTTGCCAAGTTTAGATACGACGATATCTTTCAGGACGGGGCTTTCTGGATCTTCGAATTGGATGGTGAAATTGCTGTTTACAACTTGCAATCGATGCTTGATCAGCTACCAGAAAACTCATTTGATCTGGATTTTAGATTCGATGAGATTGAGGTGGTCAGCGATTCTCTGCTTATTGGTTTTCGGCGCGACAGGGAATGCTTATTGAACGCACAATTAGACTTCCTTATCCCATGGGGGGAGTACGAAATATTCCCTGAGGAGCCTTTTTACTATACTAGAAAGGATTCGGTTTACCGGATTTTTGGAGTGCCTGGATTTCGAAATGATATGGTCGTGGGAGGGTTGCGTAGTTCAGGAACCTGGTTTGCTTTTCAAAAGGACACCCTTTGGACAATTGTTAATAAGCACAATTTTGAGCGGTATGGGCCTGTGGATAGCATCGGGTTCATTGGGGACCGCTTGTGCCTCATTAGATCGGCCGATTCTTTGGCGCTTGTCTTACCCTCGGATACGGCGATTGCTGTGGAGACGGAAAGCATTCCATTAGTTGCAAAATCACTGACAGGAGAGAGGATTGACTCCTACTTTGTGTTTTCAAAAAGATTTGAACGAAAACTTTTTCACATCGAAGGCGAATTGCTCACTTCCGGAAACTACGACGACATCAAAGTACTCAATGACTCCTTGTTTTTAGTAGAGAAGCGCGGGAAAGCGGGTATTGTCAGTAAGACAGGTGACATGGTGGTGAATCTAAACAACGATCTTATTCGGCAGGAAGGAGGAGTCCTATTGTTATTACAGGAAGGGTTAATTGGGGCTTATTTGTTGGATAGTTCCAGTTTCATCACTACAAAGTATGAAGCTCGACTGGAGCCCTTTGGTCAATTCTTTCGGACCCGCTACGACGGCAAAACAGGCCTCATCGATCGAGAGGAGCAAGTGATTATGCCTTTTGTGTTCGACGAAATAAACTATTGGAATGACTCCCTGGCCTGGGTCAAGGAGGAGGGCATGTGGTCGCTGGTCCATATGTTCGATGGTTCCACACTGATTGAAGGTATCCAGCGGTATGATCCATTATCGCGGGATGATGATTTGATTTTTGCCAGGGTTTATGCGGAAACAGGTTATGGTTTGGTTAGTTCGGCTGGCCAGGTGCTCTTAAATCCAAAATTCAATGAGATCATCAACCTGGGTACCCAGGGAGACCCGGTTTTCTTCGTAGAGCAGTTCAGCCCTGAGGCTGCATATCACATTGTCTTTTACTTGAACAAATACGGGGAACGAATAGCTTCAGAAGCCTATCGCCCCCCGGAATTTGAAAGAATTTTATGTGAAGATTGACCTATTCCTTTATCTCGGCGGTACCTGAGCCTGAGTTTATCCGAATGCTAACATCTTTGTCACCGAGCTTAACCGATTTCCTAATGACAACATTGTCCCGACCACCTCGATCAATTTCTTCGACCTCATCAAATTCGAAAGGGGCCTCAATTTTTCCCCTTCTTTTTTGAACTTCCATTACGATTTCTCCTTCGATGGGGCTGCCATTGAAATCGAGCGTGGCATCACCAGACCCGCTGTTGATGGAGATATCATGATCCAAGGCACCGTTCAAGCTTACTTCTGCGTCGCCTGATCCGGAATTGAAAGTGCTGGAGCCAATAATGGTGACACCCCGTGCTGTTACGTCCCCACTGCCTGTATTGGCGCTGATCCGGAGTTTTGACTCATCGATTCGGATGGATCCTGAACCGGTGTTGATACTGACTTCACCTTCAGCTTTTTCCAATCGAAAATCTCCACTGCCGGTATTTAGTTTGAATTCGCCGCTTACTTCCTCGAAATCGAAATCGCCGGACCCAGAGTTTATTTTAACTTCTTCAACTGCTAAACCTGTCATTTCGGCATTGCCTGAACCTGTATTGAATCTGATTTCGAGGCCATCGGGAATCTTGAAGTTCCAGTCAATGCTTCCCCGGTAGCTCCAGGAACCTCGTCGCTCTTCTTCTTCAATGATCAGTCGACTTCCACGCTGCTCGATGATGGGTTCATAGTCCTTTACATCGTGGATAAGCTCCAGGGAGACTGTCTGATCTGAAGATCTTTCGAAGGTCGCATTGGCTGAACTCACTGATATTTCAATTTCTTTGATACCGTCAAAGCTTCTTTCGACTTTAGTTTGGGCGATAGCCGTTGTAGATGCTACTGTGAGTAGCAAGGCAGATAATCTTTTCATTGCTTAAAAATTCTGTGTTGCTGGAAAGACCTGGAAAAAATTAACAGGTTGCAGCAGTTACAAAAAAAGCCGATCAAGTGATCGGCTTTGTATTTCCATCTTTAGCAATTGAACCTTATTCCTCTTGCAGGAAAGGGTACCTATAATCCGTGGGAGGCACAAATGTTTCCTTGATGGTCCTGGCACTCACCCATCGGAGCAAATTCATCATGGCTCCAGCCTTGTCGTTGGTTCCCGAACCACGTGCTCCGCCAAATGGTTGCTGACCGACCACTGCGCCAGTGGGTTTGTCATTGATGTAGAAGTTGCCTGCCGCATTGACCAGTCGTTTGGTAGCGAGCTCAGCGGCATATCTGTCTTTCGAGAAAATCGATCCTGTGAGCGCATAAGGAGATGTTTCGTCGACCACTTTCAGTACAGCGTCGAAATCAGCGGAATCGTAAACATGAATGGTGAGTACTGGCCCGAAAATCTCTTCGCACATAGTCCGGTATTTGGGATCTTTTGCCACAATGACGGTGGGCTCTACAAAATATCCCGTGGACCCATCATAGTTACCCCCTGCGATGATATCAACGTCGGCATCCGCCTTTGCTTGATCTATATATCCGGTTATTTTTTTGAATGCCCGCTCGTCGATGACCGCATTAATGAAATTAGTAAAGTCTTCCGTACCCCCCATTTTGAAGCTTTCTAAGTGCGTGAGCAAGCCGCTCTTAACATCTTCCCAAATATTGGACGGGATGTATGCTCTCGAGGCAGCGCTACATTTTTGGCCTTGGTATTCGAAAGCCCCACGGGCCAGGCCAGTAGCCACTTCCTGCGCGTTGGCAGAATGATGCGCAACAACGAAATCCTTGCCGCCGGTTTCACCGACAATTCGGGGGTAGGACTTGTAGCTATCAATGTTTGAGCCTATTTCTTTCCATAAGTGTTTGAAGACGCCAGTACTCCCGGTAAAATGCAGCCCGCCGAAATCTGGATGTTTGAAGATAAGGTCACCTGCTACCGGACCATCCACAAAGATCAAGTTGATTACCCCATCAGGTAAACCTGCCTCTCTCAATACTTCCATAACTACCTGAGCTGAAAATACTTGACTGTAGGCTGGCTTCCATATGACCGTGTTGCCCATCATGGCAGGCGCAGCAGGCAGGTTGCCGGAGATCGCGGTAAAATTGAAAGGCGTAATGGCGAATACGAACCCTTCCAAGGGTCGGTACTCCAGTCGGTTCCAGATGCCTGGAGCAGAGTCAGGCTGTATTGCATACAGCTCTTGCATAAAGTGAGCGTTGAACCTCAAAAAGTCGATAAACTCGCAGGCAGCATCGATTTCTGCCTGGAATACATTTTTCGATTGAGCAAGCATGGTTGCGGCATTGATTCTGGCTCGATAAGGACCTGCAATCAAGTCAGCAGCCTTCAGGAATATGGAGGCACGATGCTCCCAACTTAGGTTACTCCAGTCTTCTTTAGCGCTGATAGCCGCGTCGATAGCCATTTGCACGTGACTACTATCACCCTCACTAAAATGTCCAAGCGTGTGCTGATGGTCGTGGGGTGGACTCATTCTGAGTTTCGTGGACGTACGGATCTCTTTGCCGCCGATAAACATCGGGATATCGATTTCTTCTGATCGGAAGGTTTTCAGGGCCTTTTTCACAGCAAGTTTTTCCGGCGAGCCGGGCAGGTAGCTCAGTACTGGCTCATTCTTCGGAGTGGGGATGTTGTAAATTCCTTTGGGCATTTCTTATGTTATCTGAGTTTGAAAACGGTTGCAAAATTAGTGAATAGTCTCTCCTGAAAGAAGGATTGGTATTTCTCTAAGACTTTTCACTTTGAAGTCAGGTTTGGGGGCCATGCTTTTGCTGTTTGTAAGCCAAATACTGCGCATTCCAGCGTTTTGGGCTCCCAGGATGTCAGTAGTGAGGTTATCTCCCACCATCATCGAAACTTCATCGCTTGCCCTCATTTTTTCGAGCGCAAACCTGAATATAGCTTCATCAGGCTTTCTGGCATTGGCAGTTTCTGAGGTGACGGTAATCTCGAAAAAGTCGTTTAAGCCGCTGCTGGCCAATTTGATTGTTTGGGTGTCCGTAAAACCATTGGTAATGACCGCCAGGCGAAACTTTTCTTTGAGAGAGGAGAGCACATCCATCGCCCCGTCGATCAGGTGCGCTTTCGTTGGGCATTTGTGTATAAAGTAATCTGAAATCTGCTTTGCCAGCGCAGCATTGGCTAATCCCTCATTGGCAAGCAGTGTCTCGAAACGTTGGTTTCGTATTTCTTCGCGACCAATTTTTCCATGATTATAGCGCATCCATAATTCTTCATTGAGGCAACGGAATCTATCGATGAATATCGCTGGCTCCTGAAACCATGGACGAAGGTCGAATTGCTGGAAAATTTCCTGAAGTGTCTCTGACGCGTTGCGATCGTAATCCCACAAAGTGTGATCGAGATCAAAGAAGATTACCTCGAGTCCCTTCATCAAAGGCGGTAGTCTTTAGAGGCTATTTTGCTCAGTGAAATTTCCCGATTTGCCAGCATGGTCTCGTAGGTTCGAAGGTCCTTTTCCAAAGTCAGGTCCTTGTTCAAGAACCCAATCATATCACTAACAATTACCGTTACTTCTTCCTTCAAACTATATAGCACCCATTGATCTTGTTTTCTCGCATTCAGAAACCCTGAATTTTTCAGGTAGGTGATATGCCTCGAGGTTTTGGTTTGTGTGAAATCGAGGATGAGTTCCAAGTCCGAAATGCTAAGCTCCCCAACAGATTTGAGCAAGTGAATGATTCGTACGCGAGATTCGTCCGAAAAGGCCTTAAATATCTGGGTGCCGTAGCTCAAACTAAAGTTTTTCAGTCGCATAAATAAGTTACTTTGATAGGAACGATTGAAGCAGTGTCAGCAGTTCCTGCGGTTTCTGCGCATGAACCCAGTGACCGGCACCGTCGATTGTCGCAAGGTCGCTATTCGGGAAGTGATGGGATATTTGATCCCTATCTTCACTGGTAATGTAATCCGAAAGACCTCCGCTTACAAACAGCGTATTCCCTTCAAACGATAAATCCTTGGGTAAGCCCGATCCTATGTTTTCAATATTTTTCTCAATAGCGTCCAAATTTAATTTCCAGGCGAACTGCCCGTGCTCATTCCTGCTCAGGTTTTTCAGGATGAACTGGCGCACACCAAAATCAGGTATTACCTGGGCCATTTGCTCATCAGCTTCTTTGCGAGAAGTAAGCGTTGGTAAATCGAGGCTGTGGAAACCTTTGAATATGTTCTGATGATGTGGAAGGTAGTGTCTTGGTGCAATATCCACGACGACCAGGTTACGCACCAAATGAGGATATGCACAGGCAAAGAACATCGCCGTTTTGCCTCCCATCGAATGACCAATCAAATGAAAATGTTGAAGAGATTCACTTTCGACAAGAGCTAAAAGATCGTCTCTCATGGCCTCGTAGGAGAAAACCGGGCTGTGAAAGGATTGCCCGTGGTTTCGTTGATCAATTAGATAGACCGTATAGCTAGTGGCCAATTGTTTGCCTAAGGTCTGCCAGTTATCGGCACTTCCAAAAACCCCATGGAGTATAAGGAGAGGTGGTCCCTCGCCGAATTTTCTAAAGTTAAGGATCATTTAAGCAGTCTTTTATACATTGGAATGACATTCTCTAACCCATAATACAAGGCATCGCAGACGAGGGCATGACCAATGGAGACCTCATCCATTTTAGGTAATTTTTCTTTCAGGAACTTCAAATTTTTCAAATCCAGATCATGGCCCGCATTGATGCCAAGGCCAAGCGCCAATCCCTTTTTGTAAGCACTAACATAGGCGGCAATCGCACTTTCTGGATCGTGATGAAATGCTGCCGCATAAGGCTCGGTATATAATTCAATTCGATCAGCCCCACATTGCGCGGCCCCCGCCACCATTTCAGGATCAGGACCCACGAACAGTGAGACCCGGCAACCAAACGATTTCAAGTTCGCAATAATGGAGGTCAGAAAAGGGGCATTTGCAATCGTATCCCAACCTGCATTTGACGTAATTACCTCCGGCCCATCAGGTACCAGGGTTGCCTGAGTGGGTTTGGCCTTTTCGATGATCGCCAAAAACCGGTCATCGGGATACCCTTCTATATTGTACTCAGTATGAACAACTTCTTGAATTTCAAAGACATCATTGTATGTGATGTGTCTTTCATCTGGCCGTGGATGAATGGTAATGCCTTCTGCTCCGAATTTTTGACAATCGATAGCTGTTTTAACCAAGTCTGGGTTGTTACCTCCTCGTGCATTTCGGAGTGTAGCAAATTTGTTGACGTTTACACTAAGTTTTGTCATTGCCGTTAATAACATTGCGTTAAGCAAAAATAGTTTAAGATATGAGCCTTAAATCAAAGATTGAGCAAGAGATCAAACAAGCCATGCTTCAAAAGCAAAAGGATAGGCTGCGGGCATTAAGGGCTATTAAATCTGCCATTTTGCTTGCGGAGACCGAAAAGGGAGCAGGCGATGGGTTGAGTGAGGAAGCCGAAATGAAGTTGCTGCAAAAGGCAGCTAAACAGCGTAAGGATTCGCTGGAGGTATATCAGCAACAAGGCCGAGAAGATCTGGCACTGGTGGAGCAGGAGGAGCTGGCAGTCATATCTGAATTTTTGCCAAAACAAATGTCCGAGGAGGAGATAGAGGCGGAGGTGAAAGCAGTTATTGCCGAAATCGGGGCAGCAGGGCCTCAGGATATGGGAAAGGTAATGGGTGCTGCGACAAAAAAACTCGCCGGAAAAGCCGAGGGTAAGACGATTTCGGCCCTCGCTAAAAAATTGCTTACTAGTTAATGAACTACGTTGATGTTTTTCTGATAGCGATATTTTTATTAGCCGCTATTCAAGGCTATAAGAGAGGTCTGGTCTTAGAGCTGTTCTCTCTACTTGCCATTTTCTTTGGCATTTTTGCAGCTATTCGGTTTTCCCGGCCACTAGCTGCCATGATTGTGGGGGAGGATTCCGAATGGATTGGTTTCCTCAAGATTGTGACATTTGCGCTTTTATTTATAGGCATATCAGTGATCATCAACTTGGTGGCTCGGATACTCCGGAAAACCCTTCAACTCGCATTCTTAGGATGGTTGGACTCCATATTTGGTGTGTTCATAGGTGTGGTAAAGTGGGGGTTTTTGGTAAGTATGATCGTCTGGATGTTGATGGCCGGTGGTTTTGCCTTGCCGGAAAGGGACCTCTCGCAATCGGTGATTTTTCCTTACATAGCCCATTTAGGGCCAAAGGCGGTAAGATTTCTGGATGAGGCATTCCCATTTATGGAAAATTTGTTTGATTGGGGTGAGGAGTTTAAGTCCCAAAAGCGGTTTGTTTGAGTATATTCATTATTTTGGAATAAGATGGATTTAAAAGAAAAAGATGGTATCACCTATATAGATGAGGGCGAGGGAGAAGTTTTACTGCTCCTACACGGTCTGTTCGGTGCTTTGAGCAACTGGGACCAGGTAGTTCAACATTTCTCACAGAACTACCGCGTTATGATCCCCCTACTACCCATTTATACCATGCCTATAAAGGAAGCCGGGTTAGAGGGTTTGACCGATTTTTTGGAAAAGTTTGTGGAGCAGCAACAACTGTCTAACCTCAACATAATGGGCAACTCCCTTGGCGGGCATGTGGGATTGATTTTCACCCTGCGAAATCAGCAGCGTGTAAAGCGACTTATTCTGACTGGTAGTTCCGGACTCTTTGAAAATGCAATGGGTGGCTCGTACCCAAAAAGGGGCAGTTACGATTTTGTGAAGGAGCGGGTAGCTTACACTTTCTACGACCCGGCAACCGCAACAGATGAACTGGTCAATGAAGTTTTTGAAACGACCAAGAGCATTCCCAAGTGTATGCGAATTGTGGCTATGGCCAAATCCGCCCAAAGAAATAATATGGCAGATGAGCTGCCCAAGATTCAAGTGCCTACTTTGCTGATCTGGGGTTTGAATGATACAATCACTCCTCCGATGGTTGGGCATGAGTTTAACCGGCTGCTCCCGAACTCGCAATTACATTTTATAGATAAATGTTGCCATGCGCCTATGATGGAACACCCCGATAAGTTCAACCGACTTCTCGATGAATTTTTAGCCGCGTAAAATATGAGAGCTGTTGAACTCATAAACTACCTTATACCGCCATTGAAACTAACGGATACGTTGGCTAAAGCCGCCCAATGGCTAGATGAGCTACGCGTTTCCGAATTGCCTGTGGCCGATGAGGGCAAGTTTCTGGGTTTTGTGAATGATGAATTGATTTACGCCAGTGACCAGGATGTGAGTGAGGTCGGACAACTGCAATTGGAGGGCAAAAGTTGCTTTGGATTTGAATCGCAACACTTTTATGACATTGTTAAGACCGCCTACGCTGAAGATTTCAAATCAGTAGCAATACTCGATAGTGGTGATAAATACCTGGGGGTAGTAACCTTAGAAGACATGATGGATGCCTTTGCCAAGACAACCTCTGTAGCAAATAGTGGAGCTATTGTCGTGATCTCCACAAATTACAGGGACTATCATCTATCCGAAATTTGCCGAATGATTGAGTCCACAGATGTAAAAGTGCTTGGATCTCACGTTGCTCAGAACGAACAGGATCCCAGTAAACTTGACCTGACTTTGAAGCTGAACAAAGATGAAACTTCCTACGTGGTTTCCATACTTGAACAGAATGGTTACTCCGTTGTGCAGTCATATTCGCAAATTGCAAGTTCTGTGCATGAGCAAGAACGGCTCGATCAGCTCATGAATTTCTTGAAGCTATAGTCTGCTATGGTGAGAATTGGAATCCATGGAAGAGAGGTGTCGGAAGAAGCTGACCATGAAATCGGCCATGTCATCTCTATTCTAAAGAGTCATGGCAAGCAGGTCTGGGTTTCCGAGGCCTTTGGGAAAACGAAATACCACGACCTTTTTAACGATATTCCGAGGTTTAATGAGATAACATCAGCCGATCAGTTTGACTGTATTATAAGCCTCGGAGGCGATGGTACTTTTCTGGAAACGCTTACGTACGTCGGGGATAAGGAAATCCCAATTTTGGGAATTAACACCGGCCGGCTAGGGTTTTTAGCGCCGATATCCCGGGAAAATATTGAAACGGCCCTGACAAAACTCTTTAGAGGGGAATACACGCTGGACCCACGATCACTGGTAGCCCTCGAGAGTGACCAAATGTTATTCGACAAAAACTACGCACTCAACGAGTTCGCCATCATGCGTAAGGACACCAGTTCTATGATAGTGATTACCTGTTACGTCAATGGGGATTATCTGTCGACTTATTGGTCGGATGGCTTGATGGTCTCCACGCCAACCGGATCAACCGGCTATTCATTGAGTTGCGGCGGGCCAATAATTATGCCTCAATCGGGCAATTTCATCATCACACCCGTTAGTCCCCATAACCTAAACGTTCGTCCGCTGGTACTGTCGGATGAATGTCAGCTAAAATTTGACGTGCGAAGTAGCAATGCCAATTTTTTAGTATCACTGGATTCTCGGTCTACTACAATCGCTAATAATGTGAGCCTGGAGGTAACCAGGGCAAACTTTAAAGCAATCCTCATAAAGATTGACGGGTATTCCTTTGTTCAAACACTGCGAGCTAAACTTTCCTGGGGATTGGATAAACGGAATTAGGCAACTAATTCTTTAAATTGTTAAATTTTGGTTATTGAAGTACCTTTGTTGTTTATCTCTTTTCAATATTGGTTACTTTTAAGACCATGATCTGATGAAAGCAATGCGCGCGAGACTGAAAATTTTATTTGTGTTGGCCTTAACATTATTCTTCTTTACTGATGAGGCATATAGTCAGAGAAGGAACAAGTACCAAAAGAGAAGAACCAAAAGTCGCAAGGTTGGCAAGTATAGAGGGGGCAGATCCGTTGGTGGGACTGGTCGATTCCGACCTTATCAATATGTGGGAGCTGGCTTGAATGCGATGAACTACTTTGGTGATTTGGCACCAGTCAGCCGCACGGCAAGTACCGACATTTCTTTTACAAGGCCTGGCCTTGGGCTTATGTATGGTTATAAATTCCACCCGGCCATGGCCGCCCGTGGAAACTTTAATATTGGATATGTGCGGGGTGATGACTTCTCGGCAGATCCAAATGACCCGGTTGCAGCATCCCGATATCAGCGCAATCTGAGTTTCAGGAATCTGATCAAAGAAGTTTCATTGGGCATGGAATTTTATGTCCTCCCCAATTATAGAGGTCCTAGCTTGAGACCCC
This sequence comes from Cyclobacteriaceae bacterium, assembly GCA_965242775.1. Taxonomy (GTDB): domain Bacteria; phylum Bacteroidota; class Bacteroidia; order Cytophagales; family Cyclobacteriaceae; genus JAWPMT01. The sequence continues at coordinate 321,478 of CBDETI010000027.1, forward strand.
CGTTGAACGTATTTATTTTTCTAGGTATTACCGGATTTCACCATCAGCCGCAAGGTCTGGTACCCGATCAGGATTATCAAGGTGGCACTGGTGCTCCATCCAGCGCGGGTGAATGGGTGAACTTGAAGGAACTGGGGACCGAGGGACAAAACCTTGAAGGTATCGGTGAGGGCGAAGATTACAGCCTTTGGCAAATTGCTGTTCCCTTGGGAGTTGGCGTTCAATTAGCATTGCCCGGCAACCTGAGTGCGGGCTTGGAGTTGGGCTTTCGGTATTCTTTTACCGATTATTTGGATGACGTTAGCACTTCATACGTTGACCTTGATCAATTTACAGATCCTATAGCTAGGATCTTGTCCGATCGTTCGGCAGAACCCATTGCCGTGGTAGGTGGAGAAAGCCGAGGAGATATCGGCATTATCGAGCGAAACTATGATTCGGGAGCTACGTTTCTAGCGGCCACTGATATCGGTGCAGGAACCGATGGTGCTATTCGAGGCAATCCGGCCAATAATGATCTATACTTCATCACACAAATACGCGTTACTTATATTTTGGGCGGTCGCCCAAAAAGTACAGCGAAATTTAGGTAATTGAGGATTCTTCTCTTTTTTATACTCCTACTGACACTTGAAAGCCGGGCTGGAGCTCAGTTCCTGGAATTCGGAGGAGGCTTGGGAGCCACAAGCTACGCAGGTGATCTTTCGCGAGGATATAAGCCACTTAAATCCAGATTTAGCATATCCGGGGTGTATCGGATGAATTTTTCCGAGTTCGTCAGTTTCAGAACCCGCCTTATTTATGGTTCATTGGTTGGTAACGACAATAGCCCTATAGATCCTTTGGGCGAAGTGAGGAACGCTAGTTTCAAAGCGAATTTTTTAGAGTTTTCGGGCGCTTTTGAATATTACTTTCTCGATTTCAGAGATGAGAAATCACATATCAGGTGGTCGCCATATTTTTTTGCAGGATTTGGGCTTTCACGCTTTGGAGGGGATGTTTTGAATAATGAGAATTTCAGCCGCATACAGGCCGTGATCCCCTTTGGAATAGGTGTCAAGCAATTGATCGGCAAACAGTTTGCAGTGAATTTTGAAATTGGCCCAAGAACCATGTTCACAGATTATCTTGATGGGATTTCCGGTGGTGAGCCAACGGTCAAAGACTTTCAATTTGGACATCCAAGCAGCAATGATTGGTATTTCCAAGCTGGCTTATCAGTGACCTATATTCTTTATAAGATACCCTGTCCCTTCCCCTATATACCGAATCGGGCCATGCTCAGACGTTAATTCAGGTTAAAACCTTGACCAATTCTAACTTTATCATTAAAAAAATGCGATTTTTGTAGGCCTTTTTGAGGGGCTACAAGCGGCATGCAAGAGAAGATGGATAACAGAAATTTGCCCAGACATATAGCAGTGATTATGGACGGCAATGGCCGGTGGGCAAAAAGTAAAGGGGCCTCCCGGATTTTTGGTCACAAGAATGCCATTAAGGCAGTTCGAGAAACTACCGAATTTTGCGCGGAGCAAGGGGTGGAATTTTTGACGCTATACGCATTTTCTACAGAAAACTGGGCTCGCCCCAAATATGAAGTTGAAGGGCTCATGACGCTTTTGGTAGCTACAATCAACAATGAGCTCCCCACGCTACAAAAAAATAACGTTCGGCTGGAGTCAATAGGAGATACCTCGCAACTACCCACTGATGCCCAGAAAAGGCTGGCCTACGCCAAAGAAAAAACTCAATCCAATAGTGGTTTGACCCTCATATTGGCGTTGAACTATAGCGGTAGATGGGATCTGACCGAGGCGATGAAAAGAATTGCCTCCGAGGTGCACAAGGGTGAAGTCTCAGAAGAGTCCATTGATGCCGAATTAATATCCAGTCGCTTGGCAACCCATAACATACCAGACCCGGAATTGATGATAAGGACGAGTGGAGAAATGAGGATCAGTAACTTCCTTCTTTGGCAGCTTGCCTATACCGAGTTACACTTCACCGAGGTGTTGTGGCCTGACTTTAGAAAAGAACATATGCAAGAGGCGATTGAAACATATGAAAAAAGAGAAAGGAGATTTGGCAAAACCAGTGAGCAACTGACAGTGCAATGAAAAAATTAATTCTGTTCATATTTATCCTCCAGCTCGCGCAAACAACCTTTGCACAGATCGTTTTTGGTCAAAACAGAGGGACCAATCAAAACGCCGTGTCGATCAACTATTCCAGCCCTAAGGAGTATGAAATTGCCGGTATCGAATTGGTGGGTATCGAATTTCTGGACAATAATGCCTTGATTTCGCTTTCAGGTTTGAAGGTGGGGGATAAAATCAAGATCCCAGGAGATGAGATTTCTTCTGCCGTCAAGAAGTTGTGGAAACAAGGGATCATCGGTGACTTATCTATCAACGCCTCCAAGATCGAAGGAAATCAAATCTACTTGGTTATTGAGTTGACCGAGCGGCCCAGGTTGACCAGATACAATTTCGATGGACTCTCGAAAAATCATCAAAGTGAAATAGAGGAAAACCTAGAACTTGTTAGAGGGCGGATCCTCACCGACGTGGTGATCAAAAATGCCGAGATCACAGTAAGGAAGTACCTGGAAAGTAAAGGTTTCCGCAATGCGAAAATCAACTTGGTACAGGAACGTGATACGCTTTTGGGCAACAGTGCAACACTCAATATCCGTGTGGACAAGGGGAAGAAGGTGAGAGTAAAAGACATCTATTTCGCCGGAAACGAAGACTTTCAGGATTCGAGGCTGAGGAAGAAGTTGAAGAAAACTGGTGTTAGGCCTAAGTTAAAACTGCCCACAAATCTCCTGGGTAAAACCATCAAATTAGGCAACCCGCTAAATTTCTATCAGTTCTTGACCCATAGAGATACCACCTACAAGATCAGTGAATACCTGGCGGCGCAAGCAAAGATCAATGTCTTCAAAGCTGCCAAGTTTGTCGCGAAAGATTTTGAAGAAGACAAGGGTTTATTGATGGCTTTTTATACATCCAAGGGGTATAGAGATGCTCAGATTACCTACGATTCTGTTTATTCTGCCGATGCCAGATCTCTGAATATTAAAATCGGGGTAAGTGAAGGCAAAAAGTACTATTTCAGGGATATTTCCTGGGAAGGCAACTTTGTACATTCTGACGAAACGCTTGATAGGATTCTTGCTGTCAACAAAGGAGATGTCTATGACCTGGAACTCATAAACAAGAAACTGAATTTCAATCCAAGTGGCCCTGACATCAGCTCCTTGTACATGGACAATGGCTACTTGTTTTTTAGTGTAAATCCCGTGGAAGTGGGGATTGAAGAAGATTCCATTGATGTGGAAAATGCGGGTTTTCGAAGGTGCCCAGGCTCGGATTCGGGAAGTGACTATCTCTGGCAATGACAAAACCAATGATCATGTAATACTGCGTGAAATAAGGACCTTGCCTGGGCAGTATTTCAGTCGTGCCGAATTGATAAGAACTCAGCAGGAATTGTCCCAGCTAGGTTACTTCGATCCCGAACAAGTCAATCCAATCCCTAAACCAAATCCTGCCGAAGAAACTGTCGATATCGAGTGGTCGCTGGTGGAAAGACCTTCAGATCAGGTTGAAATGTCCGGAGGTTGGGGTGGCCAATTTGGATTTATTGGTACACTCGGACTGACTTTCAACAACTTTTCTATCAGGGAGGCAGTGACCCTAAGTAGCTTCCCTCCGAGCGGTGATGGCCAGCGACTTTCCGTGAGAGTACAAGCCAACGGCCGTAGGTTCCAAAGCTATTCTCTTGGGTTTACCGAACCATGGCTTGGTGGTAAGCGGCCCAATAGCCTGGGAGTGAACTTGAGTCATTCGGTGCAAAGAAGCGTGGATCCGTTTTCTGACAGGGTACTTGGATCATTGCAGGTTACGGGATTAACCTTATCCCTGGGCCGGAGATTGACCTGGCCAGATGACTTTTTTACACTAAGTAACTCCATTGGCTATTTAAAATATGATCTGGACAATTTCGGGCAGTCACTAGGGTTCTCTACTGGTACAGCTAACAGTGTCACTTTCAATACAACTTTTGCTCGGAATTCAGTGAGCAATCCGATGTACCCCCGGGGAGGATCGAGCATTCAGCTGACCATTGCTGCAACTCCGCCGCACTCGCTGTGGAGAGATATTGATTTCGAAAATGCGGATAATGCAGAACTGTTTAAGTGGTTGGAGTACCATAAGTGGAACTTCGATACCTGGCACTATTTGCAGTTGGTTGACAAGCTCGTATTTGCCAGCCGAGCGCATTTCGGATTCATTGGAACCTATACCGATAAGGTTTCCGCGGGGCCGTTTGAGCGGTTTACTCTCGGAGGCGATGGGCTAACCGGACAAAATTTCTTACTGGGAACTGACGTTATTGGTTTGAGAGGTTACAATAACAATAGTATTACACCTATAGAAAATGGCATTAGAGGCGGACTCTTTTTCACGAAGTTCGTAGCAGAGATAAGATATCCGGTATCGTTGAATCCCAACGCTACCATTTATGCGCTCACTTTCCTTGAAGGGGGTAACAACTGGAACGATTTTAGCTTGTACAACCCATATGACCTGAAAAGGTCAGCAGGAATCGGTGTTAGAATATTTATGCCTGCCTTCGGGTTGCTTGGACTCGATTGGGGCTATGGTTTTGACAATGAACCCGGTCAGCTCGAGGCAAGTGGAGCACAATTCCACTTTTCTATTGGTCAGCAAATTCGATGATATGAAAAAGCCGGGATTAATTGCTTTGATATTTTTATTAACGATTCCTTATACTTTTGCGCAGAAGTTTGGATATGTAGATACCAACTATATCCTGGGACGACTTCCCGAATACAGCCAGGCACAAGCGGAGATCGAGAAGCTTGCACAAGGGTGGGAAGTGGAGATTCAGGAGATGTATAAGGAGGCCGAGAGTATGGAGGCCGCGTTTCAGGCGGAAGAAGTGCTTTTGACCGTGGACATGAGGGATGACCGTCAACGCGAAATTGACCGTCAGTGGAAAGAGATAAAGGATTATCAAAAACAGGTCTTTGGGTTTGAAGGATTGTATTTCTTGAAGAAGAAAGAACTGATCAAGCCGGTGCAGGACAAAGTTTTTGAAGCCGTGGAAAGAGTAGCAAAAAACAATCGACTTCAGATTGTTTTTGACAAATCAGGTGATTTGGTTATGATTTACACGGACCCGATCCATGATTATACGGACTATGTGCTGGAGGAGCTTGGGTTGGGAGAA
>CBDETI010000028.1:0-187181 GCA_965242775.1 Cyclobacteriaceae bacterium
ACCCTAATCGGAAAAATTGGAGCAGATCGGGCAGCTTATGTGTTGGTAATGATCCCTGTGACGGCCCTGTTCCTGTCGGTAATCTTCGAAAACTACAATTGGAATATCTGGGCTTTCCTGGGCATCACGACTATACTTATCGGCAATGTGCTCGTAATTCGCAAGAAGAAATAGCCCCGATCTGCGGCAAAAACACAAACAAGGCATGGATTTAAAAAGTGTGTTCTTTAGCTTCATGACTGAACTACCTTTAACTGGAAATTTTTTGTTGAATGTTTGAATCAACTGCTCCTCTCGCCGAACGTATGCGACCAACTTCACTGGACCAGCTGGTGGGGCAGGAGCACTTGGTGGGTCCATCGGGTTTTCTGAGAAATGCGATCAGGCAGGATCGCGTGCCATCGATGATACTGTGGGGTCCGCCTGGTACCGGTAAGACGACCATCGCCAACATCATTGCCAACGAGGTGAAGAGATCTTTTTTTACACTGAGTGCCATAAGTGCAGGGGTAAAGGAGGTTAGGGAGATCATTCAAAAAGTAAGACCAGGTAGCAAATCCATACTTTTCATCGACGAGATTCACCGATTCAACAAGGCGCAGCAGGATGCTTTGCTTGGAGCTGTCGAAAAGGGATCCATCACATTGATAGGTGCCACAACGGAAAACCCGAGTTTTGAGGTGAATGCCGCACTGTTATCGAGGTGTCAGGTCTATACCCTCCGACACCTTGACAAGGAGCAGTTACTTCAAATTGTGCAAACCGCTTTGGCAGATGATCACGATTTGAAAAGCCTCAATGTCGAACTAAGCGAAACGGAGGCCTTATTCAATCTTTCGGGAGGAGATGCACGCCGTTTGTTGAATCTCCTGGAATTGGTAATCAAGGGCCAGTCCGGTGAGGACATAGTGATTACAGATGAAAAGGTAACAGAAGCAGCTCAGCGGAAAACGGTCCTATACGACAAAAAGGGGGAGATGCATTACGATATCATTTCTGCCTTTATCAAATCCATTCGAGGCAGTGATCCAAACGCCGCTGTATACTATCTGGCCAGGATGATCGAAGGGGGCGAGGATGTGAAATTCATAGCGAGACGATTGGTGATCCTGGCCTCCGAAGATATTGGCAATGCCAACCCCACAGCCCTGGTACTGGCCACCAGCGCATTTCAGGCGGTCAACCTGATAGGTTACCCGGAGAGTCGTATCATATTGAGTCAATGTGTTACCTATTTAGCTTGCTCACCGAAAAGCAATGCCAGTTACATGGCGATAGGCAAAGCCCAATCCGAAGTAAACAAATCAGGTGATCTCCAGGTCCCTATGGCTATTCGCAATTCACCTACCAAGTTGATGAAGGATCAAGGCTACGGCAAAGGCTACCAGTATGCCCACGATCATCCTGGCAATTTTGCGTTCATGGAATTTTTGCCCGAAGAAATCAGCAACACAACCTTTTATGACCCTGGTAAAAATGCCAGAGAAGAAGATCAGCGCAAATTTCTACGAGCCCGATGGAAAGAAAAGTATGGTTATTAGCGATTATTAAATCGCTTTTTCATAGGCTTCCCTGAGCCAACTCACCAACTCTTCATCCACTTGATCTATTGACTCCAATCGTACGCGGTGCGTACACATGGCGCCAAAGGGTCCTGAATTCTCCAGCCGTTCTGTTGTCGGCTTATCCTTGAGTTTCAAGCCAATGTCAATTCGCGTTTTGGTGGCGGGTTTGACCAAAGCAAATTGCCGTTTTCGGATAAAGCTGACACTTTCCTTTTTTGGAGCCTGCGTTATGTCGGGTCCAAAACCGTTGATGACTTGCGTCAGTTGTTCGAATATCGGCTTCAGGCCTTCTTTGTTCTTGTATTGATTTCGCAGTAGTTCCTGATCGTCTATGGAGCCAGCATCAGCATTTCTAGCTTTGAGTGCCACGAAATTGGCAAAACCATGGGTGAACCCATGCTCGGTCTTGAGAAAATCCAGGATAGCTTTGTGCTTGTCGAGCCCTGATTTTTTTACCACTTCGATCCAGTGTGAAAGCGGCTGGCCGGTTTTGTCGAATAATCCTTGTTCCATTTTTTTGTGATTTACCAAATCCCGAGGATTAACCCCATCAATGTAAGCGCCATGGTGCAGTATCCCGCATTGATAAGGAAGGCCTTCATGGACCTCATTTCGAACAAATAGAGTATGCCCAGCATCGTCGCTACCCAACCGAATCCGGCGAAGAACCCTGCCATCGCTCCAAAAACAGCATCTGCGTCTGGGCCAATGAACATTTCAAGTATCAGGGCTGCTACAATGGCCAAAATGAGGGAGACGCCAAAAGTTTTGGGGACACTGCGTTTCTTTAGGTCTTCCTCAGTATAACCAAATTCGCGCATCCACGCCTGACCGAAAAAAGGACCGTACCAGACACCTCCTATCATAAATGCGGATACTCCCGCCAGGATGACTGCCCACCAGTTAATGTTTCCGATTGCCGTTGCTAAGTCCATATTCTTTTTCTGGCAAGGATACACTTTGCACTTTGCCAGGTATAGTAAAAAATTAACCTACCGGTCCAAGGGGAAAAAGTTGGGCTCATCATGTTGACGATCCTGATCTATAAATTCCTGTGGATTGAATCCGGAGAAATGTTTGAACTCCTTGATGAAATAGGACTGGTCGCTGAAGCCGCATTCATAGGCGATACTGGCCCAGCTGATCTTTTCCTTTTTTTGAATTCTCTGCAATATTTCATTGAAACGGACGATCCGGTGCGCATATTTAGGTGTCAGGCCAACATATTTTTTGAATTGCTGGATCAGGTGCTTTTGAGTCCTGGGATAGACACCATGGGCACGATGGCCATTGGTTGTTGGTTTTTCCTGAAGCTTTTCATAGAACTGCACTAACTCCTCCGGAGGTGTTTTATCTGTTTCAAACCGATCCAGGAGCCAGGTGGTAGCAACTTCAAATTTGTCGTTGCTCTCTTTTGCCCGCAAAAGTTCCTCTCTTAGAGAAAATAGTTGACCGTCAAGTACTTGCTCGCCATCAATGACCTTTTCGCTGATCTCGTCGAGCGAAAAGTGCAAGAACGGATAAGCCCCAAAAGGCTTGAACTGTATCACAAACATTTCTGAGTTCTCGTGGGCTGATATGGAAATGTAATTGCGATGTGCCCCGGAAATCCAGGCTTTTTGGTACCTATTTTTTGGTTTTAGGGTGTCATTGTGGAAAGTGTTTCGTACCATATCGTCCAGCTCGAAAATGATAAAAATATGGCCAGTTGGTACAACCCGTTCAATTGAGTGATCAGGCGTGAACCCCTTAAAATGGAATACGGACTCAATGTAACCCTCCAGAGGAGCTGATAGCTGATGTGTTTCGAAAATCATACCTAAAAATGCACAAGACCGGTCGGAAAAAAGACTTCACTTGCGGATGCTTTCGCCAAAAGGTACGCTTTCGTACCTAAGGCGCCAATGCTACCTGCGTATGACAAAACAAGCCAGACACGGGTCCTTGGAGTCTGATTAACCGTAATTTGTTGTCGATCGAATTACATCGAGGCTGACCTGATACTTGATGTGAGTAGATATTCCATCAAACTCAATGGTTCTTTTGCCAAGTGTCATTTCTATATCATCTGTGACATCACTTCGCTGAAAGGGGGAACCTCCCACTGGTTCTGTTCCGTCGGGACCGTGAACTTTGATCGTCGGAGTAATAGCAAACAAGAACTCATCTTGAATTTCCTCATCGATTAGATAGGAGAGCAGGTTGGCAACTCCCCACACCAGGGCACTAACACCAAGCCAGGTACCAAACCCCACCCAAATGTTGCCGCCGGTTCCAGCCATACCAATCAATCCCAGAATAGCTCCGATGATAGAACCCCAGCCGCTGACCCGACCGACAGGGATCTTATTTCTCGTCGGGTATCTGAGGTCATTGGTCCCCAGCTGATTCATAAAGTAAATACTGCCGGTGATAGCTTCTTTTTCGGGATCATCTTGCGGCTGTTCCGGTCTTTCGGTCGACCAGGAGTCGCTGAAAGCGGCTGAGGCGAAATTATGGGGCTTTTCGTCATCATCGACATTCGTCGCTACATCTGAGCGCAAGCGGGGGTCCTTGATGCGTTTGGCTGGGATCGTGCTTACGACCGAGGGCATTTTGCTGTATCGCAAGGTGCTTATAAAATAGACATTATCGGTTCCAAAAAAGGAAGAAGTGTCACTGCACTTCAGGTCTTTTACCCGAACTGAAATACTCTTCAAGGCCATAGTACAACGCGGTTAGGTGGATTGCTAAGTATTTTAAGCAAAAACCGGATATATTCAAAGCGGTTTGTGCCAAATATCGTATGCTACCACCGTGAGTTTCGACTTGGTCAGCCCAATTGGGGTTGGTGAAAAGCTAGGCGAACCTCAGTTTGAGCAGCAACACCACTGCGACCACCAGGACTACACTAATCAGATAGTTTAGGCCAATATTGCGGGTCGCGCAAGCTTTAAATGGAATGGGTTTACCAATAAGTCTGTGATATGACCAACGCAGGAATGCACCTGGGAAAGTAAAAACGTACTCTAGCAGGAGGGTCAGGAATAGCTCAAGGAGGATTGCCATGGGTTTGCTTACGAGTCCTCTTTTATCTTGGTTGTCTGCACATCAAACAGGAGGGTTCCAATCGACTTGCTGCTAGTGGGCATTTTGGATCCGCTTTTTAGACGGTTGATCTATTAGCTTTCGCCACTTTCCGTTTTTGAATTCCCAGGTATCTCCGAACACGTTTTGTCCGTCATGGCCTCCGAATAGTATGGTCCTTCGATTTTTTTCATCATAAGCCATGGCGCTATGATTTCTGGGAGCCGGGCTGGTTTCAGTGTTGAGCATTTGCCATTCTTTCTTGCCCAATACCCACGTTTGGTCAGTTCTCCTGTCTCCGTTCCAGCCTCCAAAGCGTACAAGTTCCCCGTTGTAGGGATCAAAAGCGATAGCCGCATTGAATACGCCAGGTGGTTGAGTGATGTCAAGTTTGTTCCACTTGGGATGGTTCCAGATCCATGTTTCGCCGGCCCCGGGGCCATATTGTTTGTCCACCGTGCTACCTCCAAAAAGTACGATTGCATTTAACTCAGTATGGTGGGTCATGGCTACGCCATGTCGGGCGGTGGGGCCTGTGTCAGAGATCTGACTCCATGCACCGTCCTTAAACTCCCAGGTGTCAGCAAGTTTTATGTAGTTGCCCGCTTCGATAAAATAGCCACCAAATAGCATCATAGACTTCCTGACAGGGTCGTAAACCATACTCATTTCTGCCCTGGGTTGAGGTGCGTGCTGCGGTTGGAGCTGGCGCCAGCGATTGGCTTGTAATTGCCAGGTATCATTTAGCAAATTGGCATTGCCTGGACTTTGTCCGAAGAGGACACGACTTCCGCCAAAAAGGAGAAGCCTATTGTTTGTAGGGTCGTAGGAAAATGCAGCGAAAGTCCTGGGTGAGGGCCCTTCAGGAATATGGAGTTGACTCCAATTCGACCCGTTGAATACCCAAAGATCAGACATTACTTCCTTTTCGCTGGCACCACCGAAAAGGTAGATAACGGAATCTTTGGGGTGATAGACCATCGAATGAGCATTTCTATGGAATTGCGAGCGACCTGCTTGATTAAAAGTAGCCGTGTCCTGGCTTCGTTTGCCGCAAGCCTGCGATAGCACTATTAAGACTACCGAGATAAGCGCTGCAATTGAGGTAGAGGTCGTTCTCATGGTTGGCAATTAGTGATTTTGCCCAGATGGAGAGCCATTTGGTCTAGTTCTTCCTTAGAACACTTTACAAATTTTCCCTCCTTATTTGGAGCTAAAGTGCTACTTGGTTTTCTATCATTTGGGCCAGGTTTAGTCAGACCCACTCGGATTGGTAGCCGGCTGCCAGTGGCTGATAATTGATGTATTGTACAATTCTCGGTTGCAGGGATCTATTGGGACTACTTCCATGGGGAAGTCGCTGGTCCCAAATTATAAAATCTCCAGCCTCAGCGGCAATGGGTTCCTTTTCAAAACCTGCTAATAGCTCGGGGTTTCTTGGGTCTTCGCTCGCTGGTAATCCCTCCAGCCAATGGTCAATTTTTTGGTGAAACCCTGGGACGACTGTAAAGGCACCTTGATTTGAGTCGGTATCCGAGAGGTACAAAAGGCCCTGGAGACCGAATGGAATCGGCCTTTTGAGACTCACATCCCAATGTAAATGAGGACCTGGAAACTGGTAAGACTTGTATTCAGGGGGATTGAAACTGACCCTGTCATGACTTACGAGTAAGTCGGTCCGATCCCACAGTTGCTCATAAGCCATTCTTATCTTTTCGCTAAATCGGTTTTTTTCCAAAGGCGGTCCATTGAACAGTTGGATCATGATGCCCTGTTTTAGCGGATGTGGCTTGTACCATGTTTCCCGATCGTTGAGGTCAGCGCCAATTTCATTGCAAATGAATGCTACACTATTGCTACAGTCCGATTTTGACACGGCTTGTTTTAACACTACATAACCATCCTGTTTCCACTTTTCCAACTGCACATCGCTGAGAATCAATGCTTTTGGCCTGCACTCGTCTGCTGGATCCATTTCAACAATCTCGTTGAACATGGAAATCCTGGTTTGGGATACCTGGCCATTCTGGTGGATCCAGTTTTCAAATTCCTGAAATGATGGCTGCTCTTGCATCAGGTACATGATCGTTGGTTCGATGCCTATACCCAACACATTAAAGACGCCCTGAACATATTTCCAGGGCACCTGTTCATTCAGGGCCTGACCTTTGTGGTGGCTATAGAAGTGCCAAATCTCATTCAGGAAACGGATGTCTATACGTCCTTTTGTTGTTGAGTTGGCGGTTGCATCGGGTGTCACTGTATCGATTTTAATAATAAGGTGAAATATAATGTTTTTAGGGTAGGATAGCTGATGAATTAGCAGTCTGTGCTTTTTACTCACCCCTACCCCTCCCAGGAGGGGAGTTTAATCCACTATAGGTACGTTTTGGAGATTTTATGGATTTAGTTAGTGCCAGTTATGTGCCCTGTATGTGACTTCCCTCATAGCTTGCTGTGTTTGAAATGCAAGCTGACGGCCTGGTCTCAATTCTGAAAATTTAATACTGAGCGTGCAATGACCTGCAAGATTCTCCTCCTGGGAAGGTTACGGTCTTAACGTCAATAATATTTGTTGCCAAATCTCTTCATCATCGGTTAGCAAGTGGCCTTTACCTTCCAGGTAATGTGTTACACAAGTGGCTATTTGATTTGCCAACTCTTGAATAGCGGCTACAGGTGCGAGCGTGTCTTGCACTCCATGCCAAATTTCGACAGGGATGGTGATTTCTTCGACGCTGAATCCCCAGGGACGTGTGAGCAACCTGGCCTCTGCGACTGTCTCATCGACCCCTTGGCGAAAGGCTTCCTGTGTGTGTGCCATTAGGTGGATTGCAACCTCTTCGTTAGCCATAAGCTGCTGGTCAGCGGAGCAAAGGTGTTTTACGTTGAGTTGCACATATTTTTTGTACTTGTCGGGTTGTGTCAGGAGGAACTTCCTTTGCCGTTTTAATGCAAACCGTAAAAGTGGAGGTGCCATCCTGGCCAGCCGGAACATGAGCGTATTTGCTGAGGACATATCCCTGGGTGGACGCCCGTCTTGGAATTCGTTGATAGTGGCAACCAGACCGGCTTTAAAAATTCGATTGGCGTACTGATGTGCAATGCCAGCTGCATAAACTCCACCACCTGAGACACCCAAAACCGAGAACTGATCGATTCCCAATGCATCGGCCAGTGATATTGTATCATGTGTGAAATCCAGGATCGTCCTGCCAGCATGTGGAGAAGAAAGGCCAAAACCTGGCCGATCTAACGTAACAAGTCGAATTCCCTCCAAATCTGAGACTGAAGCGGGAGACTCATACCAAATCCTGGAGCCCGGCAACCCATGGAAACCAATGATGGGCCATCCGGCAGGGTCACCGTATTCGGCATAGCCTAGTGTTCGTCCATCCGATAGTTGAATACTATGATTATCGCCGCTCATATTTCGTTCAGCAAGTACAATATAAACTGTATGGGGACATCCTTTGAAAAGAACAACAGCAAAAACTTCTTGGGGCTTGGCAGCTAACCATGCTGCCCAGGCCTGGGTGAGGCGGCACCATGTAGAGCCGAAGACAGGGATATCCCGTCTGCGGAGGGAGGATTGTTCCCTCCTCGACTTTTGGCTTCTACTTCAAATAATTCTGCACTACATTCCACTTAGTGGTGATGGCCGTGGCCTCGATTTCAACCACCATCTTTTCGTCGATGAGTTTTGATACTTCTACCATCGAGGTGGCGGGTTTGATGTCTCTAAAAAACTCGCCATGGGCTTTGCCAATTTCTTCCCAGTTTGAGATGTCTGTCACAAACATTCTCGTTCGGACTACATCTTCTAATTCCGCACCGAAACTTTCGAGGGTTTCCCTGATGATTTCGAGGCAGCGAACGGTTTGCTCATAGGGTGTGCCTTCGTAGGTCTTTCCGTCTTTGACAGGGGCGGTCCCTGAAATTTCGATGGTATCGCCAATTTTCACCGCGCGCGAATAACCCACTACATTTTCCCAGGGAGCTCCAGAGTTGAGGTTTTCTCTTTCCATGATTCCGTTTACAAAATTTCGTTGCTAGGGCGAAGGTATTTTCTTTTACCTTGGTGCGTTGACCATAATCCTTATTTTTGTCGGATTCCTAAAAGAAATAACCTCCCTTCATGCAGCAACTTAACGACTTTCTCACGCTCATAGACAGTTACATTGGCAGCTCGGCCTGGTTTCCATATGCCCTGCTTGGCACGGGTCTGTTTTTTACCATTTATCTGAAGTTTCCCCAGATCCGCTATTTCGGGTTTGCTGTAAGAGTGGTGAAAGGTAAGTATGACAAAGAGGGTGATGAAGGTGATACTTCGCACTTTCAGGCACTGGCAACTGCCTTGTCCGGGACTGTGGGCACCGGCAATATTGCTGGGGTCGCGCTGGCTGTGCACATAGGTGGACCGGCGGCCTTGTTTTGGATGCTTATGACGGCTGCTGTGGGTATGTGTACCAAGTTTGTGGAGGTTACCCTTTCGCACAAGTACAGGGAGAAGACAGCCGATGGCACCATGGCTGGGGGTCCGATGTACTACATGAAAAATAAACTGAATATGGGTTGGTTAGCCGCGATATTTGCTGTGGCAACTGTGTTGTCCTCATTTGGTACTGGTAGCCTTCCTCAGATCAACAGTATTTCCAATTCCCTGTTTGCGACGTTTGGGATCAACAAAATTGCGACAGGAGCGGTGTTGGCTGTGCTGTTGGGTTTTGTAATTATCGGGGGTATTAAGCGGATTGCAGCAGTTACAGAAAAGCTGGTTCCGTCCATGGCCATCATCTACTTTATTGGTGCTTTTGCGGTGATCCTTGCCAATCTCGGAAATATTGTGCCCTCGCTGGTTTCGGTCTTTGCAGACCTTTTTAGTGGTTCGGCTGCAACCGGGGGCTTCCTAGGGGCTTCTATTGCTTTTGCCTTCAACAAAGGTGTCGGTAGGGGACTTTTCTCTAACGAGGCAGGTCAAGGTAGTGCGCCCATTGCGCATGCGAGTGCCAAAGGGCATGAACCTGTTTCTGAGGGTTTAGTGGCAATCCTGGAACCATTCATTGATACGATTGTGATCTGTACTGTTACCGGCCTGGTATTACTTTCTTCCGGCGTATGGAATGAAAAGCACTTCAACGAATTCCAGTACACGGACATGGCGATCATCGAGGGTACCTACACGGATGCGACGGATGAAGGAAGAACTGTTTTATACGGACATATCAGCGGAGAAAATCCATTGCCTGCCGTGGATGGCAGTATTTCGGTAAGCAATGGCGTACTACCTTCTGGAATGACCATCATCCATGCCAGGTCACTGGCCGAAAATGTAAGAGTGAACACAGCCGATGGAAGTCCTTATTCAGGTACTCTGGCCATTTCCGGCGGACAGCCAGTAGATACGGATGTGGTATTTGTTGGTGAGTCATTGGTTCATAGTGCTCCCCTAACTGCTATTGCCTTCCAGCGGGGATTTTTCGGAGCTTGGGGGCAATACATCGTATCGATCGGGCTCCTGTTATTTGCATTCAGTACGGCGATTTCCTGGTCTTATTATGGAGATCGTGCCATGACGTTTTTGTTCGGTAATAAGTCAGTGGTGTACTATCGGATAGTATACGTGGTGGCATTTTTCCTTGCCGCTTTTACTGATACCACCATCATTTGGACTTTGTCAGGTATCACCATCGCCGTGATGACCTTGCCAAACCTCGTGGGTATTCTCATGTTGCGTAAGGATATGAAATCATCGGTGAATGAATTCTGGGACGGCTTTAAGAAGGAGTGGCCCGGAGAGAAAACTCCGGAGTAGCTATTTCTTCTTCTTTGTGGTTGCCTTGGGCTTGAGACTTGATGTGTACTCAAAGCTCTTTTTGAAATAGGCAGTAAGCGCCTCATGGTCATCGACGACCTTCTGAGGTATAGGCACGTATTCCCTCATGACGGCTCCATGGGACATGAACGGAGAATCTCCATAAGTTTCATGGAATTGTTGATAGTCGTCTTTTCCCAGTCTGATGCCAATGTGACCCTCTTTTTGTAGCAGGGAATGCATATGACCATTGACCGAGGTATAGGGCATGGTTTTCCCTTTCACCTGCAAGCCAGCCGCCTCGGCTGCTGCTCTGAATTTGGCGAGTTGCTTATCATACATGGTAGGACTTTATAAGAAATCTAATGAATGTACTATTAAATTGAGCAAATCTTTGCAAGTGACCCACCCGGTCGCTCGAAAAAAATATGGTTGAGACATTGCTTATGGAGTGCTTGTATATTTATGGTTTCAATGGTTTCGTCGCTCCAGGTTTTTCAATCAAACAGGCTTGATTTATATTCAGGTTGGAAACAGCCGCATGTCGTTTAGAATTTCGTTCATCCTGACCCTTCTTTTTACGCTTGGCCTTAGCACCTCAAATTCACAGGGGGTCGAGTCCGGTGTTCTGGACCTGTCGGGCAGGGACCTTACGGAGCCCATAGAGCTCAGGGGCCAGTGGGAGTTCTACCCGCAGCAGTTGATTGATCCCGTCAGGCCGCCCGCTGGTGGCATTAAAACGTGGATAAACTTTCCCTCCTTATGGACAGATGGAGGTATGGATGCCTTTGGCTACGCAAGCTACAAAGTGGTGGTTGTCACGCCGGGCCCGGAAGCCAGACTTAGCCTCAATGTGGAGGATATGTATTGTTCGTACGCGCTGTATTGCAACGGAGAGCTTCTGGTAAAAAATGGTCGGGTAGGTACGGCCAGGGGTGAGTACCAGGCAGAGTGGCGACCTTCAAAAGTAGACCTGCCGAAGGGACGGGACACCCTCCAACTCGTACTTCATATTTCCAACTTCGAGCACAGCAAAGGGGGGGCTTTGGAGCCCATTCTTATTGGAGATCAGGAGGTGATATCAAGACTTTACAAAAACCAGCAAGCCTACGACTTGTTGCTGACCGGTTGCCTGATCATGGGGGGACTCTTTTTCCTTGGGTTGTATTTTTTCGGGAGGCATGAAGTCGCCATCCTATATTTCTCCATGTTTTGCATCACTTATGCCTATCGGATAATTGGTGCGGGCCATTATGTACTTCATAATCTGGTAGAAAACTATCCCTGGTGGCTGTCAGTTCGATTGGAATATATCACCCTATTTGCCAGTGTATTCTTCTTTGCCAAGTTCCTGATCTGTTTATATCCGGAAGAAACTTCGCGGAAGTTTGTGAAGATCGTTTTATGGGTCTGTTCGCTAAGTGTGCTAAGTACCCTCGTCCTGCCACTTTATTACTTTTCTCAGATCATTGCGCCGTTTTTTATTTTTCTGATGGCCTCGTTTCTCTATACGGTGTACGTGTATACTTCTGCCTGGAAAAACCGGCGACCTGGCTCCTTTTATGCGCTAATAAGCACGGGTGTGGCGATCTTAATTTTCAGCTACAATATTCTCTCCTATTTTGGGTTGCTTTCAGCGAGTGATCGGGTGAGTTTTTGGGGCTATGTGGCATTTTTCTTTTCCCAGTCTTTGCTCCTATCGCACCATTTTGCTTACTCGTTCAAGACTGCACTTGAAAAAGCCCGTCTTGCTAACGAAGCAAAAACAGACTTCCTGGCTACTATTTCACACGAGATAAGAACTCCGTTGAACGCGATCGTCGGCATGGCCCATTTGACTTTGCGGAATAAGCCTCGGCCAGATCAGCTTCGAAACCTGGAGGCGCTTACTTTTTCTGCAGAAAACCTGACCTCTCTGATCAACGATATCCTGGACTTTAACAAGATCGATTCGGGCTCACTCAGCTTGGAGCGGTTGCCGGTTAACCTGCGAGAACACGCTGCCAAAATTGTGAAGGGCTACGAGGGGCAGTCCCATGCGAAAGAAATTCCGATCAATCTCAATGTTCACAAAGACCTCTATAGCCACTTCCTGGCAGATCCCGTACGCATAGCGCAGGTTTTCAATAACCTTATAGGCAACGCCATGAAATTTACATCGAAGGGGCAAATCGACGTGGAGATCGACATGCTCTACGATTTTGTTGACTCTCAGATTGTGGAAGTGCGGGTAAAAGATACCGGACCAGGTATCCACAAGGATAAAATGGAATTGATATTCGAGCGGTTTACCCAGGCCAGTACCTCTACCACGCGCGAGTTCGGAGGCACGGGACTTGGCTTGTCAATCGTCCGGGGTATTTTAAATTTGTACGGAAGTCAAATCAACGTCACCAGTACGTTAGGTCAGGGGTCAGTTTTTTCCTTTGAGATTAAGCTGGAGAAGGCCAAGAGACAGGATATCACATCAAAAACCAATGAAAAAATGGAAAGCCAAGGTGAAAACGGTGTAGGGCGGCTAGCGGGTAAACGCGTCTTGATTGTTGAGGATAATCTGATGAATATGGTCATCGCGGAAGAATTTTTGAGTCGATGGGGTATGATCCTGGAAAAGGCTACCAATGGCGAAGAGGCCGTAGATAAGACACACGAATCAGATTTTGACCTGATTCTCATGGACCTGCATATGCCTGTCATGGACGGTTATGAGGCGAGTAGGGAGATCAAAAGGTTAAAACCTTCCATTCCGATTCTGGCACTAACTGCCTCTACAGTGGCAGAACAGGAAGCCCAAATCAGCGAAGCTGGAATGTCGGGATTTGTCCTCAAGCCATTTCATCCTAATGACCTGAGTGCCAAGCTGCTACAGGTATTGGCGGAGTAAAAACGCTGCGCTGCCAAAGTAATTGGATTATTCCTGGGCCTGGAGGTTTGGCAGCGGAAAGAACTATCAAAAAGTCGGCGCTGATTAAAAAACATGTCGGTTTTGTGAACCTCAAGCGTTGTTTTCCGACGTAGTTATAAATGGCAACTTCACGGGAAGTATTTGATGAATTGCTGGTGCTTAATGCCCAAAAGGGGGACACTAAAGCACTAAGTCTTTTGGCTCGACGCTGGAATCCCAGGGTGATCCGACAAATCTATTGGCGTGTTTCCGATATTGAGGCAGCCCGGGATATAAGCCAGGACTGCTGGGAAGTAGTGGCGAAAAGGATCAATCGGCTAAGGGTCCCTGGTACTTTTGGAGCCTGGCTGTTAAGGATTGCCCACAACAAGTCCGTTGATTGGGTTAGGAAACAGCAACAAGAGCGCTTGTCCATCGAGGACCCAAACAAGGAGCAGGCAGATGATGCCACTGATCGGGAGGAGCTCTACAGGCAATTGGAAGCTGGAATCAATCGACTGGAACAGGAGCAAAAGTTGATCCTCCAACTTCATTATCTCGAAGAGACCTCACTTACCGAAATGGCTCAAATCCTCAATATACCTGTGGGAACCGTAAAGTCCAGGCTTTTTCGGGCTAGAGAAAATTTAAAAACCATAATCCGGAAATATTATGAATGATGAAGACAAACATATCGACGAACTGATCAAGGAGACCTTGACCAAGGAAGAGGCGAAATATTACGACCAGTTGCACGAGCAGGACTTCTTCCAGGAATTTGGCAACCTATTTACAGGAAAAAAGGCCTGGGCAACCATTCTGAGTTTCATCTACATCTTTGCTTTTATAGGCGTGCTGATTTGGGCCATTATCAACTTTATTCAGGTCGAGTCGGTGAAGGAGATCGCCACCTGGGGGTTGGTTATTCTGGTCTCATTCAATGCGATTGGCCTACTGAAGATCTGGGGTTGGATGCAGATGGATAAAAATGAACTAAAGCGGGAGATCAAGCGGCTGGAACTTCAGGTCTCGGTACTGGCTGGTAAAGGTCAATGACCCTCCTGTAGGTTTCGTCAACGATTTTGCAGGCCTGAGAACTTCTTTTTTCATCTGAGATCATACGTGACCATTCCTTTGAATAAAAAATTCAAGGGATGAAAAGATTTATTTTGAGCTACCTGTGCTTGTGCCTGCTGGTCGGGGCTCACGCCCAGGAAAAGGTTACGCTTAGTGGTAGAGTCACTGACGAAGTGACCGGGGAGGATTTGATAGGTGCCACACTCTACATAGAGGAACTTCAAACCGGAGCTGTCACCAATGTATATGGGTTCTACTCAATAACAATTCCGCCTGGCAGCTACGCTTTACGTGTGAGCTACATCGGCTTTGAGACAAGGACTGAGAGACTCAATCTTATAGCCGATAGGACATGGAATCTCGGACTGTCAGGTACTGCGGAGCAATTGGAAGAGGTGGTGGTCACAGGGGAGCTACTCGATGCGAATGTCAGGGAAAACGAGATGAGCACAATTAGCCTATCGGCAAAAACGATCAAGGATGTGCCGGCCGTTTTGGGAGAACCCGACGTGATCAAGTCGATGTTGTTGTTGCCTGGAGTGACTTCCGTCGGCGACGGTACCTCAGGGTTCAATGTTCGGGGTGGAGCAGCAGATCAAAATTTGATTCAACTCGATGAAGGCACCATTTACAATGCAGCCCATGTTTTGGGCTTTTTCAGCACCTTCAACCCAGATGCCGTCAAAGACGTCAAGATCTACAAGGGCGGCATTCCTGCCAAGTTCGGGGGACGTCTCAGCTCGGTACTGGATGTACGTCAGCGAGAGGGGAATAGTAAAGCTATCGCAGGTGCAGGAGCAGTAAGTCTTATATCTGCCAGGGCCTTATTGGAGGGACCCATTGTACGGGACAGAGCTTCATTTATGGTGGCGGCACGCCGGTCCTATGCCGATGCATTCCTTGCCCTGATCGACAACAAGAACACTGCCTATTTCTATGACCTTAACCTAAAGACCAATTACGCACTCAATGAGAAAAACCGACTTTTTCTAAGTGGTTACTTTGGGAGGGATAGGCTGGCACTTTCTGGTGTCTCAGGTAATAATTGGGGTAATGCCACTGGTACCTTACGCTGGAATTCGGTGTTAACGCCGCAGCTTTTTGCCAACTTCTCGGTGATCTATAGTGATTATGATTATGCCGTCGATAATCTGGTAGCCGGTTCGGAATACCGCTTACAGTCCAATATCCTCAACTGGAACTACAAAGCAGATCTTGGCTACTACATTAATGACCGAAACGACGTGGAGTTCGGGTTTGATTGGAAAGACCATCAATTCAAATCTGGTAATGTCAGTCCCATTGAAGGCTCCAGGGTAAGGGCGTTCCGACTGGATGATAAGTACGCCATAGAGCAGGCAGCTTATGCGAGTTACAATCTGAAAATCACGAAAAATCTGGAGCTAGCAGCGGGGATCAGGTATTCGCGATTTGCGCGTCAGGGAAGACAAAATCTTCCAGTATATCAAGATAATTTGCCCGTACGCTACAATACCGAATTACATCGTTATGAACCCGGTGAGGAAGTGGATGTAATCACTTATGCCGCCAACGGACTGATCAAGGCATATGACAACTGGGAGCCACGGTTCAGTGCCACGTACGTGATCAACCAGGCGCAATCGGTGAAGATGAGTTATAATCGTATGAATCAGTATGTTCACCTGATTTCTAACACGACAGCACCAGGCCCTTTGGATGTTTGGGTTCCGAGTGGACCTTTTGTGAAACCTCAGCAAGCCGATCTTTTTGCTTTGGCTATTTTAGAAATTTTGGGGCGAATACCTGGGAGGTTTCTGCGGAAATTTATTGGAAGGATATCTCCAATATGGTTGATTATGTAGACGGGGCAGATATTGTTGCCAATAATCGACTCGAAACGGTCCTGTTAAATGCTGATGGCCGATCTTATGGCCTGGAGTTTTTGATTAGAAAAAACACCGGAAAGTTAACGGGTTGGTTGAGCTACACCCTGTCACGCAGTGAAAGGCAGGTAAAAGGGCTCGGTCTTGGGGATACGGGCATCAACAACGGGCAGTACTTCAAATCTAATTTTGACAAACCTCACGATCTGTCTATCACGGCCGTTTACACATTGAATAGCCGGTGGAGCGTATCTGGAAACTTTGTTTTTGCCACTGGCCTCCCGAGTACTTACCCATTGGGTAGATATCAGTATGCCGGAGTTTTACTACCTCATTACGGTTTTAGAAACCAGGAAAGACTCCCCGACTACCACCGCCTCGATGTTTCAGCCACTTTAAAAGGTCGTAGTGTAAATGGCAGGCGCAAAAAAGGCGAATGGACTTTTGGCCTCTTCAATGCCTATAACAGAGCCAATGCCAATAGCATATATTTCATTGAGAACGAGGAAAAAAGGGGCGAAACAACCGCTATGAAAACGTATCTGTATGGCGTCACCCCGAATGTATCTTATAGCTTCAAATTCTAATTCAGCTTGTTAACAGCGCTGTTCAATTTAAAATTCTTCAAAAAATGCGTATTGAAAATTCACCTATTAGGTCGCTGGCGATGGTGCTGGTGATGATTTCACTGGTCATATCCTGTGAGCAACAGATAGACCTGGAACTGGCCACACCCAACCGGCAACTGGTTGTTGAGGGTAGACTGGTTGTGGATACGGAAGGGAATCCGCAGGACCAAACCATCAGGTTGTCGACTTTGACAGACTTTTTTGGGAACCAGACAGCTCCTGCAGCATCGGGAGCGCAAGTGTCAATCGTTACTCCGGAAGCAACCTTTGACTTCACAGAGACCGGGGTTGGTTTGTATTCTTATGAGCAATTGCCCATTATATCGGGAGTGCCCTATACCCTGGCCATAGAATGGGAGGGTCAGTCGTACCGGGCTACGGAAACGCTGGTGTCCGTGCCTGATGTGGATTCAATTTACTACTTCGAAGAGGAAGCGACCTTGTTTGAAGATGCAGGGATCAAAGTGGCCATTGATTTTCAGGATCCGGCTGGTGAGTCAAACTATTATTTCTGGGAGGTGTTTGTCGACGGTGAACTTTTTATGCTGCCTGATCCGGGCAATAAGGACAATGTGATCAGTGATGACGACTTCTTTGATGGTCAAAACATTTTGGGGTATCTGCCCAACGAGGAGCTTACCGTAAACCCCGGAGAGGAAGTGCGGGTGCGGCAAACTGGCCTATCGTCCAATGCTTACAATTACTATTTCCTTTTGTTTGACCAGGCCGCGAAATCGGGGTTCGATTTTAGACACTCCACCAGCTCCCGTGCGGGGTAATATTGTCAACAGCACAGACGAAACGAACTTTGCTTTGGGTTACTTCTTCGTCGCAGAATTTTCAGAAATTAGTACGGTCATCTCCGATCAATAATGCTGAGGCTCCTGAGGGACATACGATTTATTTTTTATCATGTATTCATTGCAGTTGTCATCGCTGGCCTCTTGCTGGTGGAGGATGCATTTGAGTTGAATGGGAAGTCCCTGGTCGAAGTGCTGGGTGAATTCTTGCTTGATGTGCCGGTCTTTTTGGTTGTTACCCTTGTGCTGAGTACGTTGGCGCATTGGGTAATTGGCCAATTGAATCGTCATCTCCCATGGGAAACCGCCCAGTTTCGACGATTTATTTTGGAGATAGTCACCATCATCTTTCTGGTGGCCTTTTTTACCTTCTCAAGTAATGCCCTGGTAACCATGACCGGGTGGATGGAAGAAGAATTAGGTCAGGAGGATAACCTGGATTTTGAGGTACTGGCGACGATCATGTACTTCATTACCATGTTCATGGTCTTTGCCTATCATGAGTTCAGGAGTATCACTGAGGACCGACAAAAACTGAAACACAGAGCCCGTGATCTGGAGCGCGAAAACCTTATCTCCAGGTATGAGGTTCTGAGAAACCAGGTGAATCCACATTTTCTTTTCAATTCCCTCAATGTGCTTTCCAGTCTCATTTATAAGGATACGAAGCAGTCAGATGAATTTATCCGCCGCTTTTCGCAAGTGTTTCGCTACGTCTTGGATTTAACAAAGGACCAGCTGGTCACCCTGAAACAAGAATTGCAGTTCATTGATGCGTATATTTTCTTGCAGAAAACCCGTCATCAGAACAGTCTTTTTATCCATCGAAATATTGAAGCCGAGGCAATGGCACAGTGCCTCCCGCCTATGGCATTGCAGATAGTAGTGGAAAATGCCTTGAAGCACAACGTGCTTTCTAAAGAAAACCCCTTGAACCTATACTTGCTGACCGACGGTACCAGTTTGGTAGTCAAAAACAGCTTCCACGCTCGAATCAGCCGCAATTCAACAGGGGTGGGACAGAGAAATTTACTGGAACGGTACCGGCTACTTGGAAAGGCGCTGCCCGAATTTTACCTGGAGGACGGCCACTATGTTGCGCGATTGCCGCTTTTGAACCCCAAAACCCACGAAATTGGACATCTTGATCATTGAAGACGAGGAGTTGGCCTCGGAGAAGTTGAAAATGCTACTTCAGGAGATAGACCCGGCACATCGCGTGCTGGCGACGTTGGATTCGGTGGCTGATTCAGTGAGGTGGCTTTCTATGAATCAAGCGGATTTGATTCTTTTGGACATACATCTATCCGATGACCTCAGCTTCAAAATATTTGAGCAGATCCAGGTGGATACACCGATTATTTTCACTACGGCCTATGATGAATTTGCGATCAAGGCCTTCGAGCAAAACAGTATAGCTTATTTGCTCAAACCCGTGGGAATAGGAGAATTGCGAAGAGGCCTGGAAAAATATCAGAAACTGGCTGGAAACTCACCGATCAAAACCCAAGAATTTCAAGAGCTTCTTTCCCACTTTCAACGGGACGTTATCAAAAGAGTAATTGTCAGCTTCGGAGGAAAAATGCGAGCCATAGATACCAAGGACATTGCGCTGTTTTACTCAGCAGAGAAAGTCACCTATTTGCTTACTTTTTCCGGAACCAGGTACGTTGTGGATGATAGTCTTGATCAAACCGAAAGCAGCCTAAATCCACGGGAATTCTTTCGGGTCAATCGCCGGTATCTGGTCCAATTCTCAGCCATTCAGGAAGTGTTGCAATATTCTTCCAGGAAGCTAAAACTGGAATTGGCGGTGGATCACCAGGAGGTGGTGACAGTTCCAACAGAGAAGATCACCAAATTCAAGCGTTGGTTTGCTGGGAATTGATTTGTCCTATAAATGAAGGAACCATTGAGATATCTGATAATTCGTGGTATGCGACACCCTCCAGCATGTGATCCGATACCTGCTCGAGTGCCCAGGTCACGTGAAATGGTATATGAATAGCGTGTCCACCAATGCCTATAACAGGAAGGATATCTGACTTAACAGAATTGCCGATCATAACGGATTTGGTTGGATGCACGCCATAGCCTTCAAAAATTCTCTGATACACTGCCTCGTTCTTTTCGCTGACTATTTCGATCCCTTCAAAATGATCAGCTAACCCAGATCTAGCTATTTTGCTTTCCTGGTCAAACAGGTCTCCTTTTGTTATAAGT
Organism: Cyclobacteriaceae bacterium; assembly: GCA_965242775.1. Lineage (GTDB taxonomy): Bacteria > Bacteroidota > Bacteroidia > Cytophagales > Cyclobacteriaceae > JAWPMT01. Next base: position 19,925 of record CBDETI010000028.1, read on the forward strand.
AGCAATCGATAGCCTTGCCCACTTAGCATCTCGAGCGTCTCAGTGACATGCTCCAGGACATGAACCGGATGTTCCAACATCCATTTTCCCAGTTCAATGATCTCCTGAATTTCATGTCCATTGATTTTTCCACCTGTCAACTCAACAGCTGTTTCAATCATTGACAAAACAAATCCTTTGACGCCATAGCCGAAGTGCTTCAAGTTTCTTCGCTCGTACTCATATAGTTTTTCAGCCACCAGGGCACCGGAGGCATGGTGCTGTAGATTTTCCACGTACCTCGCCTGAGCTTCCTGAAAAATGGATTCGTGTGCCCAAAGGGTGTCGTCTGCATCAAAAGCTATCAGATCGATCGCACTGTTTTTCATGACTGTCTAAAAGTATACGATGGCCGACAGTTTGGCAACGTTCATCGAAGCTTCAAAACAATCCGGGAGCCAGGTCGTTGGAATATTTCGAATATCGAAGTATTTTTGAAGATCATTTAGTTCATGAGTTCCGCAGAGAAAGAAATAGTAGAGAGATTTATCACCGGCCTTCAGGGACTGATGTTAGGTATGCAACAAGTGGATATGTCTTGCATGGAAGCATTTGGTTCCATATCGAAAAGGGACTTTGGTCTTTGCATCATGCTTGGCAAGGAAGAAAAGATGATCATGCGAGAGGTTGCAGAATTCCTGCAGGTACCCATGAGCACTGCCACCGGGATCGTTGACAAATTGATAGAGCGTGGGTTGGTCGTGAGAGACTACTCTCCTGAGGACAGACGCATCGTAATTGTGTCACTTAGCAGGGAAGGTACGGAGATTTACCAAATGTTAAGAGAGCGTTTGTTTTTCTATGGCACCTCAATCCTCGATAATTTCCATTCGGACGAGCAGCATCAGTTTGTTGCATTGATGGAACGGGCCTGCGACTGCACCGCCAAGATGGAGAAGATTCTCTGAACATTTTTTTAGCTACTGTCACACCCGCTGACTTTTGTTGTCTAAGGTTTATAAGATTAATTGTAAGCCTTGAATGTCCATTATAAGTTTTACGCCTAAGCAGTATACCAAGAGAAGGTGTGCTGCTTGGGGCTTGTGCTTGTAAGGTCTGAGAACAAAACTATCCATCACATGAAAAACAACCCTTTTTCGGTTCGGTACGATTTAGATGAAGATGCCAAACTTATCGACAAAGCCAAAAATGGTTCCAGGTCCGCATTAGAATCCCTTATCACCAGGCATCAGGACTATATCTATAATGTAGCACACAAGTTGGTGCTTAATGACGAAGATGCGGAAGACCTCACCCAGGAGGTTTTGATCAAGATCGTTACTAACCTGGCCAAGTTCAATCAACAATCCAGTTTTAGGACCTGGGCCTATCGCATAGTGGTGAATCACTTTCTCAATGTCAAGAAAAAACGCGTAGAACTGACGGTGACTTCATTCGAGAACTTCGGCATGGCCCTGGATCAAACACCTGATTATGACATGACACCTGAGGAGATGGTTTCCAATGCGGATGCAATCAAAGAAGCACAGATGGGTTGCATGTCAGCCATGTTATTGTGCCTGGACAGGGAGCAGCGGCTCATCTACGTATTGGGTGAAGTATTTGAAATAGATCACAACACTGGGGCGGAGATTTTCGGTGTGAGCAAGGAAAATTTCCGAAAAAAACTTTCCAGAATTCGTAGGGAGCTGCACGCGTTTATGGATAACAAGTGTGGCTTGATCAACAAAGCCAATCCTTGCCGTTGCCACAAAAAGACCCAGGCATTCATCAAAAGAGGATGGGTGGATCCTCAGAATTACCGATTTGTAAGTGATCGCTTGATCAGCATCAAAAAGAAGGTATTGGACCAGGAAGAACTGATCAAAGGAGCGATGGAGGAGAGCTATACTGCTTTGTATCAAGAGCATCCTTTTCAGGAAGAAGACTACACCAGACGAATCCGAAAGACCATCCTGCAGAACCCCAAAATCAAGGAAATCTTCGCGCTAGAGGGGTAATTGAAAAAATAATTTCGAAAACTGAAATATTTTGAAACGAAAATATTCAATGATCGTTCTTTCCTATAATTTCGAAAACTGAAATATTCGATGATATAAGAATTTGAAAAATAAAATATCGGGATGTCCAATTCTTCGAAAGTCGATCGTCACCGATAAGTAAATCCCACGAAATCTTAAAAGACGAACTAATCAACAAATGAAAAATCAAATGAAAAACCTCAAAGAGCGTTCTCGACAATTTGGCGCACGTTGGGGGGAAGCAGTTATCAAATACCGGTGGCCGGTGGTCATTGGTAGTATCCTTTTGGCCATGGCGCTGGGCTCAGGGGGATCCAAGCTCGGCTTTGATGCCGATTATAGGGTGTTTTTCAAAAAGGACAATCCACAGCGGCTGGCCTATGAAGCACTGCAAAAGAAGTATACCCAGGATGACAATGTCTTGATCGTAATTGAGCCTAAAAATGGCGAGATATTTAATAGCGAGTACCTCAAAGCGATCGAAGAGATGACTGAACAGTCCTGGCAGATGCCCTTTTCCACACGCGTGGATGCGATCACCAACTTTCAGCATACCTATGCCGAGGAGGATGACCTTTACGTGGAAGACCTGGTTTATGAGGCATCCTTCAAGACGCAGGATGAGATCACCCGTATCAAGGAAATAGCCACCGGGGAGCCTCTGCTTGTCCATAGGTTGCTTAATGAGGAAGGCACTGTCGCCGCAGTGAACATCACTGTTCAGCTTCCGGGAATAGATCCGGCTGCGGAAAATCCGAAATTGGTCAGTGAGGTAAAGGAAATGGTAGCAGATTTCGAAGCGAAATACCCGGGCCTTAAGACACACCTGACAGGAATTGTCATGCTGAATGCCGCTTTTTTTGAGGCATCTCAGAATGATTTTTCTACCCTGATTCCGGCCATGTTCCTCGCAATTCTGGTGGCCATCTTTTTTTCGACCAGGACCTTTTCGGGCACTTTCGTGTCCCTGCTCGTGATCGTGTTCTCCATCATGATGGGGATGGGTTTTGCCGGCCACTTGGGAATCAAACTTACACCTCCCTCGGGATCAGCGCCGATAATCATTATGACCCTGGCGGTTGCTGATAGTATTCACATTTTAATTTCCCTGATGATTGGGCTGCGTAAAGGTTTGCCCAAGGACGAAGCCATAATAGACAGTTTACGGATCAATTTCATGCCTGTCTTCATAACCAGCTTGACGACCATCATTGGCTTTCTATCTATGAATACAGCGGAGGTGCCACCATTCAGGGATCTTGGAAATATCACCGCGATGGGTATGGCTGGGGCCTTTCTGTTGTCAGTGACCCTCTTGCCGGCTCTGATGTCGATCCTTCCCGTCAAAGTGAAGGTGAAAGAAACAGCAGAGAGTGATTCAACCGGGTTCTATAACAATATTGCAAACTTCGTTATTGGACGCTCATGGGCTACGTTCGGTGGATCCATGGCGGTGATAGCGGTCCTGGGGGTATTTGCATTAAATATCGAGTTGAATGATGAGTTCCTGAAGTACTTTGATGATCGTGTGACGTTCAGAACGGATACCGACTATGTCAATCAGAACCTGACAGGAATTTATACAGCGGAATACTCGCTAGGTGCAGGAGAAGAGGGTGGCATTAGCAATCCGGAATACCTGGCCAAGTTGGAAGCCTTTGAAAAATGGTTAGAGGATCAGCCTGAGGTCGTTCATGTCAACGCTTTTTCGGAGATAGCCAGGCGGGTCAACAGGTCGATGCATGGAGATGATCAGTCTTACTATGCCGTGCCAAAGGATCGGGACGAGGCAGCGCAGTATTTACTGCTTTACGAAATGTCTTTGCCATTTGGACTGGACCTCAACAATCAGATCAATGTCGACAAATCTGAAACCAGGTTGATCGCCACACTCGGTGATCTATCCACCAATCAGATGCTGGCTTTTGCCAAGCGATCTGAAAACTGGCTCGAGGCCAATACGCCTGCCTACATGCATACCAAGGCCATAAGCCCGACACTGATGTTCTCTTACCTATCGAAAACACAGGTAATGAGCCTGATCAGTGGAAATCTTATCGCGATCGCCCTGATCACCATTGTTCTGGTTTTGGCATTGAGGAGTGCCAAGTTCGGATTTCTGAGTCTTCTCCCTAACCTGACACCTGCCATCGCCGGATTTGGGTTCTGGGCCCTGCTCGGTGGGCAGATCAACGTAGGTATTTCCATCGTGTTTGGAATGACCCTGGGTATTATCGTGGACGATACCATTCACTTTCTAACCAAATATATTCGGGCCATTCGTGACCATGGCTACACGCCCCAGGAAGCAGTTCGATATGCCTTCAACACCGTTGGAAGAGCACTCGTGGTAACGACCATCGTATTGGTGGCAGGATTTGCGATTCTTTCGCAATCGAGCTTCGGTATGAATTCTGGTATGGCCAAGGTGACCTCACTGGTGATCATAAGTGCACTGGTAATTGATTTTCTCATGCTACCGGCACTCCTCCTTATTCTATCCAAAAAACAACCCAAACAAGCTACTATTCAAAAGGCAGTTCAAGCCGCATAACATCTAATTTCTTACTAAAATGAAAACGATAAAATACATATCTACTAGCCTGATGGTGCTCATAGCATACACGGGCTATTCGCAAAGCCCGGAAGAAAAGGGCAAGCAGATTGTTGAGACTTACATCAAAAACGACGAAGGTTTTGGCTCGTCCGAAGTTGAGCTCAAAATGGTCCTGACCAACAGACAGGGCCAGGTAAGTGAGCGAACTATGACTAATAAGACGTATGAGTTGACAGAGGACGGGGACAAATCCATGATAGTATTCCAGAGCCCAAGAGATGTACAGGGAACCGCCACATTGACCTTTACGCATAAGGTTGGTTCAGATGATCAGTGGCTGTATCTGCCTTCTATCAAGAGGGTGAAAAGAATCTCTTCAAGCAACAAGTCTGGTCCGTTTATGGGAAGCGAATTTGCGTTCGAGGACCTTTCCTCTGACGAAATCGAAAAGTATACCTACAAGTTTCTCGAGGAGACCAGCCTGAATGGGGCCCGCGTAGCTAAAGTGGAGCAAGATCCCGTAGACCCCAAATCAGGTTACCAGAAGCGAGTGGCTTACTTCAACCTGGAGAAAGACTATCGGATTGAACAGATTGAGTTCTATGATCGAAAAGGTGAGTTGCTGAAAACCCTGACCTACAATGATTATAAGCAATATCTAGACAAGCACTGGCGCGCAGATAAATTCTCGATGGTCAATCATCAGACCGGAAAAAAGACTGATCTGTTCTTTGCTGATTACAATTTCAAGTCAGGTATTTCGGAGGATGATTTCAACCAGAATGCCTTGATACGTGCAGGCAGGTAGTGGCCGCTTACCTTGAAAATAATAACACAATGAGAACGCTAAAAGTGCTTGCTGGCGCTTTCGTAGCCATGTTAATTGTCCTGAGCGAACTTGGCGCTCAGGACGATCAGGTCTACCAAAATTTCAAAACACGCGTAGATGCTGATTTTAGATGGTTTTGGGATGATGGTCTATATAGTGGTCAGGAAAACAGCTACCTATCTTTCGCGATCCAGCCGGAGTACATTAGGGAATGGAATGACGGGAAATACTCTCTGAAGGCCACAGGATTTTTTCGGTACGACCAAAGAGATCATCGCCGAACGCACTGGGATATCCGTGAGCTCTATTGGCAGGTGGTCATGGAAAGTGCGGAATTGAGCATAGGCGCCAAAAAAGTGTATTGGGGTGTGACCGAATCAGCCCATCTGGTCGATATCATCAACCAAACTGACGTAGTAGAGAGCTTTGACGGGGAGCAAAAGCTGGGCCAGCCAATGGTTCACTTTAGTTATTTGACCAATGCCGGGACGTTGAACTTTTTCCTGTTGCCTTATTTTAGGAAGCAAGAGTTTCCGGGGAGGAAGGGTCGATTGCGCACACCGTTTATCTTGGATGGTTCGTCCTTCGAATTTGAAAGTGGTGCCAAGGAATACCGACCAGACTTAGCCGTTCGGTACTCTCATTATTTTGGAGTTTTTGACATTGGTATCTCACAGTTTTACGGCACGGGTAGGGACCCAATTATCGCGGATATAACCACCTTCCGGCCGGTGTATGGTGTGATAAGTCAAACTGGCCTCGATCTGCAGGCTACCACTGGCCCGGTCCTTTGGAAGGTAGAGATAATCAAGCGGTTCAACGACCTACAGGATATGCTAGCCACTGTAGCGGGCATAGAATATACCTTTGGGAATATTGGAAATAGCGGTATCGATGTTGGTGTCCTTGGTGAGTATCTCTACGACGACAGGGACGAGCTTGCCATCAGTGGTCTGCAAAACGACTTATTCTTTGGCTCCCGGATTGCATTCAATGATGTACAGGATACCGAAATTCTTTTCGGGGGTATTGTTGACCTGGAGCATAGCACCAGACTTTATTCGGTAGAGGCGAATCGACGATTTGGGGAAAGCTGGAGTTTGGAGGTGGAGTCGAGAATTTTCTCTAAGGTGGACCCGGAGGAGTTCTTGTACTTGCTCCGACAGGACAGTTTTCTTGAGTTTTCAGTATCTAAATATTTCTAAAGCAAAAGTTTTTTCATGTAGTAGGTTCATAGATGAGAAGGGGGGCATGAGTCCCCCTTTCTTTTTTTTGTTTTTTATTGATTGGAGTTAAGATCCCCAGGCGTAGGTTCCGCCGCCTCTCAGGCTTTGCAGTTCCTTTTTTGTTAGGGCTTTCATTTATTAATTTTTAAGTGAAAAACATGTTATAACAAACTGCTTGTTTGGGAGAATTTAAGATCCCCAGGCGTAATTTCCGCCGCCCTTTAGCTGCTTCAATTGCTTCTTTTCTAGTGTCTTCATTTTTTGTGATTTATTAGTAAGAAATAAGAATTTTTTCCTTCACAATAAACTTGCAAGGGAAAATTTGGATGTTCCTGGCACGATGACCGGGCTTAGGTCCCCCACGCGTATCCACCGCCTTTAACGGTTCTGAGGCCTTTTTTTGTAATTGTTTTCATTCTTTTTGGGATTAGGTTAAAAATGTATTTGTAGAAAATACTTTGTTATCGCGTGAACTTCAATGAGGTATAGGTCAATTTGATCAAAGCAGCTTTTGAATTTAAAAATCTTAACCGCATTTGAATTCTATTCATCTTAAAAGCCCGTGTCGACCCAATGCCCCTTTAGAGCGCAATTTTGATCGATCTGTTTACGTTGTTTTTGGGAGTCTGGGAAAGGCTTCCGAAAACTGGCGTGAATTTGCCCTTTCTACCCAGCACTGGCTTTTTTCGTATTTTTGGATTCTCAAAATATTAGTTATGAAAAGATTATCATTAGTCCTGGCTCTGGTTGCGTTTGTAGTATTTAGCACCGAGGCACAGAAATTTCAATTGGGTGTTAAGGGAGGTTTGAACATTCCTTCTACCGATGCCTTTGGTTTTACCGGTGATGTGGATGGTTCCGGATGGCATGCTGGAATATTCGGCCTTATAAAAATTACCAAGATTGGCATTCAGCCAGAGGTACTTTACTCTTCCTACAATTTCACTGATAACACTGACAACTCGGAAACGGACTTCAACTTTGTTACTGTTCCCATTATTGCCAAGCTATACCTGGTGCAAGGTGTGAACATTCAAGCCGGACCGCAATTTGGCATTTTGCTTGATAGCGAGTCAAAAAACGCGGGCATCACGCTTGACAATACAGGTGTTTTGAAAGATTCCGATCTGTCTATTGCTGTAGGAGCGGGTGTTGACTTACCTTTTGGGCTCAATATTTCCGGTCGTTATTTGATAGGCGTAAGCGATATTTCTGATCAGGATGCCCTTGGGGAGATCAATACAAGCACTGTTCAGGTATCTCTAGGCTACGCGTTGGTCAAATTGGGACTATAACTTAGCACATACATACAAAGGAATGGAGGGCACCTGAAGTGCCCTTTTTTTGTGGTTTAGGTAATAGGGAGATCATTTTGTATGAAACGGTGTAAATCCAGGCACTGAGATCATCTGGTTTTTTTCACCGATGTGGCGTTGTTATTTGTTTATCAGCCTCTCAATTTTCCTTAAATTGCTACGTTGGGTTCTTTGACCAGTCACCGCTCAACCATGGTAAGGAAGATTATTTTCTCTATTGTACCCGAAAGATTAAGAACCAAGCCGAGTCATAAGATCATTTCTGGCTTGTTGGTCCAGCTTTTGTTTTTGGGTCTACTGGGATGTGTCATATACGGGTCTCTTTACTACGCTGCTGGGTCGGACATTCTTGTGGTCACGGCCCTGATCACGGCTACTGCTTTTCTAGCTTTACTTGCTTCTTTTCGAGTCGTTTCGAAGACCAGGTACATTACCTACGGCTTTATTATCACATTGTACTTTGCCTACAGCAGTCAAATATATTTTACGGGAGGGCCCGACTCCCCAGTGTTGGCAAATTTGGTGCTGTTGCCAATGATCACCTTGCTTCCTGGTTTGGGCCGTGATTGGTACATTCTCCTAATAATTTCGGTGGCTACGATTCTGGGTTTTTCGGCCATGTCGTTTCTCTTCGACTACAATTTTCCCAATGAACTTATAGGGGTTACCGGAACAATATTCAATATGCTAGGAGCGGCATTTCCCTATGTTGTTCTGGTTGTGCTTTTGCCTATGTTCATGAACCAAGTGGCCAATGCCAATACGAACCTTAGAAAGGCATTTGTCAAACTTAAAAGCACCAGTAAGCGCCTGGTGGAATCGGAGAAACTTGCTTCTTTGGGGCAGTTGACAGCCGGAATTGCCCATGAAATAAACAACCCTGTCAATTATACGCTTGGCAGTGCGCAATACCTTAAGAAAGGTATCAATGAGCTTGTGCAGTACGAGAAGTATCGGGCTGAGCTGTGGGTAAGGGTAGAGAAAGCGCTGGAATCTGGCGAAATCATAGACAGCAAGGAGATTCTTCAAAAAACGGTACAAGATAACTATGCCCGCCGGGAGGATATCGACTATGACCACCTCCTCGAGGAACTCACCACATTGATGGACTCTGTCGAGACAGGTGCTTCCAGGACTGCAGAGATTGTGAAAGGGCTGAGAACATTCTCAAGGTTGGATGATAGTGAGTTTAAGTTAGTTGACTTGAGGGAATCAATCGATTCTACCCTGATCCTGCTTCAAAACAAGGTGAAGGATAGGATCAAAGTGAAGCGAAAATATGCCGATTTACCGCCAGTGGAGTGCAATCCCAGTAAAATCAATCAGGTACTGCTCAACCTTATAAGCAATGCCATCCAGGCTATCTCGGATGAGGGATTTATCAAAATCTTTGCGACCTATAATGTCGGTTTGCAACAGGTAACGATCAAGGTTGAAGACAGTGGACAGGGAATTCCCAAATCTATTGAATCTGAGATTTTTAACCCTTTTTTCACGACAAAGGAGGTCGGAGAGGGGACGGGCCTTGGGTTGTCGATGTGCAAGGGGATCGTCGAAGAACATCATGGTAGGTTGTTCTTTAGATCGCTACCTGGCGTTGGCACAACCTTCTTCGTGGAATTGCCTGTAGCTCAGCCAAAAGGCCTTACATCACATGCCCAAAAGGAAGATCCTGATTGGCAGGAGGATACCGGGAGTCTTATTTCCTAAAACCCATATTCAGGCTCATCCACACCGGGCAGCCATTCCGTTCGCATGCTTAACCCCAGCAACTCGCCCAGATGAATACCTAATTCGCCACCGGTCGCTCCCTCGTAGAACCAATGGCAGTTTATTGCAATACCGTAGGCACGCTTTTGCTTAAGTGACTTAAGCAGTTTGATGATTTCCCGATTGCCAAATACATTGACTTCTGACAGGAAAAACCTCACTTCGATATTCGAAGTAGCGAAAGAATTGATATTCAGCGACTGAAAGATCGGGAATAGATGCTGTGCGATATTGTTTGAAGTGGCTTCGCCGGAAAGTTCGACGATACCATTTTTGAAATCTACTAGGACAAATGGATTGCCTCGACTGGCCCTAATTTTGATATTACGCATTCTTAGGATTAGACTGGTTGAAGAGTTTCAAAGATACCGGATTTTAACCGGATTGGCGCTTAGGAAACGGTAAGTTCTCTGACCCTTCTTAAAACGAAAACATAAAAGCAGTATTTGGGAAATATAAAAGCCCGTGGCTGTCACGGGCTTTTGAGAAATGGTGATTATAAAAAGTTTAACCGAATCTTCTGCTCACCTCGTCCCAGTTGATCACATTGAAGAACGCAGAAATATAATCGGGCCGTCGGTTTTGATAATTTAGGTAATAGGCATGTTCCCAAACGTCCAAACCTAATAAGGGGGTTCCGCCACAACCTACACCCGGCATCAACGGATTGTCCTGGTTAGCCGAGGAGCACACCTCCAACTTATTGTCCACTTTGCATAGCCACGCCCAGCCTGATCCGAATCTTGTGGCTGCAGCGTTACTGAATGCTTCTTTGAATTGGTCGAAAGACCCAAATGAAGCATCTATCGCACTGGCGAGATCGCCGGAAGGAGCTCCTCCTCCATTGGGACTCATAATGGTCCAAAACAAACTATGATTCCAGTGGCCACCGCCATTATTTCTAACCGCGTTATTGTCGGAATGTTCCCTCATCAAGTCATCAAGACTTTTATTGGCCATTTCCGTGCCTTCAATGGCAGCATTTAGTTTGGAAACGTATGCGGCGTGGTGCTTGCCATGGTGAATCTCCATGGTGCGTGTATCGATATGTGGTGCCAATGCATCATGTGCATAGGGTAATTGTGGTAGTTCAAATGCCATAATTTCTAATAGGTATTTCTGTTGTGTCTAATGTGAAATTTATGTGTGTATAAAACAAGTCTTTTTACAAATTGTTCCTGCGTAGGCGTGTAAAAAATTGGGTAATCATTGCGGCACACTCTTCTTCCAAAACACCCCAATGGATTTGGCTGCGCGGGTGGAGTACAGGTGTTTCTAGCCTGTTGAAACCTCTTTTGTCGTCTCTCGCCCCTATGAAAACCTCGCCAATTTGCGACCAAAAAAGTGCCCCGGCGCACATGATGCAGGGCTCTAGTGTTACGTACAACTGACAATCATTCAGGTATTTGCTTCCCAGGAAATTTTGTGCCGCAGTAAGGGCGATCATTTCAGCGTGAGCCGTGCAGTCCTGGAGCTGCTCGACTTGATTGTGGGCTTTGGCGATAACACGACCATTACTGACCACAATTGCTCCAACAGGTATTTCACTTGTCGCGTGGGCGTGCTCAGCTTCGGTAAGTGCCTGCCGCATAAAGTGCTCCGGACTTTGTACGCTTAACATCAGGACTTTATTCTTACACTTTGCATCATTTCTGCCGCGAACCCCTGCCATTTTTCCTGTAGTTGTCTTGGTGCGGAAAAGTGGAACAGCAATACTTTATCTCCATACAATGTGTATTGGATGTAGGTGTACTTGCTTATCACCTCGCGTCGAAAGCTATTTTCTTCATACACCTTGGAGGCAAATTCAAAAACTATAAACTCTCGCTGGCCAATTAGGACGATATCGTCTTGTACAAAATCCACTTCCGTATAAAGATTGAGAATGTTGGACTTGTAAAAGTCTTTCAGAACCTGTAAGTCTCCGGTGCTCCATTCGCTACTGGTGATGTTGATCCCCAAATCCACGGTCCTTTCTACATTGGTGTACATGGCAATGGGTGTGCGATAAGAAATAAATTTTTGATTTCGCTCACCGTCAGTCATGGATATGAAGGTTTCAGGGATTTTCATAGAGACATCATCCGTCACCTTTTTTCTTTCAAGTTCCTGTGCTTCCACCCGTAGCATCCCGGCGACCAAAAAGATCAATATGAGTTTCATATTCATACCACGAAATTATGTCGTAAAAATGTATCTACCTCAGACATGAAAACTTTGATTGGTCGCTGAAAGTATTTACTAAATTTGCCGCTTCGAAAAATTTAGAGGTGGAATTATGCTGCGTACTCATACATGTGGAGAACTGAGATTATCCGAACAAGGCAAAACTGTGACTTTATGCGGTTGGGCCCAGCTAATCCGTGACAAGGGCGGGCTGATTTGGATTGATCTGCGAGATAAATACGGACTCACGCAGCTCCTTTTTGATGAGGGTAAGACTGATCCTACGCTGATTGAAAAAGCCAGAACGGTGGGCAGGGAATATGTTTTGTCTGTGGCAGGAATTGTTATTGAGCGTCACGCCAAAAACCCCAATATGCCAACAGGCGATATCGAGATTGAGGTTACCGAACTGGAGATTCTAAATGCATCCAAAGTACCACCCTTTCTGATCAAAGATGAAACGGATGGTGGCGAAGATCTCCGGATGAAATACCGTTATTTAGACCTACGGCGAAAAGTGGTCAGAGAAAACCTGGAGTTACGGCACCGGATGATGCAAAAAACCCGGGAATATTTGGATAAGGAATTGTTCACCGAAGTGGAAACACCTTATCTCATCAAGTCCACTCCGGAGGGCGCCAGAGATTTTGTGGTGCCGTCAAGGATGAATCAAGGCCAGTTTTATGCGTTGCCGCAATCCCCGCAAACGTTCAAACAGCTACTCATGGTCTCAGGCTTTGACAAGTACTTTCAAATTGTTAAGTGTTTTAGGGATGAAGACCTGCGTGCCGATCGCCAACCCGAGTTTACGCAGATAGACTGTGAAATGTCTTTTGTGGAAAGAGGCGATGTTTTGAAAACGTTCGAAGGCCTGGTCCGATTCCTTTACAAGGAGATCAAGGCAGTTGATTTACCGGAGCTACCACTAATTACATACGATGAGGCGATGACCAAATATGGCTCGGATAAGCCCGATCTGAGGTTTGGATTACCATTTGTTGAACTGAATGACCTGACTCAAAACAAGGGATTTAATGTATTCGATCAAGCAGAATTGGTTGTAGGGATCAATGCCAAGGGTTGTGCTGCCTATTCCCGCAAGCAACTGGATGCTTTGACCGATTTTGTCCGTAAGCCTCAAATAGGAGCTAAGGGCCTAGTCTATGTAAAATATAATGAAGACGGCTCTTTGAAGTCCTCCGTTGATAAATTCTACGATCAGGATCAATTGAAGGAATGGGTAGCTCGTTTTGAGGCCAGCCCTGGAGATCTCATGCTCATCCTGGCTGGTGACCAGGCAGCTACAAGAAAGCAGCTGTCCGAACTACGGTTGGAGATGGGTGAGCAACTAGGATTGAGAGACCGGAACAAGGTGGCGGCGGCCTGGGTGGTTGACTTCCCCCTCGTAGAATGGGATGAGGAAACCGAGCGATATCATGCCATGCATCACCCGTTTACCTCGCCGATCCCCGAGGATCTACCAAAGTTGGAAAGTGATCCAGGCAGTGTGAAAGCCAATGCCTATGATTTAGTTATCAATGGCGTAGAAATAGGTGGAGGATCCATCAGGATTCATGATCGAAATACTCAAAGTCAAATGTTTAAAGCACTTGGCTTTACAGAAGAGGAGGCCCAGTCACAATTTGGTTTTCTTTTGGGTGCGTTTGAATATGGGGCGCCTCCTCATGGCGGCATCGCTTTTGGATTTGATCGATTGTGTGCGCTATTTGGCGGTCAGGACAGTATTCGGGATTTTATCGCTTTTCCCAAAAATAATTCGGGTCGCGACCTGATGATCGACTCACCCTCTCCGATCAGTTCTGAGCAGTTGGAGGAGCTTTCGATAGACCTAACATCCGCTGAATAGAACTATTTTAAGTATTTGCTTAACTTTGAGTAGCTTAAAATAAGGTTATGACCAAGAAGTTTCTGCTCTACTCGTCACCGGTAATGTTGGCCTTTGTAGGTCTGTCATTGTTCGAGCCTATTATTTATCAGACAATTTTTGCCAGTTCCAGTATTAAAAACCTCAAGGGCAAAAAATTTGAGATCATCGCTCACAAGGGGTCTTCCGGTGTTGCGCCGGAAAACACACTGATTGCTTTTGAAAAGGCTTTGGAACTGGGAGTGGACATGATCGAACTGGATGTAAGGCACACGAGGGATGAAGAGATCATTGTCTTTCATGATCAGACATTGGAGCGGACAACCAATGGCACTGGCGATGTACATGACTATACGTTGGAGGAGTTAAAGCAATTGGATGCGGGTTCCTGGTTTGATTCTCAGTATTCGGATCAGAAAATACCCACATTGAAAGAGGCCCTGGATCTCATAGATGGGCGATGCAAGGTGCTGATAGAGATCAAGCATATGGACCATCCGCACTATCATGATTTCGCCGAAAAATTGATCGACGTGATCAAGCAGGAAAGAAATGGTTTCGAATGGTGTATTCTGCAGTCATATGAGGATATCTACCTGGAGGAGGCCCACAATTATGATGAGCGGGTGCAGACTAAAAAACTGTTGATAGGTGAGGATAGTGCGCCCCTGTTAGCTTTTTACGTCGAATCCAGGGTACACTTGGGGCGTTCAAAAAAGGAACTGCAACTGGATGCGCTAAATCCGCATTTTGAGACATTGTCACCGCGAAGGATTTTTCGGATGCATGCCAGAGGTTATAAGGTATATACCTATCCGGTTAACACGAGAGAGGATATGATCAAGTGCCTGAATATGGGTGTTGATGGTATTATTACGGACTATCCAGCTCGCTTGGTAGAGTTGCGAAAGGATATCGCGGAGTTATAATGGAGCAGTCGTGAGATTGGCCCGCTCCACTTCTGAGGCGATGTAGCCGAAGGAATCCCAGCTCGTACCGGCTAACACCTGATCAAATGTTTCCGAGGCTGTTTCCACCTGGCCTTGCAGGACGTACCAGTTACCCAGTCCATAGCCCACTGTCGGGTCTAAACTATTGTCTCTGCGAATCGCAATTTCATATATCCGTTCAGGAGTAAGCTCGTTCTTGAATAGCATCAGAATGTTCAGGTAGGGTCGATTTTCTATCAACCGCATATTGCTATCAATCGGATTCAAGATGGCAAGTGCTTCTTCCGTATTGCCAATCTTAACATAAGTTCGGTACAGCCAGGTACTTGTCGCGACGATCAGGTCATCATTGTCGCTTGCCTCCAGACATTTTTTGTAAGCTGAGATGGCCTGGTCAAAATTGCCTTTTAGATAGTAAGTCAGACCAAGGTGATACCAGATATTGAATTTGGTATTGGTCAGGGGCCGGTTCAACCTATTTGGAAGGCCATCTGGTTCGATTTCGTTGGGTGCATTTCTTGAGAAGAATGCCGCTTTTTCAAGATCACTTTTAGCTGCATCAAAATTTCTAACGGTGATGTAAGCTTCGCCTCTGTGCCGCAGCAATTTGAATGACTCAGGGTGCTGGACCAACCCTTGGCTATAGACTTCTATTGCCTCCAGGTAGCGACCTAAGTAGCCTAGCCTGCGGCCATACCAGATGATGTATTCGATGCTATCAGGTTGCCCCTCATATTTTTGGCGGGCAGCAGCTAATTGTTGAATTCGTCGTTGTTTTTGACCACCTTCAAAGGCTTTTGGGGGAAATGGCTGCCCCTGGACAGAAAGAATGGGTTGTGCTGTTTCTTGGGTGTTGACAGAGTCTGTGGCGTGAGTAGGCGGGGCAGACCCGTCACTTGTTTCCGTTTTTATACAGGAAACGAGCATCAAGAGACTTCCAAGAATGACAAAATCACGAAACATGGTTGTTTTTGGCGTTGTTTGGTATTTAATCCTTCCAGTTCGGATATCCGGGATATACAATGTCGCCAGCTTTCTCTTTTGCCACTTTCACCATCTCCCGCACATCCTCAAGTAAGGATTTTGCATCAAAAATAATTCCATCTTTTATAGTGTATTTAACTCCGCCGACTCTTTTGACTTCATTTTCCGGAGAAAGTTTAATAGCACCTGTACCATATAATACTTTAAGATTCTTTAAAGGGTTTTCCTCAATGATGACAAAGTCGGCTTTTTTACCAATTTCTATGGTCCCTATTTGGTCTTCCATTCCCAGCGCTTGGGCTCCCATGAGCGTGGCGGAACGTACAACTTCAAGCGGGTGAAAGCCCGCCTCCCTCAACAATTCAAGTTCCCGGATATAAGCAAACCCGTATAATTGGTAGATAAAGCCTGAATCTGATCCTGTCGTGACACGTCCCCCGCGATTTTTATACTCATTCACAAAAGTCATCCACAGTCGATAATTTTCTCTCCAGGCTACCTCTTGCTCGGTACCCCAATCATGCCAGTAGCTTCCGTGGGAGATTTTGCTGGGCTCATAAAATTTCCACAACGATGGAAGCGTATAATCCCTGTGCCAATCGGCATTCATAGAACGCATGAGGTCTCGGCTTGCTTCATAAATATTGAATGTCGGATCCAGGGTAAAGTCTAGTTCTATAAGCCGATTCATCACCTGATTCCACTTTTCTGAATAGGGTGGTGCAGCCTGCTGCCAAAGCTTCCCAGCCTCCCCAAATCGGTCCTGTTCATTTTGGTAGTTATAATCCAGTGGATAATCCTGAACAACCCGATCGGTAAACATGGCTTCCGGAAGTCCATACCAATGTTCCATGCTGGTGAGGCCCGCTTCAGCTGAATTGAGCACGTTCCACCATCCTACGTTGAGCTGTGCATGGTGACAGGCTGAGCCGAGTCCCAATTTCTTGTTTTCGTCCAGGGCTGCTTTCATGATCTCAGGTCTAGCCCCAAAAAATTTGATGCCTTGTGCACCGGCTGCTGCATTGTCTCGGACCCATTTTCGTGCCTCTTCTGGTGTCGAGATGTCCGCGGAACCCATGCCAAAACCTGTATAGGCAACAATTCTGGGTGCCGTAATCTCATTCTTCGCACTTTTTTTCCGATGGTCGAGGGTCCATTCACGTCCATTAAAACTGCCAGGTTCGCGGATGGTGGTCACCCCGTGAGCCAACCACAATTTAAAAACATACTCCGCTGGCGTGCCCTGGCTGGATCCGCCGATGTGTCCATGCATATCGACAAATCCTGGCAATAAATACATCCCTTCAGCATCTATTTCCCGACCGCCTTCCTCAAGCTGTGGTCGACGCTCGTCGTTGATATCAACACCCGGGTATCCTACTACTTGGATGCTTTTGATAATGTTGTTTTCCACTACTATATCGATGGGGCCCTGTGGCGGGGCTCCGTTACCATTGATGAGCGTGACCCCTCGTATGATCAACTGATCAAATGGCCCTTCTCCCTCTGCACGTTCAGGTGCTGGGGTCACGCCGTTTTGAGCTGGGAGGTAGAGGATACTGGCGAAAAGAATGAGTGTTAGAATGGTAAGCCGTCGCATAGGCATTTGGGTTTCTGGAGATGTCGAAGTTAGCAAGCTTTGCCCAACCTGCCTCACCGTAAATAAAAGACCCGGCGGATTTTGCCGGGTCTCAGTTGTGGTGGCATATTAGAAATCATTTATCTATTTTTTTGTGAACGGCATTGCGTGTACTTGTTTCTGCTGAAGGACAAGAAAGTAGACACCCTTTTTTAATGCTTGGATGTCTAGTTTCAATCCTTCTGGGGTGCGAATAACTGGGACATTATGCTTCATACCTGAGACGTCAATTACCACGAACTCACTCGCGTGATCCTTTATTTTCACGTGGATGAGGTCTGAGGAAGGGTTGGGGTAAATGACTATTTCAGATTGTGATCCAGCATGGAGAATCGTCGTATCTTCTCCAGTCAATCTACCATCACCGTTAGTGTCACCTTGGATTTCACTCTCGTCGATGCTACCGCTGCCATCAACGTCTCCGGCAGTCTCTCCAATTCCGATAGCGCCATTTCCATTGACGTCCCCGGCCAACTCGTCTAAGCCGATGCTACCGTCGCCAGTGATGTCTCCGGCTATTTCGTCATTCTCGATCGTACCGTTTCCGTCTATATCACCGGCAATTTCGTTGGCATCTATGATTTCGTTGCCGTTGAGGTCTCCCGCTATTTCATTGTTCTCAATGCTACCGGTTCCATCAAGGTCACCGGCAATTTCTCCATTGTCGATAATCCCATTACCACTGGCATCACCAACTACCTCATCTGTGCCTATCACACCCTCACCTGAAATGTCACCCGCTATCTCATGGTTGTCAATCACGCCATTGCCGTTGCCGTCACCAGCAATTTCGCCGCTTTCGATCATACCCGTTCCATTGACATCTCCGGTAATTTCTCCTACGCTAATGGATTTATCTCCATTGAAGTCTCCCGCGATCTCATCATTTTCTATTGCTTCGTTGCCATTGATATCACCGGCAATTTCCTCGTGTCCGATGCTTCCATTTCCGTTGATGTCTCCGGCTTTTTCATTAGGGTCGATGGCATTATTGCCATTTGTATCCCCTGCTATTTCGCTGCCGTCGATCACATCGTTGCCGTCGGTATTACCAGCAATTTCCTGATATCCCAAGGTGCCATCACCATTGATATCCCCGGCGATTTCGTCCTCTGCGATAGATCCATCCGCATTGATATCTCCAGCAATCTCACTGTTATTTATGGTGCCACTACCGTCAATATCTCCAGCGATCTCATCTGCCCCAATCTCTCGGTCTCCGTCGATATCTCCTGCTACCTCTTGGTGACCTATTGTGCCTTCACCGTCCAGATCTCCAGCGATTTCTCCATCACCAATGATGCCGTCATTGTTGACATCACCGGCCAGTTCTCCAGCGCCTATTTGGCCGTCACCGTTTACGTCACCAGCTAGACCATCAAGCCTGTAGAAGCCGGAGGCGAAATCGGACCCCCCGAGGTTCCCAGCGGCATCCATATAAGATCCCTGGATGGTTGTGATACGATAGTCATCCGTGGGTGTAATGGTGGCGGAGTAACGGGTGGAGCTTACCTTGGTGAAATTGCTCATGGAAGCATTTTCCAGGGTAATATCTTCCTCCGTAAAACCAAATACTGTCTCACCGAATAAAATAGATATGTCGAAGGGATTGATCGTACTGGCGGGTACGCCGCGAATATCCCCCCATGGGGCAGTTAGGTCGATCTCCAAAGTAATTGTGGCGGGCTCATTTCTATTACCTGCGAAATCATTTGTCACCGTCCCTAAACTTATTACCAGGGGGCCGGAGCCTAATGGTTCAATAGTGGCTTTGTAGATAGTATCATCGACGGCCTCCAAATCGACAAAGACACCATCCTCTACATGTATATAAGCGTCTTCAAATGCGTGGACTTTTTCACTGAGCGTAATGATTATTTCAAAACTTATGCTAGAAATGGGCTCGCTCTCCTCTGTGGTAATCGTCACGGTTGGAGCGGTTCGGTCGGAGACGATGGTGAATTGTGTTGCAGCGGTGTTGTCATTACCAGCAGCATCCGTTGTTACGCCGGCATCAATATCCGCTTGGATGGTGCCATCTGCGTCAGGGTTTAGCTCGAATATGAAAGTGGTGTTATCCGTAGTGGTGAAATCAGTTACCTCGGCACCACTTACTAAAAGATCTCCTGAGGTAAAACCACTGACCTCTTCGCTGAATGTGGCAGTAACTGCTATATATTGACTATTCGAAGGGCTGGTCTCTGTTGTCGAGAATGTCACGGTGGGAGCAGTTTGGTCCGATTCAATGGAGAATTGTTGCGCGGCGGTGTTATCATCCCCTGTCGCATTTGTCGCTACGCTGGCTGATATGTCCACTTTTATTGTGCCATCGCCAGTAGGCGTTACAACAAAAGTGAATATCGTGTTATCTGAAGTCGTAAAATCACTAATCGTACCCCCTGTGATAGTTATATCGCCTGATTCAAAGCCGGTAACTGCCTCACTAAAAGTGGCAGTAACTTCGAAAGAGCTACTACTCGTTGGGCTACTCTCATCGCTTGAAATGACAACCGTGGGCTCAGTTTGGTCCGTGTAAGTGTAGTCGGGTGTAAAAGAGTCATTATCAGGGGTCGCCTGCGCAGGGTATAGGTTAATTCCACACCAACTCAGAAGCAAAATGAGCAAAAAATATCTTAATTGATGCTTTGAACGAAAGCTGAGACAAGAACCTGACATAGTGGTAAGAAAGAAGTTTGAATCGAAGCTAAAGATCGATTTTTGGGTCTGCGCTTTGAATAATTGAGTGAGGTGTAAGTATTCCTTAAGTACTTATAATTTTTAACTGAGGAAATAATGGCCAGCGTCTACGAGTGAATGGGGTTTAAACGGCAGTATGCAACCCCTGCAGTTCTGGAATTGTAACCCCTTTTAATACTCCTCCATTTTTGGGAGTATAACCACTGCACTTTAAGAAACTTGAATGAAAGCCATTTCAAGACAGCCGCTGCAGCTGTGCGATCAATTCATCGCGTTTCTGCTTGCTGAGTGGTATTTCATGTTTACCTATTTGCAGGTTTGAATAGCCAATAGAATCTATCAAGCCAATATTAACCACATAGGACCGGTGAACCTGCATAAATTGTCCTTCGGGTAGGCTCTGAACCACATCCTTCAGCGAATGCTTGATCACTTGCTTTCGTTGCTGACTCAAAATTTCCACATAATTGCCGCTGGCTTTGACGTAGATCAACTCGTCGAATCGCACCTTTACCAGCCGATATTCATCTTTGAGGAAAAGTGCATCCTTGATCCGGAACATCGCCTGATTGGGCTCGATAGGCTCAGAGACCGATTGATGTTGACCTTCGCTGAAATTGGATAAAGCAGTTTCGATGGTAGCATACAGCCCCTCCTTATCAATGGGGTTTGATCAAGTATCCCGAAGGCCCGGCCATTACCGCGTTTTTCACCGTTTTCTTGTCACCGTGAGAGGTTAAGGAACACAAATGGTATACTCAGTTCCTTTTTTAGCTGTTGACCGAGCCATATGCCTGAATGTTCTCCTTCAATACGAATATCCAGTAGCACCAGGTCAGGACGATTGCTTGAAATCGAAACCAGTGCTTCTTCGGCCGATACGACTATATCCGTGACGGTGTAAGCTGCTTTCTTTAGCGAATCACTTAACGACTCTGCAATCAGCAGCTCATCTTCGACGATAAGAATTTTAATGTTGCTCATGATCCAGTCGGGATGGAGAGTGTAAAAGAAGCGCCGTTGTTGTTTTTCAATTGGAATTCGCCCTTGAGTTGACGTATCAAAATTGAGATAATTCTAAGTCCTAGAGAGTTATTGTATCCTTTGAGGATCCCTGGAGGGTAACCTTTACCCGTGTCAGCAATGGTCAACTGTATGGTTTCGTCTTTCCGATTCGCTTTAATGGTAATTTTTCCTTTCTTCCCCGCTTCGAACGCATGCTTGAGCGAGTTGGTGACCAACTCATTGACAATCAAACCCAGGGGTATGGATTGGTTGGATGTGAGTTTGTTAACGTTTGAGTCAATCACAAACTGGACATCCCCAACTAACTCTCCAAAGGAGCTGCGAATTTCTGTGGTTAATTCCAGCAGATAATCTTCCAGAAGTACTCCTGTGAGTTCGTCGGTTTCATAAAGCTTTTGGTGCAGAATTGCCATGGTGCGAACCTTACGCTGCGTGCCTGCCAACACATCCCTGGCTGCTCGATTGTCTGTGCTGTCCATTTGCATTTCCAGGATGCTGGAGATAACCTGAAGGTTGTTTTTTTACCCGATGATTCAGATCTGCGAGCAACGCGTCCTTCAAGACGGAGGCTTTTTCTAATTCCAGGTTGATACCCTCGATTTCGCGTTTTTTGAGCTGCACAAAATATGCAAACCCGCCGATGAGCAGCAGCAATAGCACGGCTACACCGAGAATCGTGTAGGCTGCATATTTTTCCTGCTTGGCGCTTTGAGATTGTGCCTCTACTTTTTCCAAAAGCAACTGCTGTCGTTCCAATTCGAACTGGGCAGTTTGCACGGCAAGTTCTTCGTTAATAAATCGCTGCATATCCCGCAATTGCGTGTTCCTTGCAGAATCGAAGTAAGCGATCGCTTCGCTGGTGTTGCCCAGATAGGTATTGTAAAGAGAGAGGTTAAAATAAAATGTATAAAGTACGGCATCCCAGTTATTCTCTTTGATAGCAGGTAGTACTTGCTCAATGGTGGCAGGGACTTCAGACCACTTCCCGTTCTCAATCCAAAACGATACAAGGTTGCCAGTTGCTGATACCTGATATCGCGTATTTCCGCTTTCCTGCCATATGCTGATGGCCTTTTGAAGGTAGAATTCTACCTCCTCCGCAGGACCTTTTGTTTTGTGTAAAATGCTCGCCAATTCATTGCAGGAGCCAGCCAGGAGGTCGAGATTGTCGGAACTTTCAGCGAGTCTAATTGTCTCGCGAGTGGTCTTCTCTGCTTTCGCCAACTGGCCATTTTCATTATAAACTGCTGCCAGTCGGTTCAGATAATATTGGTACAAATCCCCGGGTAACTGCCTGTTGGAGTCAAAAAGTTGCTGAGCAAGGGCCAGATGATCCAGGGCGCGTTCGTAAGTGCTTAAGGCTCTGTAATATTCCCCAATATTTATCTGGACCAATGCCTGACCCAATATATCTTCCGTATTCGTGTAGAGCGCCAGCGCCTTCCGGTACGATTCGATACTCGCTTCGTATTCACCCAAAATTTTTTGCACCCGGCCCTGTAGAACTAATACATCACCTCGGAATGACGGAGCGCCATAATTGCCAGTTAGGAGCGTATCCAAAATTTGCTTTGCTTCTGTGTACTGGCTCGTTGATGATAATGCCTTTGCGTGGAAAAAAGCAAGGACATGGCTTGTTTTCGTGGATGGCCTGCTTGCGAAAGTCTGTATAAGACCCATCGCCCTTTTTCCATTTTGACTGATAGCAGCTGAAAACTCTTGATACAATGAACCCAGTGTCGATTGTTCCTCAGTATTCAGATTAAGTCGATAGGAGGAATACAAATTTTCATATGTTCTGTATTGGTAAGCACCCCAGGAGGAAAATACTATTCCGGTAAGCGCGATCGTTAGGAGCGCCTTTTGCCACGATATGGGGTGTAAACTGGCCAATTTTGAACGATGGGAGGTTAAAATATATTAGTTTAAAGCAAGGTCCGAAAATTAGCGGAATAGCCAAAAAAATATTGATGAGGAACCGGCCGAAGGTGCTGAATGCACTGATGTGGAATGCGAGTGCAGTGAAGGACCTAGCGCTGACTCGTTCGGGCTTTGAGTCGTTGCGCGTCTATGTTGCCAGGATCAAGGGCAAGGGCTTTTTCCGCCATGTAGCCCGCCTCTGCATGTCGATTCTGGAGCTCTAACCAATTGCCTCTGGTGACCCAATATTTCGGAACTGTAGGTGGCACAGCGGCCTTTAGCTTTTGAAGAAAAGCTTCTGCCTCTGCAAATTCACCGAGTTCAGAAAGTAGCACCACCTGATAGCCTAAAATGAATGTGTTTTCGCTGAGATTCGGTAGAGATAATGCCTTCAAGCTATCCAAGGCTGCCTGGGCGCCATGGTTGTAATGGATGACTTCAATGTATTCAACGCCATGGTGGGTTTCACCCGGGTATTTTCGGACAAGCTTACCCAGGTTGGTTTCGGCCAACGTGAGTGCTTTGACTGCCTGGGCTTTTGTGGCCGAGGAATCTCCCAGGTCTCGGAGATTGGTCAGATGGATCAGTTCAATAAAATTTGCGAGCAGTAATTGTTCGTCCGGATGTGCCTGCTTTTGCTCTTGCTGCACCTTTTTGAGGATCATATTCCGTTCCTTTTGATCGCTGGAAAGCCTGGCAACCTGGCATAGGTTCATTAGAAAATCGGGATCGAGATTCGCAGCTCTTCTAAAGTAGACTTCAGACAGGGAATATTGTCCTTCGTCGAGGATCACCCTCCAACCTTCGAGGTAATAATACCTGGCGCTATCAGAATTCGTACTTAGGGGGAGTTCCTGGGAAAGAGCTATGGAACAAATCAAAACCAACAAACTTGTGGACAACCAATTTCTTCGCATGCTTTAAATATGCGAATAATGTAGCTATTCCT
Source organism: Cyclobacteriaceae bacterium (assembly GCA_965242775.1). GTDB lineage: Bacteria > Bacteroidota > Bacteroidia > Cytophagales > Cyclobacteriaceae > JAWPMT01. The sequence goes on from CBDETI010000028.1 coordinate 43,860, forward strand.
CTGCTTTTAAAACTGGAAGCCTCCTCCAACAGTAAGCCTGAAGCTATTGAAGGTGCCTTTTATGTCGGAGGTGTTGGCGTTTAATGGCTCGTGTCCCATGTTTTCAAAGAACAGCTGGGTCTGGCCAAAGAACCAGCCTGTGACGTAGTATCGTCCTCGCAATTTGGTTACCAGGCCTGACGCCATGAAGGTCTTACTGTTTCTTTGAGATGCTGAGGAATTATAGACCAGGTAAGTGCCCAGCTGAGCGTCCACAGCTAATTGATCATCGAGGAAACGCATTTCCCCACCTACCCCCAGGGTTACTCCCAGGCCTACGATTTCTGCCAGTTGTTGAGCTCCCTCGCTTTGCGGAGTTTTCAGAGAACCTTCTTCACCACCACGGGTAAGGTATTTACCTAAAAAATCTACTCCCCATAGTAATCCGAACCTGGTGGGAGCCTCGTTGACAAAATGCAGCAGCTTGACGCTTAAGAATGACGAGTTGGTGATCTGTGTGGTATCGTCACTGGCGAGCTTGTAATTGTGGCCTTGTAGCGAACTGAAGAGTCCCGAGGCCTGTACATCCAGGAGGACGCCTTTGCCAAGGTCGCCATAGTGGAAGTACTGCACGTCGAGAAATGCATTGCCTGCGGTCACTTTACTTAGATCATCCATTTTCCAACCATTGTTTTCGGCCGATAGGTTAATGGAAAGATGGCGTCCGTCTTGCGCTGGAAGTATGAGGACCCCTGCAAGGGCCAAAAGTGTAAGGAGCGTTTTCATGGCGGAATTGTACTGATTGCACCAGTGAAATTAGAGGAGGTTACTACGCGCTGAAATAACCCAAATGGAGGATTTTGAGATAATCAGACCCGTGATATTTGGCTTGAAAGGCAAACTCGGGTTTCAAAATTCAGTGCATGCGCTAGGTAGCGTTTCGTCCTATCGACCTTGTGAAATCAGGTACTCCTTTGCTAATTCTTCTGTTTCAAAAGGCCGCATTTTACCTCCTAGCAGGCGATTATAACCCATTAGCAACACTTTCTTCGCGCCGGTAATGCCCACGATTGCCCCTCTAAATGGTATATGCTTGGTTTCTTTTCCCAATTGCCGGATGACATTGGTGAATCGTGGCTTGGCGTACGTATCGGTAATATTTACCAATCGCAGGTGAAACGATTCGTTTGTCAATAGCCATTTTTTCAGATCGGTTGCTAAAGCGATCATTTCATCTTCGGACTTGCCTCGATAATCGATATATAGGATCTTTTTCCCTTTGTGAGTAATGTGTTCCAAATCTCAAGAATTGCCAGGCCGAAAAATAAATCAGATGTCGGTCGCAATTGCAATTTTGCCCTGTCAAAATTTGGGAATTGGGGCAGTTAAAGTGACATGCCCCAAATGAAACGCTAGGGAAGGTGCCGGAGAATTTCCCTTGCGTTGACACTTTCAGCATTACGTGTCAATACTTCCAGGTATTGTTTTCTGGCATTTTTCCAATCCCGGGCATTGGCATAAGCTTCACCCAGGGAGTCCACCAGGTCCGGATTGTCGGGGTTATCAGCGACGTTTCTTTTGAAGATCTCAACCGCGTCTTGCGGTCGTCCGGAGGCCATTACCACAAAACCGACTATGTTGAGGTCATTTGGTTTCACTTCCCCCTTGATCGCTTCATAGGTTTTAAACAGCCCTTGCAACCCCGATTGCTTGTACGCGGCGTATAGCTTGCCATTGGCTCTTTCTTCATTGCGAACCCAACCCTGGAGGTTGTCAAAGTTGAACTGTTTTCCCAGCATGCTAAAACGTATCCTTACCTCGTTTCCTACGCCAGCGATACCCGCTTTGACCTGACTCCAGCGTTTTCCTTCTACGCCGAACTCCGTGCGGTCCATAACATAGGTTCCGGATACGACGACCTGATCATCGCCGCGAACATCTTGCTTGACACCAATGATAGGGCGGAGAGGTATTTCAACATCTTTGGTAATGTCCTTGATAGTCAATGTACCCAGCAGTTTGAGGCCTTCGGAATCGCTTTTGGTCCCAGTGCTTTGGAAGCTGATTGCTGGAAAATTTTCAGCATCAAACCAATTGACCGATTTCAGATCATTGTCACGCCACTCCAGGTTTGTATTGATGCTATTGGTAGCTATTCTAAAACTCACTGACAATGATTGCGGTTGGTCTTCCACATATCTGAAGGTCCCAGCGAAATCCGAAAAGATACCCTTGACTTCCGCGTAGCCCATGTAGGTCACGGAAAATTCAATAAATGAATGACTCACATCTATGGGATAGATCTGGTCCATGTCGAATTTTTGCGCATGCAGTTTACCTGCCAATAAAAAGGAGCAGATTAGTATAGTCACTTTTTTCATGTGTTTTTGGTGACTAATGACATGTATGCCGAGGAGGCTATCGACAATCCCGATGCAGGTTTTCGTTAAATGTGGGATCGAAAAGCGGATGGGGTCATGCCCACATTCTTTTTGAAGGCATTGACGAAAGAGGTTTTGTTATTGAATCCAACTGCAAAGGCAATTTGCAAGAGCGTCTTTTCCTGTTCTGATTTGATCTGCAATTTGGCTTCCTCCACTCTCAGAGCGTTGATGAAATCGTAGAAGTTGCGCCCAGTTGATTGATTGATCGATTGTGAAAGGTGATGGACTGAAATGTCCAACACTTCGGATAGTTCAGCAAGCGTCAGGCCTCTGTTCAAGTAGAGTTTTCGCTCTTTTATTTCTAGTGAGAGCTTTTCAAAGTAAGCGTGCGCCACTTTCGCTGGCAAGCTGGATTTTTCATATTTAACGTTTGAATTACTATCTGATTGCAGAAAATATTTGTTGGGCTGCCGGATGGCCTGATAGAGAAGTAAGTACTGTAAAGCGGTCATGGGCAGGATGTACATATAATCTGCCTCCTTGCGGTAGGACCCGGTAAAAAATAGAAATCCAATAAAACCCGACACTGCTAAAATCACCAGCAAAGTGAGCAATAGGAAAGAATAGTTCAATTGAATGGTCTGATTGCTTATAGTCGATTGCTCAGATTTGAGCGCCGCACCTGCGCCCCGGAGTACGGAGTAGGCTTTCAGCAGGTAGATTAGCGCATGAAAGAATTGCACCGCGAAAACTATGCCGTAGAGGTATTGAAAAAAGGAGATGGGCTCACTATTGTATTCGTCAAATACAGTGAGCATGCCATAATGTACCGACCGCCAGGTTAGGATCTCAGAGGAAAATTGAGGTAGCAATAGTACGAAGAGGAAAAAAGGGAAAAAATGAATAAGCCAACTCGGATTGAACTTTGGAGCTTTCTGAAAGCTATTGACCAGATACAGCCATATCAGAGGCCCAAACACCAACCATCCACCATACCTTGTGCCATACACCAAAGGCAATGAAGCATCGATGGCATTGCGGATGAGCAAAAACTCTGTTTGAAACCATAGAAGCGTCATCACTATCGCAGCGAGAAGCCAGCCGGTAGTCTTATTGGGTGTGCCCAATCTGGAAGAGAGGAACAGGAAAAACAGCCCCTGAGCTATTGACACAATAATAAATATCGAGGCAAGGTCAACGAACACGGCGCTATTCTAACGGTTTAACCAGTAGCCGGTCACTAACTTTCTTGCTGAGCGTTACCCCCATGCGGTCGTTGTAGTTCACTGTGATCGTTTGATCGTATGGCTCCACTTTCAATATCTCGATCTCCAACCCGAGTTCCAGGTGGATCGAGTTGAGATAATGTAGCAGATCACTCGAGTCATTATTCAGCGCACAGAAGCGGACTACCTGGCCCACTTCTATTTCAGAAAGCATTTTGTAATCGGTTTTGATTGTCTTTCCTTCCTTGTCAGGTATGGGTGAACCATGTGGGTCAATGGTAGGATATCCGAGCATTTCATCCATCTTGTCGAAGAATGACTCAGAGTTGATGTGTTCTATTTCTTCAGCGATATTGTGGACTTCCTCCCAACCAAATCCCATCTTTTCCACCAGAAACATCTCCGCGATCCGATGTTTGCGAATGATCATGGCCGCAACCCGCAATCCCTCTTCAGTGATCTCCAGCGGTTTGTATTTCTCATAAATCACCCAGCCATTTTCCTGGAGCCGCTTCACCATGGAATTAGCAGTTGGTACTCTGACCTCCATTTCCTTGCTAAGTTCTGATATGGAAATTTTGTTACCTCCTTTTGAAAGATGATAGAGGGCCTTAAGATAGTTTTCTTTGGTCTGCGAGGGCATTTCGGCAAAAGTACGCGACTTCATTCAAACAATTTTGTTAGATTAATCTAACTTTTTATGTTTGCATATACTTTGCTTGTAATTTAGGATGATGAAAAAACTGGTTGTTTCTCTGCTGATGTCGGCTTGGATCGGAAGTTTGTTTGGACAAACAGGGATTATTAGCGGCCGGGTGATGGACGGAGCGAAGCCATTACAGTTTGCGACAGTCAAATTGGTAGGAGAGGGCATCGGTACGATTTCCGATGCGCAAGGCTTTTTTCGGTTGGATAATATTTATCATGGCAGTTATCAATTACAGGCCACATTCATTGGATATGAAACATATGAACGGAACGTAGACATTTCCAGGCAACAGCCTAGCGTCGAATTGCGGATTGATCTTACAGAATCCTCGGCCTTTTTGGATCAGGTGGTGGTTACTGGTACTCGAACGGCGAAAAAAGTGACTAGTTCTCCGGTCATTGTGGATGTTATCAATAGCCAAACTTTGGCCAATACCCAGTCGGTAAGCTTATCGGAAGGGTTGAGGTTTCAGCCTGGCCTACGGGTAGAAACGGACTGCCAGACCTGTAACTATACCCAGCTTCGAATGAATGGACTCCAGGGCGGGTATTCGCAAATCCTTATCAATAGTAGACCTATTTTCAGTCCGTTGACTGGGCTGTACGGGTTGGAGCAGATTCCAACCAATATGATTGAGCGGATAGAGGTTGTTCGTGGCGGGGGCTCTGCATTATATGGGTCCGGCGCCATTGGCGGTACGGTCAATGTGATCACTAAGCTCCCTAAGCAAAGTGGTTATGATATGGGGTATGCGTTTCAGTCTATCGACGGGGCGACAGAGCATATTTTGAGTGGAAATGCTACGGCGATGAACAAAGCCGGAAATGCCGGTGCCACCTTCTTCGTCAACAAACGGAGCCGCGAATGGTACGACGCCAATGGCGACAATTTCTCCGAGCTGCCATCACTCGAAAACAACTCATTTGGGGCCAACCTGTTCTTCCTGCCCACTGCGGATCAGAAAATAGATATCAACCTAAGCAGCCTCAACGAATATCGCTACGGAGGAGAAATGGTAGACGGACCTGCATATTTGGCATTGCAGTCAGAAGAGCGAACCCACAACGTGCTGGTAGGCAATATCGATTATCAGATCAATTGGAATGAGGATCGGAGTTCATTTATCAGCTATGTAGCCTTCCAAAATACAGATCGAGATCACTATACGGGCATATTACCTGACGACTCGTTACTGAGGGCCAATCATCGAACCGTTCCACCTTATGGCACCTCCGCTAATACCACGGCGCAGGCTGGGTTTCAGTTCAACCACAATTTCCAGTCTTTCCCGCTGGGAAGCAATGTCTTCACGGTAGGATCTGAATTTATCGAAGACGATATTTTGGACCAGATACCTGCCTATCGTTATGTTATTGATCAAACCACCAGAAATTTTGGTGCCTTTGTTCAAAGCGATTGGCAGTTCAGCCAGGCGCTTTCACTCCTTTCCGGGGTACGACTTGACCACCACAACCTGGTGGGAAAAATGATTGCCAGCCCACGATTTTCCATGCTCTACAAATGGAGAGATACGCAATTCCGGGCCACCTGGGGAACCGGCTTTCGGGCACCACAGGCTTTTGATGCTGACCTCCACATCGCCTTTGCCGGGGGTGGCATATCCAGAGTACAGCTTTCGCCGGACCTGGCGCATGAAAGATCCAACAGCATAAGCGCAAGCATCAACCATGATAGCGCCACGGAACGGATCATCTACGGTTTTACTTTGGAAGGTTTTTATACCAGACTAAGGGACGCATTCTTCTTGCAGCCTCTTGGTGAGGACGCATTTGGTGAGGTATTTGAAAAGCAAAATGGGGATGGTGCTGTTGTTCGTGGAATTACTATGGAGCTACGGGCCAATTACGATGAGAAGGTACAATTGGATGCAGGCCTTACCATTCAACGTAGTTTGTTCGAAACAGCCGTTGAAAATAGTGATGTACTGGAACCGAAGCGCGAGTTCTTACGAACTCCGAATGAATATGGCTACAGCACACTGACCTTTACACCGGATGAGCACTGGAATATTTCAACAAACGTGGGGTATACGGGCTCCATGCTTGTGTTACATTTTGCCGGCGCTCCGGAACAGTCCGAGGACGAGTATTTCGCCTCGTCCGTATTCACAGAGGTTAGTTTCCGAACAAGTTACACCTTCGATCTACCCAAGATGGATAACAAAATGGAGATTTTTGGGGGTATCAAAAACCTGACTAATGCCTACCAGGACAATTTTGACACGGGGAAAGACCGTGACAGCAATTTTGTCTTCGGACCGGCTGCTCCACGCACCTTCTTTGTGGGATTGAGACTTAAATCCTTCTAAGGTGAAGATACCCGTACTTGTGGCTTTCCTTTTCGGACCACTCTTCTGCCAGGCGCAGGAGGTGCAGTGGATGACCTTTGAAGAGATGGAAGTGGCATTCGGTCAGCAACCAAAAAGGATATTTATAGACTTTTGGGCAGAGTGGTGTGGGTACTGCAAGCGGATGGATACCTATGTCTTTACAAATCAAGTCGTCTCACAAATCCTGAACGAGGAATACTATCCCGTCAAAATGAATGCGGAGACCAGAGATACAATATTCTTTGGGGGAAAATATTTTGTTAATCCTACCCCTGCAGGTGAAAATGGCTTTCACTCCCTGGCTGTGCTACTGGGAAAAAATGAAGAAGGTTCATTTACACTGCCAACAGTTGCCATTTTCGACGAGCAGTTCCAGCCGTTGGCGAAGTACCACCACTATATGCATTCAAAAAAACTGCTGAAAGCGTTGAGGTAGCATTTAGTACTGGTACATCCAGTATCGTTTGCCACCCCTTCTTTCAAGTGATAAATAATACTTACAAATACGAAATATATTTTTTTGTATTATACTTACAAATACGAAATAAAAGATATCTATGAAAGGAACCAACCTGGGGGAATTTGAAGAATTGGTACTCATGACGGTGGGAATTTTGTACGACAATGCCTATAGTGTAGCTATTCAGCACGAGTTGTCAGCGCAAAGTGACCGGAAAATCAGCATCAGTTCTATCCATGCGGCAGTGTATCGGCTTGAGGAGAAGGGACTTTTAGATTCCAGAATGGGTGACGCAGAGGGCGTTAGGGGCGGGAAGCGTAAGCGTCTTTTCACAATTTCCAAAGCAGGCAAAAATGCCTTGGAGCGCGCCGAATCGATCCGGCAAAAGTTGAGAAGTCAAATTCCGGCAGTGGCCCTCGAAAACCTTTAATTCATGCAGCAGGAATACACTCCTCCCCAATGGCCTTCGCGTCTGTTGCGTTGGTTTTGCAGCAACGAACGAGTCGAGGAACTCGAAGGAGACTTGCACGAGGTTTACAACCATTTTATTGCTGAAAATGGGACACGATTCGCGGGGCTTTTCTATTGGTGGATTGTCTGCCGGTCTTTTCGATTCTACGCATTCAGAAAACAAAACAAAACTCAAAATAGAATGAACTACTTCGTGACACTACTCCGGCACCACTTACTCATTGCCTCTCGCGATATACTTCGTAATAAGGTACTTTCCACCATCAATGTCCTGGGACTCGCGCTTGGTCTTGCCTCCTTCCTGGGAATATACCAATTGGTGCAGTTTGAGTTGAGCTTTAATCGCCACATTCCCCAGGGGGACCGTATTTATAGGATTTACACGAAATTTACCGGGTCCATGGAAGCTACCAACCGGGGGGTCTCCATGAAGGTGGCGGATTATGCCCGTGAGACTTTGACAGGGACCGAAAACCTTGTGCATTTCCTCAATCCCCGGGCATCTTCCATAAAAATCGAGCAAGCGGACGGGACACCAAAAATCATGGGTAGAAGACTACCGGTGGTGCTTGCTGATCCGGATTACTTTGAGCTAATTGATGAGTACACCTGGCTGGCGGGTTCTCCGAAGTTGGCGCTTTCGGAACCGTACCGGGTGGTACTGACCAATGAGCAGGCAATCAAATATTTTGAGTCCGACGACTGGGAAGAGGTCATTGGCCAAGAGGTTATCTACTGGGATTCTATCCGAACGGTGGTTTCCGGCATTGTCAAAAAAAGCGACCTTCGGTCAGATTTTAAGTTTACGGACTTTGTCTCAAAAGCGTCGTTGAAACACAGCTGGTTGGCGAATAGGTATTCCGCTGATTACTGGGATAGTACCAATAGCTACTCCCAGTTTTTTTTGAAAGCGAACTCACAGGTAACACGGAATGCCCTGGAGACCCAATTGCAACTTTTGTCAGACCATGTGAACACGCATATGGAGGAGGACTGGCAACAGCATTACTTGCTCCAACCGTTGGAAGAACTTCACTTCGGTACTGATCTTGGTATTTTTGATCGCTCCGCCCCTCCGGCCCATTTACCTACGCTGCTCATTCTTCTGGCCGTCGCTGCCGGGATTTTGCTGATGGCGATGTTCAACTTTGTTAACCTCGAAACGGCGATTGCCGCGTACAAGCATAAAGAGGTCAGTGTCCGTCGCGTGATGGGTAGCTCAAAGTCTCAGATTTTGTGCCGTTTCTTAACTCAGGGAATTGTTCAGGCCCTGCTAGCTGCTGTACTGGTGCCCTTGATTTTGTACATAGGCTTGAATTTTTTCAAGGAGTTTATATCACAGCAATTCCAAATTGAATATTTGAGTTTTCAATTTATGGCTAATCTGGTGGGTCTATCACTGTTGGTAGGCTTGTTGTCCGGCTTTTATCCTGCCTGGCTAATTGCGCGCAAGCAAAACCTCATGATGTTGAAACCGATTGGGGATACCAATTCTGCCGGGGTTTCCTGGGCAAGGCGTGCGCTGATCTTCTTTCAATTCAGTTTTTCCCAATGGTTGATACTTGGAACTATCGCAGTTGTCTGGCAGATCTCGTTTATGTTGGAGAAGGACCTGGGTATTGAGCAGGATCGAATAGTATCATTCAATTTGCCTTATTCGGCAGGTACTGATCCGCGCTCAGTCCTGTTTCAGAAATTAGGATCACTCCCAAGTTTAGAGAAAATCGTGCAGCAGCAATCTCCAGCGATTACCAGGGGATGGTCCATGAATTTTATCAGCCTTGATACAACAGAAGCTCCCATACTAGCTCATAGAAAAGAAAGCGACAGCACTTTTCTGGATTTTTATGACATCCCACTATTGACTGGTCGGCCGATAATACCATCACCCAATTCAAATGAGATTCTTATCAATGAAACACTGAGTAAGCGTTTGGGCCTGGACCCGGAAGAGGCTGTCGGCACCCGGATCAACTATGAGGGTGACAGGTATGTTGTGTCCGGAGTAATGCAAGATTTTCATGTGAGGTCCCTCCATTACCCCTTGGAACCTATGTTTTTGGTCTATGGTGATGAAGGCTACTCCTGTTCGGTAAAGATTTCCAAGAATGCAGATTTGACGGAGGCAATTGCCAGCATAAGTACTTTGTGGGACGAGGTGTATCCTGACCACCCACTGGACATGGTGTTTATGGACGAAACGATCGAAAGGTTCTATCAAACGGAGCAGAGAACCTCGAAAGTGGCCTCCCTTGCCACGGCTATTTCAATACTTATTTCTTGCATGGGTTTGTTTGGACTGATCACTTATGCGACCATTCAAAGGTCAAAGGAGATGGGGGTCCGGAAAATTTTGGGTGCCAAAGTGGTGCAAATTGCCATGCTCCTGTCGCGTGAATTAATCGTTTTATTGTGTTTGGCATTTCTTCTGGCCGTCCCCGCGGCGGAGTTAATGATCGGTCAATGGAGTAGCGACTTTGCCTATAATCCAAAAATGGGTATGTGGCTTTATTTTGCGGGACTGGGGCTGTCACTCCTGGTGGCTTCGGCGGCTGTTATTACCAAGGTAATCGCAGCGGCCAGGTCCAACCCGATCGACTCGCTGAGATATGAATGATTCAATGTTTCTTTTCTAAAAAGTATTGTGCATTTGAAAGGATTTGCATTTGGTCCTAAATTGTGAGTAGAACGAATAACGCAGATGCGCATAACTCAATGGATTGAGCAATCCTGGGGTCTTGGAGCCGACTTGCAATGGAAGATTCTGTTGTCACTGCTGGTGATCCTGGGCTTGTGGATTCTCAAATTTTTTGCCAACAAGATCATCTTTCGACGAATTACCGACATCAAGGAAAGGTATTTCTGGAAAAATGGTGTCAAGAACGCATACTATGCTTTGCTGGTAATTGTAATAGGGGCCATTTGGGTAGATCGACTGGGTTCACTTGCCACTTTTTTCGGACTGGTCACAGCGGGTCTGGCCATTGCGCTGCAAGACCCGTTGGTCAATCTAGCTGGTTGGTTATTCATCATTATTCGAAGACCTTTTGAGGTGGGTGATCGGATTGAGATAGCGGGTTACGCCGGAGATGTCATCGATGTGAGGTTCTTTCAGTTTACGGTAAACGAAATCAATAATTGGGTGGATGCTGATCAAAGCACAGGGCGGATCATCCACATCCCTAACGGCAAAGTGTTCAAGGAACCCCAGGCCAATTACACGCAAGGCTTTACGCATATCTGGAATGAGATGAATGTGATGGTCACTTTCGAAAGCAATTGGCAGAAAGGGAAGAGTACGCTTCAGGATATAGTCAATGAGCATGCTGAACACCTGTCCAAAGCTGCTCAGAAGCGATTGATCGAAGCATCCAAAAAATTTATGATCTTCTACACCACACTCACGCCCACCGTGTATACTTCTATTGAGGACAGTGGTGTAAAGCTTTCTATCAGGTACCTGGTGAATCCAAAAAAGCGGAGAGTTTCCGAAAACAAGATTTGGGAGGATATTCTCAAAGCATTTGCATCCATGGAGGATGTCGATTTTGCTTATCCAACACAACGTATTTATTATAATCTTCAGGAAGGGAAAAGTGGCACTACCAGTCCCCCCAATTTTGGTGCCTCGAATCAGCCTCCCCAATGATATCTGCCCGTACCAGAAGGCTGGTTATGAAAATCCTGCCCTATCCGGCAATTTTCTACATTGGAGGGTTATTGTATGCCATTCTGGAGGCGGGCATGCTTGGTTCCACACGTATTTACCCGGCAACAAAAAATATTTATGAGCCACTTTACTCATTTATGACGCTGCCACTTATGGCAGCTACAATAGGCCTGATGACAGGTGTTTTTGAAGAGATCTTATTTAAGCGGTTCCTTAGCAAAAAAGCATTTGTCGTTAGGGTTATCTTCAAGTCAATTATCCATATTCTGATACTGATTTCGGTAGTGATACTGAGCATGTTTCCGTTCAATGCCTACTTGTTGGGAGTGGGTCTTGGGCATGAACGGGTGGTGACCTCAGTTCTTCTCTTCGTTCAGAATTTTGCTTTTTGGAGCATCATCATTTACACAGGGAGTATCATCTTCCTGACTATGTTTATCACTTCCACCTTTGACCGGTTGGGTAGCCAGTCTGTCCAGCATTTATTTACTGGCAAATACCTTCAATCGAAACAGGAAAGCAGAATTTTCATGTTCCTCGACATGCAATCTTCGACCTCACATGCCGAGTCCCTGGGGCACGAAAGGTACTATCAACTGCTTCGGCGGTACTACGAATATATGACAGAAGCCATCTTGGAAAGTCGTGGAGAAATTTACCAGTATGTAGGTGATGAGATCGTGATATCGTGGCCTTTTGGTTCGGGGTTGGCGAAAAGTGCTTGTTTGAAGTGCTTTTTCGATATTGAGAAGTCAATCCAGGAGAGGGCAGACATGTTCTTGAAGGACTTTGGGATTGTTCCGGCTTTCAAGGCCGGCATTCATGCTGGGACAGTCACTGCAGGAGAGATTGGCCGCTTAAAGAAGGACATTCTTTTTACCGGAGATGTTCTCAACACCACCGCTAGAATTCAAGCCGAATGTAATGGCCTAGAGGCCAAATTATTGATCTCCTCTGAACTTTTTGATCTGTTGAATGATAAAAGGGATTATGAGTTCAGGCGCAAGGGGGAGTTTCTATTGCGGGGGAAAGAGAAAAAGATCGGGATGCTGGAGGTGCTGTCCTTGGAGTAAGATGGCCTCCCCGGACTTATATTCCTTCATTTTGTTATCACGGGCCATACGGCACTCAATGGGCTGGAGTTTCCAGGTGGTTACTTGAAAATTTTCATAACCAGGTCACTCGCTAAATCATGTCCTTGTTCGTTCCAGTGTCGGTCTTGATATTGATGAAAAAGTGGACCTTCTTGGTTTTTGTATGCTTCTTGGAAATATGGTAGCAAATCTATAATTGGGATGTCATTTTCAAGGCAAAACTCTACAAGTCGGTCATTGGGTTTGGTGAGGTTGAAATTAAGCTGAGGGTATTTGGCAGTCACCAGGTTAAAGTATTCCGGGTCTGACTGGATTTTACTGGGAATAGTAAAAGCAGCAAAGTTACTGCCATTTTCCACGCATTTTTGTTTCATTGCTTTTACCAATTCTAAAGAGACCTGCCAAGTGCTCTCCCAATGCTCAACATATTCAGCTTCTGAGAACGATTTTTTGGCTAGTGCAGGATCGAATGTATCCAGTATAGCGCCATATAAAATATTAGGATTGTATTGAGGAAAACGGACACTCTTTGCCCCGGCTGCATCTAAAATATTATTGATGAGCTTATAGCTAAGTGTTCGTTGGAAAAAGTTTTTTTCACGAATACGACTATCAATTTTTTTACGTTCCTCAATTACCCATTCCTGGACTTTATTGTAGTCCGGTTTGGATATTATTAATGAATCATTTTCTAACCGGGCATAAGGCCTGCCAAAAGTCTTGAGATGATCCTTTCTCCAGAGTGCTTTCTCCAGCTTAGCAGAATTATTTCTTAAGTCATTAGCTGGCAAAAACGCCAGAAGTACCAGGTCAGGATCATATTTAAAGCCCTCCTCCAGTAAGTACAAATATTCCTGAGTTGTACCATAACCGCCCACGCCAAAGTTGATGACTTCTACGTTTTCTGGCTTTAGTTTTTTCTGCAAGAGGAAGCAGAAGGAATTTTCGAAATCGACCTGGTAGGACTCCATGAAAGAATCACCCAGCACCAGAATCCTGCGAACTGAACTGGGTTTCTCATAGTCACTTTCCGCACCCCGTAGACCTTTCGAATTGATTTGAATCAACGTGCTGTAATCTAATGTCTGGAGGAACGCCTGTTTGTTGGGTTTCAACGCCCAACCGCGACTTTCGTGAGGTTCCCGCAATCCGCTTGATCTTGAATTGGGCATATTAGCGAATGATCCAAAAAAATAGAGCCTGAGGACCATTTCCATCATCGTCAAAGAGGCAACTAACGTTACCACGAGAATAGCATAGTTGAAAATGTTCTCTTTCAGCTCTTTTTTCATGCGGACATAAAATTAGAATAGAACTTTGTGGATGGAAACTTTCCATTGCTTATTTCCACGGGCGTACACGAGAGCTTGGTCATGGTACGACCCCCTTCCCCGTCATATTATTCCTTCGGGTAAGCCCTGAGTCTTCCGAATAATGATTATTTTGGGTAACACTCTTTATCCAAAAATCATATGCTAAATGCTGCTGTAGTTCTGGAAGATAGTGCCCGTAGGTACCCTTCCAAAGATGCCTTTATTTTCATGGATACCCACTTGACATTTGCTCAGGTGAATGGTGCAGCGAATCAAATTGCCAATGGCCTGAAAGCGAAGGGCATCGGTAGAGGTGATAAGGTAGCTCTTAACTGCTTGAATCTGCCGTATTTCCCCATGGTGTATTATGGTATCCTTAAAGCAGGTGCAACAGTGGTTCCACTTAGCGTTTTACTCAAAAGGGACGAGGTGGCGTATCATCTGCAGGATTCGGAAGCAAAAGCCTGCTTCTGTTTTGTCGGAACACCCGAGTTACCTATGGCGTCAGAGAATTTTGCTGGTTATAAACAGGTGGGATCCTGCGAACATTTTTTTGTAATCACCGCCAAACCAGACGAACCTAGCCCAATTGATGGTGCCAGCACCCTGGGTCAGTTGATGGCGGGTCAATCTCCCGTTATTGAATCTGCGCAAACTGCGCCCGAAGATACTGCGGTGATAGTTTATACTTCTGGGACCACTGGTCAGCCAAAAGGCGCCGAATTAACCCATGCTAATTTGATGTTAAACGCGGTGCTTTCCGCGGATATTGCCGGAACTACCAGCCAGGATACACAGCTCATTGTACTACCAATGTTTCACATTTTTGCCATGACTGTTTTGATGAATGCGGGCGTATACAAGGGCGCGACCAACGTTTTGCTTCCCAGGTTTGAAGGTGAAGCAGTGCTGGGGCTAATGCAAAAACATGGTGTTACCATCTTCGCAGGGGTACCAACCATGTACTGGGGATTACTGAACTGCAATAGTGAAGGTTTTGACCTGGAAGGTATCGCGAAAAATCTAAAACGTTGCATTTCAGGTGGTGCTTCACTACCGGTGAAAGTACTGGAAGATTTTGAAAACAAATTCAATGTGCCCATACTAGAAGGTTATGGTATGTCCGAGGGTTCACCGGTGGTCACCTTCAACGACGTGGAATTTGGCAGGAAACCCGGAAGCATTGGCAAACCCGTCTGGGGAGTCGAAGTGAAGATCGTTGATGACCAGGGCGAGGAGGTACCGGAAGGAGAGAAGGGTGAATTAATTTACAGGGGTCACAATGTGATGAAAGGGTACTACAAGAAGGAAGAGGCCAACAAAAAGACCATACGTAATGGTTGGCTGCATTCTGGTGATGTAGCAATCAAAGATGAGGATGGGTTCTTTTACATTGTCGATCGCACCAAGGACATGATCATCAGAGGTGGCTATAACGTGTATCCTCGAGAAGTTGAAGAAGTGATGATGAAGCACGAGGCGATTTCCATGGTGGCAGTTATCGGCATTCCGGACGATGCCATGGGTGAGGAGATCAAGGCATGTGTGGTTCTCAAGGAAGGCCACGCCCCTGCCGAGGATGACCTCATCACCTGGACCAAAGAGCATATTGCCGCATACAAATACCCCCGAGTGGTAGAATATATGGATGCTCTCCCGATGAATGCCACTGGAAAAATCCTCAAGAAAGAGCTAAGAAAATAGCTTAGGAATTTTGTGATTTGTCCTTTTTGACCTGGTCGAGGTATTGACCAAGGTTGTCAAAGCGCTTCGTCCAAAATTCTTTCAATTGCTGGATATACTCATTCACTTCTTGCAATGCTTCCAATTGTGGGTGGCAGTTCCTTTGTCGTCCATCGGTTTCGTCAGGCTTAGTTTCCAGCAGCTCATTGTCCATGAGGATTTTGATATGTTTGGAGATGGCTGGCCTGGACATTTCAAATTTCTCCGCAATGCTATTTACGGAGGTAGGCTTGGAAGAGATCATTAGTAAGATTTCCCTTCTCGTGGGATCGGCCAGGGCTTTGAAAACATCCTTCATTGTTGGAGATATTTGGGAAGGTTAACAGAAAGAATAGTTTTGAGCCACCCATTGGCGAGAATTTTCCGGACGACCAATTGTTCGAAAATTCCCTGAAATCCCGTGTGTTGGAATTCAAGTAAGGTTTTTTCCGATTGATCGGTAAGTTGGAATGTGACGACTGTGCTCATGTTTTTACCGCCAGACCAGCTCAGGACGAGCTTCTCCTTTTCAATAATTTCGAGTACCTCACAATTAATAATGCCGTCAAATCCTACGGATGGTTCGGTCCTGAATTGGAACTTATGGCCAACCACTGGTTGAAAATCACAGGGCATGAGCCACTGGCTGAGCGCGTCAGCATTGGTCAGCGCAGCCCACACAGCCGCTACAGGATGGTCGTAGGAAATCGAAAAATCGATACTGTTTTTAAGTAGTTTCATCTTTTCTGTTGCAGTTAAGGCTGAAGGCAGGGCGCACCAATGCCTCCAGATTAGATTTACGCAGATTGTCTCAATGACCATGTGTTTCCGTCTGGATCTGAAAATTGTGCAAAAGCACCCCATGGTGTTTGATCGATGGTTGAAATATTGACCCCTTTTTCGCGCAACAATTGTGCTTCCTGTTCGATATTATCCGTTTCCACAACGAGTCCGTGGATACAACCAGGCTGCATTTCCTCAAACCAGTTTACCAGAGTGATGGATGTGGCAGCTCCCGGCAGCCCAAGCTGAATCCATTGTTGGTTGGGACCGAATGGTGTTTCCCTGAGGATTTCAAACCCGAGCTTGCGATAAAATTCCTTGGCTGCCGATTGATCTGAAACGGGAATGGAGATCACTTCTATTGCTTTCATTACTTCAAATTTTTATTATGAATGATTAAACTATGTAACTTTTTAGTTACTCAAATATAGGTAACTTTTTAGTTACTCAAAATTTTTTGATGTTTTTTTACTGGGACCTTGCTTGAAATCACACTCAGCTCCCCCCTGGGGAAGGTTGAGAGGATTGAACGACTTTCAAGAGGCTAGATCAGCGAGCGAAAAGTGTCCATGGCTATGTTGGCACCGCAAACGACAATTACCACATTGCTCCCGATAAAACGATCGGGATTTGTTTGCAGACTGGCTATGGCCACACCTGCGGCTCCTTCGATAATTTTTCGGTGGGTATGGGCAGCAAAGCGAACGGCGCTGGCAATTTGCTCTTCTGATACCAGGATGGTATCATCTACGATTTGTCGGCAGATGTCGAAGGTCATGGCGTCGGGTTCTATGCCTCCTGCGGATCCGTCGGACAGTGTTTCTATGTACTGGTCCAGCCCTACAATCATACCTCTTTCGATACTCAGGGACATTTCCGGAGAGTTTGCAGGTTGGCAGCACACAATGGAAGTGGCCGGGTGGTGGTACTTTATCCAACCACCAACGCCAGACATCAACCCACCACCGCCGACGGTAATGAGCACATGGTCAATGCGATCGAGCTCCTCGGTGATTTCGGCTCCGATAGTACCTTGCCCGGCGATTATCTCCGGGTCGTTGTAGGGCGATACCCATTCCTTGTTATGCGCTTTGGCATGGGCCTTGGCGTGCAACTCTGTTTCTAATGAATCGGATTCACCATAAAAGCGAATGTCAATATCATAATGTTTGAGTTTTTCGATTTTCGCTTGCGACGCTTTTTTTGGCATAAAAATCGTGCCCTGGCATTGGGCAATTTCTACGGCGCGGGCAAACCCGAGTGCATGATTACCCGTGGAGGCCGTCACTACACCTCTTTGACGGTCTGCGGGATCGATGGATAAAATTTTGTTTAGACTTCCGCGGGCTTTAAATGATCCAGTGTACTGTTCATTTTCTAACTTTAAAAAGACCCTTCCCTTAATCAATTTCCCAAGCTCTCGGGATTCGAATAATGGGGTGCGGAGAATGTGCCCCTGGAGTCTGGTCCGTGCGGCATTTACCCGATCAATTAGTTCTTTGAGATCCATCACTGTAGTTGCCAATTTAGTCACTAATTGCGGGTGCATCGACCGGGTTAGTACGAAATTCGTGATACAGAAAATGCAGGGTCGGTCGAATTACTGAATAGATATCTTTTTTATAAACCGCTCTTTCCCGAATAGCCAGAGGTTAGCCCCATCAAAAAAGGCGTCGTGAATGTGTGGCCAATCAGAGGCATGGTATGACCATGATTTTCCGCTATCTCTTGTTTCGTAGATGACTGCCTTTTGAGAATTTTCATCAAGAGCACCGCCGAAGACAAAACCATTTTTGTCATCAAGGAAAACTATTTTTCGCAGCATGATGCGCTCAAAAGTTGTGGCCTCTAAAACAACTGTATCCGCCGGTGTTGTATGACTTTTCCGATGGATGATCAGATGACCTTTCTCCCGGTGCCGAGCCAGGTGCCAGCGTGCGCCGGCGCTGGTGAAATATTTGCCATCTATTGTCAGCAACCCAGGCTTCATTTCTTCATAAATCTCTTCTATCAACTTCTCCTTTTGGTCCGGATCTAACAATACCCAGGTCTCTCCTGCATCCTCCGTACGATAAAGAAGTCGCTGGTAGGAGGCGCGGAAACCTTTAGCCGGATTGTATGCGAATCCCGAGACGAACCCTGAGCTTGCCGTGGTAAAATACATGGAGTAGTAGGCAGCAAAAAGACCTGCTGGTTCCTGATCTTTTGTCGAGTCATTTCGAAACCTCTCGATCAATCGGTCCGGGACCGGTGGGCTGATTTCCTGCCAGGATACGCCTGCATCGCTTGTTTTGTAAACAAAGCCATAGTCTCCACATACGAACCCGTGCAGGCTATCCACAAATTGAATGACCTCAAAGTACTCCGACCCGAGGGAGGCGACTTTATGCCATTTCTTCTTCCCTCGAGTACCTTTCACGATATTCCCCCCGCCATAATCAACTGCCCAAATCGTTTCACCAATCATCGTGGCTTTGTGTATGGGATGATTTATTCCCTCAATCTCGATTGAGATCAAGGGGCTGTGAAAGAGCTCAAAAGATGCGCTCTGGCCTAGGACCAAAACCGAAGACAAAATCAGAGCAATGACGCAAGGGTATTTCATGCTGTATCAGGGTGATGACAAAAATACGGTCCGGGCTGGCTGCAGTTGACTGCCGATGATAAACAACCGCAAACCATCAACGAAAGGCGCCTGAAGTGCCCATTTGTTATTTAGTACGATTCGTATTATTATTGTAGTACGATTCGTATTATTTATGCGTACTACTACACTTGACTTTGCCATTCTGGGCCTGTTACTCTCAAATCCTATGACAGCTTATGCCATCAGGATGATTTTTCAGGCGACAGCTATGGGCAACTATAGCAGCAGTCCTGGCACCATCTACCCCGCTACCCGGAAACTGAAGAAAATGGGTTTGGTGGAAACGAAAGGTGGTGATGATAAGACGCTTCATATCACGGAAGATGGAAGGAAGAAGGTGCGTGATTGGCTGGTAGAGCCAGTGACCCTCGAAGAGGTTTCGAAAAATATTCAGGTGTGGTTATTGCGGTTTGCATTTATGGATCACCTGGTAAGTCAGGAAGAGAAAGAGAGGTTCCTGGAGTCCACGATCGACCTTACAAAGCAGTACCAGGCTACCCTCGAAAAGTACCATCGGGAGGAAGGTCCGCAACTACCGATGCATGGCAGGTTAGCATTCGAGTATGGGTTGGCTTCGGTGAACACCTTCCTGACCTGGGCCGAAACTGCACGCACAACCATTGAAAAACAAAGGAGGAAACATGAACAATAGCAACAACTTTTTGGTGAAAGCGATAGTCGCAACACTAGTAATTACTGGTTTTAGCTTACTGGCTGACCAGATGAGTGGACGTGCAACTTCTTACTTTAGTTATTTATGGAATTTACTGGCGAATGCATTAGTTGTAAGTATCCTGGGCGCCTATGTTACTCGTAGCACGCTGAGGTCCATCAAGTTATGGGTATCAACTTTTCTGATCTACTATGTGATTGGTTATTTCAATATCCTCATTGAAGCCTGGGTTTTCAATGTGACCAGTCGTCCGCAGACAAGTCTGTTCATGTTCACGGGTATTCCTTTTTCTGCCCTGGGGGCAGTGGTTATTACCTACTTCTTTCGTCCAGACGATATAACAGCGCGGAAGATACTGGTATACGAACCGAGGCGATCAACTGCTTGGATAGGCCGGATTCTGGCTGGTAATTTTCTGTATTTTCCATTGTATTTAATTGCGGGAATGATGTTGCAGGCACTCACTCCTGGATTTCAGGAATTTTATGGGGATAAGGTCCCGCCTTTTATGGACATTGTACTCACCAACGTGTTTTTTAGGGGTTTTATTTTTGTCGGAATCGCCCTGTTAATAGATCGAACGATGGAAGCTTCGGCCTGGGTGAAAGGACTGGTTATTGGTGGTATTTTTGCCATTGTCGGGGGAATAGCGCCATTGATTCCGCCTAATGAATTCATGCCTGCCTTTATACGGCGAGCACATGGTGTTGAAGTGGGTGTTTCCAACTTCCTGTATGGTATGCTTCTATTTAGGATCTTGAAGTCAAATGTCCGGTATCAGGAAGAGCCAATTACTTCAGGTTTGGCCACATAGTGTATGGATGTGCTAGGAAAATGACTTGCGGTACATCATGGGTGTTTGTTTGATGAGTCGCTTAAATATTCGGTTGAAATTTGAAACATTTTGAAAACCCGATAAATAACCGATTTCCGAAACGTATTTGTCTGTATTGACCAGCAATCTGCAGGCATGACTTATGCGCGCCTCGAGGATGAGTTGATACAAGGTTTTTCTGGTCATATATTTCACGAACTTACAAAGGGAACTGCTGGTCATGTTGAGCTCTTCCGCCAGTTGAGCTTGGGAGATATCAGGGTCTTTGTAGTTCTCGAGTACATAACTATATACTTTTTCGATTCTCCTGGAGAGTTTGGGATTCCCCTGTGTTCGTCCGTCATAATTGGTTAGGGGGCTAGTGGTACGGTCGCGTGCCAGGAGACGTAGCAATTCAAGGAAATTCATAAGCCGGTCAAATCCAGCAGCACGTTGCAATTGTTCTATCAGTGGAAGTGCACCGGCTGCCGCGTCTTTGCTGAACTTAATTCCGCGGCTGCTTCGATCAAGTAATTGATTGATTTCTGTGAGCTCAGGCATCTGCCAGAAGGTGGATCCTATGAAATCCTTTTTGAAATTAATTACATACTGCACGGTAGGCTCTTCTGTGATCCAACAATGAGGCATGTTAGACCCGATCAACACCAGGTCCAAGGCAGAATAGTCTTCATAATTGTACCCGACAAACCGTCTGCCGGAGCTGGCCGTGGTAAGGGTGATCTCATAGTCCGGGTGGAAGTGCCATACACCTGCGGAAGTAAGATCGGCACGCTGGGGCCGTATGACTTTCCGAACCGCGAAGGAATGATCAACATTTTGAGATAGTTGCTCGTAGGTGGGTTTCATGGTTTTTTAGGTGCTGACTACTAAGTGATTTTAAATTTCAAGTAAGGGAGCTAATGCTCGTACCAAAAAGGACAATTTAGTATTAGAATTGGAAAAAATAGATGCATGGGCACTTTGATATTTTTTCAAACTTTGGTTGAGAACAGCATCCTGTAAATAAAATTCATGGACCTTTACAAAGAATGTGAGCGCGTTTTAAGACAGAATTGGAGAGATGGCTACACGGTGCCAAGTCCCCGGCTATATCCGTTCCAGTGGCATTGGGACTCAGGGTTTATAGCCTTGGGCAATTTACATTTGGACCCGGAGCGGGCGCTGACGGAGATGGAACATTTGTTCCAGGGACAATGGGAGAGTGGCTTTTTGCCTCACATAGTCTTTCATAATGCCGAAAAATATGGGTCCGATTATTTTCCTTCTGCGGATTATTGGAACTCTCAGGTTTCGCCCAATGCGCCAAAAGACCTAAAAACCTCTGGCATTTCGCAACCTCCGATTCAGGGTTATGTCTTGGAACGGATTTTCGAAACGTTAGGTGACTCTTCCCGTTTGCGGAGGCTATTTGATCAAGTTTTACGTTACCATGAGCATTTGCTGAAAATTAAGGATACGCTTAACTGTGGACTTATTTCAGTGTGGCACAATTGGGAGTCAGGCATGGACAATTCGCCGTGGTGGGATGAGGCGCTTCAGCGGATCGACTCGGGGACACTTCAGCAGATACACCTTGATCGAAAAGATAACAAGGTCGTGGAGAATGCCTCTGAAACCCGACCTTCTGACGATGAGTACCGCCGATATCTCTACTTACTGCGCAGCTTGCAGGACAGCAAATATGAGTCGTGCTCCGGTAATTTCCCCTTTCAATTCTTTGACCTTACTTTCAACGCATTGTTCATTGCCTCTAGTGAGAGCCTCTTGCGGATTGGGCCCATGCTTGGTAGGAATGTCGACGGATTGGCAGAGCAGCTAAAGAGGAGCAGAGCCGCATTCAATGAGCTGCTTTGGGATGAGGAGCAAGGCTGCTATTTCCCCTATGATTTGGTAAGTGAAAAGCAGGTGACGATGATTGGAGCCGCTTCATTTCTAGCCTTGTTCGCCGGAGTTCCGTCAGCTACTCAGGCTCGGAAAATGGCCGATAGAATAACGGCTTATGGGGACTTATACGGGATTCCTACTTTCGACCCGACCCATTTTCTATACGAACCGAAAAAATACTGGCGTGGACCTATCTGGGTAAATATGAACTACCTTATTTGGAAAGGACTCCAGCGCTATGGCTTGGAAGCAGAGGCGGCGCGCTTGCGTAATAATACCCTCGAAATGGTGGAGAAATATGGACTCAGAGAGTACTTTCCGGTGGACAAAACTGCCGCTACCGGTTATGGGGCGGAGGATTTTTCCTGGTCTGCAAGTTTGGTACTTGATATGATAAAAACCTGAACGATATGAATTGGCTCGATTACGCTATTGTTATTGTCTATTCACTGGCTTTCCTGGGACTAGGCACTTTATTCAAGGGAAGCGGGAGCAAAAACGAGTACTTCCTAGGAGGTAAGTCCTTTGGCTGGCTGCCGCTAAGCCTATCAGTCATGGCCACGCAACTCTCGGCGATCAGCTTCATCTCTGCTCCAGCGTTTGTTGGTTTGCGCGACGGTGGTGGCATGCAGTGGCTTAGCTTCGAGTTTGGTGTGCCCCTGGCAATGATTTTCCTGTCGATCTTTTTGCTGCCACGACTCTACAAGGCGGGGGTTGTAAGCATTTACGAATACCTCCAACGTCGGTTTGGGCGCTCTACCAGATTATTGATCAGTATCGTCTTTCAGATCAGCCGGTCTTTCAGTACCGCTATTATGGTGTACGCTGTTGCATTGATCCTAATGAGTATTTTGGCCATTCCTTTTTGGCAAACCATCCTTGTTATTGGTGTCATTACGCTTATTTATTCCTATCAAGGGGGTATGAAGGCGGTAGTTTATGGAGATATGGTCCAAATGATCATTCTCCTGATCGGGATTGTAATATGTAGTGTCGCGGGATGGCAATACCTCGGGGGGTGGAGCGTGTTAAGTGCCGAAGTGGATGTGGCCAGGCTCAATGCGGTGAGCTTTTCTACCCTGGGAATTGGGGGTGACGGGGATTTTGGTTTCTGGCCTATGGTGTTTGGAGGCTTTTGCCTATACGCTTCTTACTATGGTACGGACCAATCACAGGTCCAGCGACTACTTTCGGCAAAGGATCTTAAGACGGTCAGACAAACACTTTTGGCGAATGGCCTCATTCGTTTTCCGATCACGTTCTTATATTGTTTTATGGGTTTGGTTATCGGCACCTTTGTGTCACAATCCCCGGAGTTTTTAGCGAAAATTCCCGAGGGTCGTGTGGATATGATGATCCCAATCTTTATTCGCGACTACCTTCCACATGGTGTTATTGGACTATTGATAGTAGCGATCTTGTCGGCTGCCATGTCCTCTTTAAGTTCCGCAATCAACTCACTTAGCGCGGTGACCACAGAAGATGTACTTATTGGCAATCGGAGTGTGGATGACAAGACCTATGCGAAGTACTCCAAGGGAGCATCCCTGTTTTGGGGTCTGTTGTGTATTCTTCTGGCCTTTTTTGCAGGAAATATTGCTGATACTGTTATCGAAGCTATCAACAAGATTGGCTCCGTATTTTATGGGCCTATCCTGGCGACGTTCGTAGTGGCAGTAGGTTTTAAAAGCATTGGCGCTCGAGGTATGAACCTGGGGCTGACCGTGGGAGTGGCCACCAATATCTTTTTCTGGTTGGTGGTAGGCGATGATCTTTTTTGGTTCTGGTGGAATTTTATAGGTGCCGCAGTAGCGTTTCTTGTCGCCGCTATCGTCACTAAAGTTACTGGTGACTCATCCACTGGCACGGATGGTTCGACTGAGAAATCCGAAGTAGACCGCCAACAAGTTCTGATACTTGCAGCGGCCTTTGTTGTTATGGTGCTATTCAGCCTAACGATCAAGTATTGGTTTTAATCGCCTAGCTTGCTGTCTGTGCAAATTCCAACACATGTCCACAATCTGTAGCTATGAAAGTCCTTATTGCTCCTGATAAATTCAAGGGATCGCTTACAGCTCGCGAAGTATGTTCGGCGATATCGGAAGCAGTAAAGGATGTCTACCCTATGGCCGAAGCGACCTCCTTACCAATGGCCGATGGTGGAGAAGGAACGCTAGACATTCTCACAGAGGTGTTGCAGTTGGAGCAACGTGAATGTCGGGTTAGAGATCCGTTATTTCGAGAAAAATCGGCGGTTTACGGCGTTAGAGATCACAAGGCTTACATTGAAATGGCGCTGGCTTCCGGTTTGCAATTGCTTGCACCTGAAGAGCGAAATGCAATGCACACATCATCTATTGGCACTGGCGATCTGCTAGCACATGCTGTCGATCACGGTGCTAAGGAAATTTATCTTTTTGTAGGGGGTAGCGCTTGTCACGATGGCGGTACAGGTCTTGCAAGCGCTTTAGGGTTCCGGTTTTTAGATGCGGATGGACAGAAAATGGACCCAATTGGGGTCAATCTTCGACTGGTGTCATCTATCCAAAACAGCGATGTTACGGCTGAATTTAAAATCCATCTTATAACCGACGTAAAAAATCCGCTCCTGGGTGCTGATGGGGCAGCCTACCAGTATGCTCGACAGAAGGGTGCGAATGACGTGGAACTGGCGCTACTGGAAGAAGGATCTGCCAATCTTGCTCAGGTGATAAAAACCAAAATCGGTCGTCGGTTGGACAACCTACCTGGTAGCGGAGCGGCAGGAGGCATGGCGCTCTGCACTCTGGGGTTATTCGATGGAGCCATTTATGGTGGAATGGATACGATCCTCGATTTGGTTGATTTTCATGAACGATTGGCTGAATCTGACCTGGTCATTACAGGAGAGGGCAAAGTGGATGAACAGACGCTGCAAGGTAAGGTTATTCATGGCGTGAGTCACATGGCCCGACAGCATTCGGTGCCCGTCCTGGCTGTGTGTGGCCTAAATGAACTGTCGGACGATCAGGTAAACGAACTGGGGTTATATGCCGTCACAAGCTTGAAGACACCAGAAATTTCTACGGAATATTGTGTCAATCATGCCTATGAACTCCTCGGGGAACGGGTTCGTACTATACTGAATGAATTCAAGCTGAGTTAACACGCAGTGGATTAGTCGCTGGTCCGAACAAACCGCGCACCATAGGAGCGGGTCCTTTTTACTCCCTGCCAGCCACCATAAGTACGATAGGCGATCGGGCTGAAAGGATTGAACTCATGGTAGTCTCGGCTATAACCGTAAAAACCTCCACCACGAAAACCAATTCCTCCCGTGTTTTCATCCCCCACCGGCCAATCTTCATTGGTCGCATAACCATTATCAGAAAGCTGACCATCGCCGTGAGAGCCTGTAAACTGTCTCCCCAGTTCATGCCCGATCGTCACCATTCTTTCCCACATACTTCCTGCCAGGTCCATTACCCAGTAGTGGGAGGCCCCAAAATAGGCCTTGGTATCATCCGATAGTTTTGATTCATCCCACCCGTTGAGCATTACCAACTCACCGTTCGGGTTCGGAAGCCGCTGGACCTGCTCACGGCGGCTGGTTCCCCAGGGAAAGCCCCCATCGGCAGGTGCTTGTGGTCCCCTTGCTGCCTTGGTAAATTCAAATTCCGTCATCGGTCTTAGCCCCGCCCAATCGGCAAAAGCCATACTGTCGTCCCAGCCAATGAAGGGGCACGGTTTGTAGCTGAATGAGGTTTCAAAACCAGTACCTTCGGTGATACTCCCTCCCTGAATCGCATAGCCATCAGCTTGGATTATATTTCTGCTAGCTGATTGCTCCGGAGTTAAGCTGTTGAGGAATTGGGTGTACTGCCCTTCGGTGGGCTCGTACTTCATTATGTATATCTCCTGAACCCCCTTAGGATAGGTGGCAGGTATTGGTCCGCCTTGATCCCCTTCATATCCTCCTGAAGCCTGATAATAAATGTCGCCTTCAGGGCCCACGGTAAACGCCTGATCTTCAGAAGCGATACTGACCAGACCATCGTAATCACCCTTTTTGGGTTTGAATAGCGCCCCCTGACGCTGAGATCGCGCGCTTGGGTCACCCAAGGTAAACCCACCTGCGGGGATTTGAACCATTTCAATTCCAATGACCTGTAGAGAGGAATTTCGGTTGTTCAGGCCTTGGAAACTGACCGGATCCAATATCATTTTGACAGTTACTTCCACATCTCCACGAAAGCTATTTCCTGGGAGGAGAAACAGTCCCACGCCATCTTGGGCAGGTTGAAATTCGAGATTTGGATTCTCGTTGCCAAAGGAACTTATGATCTCATGACCGTCGGCAAGGATCTTAATATGTCGATATCCACCTTCTAATGCAACCGATTTGGCAAAGAGCCAAACGGCATCATTGTTTCGGTCATTTTTCCAGGCATTACTCCAACTTAGATTGAAAACAGCAAAGGCCGATTGCTCCTCCAAATAAAGGATGGGTGTTGAAACCTTAAGGTCAGAGGCGTGGCTCTTAAGGCCCAGTACTGCCGTGAATAGAAGTAAGTAATACTTGATTTTCATGAGGGTCGAGGTTGGTGGTCATCGTTCAAGACTTTGTACGCAAGGAGGTTATTCTCAGTTGTTGTCAGGAGCCATGCCCTCCTTGCTGAATTATTTTTACACGACTGAAATTTCCCTCACTGGAGACTTTGATTATTCTCCATGAATCGAATTGCTGACGCGCTGCCAGGTCCGGTGAGGATAACTTTCAGCACTTTCACAGGGCCGAGCTTGTTGGGGTAATCGATGGCTAATGCATTGTTTTGATCCAGCTTTACGGTGAGTACCCGACCAGCTGTCTGAATTTCAAGGGGCACCGCAGCAGTCAGATCAGTTGTCAATCCGGAGAGGTCGAAAGTCTTTCCGGAAAGAGTCTTGCTACCTACTTTTAGCTGATAGAGCCCATAGCATCCTTGCTCCGACACGGGTATTCTTATATTGCCATGAGTTCCTTTGACCAATACGTCGATGGATCGGCAATTGAGATGCTGCTCGGAGGGAAACAATTGCAGGTCCATTGTCAGGTGAATTTTGTCTGCCGACAGAGAGTCCAAGGCATTGTTGGATAGCGTAAATACCGGATAATAGGGTTCACTTTGAACAACGTGGTATGCGAGCGCTGTTTGCTGCCGGATGGTCATCTGGTCTTGCTTCAGTAGGAAATCCCCCTCATCGATGAACACGGGATTGGCATCATAACCTGCACGCATGATCAGGCCATGCCAATCGGAAGTGGTAATATGGATCCGTCGTGAAGCCAAAACCTCTTCTCCCAACTGCAACTTCGCCTCATGATAGTCAGGATAGAAATAGGTGCCAGTGTAGAAGTGCTTTTTCGGGTCCAGGACTGCCCGTTCATAGGGATTCCATGATAGCTGAATACTGACTGGGCGGTTTACTCCTTCAATGTCATATTTAAATCCTATGGTCGCTGGCACACCCTCGTGCAGTTCTTTTTCGGCTTCAAAAATCACCGCTTGATTGACACTTCGTTGGTCAGTTTGTGTGTAATTCCAGACAAAGCCCAACAGGAAAGGAATGGTGAGTAGCCACAAATACACTTTTTTGTGAACTCGGACTTTTGATGGCGCCGAGGCCTTGTGCTTGATCTTAAATTCATGCCAGCCTTTGTAACCTAAGGTGTCGGCCAGCGCGTCCAAGGTCTTGGTCTGCGGTGTTCCCTGATGTCTGTTGGCCCAAATTCGTCGCAATGTTGCGGTGCTAATGTCAACTTTTGCTTCCTCAAGGATCTTTTGGTTTAGGAATTCGAAATCCCTTTCCATCAGGCGTTTTGGTAGGTGGAATTGCTGGGACAACTCGGTTTTGCAAATTTCTATGAACGCTTTTTCCTCCATTTCTTAGTTGCATAGGTTTTGCCAATGTTTTGCAAAAGACATAATAGCACCTCCAAAACTAGTTATTCGTAGGATTGCCGGTAAAGGTTAAAAAATATGAGGGTCCAAATAATTCGATCAGGCAGTACCGCGCTGATAATAGTCGTTATCTGTTTAATTGCTATTCGTACCGAAGCCCAGAATCTGACTTCCGACTGGATCGTAGAGACTGGCGACAAGGTACTTGCCTCCCCTGTTTCAGGTGGGCGATCAGTTTTTGTTGGGGGTCAAGATGGGGTGATGTATGCCATCGACGCTGCCACAGGTTCCGTTGATTGGAAATACGAAACCGGTGGTATTATTCAAGCACAGGCTTTGTTGACTGAAAATGTATTGTTTTTCGAATCAGCAAATGTTTTCTACGCGCTTGAGCCCGTGTCAGGTAAACTGTTATGGAAATATGACGTAGGCATGTCACCGCTCGGTTTTGAGTATGGTGGAAGAAAGTTCGAATACAAGCTTGATTTCTGGGACGATAAGCGATCAGCAGGCACTTTACATGAAGGGGTGATTTATATAGGATGCGGCAATGGGACGCTTTATGGATTCAGGGAAAAAGACGGTGAGTTAGTATTCTCCGCATCAACAGACGAGTCTTCGCCCATTCGAAGCACACCTTTTGTCAATAATGCCGCTATCTATTTCGGGGACTGGGAAGGAGTAGTTTATGCCTACGATCTGGCAACTCAGCAGCTGAAATGGAAAAAGAAAACCTATCGGGGAGGTCGCCCTTATCCTAGTTTCGGTGGAGTTGTTTCATCATTTGTCAGTTACAAAAACATGTTGTTTTTCGGGGCGAGGAACCACATGTTGAACGTGCTTTGGGAAGAAACAGGTGAGAAGGAATGGACCTATACCGATCCGAAGGGAGGTTGGCTCGTGGGGGATCCCGTGATAACTAATGATACGCTGTACATCGGCGGTTCTGATAACTTTTCAATGTATGCCTTTGGTCCAAACAACGGACGATTTCTCTGGAAGCACAACGGCGGCAAAAACATCTATACGCGGCCCATCATCACGGAGGATCACCTGGTCTATACCGCGGGTAATAGCTACAATTGGAAGGACAAGGGCATTATTTATCTGCTGGATCGAAAGACAGGATCGGAACTTGCCAAACTTGAACTCCCCAATGCTGTTTTTTCATCTCCGGCGATGGCGGGAAATAGGATCATTTTTGGGTGTTACGATGGCAATATCTACTCCGTACTGTTGGAAATTGATTGAGTAGGAGAAATACCTGAACCAGGTCGTATTCCGGCGCCAGTTATAATTTGCTTTCGTAGAGTTCTATGAACTGCCGGTCGAGCTCCGGTGAATCCTTATACTTTTCTCTCAAAGCCGCCAAGTCTCTTTTCAATTCTTCCACCACGCCACTGTACAATGGGTCGTCGTAGATATTTTTCATTTCCTGTGGGTCCTTGGTGCGATCATACAGTTCCCATTCATCAACATCATGGTAGAAGTGGGCCAGTTTAAATTCTTTAGTAACGATGCCATAATGGCGCTTCACCATATGAACAGCTGGATACTCATAATAATGATAGTAAACCGCTTCTCGGTTCCATGCGTCTTTTTCACCTTTCAGAAGGGGTATTATGCTTTCACCCTGCATGTCGGCCGGGGCATCAATACCAGCGGCCTCCAATATGGTTTGCGCAAAGTCCAGGTTTTGTACCATCTCATCTTCCCTGCTGCCAGGAGCGACTACATCTGGCCATCTTACCAGAAGAGGAGTTTTGAAAGATTCGTCATAGATGAACCGCTTGTCGAACCACCCATGTTCACCCAGGTAAAAACCCTGGTCAGATGTATAAACAACAATTGTGTTCTCGGTCAGGTTGTTTGCATCCAAATAGTCCAGCAGGCGGCCAACATTATCATCCACTGAAGATATTGATCCAAGATAGTCCTGCATGTACCGCTGGTACTTCCATTGCATTTTTTGTGTGTCGGACATATTCGGCCAATTGGCCTGGAAGAAGTCACTGATAGAGTCCAATATGGGTTTGTATGCAGCTTTCTGTTCTTGTGTAGCCCGGTCGTAGGGTCCGTAGAAGCTATTATTGAACTCTTTTACCTGCGGTTGAGCTAAGTCGCCCATCTCTTCGACAGTTTCTGGATACACTTTGCTATCGTGACTGTACATCATGTGGTTCAACAGGTTCATTTCTGCTGTCTTGGCTGCTGTGCCTCGATTCTGATAGTCATCAAAAAGGGAGAGGGGCTCCGGGAATTGTTTTTGAGTAAATTCCTTAAACTTATCCGGGCGAGGCCACCAGGGTCGGTGAGGTGCCTTGTGCAGGTACATGAGCATAAATGGCTCTTCACTATTTTTTTCTTTATCCAACCAGTTAAGGGTGAGGTCCGTGATGATATCTGTCACGTAACCGGTGATTGTCGTGTCTCCCGCCGGTGTGATGAAACGGGGGTTAATGTAATTGCCTTGTCCTGGTAGGATCATAAAGTCGTCCACACCCTTCGGGTTGTTACCAAAATGAAGCTTGCCAAACATGGCCGTTTTGTAACCATTTTGCTGCATAATTTGGGGGAACGTTGTTTGCGTGGTGTCAAACGGAAACCGGTTGTCAATTTTACCATGAATGTGCGTGTGCTTACCGGTGAGAATGGTAGCCCGAGAGGGCGCACATATTGAATTACCTACGCAGGCATTTGTGAAAAGCATTCCTTCCTGGGCTAGCCGATCAATGTTGGGAGTTTGGATGAGCTGACTTCCATAGGCGCTAATGGCTTGGTAGGCATGATCATCCGACATGATAAAGATGATGTTGGGCGGTTTCTTTTCGGAAGTTTGTGAGCTGCCTTCGTTGTTTGTTTGACAAGACAAGCACACGGTCACAATCAGGAGCAGAATCGATTTTCTCATAAGGTTGGTATTAGGAGTGTGACGGATGGAATTTCACACTTTCTAAAGGTAATGAATGCCGAAGAAATCGAGGCGGAAAGAACTTTTGAATCATCTAGTCGAAAGGTGCCAGATCAGGTTCAATGTACGCTAATCTGGCCCCTTCGGACTGAAAAATGTCAAAACTATAATGTGCCCCAATGAGCGATTTGAAATTGGTAATGAGCGGTGATGAGGCGCTTATGAAATCAGCAAAATCATCCGCTTTCGTATTGGCCATAAAATGATAGACCACTTGCACAGCGGCGACCGTGAG
The DNA here is from genome assembly GCA_965242775.1 of Cyclobacteriaceae bacterium. Classification (GTDB taxonomy): domain Bacteria; phylum Bacteroidota; class Bacteroidia; order Cytophagales; family Cyclobacteriaceae; genus JAWPMT01. The sequence continues at coordinate 75,187 of CBDETI010000028.1, forward strand.
TGTTTTGTGGTATTTGTCCTGCGCTTGATGATGGGCAACAAAACGCTCCAGAAGAGTTTGAACGTGACTTGTCGCCTTGTTGAGCCCATATTTATTGATAGCTAACCAAGCCAGCCGAATGTGCGCCTCATGGCTGAATACAGTTGGGTCCATGGCGCATGACTTGAACTGCTGCTCAAATTCGGCATCAGAAAGCGCTCTATGTGGTTCCATTTTGCTATCGATTTCAGTCATATTTTTGATTGTTCAAGGTAGTTGTTCAATGCCAGCGCCCAATCCTGGAGATTATGCCGATACATTCTTTCCAAGCTGGCTGTGTTCAGGTCATTGCCTTTGGGCGTAAGGCTGGTGAAAGCATATGTGACGGTAACATCGGTTGTGGAAGGTGTTTTTCCCTGGCGACTGTCTACGCTGATCGTCCAAAATCGATTGTCCGTTGAGACTAAATACTGGATGTGGTGAGCTCGTGGCTCATATTGGGTCACAACCCATAAGTATTCAGGTTCGGATCCATGTCCTTTGGTTCGGAACGCGGTACCTTCCTGGATTACCTCTTCGCCAGGATAGATGAGTTCAGGATCCCAACCGGTCTCCCATTTTCGCTCCTCGAAAGCACCAAACAACGGGAATACCCTATCAATATTAGCCTTTACAGAGAAAGAGGCAGTTTTAGATACTTTCTGGGATTGAAATGTTGTTTCCTCTACAGCCGGTTGGCAAGCAGAAAAAATAGCTATTAATAGAAGTTGAGTTACAATTTTTTGCATGATGTATTTTGATATTTTTCGATGCAAAGAACTTAACGTGATCCAACTTATGCATTTACATTTGTTGAGAAAGCTGCTTGCGCGCCCTGCTCAGTTGTGTGGGTGTTATGCCCAGGTATTGGGCAATGTAGTAGTGAGGAATACGATTCAATAACCCCGGGTAGTCCTCGAGAAATAGCTTGTATTTACCCACGGAATCCAGATTTAATAGCGACACCAGGCGAGATTGTAACTGCTTGTTGAGTTTTTTGAATTCACGTGTGATGACCGCTGTGATCTCCTTGTCCTTGTTTACGTAGGACATCACGTCTCCGTAGTTGGCGATGGTGAGTTCGCAGTTTTCCAGCGCCTGAACCCCTACGGATACGTTGACGTTGGGTATGAAACTGCCGATGATCATGTCTTTTTCCTGATAGAAATGAGTGGTGAGTTCGTAGCCATCTTTGTCATAAACAAACCCCCGCATCACCCCTTTTGTGATCATGCCGATTTTTGTGCAAGGCTGCCCATGTCTAAGAAAGAAATCCCCGTTAGTTACCTTTTCGGTGGTGTGTAAAGATTCGCTGAGTGTTGGTTTTTTGTTCATATTCGTTCTACACGGTCGATCCTAGGTGGTCCTCCAACCGGCTAGCGATTACGTCAGGGTATCATTCCCTTCAAAGAGTTCTGATCGTTTCATAGTTTGAAAGATAAACGGATTGGCGAAACAAGTGTAATCAGCATTCATAACACTTGAAAACGGAAGCAACAATCGATCTTTATCACTATAGTCACTGTCAATGTATTGATAATTCTAATAAATAAATTTTATAGCAACTTTACTTAGAAAGCAATCTCTAATAATCGAAACATAACATGGAAAACAACACTAACGGTCAGGGCAAATGTCCTTTTACTGGCGGCACAGTGAAACGTAGCGCTGGTGGCGGTACCTCCAACCGTGACTGGTGGCCCAATCAGTTGAAGTTGAACATTCTTCGTCAACACTCTAACCTATCCAACCCCATGGATCCGGGGTTCAATTATGCTGAGGAATTCAAGTCTTTGGATTTGGATGCGGTAAAGCAAGATATTTATGACTTAATGACCGATTCGCAAGATTGGTGGCCTGCAGACTTTGGGCATTATGGCCCATTGTTCATCCGGATGGCGTGGCACAGCGCGGGTACCTATCGTATCGCCGATGGTCGTGGTGGTGGTGGGTCCGGCACGCAAAGATTTGCACCACTAAATAGCTGGCCCGATAACACTAACCTTGACAAGGCCAGGTTGTTGCTTTGGCCTGTAAAACAGAAATATGGCAATAAAATTTCCTGGGCGGATTTGATGATTCTTGCAGGTAACTGCGCCCTGGAATCAATGGGCTTTGAAACCTTCGGATTCGCTGGCGGCCGTGAAGATGTTTGGGAACCTGAGGAGGACGTTTATTGGGGCGCTGAAAGCGAATGGCTCGGCGATAAAAGATATACTGGTGACCGGGAGCTGGAAAATCCTTTGGGAGCAGTGCAAATGGGTCTCATCTACGTCAATCCAGAGGGTCCAAATGGTAATCCGAATCCTGTAGCTTCAGCCAGGGATATCCGCGAAACTTTTGGTCGCATGGCGATGAATGACGAGGAAACAGTGGCACTGATTGCAGGGGGACACACATTTGGAAAAACGCACGGTGCTGGTGATCCCGACAAATATGTTGGAGCAGAACCGGCGGGAGCCACCATGGAGGAGCAAGGATTGGGCTGGAGAAATACCATGGGAAGTGGCAACGCAGGTAATACTATTACCAGTGGGTTGGAAGGCACTTGGACCACCACGCCCACCAAGTGGAGCAACAACTTCTTCGAAAACCTGTTTGGCTATGAATGGGAGCTGACCAAGAGCCCTGCGGGTGCGCATCAATGGAAACCTGTGGGTGATGGCGGAGTTGGCACTGTTCCTGATGCGCATGACCCATCGAAAAGCCACACGCCGATCATGCTTACCACGGACCTGGCATTGCGGATGGATCCGGAATATGAGAAAATCTCTAGACGTTTTTATGAGAATCCCGATCAGTTTGCTGATGCTTTTGCCAGGGCTTGGTTCAAACTCACCCACCGGGATATGGGGCCGAAGGCGCGTTATTTGGGCAAGGAAGTTCCTACGGAAGAGTTGATCTGGCAAGACCCAATTCCTGCCAGCACAAGTTCAACTATCGGTGATGGCGAAGTGGCGACCCTGAAAGGGTTGATTCAAAAAGCCGGCCTTTCTGTTTCGGAATTGGTCGCCACAGCTTGGGCTTCTGCTTCAACATTTCGAGGATCTGACAAACGTGGTGGCGCTAACGGAGCTCGTATCCGTTTTGCCCCCCAGAAAGATTGGGAAGTAAACAACCCTTCTCGAGTTCAAAAAGTGCTTACTGCTTTGGAAGGGGTGCAAGAAAGTTTCAACAGTGGCTCGGACAAAAAGGTATCGCTGGCGGATCTTATCGTGCTTGGTGGATGCGTAGGTGTTGAACAAGCGGCCAAGGAGGCTGGTCACGAGGTGCAAGTGCCTTTTACTCCAGGCAGAGGGGATGCTTCGGCTGCTCAAACTGACGAGGAATCATTCGCAGCCTTAGAGCCTGCGGCGGATGGATTCAGGAACTATCTAAAGTCAAAGCACACTGCTTCTGCAGAAGAAATGCTGGTAGATCGAGCGCAATTGTTGACACTGACGGCTCCGGAGATGACTGTGCTCATTGGAGGCATGCGTGTGCTTGATACGAATTTTGACGGGTCACAGCATGGTGTTTTCACCTCCTCGCCAGGCACGCTTACCAATGATTTCTTTGTCAACTTAGTTGATCTGGGAACCACCTGGAAGGCTACTTCAGCATCGCAAGATCTTTTCGAAGGCAGCGACAGAGTTACTGGCGAAACCAAATGGACAGGAACCCGGGCCGACCTGATTTTCGGCTCTAATTCGGAATTAAGAGCTTATGCTGAGATCTACGGTTCTAGCGATTCGCAAGCGCGATTTGTAAATGATTTTGTAGCGGCATGGACTAAGGTGATGGATCTTGATCGTTTCGATTTGGCCTAACAGCTGAGAGGTTGAGATTAATTGAAAGAAGGTGGCTCAGGTCACCTTTTTTTGTGCCCTTCTGCTTGCAGAGAGGGTTTGCTTAGGACTCGAAAAGCTGAATTCGGTTACCGTCTGGGTCCAATATGATGACCATACGCTTGCCGCTTACAGGATCTGTCACAGCGTCCCCATGGAAAGCAACACCTTTTTCAGTGAGAAAAGCTATCCATACGTCCAGGTCGCTCACCAAAAACCCAAGCTTGAAATACCCCTGAGGCTTGGTACGACGGTGCTTGCCTTCCTTGATTTCGGCCACTGCCACGCTATAGTCATCTTCTATCAATTCGAGGGCAAACCCCTCCCGGGATAAGTTGGATTGCTTAAATCCCAGGTCCTCGCGCTCCACTTTGTTCACCACCTCAAAACCAAGGTTCCGCTGATACCAGCTGATAGATTGATCTATATCCTGAACAACAATGGCAGCAAAATAAGGACGAATTTCATCAGCGGGGATCGATTGTGAGTGCCCTAGGTGGCAGGCCACCAGGATTGCCAGGAGTAAGGCTTTGTGCTTGCAAGACATGAGCCAAACCTATTGAGAATAAAATCAAAGTACTCTCTTTCCCGCCAGAGAGTGGACAATCACTGACAGAAAGTTCATTCCACTACTTACCCGCCAACCATTTGGCAAATTCGAAACCGGCATTTTCGCGTGTGTCAAACAGCGGATAGCCTAATGTTGCAGAAATCTTGTCCCCGTAGAAAAAATTGAAGATCCGGCTGTAGTTATCATCCATTTGATGTTTGTCGAAGTACACTGAAAGTTCTTCGGTTTCCTCCAAGCCTGTCCCAGATTTGGGACGAACATGCTTTGCTACAAACACTTCTTGCTCCAGGTGATCCTTTAAGGTTTCAAGTCGACCGTGCTTTTTCCAGAAAATTGTCCGATACACATATTCTTGTGCTCTTGTTCGAATTTTTTCCGCATCAAAATCTTCGGAAGTCCAGAAGTAGGGAACACAGAAATTGCGCGTGACCAATCCATTGATTTTGAACTTGCTGTCGAAATCGGTAGCATATCGGTTGGTCCATCCACCTTTCAAATCGTCTGCCAGGTTCAGTGCTACATTGATGACTGTGCCGTCTTCGGCGGCGGTATCGTTGATTGTGCCGAGTATTTCCGTGATTAATGATTCTGCTCCAAGGGACTTAAGCTCCTGAAGTTTTTCCAGGGCATGCTCCTTAGCCATGGGGTTAAACCCGGCAATTGGCAATAGCAGATCAGCGGCTGTGTTCCCCTGTAGCATCGAGAGATATTCATGGAAACGTTCGGGGGCGCGGGGCTTTTTATAAAGCGCTAGCATCTGCTCAATTATCGGCATGAGATGAAATTTCATATTGTTGGGGTTTTTGAGTGGCAGAATCAAACATCTGCCACTCGATTTTTATCCTTTCTGATATTGAAGATTGTACGTGAGTATTTGAAGACCATCGTCAAAACGCTGTTGATCAGACAAGCTGCATTGGTAGCTGCTCTTCATATTGGCAAATAGCGGTGTGCCTGACCCCAGGATAATAGGATTCAACTTTATTTTCAACACGTCAATGCATTTATTTTCCAGCAACCATCCGGCCAGTAATCCTCCGCCGCACAGGTAAATGTCCGAGTCACTTGCTGCCTTGATCTCCTCAATGGTCTGTAAAGACAAAGTCCTGATCTGAACCAGGTCACTTTTTTCAGGCAATTGCAATTTGGACGAGAACAAGTAATGGGTCATATGTGGATAAGCAGGCTGGCCAGGTTTCAGGCCAAACTGGTAACCAAATTCATAGGTTCTTCGCCCCATGATAACGGTTTGAAATTGTGCTAGATCACTTAGGTATTGGTCCACGCCGGGACCTGAGGGTATGAAGCTGCTGATATCCTCATTGGGGCCAGCAATGTAGCCATCCAGGGACGCAGCAACGTAATAAACTATACGTGGCATGTTTAAGAAATTGAAATTGACAAAAAAAACCAGAGGTATGGTGCGAGTGCACCTAGATCACCTTACATGCACCTTGGCAGGCTTATCTTGAAAATAGAGAAGGCGATCGAATGGGGGCTTAATTGATCATGATGCTACAAAAATACGCTTTTCGGAATATATTGAGATAACCTTGGTCTATTTGCTGATTTCCTGTATCCTATCGATCAGGATCTCATTACCAAGACATGCCTCCGGGTCGGCGTGCCAATCGAGCCACACATCAATGGGCATGTTTTCTGCCGAGAGTTCGATGGTTGCACCCGCTGGTAATTCATGGAACCGATAGTTTTCTTCATTGATTTTTATGTACCAGCCACCGCAGCAGGCACACAGGGTAAGGTCAGCTCCCAGGATTTCACCTCGGTCTTGGAATGAGGGTGCGTCATCATCTTTGCAGCTTGCAAATAATAGAACCAGGATTGTCAAAAGCGTTGTAGAGGTGGATTTCATTTCATTATAATCTTGCCGAATTGTGGTGGGGCAATAATCATTCCGAATCTCCTGTTTCCTGCAAAATTTATTTCCAGCAGCTACCGTGTGAATTTGATACGTTTTGTAGGTTCGCAGGGAATTTGTATATCATTTGATATGATTCAGGCACCTCTGTACCTTTTTTCTGTCCTGCTCTTCCTGATATTTCTTAGCGAATGGCTTTGCCGCAATACTGTGCTCAGGCACATAAGCAGTTCGCTATTGGTTATCCTTCTTGGCGCTGTAGTCGCAAATTTTGGGGTTATACCCTCTGCCTCCAATGCCAGTCCTATTTATGACGCCATTTTTCAATATGTAGCGCCAGCGAGTATTTTTTTCCTACTGTTGGGAGTAAATCTCAAAGAATTACGAAAAGCCGGTGGACCCATGCTACTGTCTTTTGCAGTAGGGTCACTGGGTACCATGATCGGTGTGATAGTAGCGCTTTACTCTATCGATTATCGGGCTGTATTTGGAGACAGTTACGCTGCTATCGCAGGGATGATGGCAGGTACTTATACGGGAGGTAGTGCCAATTTCAACGCTGTGGCTTTGCACTATGATGTGATCAGGGAAGGAGCCACCTACACCGGCGTGGTTGTGGCTGACAACATTGTCACGACGCTGTGGATGGTGGTAACACTTAGCATTCCGGGCCTCATGACTAGGGTTCGACGCAATTCGAAGTTTCCAGTGGATCATGCGTTGGAGTATAGCGACAGGGATGAAAAAGAGTCAGTAGATCCGATGGGACTGGCCTTGATGTTGCTATTAGGGGTAGGGGCTATGTTCATTTCCGAGGGTTTGGCTGCGCTATTGCAAGACCAGGGCTGGTCCGTACCATCGGTACTAATCCTGACCACCATTGCCCTTGTTCTGGCTCAGTGGGATAAAGTACAGCGTCTGCCTGGCGCACGTTTATTGGGACTATTTTCGGTTTATCTTTTTTTGGTAGTGGTGGGAGCATTTTGTGAGATTACAGCACTTGTAGGCGTAGGAGCGCATGCGGTTGATATACTGGTCTTCACAGTGATTATCGTGTTGGTGCATGGGTTGCTGATCATTGCCTGTGGCTGGTTGCTCCAGCTGGATTGGTCTATTGTTGCTATTGCCTCACAGGCCAATATTGGTGGTGCAAGTACCGCGCTGGCACTGGCGAAGAGCTTCAAAAGGAATGACCTGTTGCTTCCTGCGATCTTAGCTGGGTCCCTTGGATCCGGATTAGGAACCTACATGGGCTTTTTGCTTGCCAGTTTGCTTGGAGCTTAAAAAGGGCCCTCAGGGAGCCTCCGAGGTAGGCCTATTACCTATCTCTGGCAGTTCATCTTGGAAAATAATTGCTGCTAAATCAATCTGCATGATCGTATTGTCAAGTTCGTAGAAGAAATATTTCCCATCCGGAGATAAAGAGGGTGTAAGCTCCCACTTGTCCGGATCCGAGATATTGTCTATTAAGCGCGGGTCAGTCCAGTTTTCCTTTTTCCGGAGCGATATGAAAAGGTCGACACTACGGGTTTCATGGAGGTATCGGTTGAATATAATAAATCGCTCCTCCGGGTCTACCACCAGATCGTTCTCTTCGTCTGGTGAATTGAGACTAGCTAAATTGATGGGTGTTTGATATTGACCATTTTCATATTTCGATAGGTAAAAATCCATACCACCTTGCCCTCCTGACCTGTTCGAATTGAAATAGAGATTACCATTTTTCGCTACGGAGGGATAGGAATCGTAACCGGTACTGTTGATGCCTGGAACGATTCGGAGGTCGACCCAGTCCGTGCCTCTTTTAGTCACCTGCCAGATATCATGCGGAATGGACACGTTGCCCGAATCAGGGTGCGATCGGGAGTTGAAAAATAGGTGCTTGCCGTCATGAGTAAGGACTGGATGATAGGCGTCAAAAGGGAATCCAAAATCCACCTGCTCCGGTTTTGACCATTCATTGCCTAGATATTGAGTATTGAAAATGGCGGCATACGTCCTCCCGTTTGAAAAAGTATCTTCAATGTTTTTCGATATGTAAAGGGTCGTGCCGTCAGGAGAAAAGCTTATTCCATTAGTGGTGGTAATTATTTCCGGTTGGAATGCGGCTGGAGCTGTTATCGATTCTGCCACAAAGTATGGCGGCTTGGAGACTGTTTCGGGTTGAGAACAAGCCAGGCAAAAGATCACTAACAAGTACGGCTCATAACACCGAATCACGTATTTTTTGATTGTACTCATGTGTGTTCAGGGTTTGGATATAGGACAATTTCATCGATTCAGAGGAGGCGCCTAATAGACCCCAGGTTACAAAAGTGTATTTTTCAACAGCTACTCATCCCCGCTTTTTGACAGAAGGTGATTTGACTATCGGGAAATTAGTGGCTGTACGTATCGAGCCATTGCACCGCATGATCCCAAAGCTTTTGGTTGCTTTTGCTGAAGAATTTCATATGCCCGATCTCATTTGCATCCGATTCTGATGGATCCAGGATCAACTTTTCAACTCGGAGGTTTGGGGTCACGGCGATCATATCGTCAGCATTTGCTTCATTGGCAATTGGGTCGTCTTTCGCCAGGATCCACTTAGTCGGCAGATCTACTTGGTCATAATGATGCTTAAAAACCGTTTTATCAAATGCAGTTTTCACATAACCTTGTCCCCGGCACCATTCACTCCACTGTGCGGCTACCTTCAAAGGAAGTGGTTCACCCATTCCGACCCAGTGCGTTTTGGTATAACCAAACAGTGCGTTGCTCCCGGGAATGAAAACGTGCATGAAGAACCGAGCCTGTAATAGGAAGGGTAGACTCATGTTTTTCAAGCGGCCTGAAGAACTGGCGACCGTCACCATGGAAGACAGCCCCCTCCAATTGTGCATTAATCCCACCAGCTGGCCTCCCGCACTGTGACCGATCAGATGATATTTAGTATTCGGAAATGAGGATTTCAACTGATCCAACACAGACGGCATATCAACATATCCCCAGTCCTGCAATGAGACCTTGCAATTCCCTATACCCCCCATCAGCGAGTCGCCTATGCCCTGATTATCGAAGGTGAGGACACCATAACCACTTGCTGCCAGATGATTGGCGAGGGCGGTATAGAAATGCCTACGAATGCCAGTCGCAGGAGCGATCATTACGGCGCCCTTACAGGCTTTGGGTGGATCAAACCGAGTGGCCGCCAGGTAATCGTTGGCAGATAGGGCTATTGTAATGTCTTCCATGCCTTGGCAAGAGAGGATTAGGCTTACTAAAGTAGGAGAAATTATTTTATTAAACGATCGTTTAACAACTTACTTTAGCATAACGGGAGCCAGGTCAAGTTCGGAGTGCTTCCAAGACCTTCCTGGCCTGTTCCAGGTGCCTTTTTTCGTGGGTCACAAGGATGTCAAAGGCTGTTTCGAGGGCGTACACGATATTTTTATTTACCGGAGAGTGTATGATTTTCCCTTCCTGTAGGGGCCGCTGGCAGGACTGGATTTGCTGTTTCAACTCATCCTGATGGGCAGCAAAATCAGCGAAAATACTTTCCGTGGCAGGCGATTCCTGTGGTTGCCACCGGGGGAATGTCCGGGTTTTCTTTTTAGTTGTTGGCTGAACGGACTTCAATAGCATATTGCCGAAGAGGTTTGCCAGAAATCGAAACCTGGCGGCAAAAGGGGGGCGGAATGTTTCTTTTCGGAGTGCGCCAAATATTGGATAGTAACTGCGATTGATTGTGATTAGATGGTCGATGTTTTGGGCGATGCTCCAGCTATCAGAGGTCTCGTGCCATGAGAGGTCCTCATTGGTGAGATCCTGGAAAGATTCGAGAAACTGGTTGGTAACCAGGTCTATTTGCTCCTGCCAGATCCGAATTTTTTCTAATGTCGCTTCTTGTTTATCCATTGTGATTTTTTGGGGTAAAACTGCGACTTAAGGCGCTTACCTATCTTGGTCTGTACCAAGAAATCAAATTTGTATCTTGTTCATCAATTTGCTGAAATTGGTTGCGTCGATCCTCAAATAGGAGGCCAGGTCCTTTTGGGGAATCATGTTTAGTAAGTGAGCGCTTCGCTGTACAAAAACTCTGAAACGCGTCTCCATATCAAATGCCATCAGCTCATGCTGCCTGCCAATTACACCTACTAGAAATTGCTCTGTGGCCTTACGAAAGAGTGTTTCAATTGGTCGGTGTTTGGACATGAGTTGCTGATGCTTATCATATCGGAGCCTTAGAAACTGACTATCAGTGAGGGTTTCCAGAAAATATCGGGAAGGTGTTTGCGTGAAAAAAGATTCCGGGACACCACTAAATGAGGGAGGATAGGCAAATGCAATCACAAATTGCTTACCCTGCTGCAGGTAATAGGACTTTTGAATGCCTTCGATAACAAAATAGATGAAATGCTCTGTTTCGCCCGGTGCGGTCAGGCAGGTCTTTTTAGGTAGGTCATAGGGCCGCCAGTGGGAAACGTACTCCTCCAGGATTGATAGGGGTACTGACTCGATCTTTGAGAGAAACGCTTTTAGCAATGAGTCGGGATCAGATTCCATCAGTTCTCAAGTAGAATTAACCTCGTCACCTTACTTTCCTGCATTTCTTTTTCGCTTATTCTATGCTGAACCTTAACCCAATAGTGTGGTGCCTCCTTAAGCGCCCAGATTTTGGTGTACCGGCCTGATTTTGTGGAAATGATCAACATGTAAGTTGGTACTTTTCGTTCGTTGATCGAGATAAGGTCTTCACCAATTACCCGCAAGTCCGTCAATTCCAATTGGGCGGTTTTGGGCTCCTTCCCAGTCCAACGGTTGAGCTCATAATATTGCAGATATAGCCCTGGCGCCAATGGCAAACTACCTAGAAACACGGGAGTGCCTGGCCCCTCTGGTGCCAATAAGTCCGGAATTCTTACCTGATAGTTAATGGTATCGCCAGTTTTAGAGATGGTAATATTGGCTACTTCCGATTCGAAATTGATGGCATAGTCGATGTATCCATGATGATACATGTGAGATTTTACTGGTCGGAGGGTCTTGCTATCAATCGAATAGAAATCATATCCGTTTCCATCGGAGGCTCTTGGACTTGGGTTTCGATGAGTGATGTTCCAGTAGGATCGAAGTGAATCCTCATGCGGATAGATGGTCTCGATTGTAAGGTATTGTGGGTCCCCATAATCCCAGTAGAGAAGGGCTGGCTTTAGCTGCTCAGGTTGCATGTCGGTTGGGGCTAACAGGCGTTGCCCATTTGACTGACAAAACATCAAAGACAATCCGAGGACCAGGAGCCCTGATGCAGTCCGATGGAAGTGAACAGGCATTATTTAAAACTAGCCCTTTGCCACTCGCTTTGCAAGCAATGCGCAGTTGTGCCTCCCGCGTTGTAGTAACGCATGTTTATTCTAAACGAAATCCAGGGCAGCGACACTATACTTAACTACCGACCCTTTTCCTAGGCCATGACAGATATCATGTTCAAAACCTGCGATCCCAAGGCTTTGTCACCCCTCAAGGTAACATGGCCTTCAATATCTCGCGGACGAAGGCTTTTCGTGAACAACTGCCAGGAGACGTTAGCTGGTATCTCGACGTAAGCTGCTGCGATCTGCTGGCAGGATTTGGAGAGCCTCCAATTATTTTCGTTCCTTATTAAAAACCAATCTCCTCCGGCCTCCGTCGTGATGCTTACCTGGACTACCGTATCCTGAGGGGCCGTGAGATGACGGAAGGTATGAGGGAGTGCCTGGAAAAAGGTATCCAGGACCGGGTAAAATAGTTCATGGGACATGATCCCCTGTTTGCCTACGGCTTCTCTGATCTGTTGCTGGTGGTGCCACCTTTCCGTGTATTCGCGGGCGACGTGCATCCAATTGTAGCTAGTGTCTTCGCCGGCCCAGGCTACAGAAAACACTGCTTCTTCCCAGGGATCGAGTGAATTGAAATAATCTGTCACCAGCTTGCCCGACAATTTCAAAAGCATTGTCAGGACCGTCGGACTTAGCCGTCTCGTTGCACTTACCCAGTCGGCATTTAGCTGATTGAGCCATATTACAATGTCCTCGTATTGCGTCGAGGTGGGTGGTGATTCTCCAAAATAATTATCTCGCTGTATGGATAAAACGCGCAAGTCCCCGTCAAGCAAGTGACTCGTCACATCCTTCACTTTCCAGGCCTTGGCTATTGTCTGACAGGACCATTCCTGCGGAGTTAATGATTCCAATAGTTCTATGAGTCTCTCGTCTAGTGGAGCGAAAAGAGATCGGGTGTCTATGGGGATCAGTTTGTGAGTCATTGGGATGTGAATTTGCGTATTATGGCGCTAAATTCAGTCCTTTGTAAGCCCTTTTGTGCTGTATGAGAGGCTATTTCGGTGGCGTGTTGAGTTTGGCAGGCCCAATTGCTCGATGAAGGTTGGCACCGTACGAGAAGTTTCCGTTCCGTCGATAGCATTTATCATACGAATATGTGTTGAACAGTGTACTTTGTTCAGGTTTTGAATTATACAAGGATAAATGGATATAAAAGCCGTAAAAAACTACCTGGAACAAACCTGGACGATGTTGAATGATGAGACGGGCGCGGCTGACCGCCTCATACTCACTATCAACGAACCCGAAGAAGTACGTCAACACCTGAAAAGCTCATTGCCCGATGCACCAAGCACCTTTGAGGCATTGCTTTGTGATTTCAAGGAAGAGGTGCTGCCAGGAATGAACCACAATACCAGCCCCCTTTTTGGTGCTTACATTACCGGAAGTGGCAACCACGTTGGCGCGGTAGCTGAGTTCATTAAAGCTTTTTACAATCAGAACGGGCTCAAATGGAATAACTCGCCCATCACCTCCGAATTGGAGCAGCTGGTCTTACAATGGATAGCGACGTTCTGCAAAATCCCGGAACACTCGAAAGGAGTACTCACCAGTGGCGGGTCCATGTCCAATTATTTAGCTGTTCATTTTGCACTGACAAATGCCTGTCCTGAGCGGGAAATGAAAGGGTTACAGGAAGCACCTCTTTTTACCGTTTATTGCTCTGAGCAGGCCCATTCAAGTTTTGAAAGGGCCATGGTATTCTTGGGACTGGGCCGGAGCCAGCTTCGCAAAATACCGGTCAATAAACACTTTCAAATTCAAACAGACCACCTGAAACAGACCCTGGATGAGGACATTGCGAAGGGGTTTCGCCCCTTAATGGTTGTGGGGAACGCCGGCACTACCAATACAGGAAGTATTGACAATCTCAGTGAACTAGCCGCCATTGCCAAAGGATTCCAACTTTGGTATCATGTGGACGGAGCTTATGGCCTTCCTGCTGTACGATTGCCGGAAATAGAACCCGCATTCAATGGGTTTTCGGAAGCAGATTCCGTAACCATCAATCCACATAAATGGATGTACGTACCATTTGAAGCCAGTTGCATTCTGGTGAAGGAAATCCCCGAGGCTATCCACTTTTCTCCTGACTACTTATATACTTCGAACCCCGGCAGTCGCTGGGAGTCATCTGCGCACACGATCGAACTTACAAAGGAGTTTCGGGCGCTGAAGGTATGGTTTACCATGAAGTATTTTGGCACCGACCAGCTGACATCATTTGTGCGAAAGGATATAGAACTCATCCAATACCTCGCAAAAGAATTGCGAGCGATTCCCTACATTGAAGTAGAGGCAAATCATCCGCTTTCTATCCTTTGTTTTCGATATAGAGATCCTGCCGGATCCGAAGAAAGAAGCGAATCTGTGAATGTAAAGGCGGTGCGACAAATTGAGCGTGATGGGAGAATTTTCATTACCGGTACGCGATTACACGGGGCCACCTATCTACGTGTCTACTTTGGTCACCCGGATCGATCTCAGGAAGATGTGGATACGATGGTGCAAGTCATTCTTGAGATTTTTAAAGTGATCACATCTTAGAAAAATCAGCGCCTGCATTGTTTGAAGACTGCTTTTGATGAAATGAAAATATTTGTCGGGCCTCTTCAAAACGAGCCAGGTATACTTCAACCAACTAGGCTATTTGGAGAGGAGCTGTCCGTAACTTGTTAACGTGCTACTACTTTTTTTTAGAAAAGGGAAGTTTTGCTGTCCAATGAAGAGCCTTTTGCTCGTCATTCACAAAAACCAAATCCAAACTGCAAAATGAAGAATCTACTTAAACCTACTTTGCTACTGTTAGGAATGGCGGTAGCTATTGTCTCGCTCGCTCAGAATACGTTGACCGGCGAGGAAAGAAAAAAAGCCCTGGAACACTTCAAAAAGACCCAGACAGAGCTCAAGAAAACCATTAAGGGTCTTTCTGAGGAACAGTTGAACTTCAAACCCGATGAAGGGACCTGGTCCGTCGCAGAGTGCGTTGAGCATATCGCCATTTCCGAAGGCAACATCATGGGTATTGTTTATGGCAGCTTAGAAAGTAAGCCAGACCCCTCTTTAAGATCGTCAGTGGCCATGCCTGATGATGGCGTTCTTGGATTGATCACCAGCCGAGCGCAAAAGGTGAAAACAAGGGAAGAATTTGAGCCAAAAAATGGCTTTGGGTCATTTGACGGTTCCATGGAAGAATTTACAGCCAAAAGGAAGGCCAATATGGAGTTTGTCAAAAACACGGAAGAGGACTTACGCAACAGGTATTTCGATTTCCCTTTTGGGAAAGTGGACCTGTACCAGGTGGTGTTATTCACCTCGGGCCATACGCAACGACATACCGATCAAATCAAGGAGTTGAAGGAACACGCTTCTTTTCCCAAATCCTGACTTACAACAAGGCCGGCTGTTTCCCCGGTCGGCCTTTTTTGAACTCACTGGTCTCCTAACTGGCCAAACTTGAACTTGTCATTTGTCGAAGGTGTGTGCTCCATTTTCAGGATTGCCTCCATTTCCGCTACTACTTCGGGGAAAGCCGCTGCCAGGTCATTTTGCTCGCCAAGGTCTTTACTCAGATCATAAAGCTCCAATGTCAGATTACCCTCGAAGATGTTCGTGCGAACCCCTTTCCAATTGCCAATTCTGACCGCCTGCTGGCCCTTATAGCTAGGGAATTCCCAATATAAGAAGTCATGAGGAGCCTGTTCCTCACCAAAAAGTGCAGGTTTGAAGCTAATGCCGTCTGTATCTTTCGGTGTATCTGTACCTGTCAAATCGCAGATGGTTGGAAGTAAATCGTAGAAAGCCGATATATGGTCATTCGTGGTTCCAGCGGCTATTTGACCTGGCCAGCTTACAATCAAAGGTACCCGGATCCCGCCTTCGTACACAAATCCTTTTGTGCGTCCGTAGCCGTTAGTAAAGGGTTTTGAGCTTTCAAAAAATTCATAATCAACACCGCCGGTGTAAGTCGGGCCATTATCACTGGAAAAAATAACAATGGTGTTTTCATATAACCCTTTCGACTTTAGCGTTGAGATCAGCTCGCCAATTTGCGCATCCAAGTAACTGATCATCGTGGCATAAGTCGCTCGAGGGTGCTGATTAGGGAAGTAGCTTGGACCGGTGTAAGGAGACTGGTCCCAGTTCTTTTCTTGGTAAGCTGCTAATTCATCTTTTGGTGCCTGTAAAGGCAAATGCGGTAGCGGCGAGGCATAGTAAAGGAAGAAGGGGCGGTCTTGATTTTCTTCGATGAACTGTAGCGCGCGTGTGTGGATTACAGCTGGCGCATATTCCCTCTGTGTGAATGGTTGATAGCTACTGGCCGCAGAGGGATCAAGCAGTGAGTCCAGTGACTTATGTGGTGACACCAGGTCATTGTCAAGGGGAAATTTGCTCGTATTTTCCCAAAGATGAGGGGGAAAGAGATTGTGTGCTTGCCTTTGGCAGTTGTACCCAAAGAAATAGTCAAACCCTTGCTTGGTGGGTATACCATCGCTCCCTGGTGCACCCAACCCCCATTTTCCGAAGATGCCTGTCCTATAACCCGAACCCTGTAGTACGCGTGCGAGGGTGTTAGTGTTGGCGGGCATGGGCCGTTGGCCTTCAAGAGCAGGGGTGCTGGACGCTTTTGCGTAGTTCCAGACATCCCCACGTTCAGCCCATTCATCGTTTCCCCTGATGTAAGCATTGCCGGTGTGTTTGCCCGTCAGGAAAACACAGCGTGCCGGAGCACAGACCGGCGATCCGGAATAATGCTGCGTAAATAGCATGCCTTGAGCCGCAAGCGCATCAATATGAGGAGTTCGTATCTTCTGCTGGCCAAGTACTCCAAGCTCACCATATCCCAGGTCGTCGGCGAGAATAAAAATCACATTTGGCCGTACCTTAATCTCCTCTCTGTGCCTTGGGTTGCATGCTGCGCAGATAATCGCGAGATACAATAAATAATTTTTCGTCATAGGCGCGCTGTTTGGGCCAAAAGTAAGTTAGCAAAAAATGTTGCTAGCCCATGTTCTGACCACCCGGACCGACGCTGCCTAGGATACCCGCTCCAGTTTACTGCGATCCCAATCCGATGTTGCCACTGCGGCCTCGTAGGTACTTTGCAAAAAGTCAAAGAGGGTTTTCTCCGGATTCTTTGACGCCCGGACATCTTCATATTTCAGGAAGAATTCACCCATTTCAGGGTGGTAGAAAGCCTCGCTAGGGGATATCTTTTGGTCCCCAAACCCTGGACCGGTAGGATAGGAATAGGCATAGAAAACAGGCATAGGGGACTCTTTGGATCCAGGCCAAAAACCCGCGCTGCTGACTTCTTGAGAGTAGGCTTCTTGCATCACATCCAGAGGCATATTGGGCATTCCTCCCGGATGAAGCGGTGCGGAGTTTCCGGAAAAACGGGTTACGGCCAGGTCAAAGGCTCCCCAAAACAGGTGAACCGGGCTGGCCTTGCCAACAAATTGGGTTCGAAACTCCGAGAATACGCTATTGACTCGCATCATCGCTTGCCAAAGCGCCCATGCTACTGCCGGATCATAAGCCTTGTTGATTGTGTTTTCAGCACATGGAATAGCTGGATCCATCTCATTCGGCCTCGCATGGATGTTCACATCGATGCCCATGCCTTTTAAATTGTCAAACACTTCGATGTAGAAGGCGGCGACTGTTTTAGGAACCAGATCAATCGCGCGTGAATCGGTATGAGAGCTATGAATGAGCAATTTGTGCTGCTTGAAGTCAAAGTCTATTTGGAATACTTCACCCCGATAGGGGATGCCATGCGTGGAAAATCCACAAGACGTCACATACAGCGTGGAATGCCAAGAGTGATTCTGCCAGGGCATGGTCCGAAGACGGATCTTGCCTACGATTTGAATCCATTGATGCAGGGTTTCGAGCGTATCCTGCATTTCCGGGAAATTCAAGACTGGCCAGGTAGAAGAAGAGACATTCATTTTAATCAAGGTTTATGATTCAAATCTCGGCAACCGGGTTTTACCAAACATTCACCTAGATTAAGAAATGCTAGGACTTGGCGAGCTTACCTCTGATAGTGCTAAGCGCCTGCGGAGTGATTCCAAGATAGGAGGCGATCATATGTTGAGGAACCCGATTTGGCAGCTGTGGGTACGTTGCCAGAAAATAGGCATATCGATCTACAGCCGGAGAACTCATTTGCATGATGATGCGCCGTTGTAGCATGCCCATTCGTCGATAAAGCAAGGTGAAGTTTTCGAGGATAACGTCTTTAAGGGTCAGGTCCACGTGTAATGCATTTCGATCAAACAGAATAACCTCTGAATCCTCGATACAGTCAATGAAAAGCTCAACCGGCTGGTTAAATTCCAACGATTCTACGTCAGCGATGATCCATTTTTCCGGGGCAAACATGAAGATATGCTCTTTGCCTTTGCTGTCGATGATGTAGCTTCTGAGTAGCCCTTTTTTTACATAAAAGGTGTGTGGGTTGAGCGCTCCTTTGCGTTGCAATACGTCGCCTTTTTTGAAATTTCGGGTTTTGGCGTTCGGGTCAATACTTAGTAGGTGTTGTAGATTCTCCACGGCGAAAGGTGCTAAGCCTGTGATGTTTTGCGACAGGTCATTTTCTTTTTTGTAGTACGGACTTGTTCATTTGATTCTGCCCTATGGAAATTACTGGCATTTGGCGAAAATCAAAAAGTGCTTTGTCCAATAAGTATTTCTTTAGGTATTTTTGAATCCGCTCTGGCCGGCAATATACAAATCTGAGAATGTAACTATAAATGAGTTTGTTCGGCATGCTAAATCACGCCCTTCATCGGGATCATTGAATATGCTGACTGATTCATAATCCTTCTTAATAAGAGGTTTGATATAGGCTGGCCAGAGTTTTTTTCCTCCCTCGGTTCTTTGTAGCAAAGTGGTTACTGCTGCTAAAAATGGTCCTTCCTGACGGTCATAAGCCATATGGATTACCTATTCCTATAATCACCGTTGTTTCTTAACTTACGATCAGTAACCATCACCAAATCACCATGCCTAAAAAGATAATTTTGTGCGCCGACGGCACCGGCAACGAGGGTGGGCACACACCTGCCAGCAACGTCTTCAAATTTTTCAATGCAGTGGATATTCATCGCGACGATCAGATCGCTTTCTATGACAATGGCGTAGGTACCCAGCGAAACAAGTATGTGAAGGGCCTTTCAGGTGCGTTAGGATTTGGATTGGGGCGAAATGTGAAGGATTTGTATGAATACCTGGCCAGGCATTATGAGCCTGGAGATAAGATATACCTTTTCGGTTTTAGCAGAGGTGCAGCCACCATCCGGGCTTTCAACGGGTTCTTGCATTGGTGTGGCCTGGTTAATGGGAAGGATACCAGCTACCTGGAACTAAGGGCTGCCGTAGATCAGGCGATGCGGGCCTACCGGAATAGGAAAGACCACTCGAAACTCCAGCGTGAGTTGAACAAGATCGGTCTCGAGAGGCACCAAGAACTGCCTAAGGTCACCGCTATTTGCGTTTGGGATACCGTGGTGGCATTGGGCTTGCCCATTAGGGTTGTACCGCCCATTGGTTGGCTTTTTAGCCTGATCAACTGGATATTTGACAAGACTGTCTTTCCATATAAGTTTTACGACTACCAACTCTCTCCCAACGTGGAGAAAGCGTACCACGCCCTTGCCATCGATGATGAACGCAAGTCTTTCCGGCCCATGTTATGGAAAGAGTCTGATGAGATCCGTAGCGGGACGCACGTAGAACAGGTCTGGTTTTCAGGGATGCATTCCAATGTTGGTGGGGGCTATGAGCGAGCCGGACTGGCCAATATTGCTTTGGATTGGATCATGGATAAGCTGAAGGACGAGTTGCAGTTTAAAGACGGAGTGCACGAAGAAATAAAGGCTAATGCGGATTCCACTGGCAGGATGTACGACTCCAGGCGAGGACATGCCGTGTTTTTCCGCTATGAACCACGTGATATGACCCACTTATGTGAGGAAGCAGATGTAAAACCGGTCGTGCATCCGACTGTACTTGAAAGAATGGAGAGTCGTATAGCTAACTATGCTCCCGGAATGCTGCCGGTATCGTTTGATGTGGATAGAGGAGACCCTGTGCAACTGGATCATGGAAAATGGACCGACCTGGTGCAGCAGACGAAAAAGTGGGTAGGCTGGCGGAAATTTTACTATGGTTTGTTGCTAACACTTACGCTGGGGTCGGCGGGATTTGCAGGATGGTTATGGAAGTCAGGTATAGATGGTTTGAAAGCGGTAGAAACACCTGAGGCGTTGGGTCGCTTAAATAAAGGACTCCAGACCGTAGCAGAATTCGTCACACCAGCTTTCATGGACAACTTTGTGATCCTGAGCTTCGAGCGGATTCCATACATAGGGTACGCCCTGATTTTGCTGGTCGTGATCTACCGTGTGGGTCGGAAACAGGCGAAGAAAAAAACAATCCGTATCGCAGAACAGGTAAGAGCGCTTGTTCAGAATAGGTGATGGAGCTATCTGCCAGCGTCGCCCGGCTTGCTTTTTAAGAGCTTTTCATAGTCGTTCAGTACAATTTGTATGCTAGCTATTGCCAATTTCGGGTCGTCCCAGTGTACAAAATGACCAGCATCACCGCTGTATAGTATCATGCCCTTTTCTACCGACTGTATCACTTCGGTCCACCTGGCTACCCTATGCTGGATTTTTGATCTGAATAAGGCCTCGCTATCATATGCGGTAGAACGCATGCTTTTTGGCATGTCAAAGCGGCCGCCAACTAAAATATGTACGGGAATGTTGGGGAGTGCATTTTGCCGGATTTCCTTGAAATCGGATTTCCGCAAATCCTGGAGGACAGTACGTTCCCTTATTAATGCAGGAGACATGCCTTGTTGTCTTTTTTCAGACTGAAGTCGAATGGCTGTTAGCTCCTGATCTATTCGATGGTCATCCCAACCCAAGACATCATAATACTTCCTCTTGTTTTGCTGGGTTTCGGTAAAGTCTCCGGGATCAATGATGACAAGCCCTGCCAGCATTTCCGGATAGTATATGGCAAAGCCCCTCGCATAGACGCCCCCAAGTGAATGACCCACGAGTAAGTAGGGCGGTTCCAGCTGCAATTGATCCAGTATTTTGATCAATCTGTTGGCTACATTTTGCAGGGTAGGTATTTCATCGACAGGCTCAGATTCACCAACTCCCGGCCGATCATAAGTGACCATGGGGCCCAGATTGACACTGTCAGCCAATACCCTGTCCCAATTTCCCATGGGTGTGCCATGACCATTTTCGAAGACAATGACAGGCGCCTCCGCTTGCCTATCTTGTATTCCAACTGTATTGACCCATATCCTTGTACCCTCTACCTCAATAAATCTTTTTTGTGAGAAACCTGGCAGGATTAGCACACCACTGAGCAATAGGCTAAGAGTTAATTTCATCAGTTGGTAATCTAAAGTGTACCAAAAGATAAATCAAAGTAGCAGTTCACTACTAGTTTTTCACAATCCGGAATCCGAAGTGATTGTTGCCGCGATTTGGTGGATCGGATTCCCGGGCGTAGGTCAGAAGCGTTGTGGCATGATAATTCCAGGCACCGCCTCTTCTTATCCTTTTTGCCTGTGTTCCTGCGCTTGTATTCACGGGATCAGAAGCACCATCGGCATAAAAACTAGCACTGTAGTAATCGAGACACCATTCCCACACGTTGCCACCCATATCGTAAAGCCCATATGGATTGGGCGGATAGGAACCAACAGCAAAGGCATGCCCCGTCTCATTCAGGACACCCGGTACATCGCCATTGTAGTTTGCTTTGGAGTTATCCAGTGAGCCGTCATCCGTAGGATATTCTAATTGCCGCCCTCCTCTGGCTGCATATTCCCACTGGGCTTCGGTGGGTAAATCGACGCCATAGTATTGGGCAAAGGCATAGGCCCCATACCACTTTACCCAATTTACAGGCCAATCGCTTTTGGCAGCATCCAATAATTCAAAGTTGCTATTGGAAGTATTGAAGGAGATCCAACTTTTATTGTCGATATGTTCGGCATGACCATCGCTTGTACATCCACCCGTTTCTCCTAGCTGAAGGAAAATTTCTCCCGCATTAGGGGCATCACCCGCACCGATCACCATGTTTTCCGTGTAGGTCCCGCAAGGATCGCTTGTCGATAGCTCTGATACCGTAATCCAACCGTCGGCATATGCTGCATTCAAGAAATCAAGGTACTGTCGGTTGGTAATTTCCTTTTCAGATATGTCAAAGGCCGAAAGTGTTACGGAAACTTGGGGCGCATCATCTTGGATAGTTGTTCCGCCCATGGTAAATGAACCTCCCGGAAGACTCTTTAACAAAATACCACCGGGTAGTTCGCGGTTGTCTTCATTAAGTATTTCATCATCTTCGCTACAAGCTAGCGTAAGGATTAATACTAATCCCAACGCAATAAATTGTGATTTCTGCATTTGTCTATGACGGTTGTCGTATGGCTAAAGGTATGCGTTTTCCGCTTAGTGTAGTAAATGATTTTTGTCAACGGAGGGGTCTTATGACAGTGATTAAAATTTGCTCCTCGCATGGCGAGAATGACTGATCATTTAGCCACTTTTAGTCATACTATATTGGAGTTCATGATTTCATACCTTTTTTGGCAGATTGTCACTTTTGCCCTCATAAACCGCAAGAGCCAGCTATTACTTTACCACTAACTTCCCCTTGAAGGGATCTGCATTTTTACTTCTTAGCACATAAACATATACCCCTTTGGTCAAGTCAGATAAATCAATAATCATCTCCGGACCATTGATATCGGCATATTTTCTATTCCTCTTCCCCGACAGGTCAAACAATTCGATTTCGGCTGATTCAAAGTGATTTTCAGCTTTAAACATGACGCGCCCTTGGACAGGACCTGTGACCACCAAAAAATCCTGTTGGCTATTTCTTGTGAACCCAGGTACTGCCGTGACTACCTGGTCGTCCATGCCGCTGACTACTTCCCAGGCGATTTGTTGCATCATGGTGGCTTGCGCCAGGGTAGGAGGATCAAATTGCCACCCGGCAGCGGCAAAAGTCTCGTGAGTCAATCCTTCCGGAGATTGGTTAAAGAAAACGGCGAAATGAACACAGGCCGAAAGGTAATAGGTTACTTCAGTTGGGTGGATGGTCGCCTCCGGTATGTCGTTGGGATCAAAGATTTCCAGCCAATTGGTCATGCCGGGGAATACCCCCGCTCTGATGCTATCAACCAGGGCCTGATAGGCTGCGGCAACCGGGATAATCTGGATGCCGGGTCCGTTGGTTACGCCGCTTACTGAATCTGCTACACGATTCCACAGTGGTCTCATGGAGGCATTGAGGGCGACCCAATCCCCATAGGGATCACTGTTGTTCAGATTTATTTCATTATGAAATTCCATCAAATAAACTTGTGTATTGGGATTCGCCTCGGTCGCCAGGTTATAGAAATTGGTTACGGATTCATACGAGGTGAGACTGCATCCAAATGTATTGCTGTCAATGACTTCCTGAATGGGGATTTGTTCCGCCAAAACCAGTTTATCGTAGTTACCTGTGGGCAATTCAACATGAGAATCAGTCCCCTCCCTGAGGTGTCGAATGGCTGAGCCATTGATTGCTTATGCACGTACCACCTATAAATTGAAACCCATAATCATAAGTGGTGATCCCGGCATCTGTGGCCAGGTCATTCACCATTTCACCTACGATAAGATCCCAACCAAAGCCACTATGACCTATGTAGTAGGTGTTGTCCTGAGCATTTGAACTAAAGGTTGTGACTAGAACAATACCTAACACAAGCGCTGAATTTTTCATTTCGCTGACGGGTTTAAGTGAAGTATTTGCGAGCATGACCTCCTATTTTCTATACAGTTTTAAAAACTTTTGTAACCTCCTGAGCTCGCGAAGTGTCCAACGGACATGATTTCACTACGAGTAATTTTCAACCCTATTGGTGCCCGGACCAGGGTGCTTAGTATGGTCGGTCTGTCCTTACTGATCCCTGCTTTGACGGCACAAGAACTAGTCAAGACTATATCGCATGAGCCCATTGAAGTCAAAGTATTGAATGATAGGATCAAGTGGTTAATGGATTCGGTGGATATGCCAGGTTTATCTCTTGCCATTATCAATGACAGGGAAATTGTCTACCATGAAGTTTTCGGTGTTACCAATACCGAGAACGGCGATAAGGTCGAAAAACACCATTTGTTTGAAGGTGCTTCCTTGTCCAAACCCTTGTTTGCCTACTTTGCTATGAAGATGGTAGACCAGGGGGTGCTGGACCTGGATAAGCCGGTCCACGAATATTTTCCACATCCAGCAATCGACAGTAGCTCACTCGCACGGTACAAAAGGATCACGCCGCGAATGGTACTTTCTCACAGTTCTGGTTTCCCCAACTTCAGTAATGGAAAGGCCATTTCCCTGCCTTTCGAACCTGGCACCGACTACCTGTACTCCGGGGAAGCGTACCAATACCTGGCGGCCATTATTGGTGCCTTGCACGGCGTGGGTTGGAGGGATAAATTCAATGAGATCTTTAATAGAACGGTTACAAAACCTTTGAATATGACACATACGTCGTTTCTCTGGAATGACCACTTGGCGTCGCACAAAGTGTATGGCCATTCCGGTGGAAAACCAACGGATAATGGCACGGGGGGCTGGAGTGGGAAAACATTCAATGCATTTTCCAGTGTTCACTCGGAGGCCCACGAATACGCACTATTCATCCAGGCGATATTGAAAAAAGAAGGCCTGTCCGAGGCGAGCTTCAATGAGTTATTAGCCCCTCAGAATCAGTTGAAGCCAGACCATGAGCTTAGGAATGAGACCGGGCAAAATGCCTGGGGGCTTGGGTTTGCACAAAAACCCTCGGCTAATGGACTGATGCATTTGCATACGGGCAACAACCATGATTTTCAGGCTTACTGCATGTTTATCATGGAACGAGGTTATGGGATCGTCTTATTCACCAACTCCGACACCCTGTTACCGTTGGTGGTCGGCCTTGAAACTTTACTGGGAACACAATTTTAATTAGAATATGGAACAACTAGTAGAACCTCTCGGCGGGTTGATAATCATAGGCGGAGCCGTTTTGATCGTCTACTTTATTGCAAGATATACTTATCTCATCAAGCGCATGCTTGCGGAGAAGGGTATGCTGGAAAAGAGATCCGAATCACGTATTTCAAAGGTGGATGTGGCGTATGTCACGGCCGGCATTGGCATAGGGTTAATGATTTCAGCGGGTATTTCAACGTTGGATTTGCCTGAAAACACCTTGGATCTACTTGCCTGGGGTGTGGTGTTGATCTCAGGTGCTGTCGGCTTGGTCGCCGCAGAGAAACGAAAGAAATGATATTTGAGCTGTATTCAGGAAGATAGCGCCATCATCGAGCAAGTCAAAGACGGTGATACCATTGCTTTCCGCAAGCTCGTGGAACAATATAAAGACGAGGCCACGACGCTGGCTTGTTCTATTGTAAAGGATCAAAGCTTGGCCGAAGATGTGGTGCAGGAGGTATTTATCAAGGTTTTTGACAAGATCAGGAGCTACAAGTACCAATCAGCATTTTCGACTTGGCTTTACCGAATTGTAGTAAACCGATGCTACAATGAGCTCCGAAAAAGGACTATTACCACTGATCAATTTGAGGAAGCCGTCTCGAAAAGGGAGGAAGCCGCTGCAGTTGTACATGCCCACGATTTGAAGCAAATTGTACAGTTGGTACTTCATCAGATGAAACCAGACGAAGCGCTGGTATTAAGGTTGTTTTACCTGTCAGAATTGAGGATTCCAGAAGTAGTCGAGGTGACTGGTTTCAGTAAGTCGAAAGTGAAGGTAACACTGCACCGTGGCCGTAATAGTTTTTCTAACATACTCAAAAAACGATTAGGAAAGGAAATTGAAGATTTATGAAAGAGGATCCAATTAAGCACTTGATAAAGGCAAGCGGTGTAGAGACTTCTACCGACTTTACACAGAAGACGATAGAGAAGATGGAGCAACGAATACAGGGAAAAATAAAGCTTCGAATTTACCTTCTGATCGTGGTTGTTACGTTGCTTTTTATGGTTGTTGGGTGGGCGTTGGTCCGGACCGGATTTACAGTAGCTCTGTTCGGAGTACTGGTGGGCCTGCCAAAGGTTATTACGATCGTTTTGATCAGCTTATTGGCTTTCTTAACCCATTCACATTTACTAAGGCTTTTGGGCGCCTCGGCGCTTGGAGACCGGTGATATTTGCATGCTTTTGATCATTCATCAATTTGAATAGCCTTAGCCCAATGCACGAATTCCATCCGGCCTCGATTATACGTTCCTGATTCCAGTCGGACAGTTTCTTGAATGAGGTACAGCCCAACCAGTATGGTGCCTTCCGTGTGGATACCCTCATCAGTTTCCTTGGGCCTGACAAAAACGATATCGGATTTATAGCCAACCACGTCAGCTCGTGCATTTAACTTAACGAGATACCAACTGTAATCACCATGCATGGACTCTCGCGAGAGTACCTTACCGGTATTAGGTAGGTATTGTTCGGCCAAACTATGGTTTGAGAACGGTCGTAGTTCGATGTGTTTACCGACCACCTCGTTGAAGTCTACATGATCTACTCCCTCCACGTTTTCAAAACCCCACTTTAGCTTAAACCAGACTCCTTTCTTCAAGTCAAACTGCCCCATATTTGCGAGAAGGAGTATAAGGAGGAAAGAACCAATGGCTGAGATAAGAAATGACCGATTGCCGGCATCAGGTCCATAGGCCAGGGACATGACCAGGTATTCGAACAAAATGACACCAGTGATTCCATAAGTCAGAATATTAGAAAGCTTTTTGTGACTGTTCTGCCCTTCTTTAGTGAAGAATTCAGACTGGTTGAGCGCATTGTTCTTGAAACTATCCCAAAGTGCCAGGATCGGGAAATAAAACACTACCAGAAAGCCACTGGTGATATCGTCCCCGATGGACGAATAAAACTGCAGTAGGTCAAAGGCCATGTGTGCGCCACAGGCGAGTACGAAAAAGAATAGGAGACGTAACACCTTGTGCCGGCGGTACCGGTAACGATTGAGGACGAGCACATAAGCGGTAATGGAGGTCAGGCCCATATGGACCACCGAATTCAAGACCGCCGAGCCTGCAAAATGGTAGATTTCATAAGGGCTGAAAAAAATAAGGTTTTCTATGAAGGAAAATCCAAGCCCCGAGAGTGAAGCATAAAATAGGTAGTCAAAGCTTTCATTTACCTCTTTGGTGTATTTGATAAGATAAAATAGTGGAGCCAGTTTCAGCGCCTCGGCCAAGACGCCCACGAAGAAGTCAGACCAGTGGTAGCCTTGGAATGTACCCTTATCCCAGGCAAAACTGAGGGTCATCTCATTGATATCGAGGAAGACAAATCCGAAAAGGCCCATAACCATTCCAAAGCCTAACGTGAGCAGCACAGGTCGTCCGGGTTCAGGTTCGAAAAGATCCATTTTCCATAAGTAGGCGAGCCATGTTGTTAATACGGCCAGCGCAGCGATAAATTCAATAAGACTAATTCCTTGCCAGGCGGCCTCTGCCAATTCGATGAGGTAGGTCACATATTTACCGGTTTGAAGAAAATACTTTCTCGCCAATCGGGAGGGTACCCACTCCATTTGCCCAGGTGTGTGTATAAGTACTCCCAGTTCTTGCCAATCTGCTTTCTTGGTGTGCAAGGATGCCAGATTGGTGACAGCACCCTCAATGTGCCCATTGCTAGCCAGTTCCTTGTTGAGGTAATAGGCCGCAAGGGAATCCTGGTGCGCCGTAGTGCCATGGAGGAAGACATAACCAAGGGTATTGTTTCGGTACTTTTGATGCTTGTCGCTTATCTGTATCAATGCCTCGTAGGCGAGCTGATATTGTTCCAGATGTAGATTTATCAGACCTATCCCGTAGTGTCCTATGTCCCGCGTTGCCTTATCATTGGCGAACCTCAGATTGTCATAATATTTAGTGAGCCGATCGTATTTTGGCGTGTCGTCTTCTCTGGTATGGTAGGCATCGAAGCGATGGAAGTAGCGAGTGATCCATTGGTAGTGAAAATCGATATTGTCTGGCGCGGTTTCCACTTGCTTCTGGCTGAGCATTTCAGCCCTTGACGCTAGATTAGCGGCCTCTGCATGACGTATCTGAAGTGTAAGGGATTCATAGTGCCGTTCCGGGATCAAATTATTTACCGCTAGCCAGGCGATGACAATGGCAGCTGGAATGCTAAGTTGGGACCAATGGAATTGCTTCATCCTTGTGAGGTTGGACCCGAAAATAGGAAAAATTTGATCAGCGCCGACTGGGCTGTTGACTCACCTAATATTTCTTCTGATCCGACTTAGCGAGGTAGGAGTAACGCCGATGTAGGATGCCAGATACTTTTGGGGAATCCGCTGCAGATATACCGGTTCATTCATTAGGTCAAGGTACCGTTTCTCGGCAGTATCCTTCTGCAGGGCCGTGAAACGTTTGAGGAGGTGGAGGATGACATCTTCCCAAAAACACCGCATGATCTTTTCCATTTCGGGGAACCGCTGGTAGAGTTGCGTCAACTCCTGCTTAGGCAGCGTGAGCACTTCACTGTCTTCGATGGCTTCCAGATAATAGGCCGATGGTGTTCCGCTGAGGAAACTGGATAGTTCAATGGCCGACGTGTTTTCGAAAGAAAACCACACCGTAATGTCCACACCATTTGCGAGGTAAAATAGCCGTAAACACCCGCTGTTGACAAAAAACAGCTGATCCCCCACGTTGCCCGGTGTTAGTAACTGGTCGTTTTTCTTTACTGTTTTGGTTCTAAGCCTGGCAACTAATTCGTCCTTGCAGTTTTCTGGCAAGGGACCATATTGCTTCAGGAATTCCAGGAACCGTTCATACATACGTGGTGATTTAGTAATAGACATTTTTTTATTATTCCGGGAAAACCTCCTTTTGCCGGTTCAGCATTTCAGTAGCGATCTGTTGACTTGCTTCGCCTTGTTCGTTGAGGTGTTTCATGATGCTTTCATAGCTGCTAGCATCCCTATCTTGACTCAATTTAAAAACATTGTCCAATTTGTCTACTTCGATTTCGAAGGCAACGATCATCCGCAAGGCGCTTCGCTTAAATTCCTGCGGCAGATTGTCATATACCGTAGAAGAATGCGGGTTGTTGTTTTCAAAATGAAGGGATGTTTTACGGAGCATATCTTCCAATGCCGTTCCATCCAGGAAAGATATTTTCCCTCGTGCATGTACACTCATATAATTCCAGGTGGAGGGAGAATGCGGGTCATTGTACCAGGTACCACTGACATAGGTATGAGGCCCGGTGAAAACCACCAAGACCTGGTTGTTGTACTCAAATGCCTTGTGATGGTCTGTGTTTTTCATGAGATGGCCGCTTAAAAACCTTCGACCGTTCCGCGTTTCTAAGAAAACGGGTACTTGGGTAGCCACGGGGTTATTGTGCCTGTCGCAACCTGACAAATAAGCAAAAGGGTACTGGTTGATCAGTGTTTCGACCACCTGCGCATTGCGCGCTTTATGATAGGGAAGATCGTACATGGATAAAAAGCTTTTTGACAAAAGTCTTGATACTGGTCGTCAAAAAAATTATCCTGAGATAACAAAGGGGGGAGGAACCTCGAAAGTTGCCCTAGTTGGTAGGTCCTGGCGTGTTGCCGGTTATATCCAATATCCCATCCATTTTGAGATGAGTGATTACGGGCTCCTTCGCCATTCTGACCAGTGTGATGTGATCAAACGACATGGAGTCTGTAGGATTTTGACTGCCGCCGGTAGTTCCGAGGATGAGGTAATCGCGTTTGTTACGGATTCGATGCGAAAACGAGTGAAGATGGCCATTAATCACTGTGTAGGGTCGTTGTGACAAGCTTACTTCCAACTCGCCCAATCCCTTTTCGCCATCGCGCATCCACAATGGTTTGTGCATCAGGACGAAAGTCCATCGTACATCCGGATATTTCTCCAAGACCTCCTGGAAATATTTGAGTTGGGGCCGGTTCAAGGCGCCCACTTTTCCTTCCTGCATATTGAAGTACGCGGACTCCTCGAGATTGCCTTCCAACTCACCCTTCATGATTTTTATGGCCTTCGCCCGAGCTTCATAGATCTCCATCATGCGCTCTTCTTCATAATCCTCCGAATCCATCATTAAGAAGAGAACATTCTCATAGACAAAGTGATAGTATCTTGGTCCGATACGGTTTTTCCAAAATTCCCGCATAGTCGGGTTGGTGAGATCGTGATTACCTCCAAGATAAAAGAAGGGCATGGTGAGCTTGGAAGTACGGACATCAAAGGAATCCCATTCTCGAGTCAGCTGAGCTGGGTCTTCCGTGCCTCCATCGATCAAATCGCCGATGCTGAGCACAAATGTCGGGTCCAGTTGATTCAATTGTGCCATGGCGGTAGCGTAAACACCTTCCCGCTCGCCGCCATTCAGGTCCGATATGATCGCGAACGTGAAATCCTCTTCCTCCATTTCAAAGGCCTCACTCGTCCAGGGAGTGGGGCCACTGGTAACATCGTGAATAAAGACGGGCTTGTCGTGAGCCAGGGAATTGCACCTGGCAATTAGGAACAGTGTAAGGGTGGTATGCAGTATGCCTCTCATGAATGGGACTTTTCGAAGGAGTGATCGTTTGCTTAAAGGTATGTGTATCGCCACACCTTGCCAAGTGCCAGGTAGGGGGGAGTACTGCGAAGCGGGTGAGGAACTGGGGCGGTGGACAGTACGATGAAACTGGTATTGAATGGCTATATTATCCGGATGGGCTCTTCCCTCTTAGCTTCAGTTATCAATGCGCCCGTTGCTGTCACGGATTGAACGGCTGTGTCTTTGAAACCCCTCATTTCCGCGATCCGCTCTTCACCATCCTGCAGATTGGCGCCTTCCAGTAATGTCACGTAATTGTTGCAAAGCCGTTGAACCCTTAAAACCGCGTTGAGGGTCTCGATCATTGTAACATCCTGACCATACCCCTGGTGAATGACCTGATCCATTTGTGCGCCTGCATAGTTCTCTGCTTTTTTAGTGATCGTATCATCGATCTCATCTATAGATTCCTTGGTGAAGTTCTTCAATCTGACATAGGAATGTTCCTGTGCAAGTGTATTTTGAAGTTGTATTTGGCTTTGATGGTAGGGATCGTTTTCTTCTGCCTGCACAGGCACATCATGTTCGGATGCCGTGGTGGTGTTGATATTGGCATTCGTGGCCCTGTTGAGATAATCCGGGTAGACATGCAAGGTCATTTCGTGGTTGAAGGTACTGAGCAATTTTCCACGCGAAGGATTGCCAATTAGGTTCAACCTGACAATCGCCTGATTATCTGCATGTAAGTTGGTTACAGCTGCCCGGCCATCGTTGTTGTCATTGTAGGTTTGTATATACACCCTGTAGTCCTCGCTTTGATGCACTTCCTGGAATGAGTCTACCGTATTCATCCAGTCAAGTAATGTTTGAAGTAATTGGGGGTTGGCATCGTCGGCATCAGGTCCGACCACTCGTTGCATCACCATTTGGCTCGGTGGATCGGCAATTGTCGGCAGACCAGTAGGTCGGCATACTGTTGTATCCCATGCAAAACGCTGTTCCTCACCCAATTCGGTTGAGGTTGATACGTCGCCGTTGTGAGTCTTATGATTAGGAAGCGTGTGATCAATGTCTAAGTGCCTGACTTGTGGAAGCGAGGATTGATTTATTTGTTGTTGGAGCGTGGCTAGTTCCACATTCCGGACGCTGCTATTAACAAGGTCTGCTGCTGAGAACGGGGTTGTGTTCGGGTGGAGCACGAGCGACGGGAAAGGACTCTCTACCTGGTCCGCAAGATTTTGCAACGCTTGCATCTGCATGGCTTCCGGCCGTTGGTCATCGAGGTAGATTTCAGCCTCACGGGGTGGTCCATGCCTTGTATTTGCAGCGGCTGATCTGCTGCGATTTCTTCTATTCTTTGCTGCGTTTGTGTGCATGGCCGAGTCCCGACTTGCCAATCAATATAGCACAAAACGATTTAATCTACGGTCCTGGCGATTTCTACTTAGGGCTTACTCTATTGACTCGAGAATGATGCGCATTATCGCATTGGATCTTCCGTGTCCGTAGGGCTGCCCGTAGGCACCGGAGGTCAAAGCAATGACCATTTTTTGATCAGGGATTACGATGAGTTGGTTGCCACCGTTGCCAGAAGCAAATAAATAGTTGAAGTCCTTGCCATTGAAGGTTCTGGAAGACTTGTACCACATCATGCCGTAGGAGTCGGCCAGCGGGAATTCAGGCAGTTCGAATGCCTTCCGTGCTATGATTTCTTTGATATAACTTGACTCAATAAGTTGGCGGTTGTTCCACTTTCCTTCGTTCAAGATGAGTAGTCCGAGTTTGGCAAAATCCGGGGTAGTCAAATATAGATTACCTGCCGCGCCAGTTTGGTTGGCGCTGTTGGTATACCAGTAAACAGGTTCAAATCCCATTGGGTCAAACAGTTTTTCCTTCGCATAGTCTTTCAAGCTCATGCCCGACGCTTCTTCGATCGCTAAGCCAATAAGCAGGGGGTGAATGTCAGCGTAAACAAACTTTTCACCAGGTTCCGCATTCATAGGAACATTGAGGAGGAACGATTTCCAATCGTCCAATCCTATCCAGTGTCCGACGAAACCTGCGCTTTGGGAGTCGTCGGTATCCGCATCTAGCCCTGACGACATATCGAGAACATGCCGGAGTGTGATTTTCTTATAGTCCTCGTTGATTTTTGGGTTCTTGCTTTTGGAAAAAAGTGAATAGATGTTTTGATCTAAACTCTCAATGAGCCCTTCTTTGATCGCAACACCTAGCAGTAATGCGGTAACACTTTTGCCTGCCGATCGTATATCCAGGACCGTTTTCTCCCAAAAAGTATTGAAGTACGCTTCGATGGCTACCTTACCGTCTTTGATGACCACCAACCCCCTGAAATCTCCATTCGGTGTATCATAAATTCTGGAGATCAAATGGTCGATCGAATCTTTATTGAAACCAGCTTCCTCCAGGCCGATCCTGGGAAGATCATTTTTACTCTGACTATTAGAGTAGATGCACGGAAATAAGAAAAAACAGAGGATGAGGATACGCATGAGAGTTGGCTGTTTCTACGCGAAGATGGTTCGCCTATGCTTTCAAAAATTGTAAGAGATTAACATTGGTATCTATTCCTGAGCATTTTTCGATACTGACCGGGACTGATATTAAAATAACACCTAAAGACATGATTAAAGTGACTCTGGTCAGAAAATCCAGCCTGGTAAGCGATCTGAGATAAAGAGTGGTTAGAATCTAATAGGAGCGGAATAGCTCTTTTGACCTTTACTTTTCGGATATACTCTCCGAGGCTTGACGAGAGATATTTGGGTGCTGCTCTCGAGATGTGGACGGGGTGAACATTTAACTGCTTCGAAAGGTATTGAAGGGAGAGATTCGACGAATCGTATAATAGCAACTCCTTCAGTTGAACCACCCAGGGCGGGGTGCGCCCGTGGCGGCTTTGTTTACCTGTGGCAAGCGCATCGCATACTTGTAGGAGCAGCAAATCCGTCGATACTTTACTGTAGGGATCAGCGATGACAAATTCCTGGTACAACTTCGCCATAAGCAGGTGTATCTGTGGCTCTTCAATTCGCCGACTTCCTTCGAATATGTCAAGGTCCACTCCGTTTTTCCTGAACCAGCTTTTTTCAAATTCCAGATGAAAACCCGCCGCATCCTCAGAATGTCGCACGCCGAAGTGTCCCTCCTGCCAATTGTTAAACATCAAACTCCCGGGTGGTAACAATGATTTCCTTTTCTTATTGCAGTCAATCATATTTCCATGGAGTACGAACATGAAATAGGGATTCTCATGATAGTGCCAGGGAGTGGTTTTAACAGTGTAGTCGTACTGTGACATGACAATTTCATCGAAGGAGACGGCTATGTCTTTGGTGCCATAATATTTCCCTTTGGTTGAAACTTTCATGTGGTGTTTCCTGTGACGAGCTAGCTTTTTGGGTTTGAACTTTGCTCTAAGCTACGCGATCGTTCGCTACTTTTCAAATGTAATTTTTAGCTTTTGTTATAATATTTAAGCTGTTTATTTCTCAGCGAAATGCCAGCATACACCAGCTATGTCGATGAGATGAATTTCCCTTCCGTAAGGGAAGGAGGTGGGTGCGCGCAACTTTATGTTGAACCTCGCAGAGAGGTCTTTTTTCTCGAATTCTTGCCAAAGTTCATCCAGGTCCTCAACCTCAATTTGGATCATTAGGTTTTGAGCTAATTCCAGGTTTTCATAATCCTGTAGGATGAAACCAATGTCATCTTTTTGGAAACCCGCGTACCCTTCGGATTCCCAGCTAATTTCAAAACCCAACGCCAAGAAAAACTCCCTGGACTTTCCGAAATCGGAGCCGGAAGGGATAAAAGGTTTGATACTGTTGAAACTCATAGTGTGTAAAAGGCATTTTCCGTTTCAGCTTAACGTAGGTACCCACTTTTCGGTTGATCTTTCCTTGGGGAAGTATTGCTGGAATGACGTGATTTTCGCAGTGTCAGTCTAGACCAAATTTCCGAGAGCGTCCGAATTTTCAATCAAATGTCCTTCAAAAAATGAACGAGCTCATCTTCTTCCCAAAACCCTACTTTTTTGTGAAAACTCCGTGATTCCGTATCGGTCAGCCAGGTGTCGGAGCCTATTTGGCAGCATCCTTTTGATTTGCACCAAGCCTCGCCAAGCTCCATGAATTTTTTCGCAATTCCCAGTTTTCGAAATTGATCCTCTACAAAGATGCCCTCAAGATATCCTGTCGGCGATTGCAATGCGCCCTCCACATAATCCGTACGAATAGAAAAGATGACAAAACCAGCGGTTTCCGCGCCAATCTTAGCAATCCAAACCATCTGTTTGTCCGATTGAACCGTCTGAAGCAGGAGTTTCTGGAGCTCTTCTCTTTCAAAGTCAGTCCAAAGTTTTAGCCCCATCTCCAGGAACAGGTTGAAATCAGGATCCTGAAACTCGTGATATGCTACTTGCGATGCCATCTTATTTAACTTTTGGTACGATGCTGATAAATTAATTGGAGCCTTTCAATTCAATCATTAAAGGTAATGTTTCACAAGAGAAATCTGACATCCGATTCGACGTTCAACTTTTAACTGCCAGACAAACCGTCTTTAAATCTTCTTGTACAGACCTATAGTGATCGGCGCGGCTAAACCTACATATTCAGCCACAAATGCTCCGCCGGTGGACAGGTTAAATCCCAATTTATCCCTTGTTTCGTATGCAATGCCTGCGCCAAATCCTATCCATTCCTGATCGTTGGGACTCAAACCGGTTTGAAGTAAAGTAGTATTATCGTAATCTCCGTTTTTCAGGGATTTTTTGATATCGACTGTAAGTCTGATCCAAAAGGCCTTACCAAATCGATGACCACCTTCAATGTGCTGTTGGAGGTAGTCGCTGAAATCATTGGTCGTAACAACGAAGCCCAAATCAGTGAAAACATAGGACCTTTTGCCAACACTACGACCCACATGACCAAAAAGGCCCATACCGGTGTAATCGTACCCTGTGGTCAGACCTTTTTCTAAATCTTGGCTGCCTGTGTTCAAGATCGTTCTGAGTGA
Organism: Cyclobacteriaceae bacterium; assembly: GCA_965242775.1. Taxonomy (GTDB): domain Bacteria; phylum Bacteroidota; class Bacteroidia; order Cytophagales; family Cyclobacteriaceae; genus JAWPMT01. Next base: position 110,519 of record CBDETI010000028.1, read on the forward strand.
CGCTGCCATTTTCCAGGATTGGTCCATCAGTTGATACTTAGCCGCGAACTCGAGGTTGCTTAAGCCTGTCAGAGACCCCTCCTCGAGGAGTTCCGGATGATACAGTTGATCTGTTTCGTCACCAGTAGAGGTATATCTGAATGGAATTTTGCCAATGATATTCCACCGGTTGGCTATGCCGTATTCCAAGTAAGCTAAGATATCGGCAGTATACACTTCTCTATTGAGATCGACGGTTGATTCAGTAGGTCTACCCACTGCGAGTGAGGTATATGGGAAGGCAAGAAAGGTAGTCTGGATTTGATAAAAGCCTTGTTTTTTCTTATACAGCCACGGACTTTGCGCCGGTAGGTTCAGCATACTGAGGCAACAGCAAATTATGACCAGGTTTCTTGTCATGGACAGGTACTGTTTTCCGAAAGTCATGCTGCTTCCTCCCTTGTCTTGAGGACGCGGTGTGAGGCCACCAGGACCAAAGCCATAGCAAGCGAAATCAAAATGCCCCCAGTTAATACCGCTGCATTGAAACCATCAAAGATTATGCTCACGATCCTGCCGACTGTCCATCCAATTAGCACCAGGATCGCAGGGTATAGCAAGTCGATTTTTGATTTAATAACAGCGATTAGGGTCAGCAAGGCGGTAGCTACCATGGATCCACCGATCAGACCCCTCACCGTACTCATGCCAAACGCGTTGTTCGCCGAAATAGCTGAATGGCCCATGACCAGTTCCGGGTTGAACATGAACAGAACACCATTCGCCAGGATAAAAAGGCCCACCAGGCTTCCGAGGATTTTCATTACAGTTTTCATCGTTTAAGTATTTAGGAATCTTACTTTCTACAAGTGTCATTATCGCAAAAGTCAGAAGGCCCAAATGGGATTGCTGGTGATTTCTGGTCAATTACATGGAATTTCCGATCAACGGGATTCTCTCATGCCACGGGGGGATATTTTGAAGCTTGCCGCGAACGATTTTGAGAAGTGACTTGCGTCTTCAAACCCACAGGAATAAGCAATTTCAGCTACACTCATTTCTGTTCTTTCAAGGAGAGATTTAGCCTTCTCGAGGCGTTTGGTCAGGATATATTGTTTGGGGCTGATGTCGAAAATTGACTTAAACTTTCTTTGGAAAGATGATAGGCTCAGTCCACACAGAAAAGCGAGTTCCTCCATTCTAAGGTTTTCATAAAGGTTGGCGTCAATCACCTCCTGAAATTTGTAGTGTTTGGACTGAAAGAGTTCCCTCAAAAATGCATTTACTTTCGAGTCGTCAAGTGCGGCTAGCAGGTGCACCAACTCCCGGATTTTTATTTTCAAGAACTCTTCTGTCATGATTTTGGGCATGTCCAGGTACCTTCGCATATCAAGCACGAATCCACTCAGAAGTTCATTAGGACCAACGTTCACAATAGGCAAAGAGGTATCTGTTCCCAGATGATCAAGCTCCCCAGGTAATTTGCCCCCATAAATAAAATTCAGTACATCCGGGAAGAACTGGAAAATGATGATCTCATTGGTCGATCCGTCCTGATTCGGTTGCCAATGGTTCACGAAATTGTCGCATTTCATGATCATGTTGTCTCCGGAGGTGAGCTCGACATTCCCGGTTGGCGAGTGTAATTTGGATTGCCCGTTGATAACATGGACGAAGCGTGCCTCATTGGTCAACGGAGAACTTGCCTTGAATGGAGGAGTAAACGATGCCCTTCCTAGTACGGTTTTGCCCAATAAATTGAACGGCAGCTGCTTGATAAGCTTGTTTGTTGGAACCCGACAAATCTAATCAACCTTTACAAGCTTCCGGTTGGCAGAGAGATCCCCACTGACTTGGGATGGCAGTGATTTAAACAAGGGGCACTAACAGATTCACCTTATCCGCTGTTAGTACCCTGACCATAATTCAAGCTGGCTCTGCCACATATAAGGCCAATGGCGCTAATGATTTTCCTGGATGTAGGCTTCCATCTCCTGGAGCCCCATGCCCCAGAGGTTTCTAAATGCCTCTTTGGCCACAACGCCGTTTTCGGGTGTTGCTTTGAAAGAAGCCGACCACTCGACTATGGCTTTGCCGGTACCATCATCTTGCACTGTCATGGTTTCTACGATATCCTGAACGGGTAGCATGGTTTGGTGAGGGATCGCAAACCGAAAGGTTCTGGTCTCATGATTTACTTCCAGAATGTCTTCGATCAGGTCAACGCCCTCGGCAGTTTGACAAAATCGCTTGTTGTTCTCAACCTTGCAGGTTTTGATCATTGAACTGAACCATTTATCTACACCCCCAACAGCGCCTATTATTTCCCACGCCTGATCAGGACTGACAGCTAGTTGCCTTGAGATTTTCTCCTTAATTATCTCCATGATTTTTAATTGTTATTTGATGGAGACAAATGTCCGGCGGTTAGGAAGCTTTGAGTTGCACAACTAGTTCAATGATTTGCCAAAATGGTTCAGTTTGTAGGCTGTCGGCGGTAGGCCTTTTCGGTTTTTGAATATCCTGGAAAAATGGGCTACGCTGGAAAAGCCGCACTCGTAAGCGATCTCCGTGGCGCGTAGGTCTGTCTTGGACAATAACTCAATTGCCTTCTCCACTTTCTTATCGCGCAGATAAGTCGCTGGCGACTGTTGATAGAGTTTTTGAAATTCACGCTTGAAAGTGGACAAACTCATGCCGGCAAGGGTGGCCATTTTCTGAACGGTGATGGTTGAGTACATATGCGCTTCGATGATATCACGAAGGGTATAAGAATTGGGCTGGAACAGGTTGGATAGAATGGTTTTGATCTCGGGTGCGTTTTTGGTTTTGCCCAGGAGCAGGATGATTTCTTTAAGCTTCAAAATCAGAATGTCCTCGTCCACTAATTGTGGGTTTTCAAAGTAGAATAGCAAGGAGTCAATGTACTTGGCAATGAGCTGATCGTGACCTAGCCTGGTCATTCCGACCGTGGGCGGGGTACTGTCTTTCTTGAGGAATTCCGGTAGCTTGTTTTCGTAGATTTTCAAGAGGACTTCCGGGAAAAAGTGAACCGCTACGGCCTGGTATTGGTCGGTATTCAGGGTAGGAACCATGTCCGACAAGTAGTTACCACATTTCATTAAGATCGACTCTTGGGTGTTCACCCTGACTTTCTCCTTCTCCGAAACGGAATCGTAGGTACCTTCCATCACATACAGAAAGCAAGCCTCATCAGGCATGGGATTAGGCTTATAAAAGGGCGGTTTGAGGGTGATCGTCTCAAACAACAACTTCCCAAAGAGGTCCAGTTTTTTGTGGTTAATTATCATGTTATTCCACTGGCCTATTCATACTTCAACGTTTCCGCGGGGTTCCGGACGGTGGACTTGTAGGATTGGATGACAACAATTGTCAGGACCATAGCCAGTGTCAGGAAACAGCAGATGATCAGAATGGAAAAATCTACCGAAACGTGATAGGCGAAGCTATTTAACCATTCGACGGACAGATAGTAAAAAAATGGAGCTGCCAATATCCCGCCACCGACCACCATAAAAAGGTAATCTCGACTGATTAAATGCAGGATGGAGAGCAGGGTGGCTCCGAAGACCTTTCGTATTCCGATTTCTTTCTGCCTTGATAATGCCACGAAACCGACGACTCCAGATAAACCTATAATCGACAATATCAGGCAAACAATGGTCAGTGAGTTGGCCAATTTACCTAAGTTCCGATCTTTTTTGTAGAGATCCTGGAGGCTATCATCAAGAAACCTCACATCAAATGGTTGGGTCTCTTCAACCTTGAGGTAGGCTTGCTCAATGTCTTCAATGGTGTTAAACCAATTGGAAGTGCGGACTTTCAGGATCATGTTGTAGATCCAAACTTCTTGTTGATCGTGTACCTCGATGAAGAGAGGTTGGTTGCGATGCTTCAATGTGAAGTAGTCGAAATTTGGAATAATATCGGCTATCGTATGATGATATCCCCACCCCTTATCATGCTGTTGTTCCGGCTCCAGTATGATGGTTTGGCCAATCAGGGAAGCAGGGGTTATCCCAAGCACGGTAGCTAGTTTATCCGCGGCATGCTGATTGATTACCAATAGGCGCTCGCCTGTGCCGAGCCTGTCAATCGAAGCGGATTTAAAACCATATAACTGCATACTCCCCTTGGAGGTGACGATGTGCGTTGCGTTGGCAAAGGTTTGATCGGTACCTGCGAGCCTGTAACTGAGTTGAGCATACATGTTTTGACCAGGGATCATTCCTGAACCTAAGCCTGAAATTTCCGGGATTTTTTCCATTTCTTCTTGCATAAGCTTAAACTTCTCAGCTCCGTCCACTCGGAAATAGATCACTCCGTCAGTTGCAAACCCTTTGGGCTTATTTTGAAGGTATTTCATTTGGAACGAAATCATGGTGGCCAGGCTGGCAAGCAGTATTAGAAAGAAGAATTGTGACCCCAGTAATAGCCTTTGCAGCGACCAGCTTTTGGCAATTGAGGAGATGCGGCGAAGCAATTGCCGCAATTCCTTTCGGCGGAAATAAATAGATGGATACAGGGAGCCCAGGAGAGCGGTTAGTACCAGGAGCAACGTCATCCATGCTGTAGTTCTCATGATTGAGTGGTAGGCCAACGATGCTGGCATTTCCAACAACTTGTTGTGAATCGGAGCGAATAAAAGAAAGAAGGCAATAGAAAGAGGCAACGACGAAAAGGACAAGACAAAGGAATCAACTAAAATCTGAAGATTGATATCTTTTTTGTTCGCGCCCAATACCTGTCTCACGCCGAGTTGCTTTTGCCGATGTGCGTGTGAGGTGATTGATGAACTCACAAAATTTACCCAGGACACGATCAGTATGATCAAGCCGATCAGACCAAGGATTTTCAGGTACGCCAGGTCGGCAGTTGATTTTATTTCGAATAGCAGGTCCTTGGTAAAATGGATTTTGGATACGGGCATGAGGCCAATTTTTAACTTCCCTCCATCCGAGATCTGGTCGGGATAAACCAGATCCAACTCTTTGTTCAATCGTTGCTCGATCGACTTAATATCGGTTTGCGAGTCGATCTGAACATAGGTATAGGCCGCCCAACTGGGTATTTGCTGCTGATAAACGATAATATCAAATGAGAAATGAACATTTTCTGGGGAGTCCTCAACAATTCCCCCTATTTCGAAGTGGTTGTCGTGAATCTCGAGCCGCCTGCCGATTAATTCGAGGCTTCTCCAGTTATTACCAAAAAGCTTTTGAGTAGCGCTTTCAGTTAAGGCGACTGTGTTGTAATGAGCGGTGATTTCCTGAGAAGAACCCTGCACGAAGTTTAACGGGATCAACTGCTCGATCGTAGCACGTGTATTAGTAAAAATCAGGTCATCGAATACTAACTTCTTGGAGTCAGTTTGCACGTAAACTTTGGAGGAGGTCAATAGACTGATAGGGCTGAGATGCGGAACAAAATGCCCTACGGATTTGACGCCAGTATAGCCGTTCAACCGATTCACTAACGTTTTTTGAACCGCTTCATCCGATTCAGAATAGTCAGGAAATGGCATGCATGCATATTTCTGATCCGCATTTTGATATATTAATCGGTAGGTGTCGCCACCAAATTGGCTGTCAAACTGCAACTCATAGCCGAGATACGAAATGACGAGCACCACCGCGCTGATTCCAGTTGCTAATCCAAAAACCGTGGGTAAGGCTAGAAAGGGTTTCTTTCGAAAATGCCGGAACGATACCTTGAGGTAATGTGGAACCTGAATGCGATGTTTAGTCAGGGAACGTCCAAGGGTGTATGGCCGAAAAAAACGTAATACGTCTAAAAGGAACCACAGGTCGCATTGGAATTTCGAATGATGTTGAAGGCGAAATCGATATGCTTCTATCAAATCACCTTCGATTTCTTCAATTAGGTACCTGGAACAGAATGTTCGAAGCAGTTTTCTTGCGTAAAAAGGAGGATCGGTTTTCATACGAGATCAGGGATTTGGGCCCAAAGTTTTTCCCTTGATTCCTTTAATTGGATGATGAGCGATCTTCCACTTTCTGTGTATTTGAACATCCGTTTTCTTCTGCCACCTCGCTCATCCGTTGCTCCTCCCATTTCTGATTGTATCAGGCCTTTCTTTTCAAGTCGGGACAATGCGGTATGCACTGCGCTGATGGAAATAGACTTCCCAGTATGTTGTGTATAGGCCTGAGTCACCGAAAAGCCATAAATATCCTCTTCCATCACCATGATCAGCAGCAGGAGGGTTTCTTCCAGGTATCCTAATTGCATATTTGTTTAATACATGTAGAACAAATATATAATATTTCTTTAATACTTGTAGATGAAATGCACTTGTAGCTACAGGTAGTCTGTTGCCGTTAGCGAGATCTCTCTAGATTGATGCTACAAAATCCGAGAACACCTTCTTGTGAAGGTCCAGGTCCATATTGGCCGAAAGGGCCACACGGACAATGTAATCTTTGTCTCCTTCTTTGGTAGTTCCCTGGGTGGAGGTGGCAGGGATGGTCCAGTAGCAACCTTTCAACTGCCCGTAGCTCACACAGTATTTGCTCTCATGGGGGATTTCTCCAATCATCAAGTTGATCAGTTGCAAGTTCAAGTCCCGCTTATGAGCTTCTCTTTCCTCCTCCGTGTTCCCCCTGGTAGGGAGGTCCAGTGAAAAAAACGGAAGGTGTGAATCCCTGTTCAGCCAGGTTTTCCGAAACGAAGTTGAGCTTTGCCGCTGGCAACGTTTCCTTGATGAAGTTGACAAAAGCTCGGGTATTCTGGTAGGCACCTTCGATTCGCTCCAGCATTGATGGGAGTTGCTCAGCCAGGATATTGTACTGGAAGTCGGTGGCCTCGTTATCACAAAGCCGCAGGTGTGTCTCTATTTTAGATAGCAAGGGCGCTGCTCTTTCATTGGCCACGCAGTAGCCGGCGGTGCAGCGTCCACCACTGGGGAAATTTAGAGCCACTTGCGAAGGACAGTGTTCGGACTGGTGCGAGCACGTCTCCCTCACCCAAAAAGTGAACATTCGGGCAAAAGGTCTGGTCGAGGATGAAAACAGGGTCGATAGCAGCTTCACCTGTTGATGTTTTGCCGCTCACGACTCAAGGCGTCTCTCAATTTTTCAAGATCCGGGACCTCCACCCGTGGGTTGGTGGGGATCTCTGCGATGATGTAGGGTACTGCGTCCTCAGCAGCTATCGCGTCCAAAATAGTGTCGATGCTACGGACCATGTCGTTACCTGCGTCCACCGGGAAGTCGACAATCTCGACCTGCTCCAAGGCCGCAGCTACTCGCCGGGCCTGGTCGTTGGTTCCGCCATAGCAATTGGGAGGCACAATAATCTTTATCGATTTTCCCTGGTGATTTTCACGGGCGTGGTGAACCAGTCCCATCAATATGGCATACTGAACAGACAACCCGCTGGAAGCGACAAGCGGCGCCGCCTTCGTACCAGTAATCTCCTGGATAGTGCTTAAGACACTGCTTTTTATTGGCTTCGGTGTTATAAGTTTGATTACGGGCTTTTTGCCCAACGATCAATTTCAAAGCTGTCTCACAATCTGTGGGAGTCATTGCTATGGTCTCTCGCCTCCGGACATGCTGAATTTCGGAAATGTAACTGTCATTTTGTTTGCCATTTACCATCAAGACGCTTCCGGCCTGATCATGGGTATTGATGTAGCAATCGATGTTTGGCTGCAAGTCAGCGGTCGAAATTTCGTTAGCCTGAGACAGAAAAACCGTGGTGCCTTGAAAGTCTGTAATGCCGCTGGGCGTCCTGGACTTGTGTCAGCTCAAAATTATATTCGTAGATGTTGTTAACTACTTCTACCTTAAAAGCGGAGGGGAGTTCTCCCGTGTAATAGATGTGCGTGGCTTTATTCTCGAGGGCGTTTTTTTCTGAGAATCGCGAGCATTGGTATCGTCTTTGAAGAAAAACTAATTACCTGATCCGGGGACAGTTGGTTGGTTTTGGCGATTGTCCATTCCAAAACGCATGACAGAGGATGACCCAATCGGATGTAGTCGAAAGCTGTGGGCAATCCTGCAAGCGCTTCCTGACTAGCGTTGTTGGTTTGAAACAAGGCTTCAAAGTGCTCCAAAAACTGTGTTTTGGCAAGTGACTCCTGGTAAATGTCCAGCCGATGGGTGGTAAGTTGCAACCAGTCGATGGGCATGTTGTCCAGCACCTTCTCAATAAAATCTTGCACTCGTCTTTCTAGCATAGTGGTAGCCTTACCTGTTGTGACCGCAAGTATATGTTATTGCCAGATTTACGCACCAATAGTTTGGATGTGTGGTAGGGGATTTGTCGGGTTGGGTCAATTTCAAGAATTGGATATCTCATTTAAGAATGGAGGCGAGAAAGAGTCCGAAGTTGAAAAAAAGCCTTTAGCTGATTCTTCTAAAACTCTTGGGTTCTCCTAACTTTTCTCTTGATAGAAAAGTAGGCAAAAGATCAAGAACCAATCAAGCTCCCCGCACACAATTCCGGCGCACCCTCGCGATTGGTTCAGGCCTACCCTGTTCACTCCTGTCGGAGTGGTTGGGGGATGAGTTAGCTCCTGGGTCTTGGTGGATTTACAACAAAAGAAGGTTATATACTTAGCCTAGTAGTTCTTTAACTGTATTGTAGTTGTTGAGTTCGGAGGTATGCACCAAAATGCTAGTTTCCTTTAGTCCGGGTGGTACAATTCTTAGTGGTTCAGTGCCACGGGAGGCTACTAAAATTCTATATTCATTTTGGTATTGAAATATCTTTTCCTTGTGGAAAAGGGTCAGTTCTCCGTCATATATTTTTGAATCGTAATATTCTACCACTCCGGCTTTGCATTGGAAATTTGCTTCAGTCACAGCTTTTTTTAGTATTTGAATGAACCTTTGAGTATCAAGAATTAAAATACACTGTCTCCCAGCGCTCGAACTCTATCGCTTATGTGCTGCAACCGGTAGTCAGCATCGAATTTCTACATTAGGAATGAGCAAATGTTGAAGGGATATTGGTGGCTATGTTCTAAAAATTGTGCATCAAACGAAAAGAAGTCTTTTTGAGAGTCGATAGTTTTCCCATTTGGAAGGGTTATTTCCAAAGTCTTTATCTACTTGTTCATCAGGTTGCCTTCCCTTTTGTCAAGTCTTCCAGTATTGTCATTCTCTGGCCGTCGGAAATTTCCGAATGGTCTGAAATAGAGGTACTCGTTTTCGTACATATCAAAAGCATTCTCTGCAGACGCGATTTTTGCAAGGAAAAAACTCATACTCATAATTTGGCACAAAACGATTTAATACCTTGATCAGGAGCTTTGTGCCTTATGGGCCCAGTGTAGGCTATGGTCAGGAGTTCACGACAACCACTTCGATAGAAGTGAAGCGCGAGGGCTCGACAGAATCGCGAGGAGCGGCGGTCAAGGGAGGGGTAGCATGATTCTGTCTTGATCTTTTTGCCTCGTTTTTGCATCAAGGCAAAAATGAGGGAGAAATAGCCTCAGTATACTTTTGAAAATACCCAACTAAGGAAATTAGCTATATTGATTAGATCGTAGAGATATCTTTCTTCCAAACATGACGAACGGTCATTATAATTGTATTGTGAAAAGAAAAATATACCGGGAAGACATCATTGCGGCGGGGCGAGACCTTATGTTTTCGCGGGGGTACAATGATACAGGTATCAAAGACATCACGGATAAGATCGAGATACCTAAAGGTTCCTTTTACAATCATTTTGCCAGCAAGGAGGAGTTTGGGCTGGAGGTCGTAGCGGAGTACATGCGCAATGGATTGGAAGTGCACAAAAGGCATTTCCTGGACAAAAGCAAATCACCTAAGCAACGCATCATTGATTTTTATCAAGGCAACATCGAGTGGTACGCGGAAGCAGTCAACTTTAAACTTGGCTGTATCATGAGTAACTTTTCGGCGGAGATGGCAGATGTCAACGACCAATTCCGTGAGTTACTGGACCGTGGTTTCAGGGAGCAGGAGAGCGTGATCATCGAGTGTGTTAGGGAAGGCCAGGAGCTAGGCGAAATAAGCAATAGCCTGGACCCTGAACTGTTGGGAAGCTCACTCATCAATGGCTGGCACGGGGCCCTGGTCCGCATGAAAGCTGCAGGCGATCTGAAGCCCCTTCAGGATTTTCAAAAATTCTTCGTGGACCGTCTGTGATGCTTATTTCCGCTGGAACAATACTCCGTTAGATCCTATAGGGATCAATGGGTATGCGATTTGTCCTTTATTTTTTTGATAACCTCAACGTCACCAGGTAGGCACAGTGATCCGAAGCCAAAGTGTCTCGGATGACTTTCTTTTCCAGCACTTCCCAGCGATTAGCTGGAGCGTACATCACATAATCGATTTTCTCTGTGGGCTCGTGAGAAGGGTACGTCGGTTGAGGGTCTTGCTTATCGTAAGTAGCGTTCCACATCTTCTCCAGTGTATTGATTGCAGGGCTTCCCGGGGTAGCATTTAGGTCCCCGGCCAGGACGGTCGGATAGATGTTGCTTGCGAAGGCGGTATTCACATGTTGTGCCTGAATCAGCCTGCCCTGCGCTCCTTCATGAGAAAAATGGGTGCCTACGAAAGCCACGGTATCCCCCGAGGGGATAATTGCTACTACCTCCAGTGCTGCTCGGGGTTCTTCCTGGTCAAGATAGGGAAGCGGTACATTCCTTGTTTGTACGAAGCTGTACTTTGACAGTATACCCTCGCCATACTCTCCACCATCATAGGCCATTGCCTTGCCAAACAATGGGACCATTTTCGTTCGCCAGCCCAGTTCTGTCACCAGGTCGTACTTTCTAGACCGATTCACCTTAAAATCTACTTCTTGCAGAGCGACGAAATCCGGATCTGCTTTTTTAATGACGTTGGCCAAAACATCCAGGTCGAAGTTTCCCTGCGTCGTGCTGCCATGAAGAATGTTAAACGACAGGACCTTGACGATCCGATCCTCTCCCTCGGTTTGGGCCGAAAGCATGGAAAAGTTGATTAATAGGAGCAGGGCCAGGAAGGCCTTCTGTTTCATTTTTCACATTGCGGTTGGTTCTTTTCAAACTTAGCTATTACCCACCCCTAAATCCCCTCCAAGGAGAAGACTTTTTTTCGCCTTTCGCTCAATACTTCTTTTCCCGGGAGAGGAAGGGGGTGGATATCAACGTCCCCATTCACTCATCTCTCAGTGCCTGGATGGGGTTTGAGAAAAGTGCTTTGATAATTTGACTCCCACAGGTAATTAATGCCAATACAAGCATGAGGGCTATTGCTCCAGCAAAGAACCACCACTTCAATGCTATTCGATAGGCAAAGTCGCCAAGCCATTGGTCTGCCAGGAAGCCCGCTCCGACGATCCCAACAACGGATGCTATCGCGATGGGTAGGACGAAATCCTTGGATATGACGGTGGCAAGCGCACGCGTAGGTGCTCCTAATACCTTTCTAATCCCGAGTTCTTTGGATTTTTGTTCGGCTACAAAACTGGTCATTCCGTAGAGTCCTAAGCACGAAATAAAAATCGCCAGGATAGCAGCATACCTGGACAATAAGGTTACCTTCTTTTCTGTCATATATAGCTGCAGTTGATCCTGATCGTGGAAAGAATACGAAAAGGGAAATCCGGCGTTGAATCTTGAATATAGAGTTGAGAGTGATTGGATCGTTTGCGCTATGTCTTCTTCAGCGATCCTTAGCGCCAGTTTCATGGACCATCCACTGTTGAGCAAAAAGAACGTTGGTTTGATAGGCTCATGCAATGATTGGAAATGGAAGTCGTCTGTCACCCCAATGATCTCATATTCGGTTTCACCCAGTGTGAACGCTTGCCCAATAGGATCTTGAACATTCATCAAGTCCCAGGTGGTTTTGTTGATTATTACTTTGGTCCGTTCGTTGCCAAACTTGCGAGAGAAACTTCTTCCATGCAGGAGCTCAATTTCCAGCAATTCAAGCATGTCGTACCCTACATATCCCCATTCAAACCAGACCTCTTGTCTTGGGTCTTTGCCTGGCCAGGTGATATTGGCGCTGGACTTCTGTCCTCCAAACAGCGCATGTGAGATTCCGGAGGCCTTGATTATGCCCGGCATTCTTCGGGCTTCTGCCAGAAAGGATTGCTGTGTTTCGCCACTCATGCCGGTTGTTGCCAGATTGACTATGTATTCATTGGTATAACCCAGCCGCTTGTTTTGAATAAATTGCATTTGCGCATATACGACCAGCACACAAACTATCAGCATGAGCGATATGCCGAACTGGAATGTAACCAGACCTTTCCGGAGTATTTGGTCGGCACTTGAAGGTATGAATTGCCCACGCATCATGCCAAGTGGATCGAAACCGGAGAGGTAGAATGCAGGATAGCTTCCGGCGAGCAGTCCGGTGATGGTAATGATGCCAATGAAACTAAGGAGCCGTTGCCAGTTCAAGGTCACACCCAGGTTTTGTCCAAGGAGCTGCTCGAAAAAGGGGAAGAGTAACCACAGTAGTACTATAGATGCGATACCGGCTACTACGCTGACTAAGACCGCTTCAGTCAGATATTGGTAGATCAGTGACCTTCTTACAGCCCCCATCACTTTCCTAGTACCAATTTCTCTCGTTCTTAAGGCGGCACGGGCCGTGGAAAGGTTCATGAAGTTGATGCAAGCAATGGCGAGGATAAGCACACCAATGGCAATGAATAAGCGCACCAGGACAATCCTTCCACCCGTGGGTTGGCCATTTTCGTAACGATTGTTCAGGTAGTAATCCGCATAGCCGATCAGGAATGCTGGTTGTAGGTCTACCTCCGGATAGTGCTCATGAAAGTACGAGGCAATTTTTTCGTTGACCGTCTCGACACGGGCGCCTTTTGCCAGTTTGATGAATGTGCGTCCGTTTCGGTTACCCCGCTCAATGCGTTCCTTGAATCTCCTCTCAAAAATCTGGAAGGACAAGACATAGTCGAACTGGGCTGAGGATGTGGAGGGCGGGTCTTTATAAACTCCCGAGACAACCACCGGTTCCAACAGACTGTACCACCTCCATACCATCTTTTCACCAACAACATTGGTACGGTTGAAGAGCTTGCGAGCCAAACTTTCAGACAAGACAATCGTGCCAGGACCTGTTAAGACGGATTCGGCGTTACCCTCAATCAACGGGTAGGAAAACAACTCAAAGAAGCCTGCTGTGGCAAATTCACCAACTGCCGGGAAAACTTCTTCCTCGATGGCTAATGTGGACTCCAGGCTTCCCCACGAGCTATTGACCATCAGGGCAATTTCAGGAATTGCTGCTTCGAGTTCTTTGGCAAATCTGGGGGAGGAGTTGAGTAATGTTTCGTTGCCCGCATTGCCGGATACCAGGCGATACAAACGGTCACCGTGGGTATGGAATTTATCCATTTGAAACTCATGATCGACCCAGACATATATGAACATGACCGTCAGTAACCCAGCGAGTAAACCGAAAAAGTTAACGACGAAGGAGACCCTATGTCTCCTAAAGCTTCTCAATGAAACTTTGAGATTGTGGATGAGCATTTGAGAAGTTGAGTTTTTGACCTTTGAATTGCAACTATATATATAGTTTATGAACTATACAAATAGTAGTTAAACTATTTGTATAGTAATTAAACTTTGTACATGCGCAGGACTGTGACTATCCAGTGGTTAAATACTTTTCAGTTGCTCTAAACCTCCCAAAAGACGGCACGGGTGAAAGATGATAATAGCTTGCGACGGTCTTGTGGGAACTACTCAGTACTTTTGTTTCTCTTGCTTTTTCCTTGAGCTATCTTGTCTTCTAACTCTTTTAATTTTCGTTCTGCTACTTCGATTTTCCCTTTTTCACGTGCATAGTCCGCAGCTGGTATTTGGCCAGTGCTTCTTTTTTCTTCCAGCTTCTGTCTTTTCTCTTTTATCTTCTGCTTGGCTTCATTCACGATTTGCTCCTTGTCTGAAATCGTTTTATCCAAATTTTTCCGCTTTTCCTCAGAGTTAAGCTTTGCTTGCTCGGCTCGTGCTTGTCCAAACGCTTTCCCTTTTAGGTCGCCCTTGTTTTTTCCGAAGGCATTGCCGTTAGATTCTTTTTTGGCATCTTCAGAGTCCTCGGTTTCACCGCGATTATTCTTCTTCTCATCCGATTTTCCAGGAGGGTTTCCTTTTTTGCCGTTGTTCCCCCTTGCGGAATTACCTTTATCGTTTCTATCGTTGTTATTCTTGTTTTCCTTTTTATCCTTAGCCCGCTGAGAATTTCCCTGTGCAAGCACCTCGGAAAAACCTGACAAGCTTATACATAGAATACAAATTAGTATTGCTCGTTTCATGTCCTTAGTTTTCAAGTTCCTGTAATGCGTTTTCCAGTTCCTTTGCGGACTGCTCTATTTCTTCTGTTAGACTTTCGGTAGCTGTGGCCTCTGCCTCCAGTGCTTCTACTGCCTCCTTTGAAAGGTTAGATGCAGGAGCGCTTTCATCCTTCTTTGACCCGCAACTTGACAGGATCAAGAATATTACTAAATAGGTGGTTGATTTTTTCATAGTACCAATATAATTGTTTCTTGGGAAAATAACGTTCCGCGTAACCGCTATGATTTGGATGAAATTCTCGTTCATTTGCGTAGGACGGTATTTCAAGCCTAAGTCTTCTTCGACCTGAAAAATCGCTCGGGGTAGAAGAGGACCTGGATCAGGTTATATTCCAGCTGGCCGAAATCGAATTTTTCATCGTCGATAGAGAAAGAAGAGAGTGGGTACCAACGCAAGTTGGTTCGAAGTATCAAGTATTCGTCGGTTTTGCCTGGAACTATGTCCCAGCCAAATGTTATCCCTGGCTCAAACTGCCTGATGGTTAAATCTTGCGATATCTGACCCCCATCCTCTTCTAAATAGTCAATTTGATCATAGGCCAAATTCAAACCAATGAACGGCGCGAAACCGGTGTAATCGACGAGGAACTTAGCGACTTCCAGTGTAAGGGAGGATTTGCTTATATGCTGTCTGGTACCGTAGCCACTACGCTCGAAGGTTGGGTTTCTGAAGGTCAATGCTGTGAAAATATTTGCTGTGTTGAAATGGTATCCCAGGGAAATATCGAAGTAGCTCTCTGAGGATTGTCGCGGATTGAGAAAAGGCAAGTGGGTTTGGTTGTACTGCGGATGATCCAGGGAAAAGGAGAGCGAGGGACCTAAGCCTATAAATAAGTCACCAAAGTAGCGGGCACCTGCCCCCAAAGGAGAGATTCGTCGGTACTTATTCCATCTTTCGTTGAGTCTTGGGTCTCCATTGTCTTTTGAATAGTCTTTGGTATAAATAAGGCCTACACTGATACCATATCCGGGAGTTTTGATTGTTTCAAAGACGGTTCTGGATATCGGGTACTCCCATCGGTTATTGGGATGGTAAAAGGCACTGGCACGTAAAGCAAAACTTTTGTAGTGATAGATCAATCCTGCATCCAGCCCCAGTTCTATGTTTTTTTGCCAGCGTGGCGCTTCATTGCCATCTGCGTCTTTTTGTTGGTAGTCAAATGCTGCCCAACTCAAGCCGACAAAAGGCCGCACTTTTTTCTCTTCGACCCTCCAGGGATAAAATCTGGCCCCCGTTACGGCATAATGCATGAAGTTTATTTCTCCGGAACTGGATTCCTGGAGATCCAATTTTCTAAGTGGGAATGAAACGTAGAATTCAGCCTTGCCCCAGAAATGGAAGCCTCCCCAATAGAGGGTGGAGTTAAGTGATTGCCCATGTTCGAAGTTCGTGATGCGATTGTTTTCCATTTGTTTTCCGACTGTGGAAGGAAAATAGGTGCCGCCCAATTCAAAATAGCCCTTCGCGAAATCCAGCCGCTCTTTTGTTTCTACTTGGGAGGGGTCTATCTGAGCTATGAGATCAGTCGTTAACACCAGAAAAATGATCGTAAAAAGTGATTTTGTCATCTTGGTTATCTTGGAAATTGAAGACGAAGATGCGGCCACAGTATACGACCAGACAATCGGCCACCGGTATGAAATCCAGTGGAATACGGAATTCATACCAAAGTATGAGGGAGCTTAGAAGACGCTTATTTCATTAAAAGTGCCATCAACTCTGCGCGACTTTTGACCCCACACTTTTTGTAGATATTGCTGGCGTGGGTTTTTACAGTAGGCAGTGAGATGAACAAGTCTTCGCCTATTTCTTTGTAGGTTTTTCCAGCACCCAATAGTAACGCGATCTGCTTTTCCCTCTCCGACAATGCAAAATGACCAAGCAATTCTCCCTTGGGGTATTGCCGAAATAGCGAAAGTCGATGAAGGTCGTCCCAGACCTTATGGGCCGCCAGGAGTATGAATACCAGGGGCAAAGTCAGTCCGATCCTCAGGTCAGCGATCTCATGCGAGGTATAATTTGCAAACAAAGATGCCGGTACTACGATCAGAAAGGCAATTGAAAATAGTCTATTGACCTTTTCGAGATGGGCTACTTTCTTAAGCGGTTGGGTCACTCTGACTAATATCATGGAAGACGCAACCGATATTCCGAGAAATCCAACGACTCCATATTCGATGTATTCAACTTTATCAAGAAAGTGAGCGATGGAAGTGGCTAGCCCAAGTGCTAATGTCAAAGTGTAAAGGATTTTCTGCCAAAAAGAAGGCAAGTGATGTTTCCGTTCGGAAACAATACTCAGCGGTGTGGTGAGCCCCACGAGGATCATAGCCAGCAGCGTGGGTGTCGGGGTAGTTTGCACCACAGCCTGCGGCCCTCGAAGGGCGGGAATGGTCATGGCAAGGATCAGCAGTAGCAGAGAGGATGAAAGGGCGATGGTCTGCCAACTCTCCAGATTCTTCCGGAAGCAGAGGATGGAAAGAAATATAGAAAGTACTAAGGCAGTGTAAGCAATTACAAGGATTATCAATTCTAAAACCACCATTCCGAGACAAGTTATGCCATCATTATTTCAAGCCGAAATTAACGCTGTTCTAAAAGAAGTTTGACGATCAGTGGGATTGAGCGTGTTGGGTTTCCCGGAGATCGTGTCCTTGGAGGAGATTGCTTCGTTGTTCTTTTTTGGCGCTTCTCGATGATTGAGTGTATTGGCGTCATTTCGAAACAGTGTGAAGCAATCCCGGGAGTCTACTTTTTCATCACAAAGCAGGAATCGGGTAAACCTTAATCGTCTGAACGTAGCTCTTCAATCACCTTTGCATCGACCCACAGTATGTCTTGATTACTTGTATAGAAGAAATACTTACCGTCTCTGGTAACAAATGGGCATAGCTCGTGACCTTCCGAATTGATCTTTTCGCCCATGTTTTTTGATGGCGACCACTTCCCATCGCCGTTCTTAAAGCTTACATACAAGTCTCCCTGGCCCATACCTTCCGGTCGTTTCGCACAGAAAATAACGTAAGACTCCTCTGGGTCTACGAATACATCTGCCTCATAGTGCTGCGTGTTGATGGCGTCGCTCAGGGGTGTGGCTTCTTGAAACTCCCCCGCAACGGATCGGGAAGTGTAGATGTCAAAATTGAAATCTTTTTTGTTGGAAGAGAAATACATCGTGCCCTCGCTGGTGAAAGAGATGTAGTATTCGTTTCCGTTCGTGTTGATGTTGGGCCCGGCGTTAATAGGGGCTGACCATCCCTCGTTCCCCCTTTGAACGTACCAGATATCATAATCTTTGGGCTCCCCTTTACCATCCAGGGTTTGCCTTGATATAAAGAACAATCTATTTTCGTCAGGAGAGAGGAACGGGTCGTTGTAACCGTATTTTGGGTGTTTGAGCATGGTTTTTGGTGGACTCCAGGTTTTACCCGTCAGTGTTGAGTACCAGAGTTCTTCTTTCCCATTTACGTCCACTCCAAAGTAGAACTCTGTTCCCTCTTGGTTGAAAACTGATCCAAATTCGTACCGATCTTCCTTTGAAATAACTCCCGGAGCAAATATTTCAGGATTGGTTGAGGGTGGATCTTGTGATAGGTAGGACAGACCTTGACCATTCACTGTTATGCCATCCCTAAACAACATAATAGCTGATAAAATTATTATTGAGCGTTTCATAGACCTTTTGTAATAGGAGTTGAAGTTACGCTTTTCGAGTCAATTCATGAGGATTTACCCCTTGTGGTCAATGCCTGCTTCCTCTATTAGATATAAGCCATAGTTTCTAATGGTCTCAATGATCGGTATACAAGTTTTCCCCTTTTCAGTCATGGAATATTCCACTTTGGGTGGTACCACAGGATAGACCTCCCGGTGAATAAATCCCTCTGCCTCCAATTCTCTCAGTTGGGTAGTTAGCATTTTGTCGGTTATGTGGCTGATATCCCGCTTCAGTTCGCTAAAACGCATCACCCTATCTTTCAGCCTCCAAAGTATGGGCATTTTCCAGGTTCCCCCGATGCGGTCCATAGCAAACTCTACCGGGTTGTAGTAGAGCTTGTTTTTATACATAAATTCCGGCATAACTATCTGTTTATCAGTATACTTTCTTTTTTGTTAGTATCTCTAAAATAGGTAAGTATATTGAAATAAATACGGTATATGCTGAGGTTTACGGTATCAAAATTTTAAGAGATGAAGAATTTACTAACAACACTGGCACTCGCAGGATTGATACTCGCAGGATGTGAATCGCAATCGCAAACGGTGCCATCAAATGAAAAATCGATGCAAACTACAGTGACGGAGAAAACGCAATATGTCCATGCCCATGGCATGCCTTTGAAAGGAAAAATTCTAATGGTGGCAAGTAGCCCGGCGGTTTCGGATCAGACTGGCTGGCCCATTGGGTTTTGGGCTTCGGAGCTTACCCACCCATTGCATGTCTTTCAGGAAGCCGGATACGAAGTGGAATTAGTGTCTACTGAAGGCGGAGCAATTGCTATGGATAGTTATTCTGATCCGACTGATGCAAGCGGCTATTCGGCCAGTGATGTCATTTCATTGGGCTATATGCAGCAGGAATGGTTCAATGCCATGTTGAAAGATACCAGAAAGCTGACGGAGGTGAACATCGACGAATACGATGCCATTTTTCTCGTAGGCGGCCAGGGACCCATGTATACCTACCGGGGCAACAAAGATCTCGAAGGCTTGTTTGCATCATTTTATGACGCCAACAAGCCAAGTGCCGCCGTGTGCCACTCCACGACCTTGCTGCTGGAAGCCAAACGGAAAAACGGGGAGCTTCTGGTGAAGGGAAAAACCTGGACCGGGTTTGCCAATTCCGAGGAAGATTTTGCTGATCAGGCAGTTGGGCAAAAGATCCAACCTTATAGGATAGAGGATGAAGCCAACAAAATTGCCGGTACAACCTTCAAGGTAGCTGAGGCCTTCTCCTCCTACGCCATAGCCGATGGTAATCTGATCACTGGTCAACAGCAAAACTCCGGGGCAGCTGCTGCCAGGATGGTGATCGAAATGCTATCGAAGTGACTTCTGTCATTGGTTACTAGCTCTTTTCAACATTCAAATGCTCATGAAACCCATTATTGCCTTGCTAGTAGTTACCTTGGGGGTCGCCGCTACTACCAAAGGTCAGAGCCTGGAAGTCATGCCGGGTACCGAAAGAATCTTCGCGGATGTTCAATGGCTGGAATTCCTGGATGATGGCAAAAAATGGTCCGTTTTCAGCCGAACCAGGGCAACTACTGACTACAGAGAAAATACGAATTTGTTTACCGGCGCTTACCTGAATCACACGACGCAATCAGGTTTCGGCGGAACGGTGGTAGGAAGTATATCCGCATTGGGGGCCGGTGGTGATGCTGGCCTTCATTTTTTCAAAGCCAATAGACAGGTAATGCTGTTTGCTCTGGTATCCATGGGGTTGAGTTCCTCATTGCGTTATTCCTGGTTTTCTATCTTGCGATGGACACCTTCTTTATCAGAAGATTGGAACTTGTATTCGAGCCTGGAGCTTTTCTCCAATTTTCAGCGATCTGGCCACAGTGCAAGCGTACAAAGGATGAGGATAGGTTTGAACCGATTGAACTATCAATTCGGTTTAGGGTTAAATCTTTCAGGAATTGGAAAAGATTACATAACCGATTCAAACCCTGGCATATTTATTAGAAAACAATTTTAGCTATGAAGATTGCAATCATTGGAACAGGTAATGTTGGAGGTGCATTGGCAACGAAATGGTCGATAACCGGTCATCAGATCTTACTTGGCGTAAAAGACCTGGAAAATTTCAAGGGTAAGGGACTACTGAATAATGCCAATACTACTGCCCACACTATAGAGGAAGCAGTCAGACAATCAGAAGTCATTTTAATTGCTACACCTGCCAAGGTGGCGATCGAGGTGGCTCAGTCTTTAGGGAATACCGAGGGAAAAGTCATCATAGACAGCATGAATGTCGTAAGGGGGATAGGTCCTGAGGGATATACCAATACCTCAGATGCGATCCTTGCCAACACCCATACCGGTGACCTGGCCAAGTGCTTCAATACCACGGGATTTAATAACATGGAAAATACCGAGTATGCCGGCCAGCAAATCGATGCATACACCTGCGGAGATAGCGTTAAGGCAAAAGAGGTAGCCAGTCGACTGGCTGTAGACGCGGGTTTTGCCGAATGTTACGATGTTGGAGGAAACGACAAATTCCAATTGATGGAACAGTTTGCTTTTTTCTGGATCAATTTGGCCATGTTTCAGGGGCAGGGGAGGGAGATTGCCTTTAAACTATTGAAGAGATAGTCTCAGGACAATTCGTATTGCCTACTGGTTGATCAATTCAATATTGAACCTTAG
This sequence comes from Cyclobacteriaceae bacterium, assembly GCA_965242775.1. GTDB lineage: Bacteria > Bacteroidota > Bacteroidia > Cytophagales > Cyclobacteriaceae > JAWPMT01. The sequence goes on from CBDETI010000028.1 coordinate 131,220, forward strand.
CCAGGGCTTCTTCAAGCAGCGGTTCCATCACTTTGTATCCCTGCACGTTAGGGTGTATTCCATCGTCCCCAAGTTCCTCTTTTAGCCCATTGGATTCGTTAGCCATGGCCGTGAAATAGTCCAGATAGGTTATGCTTTTCTGCCTTGCATAGTCCCGTAATAGCTTATTCAGGGCGATCACTTTCTCTGCCGGTTCTTTGCCAGGGCTCCAGGGAAAGTCCAACGCGGGGAGCACCGAACATAAGACGATTTTTATGTCGTTTGATTCCGCAAGTTCTACCATGGAAACGATGTTGTTAAAAATCATTTTAATGGTCGATGGGCCGGTATTGCCAGCTATGTCGTTGATCCCTGCGAGTATGACCACTGCAAGAGGGTTCAGGTCGATCACATCCTGGCGAAATCGTAATAGCATCTGAGGTGTGGTTTGGCCACTAATGCCACGGTTGATATAGGGTTTCCCCTTAAAAAATTCTGGACGAATGTTAGACCAACCTTCGGTAATCGAGTTGCCCATGAATACAATTCTGTCGCCGCCGTTGCGGGTAGTCCGCAATGAATCATTTTCAGGTTGGAATCGTGCCAGATTTGGCCAGTCCTGGGCGTGTACATAGGCTGATGTCAGCAGGAGCATGGAGGCAATTAGCAGGCGATTCTTGCAGCTATTTTTATCAGATGATTTCATAATTATATTCTTGAGAGTCAAGTTAGCCTAAAATTCACTCGTCGGATTTCGTTAATAGTCTCATTATCTAATGCTCCCTCGCCATCTGCATGGTTTCCTCAATAAAGTCGTTTTTGGCTATGCGGTACCCGGTTCGGTCATTCTTGTAGGTGATAGCCAACGTCCGTTTCAGTTGTTCGTATGCTTTGGCTCTTTGTGTATTGGCCCGCAAGTAGTCGCGGAAAATAATTTGATCCAGCATCTTGTGGTCCGGCGGGCACATGTGCACGTGAAAGACTTGCGACTTTTTGCCGTCCGGGTGATATCCCTTTACAAAGACCATATAGTCAATGCCTTGACCAGTCTGCCGGAAAAAATGATAATTCTGGCTCCTCAAAGCCCCAATAATCGTGCTATTGAAAAGGTCATTGGTGTTAATTTCAATACAAATGTCGATATAAGGTTTTGCCCTCAAATTGGGGATAGAAGTACTACCGACATGTTCAATGCGAATAATTTTGTCGCCAATCTCTGCGAGGATCTTCTCTTTCTCAAGCAGGTAAATGGCAGGCCAGTTTGACTCATAATCGACAAGTTCTATAGGAAAGAGTGTATCCCAATCTTGTTTGGTTAAATCGTCTAAGTTTCTATCCATAACCTGTTGACGGGTTGCCAGTGTGCAAAATGGTCCCAGTGATTTATTTCGAAAGCTGCTTGATACGGTCTTTGGCATTCTGATTACTGGCATCCAACTCCAAAGACCTTTGGAAATTTTGCAAGGCCCTGGATTGGTCTCCAATAAACAAATAGGCTTCGGCCATACTGTCGAATAAATTGGACGAAGCTGGGTACAATTCCGTGGCAAATTGGAAGACCCGTATACCTTGCTGAGAGCTTTTTGGGTTGAACGTCAATTGTAACCCCAGGTTATTAAGTCTACCTTCCGGTATTTCAAACGTTGGTTCGTCGGTGATTACCCCTTCAAATAGGTTCAGGAGATCTTCGTAGTTCTGCGCTGCTGCTTTTTCATTGAAGTCCTGGAAGGTGAATTTGCTGGGAACTGGTTCTTTTGAAGCAATCTTACTCAAACCGGCTGCGGGGATCCCATTTTTTTCAGGGGGATTGGCAAACCATGCCTTCGACGCGGCATTCCCTAATAATTGGGCATTCAGGAAATGCAAAGTGTATTGGGTTAGCCAACGGTAGGACTGCATAATTTCCGAATCGCTTTTGTCCTGCCTGGGATCACGCGTTTGAAACAGCACACCCAAAGTGCTGAAGTAAGAATGGGTCAGATAGTTGAATTTCAAATGATGGGCGCTGGAGCGGGTCAGTTCATCAAAAAAATCAAATCTAGTGTTCAGGGTTGTATCGATCTTGTCTGCGATCATGACTTCCATCGGGATATCTTTCTGGGACATATGCAGGAATGGAATGTCGAATTGATTGACATCAAAGAAGGTGGAATTTTCAATAGTGGCATATTGATATTTGATAGACCCGTCGAGGCTCACGATGACTTTGATGTCCTTGTTCTGCGCCTGGGCCAGTACATTGGATAGTCCGCCGTAGCTAAAACCAATGGACGCAATACGGGCTGGATCGGCATTTTTCAATGATTTGGCCCGTGAAATCAGAAACTGAATGTCTCGTGCCTGGGTCTCAGCATCCTTCAAGGTTGCACCTTCAAAAAAGCGCTGACCGGAACCACGGCTTGGACTGGAAATCACAATGTATCCATGGCTTGCCAGGACTTCACATAACCCAAAGTTCTCAATAGAGGACGCCTGGTAGCTGGGGGCGTAAATAATTACCGGAAACCTTCCCTTCCGGATTTCAGGGTTCGCAAAAGCGTTTGTTTCTTTCCGAAGGTGCGCCTGATTTTGTGGTGTATTGGGGTAGTAAAACCAATTGAGGATAAACTCATCGGGTAGGTGTTCCCATTCCTCTTCCTCTTTCAGAATACGCATGTAGTCCAGGATTTTCAGCTTCTCACCTCCAGGCTCGCTGGCGGGGTACCAAACACTGATGGGGATGGGCCTGGGTTGCAATTGGTTATTCCAGTCGTATATGCGCTGATAGGTCCTTGAACTATCATACGCTGTGAAATTCCGAAAGCCCACGTGATAATCCCCCGACTCCAGGGCCATTGCCTCAAGCGAAACCTGTGTGAATGCTTGAGAAAATGCGAATGAAAGGATGAGTGTATAGAAAAATTTCATGTAGTAAAAGACAAAAGATGCATGAGAAAGTTACCGATGACCAAACGCACCAACTAAATCCAACTAAGGATACCAAAAAACTGATAATTGCATCTAATAAATGCCGGCTTATTTCATCCGGTGGGGACTGGAAGTTCGAAAACATGAAGTCACCTTGAAAATACTTACTCCTTTCTTCAGGATTTTGTCTTCTATAGTGATATTACTGAAAGCGATTGTTCTTGAAAGGACTAGTTTGCGGAATCAGGCAAAGCCGGAACTGTAAAGCGAAACACGAAATGGTCCTTACAAAAAATTACCGCCTACTTATAAACCTGACATTCTTTTTGATGGTGTCCAGCGGTGCTTTTTGCCAGGTCGTGATCAATGAGGCAATGAGTTCAAATGAAACCGCCATCAGTTCAAATTCCGGTGAATATCCCGACTGGATCGAAATTTACAATCGATCGGAGCAACAGGTTCAACTTAATGGATATGGACTTTCCGATCGTCGGGAGACGATAAAGTTTCGGTTTGAAGGTGTGAGTATAGCGGGGCATGGAACGGTGGTGGTTTTTGCCTCAGGGAGCGAGGGAATGGGTTCGGAACTTCATGCCGATTTTAAATTGGATAAAGACGGAGAAACCGTTTTTTTATTTGATCCGTCCGGCCATGTGGTTGATTCCCTGACCATACCTCCGCTGGAAGTCGATCAGAGTTATGGCAGAATGTGTGATAATCATGAAGTTGCCGGGTTCTTCCAGGTAGCAACTTACAATGCTTCCAACTGCCAATCGGAAATTAGACTTATTAATGGCCCTGTAACCTTCTCGCACACTGCTGGGTTTTATCGCGAAAACATTGAGGTGGCTATGGCGTGCCCGGTCCGTGATTCCGAGATTTTTTATACCCTTGATCAAACGGTACCTGATGCGACATCCCGGCGATTTGAGGATGCCTTGTTGATTGAGGATAGATCGTCAGAACCCAACTATTACGCCAATATCTCCACGTCCACTGACTTTGAAGTATCGGTTGAATTCCCGGTTCCAAAAATGACGACAGTCAGAGCGGGGTGTTTTGTTGCTGATGAGCTTGTGGGAGATGTGGTGACAGCCTCCTACTTCATTGGCGATGCGTCCCTTTCATTGCCCGTAGTTTCATTGGTCAGCGAGGAGGACAACCTTTTCTCCCCGGAGACTGGAATCCTGGTTGCGGGTGAAGGTGATACGCCCAACTATGAGCAACGAGGTACTTCCTGGGAGCGGCCAATTAGTTTTGAATACTTTGAAAACGGCAGCCTATCGATTGCCCAAAATATTGGTGTGCGGATTCATGGAGCCACTACCCGGAGGTTACCTCTCAAATCTTTGCGTCTTTATGCCCGGGAGGAATATGGCTTTTCAGAATTGAGCCACTCATTTTTTGGTAACCTTACCAATGACAAGTTCAAGCGGCTTTTGCTGAGGAATGCGGGCCAGGACTTCTCGAGTGCCTACCTACGTGACCCCCTAATACACGAGCTACTTGCGAATACCACGTTAGATGTGCAGGCTTATCAGCCAGTGGTCGTTTTTCTCAATGGAGAATATTGGGGATTGGCTAATTTGAGAGAATATCAAGACGAGCACTACGTTCAAAGTCACCATGATATTGATTCCAAAATTGTCGAAAGAGAAAAACTGGGAGGCGTTTTCTTAGCCGATTTTGCCAGGTCGAATGACATGCAAAACCCCGAAAACTATGATTTCATTGCCAATGCAATGGACATTGAGAATTTTATTGATTTGTCTATTGCGGATAACTTCTTTTATCGACATGATAACGCCAATCGGGAAACATGGAAAAGCCCCGGAGGGAAAATTCGCTTCTTCCTTTTCGATATGGATGTAGGATTAGGTGGCTTATGGACAGCACCTCAGCCTTGGACCTTTGATTACTTCGGGTTTATGGATGATCCTCTTAACGAGAATAACGAAAGAGAGGTCCATCAGGATTATCATAATTACTTTTCGTTCCTTTTCAAGGGCCTGATGGAGGCAGATACTTTTCGTACGCTATTTCTTGACAGGTATATCCAGTTGCTTAAGACTGACTTATCCTTTGGCCGCACCGGAAACTTTACAAGATCACTGGCTGCTAACATCGCGACTGAAATGGAGATGCACATTGCGCGTTGGGGAACACTGCAAAACATTGAGCAATGGGAGAATCGGCTGGCTGTTATCGAAGAGTTCCTGAGATTAAGACCCTGTGAGGTCTATGAGCAAATGGTTGATCGATTTGGTGTATTCGATGAAGAGTTGGCTCAAAGAGATTGCGAGGAACAGATAGTATTAGCTGCAACAGGGGTAGATGAGTGGATTATTTTCCCCAACCCGGCTTCCACGGACGTGAGTTTAAGCTTTGGGCACGGAGGTACGCGGCGGATAACTATACTGGACGTTCATGGCCGGCCAGTTCATCGAATGGAAACAAAGGAATCGTCTTGCAGGCTCGATCTCACTCATGTCCCTGATGGTACTTATTATGTCTTTATTTCCGGTGCTTCTTCGGGTATCAAAAGGTTGCTTAAGCGGTAAACGATTGACTTTCGTTAGCTTGTTAATCAGACCGCAAATTTTGCAGTTCTGCCCATTCGGTCCACGAGCCGTCATATACGGCTTTGTGTGACTTTCCAGCGACTACCCCTGCCAACAGCACAATGCATGCGGTCAAGCCCGAGCCACAGCTGAATACCAGGGATTCTTGATCTGTGGAAATGTCCTCAAACAGTTCTTGTAGTTCTGCTCGCGTCTTAAATTTCCCAAGCGCTAACACTTGCTTGAAAGGGATATTGACAGAATTGGGAATATGGCCGCTTTTTAGGTGCTTCCTGGGTTCTTTTTCCGTTCCATCGAAACGACCAGCGGATCGAGCGTCTACAATGGTGAATTTCGGAGATTCCCGGTTCTGCACAACATCCTGGTAGTATTTGACATAGTCCCTCTGAAAAGAAGCTTTGAATTTGCCCGGTGCATGGTTCCTGGCATGCGAGGAACTCGTGGGGAACCCGTGCTGCACCCACGCTGGAAGGCCACCATCCAATACGAAAACCTCCGCATGACCCATGGCCCGGAACATCCACCAAACACGGGGGCTTGAGTAGATGCCCATGTTGTCAAATATCACCAGGTTCGAGTCGTTATTTATCCCAAGCTTTTGACATTCCCGTTCAAATTCTTCTTCCGCTGGAATCGTGTTGGGAAAGGGCGCGTTTTTGTCCGAGAATTTTCCTTTGAGATCGAAGAATCGGGCACCAGGTATGGTCTGTGAGCCAAGTTCGGAAGATCTTCCGTCTGCCGTAGCTGGCAAACTGGCATCCAGGAGTAGCAGATTTTTACTGGAAATATTATCATTCAGCCATTTCGGTGATACAAGTGGGTTGATATTGCTATCCATGTCTTTTTGTAATGTTTTTACAAGAGTGAAGTGATGAATCCCAGTGAAAAACCGACCGCAGACCTGCCGTCTTCCCAGAAGTCTATTTTTCGCCAAACCTGGTTTTGATAAATACTGAAAGTAAGTGCTGATTTTTCGTCAAAGTAATATTCGAGTGTCGTAAGCACTGAGGTGGTGAAAAGGGACTTGCCTTTTTGGCTGACCTGCACACTTGCGACATTCAAGGAGGCGATGGGATATTCATAAAACTTGATTCCGGGCATTAAAGAAAACATCAATCGGAAGGTGTTGTCACCTAATCGGTAACCAGGGGCTAAAAAAACATCTGAGACCTGCACGGTGCCTTCAATGGTGTTGCTGGTGGTATTGTCCGCACCGAGTTGGTACGGTACCCCGTACGTATCGTAGTTTAATCGAATGAAGAAATCGTTGTTGTTCCGTATGCGATATTCGATAGAGGTAGCCACCCGTACCGAACCTTCTATTAAGTCGGAGTTGGGTATTTGATAGCCAATATCCACCGAAGGCAGGAAGATCCTACTGAAAAAAGTGCTGTAATCATTGGTCGATTCCTGTTGCGCGAGGCAGCCGAAAGTGATAAACAGCAGCCAGCTTGTTTTGACAACCTTCCTGATCATGATCGCTCGGTGAATGATGGGATTTGTTCAAAATCACCGATCCAGTTCTCTCGTTTTGTGAGACGCTCACATTGCTTGTCCAGCGATTCAAACTCCCGAGAGAAGTCCCTTTGGAATTGATCCCGGTCCTCCTTGGTTTGCCAGGTATCGACCGTTATAAACCTGTTTTTATTGGAAATGTCTCTATGGAGATCCGTGGTAATGTAGCCTTTCGCTCTTTGAAATAAGCGGACCCAATCTCCCTCTGCCCCATATACTTTTTCAAATTCGGTGCGATGCGCGTCTTCCACGATGTATTCCCAAACGTAAACAAACTTTCCTTTTGTCATAAGATGCTTTCCAAATCACGAATGCCCAAAGCTAGCCAATGCGACAGGATACAGCTATAAGCAGCATACTACTTTGCAGCTCGGTACACCCATTCCTCAAAGAAGTCGTCTAAATCGGTGTTTGTCACTTGCTCCATCGCGAGCTTGAAATCATCGGTGACCACAGACTTTCCGTAGTACTGTTGACTGTAATAGCGGATGCCGCGCCAGAAGGAATCCTCGCCGAGATGCTCCCGTAGCAGGTGTAGGACATAGGCTCCCTTGTAATAAACCACGTGCCGATTGTCCCTGGTGGGTTGCCATTGGGGGATGATGAGCGCTTTGTCTTTACCAGCTTTGACCAGATTGTCATAAATACCCTTGTAAAGTGCTACATCTGCCAGGTATTTCTTCCGGCCAAATCTTCGTTCATGAAAAGCCGTCGCCATGTATACGGCAAACGCTTCATTGAGCCAAAAATGGCTAAAATCTTTGCAGGTTATCATATTTCCCCACCATTGATGCGCCAACTCATGACCGGTCAGATGAATTTCAGAGCTGTCTCTGAGCACGGCAGCGGCATATGATTTATTGAAAACAGCCAATCCGGACATTTCCTGATAGTTGCTCCCAATTAAGACCTGTGAATAGGCTTTTTGCACGTATTTAACGCCGGATTTTTCCTGGAAGAATTGCAATATGTCGGCTGTTTCGAGGAACACTTGCTTCAGGTCACTTTCGTTCAATGAAGATGAATAGTAATTGAAGGTAATGCCGTCAATTTGTTCAGTAGCTTTATTGAAAGCACCAATGACAAAGCCATAAGTATAAGCTGGTGTTGCATAGCGCTGTTCCCACTGGAAGCGTATTTTGTCTCCTTGCGGTTGGCTTCTGACCAATTCACCACTAGCGATGCAGTCCCTCCCGGGCGGAACAAGGAGGTTCAGGTTTAAGGTGGCCTTGTCACTTGGGTCTTCATGGCAAACCATCCACTCGCTTGTGAAGTAGACCGTGTGGGCTTGCCCTGCCGGTGCATTAAATAAAAGGCCTCTGGCTGGGGCCCCCGCATAGTTTACGGTTACTTCATGTTCGGTGGCCACAGTTTCCAGGAGCTGAACAATCAACTTTGAACCAACTTTTTCATAGGAACTTACGCTTGAGCCTTCAACGCTGTGAATCTGTAGATTGCCGCAATTAAATGCGGCAGATCGTTCGGTAGCGGGAACTTTGAACCGTATTTGCACGGCTCCCGTCACCACCCCCCTGTCAATGTCAGGGTCCAAGGTCAAATCGTAATGTTGCACATCGATTGTAGGCGCTTGTGTAAACGCGGGATTCAAAAATGCAATGCAGAGGGTTGCCAGGATCAGGGTTCTTCTAATTTGGTACATGTAGTTAGTTGGCAATGTCATTGTGGACTAAGTTATGCATGACGACTTACTTTCTTTTTTGCCCCTGTGGGCACTATTTTTCTGAAGTTTGAATCACCCCCGCAGCGCGGGTGCCATTCCCGACTTTTTCCGTCAAAGCGTCTCCTAGCTCTGCCCTTATTTGCCTGGCGAAGGTCTTGATGGTTGCGACAACTTCGGGATTGGAAAGTGCGACATTAGTAGTCTCAGCTATATCTTTTGACAAATCGTAGAGCTCAATACCCTTTATGGTGTTGTATTCATAATCTACTGGTTGGCCGTTGGTGCCACCCGGTCGGCCATTCAAGGTTCTGTAACGGTGCGGGAAGTACATTTTCCAGTTTTTGTGCCTGATACCATGCAGCTCATTTACGTGATAATAGAAGTAATAGGCCTCGTGTGGCGAGCTGTGGGATTTTCCTGTCCAAATATCCCACACATTTTTCCCGTCTATTTTTTTTGTTGGAAGTTTTGCTCCTGTTAGGTGTGCGATGGTCGGTAGAATGTCTATGGTCATCATGGGAACATCAATGACTTTGCCTTGGGCTATTGCTTTTGGGTACTTAATAATACAGGGTTCTCTTTGTCCGCCCTCCAGTGCTGTTCCTTTTCCTTCCCGGAGGGGATAGGCACTGCCTGCATGATCTCCATAACTGAGCCAGGGTCCATTGTCCGAGGTGAAAATAACAAGAGTGTTGTCTTCCAAACCATTTTCTTTCAGGGAAGCCAGAATCTGGCCAACGGACCAGTCGATTTCCATAATCACATCGCCATACAACCCTCTTTTGGACTTGCCTCTAAATTTTTTCGATACATATAGCGGAACATGGGGCTGCGGGTGCGCGATGTAGAGGAAAAAAGGGTTGTTTTTGTTTTTGGCAATGAAATCGATGCCTCTTTCCGTGATTTGGGTAGTGAGCGAGGTTTGATCGGTCAGGGTGTCTATAATGGATTCGTTCTCAAACAGGGGCAAGGGGCCAAAGTCAAATATAGGTCCTTGCTGGGGGTGCAACGGCCACATATCATTGGAATAAGGAATTCCGAAGTATTCATCAAATCCCTGATTCAGCGGCATAAAATCGGGGTGGTCACCCAAATGCCATTTTCCGAATATTGCGGTTTTGTAGTCTATACTTTTAAGCATTTCAGCCAGGGTGGTCTCCGCCAGGTTCAATCCTCGATTGCTATTGGGCATGAACGCACCGTGGATGCCGATACGGTTGGGATAGCAGCCGGTAAGTAGTCCAGCTCGCGAGGCGGAGCAAACCGCCTGGGCTGCGTAAAAGTCCGTCAACTTGATGCCCTCTCGGGCCATTTGATCCAAATGGGGGGTTTCGATATCCGGAGCGCCAAAACAGCCAATGTCCTGATAGCCTTGGTCGTCGGTGAAGATGATTACAACGTTAGGTTTTTTGTCCTCAGTGGGGCTTGGATTGTTACAGGCCAGCAGGCACATGCCACACAGTTGGAGTACCGGCACCTTACTCACGAAGCATTTGATAAGTGTCCGCCAAGTAGATACGCCCCTAATTTGGTTTGCTATCATAGTAGTCTAAAACTACTGATTATTGAGCAACCGAATTGCTCACCGGAGGGACCAGTGGATGATCGTTTACTGAAAACAGTTAGACTTCCATTTCTGTCCTGAAAACCATCCTTGCATTACCTAGAATGCTTATGACGGAAGGATTTCCGTTTTCCATTAGTACTCGGACCTTGACGACCCCAAATCTGTTTAGGCATTCACCTTGACCTCCTAGAAATTCAAATCGATCATCCTCGACTTGAACCAGCCTGTTATGAGTCAAATAGCCACCCAATGGGCCGTTGGCATTTCCTGTCACCGGGTCCTCAGCTATACCAATTGCTGGTGCAAACATTCTTCCTAAAGTCAAAAGATCCGCACGGTTAGTATCAAAGGTGAATGCAAAATATCCGTTACTCCCAATTTCTTTGCTAAGTGCCGTTAGGGCAGGAAAGTTGGGGTCGAGGGAGTTCAATGCTTCTCTGCTCTTGATTCCAATTATGACCTTCGAATGGCCCGTGGAAGCTATTTGCACTGGACACGCATCATGGAGGTCGTCCTTCCGAACACCCAGCGCCCTGATCAAGGTTTCCATGGTCTGTGCACTGAACGGATCGCTTAATTCAAATCGGCCCTGAGTCATTGTAACGAGATAATCGTCAGCATTCCTGGTTATTTCAAAGGGCAAGACACCAATCCCCGTTTTGTATCGCAGGAGGCAGGAATCTAAGCTCTCTTCGAGCGCCCTTGCGTACATGGCGGCTATTGTTGCGTGGCCGCAAGTTGGAACCTCCCTGAGTGGGGTGAAGTATCTGATCACCCCATCATGGTCATCCGCAGTTGGAGGGAAGAGGAAAGCGGTTTCCGAATTATTTAGTTCTCTGGCTATCAGTTGCATCTGCTTGTCTGTCAAGCCGTCAGCATTGAGTACTACTCCGGCGGGATTGCCTCCGAATTTGTCTTTTGTGAAAGCATCGATCTGGTAAACAACTAATTTCTTCATTCTGAAGGCAGGAAGGCCGGTGTTATCATTAGACAGGAAAGTTAGTTAACACAGATTAGAGGACCTCCCTAGACCACATTCGAAAACGTCTCAATAAAGTTGGCAGTGAATGTGGACATGTATTCAAGGTTTCGTTGCTCATCACGGGTCACCAGGAAGTGCGAGCGCTTGAGCCCATTGCGGCCAATTCGCCTATATACAATATCATCCGTCATTTGGAAGGGCTTCATCGCCCACAAAGGGGCACACATCATGCCCATGTTGGCCCTGATCAGTTGGAGGGTCACCTCGGTGAAAGGGATCGCTGAGATCTTGGCAGGGACCATCCGGTTCGGTTTCAGGAAATGCTCGTAAACAGAGACATTTTCCAGGGGAAAGGAGTTGATTAAAAGGTGGGCCTCTGCAAAGTCGCTTGCATCGAGGTAATCTTTGGCACTTAATGTGTATTCCCTGTGCATGAAAGCGAAAATCTCGTCGTGATAGACTTCCTTTGACCAGAGCTGTTCAGAAGCAGGTTCCATGGTGACAATGGCTACGTCGAGTTCACTTGACAATACCTGGGAAATAGTTTGATGTGTAGCGCCCATCGTCAGATCGATCTCAATTTCCGGGTACAATACTCCCATTTTCTGAACAAATGCCGGCAATCCGTGAAAGAATGATTGACATTCGGCGCTGATTTTTAGCGAGCCTTTTGCTCCTTCCTTGATCTTTTTGATATTATCAAAACCTTCCTCCAATGTTTCCAGTAGGGAGTTGGCCATTTTGTAGAGCTCCTCACCTTCCTGGGTGAGTTGCCAGTGATTCCTTTGCCGGTAAAACACTTTGAATCCCAGGCGGTCCTCCATTTCACGAAGCTGATGACTCAACGCGGATTGTGTCAAGAACAGCCGTTCAGAGGAATTGGCCATGTTGCCTTCTTCAGCAATGGTCTTGATCAATCGGAAATACTTCAGTTCCATACCTGCAAGATAGTGACAAGCAGGCGCTGTGATCGTTGAAAAAAATTCACATCAGTGCCGCACAACATCTCAATCAGGAAGCTGGCGACCTACCGGTTGGTAGCGCTTCTTTGGCGAAAATTTTTTGAGATGTATTTTTTGAAAACCTTTTGTTGTGCCATCCTTTCGTTGGTCTCTGTTATAAACGCTTTCAGTCAGATCGAGGCAAGGGAGTATCGTATTGCTCCCCGTGCCTTGGACCGCTTGACCATCGATGGAAAGCTCGATGAGGCGATCTGGGAAGACCCTGGCTTGAACTGGTCAGGGGATTTCGTGCAACGCTCTCCTAATGAGGGTCAACCATCATCCGAGGAGACACGATTTGCAATTTTATATGACCAGAAGTATCTGTACGTAGGCATTCATTGTTTTGATCGCGCGGGGAACGTAAATCAATGGATGTCCAGGAGAGATGGCTACAATGGCGATTGGGTAGAGGTTATTCTGGATTCTTACCATGACAAGCGGTCTGCTTTTGCATTCAGCGTCAGTGCCTCGGGGGTAAAAAGTGACCGATATATCTCCCTGAATGGAGCCGAAGAAGATATTGCCTGGAACCCCATTTGGTACACCCATAGTAGTTTAACTGCTGAAGGTTGGTCTGCAGAAATGAAAATCCCGCTTAGCCAACTACGATTTGGGAAGGCCTCCGGTCAAGTCTGGGGGTTGCAGGTTCAGAGGAGGCTTGTCAGCAACGAGGAACGTTCGGTTTGGCAGCGAATACCTCAGGATGCACCGGGTTGGGTCAGTGAGTTTGGCCTTTTGACAGGTTTGACAGACCTAAAGCAGCAGCGGCAACTGGAGATACAACCTTTTGTGGTAGGTAGCCATGACACTTTTCAGCGAGATGCCAATAATCCGTACAGAAATAAGCACATCGCCGCTATAAATGCGGGTATCGATGGAAAAGTCGGAGTGACCAATGATTTGACATTGGACTTCACGATCAATCCTGATTTTGGACAGGTAGAAGCCGACCCAGCGGCTATTGCCCTGGATGGATTTCAACTTTTTTTTCGCGAACAACGCCCCTTCTTCATAGAGAATAAAAACATCTTCGACTACCGATTCTCTTCCCCGATCATTGGTAGTACCTACAGTAGTGATAACCTCTTTTATTCCAGGAGAATTGGTCGCACACCTCAGGGCAGCGCCGCGATTGTTTCCGGAGAGTACGCAGACATACCTGGTCAAACCACGATTCTTGGCGCAGGAAAGTTCAGTGGCAAAACGCAGCACGGTCTTTCAGTTGGTTTTTTGGAAAGTGTGACCCAGCGTACCTATGCCCGCATAAGTGATCAAACCCGGGAGCGCAAAGCGTTGGTGGAGCCTTTGACCAACTATTTCGTAGGTCGGGTCCAGCAGGACCTCAACAATCGAAATACCTTCTTAGGGGGAATTTTTACTTCTGTCATAAGAGATAAACACGCTTCGGAGCTTCTACTTCACGAATCGGCTTATTCCGCAGGGCTGGACCTTCTTCATCAGTGGAAAGGGCGGACCTGGTACGTTGGGATGAACATGGTGGCGAGTAAGGTGGCAGGTTCCGCCGCCACGATTCTTAATACCCAGCGTTCCGTGCCCCATATCTTTCAACGACCGGATGCAACCCATGTCCGGCTCGATTCCGCCCGGACTGCCCTGGTCGGGTCCGGAGGGGACCTCAAGGTAGGAAAAGCTGGCAATGGCCGCTGGCAGTTTGAAAGCGGTCTCACCTGGCGATCGCCGCAACTGGAACTCAATGATATTGGCTTCATGAGGGAAGCGGACGTGATACAGCAGTACACGGGGACCACCTTTCGGTCTACCAACGCATTTGGGCAATTTCGAAGCGCGCAGATTGGTTACAAACATTGGTGGAATTGGGACTTTGGTGGAAACCTCAACTATGTGGATTGGGACGTGGAAGTGACAGGTACCTGGAAGAACAATTGGAGCGCGACTTTGGGATTCTTCTCGCAGCCACACAACTATTCTAAATCTCTTCTGCAAGGGGGCCCGAGGTTGTTGCTGGCGGAGCAATACGGATTTTGGTGGGCCGGAACCTCCGATACCCGAAAACCATTTTACCTGGATTACTTTGGCTGGACCAAAACCGGGGGTGCTGGCAGCTATTTTCTAATTGAAAACACGCTAACAGCCACACTGCAGCCAGTCGACCGGTTCAAGGTCAGTTTGACTCCCAGGTATACCCAAGTCCGTCATCGGCTGCAATACAATCAAAACATCATTGAGGGCAATCATATTCATTATCTGGTCTCGCTCTTGGATCAAACCACCCTCAGTATGGCCGTACGAGCCGATTATGTGTTGGGTCCCAACCTGGCCATTCAATATTATGCGGAACCGTTTGTTTCACAAGGGTTGTATACCGGCTTTGCGTTGATAGACCAGCCAGGGGATTTATTTGAAAGAAATCAACTGCTGGAGCTAGTAACTCAGGCAATGCCGGATTCCGGCACATTAAGATTAACGGGAGAAGTTGGCGGATCTGCATTACAGACGGAAGTTCCAAATCCTGATTTTTCATTTGCTCAGATTCGCTCCAATTTGGTTTTGCGCTGGGAATATCGGCCTGGTTCAGAGCTGTTTGCAGTTTGGTCACAGGGCATTACCGACAGTGCCTTGCCGGAATACTCTTTTTTCCGTTCTTTCGACGAACAGATCCTAAGTCGCCAACTCAACAATACTTTTTTGATCAAGGCCACCTACCGGTTTCATCGCTGAGAGGTGCCAATAACCATCGATTTGGCGCTTGCTTTTTCCAGCATCGGATTTAATGTTTCAATTGAACTATCTTGATAGGAAATTCTCTTGGATGGAACCCCTTTCAAAAGTCAAAATAATCGGCTTTGCATTTATGATCCTTCTGATGGTCGGTTTACTTATTGGTGGCCGGATCATGAGCAGGGACAAAGATGATCCAGAAATGCAAAAGTTGGGCCGCATAGGCACCAGACTCGGACTTATCATGTTGCTCTTAATGATACTCGCGATCTTGGTGCGATTTGGCAGGTATTGGTTGTTGTGACCGACTGTTGTTGACTCGACTAGTTGCTTTGTTGAGGAAGGTTTTGACAGCCCTGAAAATGCTAAGAGGAAGTTTCCTTACCCACTTCCCCTTATTACCATGCCAACTCTCAATTTTAGAGTAATGAAGAACTCACCTTGCTGATTTTCGAAACTGCCTATTCCGGCTTGTGCAAGCCGACTACTACCAATACAGCTCCCCCATTGATCCAATAGTAAAGCGCATCCATACCGGTAAAGGACAAGAGGAAGGGTGCCGCCGTAAACGTCAGGCCAACTACTAAATCAACAAGCAAATGAATTCTGTAAGGAATTACCCTGACAATCCCCAGTTGATGATCCGTTAGTACAGTCAAAACTAAGGCGGCGATCCCCGTTGCTAGGGACAATTGCCAAGCCAGTGGGTTGGCGCTCCCTAACCCCAATACGAAAGGCGCAAGCATTAATGCTGCTGCAACCGGGTAGTCTAAATATGCATGAATCTTTTTTGTAACGAACTTCATAGTACCGTGATTTATTGATTTGTAATTCTCACGGACAAAATTCTCCTCTGGGAGCGCTGAATCGAATACGAAAAAGACGCTATTGATTGTACTTTTTGAGAGACTTGGATGTTTAGCGCCGGTGAAAATAGGCAGCCAATTTGATTGCCGGATATTTTCAGTTCATAGGATTACTTATTTCCCTTGCTAACCCAAAATGTTGATTAAACAAAATAAGTTGGCGCCTCCCAAGATCAGTTCAGAAAATAGCCCTTGAATTATTTTCTTATTTGGCTTTCCATCAGTCACAATACTCAGTAATCGGCCTATGGCGAACCCCAGGAAAAGTAGCACCGCAACAACACAAGAAAATGGCGTCAATTTGGGCATAATCGTTCCAAGTAAAATAATGATGCCGCTGCTCATCATCAGCGCGCTGACGCCCCTGACTTCATTGAGTAGGTCCACGTCTTTCGCCAATTCAATTCCGGAATTCTTGGAGTAGGTTTTGGTGGGATTGCTAAGTCTCATAGTGCCAACCATGAAAAGCAAAAAGCCAGAAAGTGCAAGGGTTATTGTAGCGAAAATTTCCATTCTGTGATTAGTTTGTTTGATTTTCAGCACAAAGGAAACAGGCTATTATGACAAGGGTGTGTCAGGGGTGTGGGCTTTTTTTCACATAAGATATAAAGTACTCTTCCATGGTCATCTCATGTGGGTCGAATCGTTCTGTGAGGGTAGCTAGTTTTTGTATGAAATCGACTCTGAAAACTCTGAAGTCATTCCGCAAGCGACAATAAGCAATCAGGAGCCAATTCCCATTAGTATTATAAATCCCAAACGGTTCAATTTTTCTGCTGGTCACCTTGTTTTCCGAGGAGCGATACTGAATTTCCTGCAAGCGAAAGTTTGTAATCGCAGACTGGATTTGCATCAAATAGTCGCTGGTTTGTTCAAGTCCGTTGTTCTCTCCAAAATAGACCCTATCAGCCAAGAGCTCCGCTTTTCCTTTCTGGGTGTGCTTCAGCACGGATCTTATCTTCACAATGGCGTTTGAATAATTTTCGGCAAAAGACCGATCCTTATTTTTTTGGACCAGTTGCTCGGCGGTAATCAGGGCGTTGGCTTCATCTTCAGAGAACAGGATAGGCGGCAATTGGTATCCTTCCATCAAAGCATATCCCTTGCCTTCTTCCGTAATAATTGGTATCCCTGATTTTTCCAGTGTACGGATATCTCTGTAAATGGTCCTTACACTCACATTGTGCTTTGCTGCCAGATAGCTTGCAGTAATGATCCTTTTTGACTGAAGCTGAGTGATGATGGCAGTCAATCGCGAAATCCGTGGCTTTTCCTTTTCTCCCATTTTCGCTAATTGTCGAGGTAATTATGCCTGTGACCCCAATTGCCTCTGCAAATTTCTTATAAAGATAAGGATCCCTACCAGCGTTCTATGAATTGTGCGTTTGAACACTATTCCGGTCAATGGCTACCAACCAGTCATGCAACCTTGCACTGGCCATGGTTTTAAGGATAACCGGCTCTGATGAGAAAGCTGCTGGCTTAAAGCTGGGCCTAGAAAATGCCGTTTGAATTGCGAATTTTCCCACCTGTTAACCAAAGGACAAACCTTAGTAAGCCATCTATGGGTTGAATGGCATCCCAGTGTTGGAGGATCTTTCCGTCACTAATTCTCCATGTATCGATGATGTTGAGCCCCTTTTTGTCATTGCCGCGATCCTTTGCCTTTAAAGTCACATGAGAGTGAAAAGTGACGAATGCCCCATCCGCATGGATGTGTTTCACATCATAGGCGTATTCGGGATACCTGCTTGTGAATTTTTTGATGTATTCAATCAATGCGGGCATCCCATCGGCAATTGCCCTATTATGCTGCTTGTAGCCGTCGTTGCCAAATTCTTTTAGCACATAGTCAAATTCATGATTGTTCATCAAGTGTTGCACAAAGGCAGTGCATAATTGGGCATTTTTTGTTTCTTCCTCCGACCAGTTATTCTTCTTTAGCAGGTCGAAATTGAGTTGAATTGTCTCCATTTTAAGGCTTTTAAAGTCTCTGGATTCCTGGCGGGTTGGCAACCGGCTATAACCGAATGCGGACAGAATTTCCTGCCTTTTTCTACCAGAAATCATATACTTGCAAAATGCAAGTAATACAAAGGTAAAATTAAATGCTTGCAAAATGCAAGTGAATGAAAGTATATATGATGAGATCAGACTGCCCGGTGAGTTATGCCTTGGACTTTTTTGGAGATAAATGGTCACTTTTGGTTGTACGTGACCTACTTGAGGGGAAGAGGTTCTACAAGGACTTTTTGCAATCGAAAGAGGGAATTGCCACTAATATCCTTTCCGATCGGCTTAAGAAGCTGGAGGCCAACAAGATTATTGTGTCCAAAGTCTTCGAAGAACGGAAAACGATGAGGGAATATTCCTTGACCAAAAAAGGTAAGGCCCTCATTCCAGTTGTGGTTGAAATGATAATATGGTCTGCCAATCATGAAACCGGTCTGGCGGTCACCGAGGATTTCCTGAAGAGGGCGAATACGGAGCGAGAGGAATTGATCGAAATGATTGAGTCCAGATTGGACTGAGTGTCCACATGGCGATCCGTTTGTAGGTGGCTGAGGCCTGGTAGCTGATGTAAGAATTTTAACTAAAATTGATGTTTCCCTTGTTGGAAGGGTTGATCAATTTCCTACCTTCAAATTCCTTGACCAGATGGTTAAATTCTATGTAGCTGGCTTCATTATAGTTCCTCTGCCTATACCTGATATAGGGTTCCAGACGCTTGAATATGCCAATCATCGAGGTTGAGGACATTCTGAACACAATTTCCTCGTCGTAGATGCCAGTGTTTACCCCAACGGCTATATGCTCAAGTACCGCTAATAGTCTCACTATCGTTGCTTCGTACTCTTTGTCTTCTTGAATTTTGGCAATATCCTCATCCGTGAGCGATTTAGTACCAAATCGGTCTTCCAAAGCATATCGACAGGCTCTGTATTCATTTCCGACCTGTTCAATCGTTGCTTGCTTCCTTCTGCGCTCATGATCCGCCTTAATTGAAACTATCGCAATGCCTGCCTGGTAGATAAGAGCTCCGAAACCAAGGGCTTGAAGTGCGAGTGTAATTAACTGATAATTAGTCATATCGATCATTTGGTTCTCAGTAGTTGCATACAACTACCAATCTACAAAAATCCTTCCTTACACGATAAACGGTTCGGTTCCTGGTCTTTTGCCTGCGGAAGTAACTTCAAATCCGAGGACCTCTGGTTCATTGATCAATTTCAACTTTCCGGGTTGGGGATGAACAAGAAGCCAATTCAATTGGTGAGCCTAAATGGTCGATATATCTTGATACCATTTCGCAATTTCCCCTCCTATATCCACTGCAGTTAAATTTGGAAAATTGGCCTTGATATATTCGACGTTACCTGCTCAAACTAACCATATTCCCAAGTCTCGGGTCTACGCTTCCATTCAGCATATCCAGGTATAATTGCTCCAATTTGTCGGCACCAATCGGTTCTCCGATGGCGATATGGGAGTGAACTGAGGTTACAAACTGCTGCCAGGCGGTGCTCACTTTTTGTTGAAATTCTGCCAGACCCCACAGTTGCTGACGTTTTTCAGCGTAGGTCGGCGCAAAGAAGAATTCACCTTTACGGGGTAGGGGTGGTTCCCCTCTCATGTTTTGCCAATCTGCCAATCCTACCAGGCAATTGTACAGCAGATGGTCCTTTAATCGCGATTGCAATCGAAATTGCGTGTTGTGGTTACCTGCAAAGTCAACCACGACGAATTTGTCTTGTTCGTCCAGGTGCTCAATTTGCTCGTATGCCAAGGTTTGATCGTACCAACCTAATTGTTCTACAAATGGGAGATTTGTCTTCGAGGTAAGGCCCACCAGGTTGAAGTTGAGATTGTGCGCTTTTTTTCGACGAGCCAGCAAAAACGCTAAAGCCTGAGCTGTTTTGCTGGATGCACTTGTAAGCACTATTTGGGTTGCGCCGTAAAAATTCTGTTCTGAAAGGTGGTCGTCGATCAAAAATGAGGTGACAAACAAGGGGCGGAAGAGACTGATCAGATCCTCTGTCTGAGGGGTATGAGCATGATCTTGGGCCGTGTCTGTATAGAAGTTATAAATAGTTGGTAATGCTTGTCGGTGTTCTGCTGCATCGACAAAACCTTTTTTGGTGGAATGGTTGACGGTCACCACCAGATGAGAACTCATGGGATAGTATCCATAAAATCGCTGGCCAACCTGTATGTCCGGGTGATTTGAGATCATTACATCTGCAAACCCCCAAGCCGGTATGATCCCAAAACCTTTCCGGGTTGGAAAAAACTTCCAATAGTTCATGCGCTCACCTGCAACGCCATAGGTGATGTTATTGGATGTGAAGGAAAATTTATCAATACGCAAAAGCACCTCATTGGGTGACAGTTCCTCAGCATACGTTTTCTCGACTAATTGGGCATCTTGGAGGTTTTGAGTGTTGACAAGGAAGTCCAGTGCTTTGATGGTGGCCATATTGTGGGCTGTTGACGGGTTTTTGATAGATGTAAAGTAAGTAATTGTTTGCTCTACGCTGAGCCGGAGATCCCGCTCCGGGTTGATATTGCCCTCATTGATTTAACTTCGCAGTTCTACACTGTGATGACACTTTACCAAAGGGATCGTCATTTGGTAAACATGAACTATGTCATTTGATAAACTGGGCTTGTCGGAGCCTTTAATTCGGGCAATAGACAACAAGGGATATGCTAATCCATCCCCTATACAAGAGAAGGTAATTCCCGTTATTCTTGAAGGAGAAGATGTATTAGCCTCGGCGCAGACCGGAACAGGGAAGACAGCTGGTTTCACATTGCCCATTCTACAACTTTTAGTAAAAAGACCCCCGCGGAAGAGGAGGCCAGTGAGGGCGTTAGTACTTACTCCAACGCGGGAACTTGCTGCCCAAATATTGGACAATGTCGAATCTTATGGGAAATACCTTGATATCCGATCCGCGGTGATCTTCGGGGGTGTAAAACAAACATCGCAAGTAGCGGCACTTCGAAGAGGAGTCGATTTCTTGATTGCCACACCGGGGCGATTACTTGACCTGAATGGTCAGGGACTTCTTGGGCTTTCGCAGGTAGAGATATTGGTGCTTGATGAGGCGGATCGGATGCTGGATATGGGCTTTATCCATGACATCAAGAAAGTGCTCACAATGGTGCCCCGGGAGAGACAGAACCTGCTCTTTTCTGCCACGTTTTCACAGGAAATCAAAAAACTGGCAAGTGGATTCCTGCAGCACCCTGTATTGGTAGAGGCAACCCCTGAGAATACAACAGTTGAGAAAATTTTACAGAAGGCTTACCGGGTAGATCAACGTAGGAAAACAGCTATGGTCATCGACATGATCTCGCGCGGAGGTTGGAAGCAGGTGCTCGTTTTCACACGAACGAAGCATGGCGCAAACCGGTTGGCAGAGAAGATGAAAAAAGCGGACATAAGTGCGGCTGCAATTCACGGTAACAAAACTCAAAGTGCTCGCGTCAAAGCCATGTCAGGATTTAAGAGCGGCGACATTCGTGTTTTGGTGGCTACGGATATTGCAGCCCGAGGATTGGATATTCCGTTGTTGCCGCATGTGATCAACTTCGAGTTGCCCAATGTGCCGGAGGATTATGTACATCGTATCGGTCGAACAGGAAGGGCGGGAGCCAGTGGTGAAGCGATTTCGCTAGTGGCCGTTGCCGAAGTAGCCTATTTACGCGAGATAGAGAAGCTAATTCAGCAATCTATTCCAACAGAGATCATGGAGGGCTTTGAGCCTACCGAAGAACCGGAGCATGAGGGTGCCAAAGCTCCACGGGCCAAGCCAGGTAGGCCGCAAACAAAAGGAGGTGGGAATTCCAAAAACAAGAACCGTTGGGGAAGGCGCAGAAAACCGAGGCGATAGACTAATTATGGCCGCTCATGGCAATGCCTGATAGATATCATTTAATCGAAATTTTTCTGGTGGCTTGAAAAGATTTCGATACCAGCTTTAACAGGTAGATCCCTCTGTCCAGGTCAGAAAAATCAAGGGTGTGCTCGCCGTTTCCGCTCAGGTGATATGACCTGATCAATTTGCCCGAGACATGGTAGATGGCTAGACGATAGTCGGATGTTCCTTGAGGAGGTAAGTTCAAGGCAATTGTACCGGGGGAGGGATTGGGATAGACCTTCAGGTCTTCGAAACCCTTGCTTGCACTCAAAACAGGATCTGTGAGTTCAATAGACACGATCGTGGTACTCGCGAGCTGCGGTATTCCATCGTCTTTGACCTCAATTGTTAATTCGTAACTACCCTCGCCCTTAGCAGGCAACTGTGCGTTTTGAGTGGATATAATACCCGAGTCCAGGTCGATCGTGAAAAGGCCTTCTCGATTGCCGTCGATAATTTGATAGATCAGCTTTTGTGTTGTATCAGAATCTGTGGCTTTGACCGTGTCAACTGGTGTTCCCGGGGCGCTCAACGCAGGCACCGTAAACTGGATTGAGGGGGCCGCCATCGGAGGTTCATTGAAAGTAAAGTCGATAGACCAAAGCCCTCTATGTAGGGTTCCTGCATAGATTTTGTCGTTTCTTATGTCAAGAGAAGTGACAAACTCACGCTCCAGTCCCTCTCCGATCTTGTACCAACTAAACCTATTGGGGTTTTGGACAATTTCATTCCAGGATGCGACGAAGATGCCCCCTTGGTTCATTCCCAGGAAGAGATTGTCATTCACCAACTTGGCTTGGGATGTAAAGGGTGAGTCGAATTCAAAATCGAAAGGTAGGTTGTTGCTGAAATCGAGCCAGGTTTCCCCAAAGTCCTGGGAGAGCGCCAAAAGATTGCCGGAGATAAAGAGCGTGCCGTCGGCATAAATGATGTCTCTGACATTGATGAAGCCGTAATTGGTTTCCAGTTTCTCCCAGGTCGTCCCTAGGTCGAAGCTGCGGAATACAGAATTTGTACCGGCCAAAAAAAGTGTATCCGACCGTTTCAGCACATCCACCGGGTTGAGCCCCAGATCAGGGATCTCGATAACCTGCCAGGTGGCCCCATTGTCTACTGAAAAGTGTATGCCATCCAAGTTTACACCTGTGATGGTACTACCGTCGACATGGAACCTTCTAAATCCTCGGTTGGAGGGTAGTTCATAGATCTGTTCCCATTTATTTCCTACGATCTTGAACATCCCCGAGCTTGTCGAGGCAAGGCCATTTTCAAGGTCTACAAAATGCGTGATCCTATTTTCGATACCCTGGTTGTAGCTTCTCCATTGGCTGTTTGTTTGTGAGCTGATGAGCAGGTTGCGATTCCTATAAACTACGATTGATGTATCATTTTTGGATACACCACCTACACTGAAGCTGTTAATTTCATTACCAATTGGATTCCAGTCAATTCCGTTGCTTGACCTAAGGATCTGCTCCTCTGTGAGGCAATAGTAATTAGAGGCATCGCGCAGAAACTTGTTGATCCTGAAGCCTACGTCTGCGATTTCAATCCATTGCCCTGTCGTGTCGCTGCGGTCCAAAACATTCAGTTTGCTTTGGGAGCCGACGAAAAGAAATTGATCGTCGATGTAGGCGGAATAGATATTCCCGTTGAAATTTCTTTGATAGGACCATGAATTGCCATTGTCATTGGAAATGACCAGTCCTTCGGGGCCTCCGGCTAAAACAGTTTCGCCTGTTGCGAACAGCGACTGGACCCAGTTGTCTTCAAGCCCGAAATTCGATATCTCCGTCCATGTTTGGGTGGTGTCATCCGAGTAAAAGAACTTTTCCTGATCAGCGAGAAACAGCCTCCCCGAAGAGGTCATAGCCATGTCAATACCCCCGGCAAACGGGTCTGTTGGTACCTCCTCCCAGCTTAAGCCAGCATCTTCACTTTTGTATATGGCTTCAAAAGTTAGAAGTAATACCCTTGCGTCTAAGGACATTATTCGTTTCACAGCACCGCGAGGATCCTCTAATGATTGCATCCATGTCTGCCCTGAATCAAGGCTAGTATAGATACCGTCGAATCCTGCCGTGATCAGGTTTCCTTGGGAATGACCGACTGCTGATACCCATCCCTGAGCGAATCCATTGGTAATGATCTCCCAATTTGTTTGATCGGAGGTTCTGTACAAGTTGGCATTGGAGATTGCGTAAAGTTGCTGATTGAATAACATACCGTCCATTGCATTGACACCTGGGAGCGCGGTATCTATCTGCCATTGAGCACACGTTATGAAAGGGATAAACAGGAGCGCGGGAAGTAGTTTTTTCAGCATACGTGCGCAAAATAACCCCTGCCTGCTGATAAATTTGTCTTGTCCACAACTAATCGCTGGGACTGAATCCATCGACGATAATTTGCTTTCGATCCTGATGGATTATTTTTTCTTTTTTGGTGGTTTAGGCTTTAACGTTTTCACAAAGGCCAGGCCCATTTCCAGGTAGGGTTTTAATACGTGCGTCTCTTTCAATAGGTCATCCGGTACCTGGACATATTCTTTGAGAACAGGGCCATTGTGGTTTTCAAAGAGCGTGGTATTGTACTTCGCCAAAAACCCGTCCCGTTCTTCTTTTGGCAAGCGAATTCCTGCGGAGCCCGTCTTAGCGAGGAAGGAGCACATGTGGCCGTTGGCCGAGGTATAGGGAAACCCAAATCCAGTCGCTAATTCCAGTTCAGGGACTGACTGAACGAGTCGCTCATAATGCGCCAACTTATCTTCGGGAATGGTCTGTTTTTCTTTTTTTGCCATGGCTCTGCGCGTTACAGTGGGGGAGATACAGGTTAATTTAGCCTGTAATTGCGGAAGTAGGAAGGGAACGATCCATGTTGGTGAGGTATTTCATTATTCCAACTCCTGACACATCCAAACGCTGGGGATTTCCACGGTGAACCCTGCGTTACGGTAGGCCTTTCTCGCCGGGAGATGAGCGGGATCACCCCCCGTTGCGACGGTGGCAACTTTCATTCCTTCTGCCTTCATTTGGGCTACTGCAAAACGGTAGGTTTCCGTACCGAGCCCTTTGCCGGAATAATCCGGATCAATCGCATTTAGTCCAATTTCACCCACCAGGGATGGTCTGTCGCATCGGATCGCTATGAAGCCGATCACCTGGGATTGGAAAGTGACCTTCCATGTCTGCCAGGCACTCGATTCTTCAAAATAGGATTTCAAGATGGCTCCTTGAGCCAGATCCTCAGCTAATTGTGCGGTTTCGTAAATTACGTCCCCAAGGATTTTCCGAAAAGATGCAAATACTGGCTCGAAAGCCTTCAGTCTAATCGTTTCTAGTACTTCTAAATCTGCTCGCGTGGCAAGTTTGAAGTCTAAGTGATCTAGGTTCATGGATTGCAGATTAATGGTTGCGAAGGTATCCCTAAGGAACTGAAAAGTTTGGTGCTTGCTTGCACCAATTGGGAATGTAAATAAAAACCTTATTGCTTTCTCATAAACTGATTTAGGGCACTTTGCCTGTCTTTTTCAAGCATGCCTGCATATGCCTTGGCTTCATCAGCAATATGATTGTTGAGGTACTTGTTACTCCAGCGGATGTACTCAGCAATAACAGGAAAAAGGTCCATTCCTTTGGCTGTGAGGTTGTATAAAAACACCTTTTTATTGGTTGGATGATTAGACTTGGTGATCAGTTCCAAACTCTCAAGCTTGCAGAGACGATCAGTTAATCGGGCAGTGGAAATTCGTTCTGCTGCGTTTGCAAAGTCTTTGAAGGTTCGCTCGCCAAAATAGACCAGATCCCTGATGATCAACAGTGACCATTTGTCACCGAATAGGTCCAGCGCTGAGCTTATAGGGCAATCTGATCGGAAATTGTTTTCGTCTTTTTTTGCTTTCATAATGAAAGTAATATTACATTTGCTTTCGAATCGAAAGTAAAACTAGCAACATCATCAACAATGAAAAAGTTTAGTATAAGTCTATTAGCAGGTTTTGTCGTCAATAATATGGTCGGAACGCTTGTCGCGATGTTTGTAGCGAAGCCACTGGTCGGAGAAGTGATGGCTCAGTTTGAAAGAAGCTCAGATACTTTGGAAATGCCTGCTTTGTTGTCAGGATATTTCTTACTCACCTTGATGATGGTGATTGCCTACCCTTACCTGAAGATGGAGGGAAACTGGCTGAGAAAAGGGGTGAAATGGGGGCTACTGGCAGGGTTGATGAGCTTTGTTTCCATTTATTTGATCATATCGGGATGGTCGATCCTACCCCCCCAGCAAATGCTTATCTCGGCGGTTATTGATGTTTCTTCGACCGTGGCAACGGGGATCGTGATTGCATTTGTCTATCGAAATCAAGCTTAGAGAATCTGAAAACCGAGGGAAAATGATTGATTTAAAGTTTAAAAGGACAATCAATAAGCCGATTGGCGAAGTATGGAGTTTTGTTGCTGATGAATTTCACAACGCACATAAATGGGCTTTTGGAACAGTCAGCTGTCGGAAAGGCGATGCTTCGGATGATTTTGATCGAATCAGTGAAACCGAAACAGGTGTACTAAAGGACAAAATCACCAGACTCGACGCCCATAATCATGTGCTCGAATTTTCAGTGACAGGATTGCCATTTTTTGTCAGTTCGGTTGTGAGCACCTGGAAGCTCCATGAAATTTCAGATAGACAAACGGAGATTGTGTTGGGGCCAAGAATCGAAGTGATGCCTGTCATAGGTACCATTTTGCAGTTACCGATGAAAATGATGTTTAAGAAGCTGTATCCTGGCCTTCTCGACGATTTGGCGATTTATATAGAAACCGGTAAGCCGTCACCTAGAAAACAAAAGGAGGTGGAAGATAACCTATAATGGTAGCAGTTTCCTTCGGTACATCAGCAATGCCGGTTGCCATGTTTACAGCATTTCCAGGAATCGCTTCAACCTATCCCAACTCTCCTGAACATCTCCTTTCACCCGGTCAGGCACCAACAAGCTGGAGCCATGTACTCCATTTTCCACCATGCAAACCTCATAACCTGAAGTTTGGATCAATTGAGACTGGTTTGCAACGCTTTCAATTTCCATTTCCTTTTTCGGGCGAAAAACCAATAGTGGAATGTTAAGTACTCTGATGGCATCGTCCGGTTTACAGGACGCCATTGGACCACCGGAAGAAGGTGAAAAGGCAATGATGCCCACAAGGTCTTGCGGATTTTTGGCAGCAGCACGGATCACCAGACTTCCGCTGAAGCTTGACCCCAGTAATATCAGTTGGGACAAATCCCTGGACCGAGCAAAATCTATGGCCGCCCTAATATCTTTTTCCGCATCGCAGTACGTAGTTCCAACCTGGCCTGATGTCGATATCGCCGATCTGTTTTCACTACCATACAGATTCCCACCGGTCCTCAAATCAACTGCCATTACGTTGTATCCCATATTGTGGAGTCGGGGCAACGTATATCCATACTCCCCCCTGACATTAGATCTTCCCTGATGAAAAAGCAGGATGGTTTGGTGACCAGGTTCACTTACCGCCAGGTCGCCGAACAGGGTAATTCCATCGGGCGTTTTAAAAGAAATTTCTTCCGTAGGGATTTCGTAAGCTGACTGGCCATAAGTACCTGCAGTGAAGGATAGGTTGCAAGTAATTATCGCGAGAGTAAAGAAGTGTGTTTTGTACATGCTCCGGATGTTTTCTTTACCCAATAGTGATCATAAAGATCGAGGCAATGCGGTCAAATTCCAGGAAATACGTGTCGGGGCATCATAGGTACGTGAATGACGGATCACTTTGGAGTTTTGCGAGGTAAGTTTTACCAATTCTCAGTTCGCGACCCCCATCAATTTCTAATTCGTAGGTTCCGGATTTATGGATGAGCCTTTTTAACCGGTCCTTATTCACTATACAATTACGGTGAATCCTCACGAATTGCTGCTCGCCCAATAATTTGAGCACATCGGCCATTGAAATTTTTTTCAGGTAGGTACGGTCATCTGTTGTGATCTTCACATAGTGATCCAGGCTGCGTACGAACAAGATATCATTTGATTTGATCTTCACCTTTTTTCTTCCACTGGTCGCTTCTATCAGTGTCTCTTGCTTTGGTACCTCTGAATCGACCATTTTAAGAATGTATAAGTAGCAGACGAGATGGACGATAGCCACATTGCTAAAATATTTCAGGAAAAAACCCTGGTGGAACGGCCTTGACAAAAAGCCAAGACCATAGAGGATCAGTGATACGAGGAGCACATAGAGAACTATCAATCCACTGAAACTCAGGAAATGTAACCCGGCCATGGACCATTTCTCTAAATTTCGTGCAAGCCGATTGATTTTCTGGGTTGCGGGGAATACGAGCGCAAAACCCCCAACCATAATCAGGTTGAACAAAAAGCTCCGGGTTAAGTGATATCCGGGATTGGCACTAAACTTTATGTAGTTCTGTGCGAAGTACAACACGCTTACAGTCAATAACAGGCCGAAAACAATGGCGAATTTTCGAAATGGCAAATCAATACTCATGGATGGTAGCCTACATAAGTAGGGTCGGTGGGTCTGTCGTTTAGTCGTTCAAATTCATTCTAAAAGTACTGGGTTTGACTTGAAACGGCTGGTGTCGAAACGTATAGATAACAATGCCATTGAAGTCGTCCCCGATTCCTTAGTTAAAGGAAATGCGATATTCGATTGGGGTTTGGCTGGTTTTTGATTTAAAGAACTTGCTGAAGGACTGAGGGTGTTCAAAGCCTAGGCTGTAGGCAATTTCGCTCACTGAAGAATCCGTCACGGACAATTTTATTTTGGCCATTTCAATTACCTTATGATGGATATGTTGCTGAGTGGTTTGGCCGGTCAAGCTCTTCAGTATGCTACTCAAATAGTCAGGGGTAACATTGAGGTTGTCAGCAATATCTTGAACAGAAGGTAAACCCCTTGTGAGTGCGCTATCCCCATTGAAGCGGCTATCCAGGTGTTCTTCAAGTTTTTGCAAAAGTTGATGACTGGAAACTTTGCGTGTCAGAAATTGTCGCTGATAGAAACGCTCCGCATAGCTCAGTAGCAGTTCCAATTGATTAATTATGATCTGCTGACTGAACTGATCGATGTTCGCTTGATACTCTGCACGGATGTTCTTCAGGATATCCAAAATTATATGCTCTTCTTTTTCGGAGAGAAACAGGGCTTCCCGAACCGAGTACTTGAAGAACGGATACTTCAGGATATTTCTGGCCAGGGAGGTGCCAAAGAAAAAGTCAGGATGTATAGCCAAAATCCAGCCGGAAGGGGGATTGGAAGTAGCATCTGATTCTAATAGTTGGACCGAGATCACCTGATCAGGAGAAAAGAACGTCATAATGCCTTCGTCAAAATCGTAGGATTGCTGACCATAACGATACTTGCCTAAAACATTGCGCTTCAAAGAGATAGAATAGTAGGATTGAATCCATTTAAACTCATTGGTCGCTGAGGTGTGCTTGACCAGGCTGTAGTCAATCAAACTGATCAATGGGTGTGCCGGCGATGGAATTTCATTGAATCTATGCAGATCACTGATTGTTTCCAGTCTTGCTATTTCAGTAGAAGCCATGTGATACATTCAATTCTTTTAAGAAAAGTATCGGTGACCTGTGCGGGCCACCGATGTGTAACTGTTTGAATTTAAGCATTTAGTTTGAGCATGTCTCCCATACCAAAGGCATTATAGAGCCCTTCGTGAATTTTGGACAGCTGGTCGTTGTAGGGATCAATATGATCTCCCATTCCCATGTTATCAACAACCGTTCGCATCGGACGGCTGCCGGCAGGAGTGTTAATGAGATCAGCGATCGCATCCGCGACGTTCTGCGGGTTTTGTGCAGGGTTGCTGGCTAGCGCACTCTCAAAGCTTTCAAACGCTTGTTGGGGGGCGTTAATCATATCACCATAACTTTCATTCTGTGTGCTGTCTGACGGCTTCATTAAACTGTTGAAAAACCCGGTGGGGTATCCTCCTGGTTCCACCAGGCAGGAGTCAACTCCAAAAGCAGATAATTCCACCCGATAGTTTTCGGCTAAGGCTTCAAGTGCCCATTTTGATGCATTGTACGGTCCATAGAATGGAAACGCAATTCTTCCTAGTAGGCTTGAGGTGTGAATCAACAAGCCGGAGCCTTGCTTTCTGAGGTGCGGAAGTGCTGCTCTGTTTACCCGTTGCACCCCAAATACGTTTACATCAAAAAGACGCTTAAAGTCATCGGCTGTGTATTGTTCCTGGATGCCCAGTACACCGATACCAGCATTGTTAATTACTACATCAAGCCCCTGCATGAGGCCAATCGCCTCAACTACTCCCGCTTGGACACTTTTATCGTCTGTCACGTCCATATCCACGACCCTCGCACCGGCATTGGTCAGTTCTTCTGTGGCGGATTTGTTTTTTGATTCGGGATTACGGACGGTCGCAACCACGCTATGTCCCTGCTTCAAAAGGGTTTTGACTGTTAACGTTCCAAATCCTCCATTTGCCCCTGTTATTAATACTCTTGACATAATTGCTTTTGTTTTTCTGATTATTGGATAGTGCAAAGCAACCGTCATGTTTTCGTAAACATGTAGCCAAATCCCTGATGGTTGTAGCCAATTTCGTGATATTGGCATTCAATCGACAATAGTGTATTGTGATCACCTAAAGTCTATTCAGTCTATAACAATTTTACCTCTATCATCTGCTCGACCAATTTACCTTAGCGAAGCGTGTCCTGTGGCTTTCCCGATTACCTTGATAAATTCAATGTCACCATAATGGATGGAGGTCTGATTGATCTTCTCTCCTTTAAGAAAAGAAGGAATGATCTCATCCGCCGCTTCCGCGTCCCAATGTGCTTGTTCATGTCCTGCGTTCTCTACGGTAACATGCACGGCATTTTCAAATCCGTTCATTGTTTCCTCTACCTGCTCGATAGGTGTTCTACAATCCAGGTCCCCTGTGATGAACAGCGTCGGAATTGCGGTAGTCAACGGAGCAGAGGGATCGAATGAGAGATGGTTTGGGACCCAATGATCTTTCGCGCTGGAAAAGGGGAAATTCACTACGTTTCCAAACATACTTGCCTCGGCCTCTAGTTCTATTTGGGACCACCGCGCAGGGCTGGCGCCAGAGGCGAGCTGTTGATTGATCCCACCTCCGGGGATCGCCAGACTGAAGGGCAGACGTTTTTGGGCAAACCAGGCAAGCATGGTGTAATCACCCCTATCTATGTTGTGTAAGAGCCGGGGAAGGACAGGGATGTCATTGTAATCGTCAATGTCCAGCCGGAGCAGCAAACCAAATCCGAAAGCACCGATCTTGAGGTCCATTTTCTTGCCAGTGACCGGGTTTTTGACGGAAACGATAGCCGGGTTTTTAGCAAGTTTGGTCATTACACGAACGACGAGCTGGCGAAAGTCAGGTACTACTTGGTTCACGGAGGGGTCGGCTTCAATCATAGCAGCCAGTTTATCGATATGTGCTTCCAAATAGCGGGGGTAGTTGAATGACTGGTTGATTGCGTCGGCACCTGAGAAGACAGCACGTTCGAGCCGATCAGGAAACAACTTCATCACTGTCATGCCTATATGTGATCCGAAGCTGAACCCAAAAATGGAATAACGAGCGATCCCCAACGCGGACATTAACTCGTCTACATCACGGGCGTGTGCTTCTATCGTATAGCCCGTAACGTCCACACTACGGTTTTTGAATGCGTTCAACGAGGCTTCTGCCATTTGGGCATAGTGTGCATTTGCGGCTTCCTCCGTTACGAAAAAGTCTTGAGGAAATTCGCCTTCCCAAATATAGGTGAGCGATTCATCGGAGCTGCCTCGTCGATCCAGGAAGATCAGATCACTTACTCCCAATACTCCGGCCCAATCTGCCAGGTCGCCTGGACTTTCAGCTTGCCAGGTACTAAGCCCGCTGCCACCTTCCAGAAACACCACCGGAGCCTGGGGGTTTGCCGCCAAACTTTTTAGCCAAACATATTTGACCTTGATGATTCTACTGGAAGGATTCTCCCTGTTTTCAGGTACTTCCAGGTAGCCCGTTTGTCCGTCAATTTTTTGCCTCTTGCCAGTTTTGAAGGTCTTGGATGTGACCTCCACCAGTTTCCCCTGTGCCAATGCGCCGCTTCCGTAGATGATCCCAATGATGATTGCTAAGCTTACTTTTTTCATGTCGATTCAATTTTTCTTCAATACTGCCGCTGAGAAAAATGAGATGAAAATGGAGTAAGTCTCAGATTGCCATATGAGACGCCTTAGGCCTGAGACTTCATGAATTCTGTTGGGGTCATCCCTGTGGCTTTTTTGAATGCGCGATAAAAGGAAGCTTTTGAGCTAAAGCCGGCTTCCTGCCCTAAACCCACAATAGAGTACTTTTTACTTTCCGGCTCTTGGCTTTTTTCTTGGAAGGCAGCAACCCGGTATTGATTGATCAAATCGTTGAAGTTGGTATGTAGTGAATCATTGATCATTTGAGAAACACTGTTGATGGGCCAGCCCATATGGCCGGCAAGCGCGGCGAGCGTCAACTTGGGGTTTTTGTACAGTTTCTCTTTTTCCAGCGTCTCCAATAGCTGGTTTTTCTTGTCCGTTATTTCGGTCGTCGCGAACTTGAATTTGATAGCCTTGTCCATATAGGTCCCTACCGCTTTGGCATACTTTGTCAGGTAGAGATAGCCTAACAAGTAAATCCAAAGGGATTTGATAGCACCGATGGGTTTGTATAGCCATTCCGAGTTGTCGTCCAGTTGATTGATGAAAATGAGTCCTATGGGTATGGCGATCATCAGAAACCCAATGATCAATGACCAGGATACGATCAATATGGAAACCCAGCGTCGTACTTGCTTGAACTCCCGTAATACGAGCCGGGTGTCTTTCGATTCCCAATAAATGAAATACGAATAGATAGCGAGTTGAATGATGCCAATAGCTGCCCCAACGAGTGCCACAGCCTGTATCCGTGGAATATTGTCATATGCCCACTCCATGTTGGCGCCGATGTACAAAAACGAGAGTGTGAAAAACAATACATCAAGTAGGAGAGAAGGTACAAAATGGAGGAGATCTTTCCATTGAAAGGATCTTACGGGATCTTTAATGTGCAGGAGGTGCAAATAAGCCAACGGCCCATAAGCCAAACTCAGGTTTAAAGGGAAGGGAAACTTGGCGTTGAAAGCATGAATAGAAGACTCTAAAACGGATTGTAGGAGTGCGGAAGAAAATAGAAAAATGAGTATACCCAGATAAAGGTTGGGCTGGCGCCTTGGCTTTAGGAAGACGATGAGAAAAGCCAGTATGGCACCCTGAAAAACCGCTAACAGGAAATAGAAGTTTGAAGAATCTAACGAGGTGTCAATCATTTCCTCGAATATAGTTGGTCGTTAGGAGTTGAGATTGGGTGTCAGTTTTCTGTTCAGAATTTGATGGGTTTCTCAAACTTGGAAGATTGAATCCCACCGGTTATTCCCTCCCGCTGACAGGATCAAAAAGATTTAGCGAGGTGGATACCTACGACGATCGGGTTGACTGAAAGATCAATGTCCCTGCCGTCATCCTCCGGGTCATTGATGATGCTTGCCTCCAGATTATTGACGTTGAGTTGTGTTTTCAGGCCAATCATCCAGGTATCGGAGATTTCAAAGTCAAGACCGGCACCAAGTCCCAGGCTCGCTCCAGCGTGTAAATCAAAAGTTACGAGTTCGGGATTCGGGTCAGGGCCCAGACTGGGGCTGGGCAATTCCGTGGTGATCTGCATCTTATCACCATAGCTTACGTAGCCCAACTGCACTGAAAGAAACGGATCCAGTTTGCTGTCTTTGAGGAGGTGGTAATTGAATGCAGCGGTTATCATCGTAAATCGCAGTTGATCGGAGCTTTGTAGTACCTCGCCCGTTGCGAATGTTTCTTTATCAAAATACTCCATTCTCGATTGTGCCATGCCAATTTCAAGGCCAGCTTTTTCCCCGATTAAATATTCCAAGCCAATATGATAACCAATGCCTCCTTCTACGTCTATATTGACCACTTTTCGAGCGCCTCGATCCAGTTGAAGTTCTCCATCGGGAAGGGTCCAAATGCCACCTACTCTTGCCCGCCACCTTTGTGGGTCCGCGTCGGCAGTTTGAGCGATTGAGGTGATGCCCAGGAATTGTAAGCCAATTAAAACAACTATGCTTTGTCTCATTATCCTGGAAATTTAACAAACAGAGTTATTTCCTCCCTTATCTGTTTTTATCAGATGCGGGCTTCCGGATATAGGCGAATTGGAAAAGTCAATTGGCTTCGCCCTTCGCATTGACGTTTTTTAGCTGCTTTTGCGCTCCGTTTTTACTAGATCTCCCTACGAAGTGTCACAAAATTGATTTGATACCTCCCTTTAATTGGAAGAGTGCTTTGGCTTGCTCATCGGTCAAGGGTCTGTTAAATATCGCCAGCTCGTCCATTAGTCCGGTAAAACCCAATCCGAGAAAGATATTTGATTCTGCCAGCTCCCAGGTGAAAGGATCATCTATTCCACTTATTGTACCTTTTTTTTCGCCATTCAGGTATAGGCTGGCCGAACTATTTGGGGTGCCCAAATCTTCATAAACTACCAGGACGTGCGTCCAGTCACCCCTGGTAAATGGAGGCTCCTTAATAGTCACCAGTCTCTTCTCGAATACCGTTGCTACAGGTGAGGTCAGCGTATCCTGACTCCAGACGCTTTTATCGCCGATGACACCTAGTCTAAAGTTAGGGGGATCATTATCGGTAAAATCGACCCAGATTGATGCGTCATTGTAATTAGCATCCGTGATTTGTATTGGATCCGTATATCCGTCCAGATCCGTTGGAGGGTCTACACTTAGCCAAAATGAAATAGAACCAGACCAGTTTTGAAGGTTGTAAGCGATGTTGTCTTTGCTTTTGTAAAAAACGACTTGGCTGTTCCTCTTCCTCCCAAACTCAAATGCACTACCAAATTGGCCTTTTCCATATACTATTTGGTGGTTAGCGTTATGCATACCCATCTGTATCCCTTCCAGCTTCCTTTTCTGGTTCTCATATGAACCATTGGCGGTATAGATGTTGGCATCACCTAATGCAAAATCTGCCGTGGTACCATTATCAAATGAAACATAAAATGTAAGGGCATCTTTCAATGCAGCAGATGGATCCGACTGGTAGGCAAAAACCTGGAGTAGCAATCTTCCAATCAAGAGCAGATGGGTGTACATGTTTTTTACGGTTTAATATAATTGAATCACTGTAGGTTCAAAGGACGAGGGATTCGATGAAATTAGGTACTATTATATATGAGGATTTTTTCTATGAGTTCATGAATTTTTTTCATGGCTGCTGGATGTCAGCGTTCCAATTGGTCATTCCAAATTTCTACCACCGTAATCTGCTATCATACGGTAGGGATATAATTCCGGCAGGCTACTTAAGGTATTTAGTTCGATTAGATCTTCCTGAGACAACTCCAGATTTGTCGCTTCCAGATTATCGGCTAGTTGTGCCTGTGTCCTGACTCCTAGTATGACAGACGAAACAACGGATTTTGAAAGGATCCAGGCGATAGCGATTTGAGAAGGTGTTGACTCATATTTGTTTGCTAACAGCTGGATGGTCTCAACGATTTTCCAATTCTTGTCAAGATTCCTTCTCGCCCATGATTCTTCCGTGTCATCCGCGGTGGTAGCGATTCGACCCGTTGTGGGTTTCTCCTTTTTGTATTTGCCGGTTAAAAACCCTCCTCCGAGTGGTCCCCAAGGTAACAACCCGACCCCTTCTGACGCTACCAAATCAAAAAACTCAAATTCCAGATCCCTTTTCACCAGGCTGTATTGGTATTGGGCGGCGATAAATGCATTGGCATTCAACTGACGGGTCAAACCCTGCGCTTTCATTAATTGCCAGGCTTTAAAATTTGAAATACCGATGTATCTGACCTTACCGCTACCGATAAGGTCCTCCAATGCGCGAATAGTCTCCTCGAGCGGCGTGAGAGGATCGAAACAGTGGAGGTACAGCAGGTCGAGGTAGTCTGTTTGTAGTCTCTTCAGACTTGCATTGACACCTTCGATCATGTGTAGCCTCGAAAGCCCTTCTCCATTCACATGTTGCAGTGTTCTAAATCTGGCTTTTGTTGAGATAACTATTTCGTGTCTCCTACTTTTGACGGCTTCACCCACGATTATCTCGGACTGCCCGTTAGCGTATACATCCGCCGTATCCAGGTGATTTCCTCCCAGGTCAAAATACTGATCTATTAATTTCAATGCTTCCTTTTTGGGTGTGCCGCGATCAGATTGTTCGCCGAAGATCATTGTCCCCAGAGTAAGATTGGAAGTGATCAATCCGCTTTTTCCTATTTGCTTGTATCGCATCTTATTTTCAATTAAAACCATAAATAGTGGTATGCATTCCTGCAATTTTCCATCGACCGTTTTCCTTTTCCATTAGCCTTGTTTCCCTTTTTCTGCCTAATACTTCATCCATAATTTCATAACTCACCCAGGCGCCGGTGCCATAGACTTGGACACTGACGTTCTCTGGTTGGGTCGGTGGCGGGACGGGCTCCGGATGCTCCTCCATATAATCGTGGACAAAATCATTTATTTCGCTCCAGCTGATCATTTCAGAGAATGTAGTATCCGAAAAATTCATGTAGGTCTTGGTTATCGTAGCGCGATGTACCCAGTTGGTTTGCCAGGCTTCATAATCTCTGGCAAAAGCAGCCGTGGTTTCATTTAGCAATGCTTCGATGATTGCCGTTTTTTCTGATTCGTAGTTTGTTACTAAATGTGGCGATGCTTGCTTCGTGGATTGCCCGCAGCTACAGATCAGCAGTGTCAGTATTGTCACGGAGGTAGAATAGATTCGACTCATATTTTTTAAAGCGAAAATGCAAGTCGGTCTCGGGAATGGATAGTAAAAACGCGACGTTATAAACTTGTTCGCGCTATTTCATTCATTTGGAGGAATAAGCTGTTTGAACTTTTGGAAGGACTGATACCCAGGTGTTTTTTGAAATCTTTGATAAAATGCGTTTGGTCGTAGTAACCATACTCCAAAAAGTTCTTAGGTGCTTTTTGCTGCAACGTGCTTGATTTATAGAACTGCTTAAATCGAATGATATTGAGAAATGTTTTCGGAGAGACGCCAAAGAAAGTGCTGAAATTTCGCTGGTATTGCCGCACGCTTACAAAATGACGTTTTGCAAGTTCTGAAATATTGATTCTCCCCTGAACCTGCAGGATCGTGTCTAAATAGGAGGTTGCCATTTCAAGTTTCCTGTTCCCCACTGCCTTGTGCAACTGCAATGTCAATTGGGTGGAAAGTAGGTCAACAACAGCAGTGTCCTGGCAGTTTTGGATATTGCGGTCCAAGTTAGATAACCAGGTTACCCCCAATTCGGCGATGGGACAATTGGCACCCTGAAAATGATTTAGATGACTCCCGAACAATGCATAGGCTCCAATCGGAGTTAGTTTCAGGCCGATTAAAGAACAATGATCCATCCTGCTTGCCAATACTGTTTGGCTTTGAATGCCGATGACGCACGATTTGTCTATGATCTGGGATTTTGAATTAGGCAGCAGCAACTCCTTTTGGTAGGCTCCTTTCCTGACAAAAATTATTTCCGGATAACCATCTGGAATGAGCAGGTCTTTCTCGGAGCGAACCTCATGACTTTTCATGATCCAGCAATATTTGACATACCTGCCTAACTCCTCCTTTAGCACGTACTTGTTGTATTCCAATCCATTGGTTGGTGGCATTTTTGTTTTGGATGGAAGCAAAGAATCAGGAGACTGCAATGCGCGTGTTATTTTTAGTTCTTGTTGGGGTTCTTTTACTTGATTTTCTACTTACTCAGTTCTTTCAAAGCACTTGCGAGCTGCGTGTCATCACCGGTTGATCCGATGGGGCGATTTACTCGTACATCAGGCATTACCCCAACACCTTCCAGCCGCTTCCCATCGATGTGTACATCGTTCACAGCCAGGTAAAGCAGATCACCGGAACTAAGCAGGAATATCCTGCCGGCGACAACCGCTCCAGCAGTTTGCTCCCCAATAATTTTGCCTAGCTCCAGTTTCCTGAAGCCATAGGCGAAAAGCTCTTTGCCGCTTGTACTTCGCTCATTGGTTATCAGTGCTACGGGTTTTTCCCAAACACCGCTGTAAGACCCGGGACTACCTTTACGAGGTGTGCTTTTAATAGTTGCGATTGGTTTACGAAACAAGTTCAGGTAGTTGATGTCGGCGCCTCCCCAACCATCCCGTAAATCAACGATTAGCGCATCGCACTGGCTCAAGTCTCCCCATAAAACAGCAGCCCGAAGTTGCTCCTGATATTTGGTGCCAGCATAACTCCACAGGTGTGCGTAGCCAATCTTTTTCTCATTCCGCTCGAATATTTGCATGCTCGCCTCCAATGACTTTTCAAACATCGTGCGGCCATCAAGTATCCTTACTGGCACATCGACTTGCAACCGACGATTGTCTCGAATTAGGTCAACGGCAACAGGGGTATTCGTTTTGCGCAGAAACGATTTGATAGGGTGAAACGCTTCCCCATCGATTGATACGATTTGGTCGCCAAACATGAGTCCCGCTTCATCCGCAGGAAGGCCATCATAAACGGAGACGACAAAAACCTTATCGTCAACAGTTCTGGTATCTATACCAATGCCCTCATAGCAGAAGAGGCTTGTGTCATTTTTGTCATAGAGCCTATTGAAGACCCCAAGCAGCTGGTACCTTTTAGGGTTGTTGCGAGTAAAAAAATAAGTGTGAGACGTGTTCAATGACTTCAATAATTCATTGACTTGTGAATCGAATTGATCAAGCGTCGCAACTTCTGCCAGCGCTTTTCGATGGTTTTCGACCCGTCGGTCCCATGTTTCCCCTACCAGGGTTGAGTCGTAGAAATGTGCTTTCACCAGGTCTGAAATCTCCAGTAGCAGCTTGCCTTTGTTAAAGTCCAGGTTTCCTTGAGCCAAGGAGGGGCTGATGACAAAAAGAAGTAATGTGTTTAGTACAATGAATTGGTAAATGCGCTGTGATTTTGGGTTAAACATTTGTTAAATGTAATAAACTCGGTATTCGGGTTTTTTTGCCAAGCGCATCTTTGCGCCGGGTTCCAAACAGGTGGTTCTGGCGTGCTCG
The DNA here is from genome assembly GCA_965242775.1 of Cyclobacteriaceae bacterium. Lineage (GTDB taxonomy): Bacteria > Bacteroidota > Bacteroidia > Cytophagales > Cyclobacteriaceae > JAWPMT01. The sequence goes on from CBDETI010000028.1 coordinate 170,115, forward strand.
AATTCCATTTGACCCTTTCCGCGAGGCGATAGGCTGTTATATGTAAGGGCTTTTTTAACCCGGCATTTCGTGGGCTAGCTCCGGAGTTATATTTTCTGAATGGCTAAACAGTTGGGAGCTTTTCACGTGTTACTGAGTGGGGTCTGTTATGATTAACAAAATATTTGTCTTTGCGATTTTAGTGTTGATAGGCACCTCAGGGCTGGCTCAGTCTGAGCCTGAAACGTACTCAAAAACAACATTACTCGTCGGAAGTCATTGGTCGATCCCTTTTGCGGATATCACCTTGGCAAGAGGTGACAGGAAAACTGTAACTCATGATCTTTCCTCCTCCATTGGATTTTTAGCTTCCTTTCAATACCAAATCAAGAAAAATAGGTACTTATTTCTTTCAGTGGATTATAGTTCATTCAATTACACAAGCACGGAGCAGTTTTTTAATCAAATGGAATTTACGGCAAGTGATGACATAGTTAATTTTCATATCCAGGCTGGTTTTGGATGGCTCTTTTCGGCTGGAAAAAACGGTACAATTAATCTTCAAGGGGGGATTGGTTACATGTTTCACAACCAAACACTCGAAAATTTTCCTAGCGAAAGGACTTTGCCCTCGGACCTGAGTACTGTCAACATAACGATGATTGACTGGGATCTTTTCAATAGACCTGCCATGGCACTAGGTTTGGGGTACAACATAAGGATCAATGAAAACCTGGCGCTTTCACTGCATGACCTGATGGTCCTTTCAATCATCGAGGGTGATATCGTGGACACACCAACATCCAATGATTTTGACACCAAGCCCAACATGTCAAGAGCTTACTTTATAAATAACATCGGCGTGGCTATTGGATATTCATTTTGAATGATATGCTGATGCCATAACGCTGTATGGAGGAATCGAAGTTTCAATCTTTCCTTACTGGCGCTTGCCAGTTAGACTGGGCCTAATTTGCTCGTTGGGAATTGTTATTCCCAAACAAAATTTTAGGCGCTCAAAAAGGTTCCTTTGTTTTTTGTGCGCAATCAGATAATAGTTCCTTTCGGGATAGGCGTTTGAATACCAGATAATTTTAAGTGAACCATTCTCAATAAATTCTCTGGCATTTTCTAATAGCGTGACACAAACGCCTTCCGTTTTTGTCAGTTCACTCAGCATGAAGTATTCATTGGGAATAATGAAGTTGGTGAATACTTTGGGTCTTCTCTTGTTGAAACAATGCAGCCAGAAGAGTTTTATAAAAGGGTTCGTAGACATGTGCGAGAACCATATTTGCTGCTCCAGCCATCGCTGAATTTCACGCAGGTTTTCCTCCTTGATGTGTTTATCGAGGCGTGTGGTATTCATCTTGGGGTTGCCAACGATGACCAACGGAGAACTGAGAATCTTGTGGGAGAGTATATCAAAGGTTTCGACTTCCTGGTGAACAATGGCAGCGTCAATTTCCTGTTGATTGACAAGTTCAAAAAGCTCCTCACTTCTGGCTTCAAATCGAATACTTAAATGTTTGAAGTCTGTGAGTTTGCCGGATAGAAAACGCTGGTACAAATGTTCGCTGATCCCTAAAACGTGCAATTTTTCTTCCTTTTTAACCCTCCTGCTATACATCGACTCTACTTCTTCCAGCGTGTCAAGGGATTCAATGATCAGGTTATTCAAAAATTTCGCATTTTCCGTGGCTTCTACACCTTTTGATTTTCTAATGAATAATTTATGGCCAACGTAGGCCTCTAGCATACTCATTTGGTTGCTTACTGCAGGTTGGCTCATGAATAATTCCTCTGCAGCCTTTGAGTAGTTACGATGTTTGTAAACGGCTTTAAAAGTCCTGTACCATTCCAGATTGATCATTGATATTAAAATACTTATATCATGGGGTAAAATAAGCTATTTCATTTGATATCACTTAATTCCTACTCTTGCTTCGAGAATTTTAAACAATCGAGAGATGAAGAGAATAGCATTAGTTACAGGAGCAAACAAGGGACTAGGTCTGGAGACTGCTCGACAACTTGCAAGTGAAGGGGTCACCGTATTGATGGCCTCCAGAAATAGGGAAAAAGGTACAGCGGCGGTTCAAAAGTTGAAAGAGGAGGGGTTGTCTGTAGAATTTGTGCAGCTGGAGGTGACCAGTGAATCTGAAGTAGACGCGTTGGTCAAGTACATTGACGATACCTATGGAAAACTGGATGTATTGGTAAACAACGCGGGAATCATGCATGGCGGTGAACCTACTGGTGTGAATACAGCGGAAATTGTAAAGGCGGAAGTGCTCCGGGAAACCTTTGATGTGAACTTCTTTAGTCTGGTGAGCCTGACGCAGAAAATGCTACCACTACTTAGGAAAAGCGAAACTGGAAAGATCATCAATGTTTCAAGCATTTTAGGGTCCAATACGGTTCAGAGTGATGAAACTTCACCATGGAGTGGCATCAAGCCATTTGCCTACAATGCATCTAAGTCCGCTCTCAATTCATTTACCGTACATCTGGCAGCGGCGTTGAAAGACACCAATATCAAAGTCAATTCGGCACATCCAGGCTGGGTGAAGACTGACCTGGGAGGTAAAAACGCGCCACTGGAAGCTCCGGAAGGGGCGAAGACTTCCGTGAGTTTGTCAGCTGCCGACTTTACCGGCAAGTTTGTCCACAACGGAGAGGAAATTGCCTGGTAGCCTTTTCCAGGCCTTAGCTACTCAGCATTAGGCCTTATTCAAAGATGATTATTGTATAAAGTAAACAGTTATGAAAAAAATAATAATTCTGTTCGTAATAGCCGTTTTTGTTGATTTACACGCGGCATTTGCTTCAAATATCTTGGTTGTCATGTCTGATGTTTCAGAGATGAAATTGAAAGGCGGGTACAACTACAAGACGGGTTTTTACTTGAATGAGCTCATGGAGCCAGTAAAAATCTTTATCGATGCAGGTCATACCTTGACTTTTGCTACGCCCACTGGTTTAGCACCAACGTTAGACCCAGTTTCAGATACGCCAGATCATTTTCTGGATACCAGCCAGGAAAACTACAATGCCCACAGAGCGCTTTTTAACCGATTGATGTTAACTGATAAAAGACATAGCCCGGTAATAAGTTTCGCTCGTGTGGACCAAATGGGTATTGAAAACTTTGATGCCGTATTTGTGCCTGGTGGTCATGCCCCCTTGGGCGATTTGGTAGCAAACGAATTACTGAGCAAGTTCTTGACTCATTTTCATGCAGAATCAAAGCCAACTGGCCTGGTGTGTCATGGTCCGGTGGCATTGCTTTCTTCTTTACCGAACAGTAAGGAGTTTGAAGCTGAGATGAAATCAGGCAAAAAAGCACAGCCAGGTCAAGGTTGGATTTACGCAGGTTATAAGATGACGGTGTTCAGCAATTCCGAAGAGACAATTGCGACCAAGTATTATCTAGGAGGCGATGAGTTGTTCTACTGGCCCGAGAATGCAATAACCTACGCGGGAGGCAATTATTCTAAAGGAGGCCAGGATTGGGCCCCACATGTAGTGGTAGATCGTGAACTGGTAACCGGTCAAAATAACAAATCCTCTACCGGAGTTGGAGAGGCGGTTATCAAGCTTTTGAACAAGAGAAACGGACTTTAAGCAGTTAGTTGCTTCATGCAATTAAACCAGATTTCAGTGCCCAACCAGGAAGGGAGTACGCTGGATTCTGGTTTAATCTTTTATCGCTATGAATAAATTATCCGGTGCTACTTCGCTTTAACTAGCTGGTAGTATCGCGTAGGGCCTCTCCGTTGACCAGCTATTAGGAGCCCCCATTGTCAATCCGCTACAACAAAAAACTCGCGACTGGCTTTATCGAAACCTATGGCCACCGAGTCTTTATTAAGATAAACGGCCGTCGAAATTTTCGCTTCGATATTGCCGATCCAATCTGCCGGAGGAGGTTCGCCATCTGCCACCGGAGGCCAATCACTATCAAACTCCTTGAGGTGATGCAAGATCGGCGGGTATATAATGTATTGGATCTGCGTCCCGTACCTGGGTAGCTTGAAGTAGGGGTCTGGGTACACGGCGTACTTCCCGTCCTCGGAAGCAAAGTTGGTGGGGGACAGGCCTTCGAATGTGTCGAATGTCAGCGCTTGAAAGCGGCCGTTTCGAACACCAAAGAACTGCAGTTTTTCTCCTTTCGGTATTTGCCAGGTATCCCAATGGGTAATATGCGCGAACCTATTGACAACCAGAATGCCTTTCCCTTCCGCATCGCGGAACAGGCAAACTTGCAATACGGATCTGTCCATCTCATCAAGTACTGATTCGATGTAGCCGTTTTTTTTGTCGATGATGTAATTAGCTCCTTGCCAGAATCCGTCGGACTCAGGTAGTTCCGGATAGAAGAGCTCCGTGTCATAGGCTCTCAAAAAATTGTAGTAGTCTACAACATCGCTGAGGGTGCTTTCATCAACTTTCAATCCAGCATTTAATTTTACCAAAGACAAGAATTGTTCAAAAGTATAGCTCTCAATATCATCTTTTGTCTCCAATGACCCATCGTCCTTTCTGGTTGAGGTAGATGTGGTGATCTTCACACCCTGGTCGCTGATCGCAACTTGCTTATCTCCTCCGGCGCTTTGGCTTTCAGTGAATTCCGCAAACTCACCTAGTTTGGACCAATTAGGTCCGTCGATAGCGTATACATCGTATCTACCGGAGCGACCTGCTGAGAATGAGGTATCGTTCAAAATTATTATTTCAGCCGGACCCTTCTGATCGATATCGTACGCCGAATGGAACCTTCCTTCGATGGTATTGCCCAGCCGCCATAATTTCTTATCACTGGTGACGTAGAGAAGAAAAGTTTTTCTGAATTCTGCAAAGTCCGTGTTTTTAACCAGACCCTCGCTATAAAGTTGAAAGGTCATAGCGATCATCCTCTTACTGATGAAATTATAATTTCCCACGATAGTCTTGATCTTTCCATCGCCTGGCGCTTTCGTCTCGAGGAATAGGGCATCCTCTTTCCAGTGTACTTTGCCTACCTCTACTCCATTTTCTTCGGCCATTCTGGTCACTAGTGAAATGCCATTTGCTTGCGGGTCCACATCGTCCAATTGCTTGAAGAAATTGGTAATCTCGGGTGAAAAAATTGATGCTTCAATGGGCTCTTCGGAAGCTTCCGGAGCAGCTGTTGCGCTGGTATTTGCATTTTCCGTGTTGGAACATGAGCCGAAAAGAAGCAAAAGAAGCAGGAGTGATAGGTTCGTAGGTTTCATAGTCATATAAATATAACACGCTGATAATTAAAAACATACGAATGATTGGTAGACCAAGGCCTATTCTTCTATGGGCTTATTTTAAAACAGTGACATTGTGTTCAAGGCAAAGTTTTGAAGGTGTGCTGGCCTAGAACCACGCTAGGTGTGGGGTCCTATTGCTTAATCACAGCTACCGGCAACATAGTTGTTTCCAGCTACCACCACCGAGTCATGACAAAAAACCGGTACAATGTTTTTGCCATCAATGAACCCACCATTGCCGAATTTCAAGGGACGATTTTCGTCATTGGGAATGGCCACTTCAAAATGAAGGTGTCGACCACAAGCTCTTCCAATATCAGCCTCAAGTCCTAGGTAAGCTCCGATTTCCACCACTTTTCCGGGATAGATATCCGCATCGGTGGCAGACCCTGTCAATAGGTGCGAGTATTTGGTCCAATAGCCATTGACATGTTCTATCCATACATAGTTGTTTGCGCACTCCCCTTGACAACATACTTCGGTATTTGAGTCTTCGACAAACCTGACCGTGCCACTTTGTGCGGCCACAATTCTGATGTTGTCGGAGGTATTAACATGACCTACCATATCCAGCCGATTGACAGGATTGTGAGTCAGATGGTCTCTGGAAATTCTCACGAGCGTTCCGTCCTCATAAGGCAGTCTGAACCGAAATGCCTCTGTGGGCTGAATATCTTGAACTTCCTGTTCTGAGCCGCAGGCGAAAATCACAATCGAGCATATAATGGTGGTGATTGAAAGCCTCATTTTCTTGACTATCCTGCGAATTCAACTAAACGTTGCGGTTATTGCCGCTGTTAGTTTGTGTCTTGTTTTTCTGCTGATACCAATTGTTGGTAATAGGCTTCAATTCTGGCATTGGCATTTATATCTACAAATAAAATAACCACCATCATCGCTATAGTAGCGATACTGATTGCCCGCCAAAGCGGTTTGTCTATAAAAACAATTAACAGCGCGGAAATTGTGATAATGACTGGAATGATTTTGAATACTATGGTCCGGTACTCAGCCATGGTTTTTTCCGAGCGGGTTATCTCAGCCTGCACAAATGCCGTGGGATCACTGTTGTAAGCGGTTTCAAAGCTGGTGATTCTTGACTTATTGGCAAAGAGTAATCCAAGACCTATGGTCAATAGCAAAATACCAGCCACTAATGTCGGAAAGATGAATGCTTTGGCGATTTCGGTTTTTCCTAATTGCCAAAAACCAACAGATGCCAAGACAAAAACTACGCCGAAAAGGATGAAAAATCTTGATGAAAAAACTTCTGCTTTGGCCCACTCGGTGGCCAGTTTCAATATCTCCATTGATTTAAAGATAGGCTTTTGTGCTGAAAATTATCTCCGGTCGGTTTTGCTTCTTGGGCAGGTCGGTTGATGTGATATGTGCTTTTTTTTGTAATCGAGATTTTCAGGAGATGGGACACTACTGGACAATCAAAAACCTCCGGTCTAGTTGAGCAGAGTCAATCTCGTATTTTATCAGGATACCATCTAGCAACTCAACCATACGACTAATGCCCTGGGCGTTGCTGAAATCTCTATTTATTGTTAGTCTATTAGCTACTAACAGGTTATGGATGGAATTCTTCATGAAAAAGGAGTTGATGGCATTGGGGTTGGAAGTCGAAACATCATCAAAATCAATCTTGTCACCGAGATAATCCCGTATGTCTTGAAGCCGCTCATTATACGCTAAGTATGGCAGGTACTCTTGGTTCATGATGATCTGATAATTGTTGAGAATCCAGAATATCTCGTCCCCCTGTATATAGTCCCCATAGTTCTTTAGTTGGTCGTAAAAAATGGAGCTTTCTCTGAAGTCAGGAGTGCTATGAAGGCTATCGATTATTATTCTGTGAGTAAGGGTGTCGTTGCTTCGATCACTATCACTCAACATCGACTCTGCCAACATCAGGTTTTGCCTTGCTCTTATCAGGTTAGGCCTACTTCTTACAGTAGTGTCGTATGAAATTCTGAATTGCCAGACAGTACTACTCAGGTGGTTTCTGAATTGATGCAACGTGTTGATATAATCCTGCTTTTCCTGACGATTGTGTCTGTAATCCTCAAACCAAAATGCGCCCACAACAGAAACGAATACAACAAACATCTCTCCGAGCCATCTAAGTATAGTCTTGCGATTCATCTGTCTTTTGATAGCTGCCTAACGAGTCGGCCCCAAGGCCCACCCGTTCGCTGTGAATACTACTAAGATAGCGGAGCTAGCCCGTGTGCGCAACCTAAGCAGCCATAATGGCCACAGTGAAATGCCCATTTTGAGTGCAAAATGCACTGATAAGTCTAAGTTTTTGCGCAGAAGATTACCTACCGAGTGTTTCTAAAGGTATCCTCAAAAGTCCTGGTCCACTTACCGTCAACTAAGCTTTCCCCATATTCCTGAAAACCGCCTTCTGAAGTACTGCGGAAAATATATCGATTCTCCTCACTGCTTCGGACTATTAATTGCCCATCTCGATATTCAGCAGGATATTTCCTGACTCCACGCTTGGAAAAGGGGTAATAATAGTATTGACCAGCTTCTTCGTCATAATAGATGATGGTGCGGAGTTGCAAAAACTCGGTATTCAACTCAATGACCAGAATGTTCTTGTCCAAATCGTAGGAGATTTTTTGATACGCGGAGCCTTGTTTAGAAACCGTACCATCTTCGTAGACTTTGGACGTGCCAATCCATTCTCCAACCATAAAGTTCAGGAGTTCCATTTTTTCTTGCTTTTCACTTTGGCTAAAAGCGGAACTAGCCAGTAGGAGGAAGGCCACAGGATAAAAGTACTTGGGGATCATGCTAAGTTCATATTTGTTGGTTTCATAGTAAGCACGAGAATCTTGCGCATGTGGTTCCGTGTATTAATGCCAAGACCCAATGACCAGGAACCATGAACGAACCGCCAGGAATTGCCACAGCCTATCCAACATGTGTCGGATGTCAGGGTGGCCGATGGCTTCATTTATTGAGTGGCTCGATACTCACTAATTTCAAATAAGTGACCATCAGGATCTCTGAAAAAACATCTTATCTCCGCTCCTCGGTCTAGTGGAGGGGTGATAAACTCAGCCCCTTTGTTCTTAAGTATTTCGTAAGACTTCTTGCAATCTTTGACTCTGATCGTGTACGCATGGCTCACTGCATCCGGATTTGTTGGTGGCACAAAATGGGTGTTGGGCTTATCTTCTGTGGGTCCACCGGCAGTTACCAATAATATCCAATTGCCCAGCAATTCCAACACCATGGAGTCGCCCCCATATTCACGAAATATTTTTGCTCCTAGTACATCCACATAAAACGCCTTTGATTTGGACATATCGGACACCACCAATATGGTGGTCAAGGCGGAATCTGCGAATGGGTTATTTTGATCAGCGCTCATAGTCTTTTTACTATTTCTAAAGTTTTGGAAGCCAGTCGGCCTCCCTGGTCTTTTAGCTACTCTAAGATAGTTTTTATGTGCGGGAACTGGTGTAGGTAGTGCTATGGCTCACTTTTGTCCTTGGTGTAGTTTAAACTACAGCGCCATATTACAAGCGTAGTTTTAAAGTGGACTTAGGAGGGGCTTTTATCTACGTCATACATATTGCAAGCGTGGTTTCGAGCCATGCTTAGGTGGATAAGTGGGATTGCCTTGCCAGGCGGGCCTTACTTTTTGTCTTGATACAAAAAGTAAGCAAAAAAATCATGAACCAATCATGCTTCTACCCTTTGGCTGCCCCCGCGCGCGATTGGTTCGGGCCTGCGCGCTTCACTTCTGGTCGAAGTGTTGGGGGGTGGGTGGATGAGCCGATCAAGCCCCGTATAAGTGTAATGGTTATAGGGTACCTCTTCCAAGCGTATTTTCACCGGGGTTAGAGGGAGGGTAGTTTTAAACTGCGATTAGGGGGAGCTTGTGCCCCATTGCTTCTTAACCGGATTGTTGATCAATTTCCCCTTAGTGATAAGTTCACTTTCTAGATCTTTCACCTGGGACGCACAATCTCTAATAAGGACTGAAATCTCTTCAAGCTTATCAGCATCTATCTCTTCGAACTTAAAGTCCAAACCCTTATTCTCTTTTGCGGTCGTCTTTATTCTTGTAATGTGGTCCTTTGATTTGCCTGCTCCCCATATGGAATGAACAATTTCGTTTCGCTTTTTTGCCGCCTTGCCTGCCTCGTTCATGAGTTCTTTTAGTTTGGCATAATCTTCATCCTTGCCGTGGCGTTCAATATATAAGCTAAGCAGAAGTGCCCGGAGGTTTCGAAATGATAGTTCTGCTGTTATTATTTGCCCGATTCGCTGATGTTCGGCTAACAAGGAACCAACGAACATCTGCAAGTGCATTTCAAGAAGCGCGAAATAGACAGTTATGTTCCCGATTTGTATTAAGTGTTGTTCTGGAACTAGGTGCTGTAAACTCATGGCATATAAACTCTAGGGTAAATAATCAATCTACATAAAAAACCGTTTTGAGTCAAAATGAGTGAATCGGCCCTTGGCGTTATCGATTAAAATGTCCAACTAATGGCGCCTCGCTCAGAATAGTAATCTGTGACCTCTCAACTACCGACCTAATTTAAACATCCTTCCAGGTGGCATGCACCAACCAATCACTAATCACGGCAAACAAACCCCAATCACCGAATTCCGAGACCCAAAAACAACTTTACAGCGGCCAAAATTGAGATTCCGGTATTTCTCGTTCCTCGAAAACCGGAATGACGGCATGGAACCAATTCCCAAAAACCAATACCCAAGATTCAGTAACCAATCACCAAACCCCAATCACCAGGAACCAAGACCCAAAACCCACCGCTACCAATACCCTTTTCCTACCACCCATCAACTCTTTCTTTTTTCGCATCCCAGAACCCATTAACATCGCGGAGCATTTGCGGCATAGCCAAAACAACCGTCAAACGTTCCTTCTTTGAGATCAACCTTATTTTCATATCGCACGGGCCTATGTGGCATAGCTTTGCTGTGCATCCTGAACGCATGGAGCCAATCCATTGAGATCCGCGCTACGGAAGTGCCCATCACCATCGATGGCGTCATCGACGAACGCTGGAACTTAGCCGATTCGGCCTACGATTTCAAGCAGTATTTCCCCTTTGATAGTTCGCTCGCAGAGGCCCAAACTGTCGCTAAAATCCTCTACGATGACGAGTTCATCTACTTGCTGGGGGTCATGCAAAACAGGAGCAAAGACCGCTCTTATATCACGACCTCTCTACGGCGCGATTTCCGTGGACCGTCCAACGACAGCTTCAGCGTCATTTTCGACCCTTTCAAAGACCACACCAACGGTACACTTTTTGGCATCAACCCGTTCGGCGTACGCCGCGAGGGACTCATTACCAATGGTGGCAGCGGCCAGGGGGCCTTTAGCCTGGACTGGGACAACAAATGGTTCGGAGAAGCCAAGCAATACGAGGGTTATTGGGTGGCCGAAATGGCCATACCCTTCAGCACCCTCCGTTTCCCAAAAGGGGCGGATAGCTGGTATGTAAATTTTTATCGGGTGGATAGTGAAAATGTGGAACGGTCCACCTGGAGTGAGGTCCCCAGGATCTTTTCGATCGTGAACATGGCCAATCACCGGACCATGTACTGGGATCGGCCCAAAGAAAACAGGGGTGTCAATGCATCGGTGATCCCGTATGTTTCTGCTGGCACCACCAAAGATTTTGAAGAGGGTACGCCCTCCGATGAATCGCTACAGGCTGGGGTGGACTTGAAGTATGCGATCACCAGTGGGCTGAACCTGGATGTAACTGTCAATCCGGATTTCTCGCAAGTGGAGGTCGACCGGCAAGTGACCAATCTCGATCGTTTTGAGATCTTCTTCCCGGAGCGTCGCCAGTTTTTCTTAGAAAACGCCGACCTCTTTTCTAACTTCGGCAACCGGGGCACTCGTCCATTTTTCTCCCGTAGGATCGGAGTGGCGGTGGATACGGCTACCGGTCAAAACGTCCAGAATAGGATACCCGGTGGTGTTCGATTAAGCGGTAAGATCAACGACGACCTGCGCTTAGGCGTCCTATCCATGCAAGCGGCCGCCGACGATGACATCAACCTGCCTTCCTACAATTTCACCGTGGTAACGGCCCAGCAAAAGGTATTCACCCGGTCCAATGTCAATTTTCTGATGGTCAATCGGGAAACGTTCGACGATGAGTCCGAGTTTGACACCACTACATTCAGTGCTTACAACCGCGTGTTTGGCGTTGACTATAACCTGGCCTCAGCCAACAATCGGTGGAATGGTCGGGCCTTTATTCACCGATCCTTTGAGCAGGATGAAGGTAATGAACCGTTTGCGAGTGGCATGTTTCTCAACTACCGTGACTACAAGTGGTCGGTAGATGTCTTTTCCCAGTACGTCGGGGATGGCTACAATCCCGCCGCTGGTTTTGTGCGAAGGACCAACATCCGTCAATTGGCCTCCACCACAACATACCGATGGTTTCCGGAGGGTTCTCCGATCCAGAGCCACGGCCCCGGATTTGATTTTGACATGGTGCGCAATGCCTCCGATGGCTTCCTCGATTGGGATGTCAACCTGTTGTATAACATCACATTCCGTAACAATGCGGAGTACCGGATGCGATTGCGCAGGCAATATACATTTCTTCTCAACTCCTTTGATCCCAGTGGGTCCGACGGTGTGGAACTTGAGGCTGGTACCGAATACTACAACTACCAGTTTATCATGTCGTTCAACTCCGATCAACGCAAAAAACTGTTTTACCAATTGCGGACGAGAAGTGGTCAGTTCTTCGCGGGAGAACGATGGAACCTGCAGGGAACCGTTAGCTACAGATATCAGCCCTTGGGTTTTGCATCACTGGATTTTGCGTTCAATCGGATTGTGCAACCCGAGCCCCTGACGACTACCAACCTGTACTTATTCGGCCCTCGATTTGATTTCACGTTCACACGTTCGTTTTTCGTCACGGCCTTCTTCCAGTATAACAGCCAACTGGAAAATGTAAATATCAACACGCGCCTCCAGTGGCGATTCCAGCCGGTCTCGGACCTGTTCCTGGTGTATACCGACAACTACTTTGCGACGCAGGAGGGAGGTTTTATCAACTTTGGTGCGCCGCGAACCAGGGCGCTGACTTTCAAGATGACCTACTGGTTCAATCTGTAGACATTTTTATCGGTTGTTGGCAATAAAATTTGCCCTTCCCTCAAAATGGAGAAGGGCTATTTGGTTTTGTAGTTACTAGTTCGGTTGGGTGTACTTTACCAGATCAATGCCAATGCCATTGGGGTCTTTGATCGCGAAGTGTCGGTCGCCCCACGGCTCATCTCGTAGCTCGATGATGATGTCTGCGCCTTTCTTCTTCACATCAGCGTACAAGGCGTCCACGTCCTCCACTTCAATGGTCAGATACATGCCCTGACCGCCGAACGGTGCCTGAAAAAGGGGTTGCTGGGAAGGATGGTTAGGCAAAAGAAAACTCAACTGGGCGTGACCTCCTGGGGTGTGCATGAGTAGGTAGAACTCGTTTTCGAAGGATACCCCAAATCCGAGGTATTCCTGGTAAAACTTCTTGGTTTCCTCAATGTTGGCTGTGATGATACCGGCGTTTAATTTCATGGGATGTGCTTTTTGGTTTTGAATTTGATTTTGTGAAACACAACTGTATGATGTGACTAAAGCCACGATAGTGATTAAGGTGAATCGTTTCATTGTTCCTTGCTTTTTGAATACAGGACAAAGCTAGAAGCGAGTCACAGCACGGCATTGTAAGAATCGGACAAAGTGCCTATCGACCAAATGCCTTACTCGGAGTTACGCCATAGAAGGCCTTGAATTCTTTGATAAAATGGGCCTGGTCATAATAGCCTTCATCGTAAAAAATCTTGTTTTCACGCAGACTGGTGGCGGAGGGTTTGGCGCCAAGAATATTTTGAAATCTTATGATTTTACAGAAAGTCTTGGGGGATTGACCGAAATAATACTCGAACAGCCTGCGAAGTTGCCGCTCACTCACCCCCACATCGATTTCGTTCAGATTGAGGTTGCCTCTTGCCTCGAGGATCTGGTGTACCGCGCGGACAAAGCGTTGGTCGATTTCCGGGGCTAATTTTTTATTGCGGATCAGGCGCAGGAAAGCGGTATCGAACCATGTCTGAATATCGGTCATATTGCCAGTTTCCGTGGCCGTCTGAACCATGGTCTGATGCAGCGTAGGAGCCACTTCCGATAGGGGTTGAAACGAATCAGTGAGCTGATTGGCGGCTATACCGAACATAGCAGGGAAGCCCGTAGGCAAAAAGCGAGCACCCACATAGTGGAAGGAGGTACCCAGTTCGTATTCCAGATAGCGTGTGGAGAACCCTGTGATGTAGAAATCCCGAGGTTTGGACAATTCCACCAGAATATCGATGCAGCCATCAGAAACTACCCGGTACTGGAATGGTTTATCCAGGGGTTTCAATGTTTTCAGGTGCCAGTAGCAGTAGAGGTAGTCCCGAAGTTCCTCATCGGGTTGAAGTTCCTCGTATATCACGGTTTTATCTTTCCCGTGCTCAATGGTAGGTTGATAGGGACGAAAATGGTCTCGGATCGGGTTCATTCTAGACTGTTCACCGAGACGCAAGGTAAGGTATAGGTCGCTTTAATCGAGTCGCGTGATGTTGATGTTTCGCCAGGATACCCGGATACCGCCGCCATCATGGATCTGGAGGGCAATGGACCCTTCGGCCTGGCCGATCTTTTCATCTTTCAGGTTGATCATTTCAGTGCCGTTCAACCAGGTAGTCACCTCGTCATCTACCACTCGAACTTTCATTTGATTCCATTCCCCAAACTTCAAGGCTTTGTCCTTCTCCTTTTCGGGTTTGATCAACCAACCTCGGCCATATGATTCGTAGATTCCACCTGTGTCTGATCCGGGAGGTGCTACCTCCGCCTGCCAGCCGGTGATTTTAGTGCCTTCAATAGAGGATCTGAAAAACACGCCACTGTTGCCATCGGCGCCTTGTTTGAATTCCACGGTCAATTCGAAATTCTTGAAAGTCTCATTGGTACCCAGGTATCCATAGCCTTTGTCCGGGCCACTTTCGCAAATCAGCAATCCGTCCTCTACGTACCATTTTTCTGTGCCGTAAATGGTCCAACCGTCTAGATTCTCTCCATTAAACAGAGATGTTTGTGCCGATAAATACCCGATGCTACAGAGGAAGCAAAGAAATAGAATGGTCGTTTTCAACTGATCGTTTATGCGCCTGAGGGTCATGATATTTTGTGTATTTGTTTCCAATATTTGATACACAAATTAGTCAAACCCAAGCTACTGCGGCTAGGGTGTAGGTTCCTATTGTACTTGTCAGATGTGTCAGAAACCAGGTAACTGGCTCATACAGGGCTATTTCCCTGTTCGTATGTATGTTTCGATGATTTCCCGGTTTACACCCAATTCCTCGATCTCCTCCTGGCCGCGTTGTATCAAGGTGTCATTTTTGATAGTGATCGTAAATTCAAACGTGTGACCTTCCCATTGGCGGAAATTGCAATACTCCAGGAACTCCGTGTACTGTTGGCCCTCGAGTGTGTATTGACCACCTCCGGAAACGAAGAAATCCAGCGAATCGTCCGGATCAGTTTTTAGATCATGATTTAAAAATGCAAAATGTGAACCGTTGATGACTTTGATCATTTCTTTTCCGCTGAGATCGTCGATATGTACACTGTCATTCTGAATAGTCTTGGCAGCAATCAATTTCCACGTACCGATGAGAAGGGAATGCTGCGAGGAAATATCTGTACCAGTGCTACAAGAAATCAAGAGGAGTACTAACAAGGGAAGCGCTATTCGCATGGCAAAAAGACGTTTTTGTGAAACAGATTGGTCACTGGATGCAAATCTGGTCATTTCGTTCGGAACTCCTTTCGAATGTGTCCGCGTGGGAAAGTAATGGTGCCAATGACCTTGGAAAAAGGTACGGCCACCGTTACCGGAGGTGAGGTACCTCACGCCAAATCCCCACTTTTTACGGGGTTAGTCATTTTCTTTTGGTGCTGGGTAGTTGCCGATGTGCCACTCCCACTCTTTGCCTTCCGTGGAAAGGAAACGCTGAAAATCTGTCGGGCCTTTGGTCAGATACTCCCGCCAAAGGCGGATCTTACCATTTTCAAGTTCTACCACTGCAATGCCCACGTCTGCTGTATCCATTCCATAACTGAAGGTAAATTCCCCGACGCCAGTTTGTGTTTCTGTGTTGAACCATAGATTGTGAAAAGTCATTCGGTGAACGCTTGTCAATTCATCAAAATAGGGACGCAACTGGTCATGGCCTTGGTAGAATTGTGTGTTAGGCGGCTGCATATAGATAGCGTCTTCACTAAAACTTTGCAAGGCCAAATCTGTATTCTGGGTACTCCAGCCTTGAGAGATATTATCCATGAGGGTCTTGAACTCATCGAAGTTGCTGTTCGGATTGGTCGCTGTACACGCACAAAGTAAAAAACCGACAAGCGTTGCTTTCAGGGAAGTATGTACCATGAGCCAGAGAAAAGTTCCAAAAGGCTATTTACATCCTAATACGTATTCAAGCAAGTAGCAGGCGTGTGAAGTCGTAACTTTAACTTATGACCAGTTAAAATTAACTTGGAATAGCGCTTGCCTCTTTCAGTATGTTTTTGGCTTCTTCAATGCTATGAACTTCAAAAGTCTGCATGCCGTGCTGCCCGCTATAAATATTAGCGGTCTTGCCGGCGGAGAATTTCCCAATTCCTTTGTCGGGTAGCACGACAAACAAAAATTTCACACCTACCTCTTCAAGCTTTGGACTGGCAATATTTTGCCGAAACTCCTGCACATCTGGCGGAAAGACGCTCTTCCCGTGACTGGTATCGATGATCCATGTTGTAACACCATTTTTCGGAGCAAAATCCGCGATTCCTATGTCGTAAATAGATGCTTTGAAGTCCTCCAGCGAGATGAATAGGGAGGTCCAGGTATCGATGACAGCATTGATCTCCGGATGGTAGTGGCCCACTACTTTACCGGGCACATGGTATAATTCTTTTGGCATCTTAGGCTAGGCGTTAGGTCTTCTCACTAGGCCTAATTTAATGAAATTTTGATGCTCTCCGGTGATTCTTCGCTGAAAGGGAATTATTTGTTTTGTACCTGACTGGTCATCCCGCATTGTTTGGTTGCAACGGATTCAAGTGGTTAGTTATCAATTAGTTATACGTAACAGTTGAGGTGACTTGGGTCCACCGGAAGCTGAATCAGTACATGGTATTTGGATTTTTCGAAGAATTGGGGATTTGTTGAATGGCATCCCAATGCTCACAGATCTTTCCCTGCTCATCAAACCGAAAAAAATCCATCGTTACGTATTGGTCGTTGCCAGGCCAGGTTTGGTGGGTATGCAAGGCTACCAGGTCACCTTCTCCGATGCAACGTACAAACGTTATCGATTTATCCGGATATTCCACCTGCATTCGTTCAAAGTAGCTGATGAATCCATCGAGACCGTCAGCCACATCGGGATTATGCTGGATATATTCTTTACCCACGTATTGGGCGATCGCTTTGCGAGGATCACCTTCATAAGCAGTTTTATAAAAGGCGATGGCATTTTCTTTGTTTTCTTGCAACGACATGTGTTTCGATAGGTTAAGAGGATAGACTTTGTAACCAAACGTTTTTTAGAATAGTTTCTTTGGCGCGGTGCCCCAGCGCACGATTAAGCTGTTACGGCCTGGTAGGCGGCTCTAAAAGACTGTACCGAACGGGTCACATCGGCCGCGGTAGTGGCCCAGGAACAGACACTAATG
>CBDETI010000029.1:0-139978 GCA_965242775.1 Cyclobacteriaceae bacterium
CCAATGGCACCGATTGGTGGACTATAATATGGATATGGCCTGTAACTGGAACCGGTCCACTCCCAAAGGTCTCCGAAGAAATTAGATGAGGGACCTCCTATCGGCCTGAATTGCTTCTGTTCTACGAAATTGCCATTTTTAGGTGCTTCCGGTTCAAATTTCTGGCTGGCTACCTCCCACTCAAACTCAGTCGGTAACCTTACGCCCTTCCATCGGGCATAAGCATCGGCTTCATAGAAACTCACATGGGATACCGGTTCATTCATATCCAGAAGTTGGAGTCCGCGCAAGGTGTAATTGTGCCATCCCCCATCTTGCCGGACCCAGTACAAGGGCGACACTACCTCTTCTCGTGTACGCCAGTCCCAGCCATCAGAAAGCCAAAGTGTGGTCTTTTCATATCCACCGTCATTCAAAAATTCCAGAAATTCGCCGTTCGTTACCAAACGTGAGGAGATCTCATAATCGTGTAGATACGTTTTGTGACGACCTTTTTCATTGTCAAAGTGAAAACCGTTGCCATCATAGCCAATCTCATGCACCCCCTCGGGTACATGCAACCACTCCTGAACACTATCCTCAGCAGGCAGATGGTTTTCGTCAGTAATGTAGGCCGGAAACAGTGGGTTCTGTCCCAGTATGTATTTAATATCATAGAGGAGCAACTCCTGATGCTGTTGCTCGTGTTGAATTCCAAGTTCGAACAGGTTTAAAACGTCCGGTTCTTGCTCTTTTGCCAGAAACTTGTCCATCCACAAATCGACGTGATGCCTGTAGGCAAATATCTGCTCCACACCCGGCCTGGTGAGATTGCCCCGATTGGACCGGACCCACCTGGCACCTGCGGTCACATAATAACTATTAAATAAAAAGCTATAATCTTTATGAAATACTTGGTAATCAGCGTAGAAAGGAACGAGTATGAAATTCTCAAAAAACCACGTTGTATGCGCCAAATGCCACTTAGGCGGACTCACATCCGTGATGGGCTGCGCCACAAAATCCTCTTTTTCTAAGGGCTCGCATATAATCTCAGATTGCCTTCGTGTCTGATTCAGTCGTGTGTGAATATCTTTTTGAAACCCGATTAATTCGGTACTGACAGTGGGCATAGCAAGTATTTTCGGCTTGAAATGGGAATATAGTGCTTAAAAGAGCTTCCACAGTAGAAAAGTTCGCATTTCTAGGAAAATAAAAAGGCTCCTCTTGTTTGAGGAGCCCAACAACCAAAAAAAACTCAAAACAACCTAACCTAATAAGCCACTTGGTCTAAAGCGGTCGCAAGAACCTTGCCAAAAAAAAGTTTAGCGATTTAGCCATTTTTTGAAAGCACCGGACCTCTCCACGCTTACGATCACCTCCATAGAATTAGGGGGTGCGGGTTCCAGGTCTATCTTAACACGGCTTTTAGAGTAGGCTACCATGCTTTTGATAGCACGGTACGAAATGATATATTTTCTATTGATCCGGTAAAAATCCTTGGGATTGAGGGTTCCTTCCAGATCTCCCAGGTTTGTATTGATAATGTGCTGCTTGCCTGATTGTTCTACCAGATAAGTATATCGGTCTTCACTAAAGAAATAGGCTACGTTGGCAGAAGGAATCGAGACAATTTTTTCTCCGAGCGTGACAATGAACCTTTCTTGATAATCTTGCTTACGTTCTGGTTTTAGCGCCTTCAGAAAGTTTTCCAAGTCAAACTCTTGCTGTTCGCTTTTTAATGTCTTGAACTTGCGTATAGCCCCCTTCAATTCCTCCTTGTCAATTGGTTTGAGAAGGTAGTCGACACTGTTTTCTTTGAATGCCCTAATTGCATACTGATCAAACGCCGTGGTGATGATTATAGGCGCTTTCGTATTGATACTCGAGAAAATATCAAAGCTCAATCCATCGCCGAGTTGGATATCGGAGAAAATCAAATCGGGTTCGTTTTTCGCAAACCATTCCACCGCTGAGGATACACCATCCAATTTTTCCATTACTTCGATCTCCTCATCGAGTTGAAGTAATGTATTTTCAAGATCGTCTGCTGCTAGCGGCTCATCTTCAATGATTACAACTTGATACATAGTAGGGCGATTGAGTGACGGATGAAATTATGACAAAATCTCTAATAAAGGAATTTTTGCATAGTAATGTTCGGCTTCCAGGTAAAACTCGGCCTCACGATCAGTAAAAAACTGGAGTCGCTTTACCAGGTTACTTTGACCTATACCCATGGATTCGGAACCCTCCGGCCTTGGTTGATAATTGTTTTTCACAGTTAGGAAACCATCTTCATCATAGACTTCTACAAACAGCGGCTTTGATCTGGAAGCGGCATTGTGCTTGATGGCATTTTCCACCAGCAATTGTAATGCTCCTGAAGGCAACGACTTACCCTGCGTAGCTGATGAAAGCCTTACCTGATAGTTGAAGGCATCCCGAAACCGAACGCGCTGCAGGTAAACATAATCTTCCGCAAACTTCAGTTCCTCCCGAATAGCAGCAAAATTCTCCTCTTGATGATCCAACATGTACCTGTAGGTCGAGGACATATGCTGAATAAAAAGTCGGGCATCTTCATTCTCGGGGATCATGGCCCGCAATGTATTCAGGCAATTGAATAAAAAGTGTGGGTTGATTTGATTACGAAGAGCGATCAACTGAGACGATATGCGTTCTTTTTCCTGACGCTCGGACCTAATTTGCAGCTCCTTGTTCTGCACACGCAATTGGTAAGTCTCCAGCGCCTTTTGTATGACGATACGCATCTCGTCGTAAGACCATGGCTTGTGAATAAAATAATAAATGTTTCCATGGTTAATCGCGTTGATCACCGTTTCCATGTCAGAAAATCCAGTGACAAGGACGCGAATAGCCTCCGGTGCAATCTCCATGGACTTCATGAGAAATGAAACACCAGTCATTTTAGGCATTCTTTGATCGGTAAGAATTACTGGTATGTCATTGTTTTCACCTAGTATCTCCAGTCCTTCTGCCCCAGAACTAGCCACCAAAACCTGAAATTCCCGGCGAAAAGCAGATTTGAAATAATTCAAATTTCCTACCTCGTCATCGACATAAAGTATTTTGATAGGCTCGTCAGCCATCAATTAATCCCTCGCCTTTTAACCATGTAAAACAAAAGAATACCCCCCACTATGAAATTCAGCCATGTAACGGCGATCACAAGGTGTTCTGGTGTATGACCGGCCTGGTTGGCCAAGAGCATAATCACTAGTCCAAGCATGACAATTGCCAGTCCACCAATGAAAATCAGGAATCTTAATGTTTTTAACATCTGCAATTAGGTATGATTGTTTTACGAATATAAGGCACCTGTGCAACCTTGAAAAGCGGCAAATCCGTTTAGCAATTGAAAGTAGGCACTAACAATGCTCATCCGGAAAATAAATTGACTGAACAGGAAGTTAGAAATAGGGAATCTAATATTTTTAATGCATGAGATTTTACTGGCTCATATTGACCTTGGTATTTGGTTCGTTCACACCAAAAAATAGCTATACCGTTACATCTGAAGAAATAGAGCAGATACTGAAAAGGCACAATCACTGGCGAGCGGAAGTTGGGGTTGCGCCATTGCAGTGGTCTGATGAACTCGCCGGAATTGCGGAAAAATGGGCCCGGTCTCTCAAAAAAGACGATTGTGGATTCTATCACAGCGACTATGGATTCGGAGAAAACCTGTGGAAAGGAACTACAGGTTATTACACCGTCGGTGATGCGATTGATTCTTGGGCTGGGGAAAAGAGTGACTACAACTACCGCAAGAATAAGTGTAAAGCTGGCGCCATGTGCGGCCACTATACCCAGGTCGTGTGGGCGACGACTACCATGGTTGGTTGCGCCCAAATTGAATGTGATGGTTACACGATTTTAGTTTGCGAATATGACCCGCCTGGAAATTGGGTGGGAGAAAAACCTTATTAACATGCAGAAAATCAGCGTACTGTTAAGTATAAGCTTGGTATTGTTGCTCCAAACTGTACATGGCCAAGAGGCCTATGCCGTGGAGCAGGGGGAACTCTTGATCGGGGGATACGATCCTGTTGCCTATTTTGATCAGGAAGTGAAGAAGGGATTGGAGCAATACGCTACCGAACTGGATGGCAGACGTCTTCTATTCAGCAGCGAAGAAAATAGAAATCGGTTCCTGGAAGCGCCAGAAAAATATACACCGGCCTACGGAGGTTGGTGCGCAATTGCCATGGTGGACAAAACCTTTGTAGTCCCTGATTACACGCTCTACAAAATTCAAGATGGCGACCTTTTGTTCTTTTCCGTCAGGGCTTTTTTCAATGGGTTGACCCAGTGGAACAAAGATGCGGACAAAAACAAAGTACTTGCGGACAGCAATTACACCGATACTTTTCTGAAATGACTTCTCTTGTCGATAAGTTGCAGATCAAGGAAGTGCAACATTTTGGAGTCCTGAATACGCCCGAAAAATTGCGGGATTTCATACAAGAGCAACGAATAACAACGAGTCTACCGGAAACAGAAATCAAAGGCCTTTTGGTCTTTTGCCGCTCTGCGGAAGATTTGACATCATTTTCAGATACGCACCTGACCAAATTATCAAAGGAAGCATTGCTTTGGATCGCCTTTCCAAAAAGAACCTCCGAAATAGCAACAGACCTTGGACGAGATTACCATTGGAACCCACTAGTCAACCGCCAATGGATCGCTGTGAGGCAGGTTTCTATCAACGCCAGCTGGTCGGCTCTTAGGTTTCGTCAGAAGGAGTTGGTTCCGGAAATTAAAAGAGGCACTGATTACCCAGGTATAGACCGAAAAACTAAAACTGTGGAACTCCCGGGGGAATTGAGAGAAATTCTCCAAAAATCTGACCTTTTGCAGGCTTTCCAATCACAAAGCTTCACTTTCAGAAAAGAAGCCGTTGTATCAATCCTGGAAGCGAAAAAAGAAATCACTAAAAGAGGACGAATAGAAAAAATCGTCGCTTCCCTAAACCGATAGACCGGTTTAAGGACCAATCACACTATTTATTTTCCATTGGAAGTAACCTTTTGCTAAGTTGATGCGAATAAAAGGTTACCATGCAAAAACTCATAATAATCGGCCTATTCCTGGTCACGGGGGCGAGCTATGCCCAGGTGGACCTCAACTACTACCTTCCTCCCGACATTAATTACGATGACAACATCCCCAAACCCAAGGATATTATTGGTCATGAGGTGGGTGAATGGCACGTCTCTCATGACAAACTTTTGTACTACATGAAGGCGGTAGCTTCCGCTTCAAACAGGGTGATCATCCAAGAAATGGGTCTTTCTCATGAGGATCGTTCTCAAGTGCTTCTTATCATTACTTCGCCATCCAATCACTCCCGATTGGAAGAGATTCGGCTCGAGCATAAGAAGTTGACCAACCCTTCTCAATCGCCCTACATTAATTTGGACAACATGCCGGTGGTACTATGGCAAGGTTTCTCCATCCATGGCAACGAACCTAGTGGCAGCAATGCCGCGTTGGTGGCTGCCTATCATTATGCCGCAGCACAGGGGCCCGAAATTCAGGAATTGCTGGATAACACCATTATTTTGTTAGATCCTTGTTTCAATCCCGATGGCCTCAACCGATTTTCTTCCTGGGTCAACAGCAACCGGTCCAAAAACCTGATTGCGGATCCCAACAATCGGGAGCAAAACGAAATATGGCCCCGGGGCCGTACCAATCACTATCAGTTTGATCTCAATCGGGATTGGCTACCAATTCAGCAGCCAGAGTCTAAGAACAGAATTAGGCAATTCCATCGATGGAAACCCAATATCCTGACAGACCATCATGAAATGGGCACCAGTTCGACCTTTTTCTTTCAGCCTGGTATACCCTCCAGAACCAATCCCAACACGCCAGGTAAAAATCAGGAACTCACCGCCAAAATTGGCGACTTCCACGCGAAAGCGCTTGACAAAATTCAATCTCTGTATTATTCGCAGGAGGATTATGACGACTTCTACTATGGAAAAGGGTCCACCTTTCCGGACATTCAAGGCAGTATAGGAATCCTATTTGAACAGGCCAGTTCAAGAGGTCACGCCCAGGAAAGCCCCCACGGGGTTCTCACTTTCCCTTTTACGATCCGCAACCAATTCACAACAATATTGTCAACCGCGGAAGCAGCTGTGAGCTTGCGTCAGGAATTATTAGAATATCAAAGGAATTTCTACCGCGAAGCACTCATCGAATCTATGAGCGACAAGCAAAAAGCAATTGTCTTCGGATCTGTGGATGATATGAACAGATCGAAAGCGATGGCCGAAATACTAGCTGCGCATGAAATAGACGTTTACCAATTGAGTAGCGATACCCGATTCGCCGGCATGCCATTCAAGAAGAATACAAGCTATCTGGTACCGCTGGAACAACCTCAGTCCCAATTGATTAAAATTATGTTTGAAGAAGTTACAACTTTTCGGGACAGCCTCTTCTACGATGTTTCCAGCTGGACCTTACCACACGCTTTCAATTTAAATTTCACCTATTTGGACAGTCGGCAACTGGAAGAGACCGAATTGGGCACACCATTTAATGAGGTCGCCGCGCCAAGCTACAATGTGGAAAAGTCTGAATTTGCCTATGCTTTTCGTTGGGATGACTATTATGCCCCGAAGCTACTCTGGAAACTGTTGGACGCGGAATTGATAGTGAAAGTGGCCACGAAACCATTTTATTCTCGAGGGCTTGAGTTTCCAGTGGGAAGCGTTATGATCTCTAATCAAATTCAGGACCTTTCGGGAGAAGACTTGCTGGCATTGCTGAAGGAAGCAAGCGCGGAAAGTCAAGTGCAAATCCACGCCATCAACTCAGGCAATACAGGAGGCGTGAATTTGGGAAGTAGGACACTCGCGTTGATCGAAAAGCCCGAAATAGCTATGTTGGTGGAGGACGGTATCTCCTCCAACGATGCCGGCGAGATCTGGCACCTATTGGACAACCGATTTGATATTCCGGTGAGCCTGGTACCCATGAGGGTCTTTAACAAGATAAACCTTGACCGGTACAATGTCTTAATTTTTCCACAAGGAAACTACCAGGCAGCCAGTGCATCGAAGATGGAGGCCATGAAAAAATGGATCCAAAAAGGAGGTACCCTCATTTCCTTCAAAGGTGCCAATTCGTTTTTGAAAACCAACGAGGTAATTTCTATTGAAACCAGCGCGCCTAGTTTGGACAATTCGCGCAGAAAAAGTTATGCAGACCTCCAGGCCAATCGAGGAGCCCAACAAACCGGGGGTGCCATCTTCAAAGCAGACCTGGACACCACACACCCTATTGGCTATGGTTACAAAGAAAGGACGCTGCCTGTGTTTGTTAATAGTAACACCTTTTTCAAGGTACCAAACAACCCTTACGCCTATCCTTTGCAATTCACTCAGGATCCGTTGATGAGTGGTTACGTATCTGAGGAAAATTTGGACCGGATCAAAGGGAAAGCGGCAATAATCGTTTCTCAAATTGGCAGAGGTCGGATTGTTTCCTTCTCATTCAATCCGAATTTTCGCGCGTTTTGGTATGGAACAAATAAATTGTTTTTAAACGCTATTTTCTTCGCCAACATTGTGGACGGGAGATCCGCGGATTGACTTATACGATTGGGACAATCTCCACTTCGGTGTTTTCCTTTACCTGATTAGGCAACCTACGATCAACACTGGCCCTGAGGGCGTCGAATAGACGCTTCTTATAACCTTTCCGTCGAGTAATGAGGCTAATTTGTCTGACCGGGTTTTTGGTACCTATGAATTTCACCCGATCTAATCGGTCCTCCTCCAGATCCAGGGTGCAAAGTTCGGGAATAATGGTACTACCCCCTTCCTGATCTACCAGACGGATCAATGTTTCTATAGAGCCGCTTTCATAGCTGACCTCCAGGTCGCGATGATGTAGCTGGGCCATGTTGCAGAGGTTGAAAGTCTGGTTTCGTATGCAGTTGCCCTCGGAAAGTACCCAGATTTTCTCTTTCAAGATGTCGTCTACCTGCACAGAATTACTCGCGTGTCGGGACGCAAGTTCGTCATTCATATAGCACAGGAGTTTCTCATTGAAAAGCGGCAGCTCCTCAATCGTTGCCTCCTCCAAAGGCGTAGCAGCGATGCCTGCATCAAATTCACCTCGCTCAATACCTTGTACAATATTTTCTGTCTTCTCTTCTGTTATTTTGAGTTTTACCTGTGGGTATTCTCGCAAAAACCCACCCAAAAACATAGGCACCAGGTAAGGGGCTAATGTAGGTATGATGCCGATTTTCAGATCACCTGTGACAACATTCTTATGACCTTTCACGATTTCCTGGATTCCCTTCAACTCACCGATGGTCTTCCGAGCCTGATCAATGATTTCTTCTCCTACATCTGTGGGTTCCAGCGGATGCTTGCCACGATCAAAGATGACCACTCCCAATTCCTCTTCAAGGCGTTTCACCTGAGTGCTTAATGTAGGCTGCGTTACGTTGCATTTTGATGCAGCCAATGAAAAGCTCTTGTAATGATTTAAGGCAATGATGTACTCTAGCTGAGGTATATTCATGGTGCTTCTCGGATAAGAAGGCAAAGAAAGCAAAGCGCCCGTCCAACAGCGTCGTTTACAAGCATAAAAAAAGCCCGTCTCCAATGAAACGGGCCTTGGTTAAAAGACTTTTTTTGTCAGATCTCAAATGGCACACGTACCATGGTATCATCCCAGGCTATGATCATATGAGCCCCATTGTCAGAGGCTTCGAACATGATGCTTAAGGCTTCTACAGTAGAAGCGGTTTTGGCAGTGGGAACTGTGATTTTCGCTAAGGTACTAGCGGCAGGATCAAAGGCGTAATGACCCCATCCATCAAGATCGGAACTGACATGGATCTCCCATTCGTTTTCCTGAGGAACTGCATACAATGTATACCGGCCAGCTTTAAGGGTAGTGCCATTGAGCTTTGCGTCTGCAAAAAGTAATAGCTCCGTGGACTCATTAGCACCAACACGCCAGAGCTCACCATATTTCTGAAGGTCGCCAAATATTACTCTACCTTTCTTTTGAGGTCGGGAGTAAAGTACTCTCATCTTTGGTTCAGCGGCTTTTCGCTCCTCATCGGTTTTGGCGAAATTTCTGAACTGAGCTCTGGAAGGAAAATAGCTGGCATCCATCGGACTGCCATCCATCTTTGGAAATTCCTGCGCCTGTACCCCAAGAGCCAGCACAAGTGCGAAGGAGGCTAATAGTAGTTTTTTCATGGTTTGTTAGTTGAAGTTCGAATTAGTTTCTGGTCTTAAAATCAATCTGTACGAAAAAAGTTCAAATCAGACTGATAATCAAGGTGGTTTTCAAATTAAACAACTCTACTCTTTTTACCTGAATCATATTCCTGGCAAATGACAAATGGTCGAAAACCAACCATACCTCCACTTTTGAGGTATGGTTTATAAAGAAATATGTCCGCTCTTTTGTATTTTTTTTGTCAGGTGAAAAGATTCCTTCCATTTTTCTCGTTACTCGTCGCCTGGAGTTGCGAACCTGTACCTGATACACGGGCCAGATTTACGGTCACGATAGAAAACCTTACCAGTGCAGAAACAGCATCCGTTTTAGCAGCGGGCATTTATTTCACTCAATCCCAGGGAAATCCGCTTTTCTTCAACCTATCGTTTGACTATGGGGATGGACTGGAGCTACTGGCAGAGGACGGTATAGCAGATACACTTTTCGCCAACATTCAAAGGCGTCCCGAAATCCTTGAAAGTGGCACTTTCCCCGACATACTTCCCGGTGAGAGCAGGCAGTTCACCTTTGAAGCTTCTTACGGAGACTATTTCAATTTTGCTACGATGTTTGTTGAAAGCAATGACTTATTTTATGCTTTCCATGATGGAGGCTTTAGCCTTTTCGAACCGGATGGCGAACCTATCACTGGTGAGTTTGCCTCCAAGGTTTTTCTCTGGGATGCGGGCACGGAAGAAAATGAACCTCCGTACACCGGCGAGTTTCAACCCGGCCGCCAAAATGCTGTGGGAGATGGTGTGGCCACCCCCAACGAACCTGTCAGACTTCTCGATGATGGTTTTGACTACCCGGCAAAGACCGCTGTAATAAGTATCATTTTCTCCCCTACTAAGATTTGATAATGAGAATCCTGGCTTTCCTTTCACTTGTTCTTCTATCGTCGACCACACATGCCCAAGGGTGCAGTGATGCGGGGTTCTGTACGATGGGAGCCATGAAACCCGACCAAAGTTTCACCCGACGAGTCAATTTCAAGCTCCGCAGCATTGAATTCAGTTTTTACCGTGGCACTTCCACGCTTTCTCCAGTTATCTACTCAGCCACAGCCGATCTCAACTTCGGAATTAGCGATAAGTTAGGTTTCCAAGTCAAACTGCCTTATCAGTGGGTGACAGGCCGATTTGCCAATACCCAGGGGATTGGCGACATTTCCCTGAGCTTAACTCAAAACCTGGTACGTAACGAACAGATGGACATCAACTTCACAGTAGGTGGAAAGATACCAACCAACAATTCCACACTCACTAGCGAAAACGGCTTGGTGCTACCGATGTACTATCAAACCAGTCTCGGAAGCTATGACGTGATCGCCGGTATTTCCATGCTCACTAGCAAATGGCTATTAGCTTTTGGGTATCAGCAGGCGTTAACAACAAATGACAACTCCTTCCGATATGGGGAGTGGGTTCGGTTTGGGGACCGGGAATATCTAAGTTCATACGATGTGGGTGTGGGTTTGAAGCGAGGATCCGATATTATGTTTCGTGTTGAGCGGAGCGTGCGGTTTATCAATTGGGCACTTAGTTTTGGTATGCTTCCCATATACCGGATCACACCGGACAAAGGTCTTATTCAAACCAGAGAGGATGCCGGAGAAATCAAAACCACGGGATTGGCACTTTCATACTTGACTGGTTTCACCTATCATTTCAGTACCAGTGCCAGCATAAAAATATTGTACGGGTACAAACTCCTCGACCGCAAGACAAATCCAGACGGACTCACCAGAGATGATGTCCTCACCTTTGGCTATCTCATGCGTTTTTAATCTCCCCCTCTGACTTACTAAAAAATCAGGGGAATCACAGTCCAGGTGAAAAGGACTAACAGAAGCACAGCCAGCGTATTCAGGATAACACCTACTTTGACCATGTCCGCCACTTTGATATAACCACTGACAAAAACAATAGCGTTAGGAGGTGTCGCCATCGGCAACATAAAGGCACAACTGGATGCCAAAGTAATGGGGATGGCCAGATGTAAGAATTCCATGGAAAGGCCGGAGCTGATACCTGAAATCATAGGCGCGAAAACAGCCACCAAGGCCACATTGCTCATCAGTTCTGTCATAAACAACATCACTGTGATCAGAAAGGGTACCGATTTGGCTTGAGAAAAATTATTGTCCTGAACGTAGCTGCCAATAGCATCGATAATTCCTGCCTCAGATAATCCCTTGGCCAAAGCCAACCCGCCACCAAATAAAATAAGAATCCCCCACTGCAATCGCCTGGTATCATCCCAGGTAATAGCAAAATCTCCCTCACCAAATCGAGCAGGGATGGTAAACATGGCAAGCGCTCCGATGATAGCAATTTGTGCATTACCCAGTCCCAATCCGGTTAGCTCGTTGACATACACGCGCAATACCCAAAGCAGCGCAGTAGAGCCGAAGCAAATCAGTACCAGCCATTCTTTGCGGCTCATTCGACCGAGTTTGTTAATCTCGGTATCCAAGACCTCTCCGGTGATCCCAAGGTTTCCAAGACGATTAGGAAAAAAACGTGTCAATACGAAATAGGCGACCGTAAGCATTACAATGGCAAAAGGCAAGCCTACTCCTGCCCAATTTAAGAAATCCATCTCCTGCTTGTACTCACTTTCCAGGAACCCGATAAGCACCACATTTGGTGGCGTTCCAATCACGGTAGCGGTACCACCAATGTTGGCCGCATAAGCAATTCCTAACATGGTTGCCAACGCAAAATTATGACTACCCCTCGGATCGAGATTACTGTCTTTGGTCAGGAAGTCGATCATGGTCAATGCGATCGGCAGGATAACCAAAGCGGTTGCCGTATTGCTGATCCACATGCTCAACAAAGCGGTAGCGAGCATAAACCCCAGGATAACACCATTGGCATTAGTTCCAGTCAATTTGATGATGTTGAGGGCGATCCGTTTGTGCAGATTGACTTTCTCCATCGCAAGTGCCAGAACGAACCCACCAAAAAACAAAAAGATGATTGGGCTTCCGTAGTTGACAGCTACGTCACCAAACGACATGATTCCTAAAAGTGGAAACAGAAACATAGGTAGCAAAGCTGTGATCGGGATATCCACGGCTTCTGTTATCCACCAAACCACCATCCACACCGCCACGGATACAACTCGATCAGCTTCTGGACTTATGAGTAAAATACCGCTAAGGTTGATCAGTAAGCAAAGTACAGGTCCGAGGATCAGTCCAACTTTCTTTACAAGGCTATATTCCTTCATTTTTGCGAATTACCCGCCGAAGATAATTGAATCTGACACGTGAACGGAACAGAGAGAAAATCAATACACTAACGGTGCGTTAGCCCTGCATCAACTCAAAAATTCCCGTAAACACCTCACCCGCACCAATATAGATACCAACGCCATACGTCAAATGATTCACGGACAAATTGTTGATAGCAAATGGTAGTCCGCTAATATTGATCAGGCTGAAAGCTATGGCGGTGAACAAGCATCCGGCAATCAACACCGGCACACTGGAAGACAGCAGCAACAACACCACACCCACTACCAAGACTGCAAAACCTACCAGAATTACTTTGTGAAGCTTTTGTCTTGAAACATAGCCACTCACAGCAAAGGCCAAAATTGCAGAGAAACCCAGGAAGCCAAAAGAAATCGGACCACCGTAATCAGCAATCGATTCGAAGTTAGATGCTATGTGATCAGGCAAAAATTCCACGAGAAAAGCTTTACCCACACCCAGCACTAGTCCCACCATCATAATGGTCAGATAGGACATGAAGGTTTGTGTCTTCAACTTCGGCGATTCAATAAGTTCCTGTTTCCGTTGAATTACCTCATCCGAGGATACCCGATGAAAAATAAAACCCGTAACCGCAATTAAGATTCCTCCCACGACAAAAGTGAGCGTATCCCCAAAAAAGTGCACTAATCCCACAATCACCGGTTCCAACGCATATAATAGCTCGGTAACCAGAAAGAGCACTCCCATGACAATCGGCAACTTCTGAGCAGGCGCAAAGGCTTCAATCATCGAATTGGCCGGACTTATAAAAAGGTTCATCGCAATCAACCAGATCACGATCATAAAAGGAAGGAACGGCTTGATGCTACTTAATGGCCCAGCACCGATAATTGTAGCCACTACCATAAAAACCATCGCGGTGGCCCCGATTCCTATCGTAAATATTGTGAAAAACTTGCCGCTGCGCTTCATAATGACATCCGCCAATAAACCAGCTGCCGGAGGGATCACCACCAGAATAATGGCCTGCGCCAGGAGAAGGAAACTTTTCAGGCTAGAAAAGTCAAATTTCTCGATGAGTATTGGTTGATATTCATGGTAGGCAATCCAGCTTATTACCACCGCGGCATTCAACCCTGCGAGACTGTATACCTCCCGCCATTTCAGTTCTTTTGTTTCTTCCTGTGCCAATGTTGTCATTTCCTTTGATTTGAAATTTTGCTACACTTACGAAGTGCGACCACACTTTGGATTTAGAAATTAGAATTTTTTCCCTAAAACATTTGACTTAGCTTAGAAAAGTCTTGGAAGAAAAAGATTTAATCAACTGCCTGCTAAGAAAAGATCCGGGCTGTCTCAGCCTGCTTTATGACAACTACGGCGCGGCCCTGTATGGCACCGTTCTTGCCATCGTCCGTTCCGAAAGAATGGCTGAAGAAGTATTGCAAGACGCATTCCTGAAGATCTGGGAGAATATTGGCTCATACGATGCGGCAAAAGGAAAATTATTCACCTGGATGCGACGGATCACCCATAACCTCTCCCTGGACAAATTAAGATCGAAAGAATATCAAAACGCATTAAAAACCGATTCCGGGACTTACTTCGTATATGGTGAAAGTGATGAGATGATTACTGAAAATTTCTTCGATCACCTGGGTGTGGAAAAAGTGCTAGCGCTACTTTCGGAAGACCAGAGGCAATTGGTCGACCTGGCCTACTTCCAGGGTTACACCATGAAGGAAATTAGTGAAGAATTGACTATGCCTATTGGGTCGGTAAAAACAAAAATGCGTCAGGCTTTTAAACTATTGCGGGAAAAACTAGGAGTAGTTTGAGCGAGAACAAGACCATATCATCTGGAGCATTGGAGGCTTTGGCCCTGGAAATGATCCCCACAAGCGAGCAATTTCAATTGCAGCGCGAACTGGCCGGGCACTCGGAATCAAGGAAGGAACTTGCGGAGATTGAAGCTACGCTGGACACAATCTCCAGGCAACTGGCCATCGACCCCCCCCGAAAAACTAAAAAAGCAATTGATTTCGAGGGTTACGGCGACTTCAGCTGATACGAAGGTAGTTCCGATTGCGGCAAGGCGGTGGAAGACACTGACAGGAATTGCCGCAGCCCTCGTCCTGATGCTGTCTGTTGTTTTGACCATTTCGACGAAAAACTACCGCGACATTGTATCCGAACGAGATGCACTGCTCCTTGAGAAACAACAGATCGCAGACAACCTAACACAGACCAAAGCCACCATTCAAGCCAAAAACGACCAGTTAGCACTCTATTCAGACAACAAAACGCAAAGGGTCTTGCTCACAGGCACCGACAATTCTCCCGCCTCCTCTCTTCGAGTCTTATATGCCGCCAACGGAGAAGTTTATATTGACGCCATTAACCTTCCTCCCCTAGCAGCCGGTAAGCAATATCAGCTGTGGGGTATCGTCAACGGCCAACCGGTAGACGCTGGTATATTTGATCCAGTCGACGGACTGATTTCTATGAAACAACTGCAAGATGCTGCAGCCTTTGCTGTGACGATCGAACCAATCGGAGGCAGCCAGGTACCTACTTTAGACACCATGGTCGTGATTGGGGAAGTTTAAGGATTAGCTCATCCCAAAAAAATTTCATCACTTCAGCTTTTCGTTCGTTGCACCCGTCCAGCCAGGAATACCTCGGGAATCACAAGAGACCATCCTAAAGGAAGCTGTAAAATTTTATACCCAAATAGTCCGTTCAGGAAAACGGAGGGACAATAGGGATGAATAAAACATTTGTCCAGTCAGCAAAAAAAATGTAAATTCTCGGGGGATGAGAAAGTAGCGAGAGGGGGACTTGAACCCCCGACCTCCGGGTTATGAATCCGACGCTCTAACCAGCTGAGCTACCTCGCCAAGACTCGCTTTTTCAAAACGAGGTGCAAAGTTAATGAGATTTATCAGCCATAAGCTTGGCACTTAAAAATTTTTTATATCTTGACACTAAAATTTTTTGTGGTATGGCCAAGACGAAATTTATAGGAGAGTACGGATTCAGGGCCTCGAAAAAAATGTTGTTCCCTTACATATCTACCGCTTCGGGATTGTCGCAGTGGTTTGCTGATGATGTCAACGTGAACAACGAAGATAAAATGTACACCATCATATGGGATGGTGAGGAGAACAAGGCCCGGATGGTTTCGAACCGTTCGAATCACCACGTGAAATTTGAGTTTGTCGACGATGGGGACGATGATCCCAATTGGTTGGAAATGCGACTCGACGTAAACGAACTTACCGAGGAGCTATTTCTCCGCGTTTCAGATTATTCCGACATGGATGCAGAGGAGGCCAACGAACTATGGGATGGCCTGGTCCATGACCTAAAGGAAATCGTCGGCGGATAACTAACCATTTTTTCCTTGATCCGTAAGTGGGTTTACCGATCTTTGCGGCGTTGGTATGTGGATACGAAGAATAGATAAACTGATCATAAAGTCCTTCATCGCCCCGTTTGTGCTCACCACAGCGGTCGCGACCTTTATTCTTCTGATACAATACATGCTGAAATATTTCGACGATTTCGTTGGAAAAGATCTGGGATTTGATGTTTTCGCGGAATTGCTCTTCTACTTCAGTCTGAACATGATGTCGATCTCCCTTCCCCTGGGCGTATTGGTATCATCCTTAATGACCTTTGGCAATCTTGGAGAAAATTTTGAGCTTACCGCCATCAAAGGATCCGGCATTTCTCTTCTGCGTGCACTCCGACCGATATTTTTCTTCGTTATACTCCTATCTATCGGCGCGTTTTACTTCAACAACTATGTGGTGCCAGCAGCTAACCTCAAGGCGTATAGCCTGCTTTACGATATTAAACATACCAAACCAGCACTTGACATAAAGCCTGGCATATTCTACAATGGCATCCCAGACTATAGCATAAAAGTCAAAGAAAAACTTTCAGACAATCAAACGCTCAAAGAAGTTCTGATCTATGACCATACCAGAAAATTGGGTAATAAGTCGGTGATCATGGCCGATTCCAGCAGGATGTATACTTTTTCTAACGACAGGTACCTCAAGCTGGAGTTGTATGATGGAAGCGCGTATCGGGAAGACAAAAAAAATGCAAGTCAGGTCGACTATATGTACAGAACCGACTTTGACCACATGGAAATTGTATTTGACCTTTCCTCTTTCGGTCTGAGGGATACAGATGAGGCCCTCTTTAGAAACAACCGACAAATGAAGAACATTTCCCAGCTTTCAAACGATATCGATTCACTGGGGAATACCATCGTGCGGGCAACGCTAAAGCAAAGGAACTCCATGAAAGCCACACTGAACTACCACCTGGCTCACCGCGTGGAAAAAGTGATTTTTGAGGAAGATTCCCTGTACAAACAGCGTCAAAAAGCGGATACCCTGCGACAAAGTACTGACAGCACGCGCATTCAACAAGCAGGCATGATTTCCCTGGATTGGGTCAAATCTATATTTCAAAAAGACACGACGAAAAGTGGATCCAGCATAAAGGCCATTGCGAAGCCTCGGTTTACTACACCTCTCAAGTTGGACAAACTTGACTCTACCACGCGGCTAAAACCCCTTATAGAAGGTACCGGACCGATCAGCAGCAAGGAGTTGAAACCAATCAGCGCCAAGCTGGAGATGAGAAATAAGGACATAGATCAGCTCACCTGGGAAGACCTTAGCCTCAACTTCACCGAACAATTTAGGAAGCAGGGAGTCAGCGACAAGGCAGTCAGTGAAGCCAGAAACCTGAAAGCACAACTGAGCAGTACCCAGGCCCGGTTAGCAACGCTTAGAGGTAATTGGAACAAATTTTCCGTTGAAAAATATAAGAAATATAGCCAGGCATTTGCCTGTATTGTCATGTTCCTGATCGGCGCCCCATTAGGAGCCATTATCAAAAAAGGCGGGCTGGGCGTTCCGGTGATAGTATCTATTTTCTTCTTTATCCTCTATTACGTCTTAACCATTACCTCTGAAAAATGGGCCAAAGCTGGGGTTACCGACCCGATGTTCAGTGTTTGGGTAGCCGACCTGATTCTGCTTCCAATAGGGCTCTTCTTTCTTCGTCAAGCTCGGGTAGATGC
Source organism: Cyclobacteriaceae bacterium (assembly GCA_965242775.1). GTDB lineage: Bacteria > Bacteroidota > Bacteroidia > Cytophagales > Cyclobacteriaceae > JAWPMT01. The sequence continues at coordinate 17,607 of CBDETI010000029.1, forward strand.
ACGCCTGTTTGATGGTGATTTCTACAATGTGGTGATTGATAAGGTCAAGACCAGATTTGCCCGGAAGACCGCTGTAGAATAGTGGTCATTTGGTTTGTATTTACAATAAGACGTTCTAAATTTGCGCTTTAATTCGAGGAAGACGAGGAAAAAGAGATAATGTATTTAACGAAAGAGAAAAAAGAAGAAATTTTTGGCCAGTTTGGAAGCGCTGGCACCGACACAGGGTCTGCTGAATCACAAATAGCCCTGTTCACCTTCCGAATCAACCACCTGACAGAACATCTCCGAACAAACAAGAAAGATCACGGTTCCCGACTTGGTCTTTTGAAACTGGTTGGTAAGAGAAGAAGGTTACTGGATTACTTATACAAAAATGACATTGAGCGTTACCGGGGCATCATCGCCAAGCTCAATATCAGAAAGTAAGATCATAAGAGAATGATAGGGGAATTCTTCAAGGGATTCCCTTTTTTTTTATACCTACATAGGACGCTATTATTTAAAGCGCAATTAACATGTTACCTAATTTCAAACAAAAGACATTTAATCTTCCCGATGGCCGGGAAGTAACTATAGAAACCGGAAAACTCGCCAAGCAAGCCGATGGGTCAGCCGTTATTAAACTCGGCAATGCCATGCTCCTGGCTACGGTGGTTTCCGCCAAGAAAGCTGGCGAAAACGTTGATTTCCTGCCCCTATCTGTGGATTACCAGGAAAAATTCGCCGCTGCCGGCAAAATTCCAGGTGGCTTCCTGAAAAGAGAGGGGAAACTTTCCGATTATGAAGTGTTGATCTGCCGCCTGGTGGACCGAGCGCTACGCCCACTATTTCCATCGGACTATCACGCCGATACCCAGGTGATGATCTCCTTGATCTCAGCAGATGAGACTGTGATGCCAGATGCATTGGCCGCATTAGCCGCTTCCTCGGCTATAGCCGTATCAGATATCCCTTTTCACGGGCCTATCTCGGAAGTAAGAGTAGTCAAGCACGAAGGCAGCTACAAGATCAATCCTACACCCGAGGAAATGGCTGAAGCGACATTGGACCTCATTGTCGCCGCGGACAAAGACAATATCATGATGGTCGAAGGGGAAATGAAAGAGGCGCAAGAGGAAGAGATGATTGAGGCTCTCCAGGCAGCGCATGAAGCCATCAAAGTACAATGTCAAGCACAAGCTGAACTTGCCGAGGAGGTTGGATCCGAAGAAAAAAGAGAATACAGCCACGAAAATCACGATGAGGAGTTGTTGGCGAAGATCAAAGAATTTGCTTATGACAAGGCATATGCTGTAGCCAAAGAAGGGCAAGCTGACAAGAAGAAAAGAAAAGAAGGTTTCGAAGCTATTCACGAGGAGTTCGAAGCAAGCTTACCCGAAGAGCATGAATATGATCCCTTCTTAATTGGTAAGTATTTCCATGATGTCGAAAAAGAAGCGGTCAGAAATTGTGTACTGGATACCAAAGTCAGACTCGATGGGCGACAGACTGATGAGATTCGGCCTATTTGGGGAGAAGTGGATTACTTACCCTCAGCTCATGGCTCCGCAGTATTTACCAGGGGAGAAACACAGTCGATTACCAGTGTAACCCTGGGATCTAAACTCGACGAGCAGATGATTGACGGAGCCATGATCTCCGGATACAACAAGTTCATCCTGCATTACAACTTCCCCGCATTTTCCACTGGTGAAACCCGCCCCAACAGAGGCCCCGGAAGAAGAGAAGTTGGTCATGGGAATCTAGCCATGAGGGCGCTAAAGCCAATGGTGCCTTCTGGTGATGACAATCCATATACCATTAGAGTAGTTTCGGATATACTGGAATCAAACGGATCCTCCTCCATGGCTACGGTATGTGCCGGAACCATGGCTCTGATGGATGCGGGCATCAAAATCAAAGCGCCAGTATCCGGTATCGCGATGGGCATGATCTCAGATGCCGAAACAGGTAGATATGCGATCCTCTCAGATATCCTAGGAGATGAAGATCATCTTGGCGATATGGATTTTAAAGTGACAGGAACTACCGAAGGTATCACGGCCTGCCAGATGGACATCAAAGTAGATGGCTTATCCTTTGAAGTGCTTAAGGAGGCATTGGAACAAGCGAAAAAAGGTCGACTTCACATCTTGGAGAAAATCAATGAGGTTATCACTGAACCAAGGGAAGAACTCAAGCCAAGTGCACCTAGGCTGATCTCCATGGTCATTGATCGCGACATGATAGGAGCTGTCATAGGGCCTGGAGGAAAAGTAGTGCAAGAGATTCAAAGAGAAACTGGTGCCACAGTCGTCATTGAAGAAAATGACAAAGGCGGATTGGTCAACATCTTCGCCAGTAACAAAGAAGTACTCGACAAGGCGCACAATTGGGTTAAGGGAATCGTGGCTACGCCAGAGGTTGGCGAAGTTTACGATGGTAAAGTGAAATCGATCATGCCATTCGGTGCATTCATTGAGTTCATGCCAGGCAAAGAAGGCTTATTGCACATTTCAGAGATTAAATGGGAGCGTATCGAAAAGATGGATGGCGTACTGGAAGTTGGTGAAGAAGTAAAAATTAAACTTCTTGAAATTGACAAAAAAACTGGCAAATTCCGTCTTTCTCGCAAGGCACTACTCCCCAGACCGGAACGACCCAAGAAGGCAGAGTAAGGCCGGAGACAATTTGTTTCTTTATCGAGAATTAACAAATCCTATGAAAAGGGATTAACGTTAGTTTCGTAAATTATAGGATATAGGTTATGAGTGAGAAAGTTCAAGTATTGATTATCGGTTCAGGGCCTGCGGGCTACACCGCAGCAATTTACGCTGCCAGAGCAGGTCTAAAGCCAGTTTTGTACCAGGGTGGGCAACCAGGTGGTCAATTGACCATCACCACCGATGTAGAAAACTACCCCGGATATCCGGAAGGTATCATGGGGCCACAAATGATGGTAGACTTTCAAAAGCAGGCAGAGAGATTCGGCACGGACATCCGATATGGGATGATCACTGGTGTGGACTTTTCAGCGTGGCCGTTGAAGGCGACCGTCGACGAGAAAGAGGAAATTGAGGCCGAGACCGTGATTATTTCCACCGGCGCATCAGCCAAGTGGCTAGGCCTTGAAAGTGAAGAAAGGTTGAATGGTAAAGGTGTTTCGGCCTGTGCCGTCTGCGACGGTTTCTTTTTCAAGGGTCAGGATGTGGTAATTGTTGGCGCTGGTGATACAGCTGCGGAAGAGGCAACTTATTTATCCAAACTAGCCAACAAAGTATACATGCTGGTGAGGAGAGATGAGATGCGAGCCTCAAAAATTATGCAGCAAAGGGTGATGAATGCACCTAATATTGAGGTTTTGTGGAACTCAGAGACAGAAGAGGTACTGGGCACAGATGAAGTGGAAGCCGTCCGAGTTGTGAATAACAAAACTGGCGAGAAAACAGAGATCAAAGCACAAGGTTTCTTTGTAGCCATCGGCCATCAGCCAAATACCGGAATTTTCGAAAACTGGCTAGATATGGACGAGAGTGGATACATTAAGACCATTCCCGGATCCAGTAAAACAAATATACCGGGCGTATTCGCAACTGGTGATGCCCAGGACAAAATATACAGACAGGCGGTCACGGCAGCAGGTAGTGGATGTATGGGTGCGCTGGACGCTGAGAAATTCTTGGCTGAGAAAGAACTGGAGCTCCAATCCGAAGCGCTAGCCTAAGAAAACGGACAAAACAGTAGGCTCGCTCGTATAGCGGGCCTTTTTTTATCTTACCAATCATGAATAAGGTAGACATTTTGGCCATTGTGGCCCACCCCGATGATGTGGAGTTGGCAACGGCTGGAACACTTATATCACACATTCAACAAGGCTACTCCGCAGGCATTATAGACCTTACAAAAGGAGAAATGGGCACACGCGGAACGCCGGAACAACGACTCCAGGAGGCGCAAGATGCTGCTGCCATTATCGGGGCTAAATTCCGCGCTAACCTTGGGTTACCTGATGCGTTCTTCAGCAACGACAAGGAAACCCAGTTAAAGGTCATGACCGCAATTCGTGCCTGCCAGCCAGAGATTGTGATTACCAACGCTCCTTATGATAGACATCCCGATCATGGAAGGGCGGCCAAATTGGTTGAGGAATCTTTCTTCAAATCAGGTTTGAAAATGATTGAGACGCAAGCTGATGGTAAATCACAGGAGGCATGGCGACCAAAGAAGTTGTATCACATGATTCAGAGTGTGAGCCTGGAACCCGATTTCATCGTGGACATCTCATCCGTTCACGACCAAAAAATAAAGGCTATCAAAGCCTTCAAATCACAGTTTCACGACCCCAATAGCGACGAACCGGAGACATATATCTCCAAACCTGAGTTTCTCAACATGATCGAAGCACGGGCCATTGAGTACGGACATAGAATTGGTGCTCAGTATGGTGAAGGCTTTATCCAGAATCAGTTTATCGGAGTAAAGGACCTGTTCGATCTCATTTGACGGGCCCGAAAGCCCGATCAAAACTTCGGATTTGTTCTAGCTTTTCACGATCATTTGCCCTTTCAAATGACAATTGCCAATATTTGGAATCGAGGGCCTCAAGAGCAAGCTCTAAAGCTACGTTAGGGTAATAGTTGTCACGCGCGAAGTGAATGTATTTTAACACCTTGAATCCATCCCACCATCCAAAAAAGTGCTGCTGAAAAGTGCTGAAAGAATTGCTGCTGGTCCTTATTCTTACCAGGTCCTCTGAAAAATCACTGTGTCTATAAAAAGCATCAACAGACCTGGGCACCGTAAATTCCTCCCCAACATAATACTTGCGCACCTGCGAAAACACCGCTTTCAAATCTTCAAAGCCGCGAGGGTCGTACACAGTATATACTTCCAAAGCCTTTATTTTTTCAATGGCATGACCGGTACCAAAAGGAACCCTATTGGAAACTCGGGATGAGGGAAATACGGTTGCCGAATTAATTTCTCTAAAGTCGCCCAGCGCTATCACCTTATGAAGAAAATAAAAATCCTCCCCGGCTTTTCGCGTATTCATTCCTCCCTGACGTTTGTAAATGTCACTTCTTACTGCCATGCAGGAACCCAGGGTTTGATGTGCGTAAGGAAACCCGGCATACCTCAGGCCAGATATATAGTACCGTAAGAAAAGTTCATATTGAATAATCTCCGGGTTGTCCAGTGGATGCTCAAAAAAAGTGATGGCTGCTTTAGTCCCGGTATCCTCAAAAGCAGCATGGACTTCTGTCAAAAAGTTGTCGGAGCAGGTACAATCTGCATCGAAGCAAACAATTACGCCGTTCGCTTCGATTCTTGCAAACAGCCGCGCGGCCTCATCCATCAGTACTTTCCTGGCAAGTCCGACACCAGCCTTTTTTGCCGTGAAAGCATGACGTTGAAAGGTTAGTTGAAATCCGGCAGGCACCTCTAGTGAGCTTAATGCATCAAGTGACTTTTGGTTCGAATTAGATACTGACGCTGAAGCTTCTTCAGGCTCGTTGATAAGTACCAGGATCAACACTGAGCAAGGCGGCAACCGGCAATTAAACAAAGATGCCACAGCCAGTTCGACCGCAGGCTCGTTATAGGAAGGAATCGTTACGATAAGTCGGGTGTCTTCGGGTATGGCTACATCACGGAATACGGCCTCCTGGTAAGCATATCGCTCGAAATAAACGTCCTTCTTCAACTTTACGGCTTAAGGTGAAAGACGGTCCAGCTTCCATTGACTGTCGTCCAGTTTATATTGTATGCGGTCATGAAGCCTGTTCTTTCTGCCCTGCCAAAACTCAAAATAATCCGGTTCTATAAGATAACCACCCCAGAAATCCGGCAGCGGTACTTTACCTTCCTTGAATTTCTGTTTCATCTCGGCAAGCTTGGATTCCAACAAACTCCGAGTAGATATTATCTGACTTTGCTGCGATACCCACGCTCCCAGCTGGCTTCCGATCGGTCTGGATGCGAAATATTTCAAAGATTCGGCTTTTGAAATTCTTTTCACCTTACCGGCTACCATCACCTGGCGCTCCAACGGATACCAGGGAAAAAGAACCGATACGCGAGGATTTGCCTCGATATGCTGCGCCTTCCTGCTTTTGTAGTTGGTATAAAACACAATCCCACGCTGATCGAGGGCTTTCATCAAAACCGTACGCTGAAATGGTCCCTCCTCTCCCACCGTCGATAACACCATGGCATTTGGCTCCAAAACCTCCGCAGAAACCGCCTCATCAAACCAACGACGAAACTGCTCATGTGGATTCTGGTCGACCGACTCCTCGGTTAATTCAGCCCTAGCATATTCTTCTCGTAACGAAGCGATATCCATTGTCATTTTGATAAGGTAAGCTGTTGGAAATAGTTATGTTTGGCTTCCAAAGATAGGTGAATGCAATATAGAATTACGCTTACCGAACCAAGCCCAAACGCCTGGATCGACGCGGTAATGGATGATTTTGATTCTTTTTTACAGGATCATGCCAACTGCGAGCGAAAAGCGTCTTCCATGGCAATGAGTTTTGTTGCCAAATATCCGGACCGGAAGGAAATTTTGGCCGAGTTGATCGACACAGGAATCGAAGAACTTGAACATTTCAAACAGGTTTACGAAATACTCAAATCCAGGAATGTCCCCTTGCCTCATGAAATTGGCCAAGACCATTATGTCAAGGATTTACTCGACTTTTGTAGATCTGGCAGGGAAGAGCGATTCATGGATAGGCTGTTATTGGCTTCCTTGGTGGAAACAAGAGGAGCTGAAAGGTTTAAGCTGGTATATGAAGCGCTGGAAAACCCTGGCTTAAAAAGCTTCTATCACGAACTTTGGGCTTCTGAAGCAAGACATGGAGAAATATTTGTAAAAATGGCACTGACATATTTTGACGAAACCCCTGTATATCAGCGATTGGAAGCCATGACCACATATGAAGGAAACATTATCAAAAATTTACCTATCAGGCCTGCATTACATTAGCATATATGGATTATTTCTCCTCCGACAAATTAATCGAACCCTCAAAAGGGGACTTGCTGATCTCCGAACCCTACCTGCCAGATCCCAATTTTGACCGGACCGTTGTACTGATATGTGAGCATGATGAGAACGGCACTTTGGGTTATGTCTTAAACAAAAATTCGGGGGTGCAACTTTCAGAGGCCGTAGATGAAGTGGACAACTCTTTCGACGCTGAACTCTACATCGGAGGTCCGGTACAGAAGGATAGTTTGCATTTTCTGCATCGAAAATCCTCCAGAATCGGCATCAGAGCGGGAAATTTTGGAGGGAGTATTCTGGGCCGGGGGGTTCGAAGAGCTACTTTTTAAGATCAATACCAAGCAAGTCCAGTCGCAAGACTTAAAGTTTTTCTTAGGTTATTCAGGATGGGTCACCTGGCCAGTTGTTAGAAGAATTAGAACAGAAGTCCTGGATTGTCTATCAGGGTGTGGATGCCGGTTTGATATTTGATATTCCGGCCGCGAACAAATGTGGCGAGAAGTACTGCGACGTATGGGTGGAAAATATCGCGTAATCGCTGGTTACCCGGAAGACCCACGTCTCAATTAGTCTGAGATATCCTAGGCGATTTATTAATTTTGAATTTCCTAGCAGGAGAAGAAGTAGGAAAAATTATGGATTTGGAGAAAAATGTTCCGGAGAGCGAGGAAAAACCTCGAGTCTACGGATGTAAGTCAGCAGCAAGCTGAAAACGATGTATCTAACAATAACCCCGAGGAACCGCAAGCAGTTGAACCAGCCGCTCTGGAAGATGAAGTCGATCAGGAAGTCGTAAGTTCATCCGAATCGTCAGTCACCAACAATGAATCGGATTCCGCACCAGTTGATGGCGAGGTGATAGCTGAAGCCGAGGGTGGGTACCGATGCTAGTGCTCAGGTAGTCTCCGAGGAAATTCAAACCAAAGAAGGCCAGGAAGATGCGCCCAGTGCGGAAGCTGTCGAAGCTCCAGAACAGGCAGCCGATATCAACCCAGAAGAAGTCGAAAAAACGAATCCTGCAGAACCTGAAAGCCTGGTTTTCTACCAGCGAGGGCGAAGGATCTTCCGAGGACCGAGAAGACGAAGAAGAACACGAAGAAGAAGAAATTGACTATGAGCACCTGGATAAATCGGAGTTGCTCGAATTAATAACATCCCTAAGTAAAGAGGACGACCCAAAGCATTTTGACAAACATCTAAAACCCATCAAGGCAAGGTTCGATGATCTGTTTGAATCGGAGAGGAAAGTCGCGCTAGATAAATTTCTCGAGGAAGGCAATGAAGAAGGCGATTTCGAGTACAAGGGAGATGAAACTTCTGTCAAGTTTCAGGATTATTACAATTTACTTAGAAGCAAAAGAGCCAATTACTACTCAGGGGCTGGAAAAAAGAAAGCAGGATAATCTCAAGCACAAGGAGGAGATCCTGGAGCGAATCCGGGAATTGATTGATGGAGAGGAATCAGACGCTAGTATCAAAGCCGTTCGAGACCTACAAGACGAATGGAAGAAAGTTGGACCGGTCCCAGGTCAACATAACAAAACCCTGTTGGGCAAATTACAATGCTTTATTGGATCGGTTTTATGATGCGAGGAGCATCTATTTTGAGCTCAAAGACCTTGATCGCAAGAAAAACCTTGACCAAAAATTAGAGGTCTGTGAACGTGCAGAAAAATTGGATGAGCTTGAAAACATCAAAGAGGCAGTTATTCAACTCAATGAGTTGCACGAAGAATTCAAACACATTGGACCCGTTCCACGAGACCAGCAAGAGCAAATTTGGCTGAGATTCAAAGCCGCTTCAGACAAAATCTATGTGAAAAGAAAAGATTTTGTTGATCATCTGAAAAAGTCCTTTGACGAAAACCTGGAAAAGAAAGTCGAACTAGCGGAAAAATTAGAGGCCTTTTCTCACATTCGATTCTGACAGGATCTCCAATTGGAACAAAAAGACCAAGGAAATCCAGGAAATACAACGCAAGTGGGAGGCGATCGGCGGGAGTACCTCGTCAACAAGCCAAAGAAATCAACAAACGCTTCTGGAGCGCCTTCAAGAAATTCTTTGCCAATAAAAGTGCGTTCTTCAAGAAATTCGATTCGCAACGGGAAGAAAATCTTGAAAAAAAGCGTCAATTGGTCCAACAGGCGGAGGAACTGAAAGAAAGCCAGGACTGGCAGGCCACAACCGAAGCCTTCAAGAAACTTCAAAGCAACTGGAAAGAAATTGGGCCCGTGCCCGAAAAATTCAGAAATACCATCTACGAAGAATTCAAAGCCGCTTGCGACCACTTTTTCAATCAACGACGGGCTCAGAATAAGGAACAGGAACAGTCCTACGAAAAGAACTATGAGAAGAAGCAAGTGCTATGTGATCAGATCGAGCAATTAGCAAAGGGTAGTTCTATCAACTTAGAAGAGGTGTACGAACTGATTGACGAATATCATGATCTTGGTTTTGTGCCAAGAAACGTGATCAAAAAAGCTCAGACCAGGTTCAATGAAGTGACTGGGATGGTTATGAATTCCAGCAATCTTTCAGCTGAGGACCAAGAAGACTTTCGAATCAATATTGAGGTAGGTCGTTTGAAAGGTGGACCTCATGGTGGCAAGAAACTTTTCCGAAAGGAAAATGCCCTGAAACGGAAAATTGAAAATCTGGAAAGCGACGTGAATACCTGGAAGACGAATATGGAATTTTTTGCTTCTTCGAAGGCAGCTGATCAATTGAAGAAGGATTTTGAAGAGAAGATCGTCAAAGCCACGGAAGAGTTGCAACAATTGCGAAAAGAACTTCGATTGATCAGAAGTTAAGAAAAAGGGGACCGAATATTTTCTGAAATAAAAGCCTTATTCTATATTCGCACTCGCTTTTAGATGAAAAGCAAAAAGCCTCCTTAGCTCAGCTGGTAGAGCAACTGACTTGTAATCAGTAGGTCATTGGTTCGATCTGCCGATAGGAGGCTCTTCAAATTCAGGCAGTTACGAAAGTAGCTGCCTTTTTTTGTGGGCTTCGGGGCATGGAAATACCGAGCCTCCTATTACCGCACTTTCAAAGAAACAGGCCTCCGGAGCTTAGCGGCGGTTCGGCGATCCCATCCAGCAACTGACTTGTAATCAGTAGGTCATTGACGGTCCGCCGCTGCCGGTTCAATCCCGATAGGAGGCTCTTCAAAATCAGGCAGTTACGTAAAGTAGCTGCCTTTTTTTGTGGGCTTCGGGGTATGGAAATACCGAGCCTCCTATTACCGCACTTCCAAAGAAACAGGCCTCCGGAGCTTAGCGGCGGTTCGGCGATCCCATCCAGCAACTGACTTGTAATGCAGTAGGTCATTGACGGTCCGCCGCTGCGGTTCAATCCCGATAGGAGGCTCTTCAAATTCAGGCAGTTACGTAATGTGGCTGCCTTTTTTGTGGGCTTCGGGGTATTGAAATACGGAGCCACTCTATTACCGCACTTCCAAAGAAACAGGCCTCCGGAGCTTAGCGGCGGTTCGGCGATCCCATCCAGCAACTGACTTGTAATCAGTAGGTCATTGACGGTCCGCCGCTGCGGTTCGATCCCGATAGGAGGCTCTTCAAATTCAGGCAGTTACGTAAAGTAGCTGCCTTTTTTTTGTGGGCTTCGGGGTATGGAATATACCGAGCCTCCTATTTACCGCACTTCCAAAGAAACAGGCCTCCTTAGCTTAGCGGCGGTTCGGCGATCCCATCCAGCAACTGACTTGTAATCAGTAGGTCATTGACGGTCCGCCGCTGCGGTTCAATCCCGATAGGAGGCTCTTCAAATTCAGGCAGTTACGTAATGTGGCTGCCTTTTTTTGTGGGCTTCGGGGTATTGAAATACGGAACCACTCTATTGCAGCACTTCCAAAGAAACAGGCCTCCTTAGCTTAGCGGCGGTTCGGCGATCCCATCCAGCAACTGACTTGTAATCAGTAGGTCATTGACGGTCCGCCGCTGCGGTTCGATCCCGATAGGAGGCTCTTCAAATTCAGGCAGTTACGTAAAGTAGCTGCCTTTTTTTTGTGGGCTTCGGGGCATGGAAATACCGAGCCTCCTATTACCGCACTTTCAAAGAAAACAGGCCTCCGGAGCTTAGCGGCGGTTCGGCGATCCCATCCAGCAACTGACTTGTAATCAGTAGGTCATTGACGGTCCGCCGCTGCGGTTCAATCCCGATAGGAGGATCTTCAAATTCAGGCAGTTACGTAAAGTAGCTACCTTTTTTTGTGGGCTTCGGGGTATGGAAATACCGAGCCTCCTATTACCGCACTTTCAAAGAAACAGGCCTCCGGAGCTCAGCATTTGCAAAGGACATTCAATTACCTCACCAATTTTTTTATAAAAGTCTTCTTTGAAGGTTCTTCCGATCGGTACCTTCAACTCCGATAAAAGAATTATTTGATTACCCGATACTTTTTCAATCTTCGAGATATTGACAATGTAAGATTTATGAACCTGCACAAATCGATCTGAATCCAACAGTTCCAGCCAGTACCCTAGCGGTTCTGCTATAAGATGCCGCTTATCTGAAAGATAAACATCTGTGTAGTCGCCATCAGCTTTGATGTATTGGATTTGCGCTGCCTGAATTTTGATCAATTCGTACCCCGATTTAACAAACATCTCCGAAACAGGAGAAATGGATTCTGAGGTTGTTTGCCGAGTTTTCTCTGGGATTTTTGCAACGGCTTGCAGAAACCTTTGGAACGTAAAGGGCTTTAGTAGATAATCAACCACATTCAGCTCATAGCTTTCTAAAGCATATTCCGAGTAGGCAGTAGTAAGGATCACATGGGGTGGATTTTTTAATGTTCTCAAAAACTCAAGGCCGGTAATTTTTGGTAGATGGATATCTAAAAGAATCAGGTCTACTTCATGCGTTTGCAGGTAGTGCAATGACTCCATCGCAGTAGAAAAAGCACCTTCCAACGATAGATTACCAGCGTCCGCGATGAAACGTTTCAAAACCCGCTGGGCAGGTAACTGGTCTTCCACTATGATGCACTTCATTGATCCGCCAGTTGTAAATCTAAAACGACCTGATAACACCCATTTTCACTATTAATGTGAAGTCGGTACGATTGAGGATAAATCAGATCTAAGCGCTTTCTTATGTTAGCCAGACCTATCCCTTCTTCTCTATCATTCAAATCGGAGCCTTCGTCCGAATACAAGTTGCGGCAAGAAAACTTGAGATCATGTTCTTTTAACTCCACCTCAATTGCGATATCTATGGCATCGGATTGTTTCTCGGCGCTATGTTTGAAGGCGTTTTCTACGAATACAATCAAGATCAGCGGCGCAATGCGCAAAGTAGTATCTTCTAATCCCACTTGTTTAAAACTAACACTACCCCGTCCCTCAATCTGCATTTCGTACAATCTGATGAAGTTCTCCAGTTGCGCTATTTCATTGGCAATGGACACCAGCTTTTGGTTGCTTTCATACAACATATAGCGGAGCATCGCCGACATCTCTACGATGATTTCAGGAGTCTTGGGGGATTGCTCCAGTGCATACGCATATAGGTTGTTCAAAGTATTGAAAAGAAAATGAGGATTTAACTGAGACTTCAAGAAACGCAGCTCACTTTCCTTGACAGCAGACTCCAATTGGTCAACTTCCATCTGCTTCCTGATGATATCCCAAGCCAACTTAAATCCACATAGAATGATGGTTACAGGCATGACATCCGCCATGGTAAAAAACAGGTAATCAAAACTATCGGCCCGTGTTCCTGGAAAAAAGATCTGTTCCAAAACCAATTCTTCGATCAAAATGACCAGCGCGATCAAGGCTAGGGTGGCCAAAAAGAAGAAAAGGTATTTTTTCCGATACAGGAATTTTGGAAAGAAAACGTAGTTGACGACAAAAGCGGCCATAGCGTAATTGAAAAAAAAGGCAAATTCAAATACTTCGAAAATTGGTGCTTCCTTGTGCCCCCTACTTGGTTCAATGGCATAAAAAAGAAAAGTAATACCGTGGAGTGAAACCTGAAAAGGAATCTCCCATATGGAATGTGAAACTTTCCTGTCAAGCGAGATCATACCTCAATTTTAAAGCTTATTCTTACTTCCGTGGCAATTTCTCCGCTATACGGCCCTGAGTTCATGCCTATCGACCTAAGTATCTTGTCAAACTGCAAATTCTAGTGATTCAGTCGTTCAACGGTCAAGCTATGTAGTTCACAGAGTACCTGAATAGTCTGTGAATCATTGTGCATTTTTTTACGATTCAATGCATATGATTCAGCTCATGAAAACCTTCGTAATTACCTTTTGTCTATTCGCACCTAGCCTATTAGCGTTGGCTCAGGATGAAATCACTGTGCGTGGCTCGGTACTGAAAGAAACGGGTAATCCGGTTCAATTTGCTACTGTGGCCCTAATGAATCCGGTCGACAATGCATTGATAACAGGCACGGTAACGGATGAAAACGGAGTATTTTCTATCAAAACCACAGCGAAAACTTATGTGATAGAGGTCAGTTTCATCGGTTACGAGAAATCGACTATATCGGACTTTTCCATAAACAAGGGAGTAATCGACCTGGGAAAGATCCAGTTGAAAACAGACAGCCACCAACTGGACCAAATTGTAGTGGAAGGGGAGCGCTCACAAATGGAATTCCGGCTGGACAAACGGGTCTTCAACGTAGGAACTGACCTGAGTGCAGCTGGTGCCAGTGCACTCGATGTACTTGCCAATATTCCTTCTGTTAACGTCAATATTGAAGGTCAAATCAGCCTGAGAGGTAGTACCGGAGTACAGATTCTGGTCAATGGCAAACCAACCATTTTGGCAAGTGATGAAAGTAATGCGCTCGGGACGATCACCGCAGACATGATTGAGAAAGTGGAAGTAATCACTAATCCTTCTGCTAAATATGAAGCCGAAGGAACCTCGGGAATTATCAACATTGTTATCAAAAAAGAAAACAAGAAAGGACTCAATGGGTCCATTTCGGTAAACACTGGTGCCCCCGACAATCATAGCGTGGGGATCAGCATCAATCGCCGGACGGAGAAATTCAACTTGTTCTCCCAGCTGGGTGTAGGGTACCGTAACCTGCCTCGAGAGGAACGGAACATCAATCGAAACATTCTGACAGATACGACCATTAATTCGAGTACTGATGCAGATAAATACGAACAATTTTACAATGTCATCATCGGTGCCGACTACCACCTCAATAAACAAAATGTACTGACCTTATCCGGGAACTATATGCTTGAAAAAGAGGATGAACCGTCGGTTTCTAATTTTTCACTGCACAACTCAACCGGAATCGTTTCTACCTGGCAGCGAGAAGAAGAAACAAAAGCGACCAATCCCAAGTATCAATTCGAACTTCAATACAAAAGTGATTTTAAAGATCACGAGGACCATGACCTGGTGATTTCAGCCATCGGTAGCTCCTTTGCAAAGGATCAAGAATCTGAATTTATCGACATAACCCTATCTGGCCTTGAAAATCAGGATGCTGTACAAAACACCCGCACCGATTTCCATGAAACCAAATACACCTTCAAAGCAGACTACACCAAACCTCTCATTGGAGGATATCAGATAGAAGTTGGAAGTCAGTACCTACTTAACGATGTGGGTAATGAATTTTCTGTAGAGAATTTGATCGACAATGTCTGGATTGTTGACAATGCGCTAACCAACAACTTCGAGTTTATGCAAAATGTATTGGGTGCTTACGGGACTGGATCTTTTGAAAATGATAAATGGGGGTTGAAGCTTGGCCTTCGCTTGGAAAACACAGACATAAGCACCCTGCTAGTCAACAACAACGAATCCAATGATCAAAACTATACCAACCTCTTCCCCTCTGCTCATGCCTCATTGAAAGTAACCGAGCAGTTTTCCGTACAGGGAGGTTACTCCCGGCGAATCTACAGACCAAGAATGTGGGATTTGAATCCTTTTTTTAACATCAGAAACAATTTTAATATCCGCCAGGGTAACCCGCAATTGGGACCCGAATTCACAGATTCCTATGAAATTGGTTCCGGCTATGACTGGCAAATTTTATCCCTTAATCTGGCGGTTTATCATCGCTATACGACCGGAGTGATTGAGCGGATCAACATTTTTGAGAATAATGTGAACATTTTCAAGCCGGAAAATATTGGCACCAACAAGGCCACTGGAATTGAGTTGAATGCTAAGCTGGAACCATGGAAATGGGTAACTACCAACATTGACTTCAACTACAACTACTTCGACCGATTTGGTGAGTTAGAAGGGACGATTTTCGATTTTTCCGCAGATCAATGGACTACTCGAAGCACTACCAAGTTCAAATTGCCCACCGACCTGGACCTGGAAGCATCAGTTCGATATGCATCCCAGTTCCAAACAGTTCAAGGCCAGCAAGAGGATATGCTGTTCTTGGACCTGGGAGGACGGAAAAAAATCCTGAATGGCAGAGGCGTGATCAATGTGAGCGTCAGGGACGTCTTTGCATCCCGTATTCAAAGGAATACCGTCGATCAGGCAGACTTTTATGTCTTCAGTAGAAGGCTGCGTGGACGATTCATCACACTGGGCGTAAGCTACGGCTTTGGTAAAGGGGAAGCTATGAGTTATTCGGGATCCAAAGGGCGACGCAGGTAGCATTCGTCTTATTGTCTTAGGACCTTCGGTCATTCAGGGAACCTGACAATTGTTGCATTTGCACGAGAAATTTGACATCTACGATTCGCGCCACCCTGAATCAATTCTAACAAAAGCTGGATTAATCCTGGCTAGACCCTTCGATTTTTGCAGCCTTTATTCATCTTTCAGTATCCGTACTGGATTTACGGTTGCGGCCGCCAAGGACTTGAAACTGGTGGTAATTACTGTTACAATTAATGCACCGAAAAATGCCATTGCAAAAACCCACCACTCCAAATCGACGCGGTACTCATAACCCGCCAACCATCCTTTCAGCGTCCATATCGCAATAGGGATGGCCACCACGCCGGATATAAAAACCAAGACTACAAACTCCTCAGAGATCAAGCGCCAGAGATGTAGGGTTGATGCTCCCAAAACTTTTCGGATACCGATCTCTTTGGTTCGCTGCTCAACCATGAAAGACGCCAGGCCCAAGAGACCCAGGCAACTGATGACAATAGCAAGCGAGGAGAAAATACTGGAGAGTGAACTTATCCGTTGGATGGCTCGGAAATTTCGTTTATGAGCTTCGCTTACGAATTCAAACTCAAAGGGGACATTGGGAATCAGTTTTTCATAGACCTGAGCTACTCTATTGACCGCTTCGACTGTCGATAGCTGATCGTTTAACCGAATCAAGCTGTAGTTTGAAAAATCGGGGCCTCCGTAGAAATAAAAAGTAGGTCCAATTTTTCTAAAAGGGGAATCATTCAGCAGATCTTCCACCACGCCTACCACTTTGTAGCTATTCCCCTGCCATGTTATTTCGACTCCAACAGGATCATCAACACCCATGGTTCGGACAGCCGTTTCATTGACTATTACGGCAGTTGAATCCGAAGACAAAAGCCGATTAAAGTCTCTTCCCTCCAAGATTTGCCACTTGACTGTCTTCCCAAAATTTGGTGAAACATACAAGGTATTGATCATGGGCGTATAGGACGGATCTTTACCAACCCAATCAAAGTCATTGTTCATCATCCAAACTTCGGTGACCGGATTGAATGACTCTGCATATTGGGCGATTGCGCCGGACCTTATAAGCTCCTCTTCAAGAACGTTCCTTTGGCTATAGTGGTCGGGAGATGTCATTGCTATCGAAATAGTGCCTTCACGCTCATATCCGAGTGGTCTATCAACAGCATGATCGATTTGCTGGGCAATGACGATGGTCCCAATGATTAAAGCAATCGATATAACAAACTGAAAAACCACCAGCACTTTTCGGAAAAAAGCGGCAGACAAGTGATTGTGATAGGCTCCTTTCAATACCTGAACTGGCCTAAATGAAGACAGGTAAAGGGCTGGATAGCTACCCGCCAAAATACCGACTACTGAAACAAGAGCTAAACCGTAAAACCAATACCTCCATGTGCCGAGCGGAACGCTGATTTGCTTATCCGTGATGTGATTGAAGTAGGGCATTATGAGGTATGAGAGGCCGGTCACGATTAGGAAGGCAAGCAATACCAAGAAGAAAGACTCGGTCATAAACTGGGCCACGAGCTGGTGGCGCAAAGATCCGATTGATTTTCGGATACCTACTTCTTTGGCCCTTCGGATTGATTGGGCTGTACTTAAATTCATAAAATTGATACAGGCCAGAAGTAATACTAATAAGCCTATGATAATAAACCAGCGTACATACACAATGCCTCCCCCTGATTGAACACCGTTTTCCCATGAAGATCTCAAATGCCAATCTTTCATTGGATGGAGAAATACCTCATTTTTATCGTTTTGCTTGTCATCTGGCAGGTGATCATTTATGATTGATCTGATTTTTTCATTGATTACCTCAATAGAGGAATGCGCCGAAATAGTAGCAAAGATTTGGTGGTTATTAGATTCCCAGTTGGTTTGTTGATCGTTTTCTGCCCTCGCCAGGAAGCCTACGTCACTGAAGCTGCTATTTCTTGGCAAATCCTGGTAAACCCCCCGGACAATCATGGGTTGTTCGTTATGAATGACCGTTTGATTCATTGGGTCGTCATCCCCAAATAGTACATATGCTGTGCTTGCCGAAAGCAGTATCGCTGCTTCCTCCTGGAGTCCTTCTCTTGATCCATTGATCATTTTTAAAGACATCACATGAGGCGCTGCTGATTGGATTCTAACCCCCTTAACATTCACAGCATCTTGCCCTTTCGAAATGAGCGCATCCCAGTAGAAAGACGAGAGCACAACATGGTCAAAAACATCTTTGTATTTTTCGCTGAGCTCTGACGCTAACGAAACAGGAACCGCCCTGATTGCCATAGGTTCTTCATTGAATACCCTTTTTTGCATGACCCTTACTACCCGATCATAGTGCTCGTTGCCTTGGTCCCATGATAGCTCGTCTTGTACCCAAAGTCCAATCATCAAAGTCACAAGTAACCCAGAGACAAGGCCACCGATGTTGATGAATGCAATACTTTTTTGCCTTGTCAGGTTTCGAAATGCCACTTTCAGATTCTGCTTCAACATGCCGTAATTATTTAAGCTTCTCACACCCTCGAAATTTCTGATGATCCCCGGTCTAAAAAATCTTATGACATTCCAGGTAAACCTGCGTTTTGCTTTCTTAACTCCAAGCGATTTCTTGTCCTCCTCAAATTGTTCTTGAAGATCTCCGAGGATTTGCTCCTCTAAACGGGGATCACAATACCTCTGAAATAAGTACTTGGGTATCCTTGGAAGATCTTTCATGTAGTTTTTTTGAAGTTAATGACAGAGTAAGTCGGGCTCAAACTATTACTATTGAATTTGTAAAACAAATATATGGATATCATTTTTATTGAACTTGTAAAACAAATACTTATTTCCTTAGACAGGGAATAATTTCTCAGATATGAGGGTCCGGATTTATAAACTAACATTCCTGTCTTATAAGCTCCTAACACGTCTTGGCACTTGAGTAGCTACTTTGGAGAGGTCAAAAATTATAAGTTATGCGACTGGAAAGAAGAATGATAATGCTCGTAGTGCTTTTACTTGGAATAACGCTGGCACAAGCCCAGGGCGATCCGGAAAGAGATTTGATCTCCGCAACGTTGATGGACTACATCGAAGGAACAGCCAATGGTGAACCAGATAGACTCAGGCGCGCCTTTCATCCGGATTTTAATTTATACACCGTCACAGAAGACGATAATCTACGCATCCGTTCTGGCGAAAAGTATATCTCCTACTTTCAACCGGGCAAAAAGTCCAATAGGGTGGGTCGAATTGTATCCATTGACTATGAAAAAGATGCAGCAATTGCCAAGGCAGAGATTGTGACCGGATCACGGATATTCACAGACTATTTCCTGTTACTTAAATATGAGGGTTCCTGGAAGATCGTCCACAAAAGCTATACTTCTAAGGAAAAATAACCTGGGGTCAAGGTCTTTGAAATACCCGCAGGTTACCAGTTGATATTGCAAGCGAGGAAGGGAGCGCAATATAAAATCACGCCCCCTAAGCCTGCCGCCATGGTTGTGGATGAGTTTAATCTTTACTGGCCTATCTCCGTAGCACGGTGAAGGTTTCGACTTCTGTCCACCCTTCTACAAGTACCTTTAGGAGATATAACCCCGGTTTTTCTATTTGCAATACGACCTCTGATGTGTTTTGATAAGTTTGACTCGTCACACGTTTTCCCTCCATGGTATAAAGAGAGACTGTCGCGCTTGACTGAAGCTGGCCGAAAGCTAAGAAGAGGTTCTCACTAGTTGGATTAGGAAATACTGCTAGCTGGTCCTGGGTTTCGGTACGGGTACTCAGTACGGTTCCTCCAGTGGACAAGCAAGCCGTGGTGACCTCACAAACTCCATTGCTAATTCTGACCGCATATTCCCCGCTGGTCGGAGGTGTCAACTGTCTTTTATCTTCCCCAACCAGCGCTTCGCCGGTGGCACAATCGATCCATTGGTAGGCCAGACCAGCCGAATTGTCCTCGGCAAACAGTACCTGGCCATTTTTAGTGATACCATCACCTGGCTCTGGTAACATACCAAGCGTTAATACAACGGTGCTGTCACACCCCTGCACATTGGTAAATGTCTCTTCATAAACACCAGATTCTGTAATAACCTGCGATCCAAAAGTGTACGACCCGCAGGCATCTATGGTCATTTCCTCCTGGTGACCATCCAGAATAGTGAGGTTAATAGTCACTAAACTGTCGCAGCCAGAGGCATTGGTAAGCAGGGTGTCATAAACTCCTGATGCTGTGTAATTAACACCATTCCATGAGAAGCTATCACATATAGCTACATCGTGAAAACTGGAATCCGAATCTGAGATAGTTAAGACCAACGTAGCCAAACTGTCACAACCCGTAGCACTGGTCAAAAGGGTGTCATAAACTCCGGAAGAGAACAGT
Source organism: Cyclobacteriaceae bacterium (assembly GCA_965242775.1). Classification (GTDB taxonomy): domain Bacteria; phylum Bacteroidota; class Bacteroidia; order Cytophagales; family Cyclobacteriaceae; genus JAWPMT01. Next base: position 37,625 of record CBDETI010000029.1, read on the forward strand.
GTTAAACCCGCCCATTCGTAACTATCGCATGTAACAATTGTATCTGAACTCTCGCTGACCTCCAGTACGGTGAGAACCAAAGTAGCCAGGCTATCGCAACCTGAAGCACTGGTCAACAACGTATCGTAAGTGCCAGTGGAAGACAAGGTGAGACCCTCCCAGCTGTAGCTGCTACAAGCAGAAACCGTATCCGATCCGGAAGTTGACTCAAAAATTGTTAAATCCAGTGTTGCCACACTGTCACAACCGGCGGCATTGGTGAGGGTGATTTCGTAGGTTCCAGTGGTAGCGTAAGTAATTCCTTCCCAATCATAGCTATCACAGGCCTGGACAGTATCTGCACCCTCGCTAGGCTCGAGGATTGTCAAGTCCAGCGTAGCTGCACTGTCGCAACCGGCCACGTTGGTAAGTATTTGCTGATAGGTTCCGGATGCCGTATAAAGCGTGCCCTCCCATTCATAACTCTCACAGGCTTCAACCTCTTCTTCTCCTGAACTGGGTTCCAGAATAGTGAGATTCAAAGTCACCAGGCTATCACAACCTTCGGCATTTACAAAGGTCGCATTGAAAGTCCCTGAGGACGTAAGCACCGATCCGTCAAACTCGTATTCCTCGCAGGCTGAGATGTCCTCAATTACCTCATCTGAAAGGATCGTCAGGTTGAGGTTCACAGGGTAGCTACACCCATTTACTGCTAGCGTGTCTCCCTGATAAACCCCCGTACTGGTGAGGGTAACACCATCAAACTGGTAGCTATCACAAACCGCAACCTCAAGATCATTAGAGAAGAGCTCATTTAAATATAGGTGCGAAACAATCGTATTACCTCCCAAGCCCTTCTGGCCATTCATAAAAATGTCTTGTCTGCCATCACCATTTACATCGCCGATTGCAAATGTCGGGACCCTCAGCGCATCAAAACAACCAGTCAGCTCCCTGAAATGACCCCACCCATTGTTGAGATAGAGTTTTAAATCACGTTTGTTGGAAAATAGCTCTCTCCCTCCTACCAAGAGGTCCGGATCTCCATCGTTATCAAAGTCCGCCACTTCCGAATCCCCAACCTCCATAATGGCTATGTCATTCTGCTCATCCTTTGTGAAATTTCCGGAGCCATCATTCCAATAAAAGCTGGCCTCAACGGCAAATGAAGCTCCCGTAGCTCTCCCCGAAAGAAACAGGTCCAAATCACCATCCTGATCAAAATCCGAAAAATTGGACGTGGCACTGGTCAGAGCCGTAAATGATTGGCTGACCGATTTCGTAAAATCCCCTGAACCGTCGTTGAGATACAGGGCCGCGCTTTCTATTCCTCCGGAAGCTGTTCCAATTATGAATGCATCCGGATCACCATCCCCGTCTACATCGCCCAGATTAACACTACCGTAAGTCCCACCACTGAATGGCTGACCTGCGGCATGTGCGAAAGTTGCAGTGCCATCATTGATCAGTAGAAATACCCGTCCCTCGTAACCGGCAATTAGCAAATCAAGGTCACCGTCCAGGTCCACATCTGCCGTATCCATAGCACTCCGGTGAACAGCTGGAATGTTGGCATCTGTCTTCTCCGTGAAGCTTCCAGTTCCATCGTTGATGTAAAGTGCTCCTATGTCCGCATCGAGGACATTATTATATCCGGTAATAACCATGTCCAGGTCCTGATCACCATCCAGGTCTGCCGCCATCACACCTTCCGGCCAGGCGATACTGGCTTCAAGCCCAGCTCCGGCATCTTTTGTAAAATTACCTGCGCCATCATTAAAGTAGACTTGCGTGTGGTAAGTGGCTGTAGCAGCATCTTGCGTATCCGTCCCATTTTGCACCAGATCGAGATCGCCATCACCGTCCAGATCTGCCAACAGCGAAGAGCCAAAATAGAGGCTATCGAAAGTCGCTTCACTTTGAATGAATTGCAAATAATCCTGTGAATCATAGGTGTCGGGATCAATAGTCAAGTTCACGTAGATGGTGCTGTCGTGTCCGTACTGGTTTTCATAAACGTAGACATACCTGCCAGAACTGGTTAGGACAGTGCCATCGAACTCGTATTCGCCAACGGCATACACATTGAGGGTCTCCTCAGAAGTTAGGATTGTTAGCTCAAGGGTCACCAGACTATCACATCCGTAGCTACTTATATAGGAGGCTTCATAGGTCCCCGTCTCGGTAAGAATCTCGCCATCAAATTCATAACTGACCATTTCCTGAATGCTCAGTGTGGAGTCTGTCGGCCAGATGGTAAGATCTAAGTTGACATCCCGTGAATAACCTTCAAAAGTGGTGATCGTTTGCTGATAGGAGCCGGAAGAACTATAGCTAACACCGTCTAGAGCAAAATCGCCGCACCGTGTTAGCTCAAAATCAGCTTCTTCCACGTTATTACCATTTCTATACACTCGTGAGAAAGCGCTTCCCCCGAAAATAGCATCCGCTCCGAAAATGACGAGATCATCATCAAAGTCCTGGTCCAAATCACCAAACTCGACGGTCCATCTTGAAACATTCAGCCATTCGCTTCCAGAGGTAACGAAGCTATCTGTTTTCTCATCGTACAAATTCAACACCGTCAATGGTTCACCGCTCGGATCAAAAGAGGAGGTGATGATGTCCATATCCCCATCGGTATCAAAATCCGCCATATCCAAATCGAGTCCAATAGGCAAGGATGCAAAAAACGTAAACACACCATTGCCATCGTTTTTGTACACTGAAGAGGTTGAAAAATCGATAATTACGGCAACATCCTGATCGCCATCACCGTCGACATCCCCCACACGAGCTATTTGTGCATTTCCTGCGAGATTACTAGTCGTATGCTCGGAAAAACCTCCCATACCATCACCCAAGTAAACTTTCATAGCACCTGATCCAGATTGTGTGCCAGCGATCACGACATCATCAACAAGGTCGCCATTGATATCTGCGACTTCTACACTCACTGACGGGATGCTAAACATGGCTGGCTCATCAAATCCCTCCATGCCTGTTGCTACCTCCTCATAGTCAGAGGGGCCATTTTTCCGATAGTATCTGGTATTGCCGCCTCCTGAGATAATTACATCCATGTCACCGTCACCGTCTCCATCTATCAGGCCGATGGCTCCAAGGTCTACTCCGGTAAATGGATGATTGTTAATATCTACGTGATCAAATTCACCATCACCGGTAGCGAGGTAAACCCGGTCTTGGCCGTTACCGACCAGAATTACATCCTGCCTATTGTCAGAGTTGAAGTCAAACAAGGCCATGGTTGATGACCCAGGAAGCAGGGAAAAGACGTTGTTGACCTCCGTAAATGTGAAGTCTTTATTGTTCTTGTATAGCGTGGAGGTATTTTGCTGGACTACCAGGATATCGTTGAAATGATCTCCATCGACATCCAGAATCTCTGCCGACACATCAGCAAGCGCACCCAACAGATCATGCTCCGAATAGAAATCAACGTCCGCAAAACCAGCCGCCTCAGTGACAGTAACGGTCCAGTCCTGTGTTTGACCATCTTCAGCAGTGACTGTGTACGTCAGCGGATTAGAAAAATCGTTGGTAGTACTGCCACTTACCTGGCTATCGCTTCCCACCACCACGCCAGAAGCGGATGACGAAGCCGTGAACGTAGCGACGAGATCGGTAATATCGGTACCATTGGCCACTTCAATGTCAACAGTGTGATTTGCAGCGTCAATGGCCGCAGCACCCGTTTGCTCGGGAAAACTGAAGGTCAAAAGGTCGTTTTCAGAAAGCGCATTCTTGAATATACCAATCGCTGAATATCCAAAACCGATAAAGGGCACCACCAGGTCAGGCTCTCCGTCCAAGTCCATATCAGCCACGCCAACAGACCTTGTCACAAGGCTAAACCCTCCGGTAACTTGATAGGACTTTGGAGCCGCATAGCTAATAGACCCCATAGCGCTGGTGTTTTGATAGACATTTACATCAGATAAATTGAACGAAATCATCTCAACCTTGCCATCTCCGGTCAGATCGGCAAGGGTAGCTCTATTTGAAACAGCCGCATAATCCAATCGAGAGGCCATACTCACGTTGCCGATGGTACTTGTATTTCTAAAGACTGACAATTGTGCACTTACATGCGACACGACAATATCAGCTAGCCCATCTCCGTCCATATCCCCTGCATTCACGTGGCTCACCATCGAACCATTCAGTGCAAAATCCTGCCGGGTGTCAAAACTGAAGCTCCCGGTGGTGCTGGTGTTCCTGAATATTGATACCTGGTCGGGCGAACGGCCAGCCACAATGACGTCTGCTACCTTGTCTCCGTCGATATCTGTAATCGCAATAGCGTGTGGATCGTTTCCTGTCAGTAGATTGGCCGTATGCGTGAAGTCGATCACTCCCGCGCCAGAACTCTGGTTACTGAAGACCAATACTTTATTGTCGCCCAAATTGTTAACTACCAGGTCAAGCTTGCCGTCGCCATCCAGATCAGCTGAGGCCAGGGCTGACAAACTTTCACTGATTCCAATGTCAAAATCTTCGGGTGAAGCAAACGATATGCTACCCGATCCGGAACTTGTATTTCGCAAAACGGAAAGCTTCGCTTGCCTGGTACTGCTGCCTAAATTACAAACAGCAACATCTAGTTTCCCATCGTTATCAAAGTCTGCCAAAGTGATATCCTGCATCTGTTCATGGCCAGCAAAGACTAATTGTGATGAAAGCCCTATCGATCCAGTTTCAGCACTTACGTTGCGATAGGCAATGACACTACTATTATCACTGGGTATGGCCACCAGGTCTACCACTCCATCACCGTCGATATCTCCTAAAACCGAAATAGTGGCACCTGAGCCTACATCTTCATTTTGGGCCTCCAGGAAGGTCTCAGCATTTAATGCTGCATTGCCACCATGGGTGACAGTGAAATACGGAGTGGATTGTGTAGCTAAACCATTGGCGATTACTGTCACCGGGCCATAAGTAGCCCCAGCAGGAACGGTAACTACCAGTTGCGAGGAGGTGGCTGTACCCACTGTCGCCTGAGAAGCTCCGAAGTAAACAGTATTGTTGGAGGAGACAGGATCGAAATTGCTGCCAGTAATCGTGATCGAAGTACCGACATCAGCCTGGCCCGGACTAACGGAAGATATTACAGGCGTCTGCGCATGGGCCATGGTTGAAAATAAGCAAATGAGTAGCATGCCGCGAGTTATCGGCACCAAAACCGGCTTACGCCACCTTGGATAACAAGAGACCGTCCTGATAAATTGTAAGTAACAGCAGATAGAACTATTAAGGCGTTGCAAAATGCTCATGGGTTTATGGTTTCAGTCATCTAAGTAGTTGCCGCAATAGACCGTCGACACGACATAGGTCTCCCGCGCAAAAAATTCCCGGTCTCCCGAGAGATACACCCTTGACTTTATTGTTTGATTTTGATAGGTCGAACCGTCAAGGATTTCTCCTTTTCGGACAATACAAAGTAGAAATAATACAAATTGAAATACCCAATTTTCATTCGGACAAATGGTGGACAGGGTATTTAAATACCTGATTATCAGTATTTTACAATATCATCCATTTTATTATTCCTGCGAGGAATCTTCTAAATTTGAAAAATCAGTTAGGACAAGGTTTTTATCCATAACTCTTATGCCGAAACGCGTCACCCAAACGTCTACCCATTTGAAACTTCTTTTTCAGTCGAAGCGCCTTTTTGCGCCATGGCTTGTGCCATTGGCGGTCAGTACAATGATCGCTTTTAGCCCTACCGCCCTAAGTCAAAACCAGGAAAGGATCGATTCTCTGCAATTGCTTTTAGACACGGACCTCTCTTCCAAGGAAAGAAGTACCGTTTTGTACGGACTGGCTAGTTTGTGGCTCGCCTATGACTCTGCCTTGGCTATTTCCTATTTGAATCAAGGGAGTGAATGGGCTCTTCGAGGTAATGTCAAAGAGGGTGAATTGAATGAGCTGCATCTCTGGGGTCGTATGCATTTTATGAACTCACGATTCGATTCCGCCCAAGCCAGGTTTACCAGGCTAATTGTCCGATCGGTGGAATTGGGTAGTCGTCCTTGGGAGGGCAAAGGCTATTCGAGTCGTGCGAAAGTCATGCGGGCACTTGGAAACACCTCGGAAGCGCTGCAGGACAACTTGCATGCGGTTGATATTTTGGCTGAAATCGATGACAAACTAGCTTTAGCTGATGTTTACAATGACCTCAGTGTCACCTATCGCAACGAGGGCAATCACAGGCAATCCCTGCACGTTAGTGAAAAAGCACTAGCTATTTATCGCGAACTTGACGATCACTTTGGGATGGCTCAGGTGGCGGGCAACCTGGGATTGTACTTTATGGACAAAGGCGATTTTGCCAGAGCAATGGAATATTTTCTGGCCAGCACAGAAGCGGCTGAAAAAATTGGATCCAAGGCCTATATTGCTACCAACTACGTCAATATCGGCAACATACAGGACCATCAAAAAGACTATAACAGTTCCAGAGCATCTTACCTCAAAGCGCTGCCCATTTTTCGTGAAACTGGCTATCAGGATGCCGAAGGAATAACACTCAATTATCTCGCTGCGGCTTCCACCTACGCCGGTGATCTGATGGAAGCTCAGGACTATGGTGAGGCAGCGGTCCAAATATTTGAACAAAATGGAAATAAAAGTTATTTAGCAACAAGTCTTTCCAACCTGGGGAACAATTATGTCAAATTAAGGGATTATGGCCAAGCGCTAGCAGCTTTGGAGCGGTCGCTTGCGCTTCTTAGACAAGTCAATAATATCCTCGAGCAACCGTCGGTTCTCAACACCATTGGGGAAGCCTTATACCTAAGCGGTAGACCCAGATCCGCACTGACCTACCTACTGGAAAGCGTAGCATTGGCAAAAACACATCAATTACCAAGGGATTTGAGAGATGCAACATTAAGACTGGCGCAGGTGGAGAATTCGCTTGGAAACCACACAAAGGCCTATGAATACCAACGACTGTACAGTCAATTGCAGGACAGTCTATTAAATGAAGAAGAAATAAAGAAAATCACACGGCTACAGGCTGATTTCGAATTTCGGAAGGAAAAAGACTCGCTTGCCTATCTGCAGCAAAGTGAAGCACTCATTTTTCAACAGCAACTAGACAAGAAACAATCGTTTCTTTACGCGACGGTGGCGGGCTCCGTCCTTATTTTGATGATTTTAGGGTTGCTTTATAGATCTTATTTGATAAAACAAAAAAGCAATCAAGAGCTACGACACAAAAACGAGATCATCGCACTCAAGAACGATGAACTCACACAAAAGAACTCTGAAATCTCCGATCTCCGCATCCAGGAAAAACAAATGGCGGATGAAACATTGGCCATGAAGCAAAGAGAACTCACCACCGTCACCATGCTCTCCTATGAGAAGAATACGCTCCTGGAACAGCTCGGTGAACTCATTGGCTCCCTTTCAAAAAAGGTAGATGATCGAGTCATTCCGGACCTTGTGGAGATAAAGAAAATCATCAAGGCCAACTTGAGTGAGGAGAGTTGGTCCACGTTTATGCTTCAATTTGAAAAGGTCCACCCAAGTTTCTTCAGTCAACTCAAGGAAAAATTTCCCAACCTCACCCATCACGACCTGAGGCTGTGCGCCCACTTGAAAGTAGGGATGGACAACAAGGAAATTGCGCAGGTTTCAGCGATTTCAACTGAAAGCGTGAAGAAGAGCACAAATCGCTTAAAAAAGAAACTCGGACTTACTGCTGAGGAAGATTTAAGAACTTTCCTGATCAGTTTTTGAACAGTCGCTTCTGTGAACTGCCGTACCTCGGGTACCAGAATAAGGCATAGCATCACCTGAGGTTGCCATGGGTAGAAGTCTCTTATGAAGCCCAAGCACAGTAACGAAGCACATTTTCCATTCATTCGAAACATCACCGTCCTATTACCACCAAATCAAAATCACTAGATTGCAGGACTCCAGTACCGAAGTACAGGATCAATAAACCAATTCATCATGTTCCCTGAGACGAAATCCTATCTGAGCCAACTTTCTTCCTTCTCCAAAGTGTTGTTTTGTTTGATGCTGCTGCTAATCAGCAGCTGTCAACCCGGCACCAAAGATTCTACCGATCAGAGCAAAGACCTCCCCCGCGTCGCTATCGCAGGGTTGGCCATCGAATCCAGCACTTTTTCACCCGCCAAAACCACGGAAGATGCCTTCCATGCCCGTCAAGGGGAAGAAGTCTTTGGTTACTTCTCCTTTCTTCACCCGGATTCCGCAACACGAAAGCAGGCACAGTACTTTCCGACAGTGAAAGGTCATGCGCTCCCGGGAGGAATAGTTACCAGAGAAGCTTACGAATCTTTAATGGGCAAAACTTTGGAACGTTTGAAAGAAAACCTTCCGTACGACGGCCTATTTTTTGATATCCATGGAGCCATGAGCGTGGAGGGGTTGGATGATCCTGAAGGCGACATGATCAGTCGAATAAGGGAAGTCATCGGGTATGATTGCGTGATCTCTACTTGCATGGACCTCCACGGAAATGTGTCCAGAAAACTCGCCACGGAGACAGACCTGATCACCTGCTACCGACTAGCGCCGCATGAGGATGCGATGGAATCTAAAAAACGTGCGTTGACTAATCTGTTGGATCGCCTTAAAACAGGGAAAGGAAAGCCTGCCTATAAAGCCTGGATACCTGTGCCAATTTTGCTTCCAGGGGAAAAGACAAGCACCAGAATAGAACCAGGCAAAAGCCTCTACGAGCAAGTAGCTCCCGCAGCGAATCAAGCAGGTGTGATCGATGCGGCGATCTGGGTTGGTTATGCATGGGCCGATGAACCTCGTAATCATGCCGTAGTGATGGTAACAGGCGACGACCAAACTGTTGTAAAAACTTCAGCCGAAAACCTGGCCAATCGGTTTTGGAATGCAAGAGAAGAATTTGTATTTGTCGCACCTACAGAACCTTTCGAACGGGCCCTGGAACTGGCATTGCAAAGCAATGAAAAACCCTACATGATAAGCGACATGGGCGACAACCCCACGGCTGGGGGTGCGGGAGATGTTACATGGACATTGAATGAACTCTTGAAAAGGGAAGAATTCAAAAGTGAAAGTGGAAAGTCGCTGATCTATGCCTCAATTCCGGGACCGCAATTGATAGAAAATGCCCTCGAAGCAGGAATCGGCAAGAAAGTTAGTGGTTATGTAGGCGCGGCGGTGGACGATCGCTACGCCCCGCCCATTCTTTTGGAGGGTACGGTAACAGCTATCAAGGAAGGAGACCGGCATGCGGAAGTCGAAGTGGTTGTGCAAGTTGGTAGCATCTCAGTGATCGTGACGAAAAAACGAAAACCGTATCATCGCGAAAGTGATTTCACTGAACTGCAATTGAAGCCTCGCGAAACGGATATTGTCGTAGTAAAAATCGGATACCTTGTCCCCGATTTGTACAATATGAGAGCGGATTGGGTGATGGCCTTGACACCTGGGGGAGTAGATCAGGATTTGCAACGACTCCCCTACAAGCGCATCAAAAGGCCTATGTTCCCTTTGGACAAAGACATGGGTGAAGTCGATCTCGGCACCAGATGGATTGACGCTTCTGGTTCGGCTAGAGACTGAAATAGGTTTTAGAGGTTTGGCCGACAGACTATCAGGTCATGCAAACAAAAGAAGAGAACTGTTCTTACGTTACAAGTGTTTCCTCGGTAAGTTGAAGAAATAGTTAGACTATGAGTGATAAAAGACATTATGCCGTTATAGACAAGTACAACAGAAAGCTAACCCTCCAATACAAAGGGGAGGTGGTCGCTGAGACAACCGAAGCTTTGATTTTAAAGGAAGTAGGCAAAACCGTATACGATCCTGTCTTCTATCTACCAAAAGAAGCCCTAAAAATTCAATTGGCTCCAGATGCTGGTCATAAAAGCCATTGTCCGATCAAAGGTGATGCTTCTTATTGGAACCTACCGGATGCATTCACAGAAAGCTATTTTGCATGGAGTTACGAGAATTCGTTGCCTCATACAAAAAAAATTGAAGGTCACATTGCCTTCAACATGAAGTATATTACAGTTGTCTCAGCACCAATAGAAACGACAGCATAGTATCACTAAACCAACCTTCACTTGAATTATGGAAAGGTCTAATTTCCTCGTCTCCACCAACTGGCTCCAAGAACATCTGACAGACCAAAATCTCGTGATTGTGGATTGCCATTGGGATAGCAACGCCTACCTGCGGGCACACATTCCAGGAGCATTGATGCGGCCTGGTCACTCCTACATCAAGTCTGAAGTTGACGGGCATGTGTCGAAATACCTACCTACGGCTCATGAGTTCACGGCAATGGCAGGTCAGCTAGGGATCACTCAAGACAGTTTAGTCGTCTGCTATGATGAATGGAGCAATCATTTTGCTACACGTTTTTGGTGGGTGGCTGCCTACTATGGATTTAATCATGTCAAGCTATTGGATGGCGGCTGGCAAGCCTGGGTTGAGGCCGGATTGCCCATTTCCTGCAAAAATGAAGGTTATAAAGATGCTGAGGCGCCGTTTGAAACAAAAGAAAGGCCCAGTAGTAATATAGACCTCAAAGAGGTTATGTCTGTCTACAACGACCCCCACTGGCAGGTAGTTGATGTGCGCTCCGACGAAGAGTTCTCAGGTGAAAACTCGGCCGGAAACAAAAGAGGGGGTCATATTCCCGGTGCTTTGCACCTGGAGTGGAGTCAACTTTTGTCAGAGCCGCATGGGCCAACAGGCACCCGTCGTTTTTTACCCAATGACGAAATGCTCACCAAACTGAGTTCCGTTGGAATCAATCGCGAAAAAAATATCGTTGTTCATTGCCAGTCGGGAGTGAGGGCCAGTTTCATGGTGTTTTGCCTCGAACTGCTGGATTTCCCCAAAGTAAGACTCTATGATGGTTCCATGGGCGATTGGGCTAACCAAGACGAAACACCTTTGGAAGAAGGTAGCTAGGTTCTAACCGAAGCTTTTCCACATAGCAAGGCAATCACTAACCATTTTTCTCAGCTGTTCATAATTCTGGTTCTGGACAATTTCCTTAGTTATCAACTGCGAGCCCATCCCCACGCAGGTTGCTCCAGCATTATGCCACGCCCTTAAATTCTCTTCTTCCGGAGCTACTCCCCCAGTGGGCATGACATTGGTCCAGGGGCAAGGCCCTTTAATTCCCTTGATGAACTTGGGACCATAAGTCCCACCGGGAAACAACTTGACCAGCTCACAGCCAAGCTCTTCCGCCCGGGCGATCTCGGTCAGCGAACCACAGCCGGGTGACCAAAGTACCTTTCGTCGGTTACAAACAGTAACAATATCCTCTCTTAATACCGGCGTGACAATGAAATTGGCACCAACATGCATATACAAAGAGGCCATAGCCCCGTCAGTAACAGACCCAACGCCAAGAATCATCTCGGGTAGTTCTTGCCTGCAAAAGTGATCTAACTCCCGAAACACATCGATGGCATGATCCCCCCTGCTGGTGAATTCCAACACCCGCGCACCGCCTTCGTAACAAGCAGTAACTACATCTTTGCAAACAGCAGGGTCGGCATGATAAAAAAGCGGCACAATGCCTGTCCTGGCCATCTCGCTAAAAACTTCAATCCTCGTGAATCGCGACATAATATTTTGTTATATGACTAAAACATTCAGTTAGTTATCTGGCAACACGTCCAGAGGCATCACCTCCCATCAGCTTCTCCACCTCGCCAAGTGTTACAAGATTGGCATCTCCTTTGATCGTATGCTTCAGACACGAAGCGGCTACAGCAAAGTCCAGCGCCTTTTGACAATCTTCTCCATAAGTGAGCAATCCGTAGATCAACCCAGCCATAAAGGAATCTCCCCCACCCACTCGATCCACGATATCGGTGATTTGATACTGACGTGATTCGTACATGGTGCTACCATCATATAAAACACCAGCCCACGTATTATGTGAAGCCGAAATCGATCCTCTAAGCGTGGTGATTACCTTCTGCGCCTTAGGGAATTTTCTCATCATTTGCTCGCATACCGACAAGAAAGCCTCGGCCTTCACCTCATGCCCCTGTTTGGTAATATCCAATCCCTCGGGTTTGATGCCAAAATGTTTTTCGGCATCTTCCTCATTACCCAAAATCACATCACAGTGCTCGGTTAACTGAGTCATGATGGTCTCTCTATCTCCTCCATATTTCCACAATTTGGCTCGGTAATTCAAATCTGTTGAGATGGTCACACCCTTGGCACTTGCCACTTTCACTGCCTCGAGGCATGCATCTGCTGCCCCTTGCGAAATCGCGGGTGTGATACCCGTCCAATGAAACCAGTTAGCATTTTCAAATACCGAATCCCAATCAATCATGCCGGGTGATATTTCCGACATAGCCGAATGCGCACGGTCATATACCACTTTGCTACCTCGAGACACGGCTCCCGTCTCTAGAAAATAAATTCCAAGGCGGTCACCCCCCCAGGCTACATGGTCCAACCCCACTCCCCGTTTCCTCATCTCCATCATGGCACATTCACCAATGTCATTGGCAGGCAACCTCGTCACAAATTGAACCGGGATGTTGTGGTTGGCAAGTGATACGGCCACATTGGATTCACCACCCCCATAAACTACGTCGAAAGAATTCGCCTGTGAAAAACGCAAAAAACCCGGAGGTGCCAACCTCAACATAATCTCACCGAAAGTAACAACCTTGTTATTCATGCTATTGATTTTACTGTGTAATTTATACACAGTAAAATAAAGTCACAAAAAAAAGTCATTTCCTTGGGTTCTTCAACCGAAACAACGTGGGTCCGCCCTTGACTCCCGGTTTCTTTTTACTGGTTTGAGTCAGCATATCCATTTGCAAAATTTTCTTTCTAAAGTTCCTTCTGTCCAAATTCTCACCCAAAATATTCTCGAAAAGTTCCTGCAACTCAGTGAGCGTGAAGTATTCCGGCAATAACTCACCAAATACCGTGTATTGTTTCAGCTTCTCCCTCAGTTTAATCAAGGCATCGCTGTAAAGCGCTTCATGATCAAAGCCCAGTTTAGGAAGCTCGCTGAGCGGATACCAGGCTACTTCTGAGATGTAATTCTTCGCAACAGCCGGATGATTCTCAGGTCTTACCAGCGCGTAAAACAATACGGACACAACCCTTTTGACCGGGTGTCTTTGTATGTCCCCGTAGCAAGCCACCTGCTCGTGTGGAATATCTCCAATGCCCGTCAAACTGAACAACACTTTGTCCACAGCTTCTGTGAGTGTTTCACCCTCCGACATAACACCTCCGGGCAACATCCAATAATCTTTGAAAGGCTCGATAGATCGCTTCACCAGCAAGATCTTGAGGATGTTTTCCTGAAACCCGAATACACAGCACTCTGCCGCAATGGTACATTCATAAGACGATTCGGAAACGGCAGTGCTGACAGAAATTGGCGCTTTATCCATTGCACCAAATCTATAAAACAAATATTGGGAGTCTATGTATCCAGTTTATAAAGCGCATCCGCTCCAGGCATGGCTCCTGAAAATCAAAGAATTACAGCGGTTCGCCCAGGCCTCGGAACACGAGAACACTAAAACCGGGACCCCTTTCTCCCAAATGAATAAAAAAGACATACCTCGGATTTGTGTAAATGGTCAAACCTGCCTAGGTTACTGCAGGGTTTACCTATTAGTATGGGACTTTTTCTCGGCCAAAGTATGAGGAGGCATGATCTGCTTCATTGGATTCCGCGGATTGTGATCGTGATTATCGTAGGACAGACGCTACCATTCAAATTCATGGCTGCACCGGAAAGCGTATGGATATTCGAACAACTCAACATGGAACCTACAGGTCGCTTGGGAATTGCAACCATCGAACTTTTAGCTGTTTTAGCGCTGCTGAGCAAGTATTACATTCTCGGCGCTATTATTAGTTTGAGCATTATCAGTGCTGCCAACTTCTATCACTTCACAAGGCTAGGACTCATTATCAACAACGATGGGGGAGCTCTTTTTATCATGAGTATTATCGTGCTGGCCTGCGCGCTTTGGTTGTTGATCTATTGGAATGGTCTACGCAGAAGGCAAAAGGCAACATTCACCAGACCCGACGAATACGATGCTGATGAAGTATTTGTGGGTGACGAATCACCAACGGACTAGCTAAACCAGCTTCTCCAAACTCCCCTCCCTCATGCGAGAGCAAAAACAGGTATTTGCAAATTGGTCAGTGCTTCGTAAATTACTGTAAATTAACCAACCGCTTAAACCATGAGTTACGAAGAACTGATTCCAGAAAGCAACGATAAGCCTTGGAAACTCTGGGGTCTGGCGGCTTTGATCAGCGTTGCTGGGGGTATTCTTTTCTCCAGAGGCCTTTTTGGTGTGATCGGTGTAAATCCTGATCTTACTGAACTCGGTAGTGACATTTTTCTTAAATACCTCCTGATTGTTGTGGCCCTGGAACGCTCTGCGGCAGTCTATTTAGGGATCTACCGGGATTCGGACAAGAAACGGATCGTCAAGCGAATCGAACGAGTACAAAAGGCGCTTGCCGGACGCGAAAAACAGCTCCCTGATGGATCAACCGAAATAGAGTTAAACATAAATTTTCTAAAGGAAACCTATAGGAAGGAAACCAGGATTCTTAAAAACCTACCGGATCAAACCACGATTAAACCAAAGGAATTGGCAGTGGATGACGATGGCTACCCCACAACCACCGAGACTTCAAAGCTTGTCAGCTATCTGGAGATGGTTCTTCAAATCTATAGTTTCAAACTTTCTGATTACGAAAACAGCACCAAGAGAAAAGCTACGAGAATAGTCTTTGTGGCGGGGATTTTCATCGCCTTTGTTGGCCTGAGTATTTTTGACGATCTATTGACCCTTCCCAAGACCATTGAAGGAACGCAACGCGGCTTTTACCGCCTAGCGGATATTTTGGTTACCGGAGGTCTGCTCGGAGGAGGAAGTAAGAGTTTTGCTCAACTGCTCGCTGCCTCTGACTCGCTATTGGAGCAGGTCAAATCCGGTAAGTCTGCAGGAAGTACCACCTAAACGTAATTGAAAATTTCAAGGAGTCTTAACTAATACCGGCGCCATTTTGAGCCAGGTGATCCGGACTGACTGACTGCAACGTGCCGTCCTCATTTTCAGCAAAAAGCAACATTCCTTCCGATTCGATCCCCATGATTTTTCTTGGGGCGAGATTGGCAAGTACGACTACTTTCTTTCCCACCATTTCTTCGGGGGAAAAGTGCTTGGCGACCCCACTGAGGATGGTACGCTTATCAACGCCCGTATCTATGGTGAACTTAAGAAGCTTGTTGGACTTCTCTACCTTCTCCGCTGTTAACACCTCACCTACCCGCAAGTCCATGGTCATAAAGTCGTCGTAACTTATCTGCTCCTTCAAAGGATTGAAATGTTCTCCTGAGGCGGCTTCGTTGTGAGCTTTGGTTTCCATAAGCTTTGAGATTTGCTGATTGATAGTGTCGTCCTCGATTTTTTCAAACAATAATGACCCTTTAGCTATTTCGTGTCCTTCGCACAATAACTCCCCGCTGCCTAGTTGAGGCCACGAAACCCCATCAAATTTGAGTGTTTCTCGGATCTTGGCAGCAGTTCCGGGCAAAAAGGGCTCTGTCAGTACACTCAGGTTAGCTACCAGTTGCAGCGCAGTATTCATAATGGTAGCTACCCGGGGTTGATCCGTCTTGATCAATTTCCAAGGCTCCGTATCTGCCAGGTATTTGTTGCCTAATCGCGCTACCTCCATTACCAGGCTCAGTGCTTCGCGAAACTTAAATTGATCCAGGCGCTCTGATACCTTAGCCGGATAACCAGCAAGGTCCGTCAACACACGCTCGTCAAGGGCCTCCAGGCCTGCCAACGCGGGTACCTTGCCTTCAAAATATTTGTGTGTGAGGACAACTGCCCTGTTCACAAAATTTCCAAGAATCGCTACGAGTTCGTTGTTATTTCTCGCCTGAAAATCTTTCCATGTGAAATCATTGTCCCTGGTCTCCGGGGCATTACTCGTTAGCACATATCGTAGCACATCTTGCTTACCAGGCATATCTTCCAAGTACTCATGCAACCATACTGCCCAGTTTCTGGAAGTAGATATTTTGTTGTTTTCAAGATTCAAAAACTCGTTGGCGGGTACATTGTCTGGAAGAATGTAAGAGCCCTCCGCCTTCAGAATTGCAGGAAAAATGATGCAATGAAAGACGATGTTATCTTTCCCGATGAAGTGCAACAGCCGGGTATCCTTGTCCTTCCAGTAGTCCTCCCAGTTTTTACCCTTGGCGGCAGCCCATTCCTTCGTGGCAGATATATACCCGATTGGAGCATCAAACCACACATAGAGGACTTTGCCTCTTCCCTCCACTATTGGTACTGGAATACCCCAATCCAAGTCTCTGGTCATGGGCCTGGGCCTCAAGCCACTGTCAATCCAGCTTTTGCATTGTCCGTAGACTGTAGATCTCCATTCTTTATGACCTTCCAGTATCCATTCTTTCAACCAGTCTTCATATTCGTCCAAAGGAAAATACCAATGTTTAGTTTCCTTTTTAACCGGCTTTTCGCCACTCAACATGGACTTTGGATTTTTCAGCTCTCCGGGACTCAATGTAGAACCGCAGTTTTCGCACTGATCGCCATAGGCTTCTTCAAAGCCGCACACCGGACAGGTACCTTTTATATAGCGATCTGCCAAAAACTGCCCCTCTTTCTCATCGAAAAACTGAGCTGACGATTGCTCCCTGAAATCTCCCTGGTCATACAGCGTTTTGAAGAACTCGGAAGCTGTTTCATGGTGTGTCTTGGAAGAAGTTCGAGAATAAATATCAAATGAAATACCAAAATCCTCAAATGATCTCTTGATCTGCTCGTGATACCGATCTACTATCTGCTGCGGGGTTTTTCCCTCATTTCTGGCTCGTAAGGTAATGGCCACACCGTGCTCATCTGATCCACAAACGAAGGCAACATCTTCTCCCTTGAGTCTTAAGTACCTAACATATATATCTGCAGGTATATAGACGCCCGCCATATGACCAATGTGAATTGGACCGTTGGCATAAGGTAGTGCGGCAGTGATCGTATGTCGCTTATAGGATGAACTCATCGATGGGAGCTATTTTTTGCGCAAATATAGACCCACCAGTTTTCCCAAAAAGGTTCTTGTGAGCGAATAAAACTTTGGGGAGAATTTTTCGAATAGAGCTACCAGCCAGCACCATCCCAGAAACCGAAAAGCCAGTTTCCAGGTGCGTTAGCATCATCGCTGCGATAGAATTCTTTCACCGCACTCAGCAACTCCTCCCGGCTGATCATATCATCCTTATTGAGGTCGATTTTGGTGAAGCTCTTCGCCGAATATCGGATCTCGATTCGATAGGCCATGAACAGATCAATGTACTCATCCAGGGAGATAAACCCATCACCATTGGCATCAAAAACGTTGAAAATATCCTTTACGAATTGGTTGACATGCTTTTCATAGAGCTCATCGCTACCATTCACGATGCCTTTGTCGGCAAATTCCAACCACTCTTCCAGACTGGCACTATCGTCGACACCTTTCCCGATAAATTCCCTGAAGCTCACCCAAAGGTGTTCACACTTGTCGATGTACTCCTTATACTTTTCTGAGTCCGGTTTGAATCCCCAAAGGACACACAGGTTTTCACCGATATTGGTAAAATCATCCTTCTCGATCAACTTGTTATTATCAAAATCGAGTATATCGAAGTAGTGCGTGAGCTTTTTCTCTTGAATCTCAGTTAACATGTCCAGCGCGGTATCACAAAATTCCCTGCAAGATAGTTAATCTTGCTGACTACTTGGGAGGCTCCTGCCTGCCAACGTTGAAGCTATTTTAATTGACGTTAGACCAAATCGACTGACTAAATGCCTGCAACTGCTGAGATCATCACAATCGGAGACGAGATTCTTTACGGACAAACCCTTGACACAAACAGCCATTGGATTAGCGAACACCTCGACATGATCAATATCAAGGTCTTCCAAAAAACAACCATCGGTGACACGGAAGAACATATTCTGACTGCCTTAACCGATGCTTCTTCACGTGTAGATGTTGTATTGATAACCGGTGGGTTGGGGCCCACCTCCGATGACCTTACTAAGCCTACTTTAGCTAAATATTTCGGAGTTGACTTGGTACTTAACCAGGAGGCACTACAAGAAATCACTGACCTCTTTACAAGGGCCGGTCGTCCCATGACCATCATGAATGAGCAACAGGCCTTGTTGCCTGACAACTGCGAGAAAGTAACCAACAAAATGGGTACCGCTCCGGGTATGTGGTTCGACGAAAACGACACAGTCTACATATCAATGCCGGGGGTACCTTACGAGATGAAGTCCATGATGGAGGAATACATTCTGCCGCGTCTTTCAAAAAAATTCCAGAAGGAACAGATCGTTCATAAAATCATTAGGACCGTGGGGATTGCAGAGTCCAGGTTGGCAGATATTATTAAAGACTGGCAATCCTCCTTACCATCGAATCAAAAACTGGCATACCTCCCCTCTTTCGGGCAGGTTAAGCTACGAATTACGGGCACTGGAAGTGACCGATCGGTACTGGATGCCAGCATCGACACCAAGGTGGCGGAGTTGATCCCACTGATAGACGAGCACGTGTACGGCTTTGATAATGATGAACTAGAGGAAGTAGTAGGTCAATTGTTACTCGGTGGAAAATGTACGTTGGCTACCGCTGAAAGCTGCACGGGTGGAAATGTGGCAGCTACCTTGACCAGTGTGCCAGGTAGCTCGGCATACTTCGTGGGTTCAGTCATCGCTTATGACAACTCGGTAAAAAAGAAAGTTCTCAATGTCAAGGAAGAGTCACTGGCAAGGCACGGGGCAGTCAGCGAGGAAGTTGTGAAACAAATGGCCGAAGGGGTACGAATGGCGCTGGGAGCTGATATTGGTCTTTCCACCAGCGGCATAGCGGGCCCAACAGGAGGAACCCCTGAGAAACCCGTGGGAACTATTTGGTTCGGTTATTCGGACAAGCACCGAACAATTGCTAGAAAAATGCAATTCACCAAAAACAGGCAGTTGAATATCAAGTTTGCCACAGTGGTTGCTCTGAACATGTTTCGAGTGAATTTTAAGTCCTGATTTGCGGAATATTGTATCTTTGTGGTACCCAAAATTGAACAGAAAACGAATAATCTATGGCTACGATTGAGCTTTTGATGCCAAAAATGGGGGAAAGTGTGATGGAAGGCACGGTCCTCTCATGGTTAAAGAATGTAGGAGACACGATCGAGGAAGACGAAAGCATATTGGAAGTAGCAACGGACAAGGTGGACACAGAGATTCCCTCGACCCACGCCGGCGTATTGAAAGAAGTGTTGGCCGAGGAGGGGGAGGTGATCCAGGTCGGTAAACCCATCGCTATTATCGCTACTGATGGTGAAGAAGCTGCACCCGCTCAGGATAGTCCGGAAGAAAACGTGACTGTTCAGGCCGCGAGCGCAATTCTCAGTGAAGCCATTTCGGAAAGTGCCGCAACCATAGAAAGAATTCCAGCTACCTCCTCTACAGGCAAATTCTACTCACCATTAGTACGTAACATCGCTAAGGAAGAGGGTGTATCGCTTGTGGAACTAGAGAAACTTGAGGGCTCTGGCAAAGATGGTCGTGTGACCAAAAACGATATTTTATCTTACCTCAAAACAAAAACCGCCACTCCGGCCAGGGAAGTGACGGCCCCTCAAACCAACGGCGTGGACAGGAAAATTGAGGCAGTCCCCGCCACCATTTCGGGTGAAGACGAGATTATTGAAATGGACCGAATGCGGAAAATGATCGCGGAACGGATGGTCGCTTCCAAAGCCATTTCTCCACACGTGACTTCTTTCGTTGAAGCGGACATGACCAATGTCGTCAAATGGCGAAACCAGCACAAGAAAACCTTTAAGGAACGAGAGGGTCAAAACCTAACCTTCACTCCGATCATCATTGAAGCAGTCATTAAAGCCATCAAGGACTATCCAATGATCAACGTCCAGGTCGATGGTTCCAGGATCGTCAAAAAAGGGTCTATCAATATAGGCATGGCCGTTGCCTTACCGACGGGCAATCTGATCGTCCCGGTTATCCACAATGCAGACCAGATGAACATCGTCGGCCTGACCAAGAAGGTAAATGACCTGGCGAAACGCGCGCGAGAAAATAAATTGAAGCCAGATGAATTGTCCGGCGGCACCTATACTGTATCTAACGTCGGGTCTTTTGGAAATGTAATGGGCACGCCGATCATCATGCAGCCTCAGGTAGCCATACTCGCACTGGGAGCTATTCAGAAAAAGCCAGCGGTAGTCGAAACCCCGGAAGGTGATTTCATAGGTATCCGCCACAAAATGTTCCTTTCCCACAGCTACGATCACCGAGTAGTCGATGGCGCTTTGGGAGGTATGTTTGTACGACGCGTGGCAGATTATCTGGAAAAATTCAACATGGACCAAACACCCTGAAACTAGCCTTTGAAGGCAACGTTTAGCGGCTCATTTAGCGTTATCTAAGAATCAGTAAGGATCCTCCGAATTCTCAATAACGGTAGGGGGATAATTATTCTTATTCTTTACTTCATTCGTGCTGAATGACCGCCTGATGATCTGGTTTTCGACGTAATTGCATCCATAGAACCCAGGAGAAGGATACTGCCAATCGTATGTCCCTGCCTTAGCTTTTGGGCTCTACCCCTCCACTGTGACATCATGGGATAGCTTAAGTCCGAGCAAGGAAATCGAGTATAATTTCGATTCTCTGCAGACAATCTTGGTGGTATTTGTAGCTACTGGTATTCGCATTACAACCAGAAATCCATGAAGTTACGCGCACAACTCAATTCATTTACGATATCCCTGCTGACGATAACGGTAGTTTGCATTAGTTCGGTAGGTATATACCTCTACCGGGAGAAGGCCTTTAGTCAAATTGAGAATTTCCGTCAGGATGAAATAAATCGAGCAAAAAACCGACTTAGAAGCACCCTCAGCGTTGCATTGACTTTTCTGGAAAAAGCCCTTGAAAATACAGATGGCAGCAAGGATTCGCTTGTCCCGGCTTTTGATCAGCTCAGGGCAATGCGATATGATCAGGGAGATGGGTATTTCTGGATAATCAATGATAAAATGCCCTTCCCCGACATTGTTTTCCAGGCCACCCAACCAGAGGTAGAAGGCCAAAGCACCAACCACCCAAAATTTCAATTGAATCTGGACAGACCTGGTGAGAATTTTCATGCAGAAATTGTCAAAAAGTGCGTCGAGAAGGGAGAGACTTTTACAGAATACAGCTTCGAGCGACCGGATGTCGACAGGAAGTTTAAGAAAATGGCTTACTCCTATTATTGGAAGCAACAAGGTTGGGTCATCTCCACAGGAATCTATATCGACACCATCGAAGCTCAGGTGACGTTGAAGCGAGCGCAGGTAGAGAAGGAAATGAGTCAGGTAATTGGGACCATTTTGCTGAGTTCAGCCCTTATACTTGTGCTCAGCCTCGGCATTGTAGGCCGCTATGCCAAAGTGCTACTTAGGCTTATCGAGTCAATCAAAAACAACATCAGCGCACTATCAGAAGGTCGAATTGAAAAAAGAATTGTGATCCGTCGAAAAGATGAACTTGGAGAAGTAGCCCACCTGCTAAATACATTGGCCGATACTTTGGAGCGATATGCCTCTTTCGCAACCGAAATAGGGAACGGACAAATCCATGCACAATTTCGAAGAACCTCAGAAAAAGATGTGCTGGGAAATGCCTTGTTGAACATGCAAGCCAACCTCAGCAACTCGCTGAGTGAAGTGCAATCGGTAATTTCCACGGTAGCTGATCATGGAGACCTTTCCGAAAAACTAGACACCAGCGGCAAGAAAGGGGCCTGGCAAGACCTCAACAATCTAATCAACCGGTTGGTGAACACCGTATCTCAGCCTATCGAAAACATCAATACCATCGTTCACGCCATGGCAAAGGGGGATCTCAGCAGAAGATTCGATGACACAACCAATGGCGACTTTAAGCGTATGGCCGATAACCTAAACCTCGCACTTGACAGCCTCAATCATGCTCTTTCCGGAATCATGAAAAATGCCGGACGAGTCGCGGTTTCTTCTAAAGAAATGATGCTTGCGAGCAAAGAAATGGATACAACAACCGAGGAGATCGCCACCGCTATCGGAGATATGAGCCTGGGTGCTCAAAATCAAGTGGCGCAAGTAGACGAATCATCCACCCTGGTCGAAGCCATCCTGAAATCCTCCACAGAAATGGAATCGCAGGCAAGTACCATTAACCAGGCCGCCCAGATGGGTGCTGAAAGAAGTGAACATGGATTAAACCAAATTCAGAAAGTAGGGGCAAGCATGTCGCAGATATCAGAAATTGCAAGGGACACCAACCAAGGTTTTCAAAGGCTTTTTGACCGTTCAAGAGAAATCTCACGCGTCTTGAAGATCATCTCGGACATAGCGGCTCAAACCAACTTATTGTCCCTAAACGCGGCCATCGAGGCCGCCCAGGCAGGGGAAGCAGGGAGAGGTTTTGCGGTGGTCGCCGAGGAAATCCGAAAATTAGCGGAGGACTCCCGCCAATCTGCCAAAGCCATCGAGAAACTTGTAGCAGATGTGGAACAAGACGCTCGAGATGCGGCCAATGTACTGGAGATTATGAACAAAAACATTCAAGGAGGCGAGCGGGCTGCTCAGGACGCCTCTAATGCCTTTTCAGAAATTGCAGTGGCCAGTGATCAAACCCTGGCACTTTCAGAGAGAATTTTAACCCTCAGCACCTCTCAAAAAACAGATATCCGTGAAGTTGTAAATAAGACAGAAACCGTCATTGTCATCGCCGAACAGACCGCCGCAGGCACGGAAGAAATCGCCACCTCGGCTTCTGAACTTTCAGCGGGCATGTCTGGGTATCGGTTTAAATCTGAGGAATTCTCTGAAATTGCAAAGGACTTAAACCAAGCGGTCAGGCAATTTGTGCTCGTTGGGAGTCCCGACGAAGAAAAGCCTCAGACACGAAAGGAAGAGCCAGTAACTACGTGATTTTTGATCTGAAACGACTAAACGAAAATATCTTTGCCCGGAAATGGGAAAGATTAGGATTCAAGGGCTCACCATCTCATGCCAAGAAAACGAAACCGTCCTTGATGCACTTATAAGGGTTGGAGAAAATGTGCGGTTTTCATGCAAAAAAGGCATCTGTAGAACGTGTAGATTAGATCTTGTAGAAGGCCAAGTCCCCCCTGCGGCCAAGAGACCCTTCCCAGAGTCGAATGATCCCGGATTTCTTCCCTGCCTCTGCGTTCCTGAGGGAACCATAACGGTAGCCTATCCGACCAATTATCAATCTCAAAACGAGAAAGAAGAGTCCCCATATGAATTTCAGGAAGAAAACGGCAGGGACAAACCTCCGCCAACTACCTCCTTAATGGGTCGGCTTACCATGGATGACTCCCTCAACAAAATTCTCCACAGTTTCTATACCGAAGTGTATGAAGATGAGCAATTGCGACCATTCTTCAAGTCAGTCACCAAGGAAAGAGCCATCGAGAAACAGTACAATTTTCTATCTATGCTCTTTAGCGGAAAAGAAAACTACCTCGGCGCGCTGCCCCGAAACGCCCACCACTGGATGGTTATTTCCGAAGAGTTGTTTGAGTACCGGGAGACGATGATGGAAAAACACATGATACGCCATGGGCTGGAAGAACGTTTCCGCCAGCAATGGAAAGAAAAACAAGCCTTTTTCAAGAGCAGGATCGTGAAATCGAGGCCCTGGCACAAAATTATCGATGGTTATCATTATCCACTTACTGGTCTGGAGGAAATAAAAGCAACGATGGACATGGTTTGTGATGGTTGTCATTCGGAAATACTCCAAGGCACCCGGGCTAAGTATCATGCTCATTCCGGCGAAGTTTACTGTCCCAATTGCCAGGAACTTGAGCGCTAATCTTCGGGAGGGCATAGCCAATAAGCAACAAACAATACGTCTCCATTCACTCCTTCTTTCAATGATTGGACAGTAAGCCGTCGTTTTACACTTTTTACGACTAATCACCATCATCTCTTTCGAGAAAAGGTTAACTTCATCATAATAACATCAACCTGATTATTGAAGGATGTCAACCCAGCGGATCTTTAAATTGGGTGGCAAACTGCCGATTTTTACAACTTTGAATACATGAAAGCTTCAGACCTTTTCATCAAATGCCTCGAAAGCGAAGGTGTCGAATACATCTTTGGGATTCCGGGAGAGGAAAACCTTGACTTCCTGGATTCTTTGAAAAGTTCAAGTATCAAACTCATACTCACCCGGCATGAGCAAGGAGCAGCGTTTATGGCCGCTACTTATGGACGACTCACCGGTAAGCCTGGTGTTTGTCTGTCTACGTTGGGGCCTGGGGCTACCAATTTTGTGACAGCTGCAGCCTATGCTCAGTTGGGAGGAATGCCATTGTTGATGATCACAGGCCAAAAACCTATTAAAAAAAGCAAGCAGGGACGTTTCCAAATAATCGATGTGGTGGATATGATGCGCCCGATCACCAAGTTTACACGCCAGGTAGTGGATGGCAATAACATCCCGTCGATCGTACGCGAGGCATTTCGCGAAGCTACCGAAGAACGACCGGGAGCGGTACACATCGAGCTTCCTGAAGATGTTGCTGCCGAGGAAGGCCTGGATAAGGTCTTCAACAAAAGCTACATCAGAAGGCCTCTGGCAGACCCCAAGGCATTGGATGCAGCACTTGAAATGATCCACCTGTCGCGACGACCCCTTTTGCTGATCGGGGCTGGAGCGAACAGAAACAGGACCAGCCAGGCGCTGGAAAGCTTCATTGAGCAATCAGGTATCTACTTTTTCAATACCCAAATGGGCAAAGGAGTAATAGACGAACGTCACGCCCAGTTTCTTGGAACAGCCGCCTTATCCGACCATGATTATTTACATGATGCCATCAACCAGGCAGATTTAATTATCAATGTTGGACATGATGTCATCGAAAAACCGCCCTTCTTCATGAAAGAGGATGGGTGCAACGTAATCCACGTGAATTATTTCTCCGCTTCCGTTGATGAAGTTTACTTTCCACAGGTAGAAGTGGTCGGGGATATTGCCGAAAGTGTACAGTATCTGGCAGACCATGTTCATCGGCAATCCAACTGGCAGATGGAGGCGTTCAAAAACATTAAGGCCGACGTAGAAGGCCACATTACCAAGTACTTTGAAGATGAGCGCTTTCCGTTGCTACCGCAAAGGCTCGTCAATGAGATCAGAAAGTCCATGCCCGATGATGGTATCGTGACACTCGACAATGGTGTTTATAAAATCTGGTTTGCGAGAAATTACAAAGCCTATCAGGCCAACACATTACTCTTGGATAATGCACTAGCTACCATGGGCGCTGGACTGCCTTCGGCGATGGGTGCTAAGATCACTTTTCCAGACCGCAAGGTGGTGGCGGTATGCGGAGACGGGGGCTTTATGATGAACTCCCAAGAACTGGAAACGGCGGTTAGACTCAAGCTGGACATTGTGGTGATCATCCTCAATGACAGTGCCTATGGTATGATCAAATGGAAGCAAGAAGGCATGGATTTTCCGAACTTCGGGCTGGATTTCCAGAACCCTGATTTTGTGAAGTACGCCGAGGCCTATGGGGCTAACGGATACCGAATCAGCAGTTGTGAAGACTTTACACTCACGCTCGAAAAATGTCTGAATAATCCTGGGGTGCATGTTTTGGATGTGCCAGTGGATTACTCGCTGAATTATCAGATTTTAATTAAAGGCCTGGCAGAAAGAAACAAGGAGTAAGAAAATATGACAATCGACTGATTTCATCATTTGAGTCGAATAACCCTGTACTGTAGAAAACACGAATATGGCGGAAATCCTGAATGTAGAAGCCCCCTACGATCTCAAGCGCATCGAGGAAATACCTATGCACTCGGAGGCAGAGGTGGATGCAGCTATTGAAAAGGCCAAAGCAATTTTTGACGACAGATCCCTTTGGCTCCCAAAAAATGAACGCATTGCCATATTGGAAAAGGCAAAAACAATCATGAGTTCGCGAATTGAAGAGCTCACACTGGTTGCCGCGGAAGAAGGTGGTAAACCCTATTTGGACTCGGAAGTGGAGGTAAAAAGAGCAATCAACGGGCTGCAAATCGCCATCGAAGAAATTGCTCAATTCAGTGGTGAGGAAATACCTATGGGGCACACACCCTCCTCGGCACAACGGATGGCATTTACCAGGAAAGAACCCATTGGGGTAGTCGCTTCGATAAGTGCATTCAATCATCCACTGAATCTTATCGTTCACCAGACAATTCCTGCATTGGCAGTCGGCGCTCCCGTCATCGTCAAACCTGCTTTGACCACCCCACGCTCTTGCATCCGTTTTGTACAAATTTTAAAGGAAGCAGGCTTACCGCCGGGCCATTGTGAGTACGTTATCGCCAGCAATGAAGCCTCCGAAAAGTTAGTCACCGATCCCAGAGTTAACTTTCTGTCATTCATTGGATCAGCAAGGGTAGGCTGGTATCTTAATTCTAAAGTCGCTCCGGGAACACGGGTAGCACTGGAACATGGGGGGGCTGCCCCAGCGATTGTAGGTCCGGACGCTGATTTAGATCAAATCATCGCGCCACTGATGAAAGGTGGCTTTTACCACAGCGGTCAGGTTTGTGTTTCCGTTCAGCGGATCATTGCTCATGAGTCAATTGCCTCTGACCTGGCGATCAGAATGGCGCAGGAAGCCCAAAACCTGAAAGTCGGTGATCCAACTGAAAAAGAGACAGAATGCGGCCCACTCATCCTGCCGAGGGAAGTAGACCGGGTAGAAAATTGGGTAAATGAAGCGCGGGACCAGGGTGCACAGGTCCTCTGTGGCGGCAAGCGGATATCAAATACACTTTATGAACCTACGATTTTGCTTAACCCGAGCCGGCAAAGCAAAGTCTCCAGGGAAGAAATATTTGGACCGGTCTGCTGTGTATATGCTTACAAAGACATAAACGAGGCCATTGCCCAGGCCAATGAATTACCCTACGCTTTTCAGGCCTCCGTTTTTACCAATGACCTGGAACTCGCACTTAAAACCAGTAATCAGATTAATGCAAGTGCAGTCATGATCAACGATCACACCGCATTTCGGGTGGATTGGATGCCTTTCGGGGGTCGCGACCAGTCCGGGTTGGGCATGGGAGGAATTAAGTATTCCATGGAAGACATGTCCAGAGAGAAAATGTTAGTGATCAAGAGCAAGCATCTCTGATCGATTCTGCACACCATTGTAAAAGTCAAACAGCACAATCAGATCATCCTTGGATTTAAACGAAATGTGCTCGCGCTTTATGAAATCACGAACTTCCGCTGCCCTCTCAGTAAAATGGCTCAAGAACTCTTTTTTGCTTGAAACAGAATAAACCGAACCCTCCGACAGGATGAAAAACGGCGGAAAACCCTTATCCTCAAATTCACTAAATCCAAGATCTTCACGGTACAACAACGTGACCTGACCTTCACTGAGTATCTGGAAGAGTTTGTAACCATTCATACCAAATACCGCCGAGCAGTAGCCAATAGGGCCTAGTTCCGTTTCTAAGATGACTTTTTTAATTTGAGAGGCGACGAGGTGTTGATAGCGGGAGCCATTTTTTACCACAACCAAATCCTTGTCAAAATCAATTCGAATGAACCCCTCCAAGACATCCGACTTGGTCTGAACAAAACCATGTCCCCCCACGGCCTCACTTGGGTATCCCGTCGCGGAACAGATGCACAGGATGGAAAAAAACGAGAGAAAATAAACGTTTTTCATAGCTGTGGAATTCGTGGTTCTTGGGAAACAAAAGAAGCCCTGAGGACCCGTTAACTCACTACGAGAAGTGGAACTTAACGGAAGCTTGATCCTCGGTTGATAGAATTTTAAAGCAATGGTAACAACCTCCTTCACCTATTGAATCGCCACTGACATGAGCGATTTCAAGCTTATCTTTCACACCCTATGAAAAAAATAAACACTAGTAACGCACCTCAGCCTGTTGGGCCGTACGCCCAGGCAATTGTCACCGACGGGCTTGTATTTTGCTCTGGTCAGGCGGCGCTAAACCCTGCATCTGGCCGAATTGACCTTACCTCAGTGGCGGAGCAAACCGAACTTACTTTGAGAAATCTTGAGGAAGTATTGTTGGCCGCTGGTTCCGACCTACACCATGTGATCAAATGTAATGTGTACCTCATCGATATGGACGAGTTCGGTGAGATGAACACCGTGTACGAGCGAATATTTCATCCACATAAACCAGCAAGGACCACCATAGAAGCCAGCCGATTGCCACTGGATGCAAAGGTTGAGATTGAGTGCGTAGCCAGGCTCGCGGTTAATCCGTAAGTACTCTGAGGTACCTGGGCCAGGGGCCACTATCTTCCTTGAACTGTTTAGCGATAACACGGGAAACCTGATAAATATGCCCAAGATCATGGGCAGCCCAGGCTGAAAGTAATTGCGATATCGAAACAGCACCAAACTCCGGGTGGATACCCTGTAGCGCGAAATGCTTTTGATCAAGATTTAGCGATTCCAGTTGTACCAGATTTTGGTCGCGCAAATCACGAAACTCTTGTCGCAATTCAGTCAGATTTTTGCCCACACTCTCCCGCTCCTGAGCAAACCTGTCGAACGGTTCGAATTGCTTATCCTCCGCGAAAAGAATGATCTCTATTCTTGGGATCCAGTCGGTTTTTTCACCATGGATAAGGTGTCCCATGATATCAAAAGCACTCCAGGTATTTGGCCCTTCATTGGCATCAGTGAGTGCCCCCGGCAAACTTGACAACATGCTATCAAGCGTGGGTGCGGTTTGCTCCAGTACCCGAATCACACGATCGTAGTTGAATGCCATATTTAACCAATATTGGTGTAGACTGCCTGGACGTCATCGTCTTCCTCGATTTTGTCCATCATGCGCTCGATCTCCTCCAATTGGTCCTCAGAAAAATCGACAGGTGTGGTTGGATACCGCTTTAAGCCAGATTTACTGACCTCAATACCTTTATTTTCAAGAACTCCAGCCAACTCCCCATACTGAGTATAGTCCGCATAGGCGTACACAGTTCCTTCATTTTCTTCCAATTCCTCCAATCCCCCGTCTATCAACTCCAGCTCTAACTCTTCAAGGTCCATGTCCTCTTGCTTAGGAAATTCAAAGACAGCCTTTCGGTTAAACATAAACTCCAAGGAACCGGACGGCACCAGGCCCCCTCCTGCCTTACTGAAATAAGATTTTACATTAGCTACTGTCCGATTGTTATTGTCCGTTGTGCATTCCACAAACACAAGAACTCCATGGGGGCCCTTGCCTTCAAAAGTTACCTCATTAAGCACTTCTGCATCCTTGCCTACCGCTCGCTTAATGGCATTTTCAATGTTGTCTTTGGGCATGTTTTCTGCCTTGGCATTTTGTATCGCCGTGCGCAGTTTGGCATTCATCTCCGGATCAGGGCCACCATCCCTGGCTGCCACCTGGATGGCCTTGGCCAGCTTTGGAAAAACCTTGGACATTTTGTCCCATCTCTTTTCTTTAGCAGCTCTGCGGTATTCAAATGCTCTTCCCATATGTTAGATTAGTCTTTATTGAGCTCAAATTTATTGCAATAGGCCAAAATTTTTCAGGCCAATTCTCACTCAAAATAAGATACCAGCCTTAAAACCGCAACCGACTGGTTCCTTCCTCCTCATAAATGGACTGAAACCTGATCTCAACCGCAATAGATCTGAACGTCTGGCCCTGAAGTCGGACCAAAGTTTTGCTCTCGCCAGGTGCCAGGACACTGCCATTGAGAATGGCCATCTCCCGGATGTTACTCATCTCACCGGCCGCTTCCAATACCTTTCCAAACCTGTCATAGACTGTCTCCTCATACTCGTACTTAACATCTTTTACAATGGCGGGACCAAACCCGGCATTTTGGATAGAAACAGTCACAGTGGAATCTCCCTGATATACAGACGGGTTGATCAATGGGCGTACGGTCAACTTATTATGATTGTGTAGTATTTGAACCTGAAGAATGGAAACTACCAGAGCCGACAAGGCTACCACTAACACACCGTAGTGGCTTAACTTTTCAATTTTCGAACTCATATTCGCCAAAATTTCCGGCTAATCTAACCGGATTTGAGCCCATTTCTAATACCCTCCGCAACCACTGTAAGTAAAATTAAGGCTCCTCCCAGCATGGCTTTACTTGTAGGTATCTCTGAAAGGAAGATGACGCCCATGATTATGCCATAAATCGGCTGGATCGTGCTAATGATGCCCAGAGAAGTTGCTGAATAATGATTTAATGCATAAACAAACAGCGAGTGTCCCATGGCCGTAGTGATTACTGCCAGCGCCAATATACCGGGCCATTCGGCAGCAATTTGACCCGGATCCTGATACGCTAATACCGGAGACATGATCAGACCCCCAATAAGTAATTGGTAGAACATGAGCGACATAGCATTGTGATGTTGCACTAGTGGCTTGACCAAAACATTGCGAAATACATATATCAGGGAGGATAACAACCCCATTAACAAGCCCTGTAGGTACTGATTTTGGAAATCAATGCCCGGCACTAAAAGACTCACGCCGATTAGACTCACCGCACCAAACAACAAGTGGATACGCTCCAGTTTGGTTTTCAGCAAAAGTGGCTCTATCAGCGCCGTAAACACGGGATATGTAAAGAGAGCAAGCATACCGATGGCTATATTGGATAGCTGCAACGCCAGAAAATAGGTGGTCCAGTGTGCGACAAGAAGGATGCTTATCAACACAATCCTCCTAAAGTCCCTCCCACTTGAAAGAGACAAAGAGATACCTCGCAAACGGCAAAAAACTGCCAATAACCCTGCTGCTAACAGGCATCGCAAACATATCGATACATAAGAAGGTAAATCTATTATCCTTCCTAACGGCCCTGATGTACTCATCAGAAGCATCGTCAGGTTTGCTTCTAAGAGCGGCATCCATCGGCTACGCGCCTTCACGGAACTGGGTCATAACCGCTGCCACCCCAGGGATGACACCTCGAGATCCGCTTCAGCCCAAGCCACAAACCCCTGAGGCCATATTTGTTAATTGCATGCTTCGTATACTCGGAACAAGTAGGAGTATATCGACAGGAACTAGGGAAAAGGGGTGATAAACTGTATTGATAAAACAAAACAGGCAATAATAGAATTTTGCGGAACCATTTCACACTGCAAATGTATTTGACAAAATTTGGACCTGCCGGGAAAATTAATTCAGTTTGCAACACATACGTCAAGCAGTGAAGATTGGTGTGAGAAGTTATGGTTGGATATTAGTGTGGTTCGCATCGATGATTGCCGTCCCGGTCTTTGTTGTCGGTCAGGATGCTGCTACTGACATCACCATCCGGGAAGTATTCATAGTCGGAAACAAAAAAACCAAAACCGACATCATCTTACGGGAAATGAGCCTGCTCAAAGGAAAAACATTTGCCGACACCTTGATCAACCAACTGATCGAGGAAGATAAGATGAGAGTCTACAACACCAACCTTTTCGATGAAGTAAAGATTCAGACACTCAATGCAGGCAACAACGAGGTAGTTGTGATGGTGGAAGTCAATGAACGGTGGTATATCTATCCCGGAATCATTTTTCAGCTGGCTGACCGAAATTTTAACGACTGGTGGGTGAATCAAAATCACGACCTGAGTCGCGTGAATCTTGGTGTCAGATACCAGCAGTACAATTTCAGAGGACGTAGAGAGCTACTCAATTTGATCTTCCAAATGGGTTTTGAAAGAAAAGTTCTGGTAAGTTGGCGGATACCGTACATTGAAAAAACACAGAAACATGGATTGGCCTTTACCTATGGATACAACGAAAGCCGCAATGCCGGGTACAGGACAGAAGATCATGTCAGGCAATTCATCGGTGAAGAACGTATCCTAAGAAGAGGAACCAAGGCCGGTGTTACTTATAGATTTCGAAACTCCTTTTACAACGTACATCGAGTTCAGCTAAGTTTCCACCATAAAACAATTGATGATACCGTGGCCCTGCTAAACCCCAATTATTTTAACAACAGCGCCACCACCCAAAGGCATTTCGACATCAGTTACCAGTTCACCCGCGATCTTCGAAACAACAATAATTACCCAACAAAGGGCTATTTAATTGACATTCGGGCGGAAAAGACGGGCACCGGAATTTACAAACAGCTAGATATTTTTGATATCATGGTCTCCTATAGCAAATACTGGGAGATCGGTAAAAATTTCTCATTCGCTGCAGGAATTGTGGGCTTTTCATCCTGGCCGGAAAATCAGCCGTACGAAAAATATTTTGGCCTGGGCAATGGTCAGGTCCTGGTGCGCGGGTACGAACAAGACTTAATCGAAGGCCATAAGTACTTCTTGTATAAAAGTACACTACGCAAAAGGCTGTTCAAGTACACACAGGACATTAGTCCGGTGATGCCCCTAAAACAATTCCAAAAGGTTCCTGTCGCCATCTATGCCAAGATCTTCTTCGACGCTGGCTATGTTGAAAACTATCCTCAATATGAGGTCAACGAAAGACTTTCAAACAGCATTCTGCATGGTTTGGGTGCCGGGTTAGATTTAGTCACGATTTACGATCTTGTGACTCGATTTGAATGGTCGCTGAACGCCGATAATCAGGTGCGATTTGCACTCAATGCGAAAGTGGAGTTTTAGTCAATTGTAACTTTTCCAAGGTTTACGCTCACCTTTTTTGTTGAACTTGTACCACTGATCTACTGGTTCTCCCTCCTTATAGTAGCCAATGAATGTTGGTCTGCCGGATTCAAAAAATTGCCATTCACCGGTTTCCTTTCCGTTCGCAAACTGCCCCTTTTGCCATAAACTACCATCCTCATTGTAGAAAACCCAATACCCATGGGGTTGTCCGTCCTTGTACTCCCCTAGCCGCTTCATACGGCCATTTTCATAGCCAAACTCCCATTGTCCTTCGTAAAGCCCTTCCCAAAAAATTCCTCGCTTTTCGAGAGTTCCATTTGGATGATAGTAAAACGAGGAATCCTGTTGCAAACCCTCCTGCCAGTTTTCCAATGCTGCCAGTTGCCCGTTAGGGTGAAAGTACCGCTGCTCTCCTTCCAGTGATCCGAAGGAATAATTCAATTGGGCACTCTGCTGTCCATCCGGGTAAAAATGCCACCACTGCCCCTCCTTGATTTTTCCGTTGAGTTCGCCGACAGCCTTTAACCCACCTCCTTCGTAAAAGAGACTATCTGGCTGCGCCAGCAGGTGGCCAGTATAAAGCACTATTGTCAGGCTAAGGAGTGGTCGCATAGGATAAGAACTCATCAATGCTAACGAATTTCTACTTTTCAGCGTGGTGTTTTATTGTAAGAATTTCTTGAAAGGCGTAGCTTTCTGTCATGCAAAGGAGGTTACTCCCCTTTCTTGCCATTCTCATCGCCGCCAAGACCTATTCGCAGGATGGAGACTTTAACCTGGGTGCCCGCAACGGCGCGCTGGCAGGAGCCTCGTCCACCATTGAGGACTCATGGGCCATTTACAATAACGTGGCCGGATTGGCTACGCTCAGTGCAACATCGGGCATGATCTCTTATCAAAATCGTTTTGGTTTGTCAGAATTCCAGGTGGTCGGCGCCGCTTTTGTTCAACCCACCAAATTCGTCAACACTGGCCTCTCCTTCTATCGATTTGGGGATGAGATTTTCAATCAACAGCAAATGAAGCTGGCTCTTGCCAACCAAATAGACCGCATTTCATTGGGTGTGGCCGCTGATTGGGTGCAGGTAAGCATCGAGGGACTGGGTACTACCAGTGCCATCGTGCTGGAGTTTGGGGGCATTGCAACCATCACAGACCAACTTCGATTTTCTGGCCACGCCTATAATATCAACCAAGCCAGGCTCACAGAAGAAGAGACGCTCCCCACCATCCTGAAAGCTGGCATTGGTTATCAGCCAACCAACTCGCTCCAACTTATAGCTGAAATGCAGAAAGACCTGGATTTTGATGAAATCTTGAAAGTCGGTCTTGAATATGAGATATCAGCCAATGTTTGGATCCGTACAGGTATAAGCACCAACCCCTTCAAGGCCGCTTTTGGAGCAGGTACGAACTGGAAAAATCTACGGATCGACTATGCCTTTACCGATCAAACAGACCTTGGTGCCATCCACGAGTTCTCCATAGCATATTCAATAAAAACCAGCCCATGAAATGGTTACTGGTGATCCTCGCGGCCGCTATCCTAAGTGCCACCTGCTGGGCCCAAGGCGCAGAAGACATAGATCTGGAAGAGTTCACTGAACGACTGTTCGAGTTCCAGGACGAGGAAATCGATTATGAAGATCTATATGAATCATTACTACAGCTGTATACAAGCCCGCTCAATATCAATCGCGCGACTGCCCAGGACCTGCAAAGTCTATACATCCTTTCCACCGCACAAATTGCCGAAATACAGAACCACAGACAGCAATTTGGTAAGTTTCTGAGTATTTACGAACTGCAAGCAGTCCCCACGCTGGACTTGCAGACAATCCGCCAAATGCTCCCCTTTATTACCATCATCGAGTCCGAAGACTCCCGACCGTTGATCACCCGGTTCAAGGAAGACCCCAACAAGTATTTCATTTTTCGGACCAGAAGGACCTTGGAGGAACAAAAAGGGTTTCGGGATGGTGCATTTCTGGGAGATCAAAATCAGGTTTATGGACGATTTAGAGCCAGTAGGAGTAACGACTATAGTGTAGGATTTACCTTCGAAAAAGACGTTGGTGAAGCAGTTGGTTTTGACAACTACCATGGTTTCGACTTCTACTCAGCACATGCCATGATCGAAAACCTGGGACCCCTGCGTAAGCTCGTGGTTGGGGATTTCCAGGGACAATGGGGCCAGGGACTCGTCTTTGGCTCTGGTTTTGGCGTTGGAAAGGGTAGCGAAACAATCAACACAGTTCGTCGGAGTACGACTGGCCTTAAACCTTACACTTCCGCCCTGGAAAACAACTTCTTTCGCGGTGTTGGCGCGGCATTCGCCGCAGGCGATATCGAGGTTACCACTTTCTATTCTACGCTTCGCCAGGATGCCAATGTCATCTCCGACAGCACAATCTCTGATTTTGAGGAGTTCATCACCTCTATACAAGCCACAGGAACACACCGCACAACCCAGGAGCTCGCATCCCGGAATCAAATCCTTGAACAGAACCTAGGTTCCGCCATTACATACCAACCCGGACGTTACTTCACGCTGGGTGCTACCGCCCTCTATTCCACCTTCAGCAAACCGTTGCAACGACGGCCCAACAATTACAATCAATTCGAATTTCGTGGGCGACATAATTTTGTTGGTAGCCTCTACTTCTCGGCCAATTGGCAAAACTTCAACTTTTTCGGAGAGACAGCCCGCGCCAGATCCGGAGGTATGGGATCCATCGGAGGACTCATCGCCTCACTCACTCCTCAAGTAGACTTTAGCTTTGTGTACCGCAATTTTGCGAGAGACTTCCACACCTTCTACGGCAACGCATTCGCGGAAGGTTCACGCGCCATCAACGAAATTGGAACGTACTGGGGACTAAAAATCAAGCCCTCAAGACAACATGAATTGACGCTTTACTACGACAAGTTTCGTTTTCCATGGCTTCGATTCAGAGCGGAAGCACCCTCCCAGGGCTTGGAATATCTGGGCCGGTGGACCTACAGACCGAGCCGATCCACAACCCTCTTCATACAATTTAGACAAGAAGACAAGGACCGAACCTTCCAGCCGGAGGGCAGCAATCTCAACATCCTCACGACCGGAAAAAGGCGGAACTTCGTAGCTAGTATAGATTTCAAGCTAAACCGACACCTGGGCCTGAAAAGCCGCGTACAAGGCTCGGATTTTCGTTTGAGCGGCACACGTACCAAAGGCTTCGCCATACTTCAGGACATTAACTATTCCTTTTGGAAAATTAAGGTGAGTGGCCGCATAGCCCTTTTCGATACCGACGATGGGGAAAATCGACAGTACCTATACGAAAAAAATGCCCTTTATTTATTTTCCATTTTGGGCCTCTCTGACACAGGTACGCGTCGCTACCTCCTCGCTCAGTACAATATCACCAAAAAAGTCACTATCTGGATACGTTATGCCCAAACACATTTCCAGAGCGCCGAAGCGATCCTCACCGGTGAAATTGGGTCTGGCCTGAGCGTGATTGAAGGCAATACCCGGTCCGAACTCACCTTCCAAACACGAATCAAGTTTTGAATGATTGGGAGCTAACAGTCTGACTTCCATCTCCCAGGATAGTCCCGCTTTCGGCTATACTGGCTCCATGAGTAGCGGGTACCACCATGCAGAACTCAGCCAGTGCCGCCTCTATCGGGGCTAAACTGCCAAGCCTGTGCGTTGAACACAAATGAATTGAAAAGTCAATTTGCCGCCTCGAAGACCAAAGCCTAATCATTCCCCCTCCGTTGAAATCTTAATGCTTGACTATCGGTCATTTTTTGTGTAATCTAGGATCAGATTTAACTCCCAATTTTTTTCGGATTAACCCCAATCGACCTATCCATGAAGAAACTACTGATCCCTCTGCTCGCGCTCATGCTGGTCACGATCACAGACCTTGCTGCTCAGCGAAGAAAAAGACAACAACCCACGACCCCTGCATTCGATGCCAGCCAATTCCATGGCCTCCAATGGCGTAATATTGGCCCATTTCGGGGCGGACGAGCTAATGCTATTTCAGGTGTGATCGGCGATCCCATGACCTATTATGCCGGTTATACCGGTGGCGGCGTTTGGAAAACCACCGACGGAGGTGCCAACTGGCGCAACATTTCAGATGGCTATTTTCAGGTTGGATCTATTGGTGACATAGCAGTTAGTGAAGCTGACCCCAACGTGGTATTGGTGGGTACCGGCGAACACGCGGTTCGCGGTGTGATGACTTCCTTTGGAGATGGGGTCTACCTTTCACAGGATGCTGGTGAGACCTGGGAAAATATTGGGCTCGAAAAAACACGACACATCTCCGACGTGATCATACATCCTCAAGACATCAACACCATGTTTGTTGGAGCTCAGGGAGCAGTTCATGGCCCGAGTGCTGAACGCGGTGTTTTTAAAACAACTGACGGAGGTAAAACATGGCGCAAAACACTTTATATAGATGAAAACACGGGTGTGTCCAGCCTGATGATGGACATGAACAACCCCAGAATATTGTATGCCGCCACCTGGCAACATCGCCGGTACCCCTGGAAGGTAGAGAGCGGCGGTCCTGGTTCTTCTGTGTTCAAGTCGACGGATGGCGGAGAGACCTGGACGAAAATTGTCAATGGGTTACCACCAATGATGGGGAAAATTGGCCTATCAGTATCCCGCGCCAAACGGGACCGGGTTTTCGCGTTGGTGGAATCAGAAAAGGATATCGCCGGAATGTACCGATCCGACGATGGCGGGCAATCCTGGCAACACTTATCCAACAACCAATTGATTACTGCCAGGTCCTGGTACTACATGGAGGTTTTCGCTGATCCGGTCAATGAAAATATCGTTTACGCACTGAACGCGCCACTTATGCGCTCCATAGACGGAGGCAAGACCTTCGAAAGTATGCGCGTCATCCATGGCGATTGCCACGACTTCTGGATCAACCCGGCCAACAATCAAAATTTTGCAATGGCAGAGGATGGTGGTGCAACGATCTCCTATTCCGGTGGAGACGTATGGTCCTCGTTCAATAATCAACCCACGGCCCAATTTTATAGGATCACAGCGGATAATCGGGTTCCCTTCTGGGTCTATGGTGGCCAGCAAGACAATTTTTCAGTGGCTATACCAAGCCGATCTAAAAATTACGGTATTCTTTCCACCGATTGGTACAATGGCCCCGGTTGTGAGAGCGCCATGGTCGCCATGGATGACCCGGACAACCCTAGAATCCTGTACGGCGGCTGCTTCAATGGCAGGCTCGGACTCCTTGATATCGTCACAAAAGAAGCCAAAGATATCATGGCCTACCCCAGCAGCAACCTGGGTGTGGACCCCAAGGATATGAAATACCGATTCAACTGGAATTCGCCATTGATCAACTCACCCCACAACCCGCGTACTATGTACTATGGGGGCAATGTACTGTTCAAATCAACCGACGGAGGTCTTAAGTGGGAGGAAGTAAGTCCCGACCTAACCAGGAACGATAAAAGCAAACAAGGCAAGGGTGGTGGTCCCTTCACCAACGAAGGAGCCGGGGGTGAGAACTACAATACTATCTACTACATTGCCGAATCGCCACATGAAGCGGGCACGATCTATACTGGTAGCGACGGAGGTATGCTCTACCTGACCAGAGATGGTGGTAAAACCTGGAATGACGTTACACCACCCAACCTACCGGAGACCATGATCCACTCGATCGAGGTGTCGCCACATGATCCGGGTACGGTCTATTTCGCATCGACACGATACAAATTCAACGACTACAAAAACTACAGCTACAAGTCTACCGATTACGGCATTAGTTGGCAGAAGATTGGTGATGATATCCAAGCTGATGATTTTTTTAAAGTAGTACGGGAAGACCCGGTTGCACCAGGGATACTCTATGCCGGAGCAGAACGTGGATTCTATATCTCCTTCAATGGTGGAGCCAATTTCCACCGGTTCCAACAGAATTTACCTGTCGTTCCCATCACTGATATTACCATCAGAGACAACAGCATGGCCCTGGCAACACAAGGTCGCTCATTTTGGGTGCTTGATGATATTTCAGCCATTCAACAATCCAAGGGACAGCTTGGATCGACGATGCAACTGTTCCAACCCAAGGAACATTTTCGGCTCTTCGGTACGCCGCCATTCTATCTCATTACGGAACATGCATTTGGCCAAAACCCAGTCGAAGGAGTGGCACTAGATTACTTTTTGCCGCGTGTAGACAGCACAGAGTTAACCCTTGAGATCTTCGATGAGAATGAGCAGCTGGTTCGAACGATCGCCGGCACGCGCGAGCCCATCCAACTCAAACCTGCAGGTGGGCGGGGGAATCTGCCGGCACCGAACACAGAAAAACTCCCCATGCTTGCCGGATTGAACAGATTTACCTGGGACTTCCGGACTGATGGACTTGTGAAAATTCCTGAAACCTTTGTTTTTAATGCCGACTACAGAGGCCACCGTGTAGCACCCGGGACTTACAAGGCCCGCATGACCTATGGAGAAACAGTCTCTGAAGCCACTATCATCATCAAAAATCCACCTGAAATGGAGATCGCCAAAAGTGATTGGGATCGACAGCAAGCATTGATGAAGGAAATTGAAAGTCGCATCAATGAAATGCATGAAATGATCAACTCCTCAATGGAAATGGACAGGAAACTCCAAGATATCGGCAAGGACATCAGTGATGAGGAAGCATTGGAGGACCTGGAAGAACTTCGACAGGCGTTGGATGAAAAGCTGGATGATTGGCGGTCCAAGGTCATCGAGTTGCGCCAGAAAGGATTTCAGGACGCGCTGAACTGGCCTGGAGGGATAAATTCCGAGTTTTTCATGATCAGAAACAACCTGGATACTTATGAGCCAAGTATTCCCGAGAGCTATCGAACACGCTTCAATGACCTGGACACTGACTGGCAATCACAAAAGCAGATTTTCGAAAAGATCATATCTGATGACCTGAAAGAGTTTAATGAGCTGTACAAATCCAAGGCCTTACCGGCCCTTGAAGCTCCTCAAATCGATCAACCCAATAACTAAATGAGTTTAACGAAGAATTATACTGGCTACGAGTCCTTTCAGTACCTGGAGAAGGATGTTGATTACAAATATTTCGAATTAGCCGAGGAAGTAGGTCGTGTACCTTCAACTAAGGTTGAACTGAGCGCCGATCAGGAAAAATTGGCTGAAAAGGTGATAAAAGACCACATATTAATCAGCGTACATGAGCACCTGGGCACATTCCCAAAGGACATCATGCAAACTCCTGCATATGTCAAGGAAGGTAGGCAAGCGACTGCTTTTAAGGGACTGGCCGCCAGTCACTGGGATTGTGTTTTCGATAATCTCATGGATGGCATTTGCCAGATCCATTCCAAAGGCGGCTGGAAATGGAGCGAGGTTATACACGACCTGGGAATGAGACTTTGCGATATAGCACATCAGGATTTTGTGATACACTGCAAGACAGTCGATGACATTATTCGGGCGCACAAGGAGGGAAAAGTCGCCTGGGTAGCTGTGATGGAAGGTGCCATGATGATTGAAAATGAATTGGACCGGATCGATCTGTTGTATGGTTTCGGCGTGCGATCACTTGGAATCACCTACAGCGAATCAAATGCACTGGGTTCAGGCCTGAAAGAGGATCGTGATGGTGGCCTGACCAAGTTCGGCAAAAGAGCCGTCGAACGAATGAATAAAGTGGGCCTGCTCATCGATTGCTCGCATACCGGTGATCAGACTGCCCTTGATACAATCAAACACAGCTCCAAACCCATCATTCTGAGCCATATTGGAGCCAAAGCCCTGTGGGATACTAACAGGCTCGCTCCGGATGAGGTATTAAAGGCCTGTGCCGACAAAGGAGGTGTCATTGGCATTGAAGCAGCACCCCACACGACGCTGACACCTACTCAAAGAAAACATAATCTGGACGCAGTTATGGAGCATTTCGAATACATCAAGGATTTGGTAGGAATCGATCACGTCACGTTGGGGCCGGACACCCTCTACGGGGATCATGTGGGCCTACACCATGCCTATACTGCAGCGCTTTCGTTGAAGGAATCCAAGGGACAAGGAAAATCAGGGATGGAATATGAACCTGTGCCCTATGTCGACGGTTTGGAAAACCCCACAGAAGGGTCCTACAACATCGTTCGCTGGCTGGCCAAAAATGGCTATCAGGAAGAGGAAATAGCAAAAGTGATGGGTGGTAACACATTGCGACTTCTAAAAGAAGTTTGGGTTTGAAAGGCAAGCTACTTTCACTATTTCTTTATGTGGTGTATAGCCAGGTGATAGTAGCCCAAACGATGACTGGAGCCACCATCGAGGTAAGATTGGAACAAGACGCTATCCTTGTCCGGGAGATTCTAAGCTTCGATACGCCTGACTCGATCAAACGCATTCAGCTATCAGCCATTGACGTTGGAGCCGGAGTAAATCTCGAGGAAATACTCACTTCAGGATTCAGAACTACACCACTAAGGCAAGTCAACTTGTACGAGATGGATTTAGTCTGGAACGCTCCTTCAGCTCCCCTGCGATTTGGCTTCTCCTACCGGGTGGATAGAAACGACCCGGTTACGGTACCTATCTTCTTCCCAAAAGTCGGTGCGGATGATGCCTCCGCCGAATTCTGCTCTCTGAAAGTCTTTTGTGACCCGGAAACTCATCTTGAGTTCTCGTTTCCATTTGGTGAAAAGGCGGTCAATTCAATCGACGAACTCCGCCTTTATCAATGGCAGTTGCAGGCGCTCCCTTCGATGCTCAGGTTTAAAGAACACAACCAGCCGGTGCGTATTTCTACTTATGACACCATCGACATGCTGGTGGCAGTGCTCCTTTTGGTCATTGGTTGGTTTATTTGGAAAAATCGCAGCAAACTTTCCTATGGCTAAATTCATTTTCTGGGGACTCTTCTTGGTGCTGGGATTAATCGTCTTAGGTTATCTCCTTTGGATGATAAGAATTAATCGCAAGGAATGATGCAACTCGTTATTTTCGTTGGCTATTTTTTGCTGGTCTTTTTCATCGGATGGTTGAGCTTGAAATGGACGAAAACAGAAGCTGACTATTGGGTAGCAGGAAATAAATTAGGGTGGCTCGTTGGTGGCAGTACCATGGCGGCCACACATACCAGCGCGGGCACATTCATCGGCACGATTGGGGTGATTTATACGGTAGGTTGGTCCTTTGCATGGGTGCTGGTG
The DNA here is from genome assembly GCA_965242775.1 of Cyclobacteriaceae bacterium. GTDB lineage: Bacteria > Bacteroidota > Bacteroidia > Cytophagales > Cyclobacteriaceae > JAWPMT01. The sequence goes on from CBDETI010000029.1 coordinate 79,648, forward strand.
GTGATACCACTAGCCTACTGGTTCATGGCGGCGGTATTGGCTCCAAGATTTATCAAGGTACGCCAGCTGACCCTGCCAGCCTATTTGCAATCGCGGTATGACAGCCATTCCGCTCGGGCCGTGGGTGCAATCATCATACTTATCGCCACGGTCATTTACATCCAGGCGCAAATTGTGGCCGGGGGGTTGGTAGCCAATGTTGTTTTTGGCATTGATTCGGACGTAGGAATGATCGTTTTTACTGTGATTTTACTGGCTTATACGCTGGTTGGTGGTATGCTGGCGGTTGCCTACACGGACTTCTTACAGATGATAATTATGGTGGTCGGCACAGTCATCTCCGTGCCGATGGCGATCAGCCATTTCGGTGGACTGGAATCCCTGGCGGAGCTGGTTGCACAAGTCAAGCCTACCACCTTTGAATGGGGTGGATTTCCGACAGTGCTTTTAATCACTATGGGCCTGGCATTTTTCCTCGGCTCCGTTGCGACACCAGAGAAGGTGGTGAGATTGTATGCAATGAAAAATATGAGGACCGTTCGCAAGGGTATATTCCTCACCATTGTCTTTGTGACTGGGATGAACTTGCTTGTGTTCATCCTGGGGCTGGCTGCTATGGTACTGTTCCCGAACCTGACCACCGGCGACCTGGCCATGCCCATATTGACTAAAACGATGCTACCTACGTTTCTTGGTACTATCATGTTGGCAGCGGTCACTTCAGCCATGATGTCCACGGTAGATTCATTGCTACTTGTGGCAGGATCAGCCCTCTCCGAGGACATCTATCAAAACTTACTCAATCGAGGCGCCTCAAAAACCAGACGGCTGAAAGTTGCAAGGTTTGGGATCCTCATTGTAGGGTTGGTTCCACTAATTCTGATTCTTACCGGGATAGCTAAGGGCGATCTTATCCAGTTTATTGTAGTGTTATTTACAGCCATAATGGCCGCTGGATTTTTTGTACCGGTTGTCGGGGGAGTTGTTTGGCGTCGTGGCACAGAGGCCGGTGCGATCTCCGCCATGATCGGAGGTGTGGTTACTACGGGTATTTGGAAGGTCTTCGGCAACCCACTTATATATCCGGTACTGCCAGGTTTTTTGGTCAGTATTTTTCTTTACATAGCGGTCAGTTTGGCAACCAAGCCACTCTCAGAGGAAGTATGGAAACCCTATTTTTCAAAGACACCTAACACTGACAATCCGAGCAGCTCTCGTCCAGGTCAATAAGGTCCCCGCAATGTTTCATGAACAATTCCCGCATCATTTTACGGCCCCGTTGAACCCTGGACTTCAGCCCCGATTCACTTAACCCATAACTATTGGCCAATTCCTTTTGAGGAATTCCCAGTATTTCATAGTCAAAAACAGGTCCGGCGTATTTTTTCGGAAGTTTCTCAATCATACCTGGTACGCAACTAGCCAATTCCTGGCTGAGCTCCGGAGAGGCCGGCTCCTCCGCAATCTCAGGGATATCACCGAATTGAATTTTGCTCTTGGAGCGGTAATAGTCAATGATGGCATTTCTGGAGATGGTAATCAGCCAGCTCTCGATATTCCTAATTTCCGGTAGCTTCTCGCAATGGTTATATACCTTCATGAACACATCGCTCACCAACTCTTCACGGTCGACCGGATTTTGGATTCTGCTGCTTATGAACTTCACTAAAGTGTCCCGGTATGTCTCAAAGACCGGGACAACTGTATCGCATGAGTTATTTTCAACTACAGCAGGTTTCATCGCAACAGGCACTTTCCTCTTTATTTTCTTCGGCTTCTCCATAGGTATGAAAAACCTCCCATTTGACCCCTTGTGGATCTGTTATCCAAGATTTTTCCGAACGTGAGTAACAGCATACCGTATGACCTTCTTCCTGAATTTCTCCCTCGGCTTTATCCATGTATCCATAGACTTCCTGTAGCTCTTCGTTGCTCTCGACTTGTATACCCAGATGTTCAATGCCGGCACTGGCCTTACCCAAAGCGATGGAAAAATTGACACTTGGATCTTTCAACAACCATTTGGCATAATCATGTTTGCGAACGCTCGGCGGCGCATTGAACATGGCCGAATAAAAAGCCTCCGACTGATCAATATTCGCTACCTGGAGATTCACATGTAAAGTTTTCATAATCTATCATTTATCCGCAGACGGTCCTACAGACAAAAAGACGCACCCACAAATTAAAAATTTGTTGGTATCCGACCGAACTATTGTTTATCTATGAACTTACTAGAAAAACCTCTTGTGTAAAAATGGATTTAAAGAAAGTATTTGAAAACAACGAACAATGGGTCCAGGAAAAGCTGGCAATTAACCCTGAGTACTTTAAAGACCTTGCGAAAGGTCAAGAACCACCAATTCTTTATATAGGATGCTCGGACAGTCGGGTTACTGCCGAGCAGCTCATGGGATTGGGACCAGGCAAAGTATTTGTAACCAGAAACATCGCCAATATGGTCTCACAACTCGACATGAGCGTTACCTCAGTAATCAATTATGCTGTTGAGCACCTGAAAGTAAAGCATTTGGTTGTATGCGGTCACTACTATTGTGGCGGAGTGAAAGCGGCCATGGGATCTGATGACTTGGCTATTCTCAATCCGTGGTTGCGTGGCATTAGAGATGTCTACAGACTTCACCAAAACGAGCTTGACGGTATAACTGATGAAGAAGCTCGTTACAAAAGACTTGTAGAACTCAACGTACAAGAACAGTGTATCAACGCCGTTAAATTGCCCGACGTGCAAAAGGCCAGAAAAGATCGAGACTTGCAGGTCCATGGCTGGGTATTTGACATTGGTACCGGCAAATTGATTGATCTGGAAATTGACTTTGACGCTATTCTCGACAAGATCATGCACATCTACGATATCGGCTAAAAGTATTGGTTGTCGAATAGCTGATATTTCCTGTTATCTTTTCCGCATTCGGCAACCTTTTTTCCCATTTTCAGTCCTTAGCAGTACAACTTTGCAAATACATGCGCTCAGGGCTGTTCATCATATTCATTTTAACTGGTTGGTTTGTTCAAAGCCAATCACTGGCCATGGTACGAGGAATGTTTCACGCAGCAGTGCTGGAGCCAGACAAATCATCAGAATTTCATAGCTACATCCGGGATCATCAAGGAGAAGAACCCACCATCAAAGCATACAAGGCCGTAGCCGAAGCCCTGGTTGCCCAGACTTTGTGGAATCCTATCACAAAATATGCGCACGTTCAGCGATATCAACAGGAAATGGAAAAGGTGATGCAATTGGACGGTGAAAATTTGGAAATAAGGTTTTTAAGATTTGCTGTGGAGTTTTATTTACCTCGATTTCTCATGATGAGCAACCATTTGGAGGAGGACAGGGATTTTCTGGTGGAAAATTTGGCTTCCATTGACAGCTTGGAGTTGGACGATAATTTTGCCAGGTACATTGTATATTTCATGAACGAGACTGGTATGGTGGACCATGGCCGAATGTCTCAGATTGAAGCTTCCTTTTCCAATAATCTCTCGGAACCTTCAAAATAGTTATCTTACGATCGCTAGCTCTCTCTTAACTTCTTCTGTTGATAAAAGAGAGCATCAGAAAGGCTTTAAAAGTTTTCTATGAAGAAATATATTTTGGCAACGACACTGTTGGTTTTTACCCTGGTTACGTGGGCGCAGGAGGCAGCAGCAGAGACCGAGCCAGTAGGGCGGTCATGGTCTGAGGAAACAAAGACGTGGCTGCTGGCTGCTTTCGTGGTGATCAACATCCTTCTCGTTTTGCGGACTTTTAGGAATAAACCAAGCGCCTAGCGACCTTACTAGGCTGATAAACAAGAGGTTTTTATCCGTTGAAATGTCCTCAACGGCGACCTGCTATTTTTCAACTTCTCCTGGCTAGATTTTCAACTTTGATTTTTACATGGTGTAAGTGATCAAATTTCGTCATAAATTTGCCTTGGCAAACGGATACGACTAGCTCCTGCTGAATCCCCCAGGTCTGGAAAGAAGCAAGGGTAGGCGGTTGTAGCAGTGCGATATACGTTTGCCTTTTTTATTCCCTGACCATAATCAAACCAATTATATGAAATTCTTCATTGATACCGCAAACATTGATGACATTCGGGAGGCTTACGATCTTGGTGTTTTGGACGGTGTGACCACCAATCCTTCCCTAATGGCCAAAGAAGGAATTACCGGAACCGACAACATCCGCAAACATTATAAGGACATTTGCAATATCGTGGATGACAATGTCAGTGCTGAAGTGATATCAACGGATTTTGATGGTATGATGAAGGAAGGCCTTGAATTGGCCAAGATCGATGACAAAATCGTCGTGAAAGTTCCCATGATCAAGGACGGTGTGAAGGCCATCAAGGCTTTAACAGCAGAGAATATTCGGACTAATTGTACCTTGGTTTTCAGTCCCGGACAGGCCTTGTTGGCGGCCAAAGCAGGTGCTAGCTTCGTTTCCCCATTCATTGGCCGACTCGATGATGTGAGCACGGATGGTATGGAGCTCATTGAGCAGATCGTGCACATCTACGACAACTATGGCTATACCACGGAAGTGTTAGCGGCATCCGTCAGGCACACGATGCATCTCATTCATTGTGCGCAAGTAGGTGCTGATGTTGTAACGTGCCCGCTGAACGTCATTACGGGTCTTCTGAAGCACCCTCTTACAGACATTGGTTTAGAAAAATTCTTAGCAGATTACAAAAAAGGTAACCAATAGGCCCCCACGACAGTTGATAGAAAAACCAGATCTATCAGAGTCAATGTACATCATCAAGGTGAAGGGAAAGGCGAAAATCCCTGACTACATACAATTGCGAGATGATGATTTCGTCTTAATAGCCTATTTTCGAGCAGACCGACCGTTAAAAAAATTGGAGAAGTACGGTCTCGAAGGGAAGGAGGACAGCCTTCGTAGCGTGATCGACTCCCTACCCTACGGAAAATTGCAGAAACTGAATATCTAACATGTCCTTTTCACAAGAACCGGTATTGGAAGTCAAATCTGCTACTATCTACCAGGAAGGCAACGCGGTACTTGAGGATATTTCTTTTAGCATACAGAAAGGTGAATTTGTTTACCTGATCGGCAGGACCGGCAGCGGCAAATCTTCGTTGTTGAAAACACTTTACGCGGATTTGGAATTGAAGGATGGCTTTATCAGCGTTGCTGGTCACGAGATTCGAGGCATCAAAAGCAAGGATGTACCCTTTCTTCGCCGCAAGATCGGGATTGTCTTCCAGGACTTTGAATTATTCTACGACCGCACCATTGCCGAAAACCTTCATTTTGTAATGAAAGCGACAGGTTGGAAAAATAAGGCGAAAATGAAATCCAGGATGGCAGAAGTCCTCATGCGCGTAGGCCTCGGTGCAGTGACTAACAAAATGCCCCACCAGCTTTCAGGCGGCGAACAACAGCGTGTTGTCGTGGCACGGGCATTGATCAACGAGCCTCAGATATTGTTTGCTGATGAACCCACAGGAAATCTTGACCCTGAAGTGGCAGAAGGTATTTTCAAGCTATTTCAGGAGATCAACCGAAGCGGCACAGCGGTGCTCATGGCTACCCACAACCACAACTTTTTGCAAAAATTTCCTGAAAGAGTGCTTAAATGCGATGCTGGTTTAATACTTGACTCAAGCAAGCAGGATTTTGAATTTAGTGGTGTCTATTGAGTCAATCTAAGATTGCCATATTGGGATGAAATACTGATTTTGGCCTTGGAATCCCCGTCGCCGATTTTACCCTCATACCTGTTCCGGTGATCCTCCCGTAACTTCAGAGAATAGTCCATGTCCACGCCATATGTTTTTAAGTCGGCATACTGAAATTCGCCTTTAAACTCGGAAACGACACCCTCCTCCAGGTCAATGTTGTAGGATCCAAATTCCCCTCGGATATCAATCAACTCGAAACCACTTAATACTTTATCAATGGTGAAATCAGAGGCATATTTACAATCCATTTCAATGGATCTTCCAAGTCTTTCGATGTTGAAATCTGTGAATCGTACATAGGCATCCACAATGTCTACTTCGCCAAGTTCCAGGCTTCCATACTTACTATCAATTTCGACCTGATCCACTTTACGAAGCTCCACCTCAGAAAACTGCTGATCCATAGCCACTTCGCCGGCCTCTTCAATGGAAAAAAATTCGCAATACTGCAAGTCGAGATTCCCTTCTGCAAAATAATCAACTTCCCCCTTGCCAAAAGATACTCTCAAGTCTCCACCTCTTTCTAACCGCCCCGCCTTCAAATCACCATATGCCAACTTTACATCCACCTCTTCTTGTCGATCATCTATAAAAATGTCGCCAAAGGAGTTACCTACTTTGAGTTTATTGCCCGCAGGTACCTGGACGGTGTAGTCAATGCTAAATGACTCATCTCCCCTGGTTTTAATATCAACGTCCGTTTTCATTTCCAAACGATAATTCCCTTCATGGAATTCCACATTGATGTTGTCCAGCATGTCTTGTAATCTCGAATCCCTGGATGCTCGAGCCTCTATTTCCACCTTCACTTTAACGGTGGAACCCTCCCAGGTACTGATATGAACCACGCCGAAGGTATTTTCTATATCTACCACTGTGCTCTCCTCCACTTCAAAGCTCTTTTCTATGGTCTTTCCCTGTTGGGCATACACTGTGCATGCCGTGGAAAAAAACATCAACCCTATGAACTTATGCAGCGCTAACTTCATTTTCTTCTTCATATTCTTTTAATCTTTCCAGCACTTCGATCTGTCTATTCAAGATCTCCAGCCGGAGTTGAAGGTTTTTGATCATGGCGTCGATCATTTTCTGATCGCTACCATTTCGGTCAATACCGGTTTTTAACTCTTCATAAAGACCACTTAAATGATTGAGATCCTGTTCAAACTCCAGGTCCAGTTCACTGGGACCATAAACTTCAATTTGAAATCTCTTCTGACTGATCAACTGCGTATAAAAGGATTCTGCAGCATAAAACTCCTCGTAGGGATTCATCGCCACTGTCTCCTCCGTCCCTGCCCCCCACTGCAGGTAACTTAATGCACTAGTTGCCACCAGAAGGACAGCTGCAGCCACTTTCCAGAACTTGTTATAATCACGATCCGTCGATTTTTCCTCCTTCTTCAGCGCGTCGTTGATCTTTGCCCAGGATTTCTCGGGTAGAAAATCCCCCTCAAAACCCTCGCGATGCTCTTTGACATAATGCTCCAAATAATCACCCATAATTCACTTCTTTCGTCAAAATCTCTCTCAATTTCTTTTTCGCTCTGTTGTACTGAGATTTAGAAGTACTTTCAGTAATACCCAAAATACCAGCAATTTCTCCATGATCGTACCCCTCAAAAAGATAGAGCGTCAACACCGTGCGAAAACCAGTCGGCAGTTGAGCCACTCCATTCTTGATCAACGCCACGTCCACGGAAGGCGTCGGTTCATCCCACTCATAAAAAAACTCCTCCCCGCCATCCTCTTTGAGCGTTTCAACCTCTCTCCGCTTTTTCAAAGCCGTGATGGATTTATTCACCACTATCCGTTTTAACCAGGCACCAAATGACGCGTCTTCTCTATAGCTCCCAATATTCCGAAAAGCGCTCAAAAAGGCTTCTTGTAGGATATCCTCAGCCTCCTCGGCCATTCCCAGTATTCTCTCCGCAGTATTGAACATGGCCTTACAGTACAGCCGGTATATCTCGTACTGAGCTATACGGTCCCCTTTCCGGCACCCATCAATCAGATGCTGATGTATGTTCTTGGTACTAGCGTCCAACGCAGCTGCTTTATATCAAATGAAAGACTAACGAAAAAAATTGAAGTTGCACAACTGAGGCATAATCTTTTTAACCTTACATAAGCATTTTAGATTTCCCAGGCGTTTTTAAGAAGTATGAGAATCACCATTTTCGCAATCCTTGTTCTTGCAACTGTAGCGGCTATGGGGCAGGCCGTGGACAGTGTACAAACCGTGGAGAACGACTCCCTGTGGTTTGAACGAGGGCTCTTTGTAGATCTAGGAGCCCAATATGGGCCGGCTTTTGACATTTTCGACAGCAGCGGCATGATTGGCCTGGGTGTGAAATACAGGAAATGGACCTTAGGGTTAACATTACATGAATTCCAACATATCGAAGGCAAGCGCATTATTTTCCCTAACACTTTCACCCTGCGGTATCGTTATTCAGGTTTATTCGGCGGTATGGAAATTTGGCAGTGGAAGTTTTTAAGTGTGCAGGGTATGTTACGAGGAGGAATTGGCGACGTAGTGTGGCAGACCGATAGTGGCGAAAATAGATTTCGGGATGTGAATGGTGTCGTCGAACCATATGCTCACGTTGAAATAGTACCATTGAAATTTTTGAGAATATTTGGTGAAATTGGTTATCGGCAATTCATTGGACTGGATATAGTCGGCGCCAGTACGTCAGATTTGTCAGGTCCGACTTTTTCAATGGGATTGAGACTGGGTGTATTTCAAAGAATCAAAGAAAATACCAATGAAGACGATTTATAGCATAGGCCTGCTTCTCATCGTGGGTGGATGTTTTATTGGGGAAGAACTGCCAGCCGATCAGGACGTGTGGAATTACCGCCTGCCTTCGGAAGTAGGGATGGTAGACACTGTACTTCTGAATCTTGATGGGGCCATCATTGGCGGAAACTTTGATCCGGTGCGATCGATGATCATTGTAAAAGATGACAATATTGTTTTCGAAAACTATTACAACGGGGATACGCGAAGCACCCTACACAACCTTGGGAGAAGTACCCCGCTCATTACGGTCCTGGCACTGGGAATAGCTTTGAACGAGGGAATCATCGCCGATATCGATGAGGAGATCCATGACCTGCTGCCGGTCCAGTACCGGACCATGCTAGCAGGTGAAAAAAGAAGAATCACGCTACGCCACCTCCTGACCCACACGGGTGGGTTTTCGTGGAATGAAACGGTCCTGAGCAATGGTCTCAACGCTCCTGCTAATAACCTAAACATGATGAGAGCGGCTGCGGATCCTATCGAATACCTTATCACCCAGCCGCTGGAAGCAGTTCCCGGTGTTCGATTCAACTTCAACACGGGCACGTCTGCCCTTATTGCCAGAATTGTTGCAAGTGCCGCTGGAGAATCCTTCGACACCTACGTACTTGAGCGGATTTTTAAGCCACTTGGAATTAGCGACTACCAGTGGAGGCGAGATGGCCTCGGTGACATTGATGGTGCAACAGGGCTATGGCTTTCCACGTTGGACCTGACAAAAATCGGTTATCTCTACCTCAATGAAGGGTCCTGGCGTGGCCGTGAAATAGTGTCGCCAGAATGGATACAGGATGCGGGAACTACGCAATTGGAAATATCAAATAGCTTCAACTATGGCTACTACTGGCAAAAGTTCTCTGACAATATAAGATTTGTACCCTTGTTTCCAATCAATGACGCCTATTTTTTCTCACAACACATTTACGTACATCCATCACAAAACCTTCTTATTACTTTTGGCACCGAAGATGTATTTCTCAATCTGGTAAGCAGCCCCTTTTTGCTGTATAGAGAAGTCATCTCGCCAATTGCGTTTTAAGTATGTCGGACCAAGATCTCGAGACCTTCCAACAAATTCGCGGGGGTGATTTAATAGCTTACGAGCGATTCTTCAAGAAACACTATGCCGAAGTAGTTCGCTATAATCATCGATTTGTGCGGGATACAGTTGCCGCCGAAGAAATTGCGCAGGAAGTATTCATGTATCTATGGGAAAAAAGAGAGACAATAAATATTCAATCCTCTCTCACCTCATACTTGTTCCAGGCGGCCAAAAATCGGTCCATCAATTACCTGAGACTGGAATTACCAAAACTTCAATCGCAGTATGACATTTCTGAAATGGAATTGGGTCAGTCAAATCAGTCCAACGATACAGATCGCACAGACTTGGTCGAAAAATTGGTAAAACAAGCCGTTGACGCATTGCCCAAAAAATGCAAGGAGGTATTTGTACTGAGCAGGAACGCCGGACTCACCTACGAGGAAATAGCCGAAGAACTTGACCTATCGAAAAAGACCGTAGAAAATCAAATGAGTATAGCACTGAAAAAACTCCGAGAGTCACTCAAGGACGTCATTGAATTTGTAAGACAGCAATGAACGAAAAAAAAAGAAAAAAGTTTAGGGGTTTTCAATGGATGATTTGACCTAGTATCACATGGACCACCAAATTTTCCAGGAATTTAAATCCCTACAGGAGAACCAACCCCCGGAAGGCATTTCTGAAGAGGTACTTATCCTGCATCAGCTGACTGAAACACCCAAACTTGGTGATATCAACGTTGATCAGGCCTGGAATGCTTTCGAGGATCAAATCAATACGGCACAACTCGTACCAAACAGAAGTAACCATTGGTTAAAAGTTGCAGCGGCCGCCTTGCTAGTGGGCGTGATTTCGCTGTTCTACTTTACCAAGCAGGGAGTGACCGACGTAGGGGGTCAGGTGATAGAAATTTCAGCAACGGAAGGGAAACTGTATCACCGGCTTCCCGATAATTCGGAAGTCTGGTTGAGACCAGGTGCTACAATCTCTTATAATGAGAACTTCAGTGGTAATCGCGCGGTTTCGCTAACAGGTGAGGCATATTTCGACATCACAAAGGGAAAGGGCTCTTTTGAGGTGATCACAAAGAACCTGCTGGTTGAGGTCTTAGGAACTGAGTTTGTCGTTAACACAAATCCGCAATCCGGCGCTGAAGTCATCGTCTCCGAAGGTGTAGTAGCCGTATCTAGTGACGCCAAGAAAATTGAGATCAAGGAAGGTCATTTTGCCAGGTATGATATGGAATCTCGTGATTTAAGCCATGGCCGCCACACAGACCAGAATGCCCTGGGTTGGAAAACGGGTAAATTCTCATTCGATGACACACAACTCCAGGAGGTCATCGAGTACCTCAATGGTTACTATGAAAACCAAATTGAGCTACGTGGGGAAATTACAAATTGCAAAGTAACTGGCTATTTCGACCAGTTGGATTTGGATCAGGTAATAGAGGAATTATCTATTATTCTCTCCCTCCACGTAAAAATCTCTACCAATACCTACGTGCTTAGCGGGGAAGGTTGCTAACCTTCACTACCTTTGTCCAGAACGTGGGTTAGGGTTTGAAAGTATTTGGGTCTGTACTCGTCACCTTGTTTATTTTCGGTGTTATCTCACCTGTTGCGTCGCAGCAGAAAGGAGCCTTTGCTTTTGAGCAAAAGAAAATAGCACTTTATGATCTGCTTGAGGCTATCAGAGACCAGACTGATAAAACCCTCGTATACAGCACTGACCGCCTTCCAAATAAACAAATTGAGCTTCCTGCACTGCGAATATCAGAGGATCAGCTAATTCGTATTCTAGCAAAAAACGGTTACAGGATCGTTTCCCGGACCGACAGAATACTGTTGACGGCTAAATCAGAAAACGCCTCGACCACCCGTGTTACCTTATCCGGTTATGTACGCGACCAACGGACCGGTGAAGCACTAATTGGAGCCACAATATTCGAGGAGTCCAAAAAGGTCGGAGTGGTCACCAATAGGTATGGATTTTACGCACTTTCCTTACCCCCTGGACCGCAGGCATTAACCATTTCGTATGTCGGCTATCTTCCTCGAAAATTAGAATTGGAGATAACCAACGATAGACGCCAGCGAATTGATCTGGAAGAGGCGTCGTTGCAGTTAGACCATGTTACGATCTCCTCCCGCCCGCCATCCTACAACGTTCAAAGTATGATCCCGGGAATTAATACCTTGAGTTTTGAGACTGACAATCACATCCCTTATTTCATGGGCGAAGTGGATGTTTTTCAAGGCTCGTTAACACTTCCGGGAATCAAAATACTCGGTGAAGAAGCTACGGGGATCAACGTTCGCGGGGGTGGTATCGACGAAAACCTAATTCTGCTTGACGAGGCCCCGATCTATAATCCCAGTCATTACTTTGGACTGGTCTCCGTATTCAATCCAGAAGCTGTAAATGACATTCAATTCCTCAAAGGCTTTTTTCCAGCCAACTATGGAGGTAGAGCTTCTTCGGTGATAACAATTCATCAGAAAGAAGGAAATAATCAGGAAACGCACTTTGTTGGAGGTTTAGGACTTCTTTCAGCGAGACTGATGGCCGAAGGGCCTCTTCAAAGAGGTCGAAGTTCTTTTCTAGTGTCTGCCCGGCAATCACTTTTAAACCCTACCCAACTTGGGGACGGGGACATAGAGGGTTCCTCCACGTTTTTCACCGATTTCAACCTGAAAGCAAACTGGCGGATCAATGACAGAAATACCTTCTTCATTTCGAGTTACCTGGGTAACGATCGCAATACCACTGGATTTGATGGTCAAAGGCGTTGGGGAAATAGGACTTTCACGTTCCGGTGGAATAAGCAATACAAACAGCGGCTTTTCAGTCATTTCTCTGCAGTATTCAGCGAATACAACTATCGAATAGTCGAACCGAGAGAAGCAGGTAGTTTCATTGGCAAATTTCGGATTATCGATTATTCATTGAAACTTGATCAGACCTTCTTTCAATCTCCTACCTCCCAGTTTGACTTTGGAGTAAGCACTACTTTCCACAGATTAAAACCCGGAGAACGCCTACCTTTCGATCCAGACGATACATCTACCAACCCCTTAGATCTGGACTCTGAACATGGCATTGAATCGGGACTTTACGGATCTCATGAATGGTCTGTATTTCCCAAACTAAAGGTGCTTTACGGATTTCGGTTTTCTACACTGCACAACATAGGGCCATCGCAGGTTTACACCTACGCAGAGGGTGAGCCTTGGACTGATCAGTCCATTATCGACACATTACAAGTCGACAGGGGGCAATTAATCGCCTCCTTTTACAATGTAGAACCACGCATCGCCACCAACTGGTCGCTGACCAAAAACTCTTCGATCAAGGCCTCTTATAATCGCACCTACCAATACATTCATCTAATTTCAAATACGGTGACTCCTAGTCCAACAGATATTTGGAAACTGAGCGATAGATCCATCTCTCCCACTAGAACAGATCATTTCTCGTTGGGTATATATAGCAACTTCAAGGACAATAGCTGGGAATCGTACATTGACGTTTTCTACAAGGACATTAGGAACACGACTGAATACAAGAACGGTGCGGATCTGCTTTTCAATGAAAACATAGAAACCGAGTTAATCAAGGCGGATGCGCGTGCTTACGGCGCCGAATTCTTTCTCAAGAAGAACGTGGGAAAATCCAGCGGCTGGTTAAGCTACACGCTTTCAAGGGCCGAGCGTCGTACAATCACTGATTTCCCCGAAGAGCAAATCAACGCAGGGGAGTATTTTCCCGATGACAATGACAAAACTCACGACCTTTCTGTGGTATTCTTGCATCGATTTTCTCCGAGAATCAGTTTTTCCTCTAGTTTTAATTACAGCACTGGCCGACCGATCACTTTACCAACGGGCAAATATACCTTTGAGGGCAATCCAATACCTCACTTTTCAGGACGCAACAAAAGCCGCATCACTGATTATCACCGACTCGATCTATCGGTACGATTGGAAGGCAAGAAGTTAGCAGCCGAAGACAAACCGAAGCGATTCAATAACTACTGGACATTCACTGTTTATAACGTCTACGCCAGAAAGAACGCGTTCTCTTATTTTTTTAGGGCGTCTGAGCAGGACCCAAAAGAAACCGAAATCGTCCGGTACTCAGTTTTTGGTACGATCATTCCATCCATCACCTATAACTTTTCTTTCTGATGAAATTGAAACATATCATTGGTCTGATCTTGTTAGCGCTGTTGGGTTGTGAGGATGTGATCACATTGGATTTACCTGAAAACCAAAACCTTCTGGTGGTTGAAGGTTGGGTGACCAATGAGGAAAGAAGGCAAGTGATCAGAATTTCCCGTACACAGAAATTTGATGAGCAAAGTGCCGACACCTCTGTTCCAAATGCGGTGGTAACGGTCCAAAGAGACACCATTATATACCGGTATTCTTATCAACCCAGCGGCGTATACTTGTCAGATTCTGCCTTTATGGGAGCAGAGGGGAGTTTTTATGGATTGCAGGTCATCCTTCCCGCTGGCGACACCATACGATCACGGTCGTTTGAACGAATGCCGGAGATCGTTCAAATTGATCGACTGGAATTTGATTTTCTGGAACAACGATCGGAAGCTGACCCCAACCAATTGGAGCGAGTCTACTTCCCGATCACCTTCAGTATAGACCCGCCGGAGAAAGCCAATTTCTATAGATATGTGATAGCCCGCAATGACACCATTTTCAGCAATCCTCAAGACATTGAATTACTGGATGACTCAGCCATCAACGGAAACAGATTCCGCAATGAGTTCCGAACTTTCAACTTCAAATCGGGAGATCTAGTATCCATTGAATTGCGATCTATCAGTAGGGAAGCCTTTCAGTTCTTTCAGCTACTTCGAAATCAATCTACTTCTTTAGGTACAAGTTCAGGCACCGCTCCTGCGAGCATAGAAGGTAACCTGCTATTACAAAACAACCCAGGTCAGCAGGTTCTAGGGTATTTTGGGTGCTACTCTTCATCCAAAGTAGAGGTAGTATTCCAGGAGTAGACCTACTGTTCATTCCAGCCAATGTCTTCCTTAAGAATAGTACTCCTAGAATAATATTTTGGATCTTTAGGGGTTATTAGCATAGTACTTGCCTTAAGAATACTCATGAAAAAGGTACTAATCATAATAACGACTGTTGTTTTTGCCATTCTTGGCATAGCAATTGCGCAGAGAAAAACAGGTACATCAAAAACTCAGAAATTCCATGTTTGAGAAAAATATCAAGATATCACGAGGGCTAAGGAAATTGCTCAATGGTAAGACCAATGAACATTTTCTACCAAAGGCAGATTTGTTTGTCTCGAATCCAAAACTTCGATCGGATTACTTGGATTCCTTCAGTTTCGCTCTAGTGGTGGATATGACCCAGGGAGATTTTGTTGTTCGTTAGGTTTTGAGCAACTCTGAGGGCTTGACGCCAAACTTTCGTTGAAACTGGCGGTTAAAGGTGGTAACGTTGTTTTGACCCACTTTCTTCGCGGCCTCCGTGGCGTTTTTGACTTTCCTGTTCCTGATCAGATAGTCAACATACTGAAGTCGAACTTCCGTAATATACTCATGTGGAGTGAGCCCTGTTAGCTTTTTGACGAGCCTATAAACTTGCCTCTCGCTGGCTGCGAGGGTATCAGCAAGTTGCATCACAGAGAGCCTTGGATCGCCTATTCTCTCCTTGACAATTTCCTCAAGCTTGGTGAGAATGTCCTGCTCTACGCTAGAAATTTTGTCCTTCTCAGATAGGTCCTTAAACACATTCTCACCAGCGTTGGAACCGAACTTCGTTTTTTGATTGATCAGGTTTTCTATCCGAAGCAACAACTCTTTCTTCTGAAAAGGTTTTTGCAGGTAATCGTTTACTCCTTTGTAGAGTACTTTCTCTTTGGTATCATCGGATATTCGAGCTGAAACCACCAGCAGCGGAATGGTCTTCAGTAGTTGGTCTTGATTGATCGCCTCAATCAGCTCGAAACCATCCATCCAAGGCATCATCAGATCGGTAAGAATAAGGTCGACAGTACGATGATTCAGCAACTCCAAGGCCTCCAGACCGTGAGCCGCTTCGACCACAGTATATTGATCCTCTAATATTTGCCTAATGTAGTACCTGATCTCCGGGTGATCGTCTACAATTAGCACTGACTTGGCCTCCTTATCAGTTTGTAGCGATAGGTTTGGCTTGGCTTTCTCATCCACTTCCAATTCCCTGAAGACCTGATTTTGCCCTTGAACGAAATCACCAACCTTACCGGCAAAGTCGCTCAAATGTGGCACTACTTCCTGACCTGTAAATTCTATGGTAAAAGTAGTACCAAGCCCCAGCTCACTGTCTACTGAAATGCTGGCTCCATGCAGTTCCACCAACTCTCTTACCAGGGCCAGCCCGATACCGAGTCCTTCTCTGGACTTGAATTGATTGTCTTTTGATTGATAAAACCGGTCGAAAATATGCGGAAGACTTTCTTTGGCGATACCGTCACCAGTATCCCTAAAAAAGATGGTGATATCACTGCCTCTTCGATCACAACCGATGGTGATTGAATCGCCTTTTCGAGTATGTCTCAACGCATTGGATACCAGGTTGTAGAAGATTTTTTCAAATTGCCTTGGATCGGCAGCTATTGCGTCTACATCCTCCAGATTGCTGCGAAATTCCAACTTCACACCCTTATATTCGGCGGTGGACTTAAACATCTCACTAAGGAGTCGGAGATATGAATTCAGTCTTACTCTTTCGAGTTTCAACTTAATTTTTCCCTCTTCCAGTTTGGTAATATCATTGATCTCATCGGTGAGATAAAGGAGTCGCTTGCTGTTTTTGAAACCAACCTCCAGACTTTTTTTGGATTTTGGGCTCAGAATGGATTCACCATCTTCGGAAATCATTTCCATATTACCCAAAATAAGACTCAGCGGGCTTCGAAGGTCGTGTGAAACATTGGCAAAAAACCGCGACTTGGCCTCATCGAGCTCTTTGAGTTTGTTGGATTGCAATTCAATAAGGTCCTTATCTTTTTGAATCTTATCTCGTTGCTGACTGATCTCCCTTGACAGCCTTGTTCGAATAATGTAGGCCCTGTAGGAAATCCCCGCCAGGGCAATAAAGAGAATGATACCCATACCAACTAACAAAATGATGGTCTGCTGTCTGGCAATCACTTCTTTATTGAGTTCGTCTTGCTTGCGCAAAAACTCATTCTCTGCTTCCTGCTGTTGTATCTCGTACTGGTTACGGAGTTGCTCTATTTTGCGAATATTCTCTTCACTAAAGAGCTGCTGATTCAGTTCTGCATAGTCAATATACCGTTGATACGCTTTACGAAAATCAGCCTTATTTTCGTACACCTGACTCAAAGTCAGCAGGATTTCTTTTACGTCGTAGCGAGAGGAAAACTTCTGCGAAATTTCGAGCGCGATCAAGGCATGTCTTTGCGCGGCGGCCACATCCTTTCGCATCAGATGAATTTTAGCAATGTTGTTTTGCAACATGGCAATAGCCCGACCGTCCGTCTCCTCATCGAGCCTTCCAAGTACCTCAAATGAGTAGGACAGTGCCTTCTCGGTATCACCTTTGCGCCTATAGGTGTCTGCAAGGTCGATTTCGACTGCTTTTATACCATAACTATCCTTCAATTCTTTACGCACTTCCAGGGCTTGATTAAAGTAAAGCTCCGATTGGCCAAATTCACTCTTACCGCGGTATGTACGACCGAGATTAACAAAGCAATAGCCTTGCATGCGTTTATCGCCTAGCGACTGAGCCTGGTCTAGTGCTTGAACAAAGTACCTGGCGGCTCCCTCAAAATTGGTCTGAAATAGATATAGGTTCCCAATGTTGATGAGTGCGTAGCCGCGTTGCTCTTCATCGCCAATCTCTTCGGCCAGCTTCAATGCCTCCAGGTATTTTTCAAATGCCTTGGAATACACACTCAAATTTCGATAGGCCACGCCTTGGTAGTTCAGCGCCAACACGGTTTGATGTTGGAGATCGTTGGCCTGCGCAAGCCTTAGCGCCCGCGTGGCATGATAAAGCGCCGAGTCAGATCTCAGGTCCCTGTAGGCCCAGGCCAGCGCATTGTGAGCCTCCGTTTGTGCTCTGGGACCTTCCGCATTTCTTAACTGTTCCTTTAATTGTGGAATTTGCCCGGAAACGAAGGACGGAATAAGAAGAAACGTTATGATTACTAGTCTTGTCAAGCTTGCTGTTTTGGTTCAAAAATAGGAAGTTCTGCAACAATTGGTATCATTCCAATACCATCTCTGGGATGTCTCCTTCAATAACCAGTCGCCCCGCAGTGGCATTTTTGACTTCCTCAACTGACACTCCCGGCGCTCTTTCAAGTAATTTGAATCCCTCAGGTGTTACATCTAGTACTGCTAAGTTGGTGACGACTTTTTTCACGCACCCAACGCCGGTGATCGGCAATGTACAATCGCTGAGCAGCTTGGATTCGCCCGCTTTGTTGGTGTGCATCATCGCTACGATAATGTTCTCTGCGGATGCCACCAGGTCCATTGCACCTCCCATGCCCTTTACCATTCGACCGGGAATTTTCCAATTGGCTATATCTCCATTGTCGGCCACCTCCATGGCTCCCAGGACTGTCAATTGCACATGTTGGCCCCTGATCATAGCAAAAGATGTGGCAGAATCAAAAATTGAAGCCCCTTGCAATGTGGTCACGGTCTGTTTGCCTGCATTGATGAGATCCGCGTCCTCTTCCCCTTCCCAGGGAAAAGGGCCCATCCCCAATAGCCCATTCTCTGATTGAAATTCCACACTAATTCCCTGCGGTATGTAATTGGCTACAAGGGTGGGGATTCCAATGCCCAGGTTGACATACCATCCGTCTTGAAGTTCCTGGGCAATTCTTTTTGCAATTCCGTTTTTGTCAAGCATATGCTGTTATTCAAAGAGTGAGTTAATCGATAAAGACACTTTTCTGCCGGTCAATTTCTTGTCCGAACCGTCCTTTGTTCTATCCTTTTTTCGTAGGCAGACCCCTGAAAAATCCTTTGAACAAAGATGCCCGGTGTATGAATAAAATTTGGATCCAGTTCTCCTGGCGCGACCAACTCTTCTACTTCTGCAATAGTGATTTTACCTGCCATAGCCATCGGCGGATTGAAGTTCCTTGCGGTTCCCTTGTACACAAGATTGCCGTTGTGATCACCTTTCCAAGCCTTGACAATGGCAAAATCACTTGTCAATGCAGACTCAAGAATGTGTGGTTTACCATTAAAAGACCGAACTTCCTTCCCCTCGCCAACTTCGGTTCCATACCCTGCCGGCGTGAAAAAAGCGGGTATACCAGCCCCTCCGGCCCTGCATCGTTCCGCCAATGATCCTTGCGGTATGAGATCCACTTCCAATTCACCGCTTAACATCTGACGCTCAAATTCGTCGTTCTCACCCACGTATGAGGAGATCATTTTCCTTATCTGCTTATTTTGAAGAAGTAGACCAAGACCAAAATCATCGACACCCGCATTGTTAGAAATACAAGTGAGTCCTTTCACACCAATTCGCACTAATTCGGCGATACAATTTTCAGGAATACCGCACAGTCCAAATCCCCCGAGCATCAGTGTCATATTATCTGTTACGCCGGAGATAGCTTCCTCCACTGACGATACTCTTTTGTCTATCATATAATTAGGGTTCTATTATTGCCAAATCGATTTCAATTCGAAGACCTCACCTTCCACCAAGACCGCTTCTTCACCGGTTTCGAACAGCAAGTTGGTATAGGGTTCTGTAGGAAATATCAAGTCTGTCATTACCACGGTGCCATTGTCAGCAAACATCTCAATGCTGGATCTGTCGAGCCATATGCTTACAGGCATTTGAGGAACCTCGGATATCCTTGGTGCATAGTGAACTCCGGCAAAATCCTCAGAAAAATCAACCAGCCCGGATACTCCCCGGTCTATATAATAGCGGTCACTGCTGTCATCAAAGCCTATAGCCAGTGATTCCGACTTTGTGTTTGAAAATGTGAGTTTCCAACTCCGCTCCTGACGGGAAATATCAGTGACTGTCAATTCAAAATTCAATAACGTACCGTCGCCCATCAATTTGTCTGACCAGTCGGCCATACCAGCGACCAAGAGCCTGTTTATGGGTAGCACATTCGTCCGCAAAAACCCAAGTTCCTTCACCGGACGGTTGGCTACTCGATAGCCCTGCGGCGTGTTGTATAAAGCGAGTTCTCGAGGCAAGGTCATACTACTTCTCCAGGATTCAGTAGGCACCACCTGTGCATATTGCCAATTGCTCATCCATCCCATAAAGAGTCGGCGCCCATCGCTTTCAGATACATCTGACCAGGTCACACCTGCATAATTGTCCTTGCCATAATCCAGCCACAAGGTACGTTCCGGATAATGCTGATTGACAAAAGTTGTCCCATCGAAATTACCAACAAAATACTGAGTATCTGATCCCATGGGGCCTCCGGTGCCAATGGAAACTATGAGCACCCAGCGTTCATTGCCCCCCACATCCTTCAATGGAAAAAGGTCGGGACATTCCCAGACACCCGTATGACTGCCATCGTTTTCACCAAAGTAGCTCAGAAATGACCAGGATTTTAGGTCCTTGGAGCCATAAAACCCTATTTTGTCTGCCTCGGCGAGCACCATCACCCAGCCATCTGACGCTTCGTGCCAAAAGACCTTCGGATCACGAAAGTCGACCGATGTTTCTCTTGACAGGACTGGATTTCCATCATACTTGATCCAGGTGCGCCCGCGATCAAGGCTGTAGGCGATACCCTGCGTTTGGTGGTTTCCTGTTCCGACTTGCTCCCTCTCCGGAGAGTGATAGGTAAAAATCGCGACAAGCGGAGGGTTATCGGCAGTCCCAAACCCACTGGTGTTGGTCCAGTCAACCACGGCGCTGCCCGAAAAGATATAACCCAAGGAATCGGGATAGAGCGCAATTGGCAAGTGTTCCCAGTGTACCAGGTCGGTGCTGACGGCATGTCCCCAGTGCATGGGGCCCCATACTGTACTATCGGGGTAGTATTGATAAAAAAGATGATACTCACCCTGATAAAATACCATCCCATTAGGGTCGTTCATCCACTTCTCATGAGGTGAGAAATGATACTGGGGTCGAAATGGCTGTGAATAGTCAAGGCCAGCGGTATCCGGCTCCATCACGTCCTCTGGCGATTCCGATGGCGCATTACAGCTAACCAGCACCCAACAAATCACAAGTATGTTAAAAATCAATCGGTTCATACTATTTGCCACTATTGGTGAAAGGAAATTTAGCAAATTCTACTGCAAATGATCACGCGGCAGATCATGAATGTACTCGTGAAACAACCGTTGCATCCTTGTGGTCACTAGCCCGGGATTACCTCCGCCTATTTCTTTCCCATCTATTTTCGTTACCGGCATTATTTCCTTTGTGGTACTTGTTAGAAAAACTTCCTGAGCGGACTGCAGCTGCGCCAAACTTACAGGCTCCTCCCGGATTTCCATTTTGGGTTTTAGCGCCGCTATCACATGCTTACGGGTGATACCTCTGAGTATGTCCGTATCAGGTGTCAACACTATACCATCCTGGATAACAAAGAGGTTGCAGCGCGAAGCCTCGGTCACAAATCCGTCCTTATGGAAAATAACCTCGGAAGCACCAGCATCATGTTTTTTCTTTTGAAGTGAAAAGGAGGTCAGGTAGTTTAAAGATTTTACTTCTGGGTATTCCCTCCTGTACTCGTGCGTAATAACGCCGATGGATTTAGGTTGACGGGTGCCATCGAATGGCAAATTTAGTGCGATCAGGTTGGGCTTGAATTCGGGATCACCGTCAACTCCGCTCCCTAAAAGTATCAGTTTAAAAGTGCTTTCCGGAAACCGATTTCTTACTTGCAAATTCGAGATCACCTCGTGCAATTGTTCCTTCCTTACGAGATCCCCTAACTGAAGGAATTGTTGTGATTTGTCAAACCTCTCCAAATAATCATTGAAGAATCGGGGCCGCCCATCTATTGACCTAAAGAGATCAAACACCCCCAGCGCTCGATGAAGGCCCAGGTGTTCAACAGAGATGGTGGCCTCGCTTTGGGGTACATATTGCCCGTTGACAAAAAATATAGGTTCCATCAGTAACCGATATCCTCGGTCAGATCTATTTGACTTTTCATAAAATGTCCCGTTCCAAAGGCTATTTCCTTGCCTTGATCATTTCTTAACCTCGAACTTGCAATGAAGAGGTTGCGAGATTGAAATTCCAAGACACCTTCCGCAGTGATCCTTCCCTGACTTGCCGGTCGCAACAGGTTGATGTTAAAATTTGTAGTGAGCACAAACTTGTCGGTTACCACCGAATTCACCGCAAAAAAAGCAGCATCGTCCAGCAATTTGAAGTATACCGATCCATGAATGGCACCGAGTGCGTGGAAATATTTCTCTGATATATCGATAGAAATGACAGCCTTCTTATTGGAAATATCGACCCTCGTAGTTTCGTACAGGCGCTCATTGATATTGGAGCGCAGGTACATTTGCTCCAATCTGCGAAAATGTTGTTCCGAGTCCATTTAATGCATGGCCATTTTCTCTGCCGCCCCTTTGAATGCTTCTCTGGGCTTTAAGTTCAGGGTTTGGAACATAGCTTTATCCTGATCTTCTTCCGGGTTGGGTGTAGTCAACAACTCATCGCCGGCAAAAATGGAATTAGCCCCGGCCAGGAAGCAAAGCGCTTGCTCCTCCACAGACATTCTCACTCTTCCTGCAGAAAGTCTTACCTGTGATTTGGGCATGATAATCCTCGCCGTAGCGATCATCCGTACCATGTCCCACACGGACACCTTTGGTTGATCCTCCAGTGGAGTGCCAGGCACAGGCACCAATGCATTCACCGGCACCGACTCAGGATGAGCCGGCAAATTGGAGAGTGTATGCAACATCCCAATACGATCTTCCTTGGTTTCACCCATTCCAATAATTCCTCCCGAACAAACGGAAATATCAGCATCTCTAACATTTTTCAGCGTATCAAGCCGATCATCATAGGTCCGTGTCGAGATGATGTCTTCATAGAAATCCTCACTGGTATCCAAATTGTGATTGTAAGCATACAAACCAGCTTCTTTCAGCCTGTTGGCCTGGTCTTCGGTGAGCATGCCAAGCGTACAACAAACTTCCATGCCCATAGCATTGACGCCTTTCACCATATCTATGACCTTATCGAAATCACGGTTGTCCCGGACTTCTCTCCATGCCGCGCCCATACAAAATCGAGTAGATCCACTACGCTTGGCGGCCTGAGCTTTCTCCAGGACCATTTCCACATCCAAAAGTTTGTGAACATTCACGTCGGTGTGATACCTGGCGGCCTGAGGGCAGTAGGCACAATCCTCTGGGCAGCCGCCCGTCTTGATAGACAAAAGTGTACAAACCTGGATTTCCGAGGGATCATTATTTTGGCGGTGAACGGTTGCCGCCTCGTAGATCAACTCTAAGATAGGCCTGTCATAAATCTCTGTAATTTCTTCTTTGGTCCAGTCAGTTCTGATACTCATTTTGTTTTTTCTACCGGGTTAAAATGTTGATTTTTTCAGAAGTGGAATTACCGTATTTCGATATCTCCCAACATCCTGGTTTGTATGCCGTTTTGCTTGGCAAAATGCTGCAATTCACGAAGGGTTTGAAGCGATGGAACGGTCTCCCTACCCAGGACACGAATGCTTACTTCTTCTCCAAAACGTGAGATAAATTCCTCAAAAAACGGCTTAAGTCTGGGATAGTAGCTCACCTTGTAATCATCTTCCACACCGGCCTTGTACGCTGCCAGGTCGATGGCATCCTGCAAGCTACCAATGACGTCAACGAGGCCATTATCAAGTGCCTGATTACCAGACCAAACACGACCGCCCGCAATGGCCTCCACTTCAGCTGTCTCCATGCCACGTCCTTCGGATACCTTATCTATAAAGGTTTTGTACCCTCTTTCTACACCTTTCTGAAAGATGGCTTTTTCGGCGGATGACAAAGGTCTGGTCACTGTGAGAATATCAGAGTATTCGCCGGTGGAAACGGCATCATTCGTAATCCCAATTTTTTTATCAAGGAAGTCCTGAAAATTGAACAGTACGCTAAAGATCCCTATGGATCCTGTAATGGTATTGGGTTGTGCGACGATCGTGTCGCAGGCCATGGCCATATAGTATCCACCCGACGCTGCATAAGACGCCATAGACGCTATGATGGGCTTTACTTCTTGTGTTTTTTGCACTTCACGCCAGATCATATCAGAGGCTGTGATGCTACCGCCAGGCGAATTAATTCGTACAACGATACCCTTCACGGACTTATTTTCTCGAGCCCTTCTGATCTCACGGGCAAATTTCTCTCCGATGATTGCCTCCGACTCGTCACCCCCCATCACAATCTCGCCTTCCCCTACGATCACGGCAATCCTGTCCTTGGAATACTTGCCAGCTACGGTCTTCGCGTATCTTTTGAACGAAATAATGTTAACATCCTCAAAATCATCGAGACCCATTTCTTCCGTTATGATATCTTTTACCTCATCCTCATAGGCCAATTTGGTAACAAGGCCATATGCTTCCGCCTCCTCCGGCACTTGTGCGAGCATTTGACTTTGAATGTTTTCCAACTCTGACCGATCTACATTGAGGGTACCAGCTACTTCATCAAGATAAGTTTCATTCAGACTGGCCAACAGTTCTTTCAACTGCAATTCATTCTCGGGACTCAGGTCCTTTCGGATTAGAGGTTCAATAGCGCTCTTGTAAGAACCTACCCTGAAAATTTCTGGCTCAATCCCAAGTTTATCAAACAGACCTTTGTAAAAGGTGACATTCGCGCTGAGTCCGTTAAATTCAAGATTTCCCTGAGGATGCAGATAAATGCCATCTGCCACAGAGGCCAGGTAGTAATCTCCTTCGCTGATGAATTCTCCGTACGCGTAAATAAATTTTCCCGCAGACTTAAAATTTAATAGGGCGTCTCTTATTTCCTGCAAGGCCCCGTACCCGGCTGAAAGGTACATATGCTCCATGTAGATACCCTCGATTTTAGGATCATCCTTTGCCTCATTGATTGCATCAACCAGATCCAACAGACCTATCAACCTGGGGGAGCTACCCGGGGAACATGCCCTCGAATGGGTCCTCAGGCACCCGCTCCTTAACGATACCACTCAATTTAAGCCAAAGGACGGTTTTCATCCTCGACAACAGGTATTTCCTCCTGAGCTGCCACGCCGACAATGCCCATAAGAATGAAGAAACCGACGAAAGAAAAGATAAAAAGGCCCACAATCGTGGCCAACAGATTTCGTAAAAACGCCATATAGAACTAAAAGTCTCTGCTAAAATCCTGACAAAACTAACGATGTAAAAGGTTACCGGGCTTAGTTTTAAGCATTTGTTATCAACGGGTGTATGAACGGGATTTTCTTGCTTTTGGGCAGCAATTTAGACGAACGGTTGAAAAATCTGGAAACGGCCAGGAGGAACCTGGCCACAATGGGAGTAAAAGCAACGGGTCACTCCTCACTTTATGAAACCGAGCCTTGGGGTGAAAAAGACCAGCCTTGGTTTCTGAATGTCGTTTTACAGGTCGAAACAGCGCTTGATCCAGATGACCTCCTGCAGGCTTGTCTTGCGGTCGAACGACAAATGGGTCGTGAACGAGAGACAAAATGGGGCCCGCGACTCATAGATATTGACTTACTATATTACAAGGATCAGATAATCGAAAAAGAGAATCTTATTGTACCTCACCCAGGCATACCGGACAGGAAGTTTACCCTGCTTCCTCTGGTGGAACTAGCTGGAGGCATGGTTCATCCCGGGTTTAATAAAACTCAGATTGAGCTTTTGATGGAATGTGATGATCAATTGGAAGTGAAAAAAACTAAACTGGCATTTGCATGACCATACCCGAAATTATCCTGCTGGTCGGTGCCGGCTTGTTTGCGGGTTTCATCAACACCTTGGCAGGAGGGGGCTCGCTGATCACCATGCCATTGCTCATATTTATGGGATTACCGTCGGTAGAAGCGAATGCCTCGAACAGGGTGGCCCTATTTATTCAAAACATATTTGCCGTCCAGGGGTTCCGCAGCAAAGGCGTTTTTCTTTTTCCCTTTTCACTGTGGTTAGGGATATCAGCAGCTGTGGGCGCCATTATAGGAGCATATATCGCTGTAGACATAAGCGGCACCTTATTCAATCGAATACTGGCGGCTGTCATGGTCGCTGTTATGGCAGCAACCGTTTTGAAGCCCTACTTGAACAGAAACAAAGTCACCGAAAACATTTCAAAACCTACGGTGTTTACCAGTGTCGTGATTTTCTTTTTTGTAGGTATCTATGGTGGATTTATTCAAGCCGGCGTAGGTTTCCTGATCATTGCCGCTTTGACAGGGGTGCATGGCCTCAACATGGCTAAGACCAACAGTGTCAAGGTGATGGTAATACTAATTTATTCAATATTTGCACTAATAGTTTTTCATTTGGAAGATGTGATCAGGTGGCAATACGGCTTTATTCTGGCCATAGGTAATGCCCTCGGAGGCTGGATAGCCAGCCGGTGGTCTGTGAATAAGGAAGACAAGTGGATAAGACTGATCCTGATCATTACTGTTTTGGCCCTGGCCTTCAAACTCTGGTTCTTTTAGCATGATAAATTGGAATGATTACAGAAAGGAATTCCCCATCCTTGAAACCTATACCTACTTCAACACCGCCAGATTCTGCGCTTTACCGAGTGCCGTGATCCGCATACAAAAAAGGTACCTGGAAGGCCTGGCTGAATTTGGGTCGTGGAATTTCGAAGAGTGGTCGGAGACTTACGAGAACGCCAGAACCAAAAGCGCTAACCTCATTGGATGTGCGAAAGAGAACATATTCTTTATTCCAAATGTATCAACCGGAATCAACCTGGCAAGTATCTATTTGACGCAAAAAGAAGTAGTTCTATTAACAGGCGACTTCCCTAGCGTGACCTTGCCTTGGCAATCGCATGGATTTTACGACGGTATCCATCGATTACAAATCGCCAGATTTTTATGAGCAACTGGGGCAGACGCTGAAAGATGGCAACAAAATCCTCTGCATTAGCTGGGTTCAAAGTGAAGATGGATTCGAGATAGATCTCGATCAAATATTTCAGTGGTGCAAGGAATTCGAAATCCCTTTGGTATTGGACGGCACACAAGGGCTTGGCGCTATACCCTTTGAAGTAGATAAGGATGTATCAATGGTCTTTTTATCAAGCTCCTTCAAATGGTTGCTCTCTGGGTATGGAGTGGCTGTGGGTTACGTTTCCGATGACCTACTGCCAAAATTCAAAGCCTTCCAGGGATGGAATAGTATCGACTTTGGTACTGGCAATGCCAAGACGGGCGCTGCAAGCCTTGAGGTAGGCAACGCCCTATTTCTCAATGTCCTAGGCTTGAATGAAGGCCTGCAAATGATCAGCGAAATTGGCATCACGAACACCTTCAACAAAAATCAGGAGTACATCAAGTCGCTCACCAAGTCCCTCGAACAATTAGACAGAACCGTTGATCGCGCTCCCGGCAGTCGGTCTTCCATTATCCAACTCGCTGTGGAAGAGCACGAGCATCAGAAGTTAGAAGACGCCTCCATTCAAACATCAAAGCAAACAGGGGTACGCCAGACTTTCGCCACACTTTTACAATAACGAAAACGACCTTGACCACTTAATAGAGATTTTAAAAACCTAGTAGAAAAGTCCCGGGTCCGGTGATCTTACCGTTGTAGCAAGGATTTCGTAATTAATCGAAATCCAGCCATAGAATTAAAATAGATTTGTGCGCGGTTCTTCCGATGCTGATGGGAATAGTAATTCGACAAAGTTTCTGGGCCTCTTTTTTAACCTACGGCGGGGTAGCCCTGGGATATGTAAGTACACTATTGCTTTTTCCCAGATACCTTCATGTTGAGGAAATTGGGTTGATCAGGCTTATTCAATCCAACGCTTTAATGTTGGTCCCCGTGGCCTCTTTAGGCACAAACCACACGCTGGTCAAATTCCATTCTGGCCTGAAGGATCCAAAAGAATTTGGATCATTCCTGATGCTTCTGCTGGTCCTCGTTGTTGCGAGCAATGCCCTGATCATTGGAGCAGCGTATACCTTTGAAAATACGTTGACCGATTTCTTTTCAGAAAAGTCGGCTCATTACGCCTCCTACCTTTACGCAAGTATTGTTATTCTTGTCTCTCAGAGCATTTTCGAGACCTTTGCTGCTTACTTCCGGGCCAACCTGAATATCAGCATCCCTAACTTTCTCAAAGAGGTATTACTGAGGCTGTCTATCATGACCTTGATTGTCGTATATGGGTTATCTCTGCTCTCTTTTGCCGAGCTCATCATGGCCATCTCAGCTGCCTATATTCTAATAACCCTACTTGCAATTTTTTGGGCGCTTGGCAAATACCCATTGCCTTTAAGCTTAAAGCTCAAGGCCGATTGGAGAAAGTGGAAAAGAAAACTGTTGGATTTTGGTGGCTATTCATTCTCATTAGGCGTGTCCAACTCCCTAATACAAAACCTTGGCTTTCTGCTCACGTCGACTTACCTGGGACTTGAGGCCAATGGGATTTACACAACGTGTTTGTACATTGCTATGGTAATAGAGATGCCAAAGCGGGCTATCTCACAAATAATTTCTCCATTATATGCGCAATTTTTTGAGGATGGAAATCGTGCAAGCATAAGGGACCTATACAAAAAATCAGCCCTCAATCTCTATTTACTTGGCATATTACTTTCTGTTGGCATTGTCACCAATGTTCAGGACTTATTTTCCCTGATCCCGAAAGGGTCCATATTTGCCCAAGGCGAAACAGTGATTTTCTGGATCGCCGTTTCTAAGGTGCTGAGCATGGCCTTTGGTACCTCCGGAGAGCTTCTGATTTTTTCAACCTATAAAACGGTTCAACTTATACCTGGTCTTTGTGAATGCCGGGTTGCTATTGATTTTGAATATAACCCTAATACCAACTATGGGTATTGACGGGGCGGCCTTGGCACTCGCGATTGTTGCCATGACAGCCAGTGTCGCACGCTTTTTGTATATCAAATGGCGTTTGAAACTAAGCCCTTTCAGCTGGCAACATGTCTGGCTCAGCTTAATATTTGTCATCCTATTATTCATGTTCTACAACAGCACTTTTGTAGGTGATCCTATATTGAATATAGTTATCCGATCACTTGCAACCTCTGTTGTGTTCGTAATAACCGTTTACGTAACAAAGATTTCTCCTGAAGTCAATGGAATCATCGATAGAATCATAAAATTCAAATGGTAGATAAATCACAACTCTTGGCTAATTGCATCGAGGAACTGGTGCCCTACTTTGATGGTCAGGACTGGTTTTGTTGAATATGCAAGAGCGCACCAGCCCAGGTATGCCAATGAGCTTACTTTGATTGAACCCTACTTAGCCCAAGATCACAAAATTGCCGATTTTGCTGCAGCACCTTTTGTATTGCCACTGGCGCTAAAAAAAAGCGGGTTATGACGTGGAAGCATGGGACATTGATCCTTCCAGGATTAAGGACATTTCAGACCTGCTCCCAGTCAAGCAAGTGGATCTTGACAAATTCACAGATCCCGAGCTGGAAGCATACGATGTAATACTTTTTCTAGAAATTCTGGAGCATCTCCGGGGAAACTTGATCCAAACCATGACGGGCTTACTTGAAAGCCTTAAACCAAATGGCAGGCTGATTCTTTCAACACCAAATTTCAGATCGGTAATGGGGATGTATAAATTTCTCTTTAAGGGCATAGGTTATGCCGCTTCGAGTGACCTGTACCATGAGTGGTCGAAGCTGGAAAACATTGGTCATATGGGACATGTCCGGGAGTATACAAGTAGGGAACTATCACAATTCCTTGAACGCATCGGGTTCGATGTGGAGAAGGTAATATACCGACCGACCCGCATAGGACCTGGATGGAAAAATGGCCTTTTTTATTGGCTGGAGCAACTTATGCCCACCACTCAGTTCGAGCGTCATGTTTGTCCTAAGAAAAAAATGATTTGGAACTGATTGCACATATTGGCCTGCCAAAAGCAGGAAGCACGACGCTACAACGTCATTTGTTCCCAAAACTAGCCGGGATAAAGTTCATCGGAATGATCCCTGCCAACAATGTAGGGCAGGATGTGTCCCCTGCCCAAAATGTAAACAGCGATTTGACCAAATCACTACTTGACCTGCTGGTCCGGGACGAGAATTTCAATGCACAACAAGCTAAAACAGTATTGTCCAAAATTCTCGAGCAACACCCGGGAGAAGAACGAATCCTGTTCAGTTCAGAGTTTTTGACGAGTGTATTTTTTTGCTATCCGAACATACAGGAGAAGATAATGCGATTGAAGGCTATTGGGGTTCTCCAAGGTGATGATCGTAGGCCGCAACCAGTCAGACCTACTCAAATCGCAATATCGAGATCATCCCTTTGAACCTCACGACCTTATTCATGGCAAGCCCATCGATGTGGATGACTGGGCCAAACAATCAGATAAGCTGTCTTTCAGTTTTTTGGACGCTATCCAACTGAATGACCTTACCGAATTGTGCGAAGAATATTTTGGTGCCAAAAACGTAAAATTGCTTCTATTTGAGGATATGGTAAACAAAGAGGGGCAATTTCTGGAGTCCATCAATGCATTTTTGCAAACCAGCTTTGATGTAGATCATAAGCCTCTTTTACCTAAGGACAATGAGGGTGTAAACAAACGGTATAATGACCTCAGGCGGTTGAAAAAAAGGTTATTGGGCAAGGTGCCAATCAAAAAATTTTTTCCAAAAAAATTGACCGAATCGTTGCTGAAGAAAATTAAGACTGGCACAAAAGAGGAGGTCTTGCTCTCCCCGGAAACTCAAAACTTGATTTCAGCGAAGTTTGGAAAATCCAATGCAGCATTGGCCACACGATTAAACATATCATTGAAAGAATATCAATATCCCCTAGAGTGAAGTACCTCTTTTTCATTACCAAAGGCGTCGTTCGTCTGCTACTAAAACCTTGGTTCAAGGATATACCCACACAACGATATGGCACTCATTATGGTGGTTGGGTTCTTCCACACCCCCTTCCCAAACTAAGAAGAATTATATCTGCTGGAGCTGGCACCGACATTTCTTTTGAAATAGCATTGATCCGTGAGGACCCGGAACAAATCATTCATATTCTAGACCCCACACCTGAAAGTTCAAACCACTTCCGGGCACTAAAGGAAGCTACAAAAAATAAGGAGGTCTATCTGATCAATGAAGGGGTAGCCAAACATGCCCTTGATGAGAAAAACCAGCCCTACGATATCATCGATTTTGAAGCATTTAAGAACCTCCACTTTCACGCCCTTGGTCTCTCAAACCAAGAAGGAATCCGGCGATTTTTCCTGCCCCCAGAAACTTCCATGGTATCTTATTCCGCTCATCGGCAAACGCACGAATACCTTGAATGCCAATTCACGTCACTCACAAGCTTCAAAGAAGCCCAGCAACTAGAAGGGATAAGTCTTTTAAAGATGGACATTGAAGGTAGCGAATACGAGGTGCTAAAAACCCTGTGGACCATGGAAGAACAACCCATGCTATTGTTACTCGAAATACACTTATTTCGTATATCAGACGTATTCAAACTCATCCAAGCCTTCCTCAACGTATTGCTAAATGGTTACCGTCCGTACTATAGTGATGGGGAGAACTATAGTTTCGTGAAAAGATGAGAAAATTGAAAATAGCTCTACTTTTCGACTATGTCGGGTCCAAAGACCTGCGATCTCCGGAGAATGGCAATCCTGGGATTGGCGGTACGCAATACAATTTCCTAACACTCGCTCACTATTACAGCAAGTTCTTTCCTGGAGAGGTTCAATGGACTTTCCTTTGCAAGGATCCAAACCTTAAACTACCGGAGTTTATCAGCACGAGTTATTTTGCTCACGAATCGGATATTGAGGACCTGCTTAAGACAGAACGGCCACAGCTATTCATTTGGCGGCCTACCAACGAAGAAAATGTAACTGAATACCTCGAAAACACTCAAACTCCCGGAGTAGCGTGGATCCACAATGTACCGAGCCCAAAAACATTGCAAAAACTGGCCAGTTCCACGCTGGTGAAACGAGTGGTATTTGCCGGACATGAGGCACTGGATTTGGTAAGAGATCACCTTGTCATTAAGAAAAGCACCGTCATTTTCAATGGTTTCGACGACAAGATTTACAAGGATTTTCATCAGGTGGTAAAAGAAGAAAATTTGGTTGTATTCTTGGGCAGCCTTACCTACGCAAAAGGATTCCATCTGCTGGCACAAATCTGGCCAGATGTCCTAAAGAAAGTACCTGATGCCAACCTTTGGGTAATTGGATCTGGCAAATTGTACAATGAAAATGAAAAGTTGGGGCCGCACAAGATTGCCGAGGAAAAGTATGAGAGGGAACTACTGGAACCATTGCTAAACGCTGCCGGTGACATCCACCCCAGCGTCAAATTCCTGGGGGTTCTAGGTCGGGAAATGATCCCGATACTACAAAAGACCCACGTAGGGGTCATCAACCCACATGGCCGCAGCGAAGTATGCCCCGGCAGTGCTATTGAATTTCTAGCAAGCGGCACCCCCGTGGTGGCAGGCGCGCGCTACGGCAATCTGGATGTCATAGATCATGGCATTTCAGGTTTTACCGAAAAAAATCTGAAAAAACTTACCAACAGGATCATCCACTTACTTAGAAATCCCGAACTCGCAAAGATCATGGGGCGGGAAGGCGCAAAAATTGTGAATACCAAATTCGATCAACAAACCATCGTCATCCAATGGCATCGGCTACTCCAGGAGGTAATGGAGGGCAAAACAATCGATCGGGTTTACCCAATGAAAAATAACATTTTCTACAACTTCAAGTTGGTCTTCGAATTACTGCGGATTTTGAAATTTTCGGTAGGGATATTAAAAGCTATGCCTTCCATCTACGAATTCACACAGCGACACAAATTTTCGTGAGCAGTATTTCTATTATTACACGCCACCAACTTCTTGGCCGAACTAAAGACAGATAGGGAATAAAAATTCCTAAGCCTAATTACCAATAAGTCTCATTAAAACCTGGACACTTAAGAAGGCTACATTAAGCACAAATTAGGAGTCACATACTGCCATAATCTCAAGCTATGTATAGTTTTGACAAACTGAAAAATCGTAACGACACGGGGGTTCTGATACTTTCTCGGCTCAAAAGGTTATGAAAAAAAAATATCGCTACCTGGCAGGTTTCGATCCTGCGGTTTTTAAAAAGTATTTGGATTCTTTCTGCAGTAAGACGGTTTTTTATTGCTTCCAGCTATTATAATCACAGATATTGGCAGATCATAAAGTGGGTTTTCCAGTCAAATGAATTTACCAATTTCACCTACGATATGTCAGATGCCTCCAGATTGTATCTGGCACAAGCTATTGGAATAGCTACAAGTACAGCCCCGACTGAGGTACTGAAGCTGTTTGACGAGCTTGACGCGGATGAAGAATTAAGGGAGCACATTGAAACCTGCCGGCGTAGGTCAAAAGAGGGTCGGTACCAAGATCCAAATATGAAGTTTGGTCGCAGGATTGGATGGTACGCTATCGCAAGATTGACCAAACCAAAAATCATTATTGAAACAGGCGTGGACAAAGGGTTAGGAGCCGTGATATTGTGCGCTGCACTTAGAAAAAATCAAAATGAAGGTATCAAAGGGACTTATTATGGGACAGAAATAAACCCTGATGCTGGCTACTTACTTCAGGGACCTTATAGTGAACATGGAAAAATACTATTCGGAGATTCAGTAGAAACCCTTAATGCTTTTGAAGAAGGAATTGATTTGTTTATAAACGATAGTGACCACTCAACCTCCTACGAACAGCTAGAATACGACGCGATAAAATCTAAGATCAGAATGGAAACTTTTATACTGGGTGATAATTCACATTATTCTCCAGAGTTAGCTAAGTTTTCGCTTGAAAACCACAGAAAGTTCTTATTCGCAACCGAAGTACCTAAAAACCACTGGTATCCAGGCGGAGGATTGGGAATTTCCTATTCGTAGGTGCCCATGAGGATTTTATTCGATTTTCAGAAAGAACTGCAATTTGCGCTCAACAAGAATACTTCATCAATAAATACTGTTATTACGGGGGAATTACCGTGACTAGAGAGCTCTCCATAATCACCGTTTGCTATAATGCTGCACACCTGCTAACGCCGACCATTGAGAGTGTTCTTGGTCAGGACTATCCAAAAATACAGTTCATAATCATCGATGGAAAAAGTATTGACAATACTATGGAAGTCCTTGAAAGCTATAGAGATCGCATAGGTAAACTGAT
Source organism: Cyclobacteriaceae bacterium (assembly GCA_965242775.1). Taxonomy (GTDB): domain Bacteria; phylum Bacteroidota; class Bacteroidia; order Cytophagales; family Cyclobacteriaceae; genus JAWPMT01. The sequence continues at coordinate 113,658 of CBDETI010000029.1, forward strand.
AAGTGAAGAAGATCATGGTATTTATGATGCCATGAACAAGGGGCTGAATTTCGCAACTGGTGATTATGTGCTGTTTCTTAACGCTGGTGATCGACTTGCCTCCACGGAAGTGATCTCCAATATCTTCAATAATAAACCCGAGGCGGACATTTACTACGGAGAAACCAACCTGATAGATGAGCATGGCGTTATCGTAGGTACGAGATCCGAGTTGACAACAAAGACGCTACCTAGGGCGCTATCCAAGGAGGACTTTCTTAATGGGCAACCTGTAAGCCACCAATCATTCATAGTCAGAAAACACCTGGCCGGAAATTTTGATCTGAAATACAAATGCAGCGCCGATATTGACTGGATGCTACAAGCCGTTATTGAAGCCAAGTCAATTGTCAATGTTGAACAGAGTGTATCAAACTACTTGTTGGGTGGTACTTCAGACAGACAACTCCTTAAATGCTGGAAAGAACGAGCCTTGATTTTATTGTCCTTTTTCAGTGTTCGGAAGGTGATGGCAGCTCATGTAAGATTTGCACTTAGATATTTACGACATGGTGCATATAAAAAGAAATGAGAACTTGATAAATATGATGGATCTTAGAAGAGTAGGTCAGTTTTGCGAAAATCATTCAAAAATAGGTCCTTACTTTGAAGCCCCAGCAAACCTCTAAGCTGTGACAATCCCGGTACTCTTACTTAACTTCAACAGGCCTGAGCATACCGCCTCGGCAGTGAAAATACTGAAGGAAATCCAACCCAAAAAGGTGTATTTAGCGCAAGATGGACCAAGGAGCGGCAATCCTGCAGATCAGGAAAAATGTGAAAAAGTACGAAATATCCTTGAGTTGGAAATATCGTGGAAAACTGAAAAACACTTCCTGCTTCGAAAAGAAAACCTAGGTTGCCGCAATGCAGTATCCAGTGCCATTGATTGGTTCTTTCAACATGAAAGGTTCGGAATTATTCTGGAAGATGATTGCCTGGTGACCGCTGATTTTTTCAAGCTCTGCGCCGAGCTGGATGGTCGTTTTCAGGATGACAAACGAATTGGTATGATAGCTGCATTTAACCCCGGAATTATCACCGAATGGAGCTATCACCTGAGCCAAATATCTCTTATATACGGTTGGGCCACCTGGAGAGATAGGTGGCAGGCGATGGACGTGCATATGAAGGACTTTCCCGCCTTCTTAAAAAGCCAACGTATCAACGACCTCACTCCTAATTCGCTGGCCAATAATTACATGATCAAGAAATGGCAAGAAACTTACGAAAAACAGAATGATTCCTGGGCCTATGCTTGGTCCTTCTCCCAATTTAAGAATAAGAGCTATTGCGTGGTACCTGCTGTGAATCTAGTCCGAAATACAGGACTTAACATTGCAGATGCGACTAATACACAGGTCGATGTGAGAAATTTGGACAAAATAGAGCAACGAGAAATGAAATGGCCTCTATCACATCCCGAGGTGGAAATAGACCGCAAAAAGGACTTGTTATTGTTCTATAAAACGCATAAGAGCAAAGTGTTGCTTTATGCTAACTATTTACTTCCAACCAATATTATTACATTTTTCCGTCCCCTCTACCTCTGGGTCATCAAGAAAATTTGAACGGCTGATGTAAGCTTACTTCTCAAGCACTGACTTGTAAAGTTGGATTTGCTTTTGGGCAATGACCTTCTCCGAGAAGTTGTCAACAATGTGCGTTCTGGCCGCTTCCGAGGCTTTTTTTAGTACCTGTCTATCGGAAAAGTACTTGATGCCCTCTGCTAAATCTTCGTAATTCCCCAGCTTGGCGACATAGCCAGTTTGCTGGTGTTTGACCATATCAACCACGCCGCCAGAATCAAAAGTCACAACGGGCGTAGCACATGACAGGGACTCCATAACAGTATTCGGCAGGTTGTCTTGCAGTGAGGGTAAAATGAAAATATCCGCCCTGCTGTACGCCAGGGCCAGCTCCTTCTCTTCCTGTATATGTCCCAGGAAAGTCACCGGGCAGTCCAAATTGGCAATACTGTCATTGCCGTTGGTCCCAAAGACGCAGACCTCTACAAGAAACTTCTCCGAAACCAAACATTGCACAGCCTGTTGAAAGAGGTGAAATCCTTTGCGATGATCTTCCACATCCACAGCTCCAAATAACAGTATTAACCGATCGCTTTCCTTCCGTTGTACCATCACCGGCGAAAAAACTTCAATGTCTATTGGAGTAGCCAAAACTTCAATGTTTCTCCTCTTAAATAAGGTGCTCCTTTTTGCGCAATCAGCCATCCATTGACTGGTAGTAAGCACTTGAAAAGAAGCACCTTCCCAGGTATTTTGCTTGTAGGTCAAAGTCCGGGCGGACCGAGAAGAAGTTCTCTTCAGGTAGTAACAATCTCCACAGGTATCCGCGTAATGCGTGCAATCAAATGCATAATGACATCCTCCTGTGAAAGCCCACATATCGTGAAGAGTCCAGAAAACCGGTTTCAGGTCGGATAGCTGTCTGATCTGTGCAATGGAAATGAATGAAAAACTAACCCAATGAAGATGCAATACATCAGCCTGCTGAATGTGCTTATTTCCTCGAAGATCACTTCCGGTATCTCCAATGGAATACTTAAAAACGTAGGCCCTTTCGGAAGTATTCCGACTTACTCTCCAGCGTTCGAAAATAAATTTAGCAAGAGTCCAAACCCTACGAAGTGGTTTCTGAAACACACTCTCGCCGAAAGATGTCTTGGAAGCAGCTAAATACAAATAAGAAACCTCGTTCCCCTGTTTCGCCAAGGCGGTGGCCAGTCGTTTAGCACAGGTGGAGGCGCCACCATAGCTCCCAAAAGTCGTGAGGATTGCTATTTTCATGCGCCCCGGTAACAGTAAACATTCAACCTCATATCCATTTCTGACTCTCCATTTAACCCATGATTGACAAGTGGTGTGGCTCTATCTTTCTCCGTTTTCACGAAATACCTGAAACCCTGTTTCTCCAACTCTACCAGCATTCTTCCCAGTTCCTGGTCTCGATTGAGATAGGAATGGTATTCAAAAAACAGGTTCTCCACACGTGACAACTCATCCCAGCAGTCGTTCAGCACTTCGCTCTCAGCACCTTCAATGTCGATTTTCAGGAAGTCAATTTTTTCAAATTGCTGTAATTGATCTCGCAAGCGAACGGATTCAACTGCAGCGCCACTATCCGATGCAATGCTGCCGCCATCTGAACCCTCCGATTGAAATTTTACACCGTCATTGTTGATCCATATGGCCTTTTGATTAAGTGACACTTCCGGGTGCTGTGGTGCTACGTTTTGTTTCAAATATTCAAATACCGCCGTATCTGCTTCAAACGCCAGGATTTTCGAATTAGGGAAAATGGATTTAAAGTATAGCACGGAAAGACCCACGTTGCTACCACAGTCGATGATCACCGGCTGCTCACTAGCTGGCTTGAAATTATATGCCTGCTGATAAAAAATTTCGTGGTACTGCCAAAGGAAAGACATAGCATCAGGGACTCGGAAAGGCCGCCCTGCAACGGTAACATTGACCGGATCATACCTTTTTTTGTGGCCGATTTGCCAGCAGAGCCGGAGAAATTCACGACCCGTACCAGAAGAGATGTACCGATAGGCATCTTTAAAAAGAACTTTCAATAAGTAGGATCCTTTCATAAAATGGTGCTAATCGATTGTGCTCGTCATATTTCAACAATCTCTCTGGGTATTTGGCACGCTAGGATTGTGCAGTTGTTCCCAACAGGCGCCTTCCAAATCTGGCTCCGCCAACGATTAGTAGGATCACAATCACGGAGCTAGTCCAACTAAGCAATTCCCCAAGCCGCACGGACTTGGGCCGATAGACAAACTCCAGTTCGTGCGTTCCAGCCGGTACCGGCATGCCCCGAAGTGTGTAGTTGACGCGTTGATGAGGAACCTCCTCACCATCTATCAAGGATACCCAGCCTGGGCCATACCACACCTCTGAAAATACCACATATTGATCCTCATCTGCCTGAAAATTATAGGTAAGATGTTCTGGATCATAATCAGTCATTTCAATGGTTCCGGTGCCGCTATACGATGACTTGGTAATCTCAGACTGATATTTGGCATCAACTGCGACTTCCACGGCCGTGTTAATCTGTCCTACTCGATCGATTTCCTGAGTCGCTCCTTCCACCCAGTTAATTCTTTGAATGGACCAAGCATGGCCCAGGGCGTTCTGATTGCGTTGTGCCCTTGGTGCACCATCATTGCCGCGCGTAATGTAATAACGGGCGTTGAGCATGTTTAAGACATTGCGATTACCAGCAGATATATGTCGCTCAATCAAATCCTGATAGCGCTGAATTTTTATAGCATTGTACCCTCCGATACTGTAGTGATGATAAGAAGTTACGCCATCATTAAAAGGATCCCCTGCCAAATTGAATACCCGGTAGTACTCAGAATCCTGGCCGATTTGTTGATCCGCAACGGAGGGCCTAAGGGCCTGTATATCCGATTGTTTTTTAAAAAAGCCATCATAGGTAATGTATCGCTTGTTTACAAGCCATAAGTCGAAGAAACACAGTAAAAGCAACCCAGCAATTAGGTAATTCTCTTTAATTCGATTTTTCCAGTAAGCCCAGCATAAAAGGAAGGCCAAGCCAACCAAAAGGAAGGCTCGATATATGTCCTTGTTAAACAAAGCAATCCGATCAGTCTGGATTGCTCCTATCAACCACTCGGGATAGCCAGCCGCCGCCAAATTCGGATCTGATGGCGACGAAAATTCAAAGAACATGCTTTTGGTGATAAGAAAAAATGCCCCGATACCCAGAATAATTGCCGCTGAAACCCATCCGATCTTGAACTTTTTTTCTATCGGATCTTTTGAGTACAATAACTCTGAAAGCGACAAAGATGCAACCAGCGGAAAGATCAATTGAGGAATACTCATGATCATTGTCACCGACCGGAATTTATTGTAGAGGGGGACATAATCAAAAAATAAGTCTGAAAACCACTGCAAATTCTTCCCCATCGAAAGTAGAAAACCTATAGCGCAAAGAATCGTGGCCCAAACCATCAATCGCCTGTCTAAAACAAAATACCCTGTGATAAACAGAAAAACTATGATCACGCCAAAGTAGAGTGGGCCGGCAGTCCCTGGTTGCTGCCCCCAATACAAGGGTACGCTGGAAAGAATCTGCCTGCTCGTATTTCGATCTACACGATTACGTCTCATTACTTCGGCCACATGCGAATCGTCCCCCAGCGGTTCCGCAGACGCACCTCCATGAAAGTAGGGAAATGCTACAGTAAAAACCTCCATCACACCATTGCTCCATCGGTAAGCATAGGACTTGTCCAATCCTGTTGTCGGTCCACTTTCGTCCTGCACTCGTAGTTCCGAACCTCCCCTGGTGGAATATGGGCTATACTCCTGAATTGCCCATATTTTAGGTATTACCATCAATACCCCTAGCAATCCCGCTAACAGCAGGAACGCACTGGGCTTGAGGAGGTGGGAGAACCGACCTTCCTTCAGGTGTCGCACCAACTGAAACAGAAAATAAGAAAGTAGAATGATGATGGTATAGTAACTAATTTGAATGTGCCCAAAATAGACCTGGTAGCCAGTTGCAACCACTGTTACGCTAAACCCTTTCAGAAATTGCCCCCTATAAGCCCATATAGTGCCGGCCAGAATTGGTGCCATGAACGCCATTGCGTAAACCTTATTGTCATGGCCAGCTTCCAAAGAAATGAGATTAAATGTGGAAAAAGCATAGGCAAAACCTCCTAAGGCCCGCATCCAAATTTTCAGGTCAAATGCGCTGAGTAGAAGATAGAATCCCACAAAGGCGAAGAGCATGATTATTATAGGGGATTGCAAAAAAAAGGAGAAAAATGCCTGGGAGTAATAAAAGGGATTTGTTGGGCTCCCCGTCAATGTGGGCATACCTGAAAACTCCTTATTGCTCCACTTAATATTCCGTCCTTCCTCTTTTCGATATTTTGCTACCTCGCTCAAGGTCCCACGCAACTGGATATTGTCACTCTGAGTCAAGGTCTTTCCCTGGTACAATGGGAAAAAGAAAATACTTGCCAAAACAAAAAAGGCCACATGCGCGATGGCATGAGGTATAAGGTCTTTAAATTTATCCATAGTCGCTAAATGGCTATTCCTGCGCTGAGGCGTTAAATCGTCCTATTTGATCGCAGCAAAAATCAATCTCTTTCTTGGTAATTCCAACGAACATGGGCACGTTCACCAGTTTATCTCTCAGCATCAATGCACGTGGGTTGGCAATGCTCAGAGCCGCTGGAGCCATACGCTCCTGCACCGATTCACAACCTACGCCTACCTGCCTCAGGTACGAAACCAGACGATCTCTTCGTTCCTGCGCCAAAGGAATTTTGTAGTGCGCCCCTGATAATTCGAGAAGGCCATTTGCTCCCATCTTTCTGCGGTAATGCGCCATAGTCTCGGCTCTTTCCGCATTCCACTCGTCCAAATAAGGCAGCTTTACTCTCAAGACCGCCGCCTGGATCTCGTCAAGTCGACTATTTCGGCCGAATGGTACCCGGAATTGCCCATTACTCCTCCCATAATCCCGAAGGGCTTTTAATTTTTCTGCCAGCGCGCTTTCCGAAGTAACAATTGCACCTCCATCTCCCAGGCATCCCAGGTTCTTTGTGGGGTAAAAACTAAAAACAGCCAGATGGCCAAAAGAACCTACTTTTATTCCGTTGAGTTCGGCCCCATGAGCCTGCGCACAATCCTCAATTAAATTAACCGAAAGTCGATCACAGAACTTTCTTAAACGATCGGCCTCGCTGGGGTGTCCAAATAAGTGAATGGCGATGATCGCCTTGGTATCAGGTGTGATCAGTTTTTCGACCTCACCAAAGTCAATGCAGGCAGTGGCAGACACTACGTCCGCCAATACCGGCAAAGCCCCGCTCTTCTCTACCGCCAATATTGCAGAAGGCCACCCGAAGGCAGGTACAATTACTTCATCACCAGGCCCTATCTCGAGTACTTGGAGGGCCAACTCCAGGGCATCAGTCCCGTTCGCACAGGTAATGCAATGCGTCACGCCGAGGTAGCTAGCAAACTCTTCCTCAAATGCTTTCACCTCACTACCAAGTATGAAATTAGAGGCATCAACAACCCCGGATATGGCACTATTTAATTGCTTCCGAATACGATCATGTTGTCGACTTATATCTAAAAAGGGTACTTGCATCATTTTCAACTTTTCTCAGTTAAATCGATTGCATTAAAAAAATAATAGAGAAAAAATTGCGAAAATTTCCGGCTATCCAAATTTTGATTAATATTGGCGCCGGTTTTCGAGAGCACCCGATTTGCCATTGATTTCGTATATCCACAAAGGAAACATACAGGTATTATTTGACATGGATCATGCTCACCATCATTTTTCAGCCTTAATATGAAGAGTATCGCGGTTTTTACGTCAGGAGGGGATGCGCCAGGAATGAACGCTTGCGTGAGATCTGTGGTCAGAAGTGCCCTTTATTTTGGGCTGGATGTCTACGGTATCAAATATGGCTACAATGGCATGATTGACGGAGACATTTATAAGATGAAATCCTACTCTGTCAGCAACATATTGCAGCGAGGAGGCACCATCTTAAAATCCGCAAGAAGCAAGGAATTCATGACCAAGGAGGGTCGGGAAAAAGCTTACAATCAGCTCAAAAAACGAGGGATCGAAGGCCTAGTCGCAATTGGCGGGGATGGCACATTCACAGGAGCCAATGTGTTCCACGACGAATTTGGTATTCCAATAGTTGGCGCTCCCGGAACCATCGATAATGATTTGCATGGATCCGATTTTACGATAGGGTTTGATACAGCTGTTAATACTGCGTTGGAGGCCATTGATAAGATTCGGGATACAGCCAATTCGCATGATCGCGTATTCTTCGTTGAAGTGATGGGTAGACACTCCGGCTATATTGCCATCCATTGCGCCATCGGTGGAGGAGCGGAATTTGCCATCGTACCCGAGACTTCTACGACCATCAATGATGTGATTACCACCTTGAAAGAAGGTCGTGACAGACAAAAGACTTCTTCTATTGTTGTAGTAGCCGAAGGAGGAATGCAAGGCAGCGCCATTGAAGTAGCCGGCAAGGTGATGAAGGAACTACCAGGACTTGACATTCGTGTCTCCACGCTAGGTCACCTTCAACGTGGGGGGCCCCCCACTTCGTTCGACCGAATTTTGGCATCAAGATTAGGCATGGCCGCTGTGGAGGGACTGTTGAATGGAAAGACTAATGTAATGGCCGGCGTAATTGACAAAAAGATCAACTACACCAGTTTTAAATTAGCCATCTCCAAATCCAAGCCAATTAACGAAGACCTGATGCGTCTTGTGGAAGTATTAAGCATTTAGTGATTGCGTTATGAAACGCTTCACCTCATCTTCCTGATCAGGTGAAAACCAAGTCACCTCCCGATCCTTATTAAACCAGGTGAGTTGCCGCTTGGCGTATCTTCGCGAATTCCTTTTCAGTAAGCGGATGCACTCTTTTTTGTCATACTCCCCCTCCAGGAATTTAAAGATTTCTGAGTAGCCAACTGTTTGTAGGGCATTCAAATTCCGATGCTGTAATAAAGATTCGGCCTCCTCAAACAATCCATTGGCAATCATTTCATCCATTCGAAAGTCTATGCGCCGATAAAGTTGTTGCCGATCATCATTCAGGCCAATTTTAATATTTCGAAAGTTCCTAGGCTTAGGCCTGGCCTGTCGGAATGAGCTATAAGGCTTACCGGTAGCTCTGGTCACTTCCAATGCCCGGATCAATCGTTGTGGGTTGTCCAGGTCTACCTGGCGAAAGTAAAGTGGATCACTTGCTGCCAGTTCCCGCTGCAAAGACTGAATACCCTTTGCATTCAATTCGTCGGACAATTCCTGGCGCCAAATGGGATCAATAGGCGGAAATGCGTCGAGTCCCGTCCAAATAGCTTTGCAAAACAAGCCCGATCCACCAACCAGTATTATCTGGCCATGCTCGTGAAACAGATCTGTAAGCAAAGTCAGGGCATCCTTCTCAAAACGACCGACATCATACTCGTCTAAAATCGAATGAGAATTGATAAAATGATGAGGGACCTGCTTCAATTCGTCCGTTGTAGGTTTGGCTGTCCCCACTTCCAACTCCTTGTAAAACTGACGTGAATCAGCAGACAAGACATGTGTATGTAGCCACTGGGCAAGTTCAATGGCCAATTTGGTCTTGCCAACGGCAGTGGGCCCAACGACGGAAATAAGATATCGATCTGATTCGTTAATCACGTATGCAAAAAACGAAAATTGGGTAATTTTAAACAATGGCGGAAGTGATTCATTCTTCTTTAGAAAGCCTACAACGCCAGGTAATTGGCCTGCAAAAAAAACTAACGGTTATTCAAAAAGAGCACACCCGCGTGCTCGAGCGTACCAATTATCATTTTAAGGAGATTTTCAATAGTTCCAGCGACTTCATCCAAATCTTCAAGCCCAATGGAGAAATAATTTTTGTGAATGACGCATGGCGATCAAAATTGGGCTATGATGAGACGGACCTGCCGAAAATAAAGTTCGTCGATGCCATACACCCGGACCATCAGAAAAGCACACTTGAAAAACTCCTGAAAATCACTGCAGGTGTCAAAAGTGAAAAACTCGATACCGTATTGGTCTCAAAATACGGAAAGGATATCTACGTAAAAGGCACGCTGACATGCGTGTTCGAAGACGAAATCCCGGTGGAATATCACTGCATTTTTTACGACATCACAGAAAGAATCAGAGCAGAAAGAGCTCAGAGTCTGTATTACAAAATTGCAACACTCACGATACAGACGTCCAAAATTGAGGACTTCTACGGGAAGGTATTTGACGAGCTGCGTAGCTTCCTCAAAGTGAAAAATTTTGCCATAGCCTTGCGATCTGGTGGACGCAAGAATTTCCAGTTTAAGTACAAAATCGACGAATTTGAAGAGGAGCATGGCAAGGGAAACGCACTTGATGTTGCCTTGGCTGAGTATGCATTGGAATATGGCCGGCCACTCATGATTTACTCGGATGGAATCATGAAGCTCATGAAAAAGGAAGCGATCACCGACGAAATATCTATTCCTCGAATCTGGATGGGCTCCATCATGAAATCCGGTGGTAAACCCATTGGAGTAATGTCGCTTTACTCTTACAAGCACGAGGCCACCTACAATCACAAAGACCTGGAACTGCTGGATTTCATTGCCGGCCAGGTAAGCCTCGCCTTGCAAAGAAAAATCGACGAGCGAAAGATAGAGGATCAAGCCGCGAGGCTAAGTGCCATCTTTGAGAGCAGCACGCACCAAATCTGGTCAATTGACAAAGCATTCGGCTTTACTTCTTTCAACCAGAATTTTGCAGATTCCTTCCTCGAATATTACGGCATGGCCCCGGAAATCGGCATGAAGCTCCATGACACTGGACTGCTCAATGACAGGGATGCTAACCAATGGAGCAAGGAGTATGACCTGGCATTTAGTGGACAAATACGCAACTTCCAAAAAATGATCAAGGACGCCCGAGGCAAGAAGGTATGGCGGGATATTTTCCTTAACCCCATCTTCCTCCCTGACGGCACAATTGATGAGATTTCTGTCATCGCCAATGACATCACCGAAAAAAAGGCAAATGAACGATCGCTCAAAGAAAGCGAGGAGAAATTCAGAAACATTTTCGAATCATTCCAGGATATCTACTTCAGGTGCAATATCCAAGGGGAAATTTCAATGGTAAGTCCTTCTTCCTACGAAGTACTGGGCTTTAAATCGAGGGAAATAGTAGGCAAAAATATCAGCGACTTCTTCCTGTCAAAAGAGAGCATTTCGCTGCTGATCAGGCGGCTTTACGAGAAGAAGAGGATTCGCAACTTCGAAGGTAGCACCACCACCAAAACCGGTGAAGAAATACAATTTCTTTGCAACGTAAGGCTCGTAAGCGGTCGAGGAAAAAAGGTGGAAATTGAAGGCGTAGCACGTGATATTACCCAGCTGAAGAAGACCAATCAGGAACTGCTTAAAGCCAAAGAGGTGGCCGAACATTCCCTTCAGATCAAGGAACGCTTTTTGGCCAATATGAGTCATGAGATCCGCACCCCGATGAATGGTATCATCGGCATGATCGATCTCCTTGGATCTACCGCCTTGAATGACGAGCAAGCCGAGTATGTCCGAACAGTCAGAAAATCCTCTGATACGCTCCTGCATATACTTAATGACATTCTTGACCTTTCGAAGATCGAGGCAGGTAAAATGGAGCTTCGTCGCAAACCTGTTAAGCTGGTGGAGACATTCGAAAAAATATATGATCTCTATTCGCAGCAGGCGCATCTCAACAATACGAACCTCTACTATCATATCGATGACGATTTACCGGAATGGATCCTTTTCGACGAGACCCGTCTGGTGCAAGTGATTTCAAACCTCACCTCCAATGCCATCAAGTTTTCACCAACAAAAGGGAACATCAATCTTAGCATTCGGAAAAAAGAAGAAACGGAATCCAACATCACTTTTCAGGTTTCTGTGAAAGACTCAGGTATTGGAATCTCCGCAGAGGATCAAGAGAAACTTTTCCATAGCTTCAGTCAAATCGATAACTCAAGCTCCAAAACCTACTCAGGTACTGGCCTGGGATTAGCAATTTCAAAAGAACTAGTCAAATCTATGAATGGTGATATTGGGGTGGTATCTACACCAGGACTTGGCAGCACATTCTGGTTCACCTTCATCGCAGAGAAAGCCGACATAGGGGATACCATTGCCCAAGCTAAGGAGGAAATGGCGATACTGAAGGAATTTGTGCACACCAAACCAAGTATTCTACTGGTGGACGACAATGATGTCAACCGGAAAGTGGCCAGCGAAATCCTCAAAAAAGCCGGTTGCGATATCACAGAAGCAGCAGATGGATTTACAGCAATAGAAAAAGTATCAGAATTTGATTATGATCTGGTATTTATGGATATCCAAATGCCAAAAATGGATGGCATGCAAGCCACCAAAGCGATCAAAGACTTGGGGAAACCTCACCTCCCTCCTATTGTCGCGATGACGGCCTATTCCATGGAAGAGGATGAGGGTCGCTTTTTAGGGGAAGGGCTTGATGACTATCTACCCAAGCCCATTAAAGCCAACGAATTGATTGGCAAAGTGCGAAAATGGATCAATTTCGAGCCAGAGGAAGTGAGCGACGAAGTATTTGCCGAATCCGCCGAAGACCTGGTGATCAATCAGAACACCCTCAACCAGCTATTCAAATATGGCGGTACCGAACTCATAAAAAGTGTTCTTCACGACTTTGATGAAGAGACAAAAGAGCAACTAAAAGGATCCCTGGATTGGTTGCAAAACAACGAAATGGAGGAATTGGAAAGAGCCATGCATACGTTGAAAGGGAACGCTGGGACCCTCGGAATTGAGAAAGTATCGAAGAAAGCGGAATTCATTGAAAAGAAGATAAAAGCCAATAACTTTGAGAATATCAAACAGGACCTAGCCAGCCTCGAAAAGACTTTCCATGAGTTCCAGGAAAATTACCAAGACCTGATCATAGACAAATAGATACAACCATGAGCAAGAAAATACTAGTGGCAGAAGATAGTTCAGTCATCCAGAACCTGACCCGCCGGATACTTACGATCCAGCAATATGAAATCAGCTCAGTGAAAAATGGAGCGGCCGTATTGGAAAGCCTTTCAAAGGCCAAATTTGACCTGGTCCTGCTCGACATTCACATGCCCATAATGGATGGCATGACCTGTGCCCGTGAAATTCGACAAAATGACCCAGGAGGCAACAAGGATATCCCCATTATCGCCATCACAGGTAATGCCAAAAATTATTCAATGGAGGATTTTAAGGAAGTGGGTATCAATGACTTTCTTCCTAAGCCCCTAAACTACGATACGATGGTGGAAATGGTAAAATCGTACATCGAAGATTGACAAATGCAAATCAAGTTTACCAATCACTTTCTCAACAAGCTGGAGGATCTCTTTTCTGAGACAGACTATATTTTGCGATATGAAAAAGGCAGATTCCAATCAGGCTATTGCATTCTAAACGACACGAAAGTTGCTGTCATCAACAAATACTTTTCTCTTGAAGGAAAGATCAACAGCCTCATCGATATACTGAAAACCATTGAAGTAAATCCCGGCCAGCTAAGTGATAAAAACCGTAAACTCTACCTGGACATACTTCAAACAGAACTGCAGCTTTGATCGTCACATTCCTAGGTACAGGAACTTCACAGGGGGTTCCTGTCATTGCTTGCTCCTGCGATGTGTGCAAGTCACTTGATTTTCGTGACAAGCGGCTTAGAAGTTCAGTCCACGTGCAAACAGACGACCTCAGTGTGGTGATCGATACAGGCCCCGACTTCAGACAGCAAATGCTTCGTGAACGTATAAAGAGACTGGACGCCATCTTATTCACACATGAACACAAGGATCATACCGCAGGATTGGATGATGTTCGGAGCTTCAACTTTGTTCAGAAAATGGACATGCCTGTGTACGGACGAAAGCCCGTATTGGCGCAAATCAAGACCGAGTTTGCTTACGCTTTTGCTGACAAAAAGTATCCGGGTGTTCCCAGCATTGCAACTCACGAGATTGATAACAACCCATTTGTAGTAAATAATACCACCGTCACCCCCATCGATGTGCTGCATTACAAGTTGCCGGTTTTCGGATTTCGAATTGGAGACTTTACCTATATCACCGATGCCAACCACATAGACGCTGTAGAAATCGAAAAAATAAAAGGAAGCAAGGTCTTGGTGCTCAATGCACTGCAGCAAACCGAGCATATAAGTCATTTTAACCTGGAGGAAGCCATCAAAATGGTGCAGGTTATCGAGCCGGAAACGGCCTATTTCACGCATATCAGTCATAAACTGGGTGCGCATAAGGAAGTAAGCAAAGGGCTCCCGGAGGGTATTCATCTTGCCTACGACGGTCTCAAATTATCCCTTTAGACGTGTTCCGTACTTACTTCTTTCTCCAAAAACTCAGCCATGAGCTCAATGGCAAAATAACCGGATGGAAAATTGCTAGCTGCTACAGTCAAAACAAAGACGAACTTGTCCTTGGTTGCTGCTCGCCACAGGAAACATTGTACTTCATATGTCAGCTTCAGCCAGAAAAAAGCCTGATCACCTTCAGCGGTGACATTCACAGAGCCAGGCGCAACAGCGTAGATCTCTTTCAGGAAGTTCTGGACAAAACCATTACCTCTGTCGAACAGGTTCCATTCGACAGAAGCTTCTACCTCCAGCTCACTGATGGATCTCAACTACTTTTCAAAATGCATGGGTCCCGCAGCAACATATTGTTGGTCCGCAATGGCGAGGTTCAACATATTTTCAAAGGATCCTTGCACGCTGATAGAGCTCTGAAAGTTGCTTCGCTTGGCAAAACAATCAACCTGCGCCAACCCTCCGGCGATGACATCTCGCAACTCAGAAAACTGGTCGGTGCCAACGAACGCGTCAACCAGATGGATGATAGCGCCTTGCTGGTATGGATTCGTCAGATTGAAAATTCATCAACATTTACCATCGAAAGATCGCGTGGTGCTCGTCCGACGATGAATATTTCAGAAAAAAGTACCACCGGAGAATCTTATGAATCAGCCATAGAAGCAAGCAATGCTTATTCGCAGGCACTCCAGACCGATTTTCTTCTGGAAAAGGAAAAAGAGAAATTAAAAATTACCCGCCAAAAACGCATAAAGAGCATACACAACTATATCCAGCGCAGCGAACAAGAACTGGAAAAATTGAAGGCCAGAAGAAGCCATGAGGAAATCGCCAATATTATTATGGCCCATCTTCATGAGTTACAAGGAAAAACAGGGTCTGTGTTTTTGAACGATTTCTATAACGAAACCACCATCCAAATCAAACTCAAGGTGGGTGTTTCCCCACAGCAGCTGGCGGAGACCTATTATAGAAAAGCCAAAAATGAAGGCATCCAAAGCACGAA
Organism: Cyclobacteriaceae bacterium; assembly: GCA_965242775.1. Classification (GTDB taxonomy): domain Bacteria; phylum Bacteroidota; class Bacteroidia; order Cytophagales; family Cyclobacteriaceae; genus JAWPMT01. Next base: position 128,698 of record CBDETI010000029.1, read on the forward strand.
AATCCAAGAAAATATCAACGCGAAGCAAGAACAAATTGCCTCTGTCGAGAAACAGCTTGCTCTGTTGGAGCAGGTCAGCAATTACAAACAGCTCAAGAACTTTGCCAAGATCCACGAACCGTCCATAGCCAAACAGGATAGCGAAAAAATGCTCCCTTATCACCTATATGAAGTAGAGGGTTACTCCATTATGATTGGTAAGAATGCAAGGGCAAACGATGAGCTAACACAAAAAATTGCACGGAAGAATGACCTGTGGCTGCATGCACGAGACGTTGCCGGTTCACATGTAGTTGTACGGCACAAACCACAAGCTAATTTCCCCAAAACAGTAATAGAAAAAGCCGCCAGCTATGCTGCCTATTTCTCGAAGCGCAAAAATGACACACTATGTCCGGTGATTGTTACGGAGAAAAAGTTCGTACGAAAAAAGAAAGGAACCCCTCCGGGACAAGTGGTGGTAGAAAGGGAGGAGGTTGTGATGATAAAGCCATGTAATCCGGCTAAACACACATAGACTTCCATCTAACGCTTGGCGGTCAGAATACCCATACGAACAGGTTCGTGTCGATTGTGAAGTGAAAATCTTTAAACCGTCATTTTTGAAAAATCACGAATATTCATAAGTTAGTCCTCGCAACCGGCAGACTTTGAAAAAGAAAAACAACCTACTTTCCTTCGTTTTCCTTTCCGTTTTCTGTCTTCTGACATTGATTGGCTGGATTTCTCTTACCTGGATTTGGCGAGATATAAAATCGGACAGATTCACAGATCTATCCAACACCGCTGCCATCCTCGAACGTTACTATGAACTGACATTCCACCAGCGAGAAATCAGTTTGATGAGCTCGGGGCTACGCATCCACGAAATCAGTGGAAATGACCAACAGCAGCGAAGGCTGGATTTTGCAAACACGGCACTGGGATTGTACAATGATCTCCTGGCTATTGGCTTCGCAGATACGACCGGGCAAATTACCACACTCACTGGCTCAGAAATTGGCGCCGACCTCCCGAATCTGGCCCAGAGGGAAGACACTAGACGCTCTTTCAACGATGCCAAGGCCTCGAATAGAATTGTCATAGGTGAGGTTTACTATTTTGATGTGGTCGATGACTGGATTATTCCAATTCGAGTTCCAATTAAGGACGATACCGGGAAACTGGTGGCTGTTAATACATCCGCTATCGCCTATTCGAAAATCATTGAAAACTTGAAAAGTTTCAATTTCCCAAAAACCTATACCATTCAACTTGTCAATCGGAAATACAATACCACTCAGGTATACTACCCACTTGATTCAAGTCAATACCACCAGTTGTTGCATAAACCAGCCGATTTCCTTCGGAACGTCGATTCACTTAACTCCATCACGGATCGGCTTGATTTTCAAGCCACTTCAGAAATTACGGGCCAGGAGGTTCTGGGTACAAGCTTGTCCATTCCTTACATCGATCACCAACTAGTTGTACTTGTCCCGAGTGAAATAATATGGAGCGAATACACACCCATTTTGAAGGTCGCGATAGCAATCTACCTCTTGCTGACGACAATGCTGAGTATCTCCTATTCCTACGTTCGAAATCGACAAAGACAATACACTAAAGAGATCAGTCGCGAACGCGATTTTTCCACCAATATCATTAACACCTCTCCGACGCTCGTGATTGGCGTTGACACGTCCGAAAATTGCCAGTTCGTCAATCCTGCCGCTATGAAATTTTTTGGACACCAATCACTGGACCTTGTTGGTAAAAATTTATGGCGGGAAATCTTCAAAATCAACCAACCCAGACTCGCCGAACTCGATAACAACAAGCCCTTTGAAACCGATTTTGAAGTAGATGGTACCCGGAAGACGGCCATTTGGCGCGCCTATCGAAGTAGTAACCAAATCCATGGTAGGCTATTATTTGGAGTGAATGTTTCAGAACTCAAACACCTGGAAGCCTCCCTACGCCAGCGGGATGCGAACCTGAAAAGCCTCTTTGAAAGCACAAATAGTATTATTGGCTTATTCGATAAAGACCTCAATCTTATTGAATTCAACCAGTCGTTCCAGAAATATGCGAAAGTCACAGACAACATTAACCTGTATCCGGGCATACCTATTCTTCAGAGAATGGACCGGTCGGAAGCCACCATATTCAGACGTTTTTTGCGTCGGTGCCTAAACGGAGAAAAAGTCAGCGAAACGCTGGAATACCCCGCCCCATCTGGCAGTTTTCACTTTCTGTTCAATTACAATCCTATTTATGATGGGGACAATATCATAGGAGTCGCCATGTTTGTTGAAGACATAACGGAACTCAAAAACTCCCAAAAGCAACTGGAAATATATAATCAGGAACTGCAAACCCTGGTAAGCGAGCGCACAGAAGCGTTGGAAAAGACAAACAACGAGCTATCATCTTCGAACAAGCAGCTACAAAACACAATCGAAGAGCTAAAGACAACTCAGGACCAACTTATACAATCTGAGAAAATGGCGTCATTGGGGGTGCTGAGCGCCGGCATTGGCCACGAAATAAATAATCCACTTAATTTCATCAAAAACGGCATTTCTGCTTTAGAAACCGAATTATTGCATGATGCAGGCAAAGTGCCTCCCGATGTTCAACAATTTGTGGACATTATACAGGAGGGTGTTCGTCGTGCCTCGAGCATTGTGAGAAGCCTTAGCCTTTTTTCGAGAAGCAGTTCTGTTTTAGATGAGAAGTGTAACCTGGATGAGATCATTGACAACTGCCTGGTCATACTCCATGGCGAATTCAAGGACAGGATCGACGTTCTTAAACAGTACGACGAGGACATGCTGCCGATCAACGGGAATGAAGGCAAGTTGCATCAGGCATTTATGAACATTCTCGTTAATGCCTCCCACGCTATCGAAGATAAAGGCGAAATTAGAATTGAGACAAAGCTTGTAGCAGATGAACTGAAAGTGACTTTTGAAGATTCAGGCACCGGTATCGATCCTGAAGACCTAAAACGTATCGCAGATCCGTTTTTTACCACTAAACCACCGGGAGAAGGCACCGGACTAGGCCTGTACATCACTTACGCAATCGTGGAAGAACACGGAGGAACAATAGAAATTCAATCTGAGAAAAACAAAGGAACCACAGTTTCGGTTAAATTCAAGTCATCACCACATCGTCAAGTCCCATGATTAACCTATCAATTCTCTACGTAGATGATGAAGAGAACAACTTGTTTCTTTTCAAGGCCAATTTCAGGAACAAATACAATATCTACCTGGCTCAGTCCGGTAAGGAAGGACTTGACATCTTACAAAATCATCAAAATGAAATTATTGTGGTCATCTCCGATATGAGGATGCCCAAAATGTCGGGGGTGGAATTCATCCGTGAAGCAAAGGTTGTTCATCCCTCAATAGCCTACTTTATACTTACAGGCTACGACTATAATGAAGAAATAGACAAAGCGCTGAAAGAAGGAGTTATACAGAAATTCTTTACGAAACCATTTGATTTAGCAGAAATTGAGAGTGCGATATCAGAAGTTGTCAAGCAACTTCGTTAGTTAGATCGATAAGCAATATGTTTGTTTGTCTATAGCACAAAAACATTTTTGACTCTCAATAAGAAAAAGTTATTTAACGATCCCGTATACGGGTTTATACCTGTAAAAAGTGAACTCGTTTTTGATATCATCCAGCACCCCTACTTCCAACGATTAAGGCGGATCAAACAACTGGGGCTCACTGATTACATCTATCCAGGGGCGCTTCACACTCGTTTCCACCACGCATTAGGCGCCATGCATTTGATGGACAAGGCACTGAATTCCCTTCGGGCCAAAGGTCACATGATCTTCGATGCCGAATACGAGGCTGCAATAATCGCTATACTGCTACATGATATTGGCCATGGTCCTTTTTCTCACACCTTGGAATTCAGTATGCTCCAGGGGATCAAACACGAACAACTGACCCTAAAAACACTGAAGAAACTCAACGCCGAATTTGGTGGTAGATTGGACTTGGCCATTCAGGTTTTTGAGGGCACTTACCCACGAAAATTCCTGGGACAGCTGGTAGCAAGTCAGTTGGATATGGATCGATTGGACTATCTACAGCGTGATTGCTTTTTCACAGGTGTTCATGAAGGCAAAATTGGTGCAGAGAGGATCATTCAAATGCTCAACCTGGCTGAGGATGAGCTAGTGGTCGAGGAGAAAGGGATTTACAGCCTGGAAAATTTCCTAAGCGCGCGAAGGCTAATGTACTGGCAGGTCTATCTGCACAAAACGGCCATAAGTGCCGAGCGCGTATTAATCGAGCTTATCAAACGAGCCAAGTACCTTTCACAGCATGGCGAGTCTATCACCGCCACGCCGGCGCTGAGCTTCTTTCTTGAAAGGAATATTGACCATTCGCAATTCGAGGAAGACCCAGACCTTCTCCAGGTATTCATGATGATGGATGATACGGACATATGGGGTTCGTTGAAGTTCTGGGTCCACCACCAGGACCCGGTGCTAAGTACATTGAGTAAAATGCTGTTTAGCCGAAAACTCCCCACTGTGCGATTGTCCAATGACCCCATTGAAGATCGTACTTACAAGCAACTAATAGATCAGGTTTGCAAAGAACTGGCAGTCAGCAAGGAAGATGCTGCCCATTTTGTAAGTAAAGGCGCCGTAACCAACGAGGCCTATGCCGCTACGGATCAAAGTATTAAGGTGCTCTTAAAAAACGGCGACGTGGTAGATATATTAGATGCTACCGACCTACCCAACATCAAAGCAATGAGCAAAATCGTCAAGAAGTATTTTTTATGCTGGCCCAAGCATATCTCTCTCAACTGATGCCTATATGAAATTCAAACTTCAACAACTTGCTCAATTACTGGGCGCTACACTGCAAGGAAATGGCCAACTGGAAGTCAGCAAAATCCAGAACATCGAGGAAGCGCAAGCGGGCAGTATAACGTTTCTGTCGAACCCAAAATACGAGCCTCATCTTTACAAAACGCAAGCCACTGCCGTAATCGTAGGGAAAGACATAGAAATTACAGGAGAGGTATCTTCTGCGCTGCTTCGCGTGGACGATGCCTATACCAGCTTCACCACACTCCTCGAGGAATACAAACGGCTTGTAAGCTTCAAGAATTCCGGCATTGAATCCCCCTCTTACATCAGCGAAGGAGTGCAACTAGACAAAACCACATACGTCGGCGCGTTTGCCTACCTCGGTAAAGGGGTGACAATCGGCAAGAACGTGAAGCTATTTCCACAGGTATTTCTAGGCGAAAACTGTGTAGTTGGGGACAATACCATAATTTATTCCGGTGCTAAAATTTATGCCAACACGAAGATCGGTTCCCATTGCACGATCCAGGCAGGAGCTGTCCTGGGATCAGATGGTTTTGGTTTCGCTCCGCAACAAGACGGCAGCTACAAAGCCATACCCCAGGTAGGAAATGTCATCTTGGAGGATCATGTTGATATAGGAGCCAATACCGTAGTGGATTGTGCAACATTCGAATCGACAATAATCAAAAGAGGTGTCAAACTTGATAATCTGATTCAAGTAGCGCATAATGTCGAAATTGGTCAAAACACGGTCATTGCAGCACAGGCTGGCATAGCGGGATCCACAAAAATCGGCCAACAATGTGTGATTGGAGGGCAAGCCGGAATCGTGGGTCACATAAAACTAGGGAATGGCACCAAAGTACAAGCGCAATCCGGCATCACGAAGAACACAAAAGATGAAAGCGCCTGGTACGGCAGTCCCGCCATCGACTACAGCAATTATGTAAAATCTTACACGGTTTTCAGGAAACTTCCCCAGGTTATGAAGAGCATCCAGGAACTTGAAGAAAAAATTCTAAATTTGGCCGCTAAATAAACTCAACCCCGCACGCGCCCCGCATTTTTGGTAGGCAGATTTTATGAAACTATACCAACATACGATCAAGGAAAAGATCACCGTATCCGGCATCGGACTACACACTGGCATTGTGTCAAATATGACCTTTTGTCCAGCGAAACCGAATCATGGTATCAAATTCCAAAGAACGGATCTTGAAGGTCAGCCGACGGTTGCAGCCGACGTAGATAATGTCGTTGACTTAAGTAGAGGTACCTCCATAGAGGAAAATGGCGCCAGGGTCAATACCGTTGAGCACACGCTGGCCGCAATTGTAGGCCTGGAGGTTGACAATATCCTGATCCAGTTGGATGGGCCTGAACCACCCATTCTGGATGGTAGCAGTGAGGGGTTTATGAAAACGATCCTTCAGGTCGGGCTTGAAGAGCAAAATGCCCAGCGCAATTTCTTTGAAGTTCCGGAGAGCGTCTTCTTCGAGGATAAAAAAAGAAATGTGGAAATCGCAGCGCTACCTTTGGATGACTATAGAGTAACCGTTATGGTTGACTATAATTCACCAGTACTAGGGAGTCAACATGCGACGCTGACCAACATCGAGGATTTTCAGCAACAAATCTCCTCCGCCCGAACTTTCTGTTTCCTTCACGAGATAGAGGAGCTCCACAAACAAAACCTTATAAAAGGTGGAGACTTGAGCAACGCCATTGTTATTGTCGACCGCCAGGTGGAAGAAGGCGAGCTAGACCATCTTGCGGGACTGCTGAAAAAGAAAAAGGTCCAGGTCAAGGAAGAAGGGATACTAAACAACGTAAAGCTGAGGTTCAAAAATGAGCCCGCGCGGCATAAGTTACTTGACATGGTCGGTGACCTGGCATTGGTCGGTCGTCCAATTAAGGCACAAATTTTAGCAGCCAGGCCAGGGCATGCTGCCAACATAGCATTTGCCAAGAAGCTGAAGAAATTGATGGAGGAAACCAGCGAAAACCGGATCCCATCTTACGATCCGAAGCTGCCCCCCGTCATGGATATCAGCAAAATCCAAAACATACTTCCTCACCGATATCCGTTTCTTTTGATCGACAAAATATTTCATCTAGACGATCAGACGGTTGCCGGGGTGAAAAATGTGACCATGAACGAACCGTTTTTTCAGGGCCATTTTCCTGGAAATCCGGTAATGCCTGGTGTTCTTCAGGTCGAAGCTATGGCTCAAATTGGAGGTATTTTGGCCATGAATACCGTACCGGATCCGGAAAACTATTGGACTTATTTCCTGGGTATTGAGAGCTTTAAATTTCGAAAGATGGTGTTCCCGGGCGACACGCTCGTAATTAGGTGTGACCTCCTGGCCCCTATTCGCCGGGGTTATACTAAGATGAAAGGTGTAGCTTACGTCGGTAATAACCTCGTCTGCGAAGGCATAATGACCGCCGTGATTGTAAGAAAAGACGTATGATAAGTTCCCAGTCCTTTATCCACCCAGAAGCAAAATTAGGCACAGGAGTAACGGTTGAGCCCTTTGCTTATATTGACAAAAATACTGAGATAGGTGACGGAAGTTGGATTGGCCCAAATGCCTGCATATGGGATGGGGCGAGAATAGGTAAAAACTGTAAGATTTTTTCCGGGGCTCAAATTTCGGCTATTCCCCAAGACATGAAGTTTAATGGTGAAAAGACAGTCACCATTATCGGTGATGGAACCTCCATTAGAGAATTTGTAACAGTTAGTCGAGGAACGAAAGACAGAAACCAAACTGCAATTGGCTCCGACTGCCTGCTAATGAATTACGTGCATATTGCACACGACTGCCAGTTAGGCAACAATTGTATTCTCTCCAATGCGGTTCAAGTAGCGGGACATGTCGAAATAGGCGATTACGCAGTAATTGGAGGCACTTCTGCGGTTCGACAATTTGTGAGGATCGGGAGTCACGTGATGATCGCCGGCGGTTCCCTGGTTCGCAAAGACGTACCACCCTATGTTGCAGCGGCTCGAGAACCCCTTGGATATAGCGGGATCAATGCCATCGGTATGCGGCGACGGGGGTTTTCCAATGAGCGCCTCAACGAAATCCAAGAAATCTATCGCACCATCTATCTAAGTGATTTTAATACCTCTAAAGCCCTGAAAACGCTAGAGAGTGAATACGGATCTTCTGTGGACCGAGATCTCATCATAGATTTCATTCGGAAATCGGAATTAGGAATTATGAAGGGCGTGGAATAGCCATGCAAATTACGCTTGCAGGCATCGGCAAAAAATTCGGAAGACGATGGATCTTTCGTGATTTAAACACCGTCATAACAAGCAAGGATAGCCTCGCGATCTGCGGGAAAAATGGTGCCGGAAAAAGTACACTTCTGAAAATCATAGGTGGCTACCACAGCGCCACAGAAGGAACCATTCGATATTTCGACTCCAAGGAAATCGACGCTGAATCGGCACTCAAGAAAATTACATTTAGCGGCCCCGATCTTCATTTGATTCAGGAAATGACCCTTTCAGAGCACTTGCAGTTCCATTTTAACTTCAAGAGTGCACAAATACCGGTGCCAGAAATGGTACAACGAGCGGGGTTAAAAGGTGCCGAGAACCTACGAGTTGGAGAGTTCTCATCAGGAATGAAGCAGCGATTGAAGTTGCTGTTGAGTTTTTTCGGGGGAAGTGATTTGCTCCTCCTGGATGAGCCTACTACATTTCTGGACCAACAGGGTATTGAATGGTACCGCGCTGAGCTCTCCGCGGTTGTTGGCAAAAAAACCGTCGTTGTAGCCTCAAATCAGCCTCATGAATACAATTTCTTGTCCCATCAGCTAGTTATAGATAGCAAGTGAGTGTTCTCACATTTTGTACTAATAAATTCCAAAAAAATCATATTTTTGGGTTGAATAAAATTCACAATACACAACAACACTTAAATCATGAAAAAGTTAACTAATCTACTGACAGTGGTGGCCCTTGCCTCGCTGGTCATTTTTATTTCCTGCGATGGAAGTGGAGGTGGCACCGACGATGCAACTCCCTCTGTAGGTGAAGTACAAGCTGGATTGCTGGAGGGTACTTGGGCAGCCAACTTTACTGACAATGAAAATGCCATCACGTTCGACGGTCAGACACGCGCCGAAGACTGGTCAGGGTTTTCATTGACCATCTCCAACACTAGCGAAGACGCAGATGGCGTTTGGGGTGGCCGGTATTCGGCTTCCGGACAGCCAAGCGGTGACGGTCTAATTATTTGGCCAAACAGCGGCAGCTGGAATTTCCCGAGTGCGACCAGTGTGCAAGCCATGGTGCGTGATGATGGGCAAGAAGTAACAATATCAAGTGTAACTGAAGAACAGTTGGTACTAAAATTAACTGTAGCCGATCCAAATTCCAGAATAGCTGGTTTCTTCGATCTGGAATGGTCATTTACGCTGGAAAAGCAATAAAAAAAATTTATATAAACTGGAAAAGGCCAACCGAAATGTTGGCCTTTTTTATTTTTGCACTGTGGAAGCGTTCTTTCATCATGACAAAAATTACCTATTGAAGGAAGCCCAATCCTTAAGTAAGGAAGTGCTGCTTGAAAAATGGGTGTTGAATGCCATTGAGGGCTACATGATAACCAACAACCCACTTGGTCTGGTCGATAGCTTCATCGCAAAGCTGTCCAAAATAACAACCTATGAGCTTTCATTCTTAAGACCCACGTACGATTATCTGGCGGCTGCCTACAGGTATTATTATGCAACCAATCAGCTGGAATTTGTTTGGGACGGCAGGTCTCATTTGGTAAAATACACAGAAGAGTGGGAAACACAATTCAATCACTGGACTTACGGGCTAGCGCTTCAGGATCCCATTAACCGCTCATTGCTCAAAGCCTGCGTGCTCAGGGATGGAGGCAACTACGAACTTCTCCAAAAAAATTTCACAAGATTGGTGCTGGCTCACTTAAGGTTGAAGTGGGATGGTAGGAAAAAGAGCCTGGAGAAAATAGCCTCCTAGTCACCCGCTTTAAGTAGCACCTTCTCTCCCTGTAGCATTACTTGGTTCTCCTCCACCAGGTACCTCACTGTATCCAGGATTTCTTTTTCACTCACCGTTAACGTCAACATTAATTCGGAAATTGATGACGCTCCCCGCTCTCGTAAAAGATCTAACAATACCTTAGGTTTTAACCGCTGTTGTCCCCTTCTTTTTCGAGCCACACAATAATCACAAACGCCACAATCCTGATCCGAAATTTCGTCGAAATAGCCTTGAATTAACCGGGTGCGGCATGTCTCCTGAGATCGTTGCAAAGTCCACCATCGATCTTGCTTTCCCTAGGACCGTCTCCTTCCGGCTTTGCAATTTCTTCATATCTACCGGCAACGAATCCGTGGGGAATCGAGCAGTCAGGAATGTTATTTGTTCTTTATTGGACGGTTCCCTGTAATCCAATACCTCGTATTTATCCAAGAGTCGGAGCCATTTTTGCACTTGAGCAATTGTAGTATTCAACAGTTTTGACAAATCCAATTCGCTAAGTCTGATATAGTCGGCAAAAAGTTCGCCCCCATATAGCCTCAGCAAACCCTTGATAACACGCTCCAGGTTGGGATGTTGTACCTGAAAACTATAAATCTCCTCCTTCGAAATGACAAAGGAGAGTTCTGACTGTCGAAAAAAAGACTCACTGAGAAGGATGAGACCAGCTTCCTCCAGTTTTTTCAACGAACAGAAAGTGGGATAAACATCAAAGTTGAAAGTTTGACAAAAATGGTTGATGTCAAAATCATAGGAACGCTCGACGACACTACCCACCGCCAGTTTATAATAATTCGCCAGCCCCTGGTAAGTTCGTCTGATCTCTTCCACAGGTGGGAAAGACAGTTCAATCCTATTCAGCAAGGCATCACCATCCGCTTCTGACCAAAGCATGGTTGCATAAGCTTTCTGCTCGTCGCGTCCTGCCCGACCAGCCTCCTGATAATAGGCTTCCAAAGAATCAGGTAGATCCATGTGCACGACAACACGCACATCTCCCTTGTCGATACCCATGCCGAAGGCATTTGTGGCTACCATTACCCTCACCTTGCCTTGAATCCACTCATCCTGCCTCCTTTCCCTTTCTGCCGGTGCTAATCCCGCATGATAAAAATCAGCTGATACATGATTGGCACGAAGATAGGCAGCCACCTCCTGAGCGCTTTTCCGGCTACGCGGTGTAGACAATACCCGAACCTGGAACTCGCTGCAGCACCATCATTAACTTTTCTTCCTTTTTTTCTAGCTGAAAGACCGAATAAGAAAGGTTCTTTCGGGCAAAACTTTTGGTAAAAGTCTCCGCCCATGCCATCCCGAGACGGGAGATTATGTCTTGTCTGACCTTGCTAGTGGCTGTCGCTGTTAGCGCCACAATTTTAGAGATCCCGAATCTTTCAACAAAA
>CBDETI010000030.1:0-117500 GCA_965242775.1 Cyclobacteriaceae bacterium
GAGAAGAACCATTCAGTGTCACCAAATACTTATGGTACCGGTTTTCTTCAATACGCTCCGTATAGGCAATCCAAATGAGGTCGCTACCGTAAAGCGTGGCATCCAAATTGACCCAATCCCCGGAAGCAATGGTCGTTGCTGATGACCATGTGCCTGACGGCTCTTGGGTGGTGATTTCGATGGCGCTACGCTGGATATTTGAGTAAACAAAATGCAGTGTCCCATCACCGGCGACTAAGTGATGATGTTTACCCCCACTTTCGCCCGTGATCCAAGCAGGCTGACCTACACTACTACCCCGCTCGGTGATCGGGTACAGCCAGGTATTCATTTGAGTAAAAGCGTGGACCTCCCCTTGATGGTCAATGCTTCCTCTAACAACTACAGGCACCAACAAAGTCCCATCTGAATTTACAACGGGCTGCTTGGCATTGAAATCCACATTGCGGAAAATCGTGTGGCGATATTTTTTAAAGGTCCTTCCCCCATCTTCTGATACAGCCACATAAAGAAATTTTTCTGATCCTTCCCGAATTGTAGATACCAGATAGGTGAGTTCCCTTGCCGGATCCCGAATGATCATGCTGTGGTCATGGCCTAATCCGTGGGATACGACCTGACTTGCTTTTCCGGAAGCCGGCATATATTCCGTTTTCAGGTGAAAGCGATTGCCCTCACTAATATCCGAAACCAACAAATCAGCTTCATAGCTGGCAATCCAGGGATCAGCAGCCTGAGGAAAATTCGACAAACTCCGAACCGACCACTTCCCGTCGGTTGACCGGGCATAAAGGGGACGTGAAATACTTAGCCGTGGAAGTAGGCAATTGCGCGGAGAGAATTGATGCGAATAATTGGCCTCCCTCAGTGGTCATATAACACTCCGAGCTGATGAGGGTATCAGGAAATGGTAGCTGTTCGATAGAGGCTATGGAAATATCCTGCCCCGAAACCTCCCAGGTGACGAACCAAAACGCAGCAAGTAATCTGAAGACTTTCATGCCATCAATATTCGTTGCTCCATCGGGGTGATTGGTTCGGTTTTTAAAAGCCGAACACTAGTTTTTTAGCGTTTGCAATTGCTCCTATTACCTCTAAATAGTAATTTCTTGCAAAAAGAGCAGGTACAGTAGAACTTACCCCTGTGGACAAACGAATCAAAATAGCCTGGTCAACTGCGATTATCCTTTCAGCTAGTATTTGTGCAAAGGGGCAGAACCTAATCCCAAATCCAGGGTTTGAGGCATTTGAGTACTGTCCTGAAGCGCCAACTCCCGATGGCGAAATGGTACCGCTGACGCATTGGTTTTCTGTCAACCTTGGCACCCCTGATCTTTTCAGCGCCTGTTCGGATTCGTCGCCGGTTGGTATCCCTAACAATGCCTCAGGTCACGCTGAATCAATTGAAGGGAAGTCCTATGCGGGGCTTTATTCCACGGCGCCGTTTCACGAATGGGGCGAACCGTACGTGGAAGTGCTTTCCGTCCGCCTGAAAAAGCCATTGAACCGAAACAGTTTTTACAGACTGACTTTTCACTATTATCCCGCTACCCGATCCCGGCATATTACCAACAAACTGTCAGTGGCTTTCTCCGCCGACTCGCTTGCGCTGGAACATTCCAATAGGCCCGATGGCCTGGACTACCTGACTGTTGACCTGCAGAAAGATATTCTCACCATTGAAAAGAACTGGCGTAAAGTCGAACTGATATTTCAAGGCAGGGGATATGAACGGTACTTCCTGGTTGGCGACCTCATGCCGGGGGCAGAAAGGTATTTCCTGGAAAGAAAGGGCGAAAGTGACAATCTAGAATTTCCAATGTATTACTTGTACGATGCTTTCACACTGGAAGAGATCCAATCAAATCTTCCGACATTAGTGCTAAACCAATCATTCAGCCTGGAAAAACTCTTTTTTGACCATAATGAGCACGCGGTAAGGGAGGATGCCAGGTCACAACTTTACTTCCTCGCGCAGCATTTAAAGCAGCATTCAGATTTGATCTTAAATATTTACGGCAACACGGATAAATCTGGCTCCGAGGATTACAACCTTACGCTCTCTATGCGTCGTGCAGCAGCCGTCAAGAGGATTTTACAGGCTTATGGTGTCGATCAAGAAAGACTAAAAACTTACGGATTTGGAGAGACCAGGCAAATAAGGGGCACTGCCTCAGAAAACAGGCGGGTTGAATTTGTTTTGGAGAAGTAAAACTGCCAGTGAATCAACCGCGCCTTTCCTACCGAGAAAATAAGTAGTTTACCAAATGCAGGTGTTTTTCACTTGTAAGTGACTATGGATTCTCTCCTAGAAAATATATGGATTTGCCTTGTGGCGTATGCCACCATACAAGGCATATTGCTTGCCATCATTTTTCCAACCTTTCGACGTGGTTCCAAACAAGCCAAATGGTTGTTGAGTGCTATGTCTTTGCTGAGCGCCACGCTACTTGGAGAAGAGTTAATTGTCAGATTCGCTGGATATGATCAATGGCCTCATCTCATTTTTGCCTTTTCGCCCTTGTGGTATTGCATGGCGCCCCTGCTGTTTCTCTATATTCAACTCGCGACGCTTCGTATGCCCATCACCTGGCGTGCATTGGTCCATTTGATCCCTGCCATGATCGTGGTGATTGACACTTCTAACTTTTACATGCTACCTGGGGAAGTGAAACTGAACTATATACGAATGAGCAGTCAGGGCCATATTAACCCTATTCACAACTTTAACTTCATTCTCTTTTGTGCCCAGTCATTTATGTATTTGGCGTGGGCAACGCATATGATCGTGAAATACCGTGGACCACTGCAAGAAAAGAGAGAATTCTGGTGGATCGCCCAACTAGTAACCGTACTGGCTGCACTGGCTGTTTTAGGATTCCTTTCGGTCTCTGTTTTGAATGTGGAAGGTCTGCGATTTTGGTTTATGGATTCTATCTATTTTTTACTTGTCGCTGGTTTTCTGCTTAATCTATTCCTTCGAAGTGTCCAATCGCCGAAGACAATTTATTTTATCGGACGACCACCTAAAATAGCGGCTAAAGGGGCATCGGCTGAAAATTTTCTACAAATTGAGGAGCACATCAGGCGTAATCAACCCTATCGCGATCCAGACTTTACTATCCAGGATTTGTCACTCCAAACCGGCTACTCGCGGCACCAGGTCAGCAAACTCGTAAAGCAATGGACTGGGTTGAGCTTTCAAGCGTATATCAATCAATTGCGGATCACCGATGCCAAAGAGAAACTTCACAGTCCACTGAGTGAGCAGTTCACCATCCAATCTATTGCCGCAGAAGCTGGTTTTGCCAGTTTGGCCACCTTCTACCGCGTGTTCAAAAAGTTAGAGGGCAAAACCCCAAAAAGCTTTATGCAACAGCAAGAAAGTGCTCAGTAAACTCGGATCCGCCTGTCGAAAAAGACGGATCCATAAGCATGGTCTGGGCTACTTCAATTGCACAACACGTACGACGACCGGATTCAGGGGTGATCCCTCCCCGACCAGTCGCGAGACTACATAAATCTTAGTTCCATCGTTGCTCAGGCCTATGCCATTGGGTATAAAGAAGGTGGCCTCCTCACCACTACCATCGTCATTACCAGCACATCCAGTGCCAGCGATCAAGGAGAGCTCCCCGTCTAATGTCAATTCATAAAGGCGATTTCCTCCCCTGGATAGGACATATAACACACCATTCCCATAGGTGATATGTGCATTGCCCCCACCTGGAATTGAGGCCAGGGACTCCAGATTTGAATCTGGTTTGATCCTGGTCACGGCACTATTGCCAAAATTGGCCACATACAGATTGTCATTTTCATCAACGGTCAAGCCATTGGGGCAATTGAAAAATACACGGGTACGGACAAACTCGGTAGAGGTGCCATCCGGTGTTACTTTTTGGATAGATGACCCACCACAATTGCAAACGAAGAGATTTCCCTGGCTATCAAAAGCCACCCCGACCGGAGCGCGGAAACCCTCATCATTCAGCAATCTCACTTCCCCATCTGCATTGATCTCGCTAATGAAATTTCCTCTAATATTCGCCTGGACCAACTTCCCTGCAGGCGAAAAAGTATTGCCAGACGGGCCCTGTAGCCCTGTTGCAAATGTGGAAACAACTCCAGTCTCCGGGTCAATACGAGAAACCACATTGCCGTTGGCATTGCTCAATTCGTCGCCAAAATCGGCAACATAGATAAACCCGGCACTGTCAACAGTGAGCCCTCCGCTTCCGTCAAATGCTTCGGTCAAAGTTGTGACCGCATAAAGGGATCGCTTGTCGTTGACCCCCTGCAGCGGCTGATCCTTGCATTCGTCTACCACATTATCTTCATTGGCATCCAATGCATCATCAGACCCTCCACAGGCTACAGTCAGAGTTAGTACAACCGCCAGTACTTCTATATTCAATTTCACCATATCTTTTTCCTGCCTAAAGTACCGATGGGGTTTGCCGAAGGCGTCTTCAAGGAAAACTGGTTTTTCTCAATTATCGAAAATGAGAAAAACTTTAAAGTCCTGGCTGCGCACGGAACGAAATGCCGGTTAGCACGTAACTTTAACCATGCTTGAACTTTTGTGGATCAAGAGTCTTTTCAATTTCGGCATCCTGCTCCTCGCCGGATTGCTCATGTTCTTTGAGAAACAGAAACCTCGATCCAGGGCATCTGTTTATTTCCTGACTGCACTAGCCACGGTCCATACGGTAGAATTGCTACTGAGTATCCTATGGATCCGCGAGGTACTACCTGCCACCGACGTTTGGTTGTTTTTTTCATTCTGCTTGCAATTGGCATTGGGACCGCTGCTGCTGTTCTCCATCCAAAACCTACCATTTAAGGCTCAGGATTTGTTGCACTTCGTACCCCTCACAGTTGTAGCACTTTTTTTGCCTGGAGCGCAAGCCTTGCCCCGAGAAGTTCTTTTTTATGTGCTGCTATTTTCACAATTTCATTTCGTAATCTATTGCGGACTGCTTCTCCATAAAGGATCCTCCCAGTGGATGAAATACGTCTTAGCTGCATTTATTTCCGCCAGAGTCATACGCTTTTCCGAATTCATTTTATGGACAATCATGGAATGGATTGGCGAACCGACAGCATGGATCTTATATGTTGTGGCAGAGTCGATCTTTGTTTCGGGACTTGCTAAGTGGTTACTTGAAGCAAGTAATCCCCGGCGCGCCGGTAGTAATCGTGACGCTGACAAAAAGTTGCCTCCTGCTATTCAGGTGACTTTAGAAAGAGAATTAGTCAATTATTTGTCTAAACCGTCTGTCTATTCAGACCCACTATTAAGTGTGAAAAAGGTAGCGGATCACTTCAAGGTGGCAAGCCATCATATCTCTATTTACCTCAACGCCTGGTATGGGCAATCTTTTCTGGAAATCGTCAACGAACATCGGATCAATGCCTGCATGAAACAATTGGAAAATCCGGAAAACAGGGAGTTATCAATTCAAGAGGTGTTTTATAGCGCCGGATTCAATTCCAAATCTGTCTTTAACACGGTATTCAAAAAACGCACCGGGTTGACACCAAGTGAATTTCGGAAGAAAGCATCGCTAGCAGAACTACAAACGCAGGAGAGTGCCTGATACCCTGGTCCGCTTATTGCAAAAAAATGACTACACCGCCTTGGTCAATTACTTAGAAGGCCTATCAGACATCACGCGCAGTAGGTTTGCTCCGCACTCGTTTGATCTGGGCACGCTCCAAGTGATCTGCGCCAATGAACATGACAATTATCAAGGGTATGCATGTTTTCTTCAAGCACAATTGATCGGTTATGCCGTCACTGCCCGGGGATGTACGGAAGGCGAAATCTATAGATTCCCAAACTACGGAATAGCGATCGACGCTTTCAACGATTATGCCTTCGCTCCGTCTGTTGCCGATCGGTTTCAATCGAAGGGAGTTGGCAGTACGCTTTTTGAATTTGTGATAAATGATCTCAAGATTCGAGGAGCCCGGCAGATCGCTTTGATGGGAGGTGTGCAACTGTCAAATCACGTCGCGATAAAGTTTTATCGCAAGCATGGGTTTAAGACACTCGGAGAATTTGAATACCACGGGCAAAACCTGGATATGATCAAACATCTAAGATAAATTACCCTCCATGGCTGTTGCATTTGCGCTCTCAATGGTTGGTTGCCTGACCGCTTTATTTCTTGGCTGTCAGTTGCTTTTCAACGCGCAGCAAAAAGGACACAAGAATCTTTTTCTGGGCGTTTTCTTTCTATTGCTAGCTGTACGAATTGGCAAGCTGGGTATCCAACAAGCAGCACCTGACGTTATTCAGCGGTTTTATTTTAACCTTATGCACGCCAGCTTTCTGGGATTAGGCCCCGCTATTTGGCTTTACATACGGAGCTATTTGAATCTACGCATCCCTCCACAACCCTGGATTCACTTAGTTCCCGGCATTATCGCATTATTATTCGCCAACACCATTCGCGCCAGGATTGGCGAGCCTTTTTGGCTACTGGTTTACTGGACGATTCAGACCCATCCGCTCCTCTATTTCGGGTTAAGTATTGGTGGCATCAACAATTCGCGACATCCCTTGAGTGGCAATCAAAATCGCTGGTTATTCGGACTGCTTTTATCCCTCTTGCTGATTTTGGTGATGAATGTGCTCTATTTCTTGTTTGATTTCCCCTTTTACATTGTCACCTCCTGTCTGCTTCTGGTTTTGCTATACCTGATCGTTTTCATGGCCTTCAAAGGAAAATTGAAGATCATCGAGGGCGAAAGTGATAAGAAATACAAACATCTAACACTACCGGATCATGAGATTAGCGCTATCTGGAGGCAAATTGAGGAACTCCTTCAAAAAGATCATTTATACCTCGATCCCGGGATCAAATTAGGTCGACTAGCCGAACATACGGGGTATCATCAGTCTGTGATCTCAATGGTAATCAACACCGCCGGCAAGTGTTCCTTCAACGAACTGATCAACACATTCAGAGTCAAAGCGGCCATGAGCAAACTTCGGGCGGGAGATGGCCGCAAAATATTGGCCATTGCGTTGGAGAGTGGTTTCTCTTCGCTCTCCGCTTTCAACCGGGCATTCAGGAAGGAAACCGGCATGAGTCCCAGTCAATTCAGGCAATAATTTCAAAAAAGCTCCTCACTTTATAAAAAAGGTGGTTAATGAACGCTTAAGATCTCTTTTTTGGGAAAAAGATCATGAAGCAAAGCTTACTTATTCCGCTGGTCATTATTGCAATGACCGGCTTTTCCCAAACACATGACGACAGCCAATATTACCAGCACTGGGTGGGCGAGTGGTATCAATTCCAGGGAGATTCACTAAAAAGCACACCCACTTTCATAGTCAAACAAGGCCTTTACAACGGCGCTTTCGAAGAATATTGGTTAGGTGCTGGAGGTAATTTTTCAAAGGCTTGGCGCGCTTGGGACCACCGCACCGAACAATGGGAATTTGCATGGATGTCCACCGACGGGCTATTTCAGCTTTGGCAAGGCCGAAAGGTTGGCAATATTTGGTACATGTATAAAACCTTCATTGTGAACGGGCAGGAAGTACTTTCTCGCCAGGCTTTTATACCAAATGGTGATAGGGAATTGATCCGAACCAGCGAACATTCCCGAGACGGAGGATCCACATGGACGCTAAGATTCAGGGAGGTCTACCGAAAAAGGCTATAGCAAACAAACGATGGCTACGAGAGGATTTCCACATCGGCTCCACTGTCGGCGCCGGTGTATATTTGATGACAATGAAAGTCACCGAAGAAGCCCTCTCCAAGGACTATATCAAGCGAATAAACCTGGCCTTGAATTACATAGACAAGCACCTGGGAGAGCCGCTCCCCCTTGACCAGATAGCCAGGGAAGCGCTTTATTCACCTTTCCATTTTCACCGTATTTTCAAGGGTGTTATTGGGGAAACTGTTAACAACTACATCCTTCGCCGAAGGCTGGAGCGAGCTGCACTTTCGTTACTCCATGACAAGCCCATAAGCATGGCACAATTGGCCACGGATTGTGGATTTAATAGCAACTCGGCATTTTCAAGAGCTTTTCGCAATCACTTTGGTGCAAGCCCAAAGGCCTTCCAATCGCAGACCGACGGTTATAAAAGCAAGATACGTCAAATAGAAAGCAAGAATGGTCAAAAGACACTTATACTGGAACAGCACATTTGCAACATTGATGACCATTTAAACTGGATTTCTATGAATGCAAATATTGAAGTAATGAACGTCCCCGCTCGAGCGTATGCGGGGATCACACACATTGGATTTGAAGGCTTGGAAAGTGCCTTCGAAAAAGTATTAAAATGGGCTCGGGCCCAGGAGTTGATGACCCCACAGGCCAACATCGCGAGAATTTTTCATGATAGTGTGCGGGTAACCTCACCGGAAAAGGTAAGGATGACGATTTGCCTGCTGACAGAGGCTGCCTTCGAAGAAGCGGGTGAGATCAAAAGTGGCACCATTGAAGATGCCAAAAACATCGTCGCCCACTTAGAAATAACTCCAGCAGAATTTGAAAACGCCTGGAGCAGCCTATTTGTCTGGATGAATGACAATGGCTATAAAAAGGCGCCTGGTAACCCTTTCGAAGTTTATCACAATGATTTTAGGCAACACCCTGAGGGTAAATGCATCGTGGACTTACATATTCCCGTAGAATAGCCAAATCTTTATCCATTGTAAGAGCAGGAGTACTTTGAATTGTCGGACTTGCATTTCTCGTTGACCCCATACCAATTATTTGTCATCTGCGCCATCGTGAATGGCTTAACATTCAGTGGCCTGATATTGACAAAGCGAGAAAACAGACAAGCCAATTTATTCCTGGCTCTGACCATCATTTGCCTGACGCTGACATTCACGCCTTATGCTATCGTGCCATCCTACTGGCATCAGTATCGCTGGCTGGTATGGATGCCTTTTTCTGTTGCCTATTGGATTGGACCACTATTTTATTACTATATCGGATATCTCACGCGCTCAAAGCAGTTTTCGTGGAAGTCCCTTTGGCACTTTTCACCGTTTGTATTGAACTATATACACAGCACCTACCACGGCATCGTTGGTGACTCCAACCCCTACCCCAGGTTTCACTTTGTTTCCGAGTTTTTTGAATCAGCAGCCATTGTCTCAATCATTGTCTACATGGCCTATAGTATCCGGCTGATTAAAGATTATCAAAGACGTCTACTCCACCATGTTTCCAATACGGATCATATTAATCTGCAGTGGCTACGGACCTTTATATATGTCGTATTGAGCACCTTCTTTCTTGTGCTTCTATTCTTGATTTTCAGTACCGGAGCATCCGGCAAGCATACATTGCCGGGCTGGGAAACAACAAAAGAGATCTTGCTTACTGGCTATGGCCTCTTCCTCTATTGGCTTAGTATAAGCGGCTACAAACAAACGCAAACCTTGCTTGTAGCCAACACCGCGATGGATGAAAATCCGGATCAGTCCTCAAAGGAAATATTGACAAAACTCCTTCACTGCATGGCGAATAGGCAATTGTTTAAAAAGCCTCAGCTTACACTTGCAGAGGTGGCGAAGGAAGCGGGGTTTAGCGAAAGGAGTATTTCAACCACGCTGAATCAGGAATTGGGAAAAAATTACTTCCAGTTTGTCAACGAATTCAGGGTGGAGGAGGTCAAGAGGAAGTTGCACGATCCCAATAATGACCACCTGAAAATTCTCAGCTTGGCCTACGAGGCGGGGTTTAATAGCAAAGCTAGTTTTAATCGTATTTTCAAGGACATTACCGGTTTGACCCCACAGCAATTCAAAAAAGGACGTGAATCAGTATCTATGGAGATCGCAAGTCCAGGATTGTCAGAACCCAACAAATAGCATGTCCTATGACGCCAGGGCTATCCCTGGAAGTACGCTTTGAAGGATTTGGTGAAAGTAAGAACCAAAGCCACGAGGGACAGTACGATAGAAATAAAAGCGGAGGCAGGAATTGCCGCCAGTAGATCTATCACAATAAATGTTCTCAGCAGCCATAGATTACCTTTTCTTATGGCAAAAAAGATCAAGGCCAACATGACCGTAAATGCCATACCTGTATACATTATGATTTGGGGTCCCACATTCCCAATGGTCAAATCCTTAAGGGTAAAGACAACATAAAACACAGCTACTATCGCCAATCTTACGATCAAGACGATCTTAAGTGCTTTCAAAGTTTTCGGCAGGGAGGCCTCGAGGGATGTTTCTTGGATCGTACTCATGATTTTGATTTTTGTAATTGGGTTGCTCGCCTGAAAATTTCAATAGTCCACCATGCTATCAGTTAGCCCGGTTTTATCAAATAAACACTCTCAGGACATCTAAAATAAACTTTCATCAAATATAATGACCGGTCGTCATATTTTGAATTGAATTAGAAAAAAATATCCAAATCCGTATTTTCGCTAGCTTTAGTACATGGAAGATAAACTCCTGATCCAACCCGCGAAACTGTCGGATCTACCGACGCTCCGGCAATTTGAGCAAGGCGTCATAGCTGCAGAAAAACCCTTTGACCCAACGCTGAAAGACGAGCACTTTACCTATTACCACCTCCAGGAACTCATCACCTCGCCAGACGCAGAATTACTGGTGGCGATAGACCAGGGAGAAATTGTTGGTTCGGGATATGTCCGGAAGGACTTAGCCAAAACTTTTCAAAGATTCACTCACTACGCTTACATAGGTTTCATGTACGTGCAGCCTACTCACCGGGGCAGAGGCATTAGTTCGTCTATCCTGAACGCATTATTCGATTGGGCAAAATCCCGAGGGTTAACTGAAGTGAGGTTAGACGTTTACAACGACAACATGCCTGCCGTTCGAGCCTATGAAAAAGCTGGATTTACCAAATCCCTGGTAACAATGAGGCTGGAAATTTGAGTATTCAAAAAATCTTGTAGGCCTGACCCCTGCGCACATTGAGAGTCCAAAACCCAATCATTTCTCTGTATAAACTGCACAGATGGTGTACAAATGGTTGGCATGAGTTATAAAATTCGAAGTTTATATTGAATTATTCCCACCCGTCTTTGAATATTGTCTAACCTAACAGCCAGTCATTCAATGCAACAGCGGAGGTACGTCTTTTTCATTCTCCTTTTAACTATCTCTCCATGGGTCTTTGCGCAGTATTCCATTACCGGGGATGCTACTCAGACCATCGATTTTACAGGCTTCACAGGTGCCGGATTCCAATCCGGGGGTGGTAGCGGGACGCTAGACTCTGACATCTGGGGAGTAGACCTAAGCAATGACGGAACGATGGACTCTGACTTTGGAGACACCAATACTGGGGGCGTATATGCTGGTGGTGAAACCACCTCTCAATGGAACGTCGGGGGATGGCCGCCAGGACAGGTTCGTGCTTATACCTATAACATTGACAAACTTGGAGTTCGAAATGGATATACCGGTTATGAGGGGGATATCGCTTTGATCTTGCGCCTGCAAAATAGTACCGGCGGGGATATCACCTCTCTCGATCTTGCCTATGATGTCTATAGTAGAGTCATAGGCGGAACTGCTGCAGAAATTGAGTTTTACTACAGTGCCGATAATAGCAGCTACACAGAAATAGTGGCCATGGGCACGTCCTTTGCTCCTACCACCAACTGGGGACAAGCGGCGACAGAGCTGACCGGGTCTATCAGTGCTACCATTAGTAATGGGTCTTATTACTACCTCAAGTGGGTTGTGAAAGAACACGACGCTGATAATGCGGCCATCGCTTTTACAGACATAGACATTACCGCCACCATCGCCGCTGGCTCAGGCGAGGGTACTATTACTGCCGGTACTACCAATTTTGGAGATCTCCCTTCTACCGTGGTTGCTGATCCGGGAGAGGATGTATTTGACTTCACTATTGCAGATGATGCCTCCACAGGTTCCGATGCTTTCCCAATTCAATTTACAGATGTCGTATTCACCGAAGGAGCCAGTGATGCCATTGACGATTGGTCTGATGTCATCGCCGGAGCACGATTGGAAGACAGTGGCGGCAATGCTATCAACGCAACTTCCATTAGCGCCAATTCGATCACTTTTTCCGGAATCGGGATCACTTCGGGCGACGTAGGATATGTCCCTGATGACGGTAACGAAACATTCACCCTGAGTGTCTGGCTTAATACCACCATTTCCGAGGAGATCGATGGCGATCTGCTACATATTGACTTGTCAGGTGCCGATTTTACCTTCAGCGGAGCGACCAGTACCATTACCGTCACAGAATCCGCCAGCTCCAACACCTCCTACAACTCAGTAGAGGTAAGTGGGACAAACTGGGGTTTTGACAGTCCACCCACAACCGTGGGCGTAGATGAGGATTTCACTTTGATCATTGCCTCCATGGATGCCTACGGAAACATCGATCTGGATGACAACACCTCCACGTTTATCTTGAGCAGAGGTTCGACCGGATCCAACAACCTAACCGAAGGGGGTGCCAGCAAAAATGCCCTGTCGGCAAAAACGTTAACATCTGGTCGGTACACCTATACGGATCTTCAATACGACTCGTCCGAAGACTTTGACATAGACGCTGACGACTCAGGGGGGACATATCTGACCTCCGCCACCTCCTCGGCCATCACCGCGGCGGTCTCCTACCAATCCATCGCTTCCGGCAACTGGACAGCTGATTTTGCGACAATCTGGCAATACTGGAACGGTACCACCTGGACCACTGCCACCACCTACCCTAGCTCCACAACAGGCACTATCTATATCCGCTCTGGCCACGACATCTCAGTGGATGCCGATATCAGCGTCGACCAAGTGATCATAGAAAACGGGGGAGAAATCTCCATGGATCAAAACGCTGATGTTTTGACGGTAGCTGATGGCCCCGGAGACGATCTAATTATTCAGAGTGGCGGGACGCTAAGCTTATCTAACTACAACGCCCTTCCGACCATTACAGGCACCATTCAGGTTCAAGGGGGTGGTACTTTCAGCTGTTCCGTTGGCCGATTGAACAATATCGGGACTTCCACCCAGATCGACTGGCAAACGGATGCCGTTTTTTATTACACAGATGGGGGAGCTTTTGCCTACAACACCACTTACTTTCCATCCGTAGCAGCGGGTACTTACCCCATTTTCGAGGTAGATGGATTTACTACCGCCACCAACAACTTATGGACCCTCAATGGTATCCTAAAAGTGACTTCCGCCACCTTGAACATCTCTGGCACAGGCACTACTATCAGAGATGGCATCCTTGCCGACGGTGACGTCACACTAGGGAATGCAACTGATTTCACCGGTACTACCTTGCATTTTGGTGGATCCGGATCCATCGATCTGGACGGTGAATCTTACTCCTGGTCGGGAAAGACCATTGCATTGGGAGCAGACCAGGAAATCTACAATGGCACAATCTCCTTGGATGGCAGTAGCACAATCGATGCAGGAGCCTACTCATTGAATGACGGGGCCAATGACAACCTCAATGTGACCATAGCCAATGGCGCAATCATCAACTGCAATGCTGCAACCGGCCTTGCAGCGACGTTGGCGGCGGGTGGTACCATTACTTTGGGAAGCGCCCTCGATTATAACTTTTCGGGATCCACGGCGCAAACCTTGAATTTTGGGACAGTCGGGGTGACCGCCGCAGATCGAGTGACAGTAGATAATAGTTCAGGAGTTACCCTCAACTCCGATCTCACTATCAACGAACGGCTTACATTAACCAATGGTATATTTTCAACCAGCTCCTCCTCCGAGGTGATCACTATCTCAAGCAGTGGCATTATCGTAGGAGCCTCCAGTACGAACTACTTTGACGGGCCATTGGAGGTTCAGAACTTTACCTCCGCGTACACTTTCCATGTTGGAGATGGCTCAGATTATCGCCCGGTTACCTTGGACCCGGTCAATGCTTCAGACTTTACTATCCAGCACTTCACGAGCGCCCCTACCGATAATTCGGACCTCACAAGCCCACTCACCTCCTTGCTCACCACTCGATACTGGACTATCGATAGAAGCAGTGGCACCGGAAATGTGGAAGTAACGCTCAATTTTGATGCCGGGGCTGATGGGCTTTCCGGCTCCAGCGACTTAAGAGTTAGCAGATATAATACAACCACTACCTCATGGGAAGAATCAGGCACCGGGTACGACTCGCATACCAGCACCTCGGTAACTTCCACTACTTCAGCATTCTCCGATTTCACGGTAGCCTCTACTTCAAGTGCCCTGCCAGTAACACTGGTCTCATTCAGGGGCCAATCAGATGAGGGTAAGATAACCTTGGAGTGGCACACAGCCAACGAGCTGAATAATAGCCATTTCGATGTTGAAAAATCTGCAAATGGCACTGACTTCTCGGTAATGGGAAGGGTACAGGGAAACGGCACCACTAATGAAACACAATACTATTCATTTGTTGATCCTGCGCCCGTACAAGGTTACAATTACTACAGATTGCATCAAGTAGATTTCGATGGTACCTCCGAGTATAGCAAAACGATTCTGGTACTGTCAGACCCGAATTCAGTCAAATATTTTAATATCCGACAACCTGATCCGGCGACCCTGGAAGTGGAAGTTTCGGCTGCCATCCCCGGCCAGCAGGTTCGATGGGTCCTCACTGACATATCTGGCAGAAAACTATTGGACCAGCGCACGCTGGCTCCAGCGCCAGTCTTTGTCAACGAAATTGAGTTGGCGGGGAATCGAAATTTGTATATCCTCAATATTTTCCACAACGGAAACCTGGCCACCTTCAAAGTCTTCAGGCAGTAATTCAAGCGGTACTTTCCAAAAAATAAATCCATCACAGTCTTGTGTAACCGAATGATTACATATATACTTGTAACCGTTCAGTTACATAAAGAATGAGAAGAGATGTTTTTCAAGCCATTGCTGATCCTGTGCGCAGAGACATCATTGAGCTGTTGGCGGCAGAAAAGATGACCATCAATGAAGTTGCTAACCATTTCGATATAAGTCGACCCGCTATCTCCAAGCATTTGAAAATTCTGGAGGAATGTGAAATCGTGGAAATTGAAACCAAGGGTCGTGAACGATACTGTCAAATTGAGCCTGGCAAACTCATTCCGGCCTTTATGTGGATCGATCAGTATCGCAGCCTCTGGGAGGACAGGCTGGACGCTTTCGAGCAATATCTATATGAATTAAAATCCAAACAAAATAAAAATGAGTAACGCAGCGAATCGTACATTGACTCTTGAGCGCACTTTTGACGCTCCCATCGAATTGGTATGGGAAGCTTGGTCCAGCGCGGAACATATCGTTAACTGGTGGGGGCCGAAGGGCATGCAGACACGGGTAGAAGCCCATGAATTTAAAGTCGACGGCCACTGGAAATACATCATGCAGATGCCTGATGGCAATGAATTCACCGCCGAGGGAGTTTACAAGGAGATCATTCCGCTGGAAAAAATAGTCACTTCGGCAGATTTCAGGCCTATGACAGAAGGCGTAGAACTTCATGCCATATTCAAAGCTGAAGGTCAGAAGACACTTTTTACTTTTAGCGTGGTTCATGAGACCGAAGAATACTGCAAACAACAGGAAGCCATGGGCTTTTACAATGGCTGGGTGTCGGTTTTTGATCGGTTGGATGAACTATTACAGACGGCCTAATTCCTTTGGTCAATTAGCCAGATTGCACACTATTCACTCCTTAAGATGTCAGCAGGATTGGTGCGCACCGCCCGCCATGTTCGCAAAGTCACTGTTACTAGTGAGACAGTCAGCAATACGAGAAAGGCAATTCCGTATACAGTCCAACTGACATCTATTCTATAAGCAAAATTTCCTAGCCACTGATTGAGTAGGTAATGAATAAACGGAATACTCACTAAGGACGCAAGTAGGATAAAAAGAAGATATTTCTTTGTCAGGAGGGCAAACAACCTGAAGCTACCAGCTCCAAGGACTTGTCGAATGCTCACTTCTTTGAGGCGCCGATTGATCATATAAGAAACCAGCGCATAGAGCCCCAGTACCGCTAACAGAATCGCCAGGATCGCAAAGCCATTAATAAGCCGGGTGAGACGTTCCTCACTTTCGTAAAGTCGGTGTATTCGATCATCGAGAAATCTAAATTCCATTGGGGAATTGGGCGAGATACCGGCCCAGGTCTGCTGAATCGTATGCAGTTGTTCAGCTACATTTCCCGGCCTTACCCGGATGTACATGTACTCCAAATCGATGAAAGGAAGGATCATCACCGCCGGAAGGATCTCCTGATGTAAGGAAGAAAAGTTGAAATTTTCAACCACTCCGATGATAGTCCGCGGACCGTCCAAGTCAAAGAAATGTACACGCGTGCCTACCGGGTTTTCCAAGTTCATAAATTCAGCGGCCTTTTCTGTGATCACAATGGCGCTGGCCGAATCACTCGGGAATTCCCTGGAAAAGGTCCTGCCCTCTTTCAATTTGATGTTCATGGTCCGGAAGTAATCATAGCCTACCAGATTACCTGAGAGCACCTTACTTTGCGACTGATCCTGATCCGATTGGCGAATCGGATTGATGGGCCATGGATCACCTATCAGCCGCTCACTTTGGCTTACACTCACGACCGTTGCATTTTGCTGAAGTTGGCGTTTAAATGTTGCGAAATGCCGCGCCATGGCCTCAGGAAGAAGCTTAATGACAATTACATTTTCTTTGGTCAATCCTAGTGATTGATTTTGCAAAAAACGGGTCTGCTGAGACAACACCAAAGTGGCGCAGATCATAGCGATCGCGATACAAAACTGCAAGATGAGCAACACATTCCTCAGTCCGAACGCACCCATTTGAGCGCCCTCGCCATGGCCTTTCATCGCATGCGTAATTGACAACCCTGACAGTCTGGTTGCTGGCTGACCGCCAGAGATGAGACCTATCATCAAAGCCAAAGGCAACATGAACGGGATGGTGGACAGAACGAGCTCCACAGTAATGGTCATGTCACCGCCGAGCGCTTTAGTCACGGCGGGAGAAAAAAATACAGCGAGCGCATAGCTAAGCACGAGGCACAAAAGAGCAATCAAAGTGGACTCAGTAAGCATTTGAAAGAAAATTGCCGTACGACGTGCACCAAGAACTTTACGAACCCCCACGGTTTTCTGGCGATTAATGGACAAAGCGCTTGTCAGGTTGAGAAAGTTTAAAGTGGCAATTGCCAAAATCAATAAAGCCACAATAAAAAGGGCGGTCACGTGCTGTTTGTTACCAAACCGTATCGGGCTTGCCAGATCATCCGTCATTCCCTGAGACGATAGGTAAATATCCTCGACGTTCTGGACAATTGATTTTAACGGTTTTCTGCCAGGCGGCGTGCGATCGTCAAGAAACTGATTGAGTTTGGCTTGAAATCCAGCGCCAGCGGTCTCTTCTCTAAGCGAGACATAAGTTAGAAAACCTAACCATCCCCAACTATCAAGGTTCGAAGCATAGCCATCCGGCACTACGTAAGTTGGAAAGGAGATCAAGTACTGGAAATCAAGATGGGAATTGGTTGGTATGGGCTTGAGAATACCCGTTACTTCCAGCGACAAGCTGTTGTTTAAGAGCAGCACTTCGCCCAGCACATCTGTTTTGTCAAAATATTTCAACGCCAGATCCTCAGTAATCACAATAGAATTGGGCTGATCAAGGGCCCTATCGGCATCCCCACTACTTAATTTGAAAGGCAGTATTTCCAGGAAAAGCGAATCCGCATAATAGCCCTGATCTTCATAAAATCTATTTTCTCCGTGGCTAAGCAAACACCGCATCGTATAGCGAAGACGGGATGCTTTAACCACTTCCGGGAAAAGTCCTCTCGTGCCCGGCACCAGGGCTGGCGGCGAGTTGACCAATACGTTTATATTGCCCGCATTATCTTCATAGCTCATATTTACCCGGAATACTTTCTCGTGGCCCTCATGAAATCTGTCAAAGGAAAACTCGTGTAACCCAAAAAGCAGTATCGCTAAACAACTCGTTAAGCCAATGGTGAGGCCGAGTATATTTATCACTGCGAACTGCTTATTTCGCATCAGGAATCGAATGGAGGTGGTCAAATAATTGCGCATAAACCAAAAAGGATGAGCGTGAGTAGAAAAATCTTCTTTAGGGCGGGACAGGGTAAATCGGTTGACAAACCTGAAAACGTTAATCCAGTAATAAACAGTAGCCAGCAAAGGTCCCCGCTTCTTTACATGCTCTTCAAAGCGTTCATCCAGATCACCCAGAATCGAATCCTGTAGATCATTGCGACAGTACCAGCAGAATAACTGCTGTGCAAGTTTGGGTGGCCCAGGTTCCATACCAGATATTATTTACCCATTTGTAAAAGTAATATTGAAAAACGATTCTGCGAACAATAAGTTTCAACAGGGTTCCCACCGATATGGGCTTATCGCAATTGAATATCCGTGGCACCTACGAATGACGCCAGACTCTCCAACGTCCTCCGAAACCCTTCGTCAAAGTCCTCGGTCCGCTGAAAACCGTCTTCGAAGTACAAGGACTTAACCTCCAGGAGTCCTTTTTCTCTATGGAACTTGGGATCCAGTCGGCCCACGAACTGTCCATTGTGCAAAATCGGTAATACATAATACCCAAAAACACGCTTTGGCCCCGGGACGTAGATTTCTATACGGTATTGGAAATTGAGGAGTTCTTCGGCCCTTTGACGTTGCCAAAGGAGCGAGTCAAACGGACAAATAAACGTGGTACCATGCGGTTCTTCCATTTGATCTAGTAATTCCAGGTGCTGCGGCAGGGCAAACCATCTGGCCTCGTCCATGCCCGGCACTTTAACTTCCCTTATGGTTCGCTTTTTCAAGTTTCTCAGGATCACTTCTTTTTTCTCGGCAGCGGTAAGCAGAGGCGCGGTAAAATAGTTATTGAGATGTCTTTCAGCAGTGATACCATTACCAGTCAAGGCGTAGAGCAACCAGCTGTCTTCGTAAGCTTTTCGGCTGGCGGCCTTGACGTGCGGGTACACCCGATCGGCAAGATCATACAACCTTCTAAAATGCCTTCTATCCCGAACCGCTACCTTTCCGGCATGCCAAAACAACTGCAGGGTACGTTTGTCTTCCTTCCCCACTGGTAAAGCAGCATCACTCATACCAATCCAGGAGTCGTGAAACTTGTCATTTTTCGAAGTTTCAAAGTCCTTGCTCTCCAGGGCACCCTCCTCACGTAATCGTCTAATTACCCGGCGCTTACTACTATTGGAGGTAACAAACTGTTTAAACCAGGCTGATTTTTCCCATTGGGAAGGTGGGAAGGTATTCATCCGGACTTTTCCTAATGGCAGGTGCGCTATTGGCAAGATACAAGCCTCATGCCCCCAATATTCATAAGCCAACCCATCTCGGTAAGCCCAACGCTGAAACTCCTCCCGATCAAAGGATCCAAAACGGCTCCAAAGTGTCAGCAGATGAGCTCTTTCCACAACATTGATGGTGTCTAACTGCAGGCCGCCGACTTGGTTGAGCAACTGCGAAAGTGTGGTTTTTGTGAATTTGTCAGACCCTCTCGGTTTCGAAAAGCCCTGTAAATGAAGCCACAACCTTGTCACCTGATCCTTTGAGACCGCAATCATCTTCATGCGAATAATATAGCCATTCCCAGGGTAATTTTATTTTTTATTAAAAACAGAAACATATATTCAATACCTTCGTATTCTATTTAATATCAAAAGTAGAAAGATATGAAAGGGTATCTCGGCGAATTCGAAGAGCTCGTACTTCTGACCATAGCCAATCTAGATCAAGAAGCGTATGGAGCTGCTATTCTCGCGGACATTGATACGAGAACAGGTCGGAACCTCAGTTTGGGAGCTTTGCATTCCACGCTGACACGGTTGGAAGAAAAAGACTTCCTGACCTCTTATTTGGGGGAGCCCAGTGCACGGCGTGGAGGAAGGAGAAAGCGGTACTTTCAACTGACGTCCTCTGCCATATCCGCGCTACATGATATGAAGACACTTCGAGACGAACTATGGTCGAACACAAAAGTTAACCTTTCCCTTTGATGCAGCGACCACCCCGACTCCCCTATCGATTGCTTTCGTTACTCTGCCGTGATGAAGAACTGGAAGATCTGGCCGGCGATCTCGACGAGTTGTTCTACTCCGACCTTGACCTTAAAGGATCGTTTCGTGCCAAGGTCCTTTATTGGTACCATGCGATAAGCCTGCTATTTTCATACGCGGTGAAAAGTCGAAGAAAGCTTGCTGCTTATTCGTCTCATTACAGGGCAAGTAGCATGGGAATCTGGAGCAGCTACCTGAAAATCTCTCTTCGTAGCCTCCTAAAACAAAAAGTGTTTTCCGTACTCAATATACTGGGGCTGGCTTTGGGCATGTCCGTGGCCACATTATCGACGGTCACCTTTATGGAGTTGCGCACTTTCGACAGGCATCATACACACGCATCGCAGATTTACAGGTTAACCTCAGTTGTGGAAGATAACGGTGACATTGAATATTATGCCTCGTCCCCGCCTGCCCTGGCCTTGCGCATGACTGAACAGCTAACAGCTATTGAAAAGTCTGTCGCTATAAATAACTCGCTTCGTGTCGAAATAGAGAAAAAAGGAGAAAAAATTTCTGCCGGAGGGTATTTCGCTGAACCCTCATTCTTCGAACTGTTTTCCTTTCCATTCAAAGAAGGTGCATCTGCCGCCCTGAACGAACCCGGGACGGTCATACTTACCCAGAAACTAGCCCTTAAGCTTTTTGGAGAAAGAGATGCCCTCGGTGAAGTTCTTGTTACACAGAATTGGGGAGAATTGAAGGTTGTAGGTGTGCTCGAAGAGTTCCCAAAACACACGCACTTCAAGTTTGAATTGGTAACAAATTTTAATACCTCACACAATTTGCGGCAATCCCGGAGAAGTGCGCAATGGCTTAACTTCAGAAATAATTATTACTACTTTCAACTTCGTGACGGGTTTGATGAGGACCTTATCGAGTCACAGCTCACCATTTTGGGTGCTGTGGGAAGCGAGCACTTCGATTCCAGTGGCAAGGGAGTGCACTATCAATTACAATCTTTGCAAAACATAAACCTCGGGCCATCATACAAAAATGAATTAGGGCTGGTAGTGGGACGGGCGGATATGACCCTCTTTTTCATCATTTCTCTTATCATACTCCTGCCGGCGTGCTTCAACTACGTGAACATGTCCATCGCCAGGTCATTTAACCGAGCGAAGGAAATAGGTATCCGCAAGGTGCTCGGCAGTCAAAAGCGCCAGGTGGTAACACAATTTATTGTGGAGACTATTCTGATCTCGTTGATTGCACTGGTATTCTCAATTTACATTTTTCAGCTAATCCGGGAAGGTTTCCGGAGTATGCTAGTCATCGGCGGAGCGCTTACTTTCGACATGGGAATGGTCACCCTAACCGCCCTGATAGGCTTTGCGATTATTACGGGCATATTCACAGGCATCGTGCCAGCCCTCACATTTGCCAAAACTTCGCCTATCCAGGCTTTACGCAATCAGCTGGTTAGCTCTCAGGTGTCGATATCAGGGGTACGCAAAACACTGCTGGTTCTACAATTTATCAGCTCGCTGGTTTTAGTGACCGGCATAGGCGTGTTGTTGAAGCAGTATGACCATGTCTTTTCCTACAATCTGGGGTTCAACAGAGAAAATATCCTGGTTGTACCCATATATGACGGTGACCCTGAAATAATCCGTGAAACCTTCCTAAAAAACAAAGAGGTACAGCAGATCAGCTTCGTCTCGACTGTACCAGGCACCCCCATTAATCAGTCCATTTTTTCCTATTTCCCTAAATCGGGTGATTCTCTTCGCGTACGTCAATGCTATGCCGACGAATCATTTATCCCGCAAATGCATCTACAAGTGAAGTGGGGCAATCCAATCGCCAACAAAGGTCGTGCTATTGAGCAGGTAATGGTCAATGAAAAATTGATGGAAATGATCAAGAACATCAATGGTCCCGAAGGGGATAGCACGATTTTATATATCAATGGCGATGAAAGGCTGGCTATTGCGGGAGTGGTAAAAAACTATAACCATGAACCGCTGGACACTGTGATTGAACCGCTATTGATCAGAAACAACAATCAAAAAGTTTCTTTCGCGTTGATTTCATTGACCTCCGACAATCTAACTGGTTCATTAGCACATTTGGAGTTGACATGGGACGAATTGTATCCAAATCAGGCGTTCAAAAGCAACTTCCTACATGCTGAAATAGAACGCGCTTACGCTTATTTCAAGATATACCTTAAGATTTTCGGGTTCCTCGCGACCATGGCATTGACCGTGTCGTGCCTGGGACTGTTAGGAATGGTCATTTATTCGACAGAAAATAAAATCAAGGAAATCGCGATTCGCAAAATTTTGGGTGCGAATCGGACTGATCTACTTACGCAATTGTCGAGTATGTACTTGAAATTGTGGATTGTAGCTGTTGTAATTGCTTTACCCGGCACCTACTTTGTTTTCAACAGACTGGTGGTGCCGGCTTTCAATAAATTCAGTGAAGGAGTCGGTATCCTGGAACTGGTACTCAGCGTCCTGGTCACTATGGCGCTGGCAGGGTCTGCGATTTTCAGTCAGCTCATCAAAACTACCAGCATCAACCCGGTTGAAAACCTGAGAGCTGAGTAAAATACTCGGCTCCCAGGCTAAAAAAGGTGATTACCGCTAGTGGCCTCCCCTGTGTCCATTATCATGCCCACCATCCTTACAGCACATGGGCAAGTTTTCGTAAGCTACTGGATCACGCATCACCGAATCAGCATTATATCCTAGCTTGGATATTCGCTCGCGAATTTCCTGAACGGAGATCTTTCCTGGTTTGAACTCAACCGTCACAACCTTATTTTCCAGATTGAGATCTGCATCCTTGATCCCCTTGGTGAAAGTAAGGTCGTATAATATGGTTTCCTTACACATTTCGCATATGGCACTGGTAAGGATTTCGGCCTTCTCCTGAGACTGTGCTACGGCAGAGACACTTGCTGTCAGCAGCATTATTATGATCAACTTTTTCATACTCACTATCTTTTTTCTAATTGTTTTTAATCTTATATCTAAAACCGGCATATACCACCCGACCGGCCACGGGGCCCCAAACAATGGATGCGTCAAAATCGTCACCAAAAGGATTTTCCGCATCTATTACTGGTGTTTCTTGTCTAAAGTCAAAAAGGTTCTCTGCACCTAAGTAGATACTCCCCCATCGAAAGCCACGGACAACTTGTCCATTGACAAGGGCATAGTCCTGAGAAAATCCACTTTGCTGAAATTCTAATGGCTTATCTGACGTAATCGGTAATCGTTTCCTACCAATCCATTGTACGGTGGCATCGGCCTTCCATTTATCATATTTGGTAGCGTACGCTATGTTGAAGAATATGCGATCTCTCGAAACATAGGGTACTTGTCTGAGTCTGTCAGCCATGGTTGTGCGGACATCATACAACTTATACGCAGCCTTGACATCTACAAATTCATTGACCTTCATTGAACCCTCGATTTGCACGCTATGCGCATAAGACGAACCGTCCAGGTTGTAGATCCGAACCTGGCTCGAGCTGGCATCCTGATCCACCACCATCTGATTGACAAATCTGGTGTAGAAATAATCCCCAACAAGTTGTAGTTTCTTATTGGCAATGGGGATTTGTGCGACCAGGCTACCTCCCATGTTCCATGATTCCTCAGGATCTATGGACTCGAGTACGACCAAGGTTCGTGAGGAGACCAGAAACCGGCTATTCTCCGATACGACATTGGGCGTGCGGAATCCTTTACCAACAGCTCCACGGACCGTCAGCCCCGGAGTAAGTTCGTACCGCAAATGTGCACGGGGCGTATAAAGTGTACCATAGAGATTGTGAAAATCAAGACGCTGGCCAAGTACCACCGACAATCGGGTGCCGGGTAGGTAACTGTATTCGAAAAATACGCCCGGTACGATCTCCTGCCGATCAAATGCCCAATCCACATACTGCTCCTCGAAAGCATCCACCAACATGCTCGCACCCGTTTTATATTGATGAAACGAGTTGCCGATGATATTCTGGTAAATACCATTGAAATACAGGGTCTTTTCGGTGCCCTCGTATTCGTTGCGGCCAAATCCGGCATCTATTTGCTGTATCGAAGCGGAATAGATAAGGCCCCACCCCTGGTAGGGAGTTCTTGGGTATAAAAGGCCGGTTTTTCCAAATACTTCCAATCGTGTTGTGTTGTTAGAAAAACCATATCCCGAAAACGTTTGGTGGTTCTCGCCAAATCCGAAACCCTGCTGGCCTCCGGCCTTCTCGTCTCGTGTAAAATTGACGCCTATCTGCGACTTGAGCCTGGCACCATCATATTTATAACGGTTCATCACATTGACCTGTCGAGATTTGGGTAAATCCAGGAAACCATCATCGTTGCGGTCAATTTCCGAGGTGAGGTTATCCACATGCACCAGCCAGCCCATCGACCAGTTGTTTTTGAGCTTCGTAGCCTTGTTAAAGTTCAGCTCATGCCGTCCAAAAGAATTGACATAGGCATTCAGATAAAGTGGTTCTGAGCTTTCGGGTTTTTTGAATTCAACATTGATCTGGCCGCTCATAGACTCATATCCGTTCACGACGGAACCAGCGCCTTTGCCCACGTCAATGGTCTGAATCCACGTACCTGGAACAAAACCCAGGCCGTAACGACCGGAGAGTCCCCTGACCAGGGGTATATTTTCCCTGTTGATCTGCACATAGCGACCATCAAGGCCTAGCATCCTGATCACCTTGGCGCCACTTACCGCGTCGCTAAATGAAACATCTACCGACGCATTGGTCTCGAAACTTTCTGAAAGGTTGCAACAGGCGGCTTTTGTGAGCTCGGATTCCAGTATGATTTCATTGTGAATGGGTTCCAACTCATCAAAAAAAGTGGACTCTGACTCTATCACAACCTCCCCTAGTTGCTCGGCGGACTCGGCAAGTGCTACGTCCATATACGCTCCGGTGACCAAGACAGTGTCAGTTTCAAATCCAATGAAATTGACAACCAAATAGTCTCCTACCTCGGCGGGTACCGAAAACTTGCCAGATACGTCTGTCACCGCACCTTGACTCGTTCCCATTAATCGGATAGTGGCCCCTACCAACGGCTCACTCTCAGGTGTCGTCACACGACCCTGAATGGTTTGCGCCAAAGAGGTGACGCTACTTAATAGTATTATAAATTTTAATATGTATTTCATCCTAATTCTTTAAATGTCAAATGACGAATAGAACTATACCCTGCATGAGGACATAGCAACCCCGTTCAACGGGTGTCATCTGTATTTAAAGAAGGAAGGATTGCACCAGCACTGGAACATCCTGGGCAATCAGCGGAGGTTTATAATTGAGGTACTCCGATTGATTTGAAGGAGCGTCAATAATAGCCAGATCTAACAGGAAGAAAGTGACCGACGCCACCAATTTGAGATCAGGCTTGAGGTCTACAGATAATTTTGTTAGCTGCTGCTCATCATCTACCTGATAAAGGTCAGAGGTATTTTCACAGCAGTCCATTTCCATATCCCCATCTTCTCCGATCAACTCATAGCAATTGGGCGCATGCTTGTGTATTGCCACGCTGCGCAACTCACCCATGCAATAATGTTTATTGAGGGTAAGCCCTGAACTGGCCACGATTAGCAATGCGGCCATGATTAGATGAAATATTCTCTTCAGCCAATGCACCTTACAAAGATACGAGATTTATTGGTCGAAGTTTCAGGGGTCTGACAGTCCTGCAAAGCCTATGCAAACCGATAGTTTGGAAAGTTTTCATTGAAATTGGTCGATTTTACCGTGCTATTGGACGAATGTTTATCGAGTTAAGCAATAGTATTCTTACTATTGTAGTTGAAATCGCTAACCCATAGTATACGTAGCCGCCTAGCTTATGAAATATTTTTGCACGACACTTTTATGTTTGTGTACTCTTGTTTGTAGTGCACAACTGACCGAAAGACCTTCCATTTTAGGTCTCGGCTTTTCATCGAACATGTACGACGGAGATTTGGGCAGTGAGGTATTTGACTTATCTGAAGCATCAATTGGTTTTCAGGCCGGAGTTGGATATCAGCTCAACCCTTCCCTCGCATTAATTCTGCATTCGAGTTGGACCAAGGCCAACTTTGATGAAAACACCGCTGACTTCAAAGATCAGTTTGCCCAGGGTGACCTGGCCCTGGAATACCATTTCAACAATGGATACCTCTTACCCTATGACGCACGTCTTCAACCGTATCTGACATTCGGTATGGGAGTTTCTGCCCAAAATGGTCGAGGGTTCTTTGACATACCGGTTGGGGCCGGCTTGCGGATCCCACTTAATGAGACACTTTCCTTTTCACTCTCCAGCGTCTATAATATCGTCGGTGGTGATGGGTATAAGTACCTGCAGAATTCACTGGGGATCATCTTACGTAAAAAGCCACTTCCACGGGAAGATCTGGTACCTCCCGACAATGATGGGGATGGAGTACCCAATGCTGAGGATGCTTGCCCCAATGATGCCGGGAGTATTGCCACCCAGGGTTGTCCGGACGGAGATGGAGATGGTGTTAGAGACGAAGATGACAAGTGCCCGGAAGTTGCTGGACCTAAGGAACTGGGAGGTTGTCCTGACGGTGATGGAGACGGTGTAGTTGATGTGGAAGACAGTTGCCCGCAGGTAGCCGGCAATCTGAATGGATGTCCTGATTCGGATGGTGATGGTGTAGCCGACAAGGACGATAACTGTCCCCAGGTGGCAGGAGTTGCCTCTCTTGATGGATGTCCGGAGGAAGAGAAGCCAAGTGGACCTGATGCCGATGGTGACGGCATAATCGATAGCGAGGATGCTTGTCCTGAAAGGCCTGGCCTGGCCGAAGATAATGGGTGCCCTGCCTCGGACAAGGAATTGAAGGAGGCATTAATCCCGGAATTACTGGTTGTTAGATTCCAATTCGGTAAATCGGAATTGACAGAAGAATCTGCGGCAACCCTCGATCGCACTTCCGCAGTACTCCGAAACTACCCGGACTACAATGTGACCCTTGCTGGCCATACGGATAGTACTGGCCCTGATGAAGTGAATCTCGAACTCTCGAGAGCAAGAGCGCAGGAGGTTAAAAACTACATGGTAGAGAGAGGAGTAGATGCCAACAGATTGGTTGTAGAGGGCGCTGGGGAAGATGAACCCATTGCTGGAAACGACACTGTCGAAGGACGGGCCACCAACCGCCGAGTACAAGTACTTGTGATCTACAATTAAGGTGAATTAACCTCTCTTTTTAAGAGAAAACGAGAAACCGAACCCGGCCAAACAGCCGGGTTTTTTTATTGGAACGGGTCGCCCTGGTAAAGCCGAGACAATGTTTTGCTTCTCCCAGGCGATCGTTTTAACTTCTGATGGTAATTCACCACCGATTATGAGCAATTCTCAACACCAAATAGCGGGCATGACCCTGGCCATCACCAATATGGAACAGATGGTGGCTTTCTACACCAAAGTATTTGGACTTCAGTTTCAGGAACAGGAAATGTACGGGTCGAGGCTTTATGCGACTGAATGGGGAGGACTAAAAGTACTTTTCTGCCCTGCTGATCTGGCGCAAAATACGGCCACTCAAAATCGGCACCAGCTGGATGTTTTGGTTACGGACCTACGCAAAGCATTAAATGCTGTGACCGAAAATGATGGAAGTGCGATGGGCGAGATCACCGAAACAGATACTGAGTGGAGTGTTGGCATCTACGACCCAGACAAAAACTCACTGGTTTTGAAACAGATGAAGCACGATTCGTAAAAAACGCTATTTGAAAATTTTGGTCCGCGAGAGAAAGCCTGGCCGTTCTAGCCCTGGGTGTGGGCAGCACGTGGGCCTGCGGGGAACACAGGACTATCAGATGCCAAGAGCCAATGCCTGTTCGCTCCAAAAAAAACCGCCTCCCAAATCGGAAGGCGGTAGACTCAACCAGTATTCGCAGTACCATGGAAGTCTGCGAAAATTACTACTCTATTTATTGTTATCTAGTAACCGTCCCAGTAGCGAGGGAAGATAAGTTTCGTCCGAAATCATGCGTGGCAGGAGCGGTTTCCTGACCTGCGGTGCCAACGAGCGGCTTGATTGCAAAAGGAGCCGTAGAGTTGTCAGGAACAGGCTCCACCGAAATCACAACCGTTCTACCTCGAATATCGAGAGGGAATGTTTCCCCTGAAGGTGCATTCTCAAAGAAATCCTCTCCGGGAACAGGAGGGCCCGCCTGCGATGTGCCACTAAAAGGAGCTGAAGCATCGGCCATGTCGAAAGCTGTGAATGTGCCCGTAGTAAGTGGTCCACTTTCACCGACTACCCAACCTTCGTAAACCCAACCTTCTGGCAAGGTGGGAAGCACGAAATTAGGTGTTGGCGGTGCTCCAGGTGTTCCAAACCACACGCCATTCTCATCATTCCCGTTGTTTTCACCTGTTTCATCTGTGGGTGTTCTCAAAAAGAACGATCCGGCAGCGTTTGAAAAGTCGCCAACAATACCAGTTGTCACGCTAGCAGAATTGCCAGCGAACTCGCCCATGAGCAGCTTGGTAGCCGCAGGAGCTGGATCAGAATCGGGACTGGGCTCTATACTTAAAACAAAAGCAGTAGCATTTTCAAGATCGGTAGCAGCTACTTCAAATGTGGTCTGTGACAGATTGCCATCAGCATCTACAGTAAAGGTTCCCGTAGTAACAGGAGAGCCGTCTACTATTACCCATCCCTCGTAGGCGAAGCCGCTTCCAAGGTCTTCAAGACCGTTGAGATCCAAGGTAAGTGTACCATTGGACACCTCGTCACCATCATCGTCGCCACAGGAGGCCAAAATCACTCCTGAAAGGACCAATAGCATCAATAACTTTTTCATTGTTTTCGATTTTCCAGATTTGTTTTGATGCGAAGAAAGGGGGTAAGTATCTCCAATTATTCACGAGAATATCACAAAACAAAAATTCCGAAAAACGCAAGCCGGTACTAATATTAACTTTCTAATAATCAGCAACTTAAATTCCATCCCTTCTTTCAAAAAGCCCGGATTTGTATGCTGGCTGACATCTCAATTGGTCGGTGAACCTACTTTATCATTGAATCGTGAAAATTCTGTGATAATTATCGTTTTCCTTCGAAGCAGAAATGAGAAGCGTACTGGTAATAGAGGATGATCCCGAGATCGTCAACCTGTTGGGAATACACCTGAAAGATCTGGAATGTGATGTTGCCTATGCAAGTGACGGTATCGAGGGCTTGCACAAGGCTATGAATTCAGCTCCGGATCTGATTGTGCTAGATATCATGCTACCCTCCATGGACGGGTTGGAGATTTGCCGTCGTATCAGAAGTGCCGATTTGAAATCATCGATCCTTATGTTGACGGCCAGGTCAGAGGAAATTGACAAAGTGCTGGGCCTGGAGATGGGTGCCGATGATTACCTCACTAAGCCCTTTAGCGTTCGTGAATTTGTTGCCCGAGTAAAAGCAATGTTTCGTAGAGCTCAGATCATTGAAAAAAGCCTTGACAACAGCAGCAATACGACAATGAACTTCGATGACCTGTCTATAGATGTAGAGATGAGAAAGGTACTCCTGAGCGGAAAGAAGGTAGACCTGTCTCCAAAAGAGTTTGAACTGCTGGTGCTACTAGCTTCCAACCCAGGCAAAAGCTATGACAGGAATCGATTGCTCAATCTGGTCTGGGGGTATGACTTCAATGGCTACGAGCACACGGTCAACTCACACATCAACCGCCTGCGAGCCAAGATCGAACCTGACATGAGCAATCCCAAGTTCATCCTTACCCAGTGGGGTGTAGGCTATAAATTCAATGAGGAATTATGAAGAGTAAAATCGTATCCAACCGGCTCGTAAAAAAATTGGTGGGTTCGTTTATAGCAGTATTATTATTGGCGGCTGCCTGTTATAGCGGTATCACAATTTACCTCTCCAACAAATATTATAACGAAACTACGCAACGTCTCAATGCACGCGTAGCTGAACACCTGATTGAAGAGAAATTTCAAAATGCCCAGCCATTCCAGGAAGACGGCAGCGTAAATAAGGCATTATTTGGTGACATCATGCACGATATGATGGCCGTTAACCGGGGCATCGAGGTGTACCTGCTCGACAGCCTGGGCAATGTACTGTATTCAGTGGTACTGGATCATAGCCGCGCTAATGAAGAAGTGCATCAAGTGTCTTTGGCGCCAGTTCGGGATTTCATCGCAAATCCAGGATCAGCCTATTTACTAGGTGACGATCCGCGTGATCCCAGCCGACAGAATATTTTTTCAGCTGCCTCTTTTAAAATTAATGGTGTCTCAGGGTATATCTATATCATATTGGCGGGAGCCGATTTTGACCTGGCCAGGGCTTCTTTGGCTGACAGCTATTTTCTGAAATTAGGTTTGGGTGCCACACTGGTAACACTGGTTTTTGTGACATTACTTGGAACATTGTCCATTTGGTACCTGACAAAGAATTTGCGTGAACTCATATTTGCCGCCGATCGCTTCCGTCAGGGGGATCTCAAATACCGCATCCATGGTCCTGGGAAAACAGATTTGGGGCAGGTGGCCGAAACCTTCAATGACATGGCGGACACCATCTTGGCAGATATGGAGAAGATCAAATCCGTAGACACTTTCCGTAAAGAATTGATTGCCAATGTATCTCACGATTTGAGGACACCCCTATCAGTTATGCACGGATACGTGGAGACCCTACAGATCAAGCATGATTCTTTGAGCGCTGAGGAACACTCGCAATATCTCCAGGTGATTCAAAACAGCACCAACAAACTCTCCCAGTTGGTGACACAATTATTCGAGCTCTCCAAACTGGAGGCAAATCAGGTGGAGCCAAACAAAGAACCCTTCCTACTAAGTGAGTTGGTCAACGACCTCAGCACGTCCTATCAGGTCCTGCTTGAAAAGAATAATATTGCATTGTCGCTGGATGTTAAGGAGAATCTACCGCTGGTGTTTGGAGATATCAGTCTCGTAGAGCGGGCTATCCAAAACCTACTCGACAATGCCATCAAATTCACTCCTGACGGTGGTAAAATTACCGTGGGACTGAGGGCTTTGAACAGTACTGTGGAGGTGGCCATTCATGACAATGGTCCGGGCATTCCTAAAAAAGAGCAGTCACTTATCTTCGAAAGATATC
The DNA here is from genome assembly GCA_965242775.1 of Cyclobacteriaceae bacterium. Classification (GTDB taxonomy): domain Bacteria; phylum Bacteroidota; class Bacteroidia; order Cytophagales; family Cyclobacteriaceae; genus JAWPMT01. The sequence continues at coordinate 31,213 of CBDETI010000030.1, forward strand.
GTCAAGCGAAAACAGGTAAGGAAAAAGCAGGTGCCGGTCTTGGATTGGCGATAGTGAAAAAGATTCTGGAGCTACACAATTCCAACATTCAAATCTTAAGTCAGCCTAACGAGGGAACTACCTTCAGCTTTCAACTACAGACGTACCAATTGGCATAGACCGATTAGAAAATTTGAGATTCTGTCAACTTCGCTGCACTTTACGTTAGATCGGATGGGCTTTCCCAAGCTAAGGGCTGGAGGGCATGTGGCACGAAACCCAGAAAGCAACAAGTGAATCCATTCCCTTTATGTCGCCAATTTCAAAACACCTTGGCCACTTTGACAGAAAAAAATAAGGCACTGACCATTTAGCCAGTGCCTTCCGTTGTTGCGGCAGCGTTATCAGATTATCGTTTTAGAATCCTTCGAATCTCGTAGTGTCCTTTAGAAGCTATACGGAGGAAATAAATTCCACTGGGTCCAGTGAGTTGTAATTGCTGGCGATGTGTCTGATCTGTTTTTTCAAACTGGAATGTCGAAAGTACCTGACCTCTCGTATCTATCAACTGCAACGTGATCTCTCCTCTGAAATGACTATTCATGGATACTGTGAAATCACGATCCACAGGATTAGGGTAAATATCAGTATGGGAGGCGGCCAAATTCTCCGATGACAGTACCTCTTCAGCTTCAAAAGCCACTCCCTCCTCTGAGAGCACCCCTGTTAGCACCGATTCCTCACCTTCCTCTACGCCTACCTCCGTAGATACCAACCCGACTCCAGGTACATCTACCTGAAGTTTATATTCTCCTTCGGGCAGACCATCAAACGTAATGTTCCCACCCCCATCAGTCAGCCCGTCAGCAACATATTCATCCACACTGGTTCTAAGGATCACCAAGGTATTAGGAAGCGGCTCTCCCATTTGCACTCGGCCTTCATAGAAGCGATTTCCACCACCAGCCCCACCATTTTGTGCTTGGAAGTTAATAGTCCCACCTTCTTCCGGCGGTAAGAAGTCTACCGCTGGCGCGGGTTTTGCCTGCATCTGAATGTTGATCCCGGTAAGGTCCGAATTCACCGCAGTGGCCTTTACCGAAGCACCAGGATCCAGCACCGTAGAGGTATTTCCGAAGTAGGTGGCTGCATAGGCCGCATCGGCGGAATTTACCAGGATGAGGTATTCTGACGCTTTCAGGTTCAAAAAGGTATAAGCACCTGTGGCATCCAGGGCAGTGCTCTGCGTGTTTGTGAGGTCGTTGATGTCGGTAATCACCACATCGCCATTAGCAAAGGCCGCTCCAGTGGGATCTGTCACCAGTCCGGAAACTGTAAAAACCGGATTGACAAAAATTGTCTCGGTCCTGGAAGCGCTATTCGTCTCACTAGTTGCGGCAATAGAGGCAGTGACGTCTACTGCACCTGTTCCAGTAAAAGAAAGCATGGATCCCGTAATTTGACCCGACCCTGAGGTGATACTGAATGTGATATCGGCTTCAGATATGTTGGTGGCTCCCTGTGCATCCAAGGAAGCAATCAGTTCCACTGTCTCAATAATGGTAACGGTATCTGGTATTTGGAATGAGATGATGGGTGTGATGAGCGCAGGGTCCAACAGCTCAAATACCTCCGTATCACTGGACCCAAGTAAGGTGTCGTTTTCAACAATCGACGCCTGAACCGTAACAGGACCAGATTCCGAACCGAGTGTCAGGGTCGTTCCGCTTATTGTAGCGGAGCCTGATAGCACAGACCAAACGACTGGCGCACTTGTGGGGGTGGTATTTGCCGTCAACTCAAAAGCAGGATCACCGAGATTCTTGTCTGAGATAGATTCAATTTCAACGCTTGTAGCCGTCTTGCTCGTCTGTGGATTGAACTCAATAGTCAGTGCGTTAGAAGCAATGTTTGCATTTCCGGCTGTATCAATGGCAATGTTTGCACCTACGGAAACCGTTGTTTCTCCACTCTCAGAAGGTGTAATGGTAGTGCCATAGGAAGCGCCACTGCCGGTAAAGGCACTTGCAACTCCATTAGCAACCTCAATGTCTTCGACAACAAACCCGGAAACTGATTCACTGAACGTGATCGTCACGTCGTAAGGCCCTGTGACGGGAGAAACGCTAGCTGATGCGATTGTAACAGTGGGGGCTGTCACATCATATATAGATGTGCTTTGAGTTGCGGCTCCATTTCCATTACCAGCAGCATCCTCCGCTACATTGGCAGCTATGTCCACCGTCACTGAACCTTCTGAAGTTGGTGTAATGAGCACGGTGTAACTCTTCAAGTCCGTACTTGTGAAAGAACTCGCGGTAGCATTACTTAGCGTGATATCCTCTTCCTCGAACCCGCTGACATCCTCACTGAAGGTGATTGTGGCGGTAAATGCTGAATTGCTATGTGATGGAACGTCCGAAACTTCTACGGTTGGGGCAGTTGTATCATAAACCGAGGTAGCTTGAGTTGCAGCAGCATTGTCATTGCCAGCAGCATCCTGGGCCCCGCTCGCGGCTATGTCCACCGTGACTGAGCCTTCCTGGGTTGGTGTAATGAGCACCGTATAAGTCTTCGAATCCGTACTCGCAAATGAACTTGCACTGGCGTTGCTTAGTGTAATATCCCCCTCCTCGAACCCGCTGACATCCTCACTAAAGGTGATTGTGGCGGTAAATGCTGAATTGCTATTTGATGGAACTCCCGAAACGGTCGCCGTTGGGGCTGTTGTGTCATAAACCGAGGTAGCTTGAGTTGCAGCAGCATTGTCATTGCCAGCAGCATCCTGGGCCACGCTCGCAGCTATGTCCAGCGTGACTGAGCCTTCCTGGGTTGGTGTAATGAGCACCGTATAAGTCTTCGAATTCGTACTCGCAAATGAACTTGCACTGGCGTTGCTTAGTGTAATATCCCCCTCCTCGAACCCGCTGATATCCTCACTGAAGGTGATAGTAGCAGTAAAAGATGAATTGCTATGCGACGGAACTCCCGAAACCGCTACGGTTGGAGATGTGATATCGTAGGTCGAGGTAGCCTGAGTTGCAGCAGCATTGTCATTACCAGCAGCATCCTGGGCCACGCTCGCTGCTATGTCCAGCGTGACTGAGCCTTCCTGGGTTGGTGTAATGAGCACCGTATAAGTCTTCGAATTCGTACTCGCAAATGAACTTGCACTGGCGTTGCTTAGTGTAATATCCCCCTCCTCGAACCCGCTGACATCCTCACTGAAGGTGATCGTGGCGGTGAACGCTGAATTGCTATTCGACGGAACATCTGAAACCTCTACAGTGGGATCCGTTGTATCGTAGGTCGAGGTAGCCTGAGAAGCAGCAGCATTGTCATTCCCAGCGGCATCCTCAGCGACACTTGCTGCAATATCTACTGTCACCTCCCCTTCGGAAGTTGGTGTAATGAGCACGGTGTAAGTCTTCGAGTCCACACTTGCAAAGGAACTCGCCGTGGCATTGCTCAGTGTAATATCTTCCTCACTGAATCCGCTGACATCCTCACTGAAGGTGACCATGGCGGTGAACGCTGAATTGCTATTCGACGGAACATCTGAAACCGTCACCGTCGGGGTTGTTGTATCGTGGGTCGAGGTAGCCTGGGTAGCGACATCATTACCATTGCCAGCGGCATCCTCAGCGGCACTCGCTGCAATATCTACTGTTACTTCCCCTTCGGAGGTTGGGGTTATCAGAACAGTATAAGTCCTCGAATCCGTGCTCGCAAATGAACTTGCCGTAGCATTGTTTAGTGTTATATCCTCCTCACTGAATCCACTGACATCCTCGCTGAAGGTGACCGTGGCGGTGAACGCTGAATTGCTATTCGACGGAACATCTGAAACCGTCACCGTCGGGGCGGTTGTATCGTAGGTCGAGGTAGCCTGGGTAGCGGCATCATTACCATTTCCGGCAGCATCCTCAGCGACACTCGCTGCAATATCTACGGTCACCTCCCCTTCGGAGGTTGGGGTTATCAGCACCGTGTAATTCTGGGCATCCATGCTAGAAAATGAACTTGCAGAGGCATTACCTAGCGTTATATCCTCTTCACTAAACCCACTGACATCCTCGCTGAAGGCGATCGTGGCGGTGAACGCAGAATTGCTATTCGACGGAACATCTGAAACCGTCATCGTCGGGGCGGTTGTATCGTAGGTCGATGTAGCCTGGGTAGCAGCTTCATTATCATTACCGGCAGCATCCTCAGCGACACTCGCTGTAATATCTACCGTCACCTCCCCTTCGGAAGTTGGGGTTATCAGCACGGTATAATTCTGGGCATCCGTGCTAGCAAATGAACTTGCACTGGCATTACTTAAGATAATATCTTCTTCGCTAAACCCACTTACATCCTCACTGAAGGTGACCGTGGCTGTGAATGATGAATTGCTATTCGATGGTACCCCGGAGAAGGTTATGGTCGGTGAGGTCGTATCATATGTGGCAGTAACCTGTGTTGCCAACAAGCTCGTATTTCCTTCATTATCCTGAGCGGCCCCTGCTGCAATATCCAGTGTTACCTCTCCTTCAGTAGTCGGCGTAATCTGGGCCGTATAAATTACGTTATCAGAGGTGGTGAATCCACTAATTGAGGCGTTGGTCAAGACCACATCACCCGCATCAAAGCCAACGACTCCCTCTGAGAATTCAAAAGTGGCAGTAAAGGCGGCATTGGTATTGGCTGGAACATTTTGGATAGTGACAATAGGACTTGTCGTATCATAGTTGGTCACGGCCTGAAGGGCCGCAGTATTGCCCGAGTTCTCACTATTGACTGCAACCGAGGCGGCAACATCAATGGTCACTTGTCCTTCGGCGGCAGGTGTGATCAGCGCAGTATAGGTATTGGCATCAACGGTCATGAAATCACTAGCAGCGCCATTTACAACCTGGATATCGCTTAACTCAAAACCGGTTACATCTTCATCGAATTGAAAGGTGACTGTGAATGCGGCATTGGTATTGGTAGGCGCATTTTGAATTTCGACAGCCGGAAACTGGATGAAGTCTATACCCAGATTGCTGCTGGCACTGATGGCATTGGTAACAATAGCAGCCGTAGCATTCGTAAATGCTGAATTTTCAAAGGTGAACTGCAAGTCCGAAACATCATCCACATTGTTGTTTGAAGTAGCATTTCCTGTTAAGGTCAGTACGGCTGACTTCCCATCTGCTGCGACGGTCATAACAGGCGTAAGTCCGACGGGTACACCCACAATAGAATAGTTCGTTCCAAGAGTCAGTGTTCCACCTGCGTTGGTGAATGTGTCATCGGCGATGGAAATAGAAAGTGACCCCTCAACCGATCCATCATTAGCTGCGGCCTCGTTAAACCCACCTCTTCCAACATCATATTGATTTACGTCATCACCGTTTGTCCCTGTTATGAAAAGCCTGGTTCCATCCGGGGAGAAGGCAAACCCTGTGGCTTCAGTCTCTTGAGCTCCTCCGCTGATCTGAGTAACAAACGCTGCTGTGGTAATAGCGTAAGCTGTAGCGAGGCTGTATTGAGAAATAACCGCATTGGTTCTGCTCAGGACATACATTGTTAAACCGTCCGGAGAAAAGCCTACGTCATTGGACGTTCCTGAAATCCCAAGATCAACATTGACATTATCATAGCTGGCGGTGGATAGATCAAAGCCCGAGCTTAGCGTATACTGGTGCACTACATGATCCTGGCCAATCATGAACATTTTGGTGCCATCCTGCGAAAAAGCAATGCCGGTTGGTCTCGTACTTTGTGAGTTAACACTAAAATCAGAAGCCGGTGAGCCTGTGTGCACATTATAAGCCGAAGACAAATTGTACTGTTGGAGGGAAGATGGGGAAGGATTAAACCCTGAGATAAAAAGTTTCATCCCATCTGGTGAGAAAACTACGTCCATCGCCGTTCTCTCCTCATTGAGAATGCTGAGGTCCTGGGAGGTGCCTCCATAGGAGGCGGTACCAATATCAAAGGCCTGTGATAAGTTGTAGCGATCTACTGCGGGACTTACCGTTCCGACAATAAACATTCTTGTTCCATCCTGGGAAAAGGTCAAACCACTTACTGCCGATTGCTCATTCTTTATACTAAAAGGACTTCCCACAACGGAAATGCCGTTGCTCAAATCGAATGTGGTCCCGTATGTAAGCGTGGGAATATCAAAGTCGATTTCCAGCACGTTTGATTGTGTATTGGCATTTTGAGCCGCATCGGTTGCGGTAGCAGCGAAAACTTCAACTGAAACCAATCCCGCGGCGTTTGGCACAAGGTCGACGGTGAAAACGGTGTTGTCGCTGGTCTGAAGATTTTGGGCCGTGCTATTGGTCAGCGTAAGATCTTCGACGGCAAAGTCCAGCACTTCCTCACTAAAAGTAATGGTCACCGGAATGGGACTGATGATCGTAGGGTCACTTGCCATCGTGGAAAGGGTCACTGTAGGCGCTGTGGCATCGGTGGTTTGGCCTTGGAAACTGGCCACATGACCATTGGTGCCATTCCCATTGCCCGCAATATCTACTATATCTGTATTAGCTTTTAGATTAATCCGATAATCTCCTTCACCAGAGGAGATGGTCGTGGTGACTCTAAACTGCTCATCAGAAACCACCTCAACATTGGTAACTGACCCTGTCACATCGCCTGAGAGGGTCTCAAACTCAAAATCATCAATCGTGACGGAAGTGGTATTGATGGCTTCATTGAATGTGAGAAGGGCGGTTGTGCTATTTTCAGCGCTAAGGCTTTGAACCTCCGGCAGTCGGGTATCGGCCTGGATGGCCAATGAATAGGCCGAGGTTACGGCCGCGCCAGCAGCGATTCCATCATTAGGTGTGACACGGAAAGCCACATGCTTTCCAATATCAGCTGTGGCCAATTGATAGGTCAGGTCATTCGCTCCAGAAATATCAGCTGCGTTCGTTCCGGCCTGATCATCGGCCCGGATCCATTGGTAAGTGGTGCCTTGCTCGGCATCGGCATCAGCATCACTATAATCGTAAGAACCGGTGAGGACGTCATTGACCTGCAAGCCGGAATTACTCACAGAGACATTGCTCGCAACAGGGAGTTCGTTTGTAGGCGGTGTGAAGCGGATATCATCCAGAAAAATATCGTCGTTTGCTGGGTTACCGGTAAAAACGCTGAAGCCTTCCACATTAACCGTAAAGGAACTTATATGCTGCCAGTTAAGTGTTACTTCTGTATCTGCCAGGTCGACAAAAGTGTTGTACTCCAGGTTGTTAACTGCGCTATTTGGACCTCCTCCGGGGATAAAATCCGCTACTACGCGAAGAAGTGAACTGGTCGAGGTAAAATTTAAGCCCAGAACATCTACCGGGGAAGAAAAACTTACTGTAACCGCTTCTCCCCTGGTTTCGAATACATCATCCTCGCTATCATTGAGCCCTGAATTCGTGAAAGTCAGGTTGTCATTGGTACTTATAGAAATGGTGACATTGTCTATTGTTTCGGAAGTGACGAAAGACTGTGAAGAAGCATTATCGGCCGAAAAAACCGAAAATGGTATAATCTCTATAGGTGAGCTCTCTACGGGCGTCCCCAGAGACAATCCATCACTTGGGGTTACTTCTACGCTTACAAAAGCACCAACATCCGCCAGCACAGGGGTATAAGTAGAGGAAGTGGCGCCAAAAATTATGATTCTACCAGCACCTGCGGCATTGGTGGAGCGGTACCATTGGAACGTACTGCCAACTTCCGGATCCGAATCTGCATCGGAATAGTCGTAAGTAGCAGTAATCGAACCGCCCTGGGCAAAAATCCCTTCGGCTGAAACATTAGTCACAACAGGAGCAATATTTGAGGGAAGTGTAAACGCAAAATCATCTAGAATCGGCTGATTGGTATAGTCATGGGTAATGGTAAAAGAAGAAATGGATCTCCAATTCAGCTCTACAGTATTCGCTACGGTGCCTCCGGTAATGGGTCCGGTGGGTATGCTAAATTCAAAGAAGCTGCTTACAATAGGCGTTGTAACGACGGCATTAACCTGGTCCGAAGGAGTAAACGTCCAGTTCTGTCCGGTGCCGGCGAAATTCAGGCTCGCCTTTATCGTGGTTAGATCGACGGGTGAACTAAAGCTAACCTGTGTGGTAAGTGTGCTTGCGGACGTGAAGGCAAGAGCCACATCTCCCTCCCATTGATCTGCGCTCAGATTGGTGCTGACGTCAGCACGATCTCGTATTTGCAAATTATCGGAGGTGAGCGTCATGGTGATACCATTGACAGTTTGCGTAATGGTATTTCCTCCCGTTACCACCGCCCCGTTCGAAGCATTAAAATCAAAGAGGTCTGAGGTTAATACATCGAAAGCCGGGGGAAACAACAAAGTCCGAATTGAGGACACTCCCGGCATTGCCAGCCACATCTTGATAATCCATTTCTCTTACGGTCAGGTAATTGAAAGTAGAGGCCCCCGGATCATCTGGAGTCAGGGTAGCCGTAAAAGTGATGTTGTCACTTGTGGATAAGGTCCCGAGTGTTGCTGTGGAGGGAACGTCAACATCCGAAAGATCAAAACCAGCAACGGCTTCTGAAAAGGTGAATGTTGCAATCGCCGTTTCGCCACTGACCAACTGCGTATCATCAATAGTAATAGAGGTTAGATCCGGTCGCTGCGTATCAATAGCAAAGGTTTCCTCAAATGTGCCGGTGCCAACGGTACCGTCACTATCTCTTGTAATCCCCGTTAAATCAAAGGAAATGGTAGCATTAGGGATTTCTAATCCCGTTTGCGGTCTTATCAAAATAGATACTAACGTACCCTCCGCTAGGGTCTGGGGTATCCCCAACATCACCTCTGAGGTCCCAAAAGGAATATTGAAATCACTGATATCTATACCTTGTACTACTCGGTCAAATTGAAGGACCCAGGTAACACGCGTTACTCCGTCAGATTCGATAAAGGCATTTTCCGGCGCTATACCCGTTCTTACCCCAATAGGTGCTACCGAACCCGTAAACTGTAGGATTTGCTGCGCAATGCCTCCCCCAAAAAAATTGATGACGTTGTTAATACTACCTTCTGGAGCTGAGTCCTTTACCCTCATGTATACAGTGATCGGTTCCCCAATCAAATCTCCACCAGCGGCAGTCAACTCTAGAAAATCGGCGAATGTCGCATTATCAAGTGAAAATTCCACAATTGATCCTGCATGTAGAATTTGAACGTTGCCGGTGAGATCGTCCCCGGAAATTGTAAAGCTTTGCGCATCTGACGGAGCTCCTGAGACCGCTTCAAAAGGGTCAAGAATATAGGTGTTACCAACACTAAGCACATTACCGTTTGATTCTACTGTAATGGTTTGAGCATAGGGGTTTCCACAGGACAAGGCAATGCATAGGAGCATTAGGCCTAAGCCCCTGGCCTTTGGCGATTTAAAAACTGATTGCATGGTTGTAGTTTTCAGACTTTGAAATATGAATATCCCAAGAATGGCTGTGCTTATTTCAGTAATGTGGTATGCTAAGCACCTACTGGGGTGAATGACTCAAATTCTGTGGTAAATGAAAATCAGAATTCCACCGACCACAACGTTGTTTATAAAACTAAAATCCACTGGATAACACTTCGAGTAAGCGATGTAAAGATTCATTGAGATTCTCAAGGGTATTGATCTTAGATTGACTTAGGCCGCAAAAGTCAGCGTAAAATTGGTGCCTTCGGTATTGTCGAAGTTGTACTCTCCCTCCAATTGGTCACTTAATATTCTGACCAGGCGCAATCCCAGCGACCTGGAACGGCGAATGTCAATCTCGGCTGGTAACCCAACGCCATTGTCTGAAACGTGAAGTTGATATTGACCAGCTTCTTTCGTCAGGTAGATATTGAACTCACCCTCATCTCTACCCTGAAAGGCATACTTGAAAGTGTTGGTAGTGAGTTCATTGATAATGAGGCCTAAGGGCACAGCACTCTCCACATCAAAGTAGGCTTCATCTGCCTTTATCTGCACCTGCACTTTGGCCGCATTTTCACCGAACGAGGCCTTAATCTCGCTGACCAGTTCCATGATGTACTCACCAAAAGGAATACTCTTCAAATCTTCGTTTTCATACAACTTCTGGTGTATAAGCGACATAGAGCGGACCCTTCCTTGGCCTTCCTCCAGGACATTTCGAATCTTATCATCGTCAAACTTTCCGGATTGCAGGTAGAGCAAGTTGGCGATGATTTGGAGGTTGTTTTTCACCCTGTGATGAATCTCTCTCAATAATGTTTCACGCTCTTTGAGACTCTGCTGTATGGTTTCATTTTGTGCGGCGATGGTCTCCCGGTCTTGCTCCGCTTTCTCTTTCTGCCTCTTGAGGTCATTTGTACGCTCCTCGACCTGCTGCTCCAGAATTTTCTGATACTTTTTGACCTGCCTGAGGCGGTACCCATAGATTCCCACTACCGAAGACAGGAACATAACCAAAACCAGTGACCGGAACCACCAGGTGGCCCAATACGGGGGGCTGATGGAAATAAGTAAGTGCCTATCCGGCCCCCAAAAACCATCGTTGTTGGCTGCCCTGAAAACTAAATCATAGGCTCCTGGGGCCAAATTCGCCATACTCACTGTGCGCTGACCTCTGAGATCTTTCCAAGTTTCGTCAGATGAAAACTTGTACTGAAATTGCAGTTTTTCAGGGTGCAAAAAATAGGGCGCATCAAATCGAATAGCAACGTCATTTTGATCGTAAGCCAACGCCAATTCCTCCTGATTTTGCAATGAAGAAGGTAGTAAATCCGTTCCCACCTCCACTTTCTCATCATTTACCCAAAGTTCTTTCAGTGCAATCTTTACTTCATTGGCACTGGTCTCAATCTTCCTCGGATCAAATACGTTGTAACCGTTGACGCCCCCGAAGTAAATGTTCCCATCTCCATCTTTAGTTGCTACACTATTGAAAACGCGACTCTGCAAACCATCCTCCAGCGTAAAGGCTGTAAATGTTTCCGATTGGGTGTCAAATTTGCCTAGTCCATTTTTGGACGTGAGCCATATCTCTTGGTCGTTATCGCCGAATTCCAGCGCCATTATTTCATTGGCAAGGTTAGCCTTATGGTCGAAATAGGATGAGGTCGCTCCTGTTTTCCAGTTGAACTTGACTAATCCATTATTCACACTCCCAAGCCATAACACCTCTTCCGATTCCTCCAAGATCGCCTGAAATGTGGGCTCACCGAACGCCTCCCTTTTGTGTAGAAATTGGACCTTGTCGCCTCTGATAGGATCCAGAAGAAAAAGCCCACTTCTCTGGGAGGCCACCCAAAGCCGCGTCGGGGACCCGTAGGCCAAGGCAGTTATCGAGCGGCTGTCTTGGTAAATGTTCTTGTCCCCTTCTTGAAAAAAATACCTTTTCTCTCCGGAGGTCAAGTCATATTCAAAGAGGCCATGAGAGACACTTCCAATCCAAATTTTGCTAGTACCATCCGTCGCACTCGCCCAAGTAAAACTCCTTTTGTTAAAACCGTCTATTGCCACTAACTCCTTCAACCTCAAAGATTGGTCGTACCGATGCAATCTATCTCCGATGGTCACGATAATATCCTCGCCAACCAATTCCGTGTGCGGGTAATCGTCTGACTTCTCGATGACCCAGGTTTTTTTCTGCCCTTCCTGTAATAAAACGCCATTTCTTGTTCCAACAAGTCGCTGACCATTGGCCAAGACATCCACATCAACTACTTCGTGGGCCTTTCCTTGTTCCGAGGACAGGAAGTGCTGAAATTTTCTACTTTTCGGATGGTAATAATTAAGCCCTCCTACGCCATCGGTTCCTAACCATAACCCGCCACTCTGGTCCCTCATCATGGGCCATACGTACTCGCTGCTTAAACTCGAAGGATTCCCAACGTCCGGTAGAATTTGACGTTCGAAGCTTTTAGTAACCGTATTGAAAAGGTTAAGACCACCACCATAAGTCGAAACCAAAAGTTGTTTCTCGTTTAGATTGGTGATCCCCCAAACAAATTGTTTACTCAGGCCATCTTCTTCGGTGTAAAACTCAAATTCCTTTGTTAGTGGGTCAAACCGAGCAAGCCCCTCATCAGTACCAAACCAGAAAGTCTTATCAGGCGACTGATAAATAATTCTTACTATCCTTTTTCGGAGGTTATCCGAAGGCGGGATGAAAATGGCCTCAAATTCGGCGCAAATACAGTCATACACCTTTAGGCCTCCGCCATCTGTACCGACCCAAATCCGGCCCTCAGCATCCTGGTAGAAGCTGTTGATTCTATTAAAGGAAAAGTTCCTTTTTGCTTTATCATCAACGTAAGTTCTGGGGTCATGCAGTCGGACAATTGTGGAAGTTGTCCTATCGAAAACGGCCAACCCATCTTCGGTACCAATCCAAACGTTATCGTCACGATCAACAAAAACCGATCTGATATGGTCATTTGGAATACTATTTTCATTTAACGAGTCAAAGAAGAATCTTTGAAAGGTCTCGGTTTTAGGATTGTAGCGGTTGAGTCCACGGTCTGAGCCTACCCAAATCAATCCATCCTGATCTACAGCTAAACCAAAGAGTGTATTGTGCGACAGTGAATTGGTGTCAGAGGGCACATGATAAAAATTTTCGAATTCCAGGCCGTTGAAGCGACTCAGGCCATGTTCGGTCCCGAGCCAGACATATCCATCCTGATCTTGCGCAATGTTCCGAATGATTGGGTTAGCCAAACCCTCTTCTATGCTCCATTTCCTGAATTCAAAATCCTGCGATACCGCTATTCGAGAGGTAATAACAAACAAGCAAAGAAGAAGGAACCTCATTTGCTAGTAAACCTTAAAATGGGCCTTGAGTTTATCCTGGAAGGACTTGGAAACAGGAATTTTACTACCGTCCACTGTTACGAAATTGGCCCCAAAAGCCTCAACAGCCTTTAGATTGATGACATAAGATCGATGAACCTGCACGAACAAATCCTTTGGGAGCTTAGGTTGAAACGCCTTCAGCGTACCTCTCACCAGGTGTTTGCGGTTTTTCAAAAATAGCTCCAGGTAGTTATCGTCACTTTTGAGGTATAGAATTTCCTCCAAGTTGATCTTTTGATAGAAGCTTTCGTCTTTGATGAAGATAGACCCATGCAATGGGTTTTCCGGGTCTTTCTCCTGCAATTCCCCATGTTTGACCAGTGCTACTTCCATAGCGCCATGCAGGTTCTGCTTTTCTATCGGCTTCATGAGGTAGCCAAATGGGTTGGTCTTGGCTGCGGATTCAATGGTATTCTTATCGCCGTAAGAAGTCAGAAATATGTAAGGAAAGCTAAAACGCTCTTTGATTCGCCCTGCTAGCCAGATGCCATCATTTTCGCCTTTGAGGCGTATGTCCAGAAGGGCAAAATCCGGTTGCTCTTCTTCAAAAGCTTCCCAGGCCGTTTCGGCTCTCATATATTGGCCAAAAATATCATATCCCAACTCCTCCAGCATATCACACAATGCTTCGGAATTGATCATCTCATCTTCTACGACGGCTACCCTGATTTTCGGCGAATTGTTGGACATCTATAAAATTGGTCTTTTTTCAGGCTTCATAAAATTGCCAATACTTAAGCCCTGTTATCGAAAAAATGTGGTGAAAAGATAAAAATTTGGGGTAAATGAATAGTAAATGGTGGTGAATTCTATTAGTCCAATAGCATATTTCTTCAACTAATTGTTTGAGATAAGACCACTAAGGATCAATTCTCTGGATGCGCCTCGAATGTCGTTCCGGAGAATGCTGCCCAAGCATAAGCAAAAAAAACAACCGCTCCGGTTATGCGCCAGATTCGAATTTCGCCATAAATCCCATCATTGGAGATAGAAACTTCGCAGTTCCATTTATTTCTTAAACAATTATTAATGATATTCGTATCCATAACTTAAACAATTATTAAAGTAATGGAGTTGATCGGTTCCCTTGAAGAGATTGTATTAATGATTTTACTACGTCATGAGAAAATGAACAGCGTAGCCATCGCTCAGGAGTATCATGCGGCTCTGAAAAAGAATATTTCAATACCTGCGATCCATGTCGTGTTGAAAAGGATGGAACAAAAGGGCTGGGTCAAATCAGAATTCGGTGAACCCACAGCCGAGCGCGGCGGCCGGAGGAAACGGTTGTACCGGGCAACCAATGCCGCTTACCAAGTGGTTCATGAACTGAACAATGTAAAGGCTGCGCTTTGGAGTGGCGTAACTAAACCATCGGTACAATATGTCGCTATCTGATCCACCAAAGTGGGCTGACCGGTTGCTGGAGTGGCTTTGCCCTGCTTCACTACTGGAGGAGGTGCAAGGAGACCTTCATGAGGCTTTTCACTGGCGACTGAAACAACGAGGACCCTTCCTGGCACGATGGCTTTTTGTAATGGAAGCGATAAGGATGTCGCAACCGCAAACACTCCAACCAATCAGGATGATCAAAAATTATTTACTCATGCACAAAAACTATCTCAAGACCGGTTGGCGATTTCTGAAGAAACATAGCCTGTTCTCTGCATTGAATATACTGGGACTGGCCATAGGAATCTCCTTTTGCTGGTTGGCTTACCTGTATGCCAACGACGAAGTGAGTTACGACAAACACTTGCACGATCATGAGAAACTCTTCCGAATTGTGATTGACTACAATCCCGGGCCTACCACGCACTATATCGGGGGTAGTTCCCATGCCATGTCAGTCCAATTTGGTGATAGAATTCCAGAAATAGATCAAGTAATTCGCATCAAATCGGGAGGTGGAATGATCCGGCAGGAGGCAGGAGTCATCCGTCAATCCTATTTGGTGGCAGACCCTTCGCTAATTGCGGCATTGGAACTCAGCTTCGTGGAAGGTGCAGCCGGTGCCTTCGATCAACCAAACGACGTGATCATCAGTGAGCAGTTGGCCGGTAAATTGAATTTAAGAGGTAAGGCTCCCGGAAATGTACTCACTATTAACAATGGCAACGAAGACAGGGAATTTATCATTCGCGGTGTATACAAAGACATTCCGCTCAATACCTCTATTCGAAGCCACATGATCATTGCTTATGCACACCGTGAAGCCACTGCCCCCAGTCGACGGCTCACCACCTGGTTTGACATCAACATGAATACACTCATCAAACTTCGCGATGTGCGTAGTAAAGAACAGGTAGAAGCCAAAATGACGGCTATGCATATCGAAAATGAGGGTGATGAAGAGGAAACCTTTATCAGATTACAACCAATATCTGAAATACACCTCAACCCGGCCTATGGTCACTACAATGGCATCGCCAGAGGTGGCAACATGGAAATGATCCGGTTATTCGTCGGTATTGGCCTCTTCTGCCTCTTGATATCCATGATCAACTACTCCAATTTCAATATCTCGCTGTACATCAACCGCGCCAGAGAAGTGGCACTTCGAAAAGTGGTTGGCGCTCGGCGGCTGGGCATTTTCAGTCAATTGATCACTGAGTCATTTCTTTCCTGTTTCATAGCGGGTGTATTCGCACTTTTTGCCCTGATCCTCATACTGCCGTTTTTTTCAAACTTTGTTGGAAAGGCCTATAACCTTTCATTTTTACTGAATACCCAATTTGTTGTAGGTGCTGTGGCCATCCTGGTAGTCACTGCCCTGCTGAGTGGCATGTACCCAGCATTCGTGCTTTCAAGGTTTTCCATCATTAAATCTTTGAAAGGCGAGCAAAGGATAAAGTCCGGAAAATGGATCACACAAACGCTTTTAGCAATCCAATTTGTCATTGCCAGTAGTCTAATCGCTGGTGTCCTGACGATGAAGCAACAGGTAAAGTACCTATCAAATTTCGATACCAAGATCAACTATCAGGATGTTCTTTTCCTGGATTATATCCCTGGAAGCGAGGATGAGATCAAACAATTCATGACCAGGTTGGACCAATTCCCGGAAGTGACCGGAATGGCGGCCATATCCGGATATAACGGCACGCGAACGGCCGATGAAAATTTGCAGTTTGATGTCCGACACCTTCGAATAGACCGGGACATGATCAGCCTCCTGGACATTCAGTTGGTTGCCGGACGAAATTTCAATGACCAACTTGTTTCAGATCGGGAAAATGGCGTAATCGTTAATCAGGCATTTTTGAAAAAAGCGGGTCTCACAGATCCGATTGGCAAAACCATCCCCTTCAAATACGGCGAATTCAAGAATCCTGTGGTGATTGGAGTGGTAGAGGACTATCTATTCAAATCTGCTAAAAACGTAGTAGAACCCCTGGTGATCTATCTATCTGAGCAATATAGATTGCAGTCCGTCTATGTCCGTCTTCATCCAAACAGTAATGTGGATCAGGAGAAATTCGAAGCAGCCTGGTCAGAATTTTTCGATCCATTCCCCCTTGAATATCGATTCCTGGAAGATTACTACCTGGCCGCATTTGAAAGTGAGAATCGCATGATCCAATTAGTCAGTTTAGGTTGCGGTGTGTCCATTTTCCTGGCCGCAATGGGGCTACTCGGTATTGTCGGTCTACAATTGTCTCACCGGATGAAAGAGATAAGTATTCGCAAAGTCCTCGGAGCTAGCACCTCCAATCTTTACCAGGTGTTTAGCAGAAAATATCTCTTGATCATTAGCATTGGATTAACCGGAGGTTTGGTTATCAGCTATTATTTTATTCAAGGTTGGCTCGACAACTACCCATTCCATGTAGAATTTGGGAAAAGCATCATTGGATGGACAGTGTTATGCACTATTTCTGTAGCAGTCACAACCACCATGGGTCAGGTGTGGCGAGTGGTAAAAGCTAACCCCGTGACTTATCTCCGGAACGAGTAATCGGCCCGTTTGTCTCAACCGTTGATAGCACTCACCCTGCAATTGTTCGTCAATAGGTCATTGAAAGTGATCAGTCTTTTTTGGGAAGACGGTTGCTTTTTTTCAGGGCCTCATTGAGGATCCATTCAAGTTGCCCATTGGTGCTACGGAATTCGTCAGCTGCCCACTTTTCAATGGCAGCCATTGTTTTTTCATCGATTCGCAGGGCGAAAGCCTTTTTTTTCGCCATCAGTTCATTTCCTCTTTTTTTTTCAATAAAGCGTTCCGGAGTTGATCACCGGAGACACGTCTTTATCCGCACATAACACCACCATGAGATTGCTGACCATAGTTGCCTTCCGCTCTTCGTCCAAAGCAACAACATCCTTCTTGGCAATTTCCTCCAGGGCCATCTCCACCATGCCCACCGCTCCTTCTACAATTTTATGGCGCGCAGAAACAATGGCGCTCGCTTGTTGACGTCTGAGCATAGCACTGGCTATTTCCTCGGCATAGGCCAAGTAGCCAATGCGAGCCTCCAATATTTCTATGCCAGCTATTAGCAACCTTTCCTCAAGTTCCTTTTCAAGCTTCTCGTTGACTTCAGCCAAGCCCGACCTCAAGGTTACAACATTTTCATTGTCTTCAAAATTGTCGTAGGGATATGAGCCAGCCAATTTGCGCACCGCAGCATCCGTTTGCACTTTGACAAAATTCTCATAATTATCTACCTCAAAGGCCGCGGCAAAGGTATTTTTTACCCGCCACACCAAGATCACAGAAATCTGTATCGGATTGCCGATCTTATCATTGACCTTCAATCGTTCACTATCAAAATTTCGAGCCCTTAACGACACCCTTTTCTTACCGTAAAGTGGATTGACCCAGAAAAAACCGTTTTTTCTCACCGTACCCACATACTCACCCAGAAGGGTTAACACCTTGGAGCCATTGGGGTTGACAATAAAAAAACCCGGGAAAGAGATGACCAATACCAACAATGGAATAAACGCAAGTGCAGAACCCGCCGCTCCAAATGCCCATGCGGAAACAATAAGCAAAACATCCACGGCAGCTACCACATAGCCGGATATCGCTCTATGCTCTTTTTCAAAGGACGCATTTCTTTTTTTCATATCGAATCTTTTTGATATTATAATGATATCATTTTGAATTACGAAATTAGGTACTTTTTTGTTGCAATGGCTACCAAGCAGCCAAGAAGTCGTCAAATACTTTCTACAACTTTTGAAATGAAATAAAGGCTTTTGCTCCGGTCGTCAAGGACCGTGCATCAGTCAATCGCGTAGAAACTCCAACACGGCCCGGGCGTCTTCGCGAGTTAGTTTTTGGTTGGTCATGGGGTAACCTTTGAATTCCAGGAACAGCGCCTTGGCAAGGGAATCGGACTTGATCATCAAATCGGGATCTAGCATCATATTCATCGCCCACTCGGGGGCTCTACGGTCGAGTAAGCCTTGGAGGTCCGGCCCGACATGCACTTCGCCCACACGGTGGCAAAGTGTACATTTTTCGTCAAAAATGGCTTGTCCGACTTTCACCAATTCCGGATCTACCTCATCAGGCAAATCGACACTTTGGATGGCCCCTACTCCCTTATTTACTAAATCCACATGCGTGGAGGCTTTCGGCCCTGTTCTCTTTTTGCGAGCAGGTTTTTCAATTTTAAATCCATCCGAAACTGGTTTCTTTTCGCTACAACTCCATCCAACCATTACCAGCACAATCATCAAGATATATGCAATCATTTGTAACCATTTACTCATGGGGCCCAAACTTATTTCTTTAAATTGGAATCTCTATAACGCAATATCCAATGTTAAAAAAATATACCGCGCTACTGCTTCTGGTAGCAATGCTCAGCTGTACTTCTTCCGACGAAGGTTGGGAAACACTTTTCAACGGTGAAGACCTCACTGGCTGGCACGTTTTCAACGATGGCAAGAACTACAATGGCTGGACCGTAGAAAGCGGCGTACTGGTATTCGATCCTGAGCTTCGAACGGAGGCCAGAAGCAGTGACCTTGTTTCTGACCAACAATACACCAACTTCGAACTCTCGCTGGATTGGATGATCTCCGAGCAGGGCAACTCCGGACTTTTTTGGGGGGTCGTGGAGACTGAGGAATATGACCACCCCTACCAGACCGGTCCGGAAATACAAATTCTTGATGACAATTGGGAAGAATATATCACAGAAGGTGGCAACAAAACGAGAGCTGGAGCACTCTATGGCATCCTGGCTCCTGGTCAGGTGGTATCTCGTGGTGCCGGAGAATGGAACACCTATCTTCTGCATATCGACCACAACGAAAATCTGGGATTTGTAAAACTCAATGGCACAGAGATCATGCGTTTTGCCGTGCATGGCGCGGATTGGCGCGCTTTGGTAGATGCTTCGCACTTTAAAGATTGGAAAGGCTTTGGCGCTTCCCAAACTGGTTACATCAGTCTTCAAGACCATGGCAGCAAAGTGGCTTTTCGGAATATCAAGATCCGCCCAATACAAGCACAGTAGTCGGATTTCGTAGCGGTAACTCACATTGCGATGTAAAGTGGCAGCTCGGTCGCCGATCCTTTGATAAAAATAATTCAGTAGAAATCTGTGATTTTTGAAGAGGTCCCGCGAATAATGGGTTGTGATGAAAAGAGATCAGGACGATTTTCTGAAAAAGCTGGATCAGCAAAGAGGCATACTTTTCAAAATATGCAACTCCTATGTCCCGACAAGGAAGACCGCCAGGATCTGGTCCAGGACATCATTGTACAACTTTGGAACAGTTTCGGTAGGTACAGTTTAAAACACTGCTCCCAAGGTTCAGGTGAATTGTTCATTAATTCACAGATCGAACAACCCTACAAAATAGTATTCGTATTTATTCCCTACATTTGCAATACTACAAAATAGTATTTGACTATGAATGAACTTCGGATCGGCGAATTTGAGGAAGTGGTCTTACTGACCGTGGGTATTCTACACGGAGATGCGTATGGTGTCACTATCAAGGATGAAATCGAAGAACGCCTGAATCGTGAAGTCAGCGTTGGCGCACTTCAAACTACACTTCGACGACTCGAGAAGAAAGACTTCTTAACGAGCAAACATGGAGACACGGAGGTATCACGAGGAGGTCGCCCAAAGTTGTATTTCACACTTACAGCAAAAGGGAAAAAAGCACTTGAATTAATAAAAGACACGCGCAACTCACTGTGGGATGCCTTGCCACAACTGATCCTGGATCTGCAATGAGTACGAGGCACGAAGAAAAGGCCCCAGCGCTGGCTTTGGCCTTATTGCGCTGGTTTTGTAAGCCGGAATATCATCTGGATATCGAAGGTGATCTATTGCAGATGTACCAAAGAAGGTGCGAGGATCATGGCCACAAAATTGCTAATCGCCTCTTTTACAAGGATGTGCTGCTGCTTTTTAGGCCGGGCATTATCAGATCTTTCAGACACAATCAAAAACTCAATTATATGGACTTATTTCAACACAACCTAAAGGTTTCCTTCCGGAGCTTTCGCCGGCATACCAGCTCGTTTTTGATCAACCTGCTTGGTCTTTCCAGTGGACTGGCTTGTGTCCTGCTCATTTACCTCTGGATATCCGATGAGTTGTCGATGAATCAATATCACGAACACAGCGATCGGCTCTATCAGCTATTGGAAAATGTCGAGCAAAATGGCCAAATCATCACACGGCAGACCAGCGCAGGGCCCACCGCTGCAGCACTTGCTGAAGAATTTTCGGAGGTGGAATATGCCGCTACCCGGACTTGGGTCGATGACTATATGGTGGCTGTTGGCGACAAGAAATTGAAGGCCGATGCAATTTTCGCAAGCAAGGATTACTTCGAATTGTTCACATTCGATTTCCTGGAAGGACAGCCCGCAGTTCAGTTAAAGGACCGCAATACCATCGCTATTTCTGACGAGCTAGGATTTAAGTTGTTTGGCACTACCGAAAACCTGGTGGGCAGAGAAATCGAATGGCAAAAGGATCTTACGCTGAAGGTCACGGGTGTATTTCGGAAGTTGCCGAGTAGTGCATCACTGAAATTTGATTTTGTTCTTCCATTTCAGATATTCTGGGATACGCGAGAATGGGTGCGGAATTGGTATAATACAGCACCTCGAACCTTTTTGCTCCTTAAAGAGGGCGCCAGC
This sequence comes from Cyclobacteriaceae bacterium, assembly GCA_965242775.1. Taxonomy (GTDB): domain Bacteria; phylum Bacteroidota; class Bacteroidia; order Cytophagales; family Cyclobacteriaceae; genus JAWPMT01. The sequence goes on from CBDETI010000030.1 coordinate 52,138, forward strand.
GTCGCAGCCTTCAATGAAAATGTGCACGATCTGATCCGGGAAAAAACCGAAGGCAACGCCTCCCACCGCTCCCCTTTTGCTGCCAAATACGCTGATAGGTATCTCTATGGTCATTATGAAAACGGAGTACAGGCTGGTGGGAGAATTGAGTACGTCCGCATGTTCGGAGCCATTGCCGTATTCATCCTGTTTATCGCATGCATCAATTTCATGAACCTCTCCACCGCCAGGGCCTCCAGAAGGCTGAAAGAGGTGGGAGTAAAAAAGACGGTAGGTGCTTCCAGACCGACACTTATCGGCCAGTACCTGGGTGAGTCTACTTTGTTGGTTTGTTTTTCGATGTTAGTGGCTTTGGTCTGCGTTTGGTTACTCATCCCTCAGTTCAATGTGCTAACAGACAAGACCCTCAGCCTGACCCTCAACCAAGAGGTGCTGACCTTTATTTTTTCCACTGTCGTCATCACCGGATTTATCGCCGGGAGCTACCCCGCACTGTATCTATCGGGATTTAGTCCGGCTAAAATCCTCAGGGGAAAACTCAATAAGTCCACTGGCGAATCATGGGCTCGAAAGGGGTTGGTGACTTTCCAATTTGCACTCTCGTTGATTCTAATTGTATCTGTGGTGGTCATTTATAAACAATTGAATTTGACCCAAACCAAAAATCTGGGTTACGACAGAGATAATGTAATCCTGTTTGACGTAAGCGGAGAATTATCAGACAGTACGAAATATTTTACATTTAGCAACCAGGTCGCCAACCTTCCGGGGGTGTTGACCGTCTCCGGAACCAATCACAGCATGGTGGGGCATAATGGTGGTACCTACGGACTGCAATGGCCTGGAAAAGACCCGGACGACCGAACCGAATTCGAGACGATGTTCATTTCCTACGGTTTCATAGAAATGATGGAAATCGATTTGTTATCAGGCAGAACCTTCGATAGAAAATTTTCAGGTGAAAGAAATAAGATCGTTTTCAACGAAGCAGCGATTAAATTCATTGGTTTTGAGAATCCCGTAGGCCAAAAAATAACATTATGGGGCAACGAAGTGGAGATTATCGGGGTAGTGAAGGATTTCCATTTTGACTCTTTTCACGAAGAAATCAAACCCGCATTTCTCAAACTCGAGCCCCGAACTCCCGAATATCTAATAGCCAAGATAGCCGCGGGGCGTGAGTCCGAAACCATTGGAACTATCGAAGAATTGCACCGTGAATTTAACCCGGGATTCGATCCGGCTTACCGCTTCCTCGACGAAAGTTATCAGCGCATGTACACTGCCGAAAGCAGGGTTTCCTCCCTTTCCAAATACTTTGCTGGAGTGGCGATCATCATTTCATGTCTCGGTCTTTTTGGACTGGCCTCTTTCACTCTTGAACGTCGAAGCAAGGAGATTGGCATCAGGAAAGTACTTGGCTCAAGTGATTTTTCTCTGATTCGAAAACTGTCGACCGAATTGCTGCGAATGGTGCTGGTGGCAGTATTGGTAGGGTTGCCATTTAGCTATTTTGCAACTAATGCCTGGCTCGACAATTTTGCCTTCCGGATCGAACTCGAATGGTGGTTTTTTGCGGCTGCAGGGCTCACTACCCTGATCATTGCAATGGCCACTGTTAGCTTTCAGACCGTAAAGGCGGCCTTGATCAATCCGGTCCGCTACCTCAGAGATGAATAACCTGATGGCACCTCGACAATGAGGTGCCACTATCCCATCCCACTGTAGTAAGTTTACCTAAACTTCTTCGGTTACCATGAAGCACATTCAACCTTTCACCTCTAGCGCAGAGGCATTGTCCAAGCTTGACAATGGAGGCAGGCTCTGGGACTTCTCATCCAAGGCCAATGATGGAAATATATCCAAGGCAGAGCTTGCCAAAGCAGCTGGCGTTTTTTCCAGTACCCAGAAAATAATGCTTTACCTCGAAATGCACCTGAGTGAACTCTCTTCGGATGAAAGCGCGAAAATCCGGGCTGCCCTCGATCCGGACCTTCAATCGCTTTACTTGAAAAATCGACCCAAACGACATTCAATCGCCACTGCTGCGACCGAAGCACAACCCGGAAGTCCAATCATAACCCAAGGCATACCCGAACTGGTAGATGCCAAAACTGCTTTCTTAGGATTTATCATGATCCCGATCGTAACCAATGGAATCACTACATTTTCAATGATACCAATAATAGATCAGTACGATGTATACAGACTGAAAGTAGAAGGTGACTCAACGGAATTCCTAATTGCTCACGGCCGGGGAAAGAAAAAGCTGGATAATCGCCAGCAGCTATTTGGGGGTATTATCAAAAGCTTGGAAAAGGAAAACTCTGGTACAGATAAATTCCTTGAAGTACTATATGTCAGTAGCCCAGCCAAACTATCGGAAAATTGAACGCAATCAGCGCCCTATTCAACCATGTCCAATGCTGTGTAAGTCTGATATTCTGGGTTCTCATCTCCTCGTGTAGCAACGACGATGACTCGTCAAATGGCTTGAAAGATTTTGCTGTTTGCAATGACCTGCTCGTTGATGCCTGTTTGCAACCCTCAAGTGATTACTGCCTGTTTGGTCATAAATGGGGCCAAGAACCTAGTTTTTCTCCAGCCGGTGCCCAGGTAACAGGCCCCCAGATATCCGGCGGCACCGTTACCTTCAGTTTTCAGGAAGCGAATGGTACCCTTAATACGCATCGGGAAGTACAGGTGCCTAGCTTATCCTTCAGCACGCTCCAGGAATTTGCAAAAGAGGAGATCCGATTGGCTTTCGTTGCCTGGGCCGGGGTGGCAGATATCGACTTTGTGGAGGAGGCAGATAACAGCGAAAGTGATATTCGATTATACGTAGCAAACATTGTACAAACTGGTGTCGCTTTTCCAAACTTTCAGGGTGGTACCTGCGCCTCTTTAAGTGGGCAGTTCGTGATCAACCCCAGTGCCGGATTCCAAGACCGGGAGTCATTTCGTCGGTTGGTACTACATGAAATCGGTCATACTTTGGGCTTAGGACATGTAGCGTCAGGAAATATCATGGCCACCAACGTGAGTGTCGCCGATGGTTTTGCTCCAGTGATTCAGTCCGGCGACTCCCTTGGGATCATTCAAATTTATGGGAAGGATGAATAATAAAGAGTTTTTGAGATTGAGTGAACCATTATTTTTGAAAAGTAAAACCTGATTCGACGCTTCGCGTCTTAAATAGAATTGACGGGAGTTCCCTATTAAAACCGTATTTTAAAAAGTTTACACGTACCATGCCTTACGATGAACACTTAGGTGATCGGATCACACAACTATTGAACGAGAAGAGAGTCTCTTTTTTTTCGAAGAAAATGATGGGAGGCCTTGTCTTTATGGTCAACGACAAGATGTGCTGCGGCATTCACATCGATAAGAAATATGGTGATTCGTTGTTGATGGCACGGATTGGCGATGCCGCTTATGAGCGCGAAATTGTCAAGGCCTGCGCGCTTCCCATGGATTTTACAGGCCGCCCCATGAAAGGCTACATTTTCATCACCCCGGAAGGGTTTGATTTGGATACTGACCTGGAGTACTGGCTGGACCTGGCCTTGGCTTTCAATCCACTCGCCGCAGCCTCAAAAAAGGGAAGTAAATAACCTACTTCTTCCATGGAGGATAAATAAAAAATCCCACCTGGGTGGGATTCTTGTCTATCTTCTTTCTTGACGTCATAGTCCGGTAAAATCAAAATCATCCAAGAACTTGGTGGTGAACTGTCCCGACTTGAAATTTTCGTCATCCATCAATCGCAAATGAAGAGGGATCGTCGTTTTGATTCCCTCAATCACCATCTCGCTTAAGGCCCGACGCATTTTGATAATGGCCTCCTCACGTGTCTGCGCTGATACGATAAGTTTCGCGATCATCGAGTCATAGTAAGGTGGAATGGTATAACCTGCGTAAACATGGCTATCTACACGCACACCGTGCCCACCAGGCAGGTGCAGATTGGTAATTTTACCAGGGCTCGGGCGGAAATCATTAGCAGGGTCTTCGGCATTGATGCGGCACTCTATGGCATGCAATTGTGGATAATAATTTCGTCCGGATATCTCAATACCTGCTGCCACCTTGATCTGTTCTTTGATCAGGTCAAAATCGGTTACTTCCTCAGTGATTGGATGTTCTACCTGGATCCGTGTATTCATTTCCATGAAATAGAAGTCACCGTGTTTGTCGACCAGGAATTCAACCGTACCCGCTCCTTCGTACCCGATGGCTTCAGCTCCCTTGATAGCTGCTTCTCCCATTTTCTCTCGCAATTCTTGCGTGACGATAGGTGAAGGTGTTTCTTCAATCAGCTTCTGGTGTCTTCGCTGGATGGAGCAGTCCCTTTCAGACAAGTGACAAACTCTACCATTTTTATCGCCAACCACTTGAATTTCGATGTGCCGTGGTTCTTCCACAAACTTTTCCAGGTACAAACCATCGTTCCCAAAGGCCGCTCCAGCTTCCTGACGTGCGCTATCCCAAGCTTTTTGAAATTCGCTTTCCTCCTTGACTAGTCGCATCCCTTTTCCTCCACCTCCTGCGGTGGCCTTCAGCATGACGGGATAGCCTACTTCCTTGGCAAGTCCCAAACCTTCATCAACCGACTCAAGTAGGCCATCAGATCCGGGAATGGTTGGCACACCTGCAGCCTTCATGGTATCCTTGGCCGTGGCCTTGTCGCCCATTTTGTCGATCATTTCAGCACTGGCACCGATAAATTTAATGTTGTGCTCTTTGCAGACATTGGAGAACTCAGAATTCTCTGCCAGGAAACCGTAGCCTGGGTGAATGGCATCGGCATTGGTTATCTCTGCCGCTGAGATGATATTTGGGATCTTCAGGTAAGACTCTCGACCCATCGCGGGGCCAACACAAACTGCCTCATCAGCAAAACGAACATGAAGGCTATCTGCATCAGCTGTAGAATAAACAGCCACTGTTTTGATCCCCATCTCCTTGCAAGTCCTAATGACCCGCAGGGCGATTTCACCGCGATTGGCAATTAAAATTTTGTTGAACATGGGAATGGTTTAGGCAGGTTCTACTTCGAATAAAGGCTGATCATACTCCACGGGACTGGAGTTGTCTACCAGCACCTTCACAATTTTTCCGGAGACATCAGACTCGATTTCGTTGAAAAGTTTCATAGCCTCAATAATACAAACTGTCTGACCTTTGGTTATTTCGTCTCCAACACTCACAAAAGGTGCGGATTCCGGATTAGCCGATCGATAGAAGGTACCGATCATGGGAGATTTGACGGTGATAGTATTTGATGAAGCAGCTGGGGCTTCTGCCTGGGGAGCTGCTGGTGCGGGAGCTGCTGCCGCTGGCGCCGGAGCAGGTGCAGGGATCGCCGGAGCGGATGCCACTGCAGCTACAGGTGGCTGGTCGGGTGATCGCTTCACACTTACCTTAAATTCTTCTGTCTCAATATTTACTTCTTCCAGTCCGGTGGCCGATATGAAGTCGATTAGGTCTTTTATTTCTTTTGCTTTCATCTTAGTTAGGGTGTACTGGTTTCAAAAGGTCTAATTGGAATTGACATAAATATAGTGACCTTTTTCAGGTAAATTAATGCTGTCGTAATGCTCTTTCGATTTAGGTCGAGCTTTTCACTTATAAGCACAGAAATCAAAATTAATTGATTTTTTTAAGCAAGGTTATTGTTTAACCCGCTCCACGTAGGAGCCGTTTTTGGTATCCACTTTGATCAACTCATCCTGGTTAATAAACAAGGGAACCTGGATACTCGCCCCGGTCTCCAATTCAGCAGGTTTACTGGCATTGGTAGCCGTATCACCTTTCAATCCGGGTTCAGTATATACCACCTTGAGTTGTACATGCTGCGGCAGTTCGCAACCCAAGACCCTGTCCTGTTCGGTATGGAATATTATCTCACATACCTCTCCGTCTTTGAGAAATTGAGGGTTGGTAATCAAGTGCTCTTCTACCGGGATCTGCTCATAGGTTTCGGTATTCATGAAATTGTAACCGAGATCGTCTTTGTACAGAAACTGGTAGTTGTGGCGTTCTACACGCGCGGTAGTGATCTTGTGGCCGGCAGAGAAGGTATTGTCAATAACCTTCCCGCTAGTCAGGCTCTTGAGCTTTGTTCGAACAAATGCAGGTCCTTTGCCGGGTTTCACATGCTGGAATTCGACAATAGAAAACAGGTCGTGATTGAACTCAATGACCAAACCATTCTTTATATCAGCTGTCGTTGCCATGAAAGTAGTTGTTATTTCAATTGGTGTCGTAGGCCCACTTCACATAGGTGGCTCCCCATGTAAAACCACCGCCAAATGCGGCCAGAACGAGGTTATCCCCTTTCTTTAATTTGGATTCATAGTCCCAAAGACAGAGCGGTATAGTACCTGCGGTTGTGTTGCCATACTTTTGAATATTGAGCATCACCTTTTCTTCCCCTATACCCATCCGTTTTGCGGTAGCATCGATAATGCGCTTATTGGCCTGGTGAGGGACCAGATAAGCAATGTGTTCACTTGTCAGGTCGTTTCTTTTCATGATCTGTTCCGCTACATCCGCCATGTTGGTTACGGCAAATTTGAATACTGCCGAACCTTCTTGGAAAACATAATGCTCTTTGGCCTGCACCGTCTCCAGTGTCGCTGGGCGTCGAGAGCCTCCAGCCTTCATGTGCAAATACTCGGCTCCGGATCCATCCGACCGTAAGACCGAATCCATTACACCGTGATCCTCTTCTGTCGCTTCCAACAGAACTGCGCCGGCGCCATCGCCAAAAATGATACAGGTCGTGCGATCTTCATAGTCGATAATGGAAGACATTTTGTCCCCGCCTACGACGATTGCCTTTTTGTATTTACCAGATTCGATGAATTTAGTAGCCGTCTCCAAGCCGTAGAGAAATCCGGAACAAGCGGCACTCAGATCATAGCCAAAAGCATTCTTAGCGCCAATTTTGTCTGCGATGATATTCGCTGTAGCCGGGAAAACCATATCCGGCGTGACTGTGGCGCAAAGCAAGAGATCGATCTCCTCGGGTGAGGTTCCTGTCTTTTCCAGGATCTCATTGACAGCTTTTACAGCCATCACAGAGGTCCCCTGATCCGTCCCCTTTAAGATGTGTCTTTGCTTGATACCAGTGCGACTGGTGATCCAGTCATCAGTGGTGTCTACTATGGTTTCTAGTTCCTTATTAGTAAGGATGTAATCGGGAACATTTCCCCCTACAGCCGTAATTGCTGCTCTGATCGATGACATGCCAGTTAGTTAAATGAGCCTTTCGGCCGACTAAGATGGACCAAAAAAAGGATATTAAGCAAGAACTTCCTTCTCCATGATCACTTTACCCTTGTAGTAAAGTTTACCCTCATGCCAATGTGCTCGGTGCGGTAAATGAGCTTCTCCTGTCGTTTGGCAAGTGACGTAACCTTTAGGGGTAGCTTTCACATGCGTTCTTCTCTTGTCCCTTCTTGTCTTAGAAATCTTCCGTTTAGGATGTGCCATTTCTTTATTGCTTTATTCTTCTATTTCTTTTTATTTCAACTTTTTCAATGCTTCCCATCTGGGATCAATCGGCTCTTTCTCCTCCGGCTCTTCTGCCTCGCTGACATACAATACATCAGGTCGGTCCTTCTCTAGATCCGGATGGACCTTCTTCATCGGAATCTCCAGTAAAAGAAATTGGTAAACGTACTCTGCCACATTGATGGACTTTGTATCCCATGGCACCACCACAATTTCATCACTCAATTCCTGCTCCTCCTCCCCAAACTTTATCAACATCTCCCGCTCAGTACCTATTTGATGATCAAAAGGCTTTAGGGTTACATCACAGGTAAGCACGACCTTCGCCTCGATACGAAACGTCAGCGTAATCATGGTCTCTGACTTTTCGAGTACCATGTCACAAGTGCCACTCCCGGAAGTCACAATATCCTGCTCAAACAAATGAAACAGGCTGTTGTCAATCTCAAAATGATAATCATGTGCCTTGTTTGACAGGCCATAAATATCAACTTTGAAGTCCCGAAATTCCCTTTTGCTCATCCTTCTTTGGAGAAAGAAGCGCAAAGGTAGAAATAAATGAAATATTTACCCAAATCTGTAAGAACAACCTACTGCCCCCGGCTACAGCTGTAAATTACTCGTACATGAGTGTTTTTGCTGGATCTATCAGGGAAGCCGTCAGGCCGTGAAAAGCACGAACTGCAAGTAATACGAGCAGTTGATAACAAAAGGAGCTTAACTCCGGAGGTGTCTGGCAGACCCTCCGTATCAATAGATTTTTACCAGTAGCCTACTAAAGGGTATGTGCTTTTCTTTCTCTGACAATATCAAGTGCCGTGTACAACGCAGCCACCATAGAAGCGGGATCAGCAAGTTTTTTCCCGGCGAGCGCATAGGCAGTGCCATGATCTGGTGATGTTCGCACAAATGGTAAGCCTGCCGTGAAATTGACCCCTCCACCAAATGCAATATGCTTGAAAGGAATCAATCCCTGATCATGATACATGGCGAGTACACCATCAAAATTGGCATATTGGCCACTCCCGAAAAAACCATCTGCAGGAAACGGTCCGAAGACCACATGGCCATCATTTTTTAATTCCTCCAACGCCGGAATAATATGGTCTGCTTCCTCCGTACCCAATAAACCATCCTCCCCTGCATGCGGGTTGAGTCCAAGTACCGCGAGTTTCGGCTTTTTAATTCCAAAGTCGAGGGATAAGGATTTAAGCACCATTCGTGCCTTTTTCAACACGGATTCCTTCGTGATACCGTCACTTACTTTCGACAAAGGCAAATGCCCGGTCACCACACCCACCCTAATATTGTCATGAACCATGAACATAAGGCTCTCTTCCTGATCAAATGCCGAGGCCAAATATTCGGTATGTCCGGGAAAATTAAATTCATCAGACTGGACCAGTGACTTATTCAAAGGGGCCGTAACCAGCGCTTCGATTTTTTTTGTCTTCAATAACTCCACGCCTTTCTCCAAAGACAGCCGCGTATACTTACCCAGTTCCTCCGACTTTTTCCCTGGGACAATTTCCGGAGCATCATCCCAAACGTTCAGAACGTTCACTTTTTTCCAATTCAGTTTTTCCGGATTATCGGTATGGAAATATGAAAAATCGTCCATCTCCAGATGCTTTCTGTAGAATGACATGACCTTTGAAGAGGACAGAATCAAGGGGGTAAAATGTCGCAAAATCCGATGATCGGCCAATGCCCTCATGGTCACCTCCGGGCCAATACCATTGAGGTCTCCGCATGTGATGCCCAAAATGGGTTTATCCGCATCTATTCTTTTTTCCTTCATGTTGTCAATCCCTTAAAAATTGCGTCAGGATTGCGAAATTCGTGACACGCTTAGTTAAAGGATCGAAATTACACGATAAACCATAAATCCTGTGAAGCAGTCTACCGTAAGACCTAAAAAACATCTCGGTCAGCATTTCCTAATGGATGAGCAGATAGCTCAGAAGATCGTGGACGCATTGACAGTGCGTGAAACGGAAGAGGTGGTGGAGGTTGGGCCCGGCACAGGTGTCTTAACCAGATTTCTCATCGAACAAGGGGTTAATTTCAAGGCTTTTGATGTTGACGAGGATTCCATCAACTATCTGCGCGAAAAATACCCGACACTGGCCGACAAGTTTTTGCTACGGGATTTTCTGCGTGAACCGTTTACAGATGGAGGCACGATCAAGGTCCTTGGTAACTTCCCGTATAATATTTCCTCGCAATTATTTTTTAAGATTTATGACCACCGAACCGTGGTTGAGGAGGTCGTATGTATGATCCAAAAAGAAGTAGCTGCTCGCATTGCTTCCAAACATGGCAGCAAAGTCTACGGCATCCTGAGCGTTCTTTTGCAGGCGTTCTTTGATGTAGAATACCTCTTCACCGTTCCCCCGGGTGTTTTTCATCCGCCCCCCAAAGTAGATTCGGCGGTCATTCGTTTGAAACGCAACAGCACAGCGACCCTGGCATGCGATGAATCTCTCTTCAAGCGGGTGGTAAAAGAGGGCTTCGGAAAGCGGCGCAAGACCTTGCGCAACGCACTGAAAGGTCTAAATTTACCGGCCGAAGTAACGGTCCTACCTGTATTGGATCAACGTGCCGAACAACTTTCGGTGGCCGATTTTGTTGCACTTACACAAACTATCGAGTCGGGATGGAAGCATTGATGGAATTTGCGTTAACCAAAGAGTACCTGGAGCAATTTCAGGAAGCCCTTGATACCGGGAATGCGCAGTTCATTCGGGAAACACTGGATGGTGTAAACCCTGCCGACATCTCGGCCCTGCTTGATGAGTTCGACGCTGAAGAATGCAAACATGTCTTTGATATTCTGGCCGACGAAGTAAGTGCTGCCGTATTAATCGAAATTGACGAAGACATTAGAAAGGAGTTCCTCGAACTTTTTGAACTGGAAAAAATTGCACACCTGCTGGAACTCCTGGACTCGGATGATGGTGCGGACGTCATCATGCAGTTTTCTTTGAAGAAGAGAGAACAGGTGATCTCCTTAGTACAAAACGAAGAAAAAGCAAGCCACCTGACCGACCTTATGCGCTACGACGAAGATGTCGCTGGTGGATTGATGGCCAAAGAGTTGATCAAAGCGCACAAGAATTGGAACATCCGACAATGCATCGAAGAGATCAGGAAACAGGCCGAAAAGGTCGAAAAAATCTATTCAGTTTATGTGGTAGATGACTGGGACAGGCTGATAGGAAAGGTCAGTCTCAAAAAGATTATTCTCGCCAATGATAACACCAAAGTATCTGACATCTACGACGAAGACATTCATACCGTAGAAACCTACATGGAAGAAGATGAGGTGGCCTCTATTATGACCAAATATGACCTGGACGCTATACCTGTAATCACACCACGTGGGAAACTAGTGGGTCGGATCACTATAGATGACATTGTAGATGTGATAACTGAAACTGCGGAAGAGGAGCGGCAGATGATGTCGGGTATCTCTGCAGATGTAGAAGAAGATGATAGCGTGTGGAACCTCTCCAAGGCGCGATTACCCTGGCTGATCATTGGGATGGGTGGTGGTCTTTTGGCAGCACAAATAACAGACGTTTTTAGGGGCGATATTGCCGTGATTTCGGGGTTGGCCCTGTTTATTCCACTCATAATGGCCACCGGCGGCAACGTTGGCATACAGTCTTCCTCGATAGTTGTCCAAAGTCTGGCCAATCCCAGTGCTTTCGCTTCCTCTTTGCCATCCCGATTGGCACGTGTCCTCTTCGTGGCTATCGTCAATGGCGCCATACTTTCGCTGATGGTCTTGGGAGCAGTCATTCTTATATTTAATGAGGCATTGCTGGCCTACACCGTTTCGATCGCCCTATTCAGCGTCGTACTTTTGGCTTCCTTCATGGGAACCATCACACCACTGGCACTCGACCGATTTGGAGTGAATCCTGCCCTTGCATCCGGGCCGTTTATCACGACGGCCAACGATTTATTGGGCCTTGCCGTGTATTTCATGGTGGCCCGGGCCATTTTCAGTCTTTAACCCTAAAAATTGCAACTGTTTATCATCCGACCTGGAAGACTCATGACCAGCGCAGCTTATTACAGCTTATGAAGAAAGTTTTGATCATTGACAGGATGCATGCATCCATTTTAGAATTATTGGATCAGCAAGGGATCCAGGTAACTTATGAACCTGAGATTACCAGGGAAAAAATTATGGAAATCATCGGTGATTTCACTGGGATTTTTGTCCGAAGTAAAACAGCCATAGATAAAGCGCTTTTGGACAAAGCCATTAGTCTGAAATTTGTCGCCAGGGCCGGTGCTGGAATCGAAAAAATGGATATCGACTACCTTGAACAAAAGGATATTACCTGGGTCAATGCCCCGGAAGGTAACCGAGATTCCCTGGGGGAACATACCATTGGCCTGTTGCTTTCTCTCCTACATAAGTTGCATACCGCTGACCAGGAAGTACGTGGGGAAACCTGGGATAGAGAAGGCAATAGAGGACTGGAGCTGAAGGGTAAGACAGTAGGTGTGTTTGGCTTTGGATTCATGGGAAGTGCCTTCGCAGAAAAGCTGGCCGGGTTTGGTTGTAAGGTCCTGGCCTACGATAAGTACAGATCTAATTTTGGCACCGAAAATGTCGAGGAGGTAACGCTGGAGCAACTCCGGGCCGAGACAGAGATTTTGAGCATCCATGTACCGCTCACTGACGAAACTGCAAAACTCTTCACTATCGACTTTTTTCAGACCTTCAAAAAGCTATTCCTGCTGATCAATACGGCCAGAGGTGGGTTGTTAGCTACTGAAACCGTGATCGAGCTATTGAAGTCCGGTAAAATCGTAGGTGCCGGCCTCGATGTTCTGGAAAACGAGCGCCTGCATACGCTCACGCCCAAACAAAAAGAGGAATTTGAGTACCTGAAACAGTCCAGTCAGGTACTCTTAACACCACACGTTGGCGGCTGGAGCCATGAGTCTTACCAACGGATCAATGAGGTATTGGTCCGGAAATTAGTCGACAAAAAGCTTCTTTAGACTCACTCACTTCGCAAGGTTTCAGCAGGGTTGGTCCTACTGGCGTTTATCACCTGCCAGCCAATAGTTATGGCCCCCAGAACAAGGATACCCAACACACCAGGAAGTAGCTCCAGTGGTCCAATATTGATGCGATTTTCCTGGCCCTCGAAAACCACTCCCGTGAAAAATAAGTAGGTGAGTGGCAGCGCCAACAACGCTGACAGCAGGAGCATATACAAGAAGCCTCTGGACAGAAGATAGACCAGGCTCTGCTCCGTAGCTCCCAAGACCTTTCTCACACTTATTTCCTTTAATCGCGATTCTGTCGTGAAAACAGCCATCCCCAGTAGTCCCAATGACGCAATGGACACAGCAAGCACCGCCAGGAAGCCCAACATCTTAAAGGTAGTCGCATAGGAAGAATATGCATCATCAATTCGATCATCGTAAAACTGAGCTCGGAGTGGATGCACTTTGTCCACCGATCTCCACGTCTGGTCGAGTCGATCCATTAAAGACAAAATATCCGTGGTTTGAATAGCCAGATTCATGAAAGTAAAGTCCGTAGGCTCACCGAGGATAAAGGCCGTGGGCCGCTGTTTGGCTTCGATTTTGGCATAATAAAAATCCTCCGTTACACCCACAATCTCCAACTTGGTCTGGCCTGATCTCCTCGAAATTATTACCACCTCGCCGACCGCATCGGCCGGATTGTCATAGCCTATTCTCTTAGCAAATTTTTGATCGACCACCAGATGCTGTGACTTGTCGTCCTTTTTCAAATTATAAGCGAAATTGGATCCCGCAGTTAGTTGAATATCATGGACATTCAGAAACTCCTTGTCGACGTAATTCACAAATACCTCAAACGAATCCAATGGATCCTGATATTTGAATCTGTCCGTCCAAACTTCTCCTACGCCCATGACCATTCCGGAACTGGACATATTATTGACCCCTGAGAGCTTTTCCAGTTCGTTCCTCACGAGTTCGACATCATTTCCCTGAAGACGCAAGTTGAGAATGCTCTCCGTAGCAAAACCCAGATCGAAATTCAGTGAATATTGATATTGGCGATAGGAAATGGTAGTTCCGATGATGAACCCCATCGAAAGGGTAAATTGAAACACAATGAGCACCCGCCGTAAATTGACGCCCTTAAACAACCTAATCTTAGAGGAATCCCGTAAGATCGATATCGCCTCGAGCTTGGATAGAAAAGCGGACGGTAAGCCTCCAGCCAAAACGCCTATAAAAGTCGCAAACAGCAAAAAGTAAAAGACATACTCCCAAGACACAGGTAAGCTCGCATTGCCCCCCTCGACGATGATCTGAATGAAATGCGGCCGCAAAAGCAAAGCGAAACCAAAGCCGATAATCAAGGCGAAACTGGCAATAATGGCGGCCTCAAACAAAAATTGCACAAAGACCTGACCCCTTGTGGCCCCTACAATTTTCCTCACCCCGACTTCTTTTGACCGTCGTAAAGAACGAGCAATTGAGAGATTAGTGTAGTTGAAACAAGCGGACAAAATGACAATCAACGTGAGTGCACCCAGGGCATAGATCATGTCCCAGGTAACCGATGGGCCCAGTTGGTTGGACAAATCCTTTCCTGGCACGATCTCCGAAAGGGGCTCGAGAGAAAGGGTAATCCAATATCGATCAGACTTACTATTCTCACTTTTGGCAATACTTGCCATAGATTCCTCTATACCCGCAGGGTCCTGTCCTTCTGGCAGCAACAGGTACACATAGTTTTGCCACATGCTCCGCCAACTAAAGAAATAGTCATTACCTTCCTTCTTTTTCTCATTTTCAATGGTGGCAAAAGATGTTAAGGCTTCAAAATTGATGTGGGAGTTGCTAGGGGGGTCCGCTACCACAGCACTGACTGTGAATGTCCTTTTGACTCCCTGAACAATTTGGCCAACCGCGTTTTCCTGATCAAAGAGTTTGTTGGCCACTGTGCGCGTCAGCACCAGGGCGTTAGGATCTACCAAAGCCTCACGGGGATTCCCGTGAAGGACCGAAAAACTAAAAACATCAAAGAATTCCTCAGAAGCGTAAAGTCCCGAAACGGAAATCACACGATCTCCTTTTGACAAGTCTTCATTGAAATTCCTGCGCATCAAAAGCACCTTTTCTACACCCGGAATTTGCTCCCTGATTTTCTTTCCAGCCAGAACAGAAGTAGATGCATATAAGCCGGGCTCATCGTCATTGATCGCTTGAAAGGTATTTATGACCCGATATATCCTACTTTTCTTTTCGTGGAAAGTATCATAACTGAGCAGCTCACCGAGATATAAGATCATGATGACCCCCACGGACATGGAGATGGATAGACCTACAATATTGATTCCGGAGAAAAGGCGGTTCCTCGCAATACTCCGGATAGACGTTTTAAAATAGTTTTGAAAGAGTTGTAAAGTGTTCATTGACCTGTTGATTTTGGGTTTTTTGACCGTATAGAGACGAAGAAACTTGAGCACATCTATCCAATAGATAAAGTCGGCCCACTTCTCTCCATTCTTTTCATTGTTGCGTTCGTAGAATTCGTAGAGATCTCCCTGCAAGTCCTCCAACTTGTCCTTGCGACAATAGAATCGCAGGAATCTGTCAGCTATTTTCGGTGGCTGTTTCATTTTAGATCAATGCCGTCAAAGACAATTTTCGGTATCGTCTGCCAAAGTCTGTCTCGCTGTTCCTTCGTTCTCAAAAGGGCTATCTTCCCTGCATGGGAAACTTCGAAAAAACGCTTTCTCCTCCCGCCCCTAGCCTTGGTGGCCTCTCCGAGATGTGATGCCACCAACCCTTTGTTTTCTAACCTGTTCAATGCCGAGTGAACAACACCCAGTTTGACTTTTCTGGATGCATAGGCTTCAATCTCGTCGCAGATCGCGACGCTATAAGCCTTGTTGCCCAACGAGGCAATGGTTAACATCACGAGCTCTTCAAATTCACCGATATTGGTACCTTTCATCTCTCAAATTCTATTTATTCATTAAATGTATAAAAAATAAATGAACTGAGTTCCCTGTACGATCAAGCGGAACATTAGGTTTTCAAATGGACCACTTTCGGGCCATGGTCAGCTGGCCAAACAGTGTTTCATTATCGTCAATCCTTTCCATAATGGAACAAATCGCCTAATAACGAAATTTATTAATGTTCTGATTATCAGATTGTTACATATTGGCACAACACTTGTCAAAACCAAATAAAAGACTACCCCGATGATCAGGTACCTATTCAAATTTGCATTTCGTGGTTTCGGTAGAAACAAAGCTCATTTCCTTATGAATGTTGTGGGCTTGGCAATTGGCTTTTCAGCTTTTTTGCTGATCAGCGACTACCTTCAATATGAGCGCAGTTTCGATCAGTTCTACACTGACTATGAGGATATATACCGTGTTACACGCACCTATGAGCAAGATGGGACAGATTACTCGTATGCCAATTGTTTTGCCGCACTTGGGCCAGCGGCGGAACAAGAGATTCCTGAGGTAACTGAATTTGGTCGAATCATCCTCGGTGACAAGGTCTACTCGTCATTTGCCTTATCCAATTACGATCGCCCTGGCGGAACGATCACATTCAACTTTGATAAGCCCCTATTTGCTGACCAAGGCATATTGAATTTTTTCGCAAAGGAGTGGATCTCAGGGGAGAAGGAGACAGCATTGGAACAACCTAACAGCATTGTGCTGGCCGAATCCGTAGCCAAGAAATTTTTTCAGGATATGGATCCGGTCGGCCACGAACTGAAATTAAACGGCCAGTTGACGCTCACCGTTAAGGGAGTGTTCAGGGACAATCCGGAAAACACACATTTAAAACTTGAAGTCCTTTGCTCCATGAATACGTTGCCAGAACGTTGGGACCTGAACAATGAGTGGGGATGGGGCAATTTTCATACCTACATTAAGGCCGCTGATGCTACCAACCTATCAGAAAAAATAGACGCCTTGGGTGCTCGTCATCTTACTGAGGATGAGGGCCTTCCGAAGACGTTTACGCTTCAGCCGTTGGCCGATATTCATTTGAAATCAGACATGCGCCATGAGATACAGGCCAATGGCAGCGAGGATTCCGTCCAGTTCCTTCAAATAATTAGCTGGTTGATATTGTTGATTGCGTTGATCAATTTCATCAATCTCTACACTTCCAAAACTGCCGAGCGGTTGGATGAAGTCAGGATCAAGAAAATGGTAGGGTCCACTGCCTCGAAGATCTTGCTTCAACTCATCATCGAAGTAGTATCTATCAGCATCCTTTCGGCACTAGTGGCCCTGACTATGAGTCAGTTGCTGGCGCCTTCACTTGGCGATTTGCTGAATATATCTTTCGCAACCAGCTGGTCGCAATACCTCCAACATTTTGCACTTTTCCTCGGCATTATACTGGCAATTTCCCTTTACCCGGCAGTACTGTTGGCAATAACAGGTGCCACCAAAAAGCAACAGTCTCCTGGTGGCATGAGCGCTTCCAACATGCGCAAAAGCCTTGTTTTCTTTCAGTTCTCACTGACTTCTCTTCTAATCATTTGCACGCTTATCATCGATGATCAGAAAGACTTCATGATCAATAAACCCACCGGTTTTGAAAAAGATCAAATACTGGCGATCAAGCTACCCTCCACCGTTCAGGGAGACCAACGGGCGGAGCAACTGGATCGCTTCCCGGATGTACTGGCACAATATCCCGTATTCGCACAAGTCGGTATGGTCGCTCACCTGCCAGGTTATGAGGTAACCAGGATGCGGTGGTTGCAACTGGAAGGGGCAGATCCGGATCAGGGAAGTTATGCTCGCGTAATTGGAAGCGACGGCCCCTATCTGGCCGGACTGGGATTACAACTTCTGGAAGGGCGGTATTTTGACTCATACACGCCTGATCAAAATTCCATTATTGTCAATGAAGAAGTCTTAAAGGAACTTGGCGTTTCTGCAGCGGAGGCCGTCGGGGAACAGGTCGTTTTTGATGGCGAGCAACGAAAAATTGTGGGTGTCATCAAAAATTATCATCAACAATCTTTGAAAAGTGACTTCTTTCCTGTCGTATTTGTTTACAGACCCAGACTATTCAAATTCTTCACGGCGAAGATACGTGCTGGAAGGCTACAGGATGGTGTAAATCAAGCACAGGCAACTTTTGAGTCCTTATATCCCAATGATCATTTCGACTACCAGTTCCTGGATCAGTACTTTGATCAGCAATACCGCGACGACATCAAATTTGGAAAAATCACCAGCACATTTTCTTTATTGGCGATATTCATCGCGTTGTTTGGATTGATCGGCTTGACCCTCTTTGCCATCAACAAGCGTATCAAGGAAATCGGTATCAGAAAAGTACTTGGGGCGGGTATATGGGAGTTAATATTGCTCTTTAACTCCTCCTTCTCGAAGATTATCGTTGGCTCCTTCCTACTTAGTGTGCCGGTGGCCTATTACGTCATGTCGGATTGGCTGGGAAATTATGCCTCCCGAATCTCACTGGACCTATTTCATTTCCTCCTTCCTCTCCTAGCTATTGTGATCATTTCATTCGCATTGGTTGCCATGGTCGTTGGGAGCAAAGCCAACATCAACCCTACGGAGACGTTGAGAAGCGAGTAACCATAGGGTTAGGTACACTTTTTGATCAGAGGTGTGTTAAATTAGATTGATGCATAAATTATTGATCCCCGTGCTACTCCTTTGTAGCGCCCCTCTTTGGAGTCAAAGCCCCACTTCCCTGAAAATTACCGGGAAAAGTGAAATACAGGTCTCACCGGATGAGGCCATCATTTTTGTTTATATCGAAGGAACAGGGGCCAGTACTGAAAAAGCTAATTCACAAGCAGAGGAAAAGCTTCAGGGTCTACAAAAAATCCTTGACCAATTGGACTATGGCGCCGATGTGCTCAAAGTCGGAACTGTTTCCGTTCGCGCTATTCGCAAGTACAACGAAAAAAAGCCCTCTGGCTACCTGGCATCATACAATGGAAAAATCACTTTCCCCGCCAACAGTCTGGAAGTCACAAAACTACTGGAGCAACTGGCATCTGCAGCGGTTGATATCAGCACTTCAGTGCAGTTTGCTGTTTCCAAAAAGCTTGCGGAACAGGTGAAAGCTGACCTGGTGAGGATGGCTATCGACGATGCGAGGAAGCAGGCCGACCTAATTGCAGGGCACCTTGAAATGCGCGTGGAGGGAGTCCTCGAAATTCAGTACGGCGAGCAGGGGGCAAGCCCAAGATTGTTTGCAGGCAAAATGGAAGCGAGTCTTGCTGATAATAGTGGCGTTGATTTTGAGCTCCAAAAACAAACGCTGACAGAATCCATCTACATTGAGTTTATTTTGAAATAGACAAGAATTGCTATCTTTCGAAGAAAAGACATGCGAGCTCTTCTGTCATTCTTTGTGTTATTCGTCGTTGCAAAAGTGGCCTCCCAACCATCGACGGAGGTCTATCTATTGGATATCGATCTCGCTGAGGACACACCAGCGGTGACAAACCCGAAGAACATCTCAACGAACGTGGGCTATGATAATCAGCCATCGTTCTCTGCTTCAGGCGAATATTTGTATTACACGAGCCTTCAGGCCGACAACCAAACAGACATTATTCAATACAACCTACAAAGTGGTGAGAAGGTGAGAATCTCAGAAAGCGACGGCAGTGAATATTCCCCTACCGAAATGCCCGATGGTAAAGGTGTTAGTACAATCATACTCAAGCGAGACGGTGAGCAGTTGCTTTGGCGGTATGACCTTGCCTCTGGAAAGCGGGAGGTCCTTGTACCAGAATTAGTGATCGGGTACCACTGTTGGTATGATGCTACCACAATTTTCTCCTTTGTTCTTGGTGAGCAATCCACCCTGCAAAGGTCTAACCTGACAACTGGCGAAAATGTCATCCTGGATCAACAAATTGGAAGGTCCCTCCATCGAATTCCGAAAACTTCGGCCATTAGTTACATCAGCAAGAAAGCGGAAGCCTGGGATATTATAAAATACGATCCTGCCACAGGACAATCGGAAAAAATAGCCCCTACACTGGAAGGTTCCGAAGATCTATGCTGGACACCCGATGGGGCTATTATTATGGGCAAGGGTAGTCGCTTGTATGTGCTAAAGCCAGGGAAGGATTGGCAACTTATTGTTGATTTTTCTAAATTCGGTCTTGCTGGAATTACCAGACTTGCCATGAGCCCTGCCGGAGATAAGCTGGCAGTGGTCGTGAACGAGTAAATCAACTCTTAACCAAAATTGCCGCCATGCTCAAATGCAAAGACTTTGTTCCTGAAAAAAAGAAGGGGGGAATCTTCAAATCAGGCTCTATGCAGCACTTTGATGATGTACTTGCCGAAATCGAGGAATGGATCACCTCCAATAATTTTGAGATAGTAAACGTAGAAACGCTCCTGTTGCCCAACATCCATGATGCGGATGAAGAGGGCAGTCAGGACACGGAATTGTGGACCGGCGGTGAATCCGCCTCCAAATGGTATCAGGTAGTGCGCGTTTGGTACAAATAGCAAATACCTGAATGGCCTGCTAAGCAGGGCGTGCACCCTTACCGTTGAAAGTAGGGCTAGACTTTTCGCAACGCTAGATTTGAATAATTTATAGTTTTTGTGCCTCCAAAAACGGCAGCAAACAGGAAGAATATTTCCTATTTTTCGGGTCGCATGGCCACCGAATCCACTAAAGAGAAAATCATCCTCCCTCCTAAGTACTACCTCGACTACTTCAAGTACTTGCTCAGTTTTGTGGAAACACAGTACGCACATGTGTTGGGGGATCCGGAACATGCATTTTTAGCAGCATTTTATGACCTCAGCGAACAGGCGCAATTGCTCTTCTTAAGGTTTTCCAACCGGAAGGGCCCACTGTATCGGTTATCCAAGATCAACTACGAGGAGATTCCAAAGGTACGTGAAGCAGCCACCGAACTTCAGAACACCGGATTCATCACAGATCAGATCCCAAATGTGCCTGAGACCTTTAACCTTTTCACCCGACAGGAACTCTACCAACTTTTCAAAGATCTCCTGCACGATCACAAAGGCGCTAAAAAAATAGAATGGCTGGAGATCCTTATCGAGGGGGATGAAGCCCACCAAAGACTTATCGAGAGTGAGACCATTATACAAGTAGGAAAGGAGCAGGAATTTGAGTTCTTCAAATTGCTATTTTTCGGATCCTACAAAACGCAAATGACAGAATTTGTGATCAGAGATGTCGGCAATGTCAAGTTAGAGCGGCTCGACGATAACAAATTCTCACCCTGGTGCAATTCCAGGGAAGAGGCCCGGGCATTTTTTGAGATAAGCGAAATAAAATCATTTATCAGAAAAGCCTTGCGCGAAAACCCTGCGGTAGCATTACATGAGAACCTGACCGAAATCCCCTGGCATCGATTCCAACAATATCCACATGCTGCGAAGGCCCTGGGTCGAATATGCTTGGAATTAGGGCAGCAACTTGAACGGGAGGATGCCAAGGAAACTGCCTTATTCTATTATCAGTTGACTGAAATGCCGCCATCCCGAGAACGTCAAGTGCGGGTACTCGACAGCCTGGAACAAACCAATCAGGCCACCAACCTGGCTGAGAACATGCTTGAGACTTACTTCAATGCCACTGAAAGAATCTTTGCCAAAGATTTTCTTAATAGACCCAAAATCAGGATTAACCGCAGCATGACTGCTAAACTTGATGGTTCGGAAGTGGTGATATTGACTCCCGAAAGCAATAAGCGCGTCGAACAACTTGCCATCGAACACTTTGAAAACCAAGGGTTTCGAGCAATCCACAGCGAAAATTTCATCTGGCGAAATCTGTTTGGACTCCTCTTTTGGGAAGAGCTGTTTGACCAATCCGGAGATAGCTTCCATCATCCGCTGCAGCGCATTCCTGCGGATATTTACGCTGGCTTCTATCAAAAACGTAAATCGAGGCTACTTGCGACCTGCAAAAAACTAAATACCCGAAAATCACTCAGCAACAAAATAAATCGAACAATCGGAGAAAAGGCGGGTATTGCCAATCCCTTTGTATACTGGTATCCAGATATCGGCTTTCACTTAGATCAAGTAATTCAATGCCTCCGACCGGCACAACTTACCCGGGTTTTATTAGAAATAGCAAAAAACCCAAAGGACAATAGCAAGGGATTTCCTGACCTGTTTGTATGGAAAGACAGGGAATATCATTTTTATGAAATCAAGTCACCGAATGACCATCTATCTGCGCAACAGCTGTTTTGGATAGATTTCATGCAGGAACTTAAGATGGAGGCAGACATTTTGCGAATTGCATATGGCACAAACTGACGTTTCTCTTTAACTTCCAGCATTGGGTTAGGGACAGACCTTATGAAAGAACCACGAAGAATTTTAATGCTAAGTTGGGAATATCCCCCAAAGATCTCTGGAGGCCTTGGTATGGCTTGTCAAGGGCTAAGCCAAGCCTTAGCTGCTAAAGGTTACGCCATAGATATACTACTTCCCCGAAGGTCTGATCTTCATAAAGAAAGTGAAAACATCCGCCTAATTTCTGCCGATGACCTGGCTCAGAGCGACGAGCAATGGATATCGCCAGAAGCATTCACATCCCAGACTGCTAAGCTGGAATTCGGTACAACCTTTTTGCCTTACTTATCCTCGTTTTATTTCGAGCGCGAATCGCGCAACTATGTACGGGCAAAGGGTGAAAAATTCCTGGAGAAACAGGTTTTGGAAGAAGTCGAGCTTTCGGGAGAATATACTTCGCACATCTTCACAGAAATCTATAAATACGCTCTTCTGGCAAAAGCGATTGCGGAAAAAGGAGACTATTCAGTTGTTCATGCCCACGACTGGGTAACCTTCAAGGCCGGCCAACTGATACAATCCGCTATGGACATTCCTGTTTTATATCATATTCATAGCACAGAAAAAGATCGCAACGGCCTGCATAGAAATGAGCAGGTGGAGGAAATTGAAAAGCAGTCACTCGCGAATGGTCGATACGTCCTGGCCGTTAGCGAAATGTTAAAAGGTGCCATAGTTGATCAATACGGCATCAGTGGCAACAAGATCGAGGTTGTTCCAAATGGGATCACGGCCAAGCAGGAGAAACCTAGTAAAGTCTCGCACCATCGTGTGGGCTTTGTCGGGCGACTAACTCATCAAAAAGGGCCTGATAATTTCCTCAATATTGTCCAGGATCTGCGGACGATACATCCTGCAGTGCACTTTGACATAGTCGGAGATGGTTATCTAATGCCCGATCTCCTCAAAAAAGTGCAGCAATTGAATCTGGCCGGCAAGGTGACTTTTCATGGCTTTGTTCCTCCCCATAAGGTTAGGGAGCTGATGAAGAAATTTGACGTGATGATCGTCCCCAGCAATTCCGAGCCATTTGGTCTCGTGATCCTGGAAGCCCTTTCTTATGGTGTCCCAGTGATTACCTCACCCAACACAGGTATAGCAGAATTCATACCGAGCCTCCCCCAAATTGAAAATTGGGACACTTATAATTTCACCCAATTAATAGACCGGTTTATCACGGACGAACCGTTTAGGAATTCTACCCTCCTGAAATGCCAGAAAGAATCAAGTCATTTGACATGGGAAAAAGCCGCGGCTAGAGTCGGTGAATTATATGAAGGCTTAATTCAAATGCCTTGATAAATCCAGCAAGTCTGTCCTTTTGTTTAGCTTAGATGGTTTTTACGGAAATCGTCGCAAACTGGTGCTCCTTGATCCGATAAATATGATGCCATTCCGCGTCCCGGTAAGGATGGATGTGCTTCCATGTAAATTCCGATCGAGTCAACATTTCGATGGCCGATAAAAAAACAAAGCATACGCATGAAAGATAAAAAAGTACTTTTATGGTCACTCACGGTGGCCATGGCTGGATTCCTGTTTGGGTTCGACACGGTGGTCATCTCGGGAGCCGACCAGGCCTTGCAGAAATTGTGGGATCAGGGAGAAGCCTTCCATGGCTTCGTAATTATGGGATCAGCCCTCTGGGGAACGGTCATTGGCGCACTGCTGGGTAATCTCCCCACGGACCATCTGGGCCGGAAACGAACGCTTTTCTGGATCGGTATTTTTTATACCGTGTCCGCGGTAGGGTCAGCCCTCGCAACAGACCCCTATGTTTTTGCATTTTTCAGGTTCCTGGGAGGGCTTGGTGTCGGAGCTTCAACCATCGCGGCTCCCGCATATGTCTCTGAAATTTCTTCTTCAGAAAATCGAGGGAGACTGGTTGCGCTTTACCAATTCAATATTGTGTTTGGGATTCTCATCGCCTTTATTTCCAACTATCTCCTCAGTGCTATTGAAACCAACGCCTGGCGTTGGATGATGGGGGTAGAAGCCATACCGGCATTCATTTACACATTGATGGTATTGACCGTTCCAAAGAGTCCACGGTGGCTCCTGGTGAAGCGTAGTGACCAGGCGGGTGCCCGAGAGGTATTACAAAGGCTCAACCCCGCTGGCGATCCGGACCTGGCGGTAAAGCAAATTCTAGCTGAGCACAACGCACAGGGCCCGACGGAATCTGTATTTGAAAAAAAATATCGATTTCCCGTAATTCTGGCATTTCTTATTGCCTTCTTCAACCAATTTTCAGGTATAAATGCGCTCCTATATTACGCACCAAGGGTATTTGAACTCGCGGGATTAGGGGCAAGTACGGCTTTGTTAAGCAGTATTGGCATCGGCATAGTAAATATGGCATTTACACTGCTCGGGCTTTCGCTTATTGACAAGCTAGGGCGCCGACAGCTGATGTATATCGGGAGCGTCGGATACATTATTTCTTTGGGACTGGTTGCCAATGCTTTTGGCTTTGGATGGCAAGGGCTTTCAATTCCCATATTTTTCTTCATATTCATTGCCTCACATGCCATTGGACAGGGGACGGTGATTTGGGTGTTTATTTCGGAGATTTTCCCTACACACCTGCGGGCCAAAGGTCAGGTGATAGGATGCGGAACGCATTGGGTCTTAGCAGCTGCGATTCCGTCTGCGGTCCCAATCATGTTCACGATGGTGGGTCCAGCGAATGTCTTTTTGCTGTTCGCCGTTATGATGGTCTTCCAACTAGTTTTTGTCTGGAAAATGATGCCCGAGACAAAGGGCGTCTCGCTGGAGGACTTGCAAAAGATCCTGACCAGAGTCAAGTAATATCGGTCAAATGCACAAGCTACGAATAGGAGGAGTACCGGAGTACTTTAATCTGCCCATTCACTTAGCAATGGAGCGTGGAGACTTTGAAGCATCCGGGGTTGATTTACAGTGGCACGATGTGTCCCAAGGTACGGGCCGGCTTGCCAATCTGCTTCAGACTAACGAACTGGACCTGGCTGTCATACTGACAGAAGGGATCACAAAAAGCATACTTGAGGGCAACCCGTCGAAGATTGTGCATACCTATGTGGGCTCTCCACTGCTTTGGGGGGTGCATGTGCCTGCTAACTCCTCCTTATCCAAGTTGGCAGATCTGGACAATACGACTTTTGCTATCAGCCGTTTTGGTTCGGGATCGCACCTTATTGCCTACCTGCTCATGGAGTCACTCGGTTTTGATACCGCACATTTAAATTTTCAGGTAGTTGATAATCTTGAAGGCGCGCGAAAGGCTATGAAAACTAATAGTAATATCGCCTTCCTTTGGGAGAAGTTCACCACCAATTTCCTTGTCGAGGCAGGCGAGTTTCGGAGGATCGGCGAATGGCCTACTCCGTGGCCATGTTTTGTGATCGCCGCTACTGATCGGGCACTATCAAATCACCCAAAGCTGATCAAAGAGGTAGTAGAAATAATCATTCGACAAGTGACGTCCCTGAAAAATACTTCGGCAGTCGCCGAGCTCATTTGCAATAGGTATAACCTGAAAGCCGAAGATGTGAAGGCTTTTCTACCTGTCACCTGGTGGAACGAGCAGATCTCCTTGCCGGAACAAGAGCTGCAAAAAGTTATTTCTTCATTAAAAAACCTTGGCCTGCTGGATCAGGTCAGTTCTTCCGACGTTTCTTTCGCCCTTTAGAATCGCTGCTTTTCAGATTTAGGTATTCGGTTTTAGACATGAATTCTCTCGACCTAATCCGATAAATTCTTACCAAGTCATCCTTTGTCATACCTTCCGGTATCATCCCAGGCGTTTCAAATAACTCCAGGTCGGTATCGTCGATCCACTGAACGTACCCGGAGCGAATGCGACCATTCCTGATCAGGTTTCCTCCTTTATCGAAAATTTCATAGGTTATCGGCCGGGGAAATTGATCCTTGCCCGGTTGTGTCAAGCACAATTGAAAGGTGTGCGAAACATTCCACTCACAGGAAAACGTCTCCTCAAGTCCTCCACTAATTTTTTGGGGACTCTGACAGGAAGCAATCAGTGCAACAATGCCTATTAGCTGGATCAGGCGCATCCTCAAAGATAAGAATTTGCCAAATCTATATCATTGGCTGAGTTTTGCCAGTCCTGCAGGCACTTTTAGTTGCTTCCCAAGAGTTGTTTCGCGGTTTTTCTCCCGCAAAGTCGTGACAAAGTACCAACTGGCCAGTGCTTCTTCTTCGGACAAGCTAAGCAGCAAGTATCCATGGTCCCGTAAGTTGGCATATTTCAGGTGGGGATTCATAGAAGCCTGTTGGATAAACTGTTCATGCGCTCTAACACTATCAGGATGGGAGCGCTCGTCAGCATTGGCCGAATTAATACTTGTCGTCCCGAATTCTACGGCGATACCTCCTTTGTCTGCATTGGCTCGATACGCTTCCTGTGGATCAATGGTCACTTCAAAGGCCCAACTCGAATGGGTATCTCCGGTAATGAAGATCACATCCTCAACTTCCTTGGCAATGAAATCAGCAATCTTTCGCTGTTCAACAGGATATCCATCCCAACTATCAAGGTTGATGGTAAAAGAAGGTTCGTATCCCCAGTTGAGGTAAGAAAAAATGACTTGATTGCCAATGACCTTCCATCTGCTGTTGGAAGACTTCAAACGCTCCATAAACCAGGAAAGCTGTTTTTCGCCCAACATACTTCTGGACTCGTCAAGCAGGGTCGGGTCAGAAAGGCTATCCAAAGGTCTCGTACGACCTTCCAATCGTTCATCGAGCATGATCAGTTCTGCCAAATCACCAAATTCAAACTTGCGGTAGTGTTCGCCACCTTCCCTGATTGGTAGCCATTCGTAATAAGCTTTGACAGCCGCTTCTTTTCTTGATTGATAACTGCCCTCATTATCTTGGTGGTTTTCAGCCCCGGTGGTGTAAGAGTTATTGGCAATCTCATGATCATCCCAAATGTTAATAAAAGGATGTGCGCCATGGGCCTCCCTCAAATCAGGATCCAGTCGATACAACGAATAACGCGTTCGATAGTCCTGAAGGCTAATTATTTCTCTGGCGGGCAAATTGAACCTTCCAATTGTCGTATCTCCATAGTATCCGGGACCGTACTCGTAGATGTAATCACCCAGGTGAATAATGGCATCCAGGTTATCCTGCTCAGCCAGATTGCCATACGCATTGAAGTAACCCCACTCATAATTGCTGCAACTGACTACTGCAAAATTAAGCTCACTGGCATCCTGAGCTGCTGTTTTCGTCCTACCTACTGCAGAATACCTGTTCAATGCCCGAAATCTGTAAAAGTATTTGGTTCCCTGAGCCAAACCAGTTACATCTATCTTGACCGTGTAGTCCCGACCGGAATCCGTGACAAACTGGCCGGACTGAACAATTGTCTGAAAGGAGTTGTCAAGTGCTACTTCCCACTCAACCATTACCTGGGGTTGGGCCCTCCTTGGGCTGACGCGAGTCCAGATAACGATACCATCTGGAAGTGGGTCTCCAGAGGCTACTCCGTGATAAAACGGAAATAAATCATCTTGAAAAAGATGAGCCACCTCTTCATTGATCGGCGGATACGAGCGGTCATCGCATGCGGTCCAAACAAGCAGAAGACCAAGTAGGAAGGTCGATTTTCTCATGGTAATAGGTACCTGTAAGGTACGCTCCTTTCTACCATGTCGGGCGAAAATCAGATTAAGGAGCTATTAAATCAGCCTATTTCAATCTTAATACTGTCAGTCATGGCTTTGCCAACGCAAAGCAGGGCATAGCCTTCGTCCAACTCTTCCTGGGTCAACCCTTCGGCTTCGTTAATGCTTACCTCGCCTTCAAGGCACTTCCCACGGCAGGCTGTACATAAACCAGATTGGCAGGAATAGGGCATATCAAGACCATTTTCCAATCCTACCTCCAGAATCGGTTTTCCTTTTGGTACAGTGATGCTGTAGTTCTCACCATCCAGAATGATATGCACCTCACTACTACTTTCGTCGCTGATAATCTCCTTTGGTGAGGTCTTACCAGCTTCAAAGCTTTCCATGCGGATTTGCTCCTCAGCCACCTTCGCCAGCTTCAAGCCCTCCACCACATTGTCCATCATAGGTTGCGGTCCGCAAATGTATACTTCGGTATCTCCGGTAACCCCGACGTGGGACGCAATTTCGTTGATCAATTCAGGAGTAGGCCGTCCTTTATAATCTGCGTCTCCTTCCTCCAGTATGTGAATGACCTGCAACCTGTCGCTGTTTTCGGCCACCAACTTCTCCAATTGGTCTTTGAAGATCACATATTCTTCACTTCTATTTCCATAAACCAGCGACAGTGTACTGTTTGGCTCCTTGATGAGAATAGATCGAATCAGCGAAATCAACGGTGTAATTCCAGATCCCCCTCCAAAAAAAACAGCGTTCCGCATCGCCGCAGCGTCGTAAGTCGTGGTGAACATACCCATTGGCTCCATCACCTCGACGACATCACCTGCTTTGAAATTGTCATTGATGTGGTTGGACATAGCACCGCCTGGCACCCGCTTCACGGTCACCGCCGGATTTTCGTCTTCAAATGGCGTAGTGCACAGTGAATAGGCACGGCGGATCTTATTGTTATTAACCTGCTGAATAATCGTAATAAACTGACCCGGTTGATAAACAAAGTCCTGTCCTGGGTTTTCAAAAACCAAATTGACAGCATCTTTCGCTATCGGAACGACCTCCTTGATCTTAAGTTTATGATACCTGGAGTCACTTGATTTCTTTTCCTCTTTTCTCTTCTTCTTGAATAATCCGAATGCCATGCTATTTGCGCTTTTGCGACCGCAAAATTAAAAGGCTGACGGTCAAACACCAAGGTTAGCGGAGATCATCTATTTTTGCGCTTTCCTTCTGCAAATGGACGCACTGAATACCCTAATGGCCATATCTCCGGTTGATGGCCGCTATCGCAATAAAACCCGAAAACTGGAGGACTATTTCTCGGAATTTGCACTCATGAAATACCGGGTGAAAGTGGAAGTCCTTTATTTCATTTCGCTGGCAAAATTTATACCGCAGTTGGAAGGGTTAGATCACAAACTGCTGACCAAGCTGGAAAAAATATTCTCGGATTTTTCGGAAGAAGATGCCCAGGCGATCAAGGAAATCGAAAAAACTACCAACCATGACGTCAAAGCCGTAGAGTATTTCATCAAGCAAAAATTTGAGGAATTAGGCGTCGGAGCGGAAAAGGAGTTCGTTCACTTTGGTTTGACCTCTCAGGATATTAATAATACGTCCATTCCCCTAAGCCTGCGGGATTTTGATCAGGAAGTATTGGCCGAAAGCATGGAGGAGCTTATCGGATCCATACAGCAACTCGCTACCAAGTGGTCCGATATTCCCATGTTAGCCAAGACGCACGGCCAGCCAGCCTCTCCAACACGACTTGGCAAAGAGTTCGCCGTTTTTGCTGTAAGGCTGCGAACACAGTTAAATCAGCTAAAAGCAGTACCCTTTTCGGCAAAATTTGGCGGTGCTACGGGAAACATGAATGCCCATTTTACCGCCTTCCCAGATAAGGATTGGCATCGTTTTGCCAGAAATTTTGTGAATAATGATCTGGACTTGACCCGAAGCGAGCCAACCACTCAAATAGAGCATTACGATAATTTGGCAGCGTACTTCGATGCACTTAAAAGAGTCAACACCATCCTGATTGACCTGTGCCGTGATGTATGGACGTATATTTCCATGAACTACTTCTCCCAAAAGATTGTAGCTGGAGAAATTGGATCGTCCGCGATGCCCCACAAGGTCAATCCTATCGACTTTGAAAATGCAGAAGGCAATTTTGGCCTGGCCAATGCACTCTTGGAACACCTGTCGGCCAAACTCCCCATCTCACGACTTCAGCGCGATCTTACGGATTCGACGGTTCTTCGAAATATCGGCGTACCCCTGGCCCACACGGTCATTGCCTTGCAATCACTGGCCAAGGGACTCGGCAAAATCGAATGTAACGAGGCTGTGATCGCAAAGGATCTCGAAGATAATTGGGCGGTCGTAGCAGAGGGGATTCAAACCATCCTACGCAGAGAGGGATTCCCTAAACCATATGAGGCGCTAAAGGGATTGACCAGAAAAAACGAACGAATCTCAGCCGAATCTATCGCAAACTTCATTGAAGGTCTGGATGTTGCGGAGGAGGTCAAAAAAGAGCTGAGGACCATTACTCCCTTCAATTACGTCGGGGAATAACAATTGCCATAGACAATCTGAACGGGGCGAAACGCAATAGCAAGCTGCACTTTGCGGCTTTGGAAGCAATCAGTCAATGAGTCCTTTTTTGTAATTGCGAAGACTGAGCTTATAGAATTTTGTAAATCCTTTGATAGCTTTGCAGGAATTTATGCCTCTATGATTAAAGATCTAGAACGACGATTTGGTGACAGGCTAAATAGTCCCATGAAAGTCAAATTGAATGAGTTTCACTCTAACAAGTCTCTCAAACATTTAATTTTCTCTGATCAACTCACCCGCGACCTCCTAAATCATTTCTTCAACCTAGCCGAGCAAATCAAAGAGCTACGTCGAGACAAGGAAGGGTCCCGTTTTTTGAAGGGGCTACTCGACAACAAAGGTGCCGAATTGTACTTTACTCAGAGTTCAACCCGGACTTTCAAATCCTTCGAGAAAGCTTGTCAGATCCTAGGTATGGAAATCTCCGAAACAAGGGACAGAACAATCTCTTCGGAATACAAGGGAGAGTCAATCCTTGACTCAGTTCGGATGTACACAAGCTACGCCGATATTTTGATCATGCGAAGTATAGAGGCGAATCTGGCCGAAAGCTGTGCCTATTTGATGAATGATCTGCATTCCTTCAATAAAAGGAATGTACCCATTATCAATGCTGGTTCCGGAGCTGACGAGCACCCGACGCAGGCATTGTTGGATATTTACACCATTCATCGAAGTTTCGAATTTGCGGATCCATCCAAAATATCAGGTGAGGCCTTTGAGCGACTCATTGGTAAATATCCGGACCTGGAAGAAAAACAGGGAGGACCAGAAAACAAGGTCTATGGGTTTTGCGGAGATGTGGGAAGAGGAAGAACTGTCAGGTCATTAGCTTCCCTGCTTGCCAATAATTACGAAAACGTAACCATGTATTTCATCTCGCCGGATCACCCTCATTTGACTATGTCCGGGGAGTTCAAATCTCAGTTGAGAGCAAAGAATATCAAGGTACACCACGTCTATGAGTTAAATGAAGAAGTTATCAGGGAATTGGATATACTATACATGACCCGAATTCAGAATGAGCATAACAACAAGGAACTCTCCGAATACCTGACTCATGACGTGAAAAGCAAGTTCTACCTAACCGAAGAACTGGCAAACAGAATGAAAGGCTATGCGAAAATCATGCACCCATTCCCAAGAAATGAGGAGATAGAAGTGGAGGTCGACAAGAATGAACGCGCCATCTATTTCGAGCAGGCCAGAAACGGACTATGGATCCGAGCAGCGCTCATTGCCCATTTACTGGAACAGGACATAGCTATCAACAATTACTTCGCTAAGTTTTCCAAGGATATGCACAATTACAATCAGGGCGTATTGAACTGATTGCGTCGCTGAAGTAGCGGATATCAACTAATTCAACAGGCGAGACTCGTCGTAGCGAATTTTATTGATGTAAAAGATCTTGCGGCTGGTGCCAAAAACGGAATTGGCGTTTTTGGTTACACTGTGGATACCGTAGGCATAAAAACTATCATCGTACCAGGGCTCCAAGCCCTCAATCTCAGGATCTCTTGACTTCACCTCCTCATCTTCGTTGATGAGTTTCAATGGATTGAAAGTGTGCCCCTCGACCACCTCGAGCTCTGCGACTACTTTAGACCGGATCTCATTGTCCTCCAAATACATCAGCACAATCTGATTTTCGTGGGCGCTTACAGCTACAAATTTGTCAAGGTGATACGTAAGCACGTCGCGGATCTTGAAGCTATGATCCCAAAGTATCTCCCCCTCTGAATCGAAGGCTACGACAATCGCATGTGTATACTTGTAACCCAAAAAACCTGTATATCCGCGTGAGTTAAAGTATGGATTATTATAGGTCGACGAGTTGCTGTACCGCGGATAATACGCTTCCCCCACCAGTATATTCACGCCATCTTCTCTTTGCAGGATGTCATGTACGACCAGCCGGTAATTGAATTTGTTTTTCTTGCCCAGCGAGTTTCTCTTCTCAATACGTCTTTTGATGCGCTGCTCCTTTTTTCTATTGAGATGACCGAAGAAATTCTCCAGGTCCGCGTATTGATGATATTTGATGAACTGCTGACGGCCATTATTGAATTTGGCCAGATAAAGTCCTTTACTGTAAGAAGTGCTTTTCCTGGAGTGAGCACCCGCCATGAGCTGAATACCGCTATCAAAGGTGGTCGATGAGGCATCGATCAGGTTGCGCCGTTCGCCGGGCGTCACCACAATATCCTGCACCAGGAGCCCTTCAGATGTGAAGGTCCGGGCGCGTGTGGTATACTGCTTGGTCACCATCTTTTCTAGTAAAACCACGGTGAACATTTCCTCATCATCGTCGATTATAATGTCCAGGATCTCATTACGGTTTTCGTAAAAACCGGGCAATACCTTGGGCTTTTGTTCATTGACATTGTAAGTAATGATCACCGGCCGCTGATTCACTGTACCTCCCAACAAAATGGTCTCGCCGATAACCTCAAAATACTCCAGTGTTACCGGGAACACGGTCGTTATCTCAAAACTGGTCACGGTGCCTTGCTCATCTATTTCAAAGACCTCCATTTCCTCCGTCCGATATTGCGAGGCGGACACGAGCACATAATATTTTCCGTCAGAATATTCGTATCCCAACATTGATGAGGAAACATTTACTTGAAAATTTCTTCTCCACACTTCCTCAAGCTCCGTGTTCACCTTGATAAAGGTCCACTCGTATTCCCTACCAACCTTGTTGAAAGACTCGACCACCACGCCTAATCCATCCTTTTCTCCATTGATTATTGTGAAATCGCCACTGTTACGATTGACACTGAATTCGATACGATTGGGCTGAACAATCAGATTGCTCGTGTCTCTATCCTTCTTTTTCTGAGCCTGACCCACCCAAGGCAGCAGCACAATTAAAACAATCAGACCTTTCTTCATGCTATCAAAACATTTTCTTGACCAAAAAACCCTAATCCTCACTCAGTTGGATTACCATATCAAACTCCTCCTGGCGCACGGGCTGAACAGACAATCTTGACTGCCGCACCAACACCATCTGTGCCAATCGCTCGTCGGCCTTTATTTCTTGTAGCGTGACAGGTCGCTTCAGCTTACGCACAGGCACGAAATCCACCACATACCACCGATGATCATCTGTAGTTGGGTCCCGGTAATATTCCTTAACCACTTCGGCTATACCTATTACCGCCTTCTCAGTGACGCTGTGATAAAATAACGCCTGGTCCCCCACCTTCATGGCCTTCAAGTTATTGCGAGCTTTGAAATTGCGCACTCCGTCCCACATATCACGACCTAGTGCAACAAAGTCATCCCATGAGTAGGTACCGGGTTCTGTCTTGATTAACCAATAGTTCATTATATATCGATTACTGATTGAAGTTACGAAATATGCCGCTCAATTTTTCCTGAAATAATAACCAAATACATCCGCCCATGGTTTTTCTTTGACTTACATGAAAATCCTGATTGTTCGATTCTCTAGCATTGGTGACATTGTGCTGACCACTCCGGTTATTCGTGCCTTAAAAACTCAGCTCACGAACGTTCAAATTCATTTTCTCACCAAAAATAACTTCAGAGTTGTCCTCGACGACAACCCTTATCTCGACCAAATTCATACCATAAACAAATCGGTCAATGAGGTACTTCCGACATTGCAGGAGGCACAATTCGACTGGGTCATCGACTTGCATCACAACCTACGTTCCCAAATCTTGAAATGGCGCTTGGGTAAAGCCAGCAAATCTTTCCACAAATTGAACTGGCAAAAATGGTTATTGGTCAAGCTAAAAATTGACAGGCTTCCCAACAGGCACATTGTTGACAGATACATGGACACGGTAGCCCACCTCGGAGTAAAGAGCGACACATTGGGGCTGGACTACTTCATTGCCGACAAGGATCAGGTTGAGAACGACTGGCTGCCAGAAGCACATCAAAATGGATATGTCGCCGTAGCTATCGGCGGGCAACACACGACTAAGAAACTACCAACCCGCCGTTTGATCGAACTTTGTGATAGAATAAACAAACCTATTATTCTTCTGGGAGGGCCTGAAGATCAGGCTGCCGGTGAAGAAATCGCTCTGTTTTTCAAGCGTAATGACCCTGAGAGCCACCAGGAGATTCAACTCAGAGAGGAGTTGGCAAAAAAAGCGGATGTCTTCAACGGATGCGGCAAATTCAATTTAAATCAGTCAGCATCGATCATAAAAAATGCGATGGTGGTCTTCACACATGATACAGGTCTCATGCATATTGCCGCAGCTTTCGGGAAAAAAATTTACAGTATTTGGGGTAATACTGTGCCCGAGTTTGGCATGTATCCCTACCGCACTCAGTTTGTGATATTCGAAAACAAAAAAATTAATTGCCGACCCTGCTCAAAAATCGGCTTTGACAAATGTCCGAAAGGTCATTTCAAGTGTATGGAAGAGCTTGTTTTTGATTTCTATTTGCCGGATTAATACCCTGCCCGGTACATTTCAAGGCATATTGAAAGTTAGATTTTCTGGATTTGCCGGTAGCATTCTGTAACTTTCATGTCTCCCATTTCAGAGAAAAAGGCAATGCACTGTTATCGTTTGAATATTCTGACCCTCTACTTTGCCTGGTCGCCTGCGATCGTTCCCTTGTACCATGGATCTGTGACCGCTCCGCCCTGTACAGAGTCGGTTAGTTGGCTTATCCTGAAGGCGATCAAGACTGCCTCCAAAAACCAGATTGAAACTTTCAAAAAATTGAAGGCAGCAACGCTCTGCACATCCTGGCACTTTATAATCGTGTGATCGAATCTGTGGACCAATGAAAACCCTCTATCTTTTTAGACATGCAAAAAGCTCCTGGAGCTTTGACAACCTGAGTGATTTCAGTAGACCATTGGGCAAAAGAGGTCGGAAGGATGTTGTCAAAATGGGTGATTTTGTCAAAAAAAATATTCCGCGTCCAGACCTGATAGCCACCAGCGCCGCTAGTCGAGCTTTCTACACTGCTTTGTACATGGCGGATGCCTGGAATTACCCCGAAGATGAGATGGTCGTGGCCGAAGCACTCTACCATGCAGATGCCCATGGACTCAATTATTTTCTAAGAGAAGCAGACTCCTTTGACACGGTGGCACTGTTCGGACACAATCCAGGTTTGAACACTTTTTATAACAGCCTTTGCGCGGAGTTTATAGAAAATATACCAACTTGTAGTTTGGTTGCAATTAGATTTGAAGTTTCCTCCTGGAAGGAGATCACAGAAAAAACCGGTAAAAGACTATTTTTTCATGCGCCTAAGAAGATTTAATCTTACTGACTATCTGCCAGTTGTCTTGCTTTTGACGAGCTTCATGGCTTTCGGCCAGCAGCCGGAAGAAGAGAAGAAGGATTTGATAATTAAAAGCAAAGCACCGTTGGATCCTGCGAGGTATGCGGAGTTTCGTGGTAATCCTTATTTATTCAACGATTGGGTGAAAGCCAATATTTACAGCAATGACGGCTATGTCTTTGAAGACGTAATCGCGAACTACAACGCGCTCACCAATGAAGTAGAAATCAAGTTTCTTGGTGACATTCAGGAATTGGACAAGCGACATTACTCAAGGATCGAAGTATTTAATAGCAGAAATCCTGAAATGGAACCCAACGAAATAGCTGACAAGACTATTCTTCAAAGGGGGGTACACCCGGACCAGTTTCTGGGCTATTTTGTACTGCTATACAATAGCTCGGATGTCACACTGTTAAAGTCCAAAGAAGTGCGCAAGGAGGTGCGGACGATCAACGACTATGGAAAAAACATCGACATCAACTTTCTGGTAGAAACCTTGAAATATTATCTCATTGTTGATGGGACTTCCAACCTGGTTCGGTTAAAGAAAAGCAATATCCTCGATCAACTGGACAAAAAAGCCGAGTTGGAGAAGTACATTAAGCAAAACAAGCTGAAGATCAAAAATGAGGCTTCGGTTGTCCAGCTCCTCACCTACTACAACACACTTTCTGGTAGTTAGATCCTACAAAATGTACTGACTGAGATCTTTGTTCTTCACAAGATCGGCAAGCCTTTCTGAGACCATCTCCTCTGTGATGACCACCTGCGCATTTGGACCGATCTTATCGGGGATGTCGAACAAAATATCATTCAACAGTTTGCTCATTACCGTGTGTAGGCGACGCGCCCCAATATTTTCGACTTCCTCGTTTATCTGAAAAGCCATCTCGGCGATTCTTTCCAGCGCCTGATCTTGGAATACTAAGCTTACCTGCTCGGCATCAAGCAAAGCCGTATACTGCTTGGTCAGTGAGTTTTTTGGCTCTTGAAGAATTTTGAGGAAATCTTGCTTGGTGAGATTTTCCAACTCTACTCTTATGGGGAATCGTCCCTGCAACTCAGGAATGAGATCTGAGGGCTTGGAAAAGTGGAAAGCCCCAGCCGCTATAAACAAGATGTGATCGGTTGTGATAACACCGTACTTGGTATTGACGGCACTACCTTCGACGATGGGCAGGAGATCTCTTTGGACTCCCTCCCGACTAACATCAGGACCACCCTTTCCTCCTCGTCCACCAGCAATTTTATCCACTTCATCGATGAAAATGATGCCTGTGTTTGCGGCACGCCGGATGGCCTCATCCTTCACCTCGTCCATGTCGATCAATTTTGCCGTCTCCTCATCCATCAGGATTTTCCGTGCCTCGGCGATGGTCACCTTCCGTTTTTTGCTCTTTTTTGGCATCATGTTACCGATCATCTCCTGCAAATTGATCATAGAGGACTCATCCATCATTCCTCCGCCGATCATTCCAACATTGGAGGCATTGGGAGCCTGCACGTCTATCTCTATTTTTCTATCATCCAGTTCACCGTTCTTAACTTTCTCCCTAAACCGATCTCTTGTCTTCTCATTGAGCTCCTTCTCCTCGGTTTCTTCATGATTGCCAAGGGCATGTGTCTTGGTAGTAGCCTTCAGTGGAGGAATCAGGGCATCCAAAATCTGCGTCTCAACAACCTCAGCGGCTTTTTCTCTAACCTCCTCTTTCTTCGCCTGTTTGACCAGGTTCACCGACTGTTCCACCAGGTCCCGGACCATACTCTCCACATCCCGTCCAACATAACCTACTTCTGTGAATTTTGAGGCTTCCACTTTGGTAAAAGGCGCTTCGGCGATCTTAGCCAATCTTCTGGCGATTTCTGTCTTTCCCACCCCGGTGGAACCAATGAGCAAAATATTGTTGGGAACTATTTCTTTTCGAATGTCCTCTTTGACATTCATACGGCGCCACCTGTTCCTTAGCGCTATGGCGACATTTTTCTTGGCGTCGCGCTGCCCGATAATATATTTGTCTAGCTCCTCGACAATCTCATTAGGTGTCAAATTCATGTCCTTCATCTCAAAATATTTTTCTTATACCCGATAGATTGCCCCTGACCCCAAAGGAAGTCAAGCCACCTGCCGCGTGATAAGTAGCCCTTGAAAAGATTATTTGCAGTTTTTTTATTTTCAGCTCAAAGCCAAAGCTGAAGCCCGCCCCAAAATTTCCTTGTGTCAATCTGAGCTCCTGATTCCTTAGATGGTTGTACCCAATCATAGCGGTCAATGCCTTGCCAATATACAGTTGCATACCCACTGAAAGATGTCGGAAGAAAACATCAGCCCCGTTCACCTCAATTCCATCAGCAGGAAAATTATCAAAGTAGCCCAGGTCACGATTTAACTTAGACAAATTGAGTGAGAACCTCGCTGGCATGTACCTGGGTTTAAAACTTGCCCCCACTTGCAGATCCAAGGGCAAACCCGGATTCGATCCTTGCCAAAAAGTAAGCGTGGCACCGAGGTTTTTAACTAATACACCAAACGAAAAATCAGCCCGAGGGTGAATAAAAACACCTCCCAGGTCAGCGGCAACAGCAGAAGCAGAGTGGCCATCGATGCTGGTAAATAGATACTTTACGTTTGCTCCGAGGGAAAAAGGTCCAAGTCGGTGACTTTTGGTGATCCGCAGGCAATAATCTTGTGGGGAAAAGGTACCCAGGTCGTTACCGATATCGTCGGTTCTTTGGAATTCCCCGTAGTTAAGATAGGAAAGGCCTGCTCCAAAAAGACCGGCATTTCCGATGGAGAAGGCACCGCCGACATTAAGCAAATTTATCCCACCAAGAAAGGGTGAATACTGCAGAAAAAAATCACCAATCGCTACGGAATCCATCAGTGCCGGATTGTCTGCGGCCATGGTGACGTCTCTGTCGGCTAGTCCTACGTTGGTACCTCCCATCGCCGACGACCTTGCCGAGGAAGGCATATCCAAAATACCAAATAGCGAAGTTTGCTTTTGGGATTGACAGTTGATAGCCAGGGCCAATGAAAAAGAAAGGGCAAGCACTAACCTCAAACCTTAGTGGGTTCGGCAATTACGAATTCTATAGGGTTAGTCACCTTTTCTTTTAGCAATGCCAGATCAAGCACTTCCGACACTTCCTTAACAAAATGGATGCTCAATCCCTTCACGTAACTCTCAGTAATTTCTTCAAAATCCTTTTTATTCCTTTCACAAAGAACGATTTCTTTGATTCCAGCGCGCTTTGCAGCCAATATTTTTTCTTTAATTCCTCCCACAGGTAGCACTTTACCGCGGAGCGTAATCTCACCGGTCATAGCAAGTTTGTTTCGGATCTTGCGTTGAGTGAAAACCGATGCTAGTGCCGTGAGCATCGTTATACCCGCCGATGGGCCATCTTTTGGTACTGCTCCAGCAGGTACATGAACATGCAGGTCGTAATTCTCGAAGATTCTATAATCCAGATCAAGAAGGGCAGCATTTGATTTCAGAAATGACAAGGCCGTAATAGCAGACTCCTTCATTACATCTCCAAGCTGACCGCTGAGGGTGAGTTTACCTTTCCCTCGACTTACACTTGCTTCTATAAAGAGAATTTCTCCTCCCACAGGAGTCCAGGCCAGGCCAGTAGCGACGCCCGCAAAGTCGTTGCTCTCATAGTGCTCTTTATCGAATCGCTCAGGTCCCAGGATGCTTCTGATCTGGGATTCGGTAATTTTCTTGGGCGCATCCTCTTCCATGGCGATGTTCTTGGCCACATTTCTGCAGACAGAAGCAATCCGGCGTTCCAAATTGCGAACCCCTGATTCCCGAGTATAGTCGTTCACAATTTTGACAATGGCCTTGTTATCAAAAGCGATATCCTCTGCACGTAATCCATGTTCCTCTCTTTGCTTAGGCATCAAGTGCTTCTTCGCTATCTCTACTTTTTCTTCTAAGGTGTACCCAGTGATCTCAATGATCTCCATCCGATCCCGTAGCGCCGGCTGAATGGTATCAAGCGAATTGGCAGTAGCAATGAACAACACCTTGGACAGGTCATAATCAACCTCCACGTAATTGTCCTTAAAAGTTGTGTTCTGCTCAGGGTCCAGTACCTCCAGCAACGCAGAAGACGGATCCCCTCGGAAGTCAGAGGAAACCTTGTCAATTTCATCCAGGATGAACACCGGATTAGAAGATTTTGCCTTCTTGATATTCTGGATGATCTTTCCCGGCATGGCCCCGATGTAGGTCTTTCTATGCCCGCGGATTTCCGCCTCGTCATGAACACCCCCCAAGGACATCCGGATATATTTTCTATTGAGTGCTTCGGCGATGGACCGGCCGAGTGAGGTTTTGCCGACACCAGGGGGGCCATAAAGGCATAGGATGGGCCCCTTTAGGTCGTTCTTAAGCTTCCTGACTGCCAGGTACTCCAAAATACGCTCCTTTACCTTCTCTAATCCGTAGTGTTGGTCATCGAGGATTTTGGCCGCATTCTTCAAATCGAAATTGTCGTCTGTGTATTCTCCCCAGGGCAGCTCTACCAGGAGCTCCGCATAACTCATGGCCACAGGATACTCGGCCGCCGACGGGTTCATCCTCCCAATTTTGTCTAGTTCCTTTGCAAAGTGTTCTGCAACTTCTGTCGGCCAGGTTTTTCCAGCAGCCTTTTTACGCAGTGCTTGCAACTCCTGATCGGGGCCCCCTTGACCTAATTCGTCTTGGAGGACTTTCATTTGTTGCCGAAGGAAATAATCTCTTTGCTGCTGATCAATATCGGAATGTACTTTGTTCTGAATTTCCTGCTTAAGCTCCAGCATCTGGATATCCTTAAGCATGTACTGAAGGAGCTTCTCCGCGCGGGCTTTGGGATGCCCTATTTCTAACAATCCCTGCTTATCCGCCACCGAAGCGTTGATGTTAGAACTAAGGAAATGAGTCAAAAAAGAGGCATTGTCAATGTTATCAACTGCAATCTGGGCTTCCTTGGGAATCTCAGGATTCAGCTTCATGACCTTATTGGCGGCCTCTTTCAAGGATTGATTGATCGCAACCACTTCTTCTTCATCACCTTCTAGCTCCCCCTCCTTCAATAAGGAATAAGTGACTTTCAAGAATGGTTCGTCGGTGACCATTGCACCAATTTCAAACCGTTTCTGGCCTTGAATAATGATTGTAGTGTTGCCGTCTGGCAAGACAAGCATTTTTATAATCTTGGCGATTGTCCCAATACCATAGAGATCATCAAAGGAAGGATCCTCTACTTTGTTATTTCTTTGAGCCACCACACCGATTATCCGATCCCCTTTATAGGATTTTTTTACCAGTTTGATGGACTTCTGACGTCCCACGGTTATGGGTATCACCACACCAGGAAATAAAACCGTATTGCGAATAGGCAAAACAGGCAATTCCGCCGGCAAACTAGCGTCGCTCAGTTCGTCATCTTCATTAGGATGAGCAATTTGAATTAGCTCATCCGCTTCATCATCTACATATTCAGGCAGGACCACCTGGAAATCCTTATTATCAAACATGAAAAATGTATGTCAAAATGACAGATTTCTTCGTTAAATGTCTTAAATCAACTCAGCAACATAAAGTGTCAATCTGTATGCCAAATTAATTGTTGCCGGTTATTTGGTGTTATCTTTAATTAAAAATGCAATTTTGGCTGACTTTTGGTCGAAATCATGAAGCGGCTTCTATCATATTGTGGGTTCGTCATGCTGATACTGCTGCTATCATCTACAGCAGAGGCCCAGTTTCGAAAGAAAAGAAAGGAAATCCCGGTGGCTACGGATACGCTGCCTTCGGATGTAGTGCTCAACATCTACCGTTTTGACAATGTGGGTCGTGTAGATTACTACTACGACGCGGGCAAAATGGCTAGGATTCAGCAACTTGAACGCGAAAAAAATTGGGAAAGACTGTTTGTCGCGTTAAAAGATTATGTCGGCAACTTCGGTATCCAGAACTTCTACAAAGACACACGATTAATTTGGAGGCTTGCTAAGCTTACCGAATTGTTTGGCGATTATGAAGAAGCCAGGTCCTTGTATCGATTGGTACTGAGGCATCATCACCAGGGAATCGACATCCATGAGATAGAGATATACTATGACTCCCTCAATAACATCGAAGCTGAAGAGTATGTACCGATCGACTACTACTATGAGTTAGTTGAACATCGCAAGCTGATAGACACATTGAGGCCACCAAGAGGTGTATTACTGAACATGGGTACAGCAGTAAACAGCAGTAAAGCGGATTATGGACCCACCCTCGCTTTGACTGACGATGTGCTGATTTTCACCTCTAAAAGAAACAACCTGGACTTGTCGATCAGAAGACGCGACAATGAGGACTTGTTTTTTACTCAAAAGGATGACTATGGTATTTGGTCAGAGGCGCGCGAAATGAAAGGCCTCAACTCGCTCTATAATGAAGGGAGTGCGGTATTAAGTAGAGATGGCCAGACGCTCTATTTCTCTCGGTGCGAATGCATTGACTGCATTGGAGATTGTGATTTATTTGTGACAACACTTCAAGCAGATAGTACCTGGGGGGATATCAAAAACCTGGGAGTGAATGTAAACAGCTTAAGTTGGGACTCGCATCCGTCTCTCAGCCATACGGAGGACACGTTGTACTTCGCGTCCGATCGGCTGGGAGGGTTTGGTCTTGCAGACATTTACTTCACCTGGAAAAATATCAATGGCACCTGGGCTCCTGCACAGAACCTCGGTCCGGTTATCAATACTCGTAACAATGATGTGAGCCCGTTTTACCATCCGGTATTTAAGATCCTTTATTTTACTTCCAATGGTCAACTCTACAATTTCGGAGAGTACGATATCTACAAATCCTATGACCTGGATAATAACTGGACAGAACCCCACAACATAGGCCCGCTGGTCAACGGAAGAGGGAGTGAGTTCTATTTCACCATCGACAGTGAATCGAGGAACCTCTTCTACTCCCGTAGCTCCAGCAGAGATCTCAATAAACAAGACCTTTACTCATTTCCGCTGCCCATGGAGGCCCAGCCTTTGGCAACAACCCGACTTAGCGGAACGCTCACTGATTCCCTCACCGGGGCACCTTTTAGGGGTATCGTCACGATTATTGACCTGGACGAGGGTATCGAGGTGGCACCAAGGTTTTTGAGGGCGGATGGTAGTTTTGAGTTTAAGCTAATAGATAAACGTAATTACCTGCTAGTAATCCAGGGGGATGACTTCTTTAGAATCGAGGAGGCATTTTTCCTCGATGGTCCCACCGAGCTAAACAAAGTAACAGAGCCGCTTGCAGCACGGGTGAAATTCGAATCCATCGAGTTTGACGTAGGTGAGGCAGACCTGAAACCCTCCATGTACGGAGACCTTAACAAGATTGTAAATTTCCTGTATGACAATATAGATTTCAAACTCCGGGTATCTGGTCATACGGATTCCTTCGGAGCGGAAGACTTCAACCTTAAGCTTTCCAAATTACGGGCTCAGGTAATTAGGGACTACATCGTGATCTTTGCTGGCATCCACGAAAGCAGAGTGGAAAATGAAGGATACGGTAGTTCCCGACCCCTGGTGGAAGAAACATCAGAAGCTGATCAAGCGCTGAATCGCAGGGTGGAATTTGAGATTTACAGGCCTGCTTCCCATGTTGATGTGACCGAAGAAGATCCTGAGGATTAGAAGAATTTGGAAATATCGTTGAAGATCGCAAATACCATCAGGCCGAGGATCAGCACCATACCAACTTTCTGAGCATTCTCCAGGAATTTATCTGATGGCTTCCTGCCCGTAACCATTTCCCAGGTTAAAAACATTACATGTCCCCCGTCCAGCGCCGGAATAGGAAGCAAATTCATAAAGGCAAGGACCATTGAAAGCAGGCCAGTTATGTTCCAAAAATTCAACCAATCCCAGGTACCTCCAAACAGTCCCGCGATACCAATGGGTCCTGAAAGGGAATTGCGAGGAGAAATGTCTCCTGAAAAGATTTTTCCGAATGCGCGGATATTGAGCCATACAATACCAAATGCCCGGTTAGTGCCTTTCGGGATGGATTCGCCAAAAGAGTACTCTGTTCGGGACTCTTGTAGCAGCGCTCGATGGAAAAACCCTATTTTACCATCTTCATCAACAATCAACTCCAGCGACACGTTTTCGCCCGACCGATCTACCTCAACAGCTATGGAGCCATTTCTATTTTGGTCTGCGATGGGACCCACTTCATCAAAATAAGTAATCGGTTGACCTTGAATCGAAAGGATTTTGTCTCCTACCAACAAACCACCTTGAATGGCATTGCTCCCTGATGGAATGGAGCCTACCTCAAACGGTGCCCTAAATCCGACGAAAGACCTTCTTTGACCTCCATCGGAAAGCTTGTCAAGGAAGTTGCCTGGTACATCAACCTGAAAGCGCTCACCATCCCTGTCAACTGTATAATAGGCATTCTCTGCAAGCAGTACATCAGGACTATAGATATCTTGAAATTTCTTAAAGTCTTGGCCACTAATGTTGACAATACGATCACCCGTACGCAAGCCAATTTCCTCCCCTAGCTCATAAGCGACAATACCGTGCTTGTTCAATTCTTCCTTGGAAAG
This sequence comes from Cyclobacteriaceae bacterium, assembly GCA_965242775.1. Taxonomy (GTDB): domain Bacteria; phylum Bacteroidota; class Bacteroidia; order Cytophagales; family Cyclobacteriaceae; genus JAWPMT01. The sequence continues at coordinate 96,212 of CBDETI010000030.1, forward strand.
GTAAGTTTCACCCTGAGAATAGGTCAGAAAAATGAATACAATTATTCCGGTAACTACGTTCACGATGATGCCTCCCAACATCACAATGAGTCGTTGCCAGGCCGGTTTGGCCCGAAATTCCCATGGCTCGGGTTCGGCGTTGAGATTTTTCACATCGAGGGATTCATCGATCATCCCACTGATCTTTACAAATCCACCAAGCGGGATGGCCCCAATCGAGTACTCAGTTTCACCGAACTTTTTGCCCCAAATCTTAGGAGGAAAGCCTATTGAATACTTCTCAACCCTCATACCAAAGACCTTGGCCGCCACCAGATGGCCCAGTTCATGTACACCTACCAAAATCGAAAGCCCAAGTAACAATTGGACTGTCATGATTATTCCTTCCATTACCCTATTAACTCTTTTGCTTTAATCCGTGTTTCTATGTCCGTGCTTATATAATCCTCCAAAAGTGGATTTTGGATGAAGCTCATCCGCTTCATGCACGCTTCAATAATGTCTGATATCTCTAAAAAACCTACTTTATCCTTCAAAAATGCTGCAACTGCGACCTCATTAGCTGCATTCAGCACACAAGGCATATTGCCACCATCCCTCATGGACTGATACGCCAATTCCAAGTTTCGAAAAGTGTCCAAATCTGGCTTTTCAAAAGTCAACTCCGGATAATCCATGAAATTGAAGCGCGGGAAGTCGTTTTTAAGCCTGGATGGATACCCCATCGCAAACTGAATAGGCATACGCATATCGGGCAATCCGAGTTGTGCTTTAATTGAGCCATCTTCGAATTGTACCATCGAATGAATAATAGACTGAGGATGCACTACCACTTCGATTTTCTCCATGCTCAGTGCAAAGAGCCACTTGGCTTCAATGACTTCCAATCCCTTGTTCATGAGGCTGGCAGAGTCGATCGTCACCTTGGCCCCCATATCCCAGTTAGGATGCTTCAACGCCTGTTCCTTGGTCACCGCTAGCAAAGCCTCTCTCTTTTTTCCTCGAAATGGTCCTCCGCTCGCGGTTAAGATCAATTTCTCAATTGGGTTGTGAAACTCGCCTACCAGGCATTGAAAAATTGCTGAGTGCTCGGAATCTACAGGGTAAATGTTTACCCCCTTTTCTCGAGCCAACTCGGTGATAAGTGCTCCTCCGACCACCAACGTCTCTTTGTTGGCCAAGGCAATATTTTTCTGGGCTTCTATTGCAGCAATGGTTGGTTTTAGGCCCGCATAGCCCACCAAAGCAGTCAATACCAGGTCTACAGTATCCATCTGAACTACATGCTCCATGGCTTTTTCGCCACTGTATACCTTAATGTCCAGCGGGTCCAATGCCGCAAAAACCTCATCGTATAAATTGTCCTCGCCAATGACAACTACATTCGGTTTGTACTTGGCGGCTTGTTCAATCAACAAGGTCGCATTGCGGTTGGCGGTAAGAACTTCTACCTCAAATTGGTCAGGGTTCTGATCCACCACTTGAAGTGCCTGTGTGCCGATAGAGCCTGTAGCGCCGAGAATGGCAATTCTTTTCTTCGAAGATTCCAATATTAGAGAAGGTGGGGTAGAAGCTGATCGGCGATTTTTCGATCATTAGAAAGTCGTGGAACTTTGTTTTGACCGCCTAATTTACCAATCGATCTCATGTAATCAATAAATGCGTTTTTATTCAAGGGTTTTATCTCCAACTCTTTGAGCACTGCTCCCGCTACCAGATCATCATAGTAGCTGTTGAGCTTTCGAAGCTGCAAATCTAATGTTTTTGAAAAAGATGGCAGGTCCTTTGGTGGAGATGCGAACTCCACATACCACTCGTGCAACGGCAACCCCGCGTCCGGGGCCACATGGGGGGCCACGGTGAATTCCACTATCTCTGTTTCCGGGAATTGGTCACAAGTGATCCTCATAGCGTTCTCCACTTCCTCGCCTATTACATGTTCGCCAAAAGCGGATATGAAATGTTTGACTCTGCCGGTCACCAACAGCCGATAAGGATCCTTGCTCACAAATTTCACCGTATCTCCAATTGAATAGCCCCATAAGCCGGCATTACTATTGATAATGAGGGCATAGTTATGGCCCAGCTCTACTTCCTCAATGGAAAGTCGGCGGGGTGATTCGTCGAAGTACTCTTCCAAAGGAATAAATTCGAAAAAAATCCCGCTATTGAGCAGCATCAATAACCCCTCCTCGGTCTGGGTATCCTGATATGCAATAAATCCTTCGGAGGCGGGGTAGGTCTCTATGGAATCCACATAACCGCCAATCGTGTCGTACAATTTTGCGCGGTAAGGTTCAAAATTGACCCCACCATAAACGAAGAGTGAAAAGTCAGGAAAGATGTCTTTGATCGGCACACCTCTTTTCTCGACTAGCTTATCAAAGTACATCTGTACCCACGGTGGGATCCCCGAAATTAAGGACATCCGCTCACTGATCGTTTCTTCCACTATCTGATCCACCTTTTGTTCCCAATCCTCAATGCAATTAGTTTCGTAGGAGGGCATTTGGTTGGTTCGCAGATAAGAAGGGACATGATGATTGACAATACCCGATAGTCTACCTGTATTGATACCGGCATTCTGATCCAAGGTGGGACTACCAGATAAAAAAATCAACTTACCATCTAGAAATTTCGATTTGCCTGTTTCAGCGATATAAGACAGAAGCGCATTCCTCGCACTATTGATGTGATTAGGAATTGAATCAGAGGTGATCGGAATGTATTTAGTGCCGCTGGTGGTCCCGGAGGTCTTCGCCAGATAGGCAGGTTTGCCAGGCCACAAAACGTCCGCCTGACCTTCGACAACCTCGGAAATGTAGGGTTTTAGTTGTTCATAATCCCGGATGGGCACCTGTGTTTTAAAATCCTCATAGGTGGCAATGTCCGCAAACCCATGATCGTGTCCAAAGCGGGTCTTACGCGCATTCGCTATAAGGTAATTGAGGGTCTTTTCCTGAACCTGAGCTCCTTTAGCAGACCATTCCTTCTGTTGCTTAGAGATATAGGAAGCAAATGGTTTACTCAGTAGTGATCGAAACCCCATGGCAGCTTAGGTATAGTTCTGAAGATCTCTACCTATATCTTTTCGAAGTGTTTTACCCTCCCAATCAATCAATTTGGCTCCATCATAACTTTTTGTGACGGCCTCAAGAAGATTTTTACCAAGGGCAGTCAACGCAATCACCCGGCCCCCACTGGTCTGCAATTCTCCATCAACGATCTTGGTGCCGGCATGAAAAGGAATAACACCTTTTAGCCCGGGGTTTATCGTGATTGCTTTTCCCTTTTCATAATCCCCTGGATATCCTCCGGAAACCATCACCACGGTAACGGCACTGTAGGGCTCTATTTCTATTTTTTGGTCGCTCAATTCACCTTTGGCAGTCGCAACAAGCAGTTGCAGCAAGTCGCTTTTAATCCTGGGCAGGACAGCCTCCGTTTCGGGATCGCCCATTCTTACATTGTATTCGATGACATAGGGATCGTTGGCGACATTGATAAGGCCAAAAAAGATGAACCCGGAATAGTCAATGCCGGATTCTTGCAATCCCGCGATCGTCGGTTTGATTATCCTGCTTTCGACCTTCTCCATGAAAGGCGCGTTGGCAAACTTGACTGGAGAAACTGCACCCATGCCACCAGTATTAGGCCCAGTATCGTCTTCACCTATTCTTTTGTAGTCTTTGGCCTCTGGTAGTATTACATAGTCTTTCCCATCAGTAAGTACAAAAACAGAAAGTTCGATCCCTGCCAGAAATTGCTCAACCAGCACACGCGTACTAGCCTGCCCAAATTTTTCATTGACCAGCATATCCTCAAGCGTGGCTTTAGCCTCTTCCAGATCCTTGGTGATGATAACCCCTTTGCCGGCGGCCAGGCCATCAGCTTTCAGTACGTAAGGTCCCTCTGTTGATTCCAGAAATTCGTATCCCGCCGCTAACGTCTCTTTGTCAAAAGCCTTTGCCTTAGCGGTTGGGATACCATACTCGTACATGAAATCTTTAGCAAACTTCTTGCTCCCTTCAAGCTGCGACCCTGCTTTTCCGGGTCCTACAATTAGCACATCCTTCAGGTCCGGATCATTACGCAATTCATCACTTATTCCGTTGACGAGTGGGTCCTCGGGTCCAAATACGACCAACTCAATTTGATGCTCCTGAATAGCTTCCTTGATTGCCGGCTTATCGTTGGGTGAAAACGGAAGATTTTCTCCGATAGCCCCGGTACCACCATTGCCGGGTGCTATGAATATTTTACTGCAGTCAGGGCTCTGTTTGATCTTCCAGGCTAGCGCATGCTCCCTACCGCCGGAGCCCAAAACGAGTACATTCATGATCTATGTCAGTTTACAGAATGCAAGTCTAAAGCTAATTCATCAATGCGCATACTCAGACATGAATTTGATGCGCATCAAACGCACTTCATCTTCGGAATATTCTTCTCCCAATTCCTCCATGGCATGTTGGATGCTATCAGATTCCGCATTAAGGAAATAATCGTAGATATCATCTTGTCGATCATCATCCAGCAGTTGGTCGATGTAATAGTCCAGGTTCAGTTTGGTGCCTGCGTTGCTGATGGTCTCTATTTCGACAATAAGTTCCTCATACTTCAACCCCTTCGACTCGGCAATTTCCTCAAGATCCACTTGCCTGTCCACCTGCATGATGATATCTATCTTGTTCTTGGACTTAATGCCAGCTGACTTAACCAGTATATCGCCAGGAGTAATGATGTCATTATCCTCTACGTATTGGGCGATTTCGGCAAGAAAGGGTTTGCCAAACTTCCGCGCCTTGCTTTCGCCAACACCAACTATCTTGATCAATTCCTCATTGGTCGTGGGGTAAAGTGTTGCCATCTCCTCCAGCGATGGATCCTGAAATATGACATATGGTGGCAAATCTTTCTGTTTGGCTACAATTTTCCGTAGCGACTTGAGGATATCAAACAGGCGAGTATCATAAGACTTGGTATCTATGGTGGTTTTCTCCGATTCCTCCTCTTCCCCCTCGACCGCATAATCATGATCTCTGGAAATCATAATGCGGTAAGGGTCGTCCATGAACTCCCGTCCCTTTTTGGTCAGCTTGAATACCCCTGGATTCTCAATATCCTTGATCAGTAATTCATTAAATAGTGCCTGGCGGATCACGGCCTTCCAATAAACTTCATCCTCTTCCTTGCCATATCCGAACACCTCCAGGGTATCATGCGAGTAACTTTTCACATGTTGCGTGTTTTTACCAATCATCACATGTACGATATGATTGATCTCAAAGCGCTCGTCGGTATCCAGAACAGCTCTCAAAACATGCAGTAAATCGTTTGATCCGTCGAATTGCTCGCGAGGATGTACACAGTTGTCACACATCCCACAATTTTCCTTATCGAATTCCTCTCCGAAATAATGCAAGAGCTGACGCCTTCTACACACAGATGATTCTGCGTAGGCAGCCATTTCTTCCAGAAGGAATTTCGCGTTTTCCCGCTCGGTTACCGCTTTGTCCTTATTGAATTTCTCAAGTTTGATGATGTCATTGTAGCTATAAAACATCAAGCATTTCCCTTCCAATCCATCCCGACCGGCGCGACCTGTCTCCTGATAGTAGCCTTCTATGGATTTGGGGGCATCGTAATGGACGACAAATCGCACATCGGGCTTATCGATGCCCATTCCAAAAGCGATGGTAGCAACAATCACATCCACATCTTCATTGAGAAATGCGTCTTGATTGCCCATTCGTTCCTTACTATCCATGCCAGCATGATAAGGTGCCGCCTTAATACCATTCACTTTTAAGAAACCGGCAATTTCTTCCACTTTCTTTCGACTCAGGCAGTAAACAATTCCGGACTTGCCAATATTTTCTTTTACAAACTTCAGCAGTTGCTTTTTTGCTTCTTTCTTTGGACGCACCTCATAGTACAGGTTTGTGCGATTAAATGAGGATTTGAAGACCGTAGCTTCCTCCATATTCAGGTTCTTCTGAATATCCAACTGCACTTTGGGTGTGGCAGTCGCAGTAAGCGCGATCAGAGGAATATCACCTAGTTCGGCGACGATCGCCTTAATTCTTCTATACTCAGGCCTGAAGTCGTGCCCCCATTCAGATATACAGTGGGCCTCGTCGATGGCTACGAAAGATACTGTTGCGGCTTTCAGAAATTCAATATTTTCCTCCTTGGTCAGAGACTCTGGGGCCACATAAAGCAGCTTCACATTCCCGGCAAGCGTATCCTTTTTCACGCGCGTCATTTCTCCCTTGGAAAGTGTGGAGTTCAAAAACCTGGCATCGATACCCACGGCATTCATTTGATCAACCTGATTTTTCATCAACGCTATAAGCGGAGAGATAACAATAGAAACACCCCCCTGCACAATCGCCGGTAGCTGATAGCAAAGTGATTTGCCTGCTCCGGTGGGCATAATAACGAAGGTATTGACTCTTGAGAGGAGGTTATTGATAATATCCTCCTGGTTACCCCTAAATTGATTGTAACCAAAAACCTCTTTTAAGGTTGACTTTAGCCTATTTTCCGTTTCTAATTCCATTTACCGATATAAAAGCGCCCAGCCAATTGTTAGTATAATTTAGCAATTTTTCAGCGAGTTTGAAAGAGGCGGCTCTCTCCGAAAAGGAAGGCGAATTTAAAATATCTTGGCCACATATTCATTAGCTAGAACTACAGTTTCTGGTATCTTTGGCACCCGTTAATAAAATAAGGGGATATCCTAATGAGCGCAAATATCAAGGTCATCATAATGGCCGGCGGAACGGGAACAAGATTTTGGCCTTATAGCAGAAATGATAGACCGAAACAGTTCCTGGATGTGATGGGTACTGGAAGGTCCTTACTTCAAATGACTTTCGACAGGTTTGAAGGCTACGTAGGTGCTGAAAATATCTATATCGTCTCAAACAGCCTTTACAAGGAATTGATTGAGGAACAACTACCGCAACTCTCTTCGGATCAGGTCCTGCTGGAACCCAGCAAAAGAAATACAGCCCCCTGCATCGCTTACGCTTCTTATAAAATTCATGAGAGAGATCCCAATTCTGTGTTGGTGTTTACGCCAGCGGATCACGCCATATTTCAGGAAGAGAACTTTCTCAGTGTAATTCAGAAAGCCGTTGAAGGCGCGACTGAAGGGGGAAAGCTCATCACCATAGGTATCAAGCCACATAGACCCGAAACTGGCTATGGCTACATCCAATTTCACGAAAGTGAAGACGAAATAAAGAAGGTTAAGACCTTTACGGAGAAACCCGAATTGGAATTGGCTAAGACGTTTCTACAGAGCGGCGATTTCGTGTGGAACGCAGGCATCTTTGTTTGGCGCAGTGCGGATATCGTCGAAAGTTTTGGAACTATTCAACCGGAAATCGCAGAAATTTTCGCTAAAGGAAAGGGCAGCTACTCCACGGATGGTGAAGGAGCATTTATAGCCGATGCCTACGCCATTGTCAAAAATATTTCCATCGACTATGCCATCATGGAGAAAGCCGAAAATGTCTATGTCGTCATGGGGGATTTCGGATGGTCAGATCTTGGCTCGTGGAATGCACTCCATGAAATCAGGGACAAAGACGAAAATGGTAACGTAGTAGAGGCGGAAACGATCCTATACGATTGTAAAAACAGCTACATCAAAAGCAAAAAAGGAAAACTTCTGGTACTGCATGATCTGGATGGATACCTGGTTTCCGACTTTGACGATGTGCTCCTGGTTTGCAAGAAAGACGATGCTGCGAAGTTCAAGGCCTTTGTAACGGACGTAAAAGCGGAAAAAGGAGAGAAATATATTTGAGAGCCAGCGCGGTGGCTAAGCGCGCTGCCGATGTACTTCGTACATGAACATTGCCGCAGCTACCGAAACGTTGAGTGATTCGATCTTACCAACCAGTGGGATTTTTACTTTGTGGTCGCAATGATCTAAGACCTCCTCGCTGATGCCCACGTCCTCCGAACCCAACACTACAGCCAATGGTCCCAGATAATCGACTTCCTGCAACGACTTTTCCGTTTTCTCTGTACAGCCCACCACTTCCAGGCCCGACTGCTTCAGGTAGGTAATGGAATCCGACAAGCTCTCCACCCTGCAAACCGGTATGTGATGGAGTGCACCTGCTGATGTTTTCAAAGCGTCGGCGTTGATCTGAGCACTATTCCTTGTTGGTATCACAATACCATCCACCCCCAGGCATTCGGCAGTGCGGGCTATGGCGCCAAAGTTTCTCACATCCGTCAGGCCATCAAGAATAGCGACAAAAGGTGCCCTGCCTTCCTCATAAAGGCCTTGCACAAGACGCTCTACAGTGTAATATTTGACTGGAGATATAAAGGCAACTGCCCCCTGATGATTCTTTCTGGTAAATCCATCAAGTTTTTGTACAGGTACTTTCGAGATGGGAGTCAATGTACCTTTTAGCGCCGACCATAGCTCCTTTGATAAATCCCCCTTCAGATTTTTTTGAATAAAGAGTTTCTCTAGGTCTTTGCCCGCTTCCAGTGCCTCGAGAATGGCACGGAGACCAAAAATCATATTCTCCTCGCGATGCCGAGGTTTTACAGGCCTGCCCTGATACTTTTTATTCTTTGCGTCCATGAATCTCTGTACTCTGTATCCCGAATGAGCGTATACAAACTGGGTGCGAATAACGTTGATATTTTGACAAACTCAAATTGTTCCTGCTCGCCATATTTCCAAACCTCCTTGCGGCCATTTCGGAATACCTGATCTGGAGTGCCGTAAATCAAATAGATCATTCCCTGATCAGTTTGCCATCCGGGTTTGTAGTTTGTAAACAACCTGTTGACCAGGGTAACACCTCGAAAATAATTTCGTATGGCCCGCTTTGCTCCGGATTTACCATTGGCAACTCGAACCCAAAACGCCTCAAATGCCTCCCGCTGATCTGGTGCTTCTATGAGCTGACCATATTCCCGGCTGGAACAGATATACTCCATGGGAGGCAACAACTCTTCAATTTTCCGATATCGAGGAAAATAAGGAGGGCACTTCAGAAACCCCGAACCGACAACAGAAGTAGTATCTTCCTGAAGGAAATAAAATGTACCATTTGTCAGTTTTAAGGTATCTGAATACCGCAGGACCGTATCGATCTCAATCACTGGCGAGAGGGCTTGCATACTTCCAAATGGCGGATCCGCTGACCCGAAATCCTCGGAATAAACATATGTCTGGAGGTTTCTTTCCTGTTTGTATTGAGGTGTTGCCCAAGCAAATTGGGTGACCATAGGCCCATCTAACCAAGGGTAAAATGTTGGCAATTTATCTTTCCGAATCTCTATTGGGAAATAGTACTCCGATCCTTGTAGTTGAACCACCAGGACCAATAAATCTTGTAACTGATCCAGGTCAAACTCATATCGCAAGTAGGTAGACACCTCTTCTTTAAGCGTGTCGACCGCCACTGGTGCCACCGGTACCTGGACGGTATCTTCGTAGTTCTCCTGACTGTAGAAATTAGTTTGCACCACCCCCTCAATTCGAAGCAAACCGAATAACAGTAGCTCTGAAGACGACTTTTTTGCCATCCGGTATTCAAACCCAACCGGACTGTCAGGGCTATATAAGTAGTAGAAATCAACCTTCGTTAGGTCGAAACAGCTTCCTGAAAAGAATGCAAAAACGCAGAAAAAAATTATTGTATGCTTCTTCATAGCCAGGAAATTAATCTAAGCAAATTTTCGTTTTCTTTGCTCAAAAAGAAAAGGAATGAGCGTTTTCACGACGGAAATCACGTCCGAAGAGATTGTTTCTGACAATCCAATCCATCAACGCTTGCTGAAAGCTTATCACGTAGCCAAGCCCTATGTATCAGGGGACCTGCTGGAGCTGGGTTGTGGAGAAGGGCGCGGAGTTCACGAAATAGCGCCTCTTGCCTCAAGTTTCACCGCCATCGATAAAATAAGTAGTGTTATAGATAACTTGTCGCAAGCACATCCCGAGCATACTTTTCAACAAGGTCACTTTCCACCTGCACCATTCAACGATCAATCTTTTGACACCATCGTCTCTTTCCAGGTCATAGAGCACATCAAAAATGATCACCTGTTCCTTCAGGAAATCCATCGGATGTTGCGACCCGGAGGTACTGCCCTATTGACCACCCCCAATATAAAAATGACACTCACCAGAAATCCCTGGCACATTCGAGAATATACCGCCAAGGAACTTACAGCTATTGCCAGCAAGTACTTTGACCTGGTAGACATGAAAGGGATAGCAGGGAGTGACAAGGTTATGAAGTACCACGATCAAAATAGGGAATCAGTGAAAAAATTCACCCGATTTGATATTCTCGACTTACAACACAAACTACCAGCCGCTTTATTGAAAATCCCATACGACATTCTCAACCGGATCAACAGAAATTCCTTGCAAAAAGGAAATAATAGCCTCGTGGAAAGCATTTCTCTTGATGACTACTTCGTCAAAGAGCAAGACGAACAAAACCTCGACCTTTTTTTAATCTTAAAGAAACCATGAACACGGAACTGATCAAAGAACTCAACCAATTACTCAGTGATTACCACATCTACTACCAAAATACCCGTGGGTTTCACTGGAATATTAAAGGAAGAAATTTCTTCGAATTACATGCCAAGTTCGAAGAATTTTATACCGAAGCACTTACGACGATCGACGAACTCGCCGAGCGTATATTGACGATCGGCGGCAAACCACTTCATACTTTCGCGGACTATCAAAGTACTTCCAAACTCGTAGCCTACAAGGACATATCTACAGACGTAGACGCTGTGGGCGGCATTGTCACACAATTAGGTCAACTCATCGAACAAGAAAATAAAGTCAAGGAATTGGCCGCAAACTCCGGCGACAATGAAACTGAGGACATGATGATCGGACTGATCAACGTACAACAAAAAACCACCTGGATGCTAAAATCATGGATGGCCTAAGCCTCCATGTAACGGCTATACCAACGCTGAAAAACATATAACGACCAAACCAACGACGGGCTATCTCCGGGATCGAAGGAATGCAGCTTCCGTTGCAATTTCCTGATCATATCCCAGCGAAAAAGTTGTTGCGATTCAATCCGCTCTCGCTCGAATACGAATTGTGCTAATTCGTTTCGAAGATCGTTTCGTAGCCATTTCAAAAGCGGCACCTCAAAACCATGCTTGGGTCTGCCGTACAATTCCTCTGGGAGCAGATCACGAAACGTTTCTTTGAGTACTCGTTTCCTTTGTCCACCACTCAGTTTCAGAGTGTCGTCCAACCCAAAAGCATAATCCACCACCTCATGATCCAAAAATGGAACGCGCACCTCCAACCCGTGTGCCATAGACATTAGGTCCACCTTTCTTAGCATGTCACCAGGCAGCACCAAAGCCATATCTGCTCGCAACACCTCATTCAAGCCTGTTCCACCATATCCATCCAGAATTTCTGAGCAGCGATCTTCCAGCCCTTCCATACCCACCGGGTCAACAAGCAGGCCATCGACTACAGCCCGATCGTTAAAAGCAGCCAGGTGCCAGTACTTTCCATTCCCATTTGTGTGGAGGAGTTGAGCATACTTATGCAACTGTCGCACCTTATCAGTCAACCAGGTATTACGCGACTTTGGAAGCATACGCCAAAACGGAGAAGTCACCCTCAGCAAGGTATTTAGTCGGCTTCGCTGTTCGCTACGTATCCAAGCCTCATGCTTATTGTATCCGGAAAAAATTTCATCAGCACCATCGCCGGACAAAGCCACCGTGATCTTTCCCTTGGTAAGTTTACTCAGAATGTAAAATGGAATCGCCGACGAATCAGCAAAAGGCTCACTGAAGTAGCTAACCACGTCATCATAGTGAGCCAACAGGTCATCATTTGACAAAGAAAAGACCGTATGCTCCGCCTTGATCTTTTTTGCCACCAACTGGGCATAATGAGTCTCGTCAAAATATTTGTTGTCGGAAAAACCTACAGAAAAAGTCAGTAATCCAGGATTTAGCTCGGCAGCAATAGCAGAAATCACTGAAGAATCAATCCCACCGCTCAGGAATGCCCCAAGCGGTACATCCGATACCAGACGCCTTTCCACAGCCTGATACATCAATTTCCTCAAATCAGCTTTTGCACTTGACAAATCCCTAAGATTTGCCTCAGAAGTGGCCAGTGTATAAAAGCTTTGCTCTTTGATGTCACCTTCCGAAACGGTGAGGCTTTTACCCGGTGCCAACTTTTGCACGCCTTCAAGCATACAAAACTGGTCAGGCACATAAGTAAGTTGCAGATACTGATGAAGAGAAGCCTTGTCGAGTGTTCGAGGGATATTGAAAGCGATCAGCGCCTTAAGTTCCGACCCAAAAATAAACTTGTCGCCATCCCGGAAATAATACAAGGGTTTAATGCCAAACCTGTCCCGCGCAAGGGTCACACATTTTTTGTCTCGATCATAAATGGCCATACCAAAGAAGCCATTGAACTTCTCAAAACACGCATCGCCCCAAACTTTAAAGGCAGTGAGAATTACCTCCGTATCAGAAGTCGTACGGAAAGTGCACCCTAATCCTATCAGCTGCTCTCGCAATGCACGGTAATTATACACTTCTCCGTTATATACCAGAGCAAACCTCTTGGTATCATCAAAAAATGGCTGATTACTCTCTTCAGACAAATCAATGATTGACAAACGTCTATGTCCGAGACCCACACGGTCATCAAACCAGGTACCATGCGCATCCGGCCCACGCCTACTAAGCATCTTGGTTGCATCCTCCAGGTGCACCAAATGCATACGACCAACCATATTAAACGACAAGATGCCCGTAATTCCACACATGCTTTCGCTAACTTTAAATGCAGATTTGCCGCAAAATACATCGAAAATGAAATCCCTTAAGCTCATCTGCTTACTACTTCCACTCATGATGCTCCTTGCTCTTCCAGAAACGGCTGCTCAGGGCAAAAAAAAGCGAAAAAAAATCAGCACAGTCATTTGGAAAGCAAAGACCTACTTGGGTACTCCCTACCGCTACGGCGGTAGCAGCAAAGGAGGTATTGATTGTTCCGGCCTTATTAAAAATTGTTATGCGGTTATTGGCGTCGACTTACCCCGAACGGCCAAGGAGCAGAGCAAAATTGGCAATTCCAAGAGTTGGGGAAGCGTACGTGAGGGGGATATTGTCTACTTCAAATTCAAACAAAAAGGCGAAAAATGGTGGCACACAGGCATGATCACCAAAGCTAGTAAAAACGACATTCGATTTATACACGCTTCCACAAGTCGGGGTGTCGTTGAATCCAATCTAATGTCGGATTACTACAAAAAAAATGTTAAAAAATTTCGGAGAGTGATCAAGTGAAATTTGGAGAGAACATATTGATTTTCACCCATCAGATATTCGGGCTGTCCGCATAAAACCAACGCCCTACCTACCATCCCGTCTATTTTGCAAGGGCACTCCTTTGATCCACAATATCGTTGAAGAAATGAAGTCGAGAAGGCCACCAAAAGCAAAAATTCCATATCTTCGCCTTTCGATTTTGGGGATGTAGCTCAGTTGGCTAGAGCGCTTGACTGGCAGTCAAGAGGTCGTGGGTTCGAATCCCATCTTCTCCACTCTCACCCGCCGAAGCTTTAGCGAAGGCGGGTCTACTATAATCCGAAGCTTTAGGTAGCTTGGACCTTTATTTCCAGAAGTCTTGCCCAAAGCGTCAAGTAAATCCCAAGCTTCAGCATAGGCAGAGGTCTTGTCCGCCGTGGCTGTAGTGAGGAGGAGGGTTTCTGTGGTAACTTTAACCAAAATGGGTTTTATCCTTTGCAGCTTTCGCCAGGTGGGTTTTATCCGCCGAAGCTTTTAGCGAAGGCGGGAAACCAAATACCGATTCATCCCGTATCCACTGTTTAATGAAACGAAAGGCGCTTACGCTCACGATACCGACCCTCCTATGTCTTTTTTTGTCGTGCAGCGAAGAAAAAGTACCTGAAAAGTTCTACCCCAGAAATGATCATGAGGCTTATTGGCACGCTTTGACACAGGTCGATCTTGACCACACTGCATTAGGTAAAGACTGGATCAGGGCCGCAGAAACAACCCTCTCCAATCCGCAGAAATCCGTATTACCTTACCTCGAAGCCCTGCACCTTGACCCAAAAATCGCCGAGGCAATAACATACCGTTTCAAAGCGAAGAGGGGTCAGAAAATTTCAATAGAACTCTCCCCTTTGTCAGCAGACAGCTCAATATTATTCATCGATGTTTTTAGAGTGATCAGTGATTCTCTTCAAGAATATCGCCACATTGCTACAGCCGACAGCTCCTTTAAATTGGCCTTTGAAGCACGTAAAAACAACCATTATTTGCTTCGAATCCAACCCGAACTGCTGAGAGGTGGCAATTACAGGTTGAGTGTAGATGTTGGGCCGAGTTTCAAATTCCCCGTAGCAGGAAAAAACAAAAGGGCCATACAAAGCTTTTTCGGTGACCCCCGGGATGGGGGCCGTCGCGAGCACCACGGTGTAGATATCTTCGCTAGAAGACATACGCCCATCCTGGCCCCATGCGATGGTTATATCCGATTCGTAGGGGTCCGAGGCCTTGGAGGTAAAGTGATTTGGCTTCAAGATTCAAAGCACTACGACAACCTTTATTTCGCCCACTTGGACAGTCAGTGGGTCAAAGCAAGAACATTCGTCAAAACAGGAGATACCTTAGGCACCGTGGGCAATACAGGAAACGCCAGATTCACTCCACCACACTTGCACTTCGGAATATATAACAATGGCCCAATGGACCCCTACTACTTCATAGCGGATACCAAACGTAAGGTTGTGGAACCAGGGCCGACAGAAGGCATTCTGGGCCAGATGAAAAAAAGTACCAATACACAGATTATTACCAGGGAAGCGCAAGGCAAATCTCCACTCGATACCCTTACCAAGGATGAACACCTGCGCATTACAGCAATTGTCGGTAACACACTACGTGTTAAGACTCTGGCCGGCAAAACGGGATACCTCCCCCGCAAAGCCCTGGTCAGCCTACAAGACGTTCTCGATGATTGATCAACTATTTCGGTTAACCTACTGATCCAAATCGGCGCGATCAAAAACCACCTCGAAAACCACACGGCGATTCCTGGCCTTTCCTTCTCTCGTTTCATTGCTTGCTACCGGCTGAGTTTCACCATAGCCAAAAGCCTTCATTCTTTCCGATTCTATTCCCTTGTCTGTTAAATACTGGAGCGTAGCATCCGACCGTCGTTCCGATAGATCCAGGTTGGATTCATCAGAACCATCGCTATCCGTGTGTCCTTCGATTTTTAGATAGTAACTGGGGTTATCCTTCATGATTTTAGCCACATTATCCAAAATGGAGTAGGATACTGGCTTGATTACAGCTTTAGCAGTTTCAAATTGAATGCCCTGCAACGCCTGCTCAAAAACGAGTAGCGTCTCCTCCGAAAGCGGAGCGCAACCACCATTCTCGTCAATACCCGCCTCATCAGGGCATTTATCTTCTTCGTCCCTGATCAAGTCCTCGTCACGATCTGAAATAATTGTGAAAGACACCCGGTTGTCAGGATTATCTGGATCGAGCACAAGAATGTTATCAACATTTTGAAAGGGTTCCGAGGCACCTAAGGCCGCCTTTGCAATGACCCTCCTATCACTGATCCCCTTATCCAGGAAAAAAACGATGAACAACTAGCAACCTCTCTTCCGACAGCTGCTGTTCATTACCCCCACCGGCGGCTACATGTACTCTTATTTCAAATTTTATACTTGGGTAGTCCGTCAAGTACTTCACCATCCGATCAAGCTCTTCAATACCCAGTGACGTCAGCGACGTACTACCCGGATCAAAAGCCACATCATGAGATATAAGCGTATTCCCGACTTCAATCGGCACCAAATATAAATCCGCGGTAATCTCCCTTTTATCAGTTTCCGTAACCTCCAGATATTGTGATGTCGACAGGTAATCGTCCGCCTCTGCTAGCAAGCGAAACTTCTTTGGGAACTCAAAAATTGATCGTGAATACTTATGTTCCGCATTGCTGGTAACAAAATGTTTATCCTCAACCAATGGATCAGGAGTGGTAATAGCTACCTCCGTGGTAATAGCCCCTTTTGTGAGTTTATTCCGTGTTACGCCACTTACAATCACACCTGGCGTAGGGTTAAGATGCAACGGAATGATAGCCCTGAAGATGTCCCTTGAATCTGAGTTACTTTCCGTATCAGAGACGAAATATGCGTGCTCTCCACGGGCCGGGATAGTAAAATAGGCCTCGAAACCAGCGGTGTTGAAGGCATCTCCGAGATTCTCGGGTTCCGACCAGTTCGTCCACGTATCATCCAGTCTCGTAGAATAAAAGATATCAGCACCTCCAAACCCCTCATGGCCGAAGCTGGAAAAAAATAGGGTTCTACCATCTGAAGATAAGAATGGCGAGAATTCAGCCTCATAAGTATTCACATTCCCTCCAATGTTCTTGGGCTCGGTCCAGTTAAAGTCATCAATACGTTCACTTACATAAATATCTTGATCCCCATAACTCCCCTTGCTTTCTATCGCCAAAAACATGCGTTGACCATCATTAGTAATAAAGTAGTCTATGAAGTCACTGACATTTTTGAATTTATTGATGGTAATAGCCCTTGGACTCGTCCATCCGTCAGCAGTCTGAAAACTCAGGGAAGCCCCTTTCTCATATCCTTTTGCCGTAAATACGTTGATAACCAGCGCTGTATCGGCGCCGTGCGATAGCGACGAGATACCATTAGGAAACTTATTGTTCAAAGGCGTTCCAATATTAACTGGCTTGGTCCAAATTTGATCAGCATCTCTGGAGGCGTAATAAATATCTTGGATATCATCCTCACCTCCCGTGTTCATCGGATGGTATTGGCGCGTGAGAAATAAAGTGCTATTATCGTAAGAAATAATTGGCTTCGTCTCAGTGAAGCTGGTATTGATATGATCTCCAAGTCTTTCTCTTGGAGTAAAATCTAAATCTTGAGACAATGCGGATAGCTGTCCAGCTATCAGCCCGAATGCTAACGAAAGCTTGGGCAAAAAAGGAGATTTTAACATTTTATCTTAGGTAAGTTGGCAATGTGAATCTATCTCCTTATCAGTCGAGTGGACTCAAAATTTCGATAAACTGCTGAAAATCCGCCTTGTTGATAAGGTAACTGCTGGTAAGTCGAATACGGAGGTATCTAACACCCTATCATTTTAAAAGTCAAACACTACCAGCTACTACCGACCGACCTACCCAAGTACCTGAATAATGAGGCACGAAGATGAACTAAATTATTATTCTTTTGGAAAGCCTCACTGCCAGCCGCTCCCAGCTTACTCACTCACCCCCCTCGCGCATGGTTCAGCCTCAGGCCCCGCTAGCCTTCGCACATTGCTTGCCTGTGCTTCACCTTATGCTCTTGCCAAAACCCCAGAGCCTGTCTGAGGATAAACTACCTGTCACCCTGAGCCTGTCGAAGGGTGAGCCTGTCGAAGGGTGAGCCTGTCGAAGGGTGAGGGGTGCCCGACTAGGGGCTTAACTTGTGGAACGCCCCCGGTCTGTTCGGAATGGGAAGAGGGCGGACGGCCAGCCTGGACACCCTCACAGTAATCACCACCCCATCATCCAGGCAATAAAAAAAGGGTATCATCTTTCGATAATACCCTTTGATAAAAAGCCGGGCCGCGTAGGCTGGCAACGACTTACTGACTGCGCGTCCCGCTCCCACCTGCTACGGCAGCCGTAGTGGAACGAAACCATCAGCCTAGCCGGCCGCACACTGAAGGGTACCCGACTAGGGGCTTAACTTGTGGAACGCCCCCGGTCTGTTCGGAATGAGAAGAGGGCGGGGCGGCCAGCCTGGACACCCTCACAGTAATCACCACCCCCATCATCCAGGCAATAAAAAAAGGGTATCATCTTTCGATAATACCCTTGATAAAAAGCCGGGCCGTGTAGGCTGGCAACGACGCGCATGGCTAATGCGGCACGCGCAGTGTTACTCTCCAGAGTAAGTCGTTGATTCCAATGATGTTATAAAACAAAAAACCCTTACCGATACTCGATAAGGGTCTTATAATAAACTGGCAACGACTTACTCTCCCACCTGTTACGGCAGTACCATCAGCGCTGAGGGGCTTAACTTCTCTGTTCGGAATGGGAAGAGGTGGACACCCTCGCTGTAATCACCATAAAATCTTAAATGCAAACTACTTTTGCATCTCTGGTAATATTCACCGGATTCACCACTTGAGGGTGGACACCCTCACCTACGCGGCCCGGCTGTAATCACCATAAAATCTTTAAAGTACTAATACATAGTACGCTGTACTTAATACTTCATACTCTGTACTATTAATATAACATGTTGTCCAAGCAAAAGATCCTACCAAGAATGGTCGAACGAGTATATCATACCAGATTATAGTTATAATACTAAAATCCGGTCTCGAAGAAAGCTTACGGGTAATTAGTACTGCTCAGCTTTGACATTACTGCCTTTACACCTGCAGCCTATCTACGTTATCGTCTATAACATCCCTTTAAAGAAGCCTCATCTCGTGGTGGGTTTCGCACTTAGATGCTTTCAGCGCTTATCCCTTCCCAACATAGCTACCCAGCAGTGCTCCTGGCGGAACAACTGGTACACCAGCGGTTAGTCCAACCCGGTCCTCTCGTACTAAGGTCAGAGCCACTCAAGCTTCTTACGCCCACAACAGATAGGGACCGAACTGTCTCACGACGTTCTGAACCCAGCTCGCGTGCCACTTTAATGGGCGAACAGCCCAACCCTTGGGACCTTCTCCAGCCCCAGGATGTGACGAGCCGACATCGAGGTGCCAAACCTCCCCGTCGATATGAGCTCTTGGGGGAGATCAGCCTGTTATCCCCGGAGTACCTTTTATCCTTTGAGCGACGGCCCTTCCATACAGAACCGCCGGATCACTATATCCTAGTTTCCTACCTGATCGACTTGTAGGTCTCACAGTCAAGCACCCTTATGCTATTGCGCTCCACGCATGATTACCAAACATGCTGAGGGTACCTTTGAAAGCCTCCGTTACGCTTTTGGAGGCGACCACCCCAGTCAAACTACCCACCACACACTGTCTCCCTTAACAGGGATTAGGCATCAGATAAACAAAGGGAGGTATTTCACCAATGGCTCCACCATGCCTAGCGACACAGCTTCAGAGCCTCCCTCCTATCCTACACATCATTTACCCAATACCAATGTGAAGCTATAGTAAAGGTTCACGGGGTCTTTCCGTCCCGTTGCGGGTAAACGGCATCTTCACCGTTACTACAATTTCACCGAGCTCATGGCCGAGACAGTATCCAGATCGTTGCACCATTCGTGCAGGTCGGAACTTACCCGACAAGGAATTTCGCTACCTTAGGACCGTTATAGTTACGGCCGCCGTTTACTGGGGCTTCAGTTCAACGCTTTGAGTTACCTCTAACGTCCCCCCTTAACCTTCCAGCACCGGGCAGGTGTCAGGCCTTATACTTCCTCTTTCAAGTTCGCAAAGCCATGTGTTTTTGATAAACAGTCGCCTGGATCGTTTCGCTGCGCCCTGCCGAAGCAGGGACCCCTTCTCCCGAAGTTACAGGGTCATTTTGCCTAGTTCCTTAGCCATGAATCACTCGAGCACCTCAGGATTCTCTCCTTGACTACCTGTGTCGGTTTACGGTACGGGTACCCATAACCTGAAGCTTAGAGGGTTTTCTCGGAAGTCTGTTTAGGCCAACTATCCATTCCGCCGTAGCTTCATGGTACTATCAGGTTCAGCATCAAATGCGGATTTGCCTACATCTGATTTACCTACACCCTTCAACGTGCTATTCCGTCAGCACGCGTGGCTTTCACTCCTCCGTCACCCCATCGCAGTTATGGGTAGTACTGGAATATTAACCAGTGGTCCATCGACTACCCCCTTCGGGTTCGCCTTAGGTCCCGACTAACCCACGGCTGATTAGCATTGCCGTGGAAACCTTAGTCTATCGGTGTGCGGGTTTCTCGCCCGCATTATCGTTACTTATGCCTACATTTGCGCTTCCCTGCGCTCCAGCCAGCCTCACAGCTAACCTTCGCCGCACAGGGAATGCTCCCCTACCATAAATCCTAAGCTTCGGTACTGTACTTTATGCCCGATTATTATCGATGCCCTATCGCTCGACCAGTGAGCTGTTACGCACTCTTTAAATGAATGGCTGCTTCCAAGCCAACATCCTGGCTGTCTATGCAATTGGACCGCCTTAGTTCAACTTAGTACAGATTTTGGGACCTTAGCCGTAGGTCTGGGTTCTTTCCCTCTCGGACACGGACCTTAGCACCCATGCCCTCACTGCAAGATTAATTTACTAGCATTCGGAGTTCGTCTGGATTTGGTAGGATGTGACTCCCCCTAGTCCAATCGGTAGCTCTACCTCTAGTAAACATCATCCCACGCTGCTCCTAAAAGCATTTCGGGGAGTACGAGCTATCTCTCGGTTTGATTGGCCTTTCACCCCTACCCACAACTCATCCAAAGACTTTTCAACGTCAACTGGTTCGGGCCTCCAGTTAGTGTTACCTAACCTTCACCCTGGTCATGGGTAGATCACCAAGTTTCGCGTCTACTCCATATGACTACACGCCCTGTTAAGACTCGCTTTCGCTCCGGCTACAGACCTCAAATCCTTAACCTTGCCATATAAAGTAACTCGTAGGCTCATTATGCAAAAGGCACGCCGTCACCCAACTAATGGGCTCCGACCGCTTGTAAGCGCATGGTTTCAGGTTCTATTTCACCCCCTTACTCAGGGTACTTTTCACCTTTCCCTCACGGTACTGGTTCACTATCGGTCTCTCAGTAGTATTTAGCCTTACCAGATGGTGCTGGCAAATTCAGACGGAATTCCTCCGGTTCCGCCCTACTCAGGATACTGCTAGGTAATAAAACCTTGCCAATACGGGGCTCTCACCCTCTACGGCCGACTTTCCCAAGTCGTTCTCGTTCAGTTTTATAGTCCACAGCGCAGTCCTACAACCCCCCAACCGCCGTAACGATTAGGGTTTGGGCTGTTCCGCGTTCGCTCGCCACTACTTGCGGAATCACTATTGTTTTCTCTTCCTACGGGTACTTAGATGTTTCAGTTCCCCGCGTTAGCCTCCTTAACGGATAATATCTCTTCAAGATACTGGGTTGCCCCATTCGGATATCTACGGATCAAAGCCTCTGTGCGGCTCACCGTAGCTTTTCGCAGCTTAGCACGTCC
>CBDETI010000030.1:122500-168439 GCA_965242775.1 Cyclobacteriaceae bacterium
GGTTGCTATAGTCAATCGCCTGAATACACCGGCCACTGGGGGTGTAGTATTTTGCCGTAGTGACTTTCAATTGTGAATTGTAGGCGAGTGGCCTGGTTTGTTGCACAAGACCCTTGCCAAAGGTCTTGCGGCCTACCAATACGCCCCTGTCATAGTCCTGGACAACTCCAGCCACAATCTCGGAGGCGGAGGCACTTCCATTGTCAACCAGCACAGCCAGTGGAATTTCTGTGTCGATGGAATTGTTGAGAGCATGATATGTTTTTGTCCAGGCGGAGAGCTTGCCTCGGGTACTCACTACCTCGGAACCTTTAGGAACGAAGACATTGGAGACATTGATTGCTTCTTCTAAAAGGCCACCGGGATTGCCGCGGAGATCAAGAATGACTTTCTCGGCTCCTTGAGATTTGAGGTCTTTCAGCGCCATGGCCACCTCGGCTCCCGCTTTGGTCGTGAAATCGGTAAGTCTGATATAGCCTACATCGCGGTTGACCATACCGGAGAATGGCACATTGTTGATTGTAATTTTTTCACGTTTGAGTTTTACTTCAAAAGTCTCGTCCTGACCATAACGTTTGATGGACATGGTGATTTCTGAATCGGATTGCCCTTTTAGTAGTTTCTGAATTTGATCGGCGGGCTTATCTGTGATGGTGGTACCATTAATCGCCAGCACCTGATCTCCTATTTTCAGTCCTGCCCGATGGGCGGCAAAGCCTTCATAGGGCATTACCACGGTACTGACGCCATTCTTTTTATCTACCAACGCGCCGATACCTCCGTACTCACCTGTAGTGACTGTCAGGTAATCTTCAATATCGTCTTCGCCAATATAGGTGGTATAAGGATCCAGCTTATTTAGCATGGACTCTATGCCGGTCTTCATGAGGGTATTGGGATTAACCTCATCTACGTAATAGGCATTGACTTCTTTGAAAAGGGTAGCGAAGATGTCGAGGTTTTTGACGATCTGAAAGTAGCGGTCGTTGTTAGGGGCGAAGGCCGAAAGAAGGATAACAACTGCTAGGACTGGGAGAAATATTCGTCTGGTTTTCTTCATGGAATGATTCTTTTCAAACGGGTTATCGAGATTATAACTGTTTCGATCGGATTAACCCTTGCCACCTTTCGCGGATTCTTTGACTAAACGATGGAGTAAGGTAATTAGTTTTTCCTGAAGCTGGTCATAGGGCAGTAGCTCTTTGGATTGGTAAAGCAGCCCTATATCCAAGGAACTGGCGGCGGAGGTTAGAATGGACTTATTGAGTCGATAGGCCTCGCGAGTGCGTCTTTTGATTTTGTTCCTATCGACCGCTTTTTTATGATGCTTTTTGGGAACTGCAAAAAGCACACGGTGCAAGTCGCGGCTTTCGGTTGTGCACTTATATTTTACCAGGAATGGAAACAAATAGAAAGAGGAACTTTTTTTAAAAAGCTCCTCAATCGATTTCTTGCTTTTAAGTCTCTCCTCTCGCGGGAGGGACTGATTTTTTTTGGGCTCTGACATGGCCCCAATGCTTATTTCTTGTGCCTTCTTTCGCTAGAAACACTTAGTTTCTTCCGCCCTTTGGCTCTTCTACGGGCAAGAACGCCTCTCCCGCCTACACTCTCCATTTTTGATCTGAAGCCGTGTTTGTTTCTTCTTTTTCTCTGGGATGGCTGAAAAGTCCTTTTCATTCTTTCACTGTTTTAGAAACGGAGGGCAAAAGTATACACTTAAATTGAAAATTCAGAATACGCAATCGAAAAATAAATACTGAGCCCGAAGGTTTTATTGACCAAGATGGTTGAGTATGTCTTGCAGCTGATGATACTCCAGGCGCGGACCATACTGTGCGACCACCCGGGAGGAAGCTAAACTGGCTAATTTGCCTGCTTGCGCATAACTATGGCCATGTGTGATTGCATACAGAAATGCTCCTGAGAACATATCACCAGCACCGGTAGTGTCTACTGCATCCACTTTATAGGGTTCAATATCAATAAATGTATCGCCATCCCAAATCATGGCGCCATTGGCTCCCTGGGTAATAGCAAAATGCCTGGCTACTTTTTTTAGCTCTTCCCTTGCTTCTGCCAGGTCCTCTTTTCCTGTGTAAAGCCGGGCTTCTTCCTCGTTGCAGAAAAGCAGGTCCACACCATCTCCTACCACGTCGATCATCGCTTCTCCGAAGTACTTCACCATTGCAGGGTCTGAGAAGGTGATACTTGTTTTGACTCCACTGTCCTTGGCAATCTGCTTTGCCTTCTTCATAGCTTGCTGACCGGACTCACTAGAGATAAGGTATCCTTCGATAAAGAGATATTCTGACGCTTTTAGCGCCTGCGGGCGCAGCTCCTCGACGGAAAAATTAGTGGTTATACCCAAAAAGGTGTTCATCGTCCTGTCGGCATTCGGGGAGATCATCACCAGGCACTTGCCGGTAACACCATCCTCCAGGTTGTTGTCGAACAGATTACTACCAATGCCATTGTCTGTAAGATCTTTCATAAAGAACTTGCCATCATCATCATTGGCCACTTTGCAGGAATAGAAAGCGCGACCTCCTAGCTGGGTGAGTGCCACAATGGAGTTTGCCGCTGAGCCACCACCTTGCTTTTTTGCGATCAAATTGCCGGCAGCGGCCAGTAGTCGTCGCTGGTCTTCTACATCGACGAGGGTGGTTAGCCCTCTTTCAACATTGTTGTCTACCAAAAATTGGTCGTCAATTTTTATTTCATAGTCCACCACGGCGTTGCCAATGGAGTAAACGTTGTAATCTTTCATCTTCGGATTTTCGGCTAGGTCCTATATATAGGAAGTCCTTTTTATGATTTATATCAGGGAGGTGTACCCCCGATTCGGCTGGCGAATTTAGCCTAAATTTCCAATTGCTGTGTCCTATCGGGATAATCAGTGATAATGCCATCGACGCCCCATTCTATGAGTCTTTTCATGTCTTCTACCTCGTTGACTGTCCAGGGAATCACTTTGATGCCCTCGGCTTGAAGTCCTTTTACAATCTCCGCGGACAGGAGATTATAGTCGCAACTGTAGATATCCGGTTTGAATCCGAGATCCGCGATATTCTGCTCCCACGAAGTTCTGTTTTCAATGAGCTGGGACAGTTGGACCTGGGGGTAGTTTTCGCGGAAATACTGAAGTATTCTGAAATCGAAGGATTGAATGGTTACTCGACTCCAGTCGATTTTACCATCAATTTGGTCAAAAACGAGTTGGCAGAATTCTGCCGGGGCCGGATGGTACACGTCATCGTACTCTTCGCTGCTTTTTAGTTCTATGTTATAACGAACGGGGGGATAGCCACTTGACTGCACGTGATTTTCTACACGCCGAAAGACCTGGCTGAGGAGCGGCTTCAGGGTTTTTACTTTCCCTTGTGAGGGGAACCTAGGGTGCATCAGGCTCCCACAGTCATACTCCTGAATTTCGCTATAATCCATTTCGTAGATATTGAGTTGTCTACCTTTTTCCGCTGTAAGCATATTGCGGTCAGGATCCAGACATATTTCACTGGATATGTAGGGTTCGTGGCTGACTATAACCTGTTTGTCACGAGTAATGCATAAATCCATTTCCAGCGTGTTTACGCCGAGATCCAGCGCTTTGACGAAGCCGCGTAACGAGTTTTCAGGAAGAATGCCCCTTGCGCCTCGGTGACCCTGTATATCTATATCTCTTTTGATCGCTGAAGAACTTACTGCCTGCTCCTGATCTGAGCCAGGCTTCGTTTGGCAACCAATGATTGTCCACACACAAAGTACGATAAAAGACGTTTTTCTCATCAGCTCAGAAATTTGATTCTGGTAAAGATATATTTCAAGGACTCTTCATTGATAACCATACGGTAGAAATCCGTTTCGCCCAGTCTTTCCGGCTCATATCCGGTCTGTTTCAGGTATTTTTTGGAGATATTCTTGTCAAACCAATGGACGAGTCTGATTTGGCTTCCTTCTATTTCCAGGCAGGTCATTCCTCTTTTTCCGATAACGGTTCCCGAGTTAAATAGACAAGGTATCAAAAAGGTGCTGTTATAAACTGAGTTTTGAAAGTTGGTGTCCTTATAAATCCTGAACTGTTTGGCCAGTTCTTTCTTATGCTCCTTAATGCTGTCAGCGACATTACTGGAATTGCCGTCCAGCTCTAAAGAATAATCCCTGCACATCTGTTCGATCATAAACTTCAACCGTTCGACTTTGTTGAGGGATTCAAAAAGCGGCCGGTGTGTATGCCCGATGACGCTTACAATCTTTCTCTTGCTAGAGTAGTGGTATAATTTTCTCTCGATTTTGTACTGCTTTGTACTGGAATGTGAAACGGAGTAATTCTTAATTCCAAGCGGATTAGCAAAGTACTTGAGCGTGAAACCCACTAGTTCATTGTGCTGCTGATATTTTTTTGATGCCTGGTGTCCGTGGTAAATACAAATGTCCTGCTCTTCGAACCGGAGCCGATAGGCCTCTGTGAGGCAGGAATCGTAGGGCGTGGATTCCATGACACCAAGCGCCAGGTCGTGGTTACCGATGGTCTTTATCAGCCGATCTTCGGAGGCGAATTTGTCTATCACGGAATAAATATCTTTCCAAGCGGCCAGGATTTTCTTTAGTGTAAATCGTTGCAGTTCCTCAACATCACCATTCAAAATCAGACCAAAATTTTTTGTGAGGTAGTAATTCTTCAGTGCGGCCTGAAACAGATTGGAATTCCTTTTGAAATCGTCGGAACCACCCCCATCTCCCATGTGCAGGTCGCTAAAAATGACCCACTTACTTTGATCCTGTATTGTCTGACTGGGAGATGAGGCTAATACCTTATCAAGGTTTTTGTATACAACTTTGTTGTTGATTTTCATTTACAGAAAATTCAAAGCTGCAGTTTTTTTCGAATTCAGCCCACCGATACAGGCCTAGCCGGGTGACTGGCTTATATTCTTAACTATACCTTAACCGGTAAATAATGAAGTCTTCAAGCAACGAGAAAAGCTGCGCCAAAAACACCTGCGGAATCCCCCAGTTTTGGCTTTAGGAAGACTGTATCCAATCTAGGGTTAAAGAGGTGTTGCAGTATTTCTTCTTTGCCTTTTGTATACAGCAGGTCGATGTTGCCGACACCTCCTCCTATCACAATAGCATCCGGATCGAGGATATTGATGACATTGGCTATTCCCATCCCAAAAAACGTTATCAACCGTTTGATAAGCTCGGTGCTATCTGGGTCGGCACCCGCCAAGTGCTCTTTATAGATGTCCTTCAGTTTCTTCTTTTTTCCATAGGTAGCTTCGTAGTACAATTCCAGGTTTCGACCGGAAATAACTTTTTCCACACAACCTACCTTACCACAGTAACATTCTCCGCCGGATTCGTGCAGGAAGTTGTGGCCCCATTCGCCAGCGATGCCCTGTCGTCCATTGAGTACTTCTCCATTGACTACAATGCCGCCTCCCACGCCGGTCCCCATGATTACCCCGAATACGACCTTGGCTTCCGGTAAATGTTCCTTCACGGCCCCCATTCTGGCTTCTGCCAAGGCGAAACAGTTGGCATCGTTGGCCATAGCAACCGGAAATCCCAGCGTCTGCTGCAGGTCCTTTTGAAAAGCCTTGCCATTGAGGGCTGTTGTATTGCTATTCTTCAAGGTTTGCGCGATTGGATCGAGGGACCCGGGTGTTCCAATGCCTAGTTTACTTGGTTTGAAACCCGCCTCCTGGCTCAACTGATCGACAAGCAATTTTATCCGTTGCTGAATGTGGTCGTAACCTTGATCGGCCTGTGTATCTAACCGTTTGCGCAGGATAACCTCGGGATCGTCGGGGGACTTGAGAATTACACCTTCGATTTTTGTTCCACCCAAGTCGATACCCCAAAGGGCGTTCGCGAAATCGCTCATCTTTGATAGTCAGTTTTTTAGCTCTTGTTCATTTTCACTTTGAAAAGTATAGACTCCCAGGGTTTCAACTCCACTTTCCCGGCCTCTTTAATTTGACCTGTTGCCCGATAGTTGGATACAATTCGAATCAAATCATCATTGTTGTAAAGTTGATCCAATTCGAAAGTTCTTTCATCGGATGAAAAGTTGAGCAAAATCAGAAGCTTATATTCTTCATCTTGGCGATAGTAGGCAAAAATATGCGCATTCTCTATGTCCAGAACCTGAAAACTTCCATAGACCAAGGCGGGATAGGTTTTTCGCAGGACGATCATCTTTCGATAGAAATTGAGAATCGATGACGGATCAGATTCCTGCTGCTCAATGTTGATTGTCGGGTAATTGGGATTGGTCTTAATCCAGGGTGTAGCTTCCGAAAAACCAGCATTTTGTGCGGAAGACCATTGCATGGGCGTTCTCGCATTGTCGCGTCCTTGTGTGTGCACCGCCCGGAGAAGCTGAGCTTGTCTCTCTGCGAAATATTGCTCGTCCCGGAGGTTAAGGGTTTCTACATCCCGGTAGTCGTCGAAAGAATCAAATGCTACATTGGTCATACCTATTTCGTCTCCTTGATAGATGTAAGGCGTACCGCGCATGGTCAATAGCATCAAGGCCATCAATTTCGCAGATTCGGCATGATAGTCCTGATCATTCGCAAATCGCGATACCAACCGAGGAAAGTCGTGGTTCCCAAGAAAGATGCTGTTCCATCCCCGATCCCCGAGTTTTGCATCCCAATCGGCGAATATCTTCTTGAAGCGTACAAAATCGTAAGGAATCGGGTCAAATTTCCCCTTTGGTCCATGGTCTATGAACATGTGATCGAAGTGGAAAACCATGTTGAGTTCCTGGCGGTCTTCTCCCACATATTCCAAGCCGTTTTCTAGGGAAATTCCGGGACCTTCTCCAACGGTCATCATGTCGTATTTCGACATTACTTCGTGGTGCATTTCTTGAAGGTAGCTGTGGATGTTTGGCCCATTGGCGTAGATCTCCGAGATAGTCAAATTGAAGTCCTCATAGGGCGTGTCGCTGAAACCTCTCTTGGAGATTACAGAGATTACGTCCATTCGAAACCCGTCGATTCCTTTGTCGAGCCAGAACTTCATGATGTTGTGTACCTCCCTGCGCACCTGCGGATTATCCCAATTGAGATCTGGTTGTTTCTGAGTAAATAGTCTCAGGTAATACTGGTTACTATCCTGATCAAATGTCCATGCATCTCCACCGAAAAACGACGGCCAGTTGTTGGGAGGTGCCTGATCAACACCATCTTTCCAAATGTAGTAATCTCTCTTGGGACTGCTCGGGTCGGCCTTGGCTTCCCTGAACCATTTGTGTTCATCGGAAGTATGGTTGGCCACCAAGTCCATGACAAGCCTCATACCTCGCGCATGTATGCCCTCCAGCAGAGCATCGAAATCCGCCATTGTGCCGAAATCCGGGTGTATTGACTGATAATCGCTTACATCGTAGCCATTGTCATCATTGGGCGATTGGTAAACCGGGCAAAGCCAGATCACATCCACACCAAGACTGGCGATGTAGTCTAGTTTTTCAATGACTCCAGGCAAGTCGCCAACGCCATCATTGTTGGTATCCTTGAAGCTCCTTGGATAAATTTGGTAGATAACGCTTTCTTTCCACCAAGTCTTGTTCATAATCGGTATTTTCTGTCAGTATAAGGTTCTTTCTACTATCCAGTGAAACTGATAGGGCTGTAATCGAATTTGTTCAAAGGGTTGATCGAGAGGCAATAGTGAAACTGCATCGATCAAGCCATTTTTTGGGTTCAGGCCTTCGCGTCTTAGTTTATCGACGTGAAACCACTCCTCCTGGTCGTTGAGATTAGCAACACAAACAATTTTGGAATGGTGATCATATCTTCCGAAAGACAACACGTGCTCATTGTCCAGATCGATCAAATAGCAATTGTTATGATCGGCAAACGGTGCCAGTTTTTTGCGGACGCTTATGAGGTTCTTCATAGCTGCAAAAATGGATTGCTCCACACTATTTGGGGTAGTTCTGTTTTCTGCTTTGTTCCAATCCATTGCGGGCCTATGAAGCCATCTATTATCATCTTTCTTAGCTGAATCTGCCTTATAGGTATAATCATTGCGCATGCCCAGCTCATCTCCCATGGACAACATGGGTATGCCGCCGTAGGCAAGGATCACTGAATGTAGCATTAATACTCTTCTGCAGGCCAGATCAATAGCCGCCGGGTCTTTTTCTTCCAATGCCTTTTCAAGCCCGGCAAGGGAAGCCAGGCTTCCGGATATCCGGGCATCACCATTTGAAGGATCTTGCATAAAGGGGTATCCTCTACTGAATGACCAGTCCAGCTTGCCTGTCAGGAAATCGAGAATGAAACGACGGTGACTTACTGGGTCATATCCGGCCCATGCAGCATGCTGATCTTCATATCCGAGGCCAATGTCATCATGGCACCGCAAATAAGTGATCCAGGAAGTGCCCTGTGGCTTTGGAGGAATATTTTCCAGCGACACTTTCAGGAGCTTATTGCTTTTCGTAGCTGTAGCTTCCCATAGTAAGGTCATGAGTGTAGCATTGTAAGCTAAATCACACTCATTGCTGACAGTTTTGGTTTGGCCAAAATATTTGATGATCTCATGTGGAGCTACAATAGCTTCCGCAAGGAAAGCAATACCTGGTCGCGCAATCTGCGCACAGATTTTTAGCGTTTGGATCAGCAGATGTGCGTTGGGCAGGTTTTGACTGGTCGTCCCAAGGTCCTTCCACATAAAAGCCAAAGCATCAAGTCTAAGGATATCTGCTCCCTGATTGGCCAGGAATAGGAGGTTTTCGAGCATTGCGTTGAAAACAGTGGGATTGGTATAATTTAAATCCCATTGATAGGAATTAAATACTGTCATCACCCACTGGTTCAATTCACTAATGAAAGTGAAATTGCCAGGTGAGGTCTCTGGAAATACTTGTGGCATTGAGGCCTCAAACATGTCCGGAACAACCCGGTCGGGATAAAAGTGATAGAAGCCCTGATAGTATGGATCACCTTCTTTCGCTTTTTGCGCCCAGACATGATCATGAGCGGTGTGGTTGATCACCATATCAAGCATCAACAACATACCCCTTTGGCGAAACTCCGAACTCACTTTTTTCAGGGTCTCAATAGTACCAAAACGTGGATCAACTTCTCGATAACTACTTACTGCATAGCCCCCGTCATTTTCATTTGCCGGCATTTTGAGAATCGGCATCAGGTGAACAAAATTCACCCCAAGCTCTTCCAGATAATCGAGTTTTTCCAGCACACCCTCCAGATCTGTATTGAATAAGTCGACATACAACATCATTCCCACTATTTCCTGACTCAGAAACCATTGCGGACAGTCGGTCCTGACCCGGTCAATATGGGTCAGTTCTTTGCCGGCATCGCTGTTTGCCTGGATAAGGATTTCGACCAGTTGCTGAAGGTTTTGCGCGATATCCGGATGTTTCGGATAAAGCCGATGAAAATTTTCAAAAATCGTATGAAATCCCGCAGATAATCGCAATTGAAAATCCTGATCCACGTCACCTTCACCATATTTCTTCAGGGACTTGACAAGTAAACTATGCGAAACGGGATCGTACAACTTTTCTAATTCTTCTATTGAAAATGTGTGGCCAGATGCACGGCTTTCTCCAGCGCCTGGAGTTCCGAGGCAAGCTTGTCATCACTCCACTGGAAAAACTCTCGCATGCGATTGGCCACGGGCTTCTTGGTAACGTCAACGGAGCCGATGTTGAAGAAAAGCCTGCCTGTCCTTCTCTCAAAGAAATCCAGCAGTGAATGAATTGCCTCATTCTCCAGCGTAAACCTTAATTCCGCCAACGCAAGTGCAACATGCGGATTGGACTCATTTTCGTCAAATAGCCCCAGGATATCATCGGATTGTCTACCGTAAGTACTAACCAGATACCCTGCATAAGAATTCAGGCCGGAGCCAAGCCGTTCCAAACGTTTTGCAAGTCCATCCTCATACCGAGCTACATCCTTCGCATTGGCAAAGACGCCCCCTCGGAGCACGGTTGTTTCTGTCTGACATGGCTTAATTTCGATCTCATAGTCGGCTTTGATCTTCTCTGAAACCTTGTTTAGAATTCGCTCTGCCATCTTCCGATACCCAGTTAGTTTACCGCCGGCAATAGACAGTAGCCCAGTTTCAGACTCGAAAATTTCATCTTTTCTAGAGAGTTCAGAGGCAGATTTTCCCTCTTCCTCAATCAGGGGTCTCAAGCCCGCCCATGTCGATTCCACGTCACTTAACTGCAGGTCAACAGACGGGAAAATATGATTTACTCCATCAAGGAGATACTGCACATCCGTCAGGTCGGTTCGAACATCGTCCAGGTCACCCTTGTAATCTGTATCGGTCGTGCCAATGTAAGTTGTCCGGTCACGAGGCACCGCAAAGATCATACGACCGTCTGGCACATCGAAGTACATGGCATGATTCACTGGGAATCGGCTTCTGGCCACCACTATATGGACGCCCTTGGTTGGGTGTAGATGCTTACCGGATAGTGATTTGTTTTTCTGACGAATTTCGTCGACCCAGGGACCTGCTGCACTAATGGTGTACCTTGCTTGCAGATTATGACGCTCACCGCTTAACTTATCCTCCCAGGTAACTCCCGAAATCTTGCCATCGCTGTACTGAAAATCGGTTGCTTCGGCGTAATTGATCACATGCGCTCCGAACTGAACGGCTGTTTTAAGAATTTCCATCGTCAACCGCGCATCATCGGTACGATATTCAGCATAAACACCGCCTCCTTCTAAAATATCTTCTCTCAGAGAAGGTTCAAGGGCTAGCGTTTCTTCCTTAGAGAGCATTTTACGCTGATCTTCTTTTTCTACTCCTGCCAGCACGTCGTAGACCATAAGTCCAAATGATGTCAACATCTTACCGTAAGTCCCATCCTTGATCAATGGCAGAATCATTTTTTCGTTCTTTACCAGGTGCGGAGCAAGGTTGTGAACCACTGCCCTTTCCTTGCCCACCTCCCGAACAAGCGCTATTTCAAATTGCTTGAGATAGCGTAATCCACCATGAATGAGCTTCGTCGACTTACTACTGGTGCCGGACGCAAAGTCTTTTTTCTCAACCAGTACCGTCCTGAGACCTCTTGTCGCCGCGTCAAGGGCGATGCCCGCGCCGGTAACACCGCCGCCGATGATCAGCAAATCATAGGCATTGCCTCCGACTTTGCTAATTAACTTGGCGCGATTCCTCGAGTTAAGCGAGTTCATTCCTGTGCCCAATTAAAGGTGCGCTCTACTGCTTTCTTCCAATTGTTATAAAGCTGAGTTCGCGTTTTTTCATCGAGTTTAGGGGAGAACTTCTGTTCGGTTTTTCGAACTTTTGTCAAGTCTTCCGGTTTCCATATTCCAGCTTTCAACCCCGCCAGGTAGGCTGCTCCTAAGGCTGTCGATTCGGTAATAACCGGTCGGTCTACTTCAGCATCGAGGATATCCGCCTGGAACTGCATGAGGTAGTCATTGGCTGTGGCACCTCCATCCACATTGAGGCTTTTGATACTGATCCCGGCATCCTGCTCCATGGCTTGCAATACATCTCGTGTTTGAAAGGCAATGGATTCAAGTGCGGCCTTAATGATATGATTTTTCCCAGTATCCCTTGTGAGGCCAAAAATTGCTCCTCGCGAAAACTGATCCCAGTAAGGGGCACCTAACCCGGCAAACGCTGGTACCAGATATACTTCATGGTCTATTACCTTATTCGCATAGTACTCAGAATCAGCGGCATGATCGATGATTTTCATGGCATCACGGAGCCATTGTATAGCAGCACCAGCGATGAATATACTACCCTCTAGCGCGTAGGCTGGCGAACCATCCGGACTGCAAGCCATGGTTGTCAACAGGCCATTTTGCGAAGACATGTGCTCTGATCCCAAATACATAAGCATGAAGCACCCAGTACCGTAGGTATTCTTGGCATTTCCTGGCTGAAAGCATGCTTGTCCGAATAGGGCCGCCTGTTGATCGCCAGCTACTCCTAAAATGGGTATATCAGCTCCGTCAAATCGAAAGGTTCCGAATTCAGAGCTTGAGGGCTGCACCTTGGGCAACATGGATCGTGGTATTCCCAGAGCATCGAGGAGGGAATCGTCCCAGTCCAAAGTTTTAATATTGTAAACCATGGTCCGCGAGGCGTTGGAGTAATCAGTTACATGCTTCCTGCCTTCTGTGAGTTTCCAAATCAACCAGCTATCCACGGTTCCGAAGCGCAATTTTCCTGCAGCAGCCAGGTCCCGGGCACCCTTGACATTATCAAGTATCCAGTTAACTTTTGTTGCAGAAAAATAGGAGTCGATAACCAATCCGGTTTTGTCGCGCACCTCCTCCGACAGTCCGCTCTTTTTTAGTTCCTCACAAAACCCCGATGTTCGTTTGTCTTGCCAAACAATGGCATTGTGAACAGGATCCCCTGTTTCGGCATTCCAGACAATGGTAGTCTCTCGCTGGTTAGTAATGCCGATGGCATCAATCTGATGCGCGCTTACACCTGTTTTAAGGAGCAGGTTTTTGAATACCTCAAACTGAGAGGACCAAATTTCGGTGGGGTCGTGTTCGACCCATCCGGACTTGGGAAATATCTGCGTAAATTCCTTTTGCTCCACGCCCAGAATCTCTCCTTTTTCATTGAAAAGAATGGCTCTGGAACTGGTGGTTCCTTGATCAAGTGCTACTATACGTGCCATACTATGCTATTCTATACTATTACAGATCAAATTTATCTAAACCATACCACAATAAACACTGTAATCAAAATTAGAATCAGTGCCAAAACCCTATAATTTTTATACCAGGGGAGTCCCTGTAGTTCTGCAGTCTCTTCGTTGTAAAGCTGCTTTGTCCAGATCATTCCGTTGAGCTTATCAGGGTCCGGCGAGCCAGTGGCTGTACTGATGATCAGGTTCAGCATGATGCAAAGGAAGAACAGGGTGGGTACCACGTACAGGAAATGGATATGGTTGTCTTCGTATCCGATACCGCCGCAAACGCTAAAAGAGTAAATTATGAATATGGCTACTGACGCATAACCGAGTACGAGACTCCAGAATCCTCCATGGGCATTGGCTTTTTTGCTGAAAAGTCCCACTACGAACGTCGCTACGATGGGCGGCGCTATGAATCCAAGAATCTGCTGTAGGTACACCCAAAGCGACGAAAAGCTCTCGATCATTGGCGCCCAAGCCGCTGCGAGGATCACTAAAACCACGGTTGCAATTTGACCCGCTCTAACCAGGCTCTTACTACTTAGCCCTGGATTAATTTTCTGTGTAAAATCCATGGTGATAAGCGTTGAGGCTGAATTCAGGGTTGCAGATATGCTGGATGACATGGCGGCCAGGAGCCCTGCAATCACGAGACCCAGTATTCCGGTTGGGAGGAGCTTATAGATCAGCACAGGGTAAGTCATGTTAGGACACTCGCTAAGATTTTCACAAAGGACAGCACCGCCTTCCGAGGGAATCATGTAATTCAAGAAAGTAATATCCAGGTCGGAAAACAACACGATAGCTGCTACTCCGGGAATCACCATGAAGAAGAGGACTGGTAACTTTAATAGTCCAGCAAAAAGGGCGCCCCAGCGACCATGATCCAGGTCTTTCGCCGAAAGCACTCTTTGGACCATAAACTGGTTGTTGGCCCAGAAATAAAAGCCCAGCAGTGGCACTCCCAGGACAAGTCCGGTCCATGGCATATGATCATCTGAAGCCGGCCGGATCAAGCTCAGCACTTCCGAAGAAGATTTGGCGATCTCTCCTTTAGCATTCATGGCATTCAGGCCATCCAGCATTCCTTGCCAGCCTCCTACCTGGTCCATCGCAAAATAGGTCAATAAAATAGATCCAAAGACAAGCAAAATCGCCTGAATTACTTCTGTGTGTACTACAGAGCTCAGCCCTCCAGGAATGGTATAAGCGGCAGCTGCAAAGGCCAAGAACGCAATGATAATCCACGACTCAACATCGGGGAAAATAATTTTAAGGATTAAGTTACCGGCATAAAGACCGGAGGCCGTGTCAATTATGACATTCCCTACGATCATAATTCCGGAAAAAAGAAATCGAGACCGAGCGTCATATCTCCTTTCCAGGAACTCCGGCATGGTGTAAACTTTAGACTTGAGATAAAAAGGAAGAAAGAAAATCGCGAAGATCACGAGCACGACTGCCGCCATCCATTCGTAATTGTAGACCGCAACATTGGTATTGAAAGCGTCGGATGTGAGGCCGATGAGTGTGTTGCTGCCTATATTAGCCGCGAACAGTGAAATTCCCACGATAGGCCAGGTCATATCACGACCAGCCAGGAAATAATCTTCAGAACTTTGCTGCTTCCCTTTGCGAATTCCGTACCAAACAATGCCTACCAGGTAGACCACTATAATCACGAAATCAAGCGTGCTCAAGCCGATATTTTCCATGCTATTTCCGGGTTAGTGAAACCCTATAATAGCAAGAAAATGACAATTGGCACTCAGGAATTCTAAGGTGTTTTAGCAGTTAGGAAATCCAAACGTTTGTATTTTGAAATTTCTTTAGGAGGGTGTTTGAAAAAACTAGAATTTCACATCATCAAGGAGTAATCCGAGTACTACGCCATTGCTCCAGCCGAAGCCATCTTGGGTTGAATACTCACCACCTCCGGCCACCAGGGTAGTGTCTACCACATTGTACTTTTCCATCATTTTACCGGTATTGGCGTATACTTTCGCATTGACCTGCAGCCAGCGGGTTTTGATTTTATTGGCCAGGTCTTTGTGACCATACCTTTCCAGACCTTTGATAGCCATCCACTGCAAAGGTGCCCACCCATTTGGTGCGTCCCATTGTTGGCCTGAAGTAATGGGTGTGGTGAGAACACCCCCGGGTGCTAGCAGGTGTTTTTCCAATGTGGCAGCCTGCATCTTAGCTTGTTCCTCGCTGGCGATACCGAAATACAGCGGAACCAGACTTGCGGCAGTAATTTTTCCGGTTGGTTCTCCTGTAAGAAATAGGATGTCTTGATAAGACTGGAGGTCCTCTTTCCACATAAACTTATTGATCACCTTCTTTCTGATATCGGCTTTACGCCTAAATTGATCTGCCCGTCCCCAGTGTCCGGCGGCATCGTGCAACTTGTAAAGGACATTTTCGGTTGCGTAAAGCAAACAGTTCAGGTCAACAGGAAGAAGATCGGTGGTCCTGATGGATGAAAAATCCTCTGTTTCAAACCACCGAGCACTGAAGTCCCACCCGGATTCAGCCGCTGCCCGCAAATTCCGGTACAGTTTTTTCTTTTCCTCTTCCGCTAGCCCTTCGGCGAGTTCAATATCCTCCCGATACGACTCTGGGCGAGGAGTATCATAATCATCCCAGTAGCGATTGAGCAAAAAACCAATGTACAGCATGGCCCTTCGGCCTTCCGGCGCCATGGGCGTAAGCCCCTCTGCTCCATTCATCCAAAACTCGTATTCTTTCTGAACTGGCTCCAGGTATTTCAGCGCCTGCTCAGCCGATGTAAGTTGCACGTATGCATTGACCATACTCGCAAAAAACGGGGGTTGGCTTCTTCCCAAATAATAAGTTCTGTTGCCATTGGGAATAAAGCCTACGGTATCAATCAAATAGGCAAAGTTATCGAGCATGGACTCAAATAGGTCAAGTCGTCCGGAAGCACCCAGGCCTATCATCGTGAAGTAGCTATCCCAGTAGTAGATTTCTCTAAATCGACCCCCAGGCACCACGTACCGGTGAGGCAGTGCGATCAATGTGCTGAATTCAGGCTGATTTTCCGTGGATCTAGTTAAATAATCCCAATGAGATGCTAAATGAGCTTGCAAGGAGTTGGCCTGTTTTAGGCTGTCCCCAACAGGAACATAAGGTTCCTCAAAATGTTCATCAACGAATGCTTTGAGATCAAAATTTGCCTCGCCTTTACGTTCCCGATAAGTTCTAAGAATGTCGACCGGATTGTCTTTTGGGGTATAGTCCACGAAGGTTTTTGAATCGGGGAAAATATGTGCCATTTGCACGTCATGAAAGAGTTCTCCCAGGTCAACCCAAGGTTTATAAAATTTTTTTGCCGGGCGCTCTGCTTGGTTCGGTGTGCAACCCAGTAAAATTGCCACCA
The DNA here is from genome assembly GCA_965242775.1 of Cyclobacteriaceae bacterium. GTDB lineage: Bacteria > Bacteroidota > Bacteroidia > Cytophagales > Cyclobacteriaceae > JAWPMT01. The sequence goes on from CBDETI010000030.1 coordinate 138,607, forward strand.
CTGCGACTAATACCAATTGTTTCATCTATTCAATCTTTCGGGATAAGTTAAAGTGAGGCTTCCTGGCCTTCTTTTCGCGTTTGGAGATTTGCGATAATGTATTTTCCTACCTCCTCGCCTTGGTCCACTCCATTTTCAATGGCCATCATGTAGTGTATTCCACCGTAAAGTCGGCTAATGGCGGCTTCCTCTGAGGCATGTAAAAACGATTTAAACTGTCGTTCTTTCAATCCGTACTCAACCTCAGTGGTATCATTGAACGCAAAATTATCTCCGTAATAGTCTGTTAGTGTGATTGCGGCGGCTCTTGAGATCACGCTGTGACCACTCGTATACTCTGGAAAAGGTGGAGTTTGGAGCAATGGCAGCCACTCTTCATCAAGGTATTTATTGATCACCGTTTCAGGGCGGATCACGATACTTCGCCATTTTTCGTCCCAACAGCTAATGAAGGCATCAAACAAGGCAATTGATGTGCGTGCATACACTTCAATGGTCTCATCGAAAGTATTTTTTGATTGCCGAGTGGCTATGGCTACAATGCCCATCCAATGACCTCCTGGCGTTATTTTCTTGGTAGCAAACATGGCATGGCCTCTATGGTGGGAAACATAGGGATTGCAATCCCAGAATTCGGCAATATCAGTTTGCTCTTCATCCAGGTTCTTCCCAATTTCATAGACCTCCACCAATTGCCGATGAAACTCCGAACCTTCCTCCAAATTGAATTCCTCGGGATCTGTAGGCTCAAACTGTCCCGCAGAATCTATCACCATGGTTCTTATCTCTCGCCAATGAGGCTCGATCCCTTCCATATAATCAGGCGGTGTAGGCTTCCATAAAGCCGGCTCATCCCGTATGGTATATTTCGGAAAGGTCCTGGTCTGCTTGTACATATCCGCATCGGCCCACTGCAAAATGTGATTTGCCACGATTTCACCATAGGCAGTTGAGGCCTTATAAGTGGCTTTGGTTAAACCCTTATCGACGAGTCGTTCATACAGGTTATCTGTATAAGTCTGCATTTTATCTTCTGAGAAAATCAACGCCTTTCCGACGGTAAGAAATGCATGCAAACTCGCTAATTGCAGATCCACATCAGAGCCTGGTGCCGGGGCTTCCTCCAAACCGGATAACTGACCTGCCAGCGTCTGGTATTTGGCGGCATTTGAATGTCTGATCACCTCAAACGCGGCAATATTTGGATAGGCATAGATCCTGGAAGCTACTGGTGGGGAGAATATGTCGTAGACGATTACATCGGTCAGCTGTTTCATCGCGGACTGATATGTTTCAGGGTCCGACAAAACTTGTTTGTAAGAGTCATCTTGCTTGCATCCGAAAGCGGCAAGAGCGATTAAGAATACGCCTAAGATCTTTTTCACTGTTCCATCCATTTTGAGAAGGCAAAGATTAAAAGAAATGTGTAATTGATATAGAAAGATTGTTTTATATCAGAAGGAATTTTACCTGAGAGCATATTTCCAAATAAATATTTGTAGTTTAGGCGCTTTTTTGAAATAAAATATGGTAGGACTCGAAACGCTCGATTGGATATTAATTGGCTTATACTTCTTTATGCTCTTTGCTGTGGCAGTATGGGTCATTATGCAAAAACAGAAAAACACCGAGGACTTCTTCCTGGCTGGCCGGAACGTCGGATGGTTTGTGATCGGGGCTTCAATTTTTGCATCCAACATTGGCTCTGAACACGTCGTAGGACTTGCTGGGACTGGCGCGGAGAGTGGCATGCCGATGGCTCATTACGAGTTGCACGCTTGGATCGTACTGGTGTTGGGTTGGTTGTTTTTGCCCTTCTATATGCGTAGCAGGGTCTTTACCATGCCCGAGTTTCTGGAGAAACGATTTGATGCTCGTTCCAGATGGTTCCTGTCCATATTTTCCATCATTGGCTATGTGTTGACCAAAGTTTCCGTGACGATTTATGCCGGAGGTGTGGTGGTCTCACAACTGCTGAACCTGACATTCCTGCAAGGTGCCCTTGGTATCGTGATAATTACCGGGATTTATACCGTTCTAGGTGGCATGCGGGCGGTGGTTTACACCGAAACCTTACAAACGATCATTCTTATTCTTGGCTCCGCCTTTCTTACTTACCAAGGATTTCAGGCAATAGGCAGTTGGGAAGAATTAAAGACGCTGGCAGGGTCAGAGCACTTCAATATGTGGCGTCCTTCCTCAGATGCTCAGTTTCCATGGACCGGAATGGTATTCGGAGGAGCTATTGTAGGTATTTGGTATTGGTGTACCGATCAATATATCGTCCAGAGGACCCTAGCCGCAAACAACATAAAAATCGGTCGCCGGGGGGCTATTTTCGGTGCCTATCTAAAATTGCTTCCCATTTTCATTTTCCTGATTCCAGGAATCATTGCATTTGCCCTCAAGCAGAAGGGTGTACTGTCTTATGAACGAAGCGATGAAGTCTTCCCTGTCTTGGTTCAGACACTGCTCCCTACTGGAGTGAAGGGTCTGGTTGCCGGTGGATTGATGGCTGCTTTGATGAGCTCATTGGCGTCCGTTTTCAATTCTAGTTCAACCCTCTTCACGGTAGATATTTTTAAGAAACTTTATCCCAATACCGAAGAAAAGAAACTCGTACAGGTAGGTCGTCTGGCCACCGGAGTTGTGGTAATACTGGGGATGCTTTGGATTCCCATCATGGAAAAAATTGGGGGAGGCGTACTTTATCAGTACCTCCAAAGCGTGCAGTCCTACATAGCGCCACCAATAACGGCGGTTTTCTTATTGGCCATTCTCTCTAAACGCGTGAATGCACAGGGAGCGATCGCGACCTTGTTTTTTGGTTTGCTCATCGGCACCCTTCGAATCATTGCTGAGCTCAATATTAGTGAAGGAGGAAGTGGCTTCGTCCATGAATTTGCCACCATCAATTTTGCCCATATGGCCATTTTCATGTTCATTGCCTGTGTGGCTGTGTGCCTGGGGGTCAGCTACGCTACCGCCCCTCCTAATTTGGAGGCAATTCGTGGCTTGGCGTTTGGTACACTTTCGGCGGATCAGTTGGAAGAAAGTAAAGGAAGCTTCGGTAGACTCGATATCATCGTGTCAGTAATCCTTGTAGCAATCATCATATTCGTACTCTCATACTTCACGGGATGATTGGCAATTACAAATCCAGTACAAACTTTCTTTCACGTAGGCGCTGATAGATTTCTTGGTCGAACTTATACAGTCTGGCTGCCCGGTGAGAAACGCCATCCTGCTTTTCCCCACAGTCAATCAGAAAGTTCATCCTAAGAATCTTCCGGCGGAAATTAGGCTTATCCAGCTGCATCTGTAAAATGGATTCATAAAGGTTTTGCAACTGACCCAGGGTAAATTTCTCAGGCAAGAGATTGAAGCCAATGGGCTCCTGCTTTACACGTGACTGAAGTCGTCCAAAAGCATCGGCAAGAATCTCGTTGTGGTCATATAGTAAATCACCAATTTCAGCAGGTGTGAACCACTGGGCATCGGAGGCAGTAAATCCCGGCGCCAATTGATGGTCCGTGTCTTTTATAAGTGAGTAATAGCCCACTGTCAGGACCCTTTTGGTAGGGAATCTATTAACCGCACCATAAGCCTTCAATTGCTCGAGGTATAGATCCCTGACCCCTGTGAGCAAGTATAAAATCCGATTGGCGGCCTCGTCAAGTGATTCCTCGTAGGTAATCCAACCGCCGGGTAAACCCCACTTGCCTTTGCTGATCCCTTCACCATGTTTTACCAGCAAGACCTTGAGTTCCGTGGAAAACCCAAAGACTACACAGTCAATGGACATATTCTCTATGATGTTCTTTTTATCCACACTTCGAAATTTGCAGTAAGTTAAAAAAAAGCTGAAACTTATGGTCATTATGACTATAAGCTTTATATTAGTCTTGCATTTGCAAATAACATGTTCTTCATAGGATACGATATCGGCAGTTCGTCAATCAAGGCCAGTCTTCTTGACGGTACTACAAATAAGGCAATTATGCTTGCCAGCAGCCCGGAAAATTCGGAGATGGAAATGAGTGCCCCTAAACCTGGCTGGGCAGAGCAAGATCCCGAAACCTGGTGGCACCACGTTTGCCTAGCCACTAACCAATTGCTGGCCCAAACGAAAGTCGATGTGGACGAGATAAAGGGAATCGGCATCGCCTATCAGATGCACGGTCTGGTAATGGTTGACAAACACAGCCACTCAATTCGACCCTCAATCATTTGGTGTGATAGTAGAGCTGTGGACATTGGCGATCGGGCATTTGCGGAACTCGGATCGGAATTTTGTCTGGGGCACCTACTCAATTCGCCGGGAAACTTCACCGCCTCCAAGTTGAAATGGATTCAAACGCACGAACCGGAAACACTGGAAAAAACTGCCCATTTTATGCTACCCGGTGATTTTGTAGCGATGAAAATGACAGATAAGGTTCACACCACCATTTCTGGACTTTCTGAAGGAATACTTTGGGACTTTAAGGAAAATGCGCCTTCGGACAAATTATTAACTCACCTGGGTATACCCGCAAAGCTGGTCCCGGAGCAAACTCCTTCCTTCGGAGCGCAGGGAAAACTCACCGTTGAGGCAGCTCAAGCACTTGGCCTTCGTCCAGGAACTCCCGTGACCTATCGCGCAGGAGACCAACCAAACAACGCTATGTCGCTCGGTGTGTTAGCACCAGGTGAGGTTGCTGCAACCGGTGGTACATCCGGGGTAGTATATGGAGTGAACGAACTGCCCATTGCAGACAAACAAGGGCGGATCAACAGTTTCGCCCATGTAAATTTTAAGTCGGGCACTCCAAGGACCGGTACGCTACTTTGCATTAATGGCGCTGGTATCCTGCACCGGTGGATGAAACAGTTGATCGGCAATGACAACCTTACTTACCCTCAAATGGAGGCACTGGCCGAAGAAGCGGCGATTGGGTCAGATGGTGTGGTGGTTTTACCCTTTGGAAATGGTGCAGAAAGAATGCTCGGCAACCGAAACTTGGGTGCCAGCATCACAAATCTGGAACTCAACCGGCACAGCAAATCACATATAGCCAGGGCCGGCTTGGAGGGAATCGCCTTTGCCTTTGTCTATGGCATGAAAATCCTCAACGAACTGGGAGTCGGCACACACAAACTACGTGTTGGAAACGACAACCTTTTCCAATCCTCGATCTTCAGTCATACAATAGCCAGCTTGATCGACGCAGAAATTGAAGTGATCGAAAATACAGGCGCTACAGGAGCCGCCAGGGGTGCAGCTTTTGGTGCTGGCTATTTTGACACTCTGGAAAAGGCGTTGGCTGGCGATGCCGTGATCAAGCGATATCGGCCAAACCGTTCAGAAGAATATCATACTGCCTACGGTAGGTGGCTCAAAGAATTAAATCAAAAAATTAAAGCACACGATGAATCGAAATAATATCATACTTGGAGAAAGGGAATTCTTTAAGGGGATCGGAGCGATCCAATATGAGGGGCCTTCCTCTGATAATCCATTTGCGTACCGCTACTACAACAGTGACCAGGTGGTGCTTGGGAAGACCATGAGAGAGCACTTCAAATTTGCTGTGGCCTACTGGCATTCCTTTTGCAACACAGGAGGAGACCCATTCGGACCTGGTACTATCCAGTTCCCCTGGGATGAAAAAACTGATGCGGTGGAAAGGGCGAGGGACAAAATGGATGCCGCCTTTGAATTTATCTCCAAGCTGGGACTGGAGTACTTCTGCTTTCATGATGTAGATATGGTCGACGAAGGTCTATCTCTTTCGGCATTCGAAAGTAGGCTGCAGGCACTGGCAGAATATGGACAGGAAAAGAAGAAGGGAAGTAATATAAAAGTACTGTGGGGTACCGCTAATCTGTTCTCCAATCCGCGATACATGAATGGAGCGGCTACTAATCCGGACTTCAATGTAGTGGCTTATGCGGGCGCTCAGGTCAAAAACGCCCTTGACACCACTATCGCACTGGGCGGTGAAAATTATGTATTCTGGGGAGGTCGAGAAGGCTACATGAGCCTTTTGAACACGGATATGAAAAAGGAAACGGAACATATGGCCCGGTTTTTACACATGGCCAAAGACTATGCCCGAAGCCAGGGATTCGAGGGAACCTTTTTCATTGAGCCTAAACCGGCCGAACCTTCCAAGCATCAATATGATTTTGACGCGGCCACTGTGATCGGATTCCTGCGTCATTTTGGGCTAGACAAGGATTTTAAACTTAATCTGGAAGTGAATCATGCTACACTGGCCGGACACACTTTCCAGCACGAACTGCAAGTGGCCGCCGACGCTGATATGTTGGGCAGTATAGACGCTAACCGTGGCGATTACCAGAATGGTTGGGATACGGACCAGTTCCCGGTCAACTTATTTGAATTAGTTGAAAGCTTGCTTGTGATAGTCAGGTCCGGTGGTTTGCAGGGAGGGGGTGTCAACTTTGATGCCAAACGCAGGAGAAATTCAACAGATCTCGAGGACCTATTCCACGCGCATATTGGCGGCATCGATGCCTTTGCGAGAGCGCTGACAATCACAGAAAAATTACTCGAGCAAACAGATTTCGTCCAGCGAGTGGAGAATAGATATGCCTCCTTCACCTCTGAGAAAGGTCGTTCATTTGAAAACGGTAAAATGAGCCTCGAGGACTTGTACCAATCGGCCAAGCAACATGGCGAGCCAGACCAAATCAGCGGCAGGCAAGAGTACCTGGAAAACCTCATCAATCAGTGTATCTAGATGGCCAATTCGGGCGGTAAACGTTATTCAACGCTCATTGCTGCGACCGTTTCCTTAGGTGGCTTCTTGTTTGGATTCGACGCTTCCGTCATTTCCGGCGTAATTGGTTATGTCGGCCCACAATTTGGGTTAACTGATCTCCAGCAGGGGTGGGTTGTGGGTTCACCCTCTTTTGCAGCTATGTTTGCCATGCTTGGCGCTGGCATACTCAGCGACCGACTAGGTCGCAAAAAGGTACTCATAGCTGCCGCCCTTCTGTACACACTTTCCGCTATTCTCTCAGCTCTGGCAACCACCTATGAGGTGCTCGTAATTGCACGGATGATCGGCGGACTGGCGTTTGGAACCGCCCTGGTAATTGCCCCTTTGTATATTGGAGAGATAGCCCCAAGCGAAGCGCGGGGTAAGTTGGTATCCATACAGCAACTCAACATTGTCCTGGGTTTCTCTGCCTCCTATTTTTCCAATTTTATGTTGTTGGAAAATATTGCTCCATTGGGATTACATGACGAAACCATTTGGCGATGGATGTTAGGCATCGAGGCATTACCGGCGGTGGCCTATTTTTTCCTCATGTTTCTGGTTCCTGAAAGCCCAAGGTGGCTGTGGAACAAAGGTGCCAAGCTGGAGGCGACGGCAATTTTATCCAAAGTCCTGGGGGCCGATCGCATGGAGGAAGCTACCAGGGAAATTGATGAACATGCCGTGCTGAAGCGCACCAAATCGAAACCCTCTTTTTCGGCGCTCTTGTCCAAAGAAATGCGGTTGATCGTATTCATTGCGCTCACCTTAGCGATTGTGCAACAAGTAACCGGTATCAATTCGATTTTATTCTACGCTGCCACCATCTTCGAACAGTCCGGCGTAGGCAAAAATGCCGCTTTCGCGCAGGCGGTACTGGTAGGGTTGGTTCAGGTGGTATTTACGGTGGTAACAATTTTGGCTATTGACAAAATTGGTCGAAAACCGCTACTTCTTATCGGGCTGGGTGGAATAGCGATCAGTATGCTATTGTGTTTTTTCGGGTTCAATAATGCCAGCTACAAATTGACGGACAATGCACTTGCCAATATGCCCGACCGGGAGTTAAGGACTCAACTGACGATCATGGAAGGGCGGACCTTTGAAAGCGATTTGAGTTTTAAAAGAGAGGTGATCCGGCTAATAGGCGAAGACCAGTTTCGCCAACATGAAAGCCAGCTGCTTGAAATGGCCGCTCGTTTAAACGCGCCCGTTGTTCTAGCCGGAATTCTGCTTTTTATGGCCGCTTTTTCAATTTCCGTGGGGCCAGTTATGTGGGTGCTGTTTTCAGAAATATTCCCTTCAAAGATCAAGGGGATAGGGATTGCAACCTTTGGTTTTCTCAACTCCTTCACGAGCTTCCTTGTCCAACTTGTTTTTCCCTGGGAAATACAAAACCTGGGCAATGCCATGACCTATTTACTGTTTGGCTTATTTGCCGTAATAGGTTTACTCATCCTCGCGCGTATACTTCCTGAAACCAAAGGAAAAACGTTGGAACAATTAGAGTCAATGCTGATAAAAAAGTGAAGGCGCCAACCCCCATCTTACCAGGCTTCAATCCAGACCCTTCCATCGTTCGGGTTGGAGCGGATTATTACATCGCGACCTCCACTTTCGAATGGTTCCCAGGGGTTCGAATCTACCACTCGACAGACCTGGCGAATTGGCAGTTGGTAGCTCAGCCGTTGAATAGGGTCAATCAATTGGACATGAGGGGTGTGCCGGATTCTTGCGGTGTTTGGGCGCCATGTCTTTCCTATGCGAAAGGCACTTTCTACCTGGTCTTCTCCAATGTCAAAACATTCGATGGGCCTTGGCTCGACACCCCCAACTATCTTGTTACTACCGAAGATATCACCGGTGACTGGTCCGATCCAATCGCGTTAAGTGCATCTGGTTTTGACGGTTCCCTGTTCCACGATAGTGATGGAAAAAAATGGTATGTCAGTATGCTTCATGATGGCCGGGAAGGTAAATTCTTTGGGGGTATCATATTGCAAGAATATGATCCTTTGCAGAAAAAATTGGTGGGCCCGGTGCACCAAATTTTCGCAGGTAGCTCACTTGGAAAAACGGAGGGTCCTCACCTGTACCATGTCAACGGTTATTATTATCTGATCACAGCCGAAGGGGGCACCGAATATGGCCACGCTGTAACCCTCGCTAGAAGTAAATCGATATTTGGACCCTACGAACTACACCCTGACAACCCCCTTTTAACGTCCGTTGAAACACCCGAACATCCACTACAGAAACCTGGTCATGCGGATCTGGTATCCTCCGAGAACGGCAAATGGTATATGACCTATCTCGTTGGTCGGCCGCTGACGAAGCTCGGCAGGTGTGTGCTGGGAAGAGAGACATCCATTCAGCAAGTGACTTGGCAGAATGGGTGGCCACACCCCGAAAATCTCAAAAAAACACCAGAGTATCGATATCCTCCACCCGCTCAGAAAATTCACTATGACTTCAGGGAACTCCTGGATAGTGACTTTCAAAGCTTGCGAGAACCTATGGATCACTCTTGGATTCGGCAGGACGGCATGCATGGGCTCACGCTTCTTGGTCGCAACTCCCTTAGCTCGCTTTTTCATCAGAGCTTAATTGCCAGACGACTGCAACATATTAACGTAGATGTCACCACCCTACTCTGCTTCCATCCCTCATCTTTTCAGCAAATGGCTGGTCTGGTCTTCTACTACAATACCTCCCATTATCATTATTTGTATGTAACAGGTTCGTCGGAAGGTACTCCGGTGCTGCAGGTCATCAGCAATGACAAAAATGAAATTAGTGAGTCGCTACCCGTGACACTGAACACCTCCAACCTGCTGCTACGTGGTTCGCTGCGCGGAGCAAAACTCCAATTCTATTTTGGGTTCGACGGCATCAACTGGCAGCGCATAGGTGAGGTCCTTGATGGTAGTATCCTTTCGGACGATTACGTGAGAGAAGGTCATGTCTATCGGCCGGCATTTACAGGCTGTATGGTGGGGATCGCCTGCCAGGACCTTTCCGGTCACAAGCGACCAGCAACTTTCACATGGTTAGATTATCAAGAATTTCACACATGAAGCATATCCTATTTTTCACTGCTTTATTATGCCTTGGCGCCTGCAACGAGGTACCCCAGGAAAAACCAAGACCTTTGGCCAAATTTGAACCTGCAAACGGGCAGGTACTACTTTTCGTTGGTCAGGAATTAGAATCAATCGGAGGCCTGGAGGGGCCGTATGACGATGGTTATTTGGATCATTTCCCGACACCCGCCGGCTTTACGATGTATACCAATTTTGCCCCTGGGGATACCTCCTTTGGCTATGTACAAAAAGGACTAGATGGTACCTGGAGCACCGATGATTGGGGTGACAGTCCGAGCAATCTTTCAATGCAGTTGGCAGACCCTGATTTTGCTAAAATGGCCCTAGCCATTGGCTTGTCTCTGGTAAATCATGAAGAGCAGGTCGCATCCGGGGAACACGACAGCCTGGTAGTTGCCTATGGCCAGTTCATAAAAAGTTTGACGCCCAGACCTGTTTTTCTCCGTATTGGCTATGAATTTGACGGTCATGGGTGGAATTCCTATGATCGAAAAGCCTATTTAAAGGCCTATCGCAGAATCAAGGATACCTACGATTCCATGAATATTGAGAATGTGGCCTACGTATGGCAGTCCACCGGCTGGGTTTCGGATGAGTTTCTGTTGGAAGAATGGTATCCTGGTGATGAATATGTGGACTGGTGCTCCTACTCCTTCTTTGCCAGGTGGGATGAAGCCAAGATGATTGAATTTGCACGAAAAAAAGGCAAACCCGTGTTCATAGCAGAAGCTACTCCTACTATCTCCGATCACCTGGTCAAATTTACCGGCCAAACGAAGACGACCATTCTCTCTAATGACCAACAGGCGGAGGAAGCCTGGAACCGGTGGTTCATCCCCTTGTTCGAAACTATTGAATCCAATCCGGACATAGTAAAGGCCTTTAGCTACATCAATTGTAACTGGCGATCGCATGCTATGTGGAAGCAAAACCCTACATTTCAAAATATCGACGCACGGCTCCAAACCAGTGAGTTATTGAAGCAACGATGGCTGGAAAAAGTAGGAGCAAGCAATTATAGGTCCTTGCCCTTCCAGGTGGATCCGTGACCCAACTTTACCTACTACGAGGATTGCGGAAAATACCGGGTCAAACAGAATCCAATCGATTGCAAAAAAAGTTTTTCAAAAAAGGCCCATGAAAGTTCAATGACTCGCCGGAATTGATTTAATATTTGCGATGCCATAATGGCCAGCCGTCACGGCTGAGTATTTTTTTGCAAGTTGAGAGCGCGGTGCTACCATAACATCCTTCGATGCCTGATCGGATTGTCAATAATGATCGGTTGCGAATCTCCCCAGGACGAAAAGAAGGCCTTCGAGTTAATTCCCCCATCAAAATCGGGAGTTAATTTCCGCAATGATCTAACCTATAGTGAACGCCTGAATACCTATACTTATCGGAATTTCTATAATGGCGCGGGAGTAGCTGTCGGAGATATCAACAACGATGGCCTGGTAGACATTTATTTCTGCGGTAATCAAGTGGACAATAAGCTATATCTCAACAAAGGCAACTTTCAATTTGAAGATATAACCGAAAAAGCCGGGGTAGCGTGCAAGGACGTATGGTCCACGGGCGTGAGTATGGCTGATGTAAACAACGACGGACTTCTCGACCTTTACATATGCAAGGCAGGTCCCAAAGGAGGTGAAAATCGCCACAACGAGCTTTTTATTAACAACGGCGACCTTACTTTTAGCGAAAGATCCAAGCAATATGGCATCGCTGATGAAGGACTTTCCATTCATGCGGCCTTTTTCGATTATGACAAAGATGGTGACCTGGATTTTTATTTGTTGAACAACTCCCTGCGCTCAGTTGGTCGTTATGACCTCCGAAAGGATCAGCGAATGGAAACTGATTCACTGGGTGGAAATAAGCTCTACAGAAATGACGGGGAATACTTCACCAATGTATCATCGCAAGCGGGCATATACACAAGTTTTATAGGTTTTGGTTTGGGCGTAACCATTTCGGATCTCGACCGGGATGGCTGGCAGGACATATTTGTCTCCAATGACTTCTTCGAGAAGGACTACCTCTATCTCAATCAGGGAGATGGCACTTTTAAGGAATCACTGGAAAGTGTGATTTCCGAGACTAGCATGGGCTCCATGGGGGCGGACATAGCTGATATAAATAATGATGGGTACCCCGAGATTTATATCACCGAGATGCTTCCTGAGCGCGAGGAAAGGTACAAGACGAAGACCCTCTTCGAGGATTGGGACAAGTACCAATCAAATCTTGAAAACGGCTATTACGAACAGTTTACCAGAAACGCTTTTCAGTTAAATAATGGCCCCAATGGGACCACACCGATCTCTTTTAGTGAAATCAGCAGAATAACCGACTTGCATGCTACGGATTGGAGTTGGGGAGCCCTCATTTTCGATTACAACAACGACGGTCTCAAGGATATTTTCGTCGCAAATGGTATAGGCAAAGATCTGACCGATTTGGACTATGTGAAATTCTACTCCAATAACCGTGAGTTTATAGCCAAATACAAAAAGGATAGCCTTGTTCTTACGAAAATGATCGATGCCATCCCCTCGGTACCACTTCCAAATTTCCTTTTCGAAAACCAGGGAGGGTTAAACTTCAAAAACAGGTCGCAGACGCTGGGACTCGCCGACTCAACCTTTTCAAATGGAGCTGTTTACGGTGATCTGGATAATGATGGAGATTTGGACCTGGTTGTCAATAACATCAATGGACCGGGCTTTGTGTATCGGAATAATTCTGATTCGACACGTGCTCATTTCCTAATGCTGACCTTAACAACTACTAACGGCACCACTGCCGTAGGTGCGCAAGTCGAGGTTTATCTTGGCGACACTGTGTTATATCAGGAGGTAACTCCCATCAAAGGGTATCTCTCATCCGTGGACCATCGGGTACATTTTGGGCTTGGTGCTGCCACAACTGCCGATTCATTGGTTATACAATGGCCAAATGAGGCCATAACTGTTCGCAAGAACGTGCCTGCCAATTCCTTTCAAAGCTACGTTCAACCATCAAATGAACCGGAAAAAAATGACCCCATCCGATTAGGAGCACAGTTACTTTCGGAGGTGCCAGCGATGCTGAACTACACGCACGAAGAAAACGACTTCACCGACTTCAATAGAGATAGATTATTGTTCGAAATGCACTCGAACGAGGGACCCAGGGTAGCCCAGGGCGATGTAAATGGCGATGGCCTCCCTGATATCTATCTAGCAGGTGCCAAGGATCAGGCAGGAGAATTGCATCTTGGCACCCCCAATGGAGGTTACAAGCAGATGGTATCCACTCCTTTTGACGAAGATGCCCAATGTGAAGACACAGATGCGCTATTTTTTGATAGCGACAATGATGGCGACTTAGACCTGTATGTCACGAGCGGCGGCAACGAATTTGGTATGGGAAGTAATTGGCTGAAAGATCGGTTGTATATCAATGACGGTAATGGGCGATTTAGCCTTAGCACCTCCCTGCTTCCCAATCTACGTGAAAGCTCCTCCTTTGTAGCGTCTATCGACTTTGACAATGATCAAGACATGGACCTAGTGGTTGGCACACGCCTCCGACCGTTCTTATACGGCGTACCCCCTACTAGCTACTTACTTGAAAATGATGGTGCCGGAAAGTTTAAGAGCAGACCGGATTTGGCTCCGGGCTTGACAGACATTGGCATGATTACGGACGGCAGTGTTGCCGATTTGGATGGCGACGGGGATCAGGATATGATATTGGTAGGAAAATGGACTGGGGTGCATGTCATACAAAACGATAGCGGCACATTCGAAAATTCACGCGAAATCAAGCATTCCAAAGGTCTATGGAATACGGTGGAAGTGGCTGATATCAATGGCGATGGTCGCCCCGACATTGTCGCTGGCAATTTAGGAGAAAATACACGTTACCGGGCATCACCAGATCAACCGCTTAGGATGTACATCAACGATTTTGATCGCAATGGCTCTGTCGAACAGATCACGTGCCAGTTCGAAGGCTCCGAAGCTTACCCTATACATATGCTTGACGATCTTACCAAGCAACTTCCTTCTCTTCGAAAGCGATTCTCTAAAGCTGCTGATTTCAAAAGCAAGACCATCGAGGAAATATTCTCACCAGAGGAATTGGAACGAGCTGTGGTAAGGGAAGTACAAACTTTAAGCAGCATGGCTTTTATCAATCAAGGAGGGGGAGAATTCTCAGGTACCAAACTGACTACCGAAGCACAATTCGCACCTATTTATGCTATTGAAATACTTGATTTAAATGGCGATCAGCGGCAAGATCTTTTGGTCGCAGGAAACTTCACTAGATCCAAGCCGGAATGGGGGATTTATAAGGCCAGTTTCGGTCAGGTTTTGCTGGGTGAAAGTGGTGGCGCTTTTCAATCACTTTCACATGCTGAAAGTGGCTTTTTCATTAAAGGAGAAATTCGCGATATGTTGCATCTCCGAAATGAGAAGAAAATTTTAATTATCAGAAATAATTCTTTTGTCTCTGCATTTAAGTATGAATAAGTATCTGTTTAAGGTAATTGCAGTTTGGTGGGTCATGGTGGTGAGCCTTGAGGCTTGTCAAACCAAACCCAATAGTGAATATGAAAGGTTGGTGCAGGCGGAGTTAAGCAAAGGCGAACGTCAGGACAGCCTATTTCTAGGAATTCACCTGGGAATGACCAGAAAGGACTTCTTTGTCCATTGCTGGGAGTTGAATAAGCAATACCTTTTACAGCAGGGTCCCGGCAACTTGTCCGCCGAACACCTAATCGAAACAGAATTGCGCAAGCCAGCCTATATGCGATTTTATCCCAATTTCATTGAAAACAAGATCTATGAAATGCCCGTGGAATTTAGCTATCAAAGTTGGTCGCCCTGGGTGAAGGAAACGTCAGGAGATAGTCTGCTTCCGGACGTGCTCAGGATGTACGAGAAGTGGTACGGCCAGAAGTTCCTGAAAATGGAACTAGATGGAAAAAAAGATTCGTGGGTACAGGTGCGAGGCAATAGAAGATTAATCGTATATCGGAAGGATACCTCCACGGTATTTGCCAAGTATGACGATTTGCTACTTACCAACGAATTAGCAAAAAGAAAAAGGAAAAACTCCTCTGACGAATGAAAAAGCTTGAAGGACTGGTGATCGCCATATTGGTTATGGCATGTGGAAAAAGTGGAGAAAACGGACCATTGTTTGATAAAATCGATCCCTCCCGGTCCGGATTTGAGTTTACAAACCAACTCCACTTCAATGAAGATTTCAACATTTATACCTACCGCAATTATTACAATGGTGGAGGCGTAGCTACTGGCGACGTGAATAACGACGGCCTCATTGATATCTACGTTACCGCCAACCTTCAAAAAAACAAACTGTTTATCAATCAAGGAGGGTTGCGGTTCGAGGATGTCACCGAGCGTGCCGGCGTGGGAGGCACCAAGTCATGGAGTACCGGCGTGAGCATGATAGACATTAATGGTGATGGTTTACTTGACATCTATGTTTGCAATTCCGGTGATATCAAAGGAGACAACAAACAAAATGAACTTTTCATCAATCAGGGTGATGGCACATTTGTTGAAAAGGCCGAATCCTTTGGCTTGGCAGATCGGGGATACTCCACGCATGCCGCCTTTTTCGATTATGACAAAGATGGTGACCTGGACGCTTACCTCTTAAACAACTCCTACCAGGCTATAGGCAGCTTCAACTTGATGCAGGATATGAGACCTGTGAGAGATAGTGTAGGAGGCGACAAGTTTTTTCGCAATGACGAGGGATCATTTATTGATATCAGTGAGGAAGCAGGTATCTATGGCAGCGTCATAGGTTTCGGGCTTGGCGTGACCGTTGGTGATGTAGATATGGACGGGTGGCAGGATATTTTTGTAAGCAACGACTTTTTCGAGCGGGATTACCTTTATTTAAACAACGGAGACGGCACGTTTAGAGAAGACTTACCAAATCAGATGCCCTCCATCAGCGCTGCGTCTATGGGGGCCGATATGGCCGATTTTAACAATGATGGTTTACCTGACATCTTCGTGACTGACATGCTTCCGGAACCGGACGAGCGGATCAAAAAGGTCACCACGTTTGAGAGCTGGGATAAGTACAAGTATAAGATCGAGAACAACTACCATCGTCAGTTCAATCGAAACATGCTACACCTGAACAACGGGGATGGCACCTTTAGTGAGATCGGAAGGCTTTCAGGTATCGAAGCAACTGACTGGAGTTGGGCCGCTTTGATGTTCGACATGGATAATGACGGTTACAAGGACCTCTTTGTCGCCAATGGCATTTACCAGGACATCACAGATCTCGATTATCTCAACTTCATTTCTAACGACGAGGTTAAACGGAAAATCATCACCCGCGAAGGTGTAGATTATAAAGCCCTGGTGGACCCCATTCCAATTACCCCTATTCCCAACTACGCCTATCAAAACCGTGGTAGCCTACGATTTGAGGATAAGACAGAAGACTGGGGTTTTGCAGAACCCACGCACTCCAACGGATCCGCTTATGTCGACTTAGACAATGATGGTGATCTGGACCTGGTGCTGAATAATGTCAACTCTCCATCTGCGATATACGAGAACAAAACCAACGAGCGAGGAAAAAATCATTTTATCAAGGTGGAATTAAAGGGCGTTCCCGGCAACAATTTCGCTATTGGGGCCAAAGTGTGGGTACATACATCAGACGGCAACAAGATTTACCAGGAAGCCATGCCGATTAGAGGATTTCAGTCCACAGTGGATCCAAGGCTGAATTTCGGTGTAGGCAGCAATAGTACTATAAGTCTTATTAGGGTGGTTTGGCCTTCGGGAAAGGAAACTATTTTGAAAGATGTGCCGGCGGACCAATTGCTGGTATTGGCAGAATCTGAAGCTTCCACTTCGAATGGGGAACCTGTTTCTGATTCTGGCGCGGGGCTTTTTCAGCCAAGTAAAATTTTAGATTTTAAACACACCGAAAACACCTTTGTAGATTTCGACCGGGACCGGCTGATCTTCCATATGATTTCGCAAGAAGGTCCAAAACTGGCTGGTGGGGACATCAACGGTGATGGCCTGGAAGACCTGTTCATTGGAGGAGCCAAAGACGCGGAAGGCGCCATTTTTATGCAAAGATCCGATGGTACTTTCTCGCAAGTTCCACAGCCAGCACTCAAAGAGGATCAAAGGGCAGAGGATTTAGCCGCACAATTCTTTGATTTTGATGGCGACGATGACCTGGATCTCTATGTAACCAGCGGTGGTAACGAATTCTCTTTAGGCGCGGCCGCGCTACGAGATCGGTTATACGAAAACGATGGTGAGGGAAACTTTAGCCGTAAACTGGTACCTGCCTTCCAGTCCCTTACCAACAGTTCCTCGACAGTGGAGATCTCCGATTTTGATCAAGATGGAGATTTGGACCTTTTTGTCGGAAGTCGGGTCCGGCCATTTCTGTATGGTGTGCCGACCAGCGGATTTCTATTTCAAAATGATGGGGCAGGCATGTTTACTGATGTCACGAAACAGTTAGCCCCTGAGCTTGTAGATATGGGCATGATCACCGACAGCAAGTGGTTTGATTTTGATGGTGACGGGGATGACGACCTGGCAATTGTCGGGGAGTGGATGACGGTTGAGCTTTTCGAAAATGACCAAGGCAGCTTGAGCCGGGTTACCGAAAAAGCACAACTAGGGGGACACCACGGTTGGTGGAATACCCTGGAGGTCTTCGACATTGATGGCGATGGGCGGGACGATTTAATTGCTGGCAACCATGGTCTAAACTCTCGTTTTGAAGCCAGCGAGCAAAATCCTCTTGAGTTGTATATCAATGATTTTGACGGGAATGGTTCAGTGGAGCACATTTTTTGCAGGACGATTGATGGTAAGGTCAAGCCTTTTACCCTAAAGCATGAATTGGTCGCTCAGATACCCGAGCTTAAGAAAAAGTACCTGAAATATGACGCTTACATGCATCAAAATCTCTCTGATATATTTGGCCCGGAGCTCTTGGCTTCCAGCGTGGTACTTAAAGCAACGAATCTGGCATCCTCCATTTTTTGGAATAACGGTGATGGAACGTTTTCTAGCGCTCCACTACCTGCTGAGGCACAATTTTCTCCTGTTTTCGCTATTGAAATAAGTGATTTTGACGGTGACAGCTCATCAGACATTATCGTCGCAGGGAACCTGTTTGACGCCAAACCCCAAGCGGGGCAGTATGCCGCCAGTTATGGGTTGATGCTCAAACTCGATGGAGAAAGGGTACTTTCCCCTGTCCCCGCAAAGTCATCGGGTCTTTTTCTGAAAGGTGAGATCAGGGATATGGCTGTAGTCCAGGCCGCGGGAAATCAATACTTGCTGGCCGCCCGCAATAATGACGAACTTGTTTCTCTGCGGCTGAAATGAAATACCTATGGTACGTAATTGCCGCATCTCTTATTGCCTGCAGTCCCAAAAAGGTGAGGCAGTTCACGTTACTTGAAAAAAGTCAAACCAATGTTGACTTCTCCAACACCCTTGACGACCGTGAGTTGGATATTATCGAGTACCTCTATTTCTACAATGGCGGAGGATCTGCAATAGGTGACCTGGACAATGATGGGTTGCCTGAAATACTCTTCACCAGCAACCAAAAAGCTAATCAGGGCTTTAGAAACTTGGGTCAATTTCAATTTGAGAATATTTCTCAGCAAATATTCGATGCCTCCCTGGAGACATGGTCCACCGGAATAGCATTGGCAGACGTAAACGGTGATTCCTTACTGGATATTTATATATCACAAGTTTCGGGGTACAAGACGATCCCAGTGGGCCACAACCTACTATTTATCAATAGGGGCAATATGAACTTTGAAGAATCTTCTAAGGAGTATGGGGTAGATTTTTCGGGGTTTTCGACACATTCAGCTTTTTTTGATTATGATCAGGATGGTGACCTGGATATGTACCTGCTGAACCATGCGGTCCACACGGTAAGGTCGTACGTACCTTCCACGCATCGTAACTTTACCGACTCTATTTCCGGAGATAAGTTGTATCAAAATCAACTGACGGAAACGGGAGTCCCTCGTTTTCTGGATGTTACCGCAGAAGCGGGGATTTACTCCAGTACTTTGGGCTATGGACTAGGTATTGCCACTTCCGATCTGAACAGGGATGGTTGGCCCGATATCTATGTATCAAATGACTTCCACGAAAACGATTATCTCTATATAAATCAACAGGATGGTACTTTCAAAGAAGAGGCATCCATTCGGCTGAGCCACATGTCGCGATTTTCAATGGGGAGTGACATTGGCGATATCAATGATGATGGCCAAGCGGATATTTTCACGTTGGACATGCTCCCCAACGACCCTTCCATCCTCATGCAATCCGGCGGGGAAGATAGCGACGAAGTGTACAGCATCAAGCTTTCGCAGGGCTATCACCACCAATACTCTCGAAATACGATGCAGTTGAATGTGAATGGGTTCTTCCAGGATGCTGCGCTCTTCGCAAAAACGTATGCCACAGATTGGAGCTGGTCCGTTTTGATAGCGGATTACGACCTTGATGCTACTAACGATCTGTATATCACCAACGGTATCGTCAAACGCCCCAACGATCTTGACTATATCAATTTTGCCAGTAATCTCGGCAGCTCCGAATATGCCCGTCTTTCCCCGAAAGAACAAAACAAGGAGTTGATCAGGCGAATGCCGACATTGCAACTGCCCAATGTGCTGTTCAAAAAGCAGGCAAATGGTCAATACGAAAACAAAAACGTGGACTGGGGACTACATCAAAAATCTTATTCTCAAGGAGCTGCTTACGGTGATTTGGATGCGGATGGAGACCTGGACCTGATCGTTAACAACACCAATCAAGAGGCCTTCATTTATCAGAATAACAACCTCTCCGCTAACAAGAGCTTGCAACTAAAGTTGATAGGCGAGGCTGGCAATTCGTTTGGTTTCGGTGCGAAAGTAACATTGTATCAAGCGGGTAAAGGCCGCTCGAAAGAACTTTATACGAGCAGAGGTTTTCAGTCGTCAGTCGAACCACAACTCATCTTTGGTCTGGGGCAAACGTCCACCATTGACAGTTTGGTAGTGGACTGGGGCAAACACCGGAGGCAGGCCTTTTTTGATCTAAATCTCGATACCGTCAATGTGCTGGTCTTTGAGAATCCCGTTGCGGCACCATCAATGCCTGCCACGGATATTTCTATGGAAGAATTACCCTTCAGGCATAGGGAAGACAACTTTGACGACCTGGACGTGGAACCTTTAATGCCCTATCGCTTATCAAGATTGGGACCTGCGTTGGCGGTTGCCGATGTAAATCAAGACGGCCGGGAGGACATCTTTGTTGGTGGCGCCAAAGGGCAACCAGCAACCCTGCTAATTCAGTCCCAAGATGGTCAACATGTCCCTTTAAGCACGCCAATCGCCAGAGATTTCAGTTATGAAGACGTAGATGCACAATTCTTTGATGCCGATAATGATGGGGATCAGGACCTGTTGGTCATAAGCGGAGGCAACGAACGACGAAATCCTATCCTGTATCAGCACCGCTTGTACGAAAACCTCGGTCAGGGCAACTTTCAAAGAAATTTCAGCTGGTTGCCGGAAGTAACTTCCAATGGTAGTGTCGTGGAAGTAGGTGATTTCGACCAGGATGGCGATGCTGATTTGTTCATTGGTTCTATGTCCGTGCCAGGAATATTTGGAATGAACGCCCAAAGCTTTATCCTAAAAAACGATGGAAGTGGACACTTCTCCTATATTCCCTCCGCGGTACTTTCACAGCTAGGAATGGTTACTGATGCCAAGTGGTTTGACTATCAACAGGATGGAGACCTTGACCTGGCGATAGTTGGCCATTGGATGCCGGTGACGATCCTGATCAACACTGATTCGGAGTTCGAAAAAATCGTTTTGAAAGAAACCGAAGGCCTCTGGAACTGTGTCGACATCAATGACATCAATCAGGATGGATATCTTGACCTGGTTGCGGGTAACCTGGGTCTCAACAGCAAACTAACAGCCTCCCCCTTGCAACCATTGACACTTTACACGTCAGATTTTGATCAAAACGATCGAATAGAATCGATCTTATTCAGGTTCTACAACGATCAGCAAGTACCCTTTCACTCACGGGACAATCTAACACAACAAATACCGGAGCTCAAAAAGAGATTCTTAAGTTATCGGACGTTCGCGAAAGTGCGATCCCTGCAAGATCTTTTCCCAGATTTGGATACGGCATTCGTCAAGGCAAAACGAGTCACCATGTTGGCATCTACGGTTTTCTATGGTACTGCAGTCGAATCACAGTTCAATGCCCGTCCACTACCAAATCAGCAGGCACCAGTCAACAACATTAACATTGTGCCAGATTCAAGCCGGATGCTAATTCACATGAGCGGCAATAATGTATCAGCGAATGTGGAGCAAGGCCGATACACGAGCCAACCCTATGCTTTGTTGATCTCGGATCGGAATTCAGTAACTCAAGTTCCAGGCACTGACAAGCTGCCGTCCGATAAAGAGATCAATGGCCAACAATTCGTAGAAATAGCAGGCAGCAAGTACTTGCTATTAGCTACCAACAACGGTCCCGTTTATAAGATTGAGATCGGCTACGACCAATAGTCAGCCTTTTTGATTTGTAAATTATATTTGACGGTTTAGCAAACCCGAAGATGACGCAACCCACAGAACTGGCCGGCTTTAGCATGGTGATCACGAAAATCAGGCATACAGAAGCCAGCCAAAAGCAACTACTCCATTGGTTTCCCCAATTGAATAAGGCAGCACTTGATAAATTTCTAACGGAAGTCTCGCCACCAATAATGACTAAAATGGAAACCGAAAGTCACTATGGCAAATTGCTCCACAAAACAAGCGCTATCAGAACCTGTGGCCTGGAAACTGTAGAAAAGACTTTTCCATTGATTGAAGGCGAAATAGCTCATGAGCAATATTATACCCTTTTGACTGAAGACTATAGCGGGATACCGAAAGGAACCGTGGTTTTGTTTAGGTCACTTACCTCAATGAATACAGTGACATTCATTCATTTTGGAAAAGTCATGGGTGAAAAATTCAACTTACTGCAACTGGAACAGGAAGATAATGACAGGGGTGACCCGGCACCGCCACCTTTTACAGGTATAGCCTCTGCGATTGCCTCAAAAATCGTACTTTCCATTATTGGCGCCGTTGTTAGCAAAATTGCTGGTAGATTAATGGACAATGTTATTGACGAAATAATTCCTCCATCTCCTCCCAAGTACTTGGAGGAGGTTTATCAAGAGATGAAAAAGATCGTTAGAAAAGAACTTGATCAGCAGGTACTGGATGTTACCAAAGGAAGTTTGAGTCAATTAATGTCCTCCTCCCTAAAAAGAGATTACAGAAACTTGCGAACAGAGCAGAGATTAAAGACTGCCCAAGGGCGAAGGGTTCTATTGGATGAGCTTAACAGGTATAATCGCGTGATACGAGAGGAGATAAGGGCGCGGCTTGAGACTGATCGCTACAAAATCGCTGGCATCCAGATTTGGAAAGAGACGGTTTCTTTTCACTACATAATATACATGGAAATGGCGTTTCTGGATTCTCTTTCAGAAAATTCGTCTGAATCTTCCACGGAAGGGATTCATGGTTCTTCTTACATGAAGACGCTTATATCTTATCTGGAAGCTGATATCAAACGCTTAAAAGAAATCCGTTCAGAAATAGAAAAGTCGAGAAAGTCTTTATTGGTAAGCGGTTCGTATTTCGTGTTCGAAATAGGTTACCAGGGGGACGTTCATTACTTCAAAGATGAATTTGACGATTATCAAGTGGACTTTAGGCAGAATGGATGCAAAGATGACCCGGCAGCCCGCCGAGACAAGAAAATGGAGAGATACAGGCTTTCGTTCGATTATCGTATTGAGCAGGACCTGCTATCCACCGTCAAGCAAATTGGAGAAATGGAAAAACTTCTTATGATTTTAACGAATCATAAGAATTAATGCACACTATGACTCTTGTGCAAGTCAAATAGTACAAGGGTGCGTTCCAGCGGGCCATTGCCAAAGAACCATAAATAGCAGGTAAGAATACCCGCTATTTACTACCAAAAACGGTCCCGTTTTTAGATTAAGCCTTGATTATTTCTTTCGGGAGATAATTTTAATTACGCCGCCAGAACCCTGAAGTCCGTAAAATGACGTTGATCCGGCATCTTTCAAGACCTGAACGGATTTGATGTCATTGGGATCCAATAACGAATTGATCGTGGCAAAATCGTTACCCATCTTTCTTCCATCCACAACAAACAAGGGTCTTTCATTGGCAGCAGCCATTCCGCGCACAATCACCGAAGCTCCATCTCCATCGCCTGTCACTTGCAAACCCGGAATCCTTCTCAAGTAATTGGCCAGGGACAAAGCTTTGTCATTTTCGGAAACCTCTACTGTGTTATTAAGCTTCTTCTCCTCGGCAATAGATGAGGCCCCGCCTTTAACAGCCACTTGCTTTTGAGAGGAACAACTGGCCGATAATATTAAAACTACCAGTAAGGATTTAAATAGGAATTGGTTTTTCATAAGAATTTTGGTTTATGTGACCTTTCACAAATTAAACGAAATATTGAGCCTGAAGGCGACTGAAATATGTAAAAAGAAGTCATTGAAAATGTAAAATGATGCCATTCATCACATTTTTCTCGAAAGTTCAACCTTGCAATCGATTGTATTTTTCCAAGATTTATAAGGAGTCTCAATATTGTTAATTTTATAAAGGTTGTTAGAACGAAATTTGTTTTTGAGAATAGAACCCGTCGAATTACAGTCATGATTAGGAAGCTGCTATTTGTACTATTCTTTGTTACTGTTTTGCTGCCACTCACGGGATTGTCGCAGAAAAGGGTAATAAGAATCGGAAGACCAGCTATCGTTGTTCCGGCTAGTGTCACATTGGTCGGGCAGGTAGTGGATATTGAGGGTGAGCCGCTGGACGCTGTGACCGTATTGGCTAATGGCATCAACGAGGGGCTCTCCACGGATAGTAACGGTAACTTCCAGTTCACCATGCCTCCTGGAGCTTATACGCTGGTGTTTCACAGACTGGGTCTCAAACGAATCATCAAGATCGTTGAAATCTACAAGGATGGAGAAATCGTGGTTCAAATGGAGGACAAGTCCATCAACCTCGATCAAGTAACTATTTCCGGTAACCGAGAAGAAAACGTCAAGGGAGTAATTGCCGGCGTAAACCGATTGGAAATTGAAGAAATCCAGCGACTTCCCGCGTTCCTGGGAGAGGTTGATGTCATAAAGAGTCTTCAGCTGCTCCCGGGTATCAGCACAGTGGGTGAAGGCGCAGGCGGATTCAACGTCAGAGGTGGCAAAACAGACCAAAACCTCATCCTTATGGATCAGGGGCAGATATTCAATGCCTCGCACGTACTGGGCTTCTTTAGTGCATTTAACCCGGGGGTGGTAAAGGACTTTTCACTCTATAAAGGATTTATTCCCGCACAGTTTGGTGGCCGAATTTCCTCAGTTCTGCAAGTGAATTTGAAGGAGGGCAATACCGAGAAAATTCAATTTGACGGAGGCCTGGGGATTATTTCGAGTCGCGGTGTTTTGGAAGGGCCATTGAGCAAAAACACAACCTTTGTCGTAGGTGCCCGCACCTCCTATTCCGATTGGGTGCTTCGCACCGTACGCGACTTGGACGTGAAGAATAGTGAGGTCAGTTTTTCCGATGCCAATGCCCTGGTCACACATCGGTTCAATGACAAGAACAAAATGCAGGCCTCATTTTACAGAAGCAAAGACTTTTTTCAGTTTTCAGACCAATTTGGGTTTGAATGGAGTACCAATCTTTTTTCGCTGAAGCATGAAGCATTCCTAGGTGAGTCGGCCAAGTCGGAAACTTCTCTTGTCAAGGGTATTTACAGCAGCTCGCGATTCGATCCGGAGGGAGTAGATGCCGCACTGGTTGAAAATGGGATAGACTACTATCAACTAAGGCAGAATTTCATCCTTACACCCAGCTTCGCTGACGATCATACCATCAACACGGGGATCCAGGCCATGCAGTACGAAAACCGCCCCGAAACCTCCAAACCGCAAACAGAAGAGTCAGGTATCATCCCTGAAACCATCGTTAAGGAAAACGGCAGGGAAATGAGCGCCTACATCAACGACGAAATAGAATTCAATGAGTCATTTACGATCTCCTTAGGCCTACGATACACTTTCTTTCAGAACTTCGGCCCTTATCAGGTTTTTCAATACAGCGACCCCAATGCACCTCAGGTTGAACAGATCGTTGATACAATCTCCTATACCGGCAATGAGGTGATCAAAACATATGATGGCTTCGAACCAAGAATGGCTTTGAAGTTTGAACTCACCCCGACTAGCTCAATCAAATTAAGTTACAATCGACTGAATCAATATGTGCATACGGTCTCAAACACTACTGCTCAAAGCCCAGTAGACCTGTGGCAGGTAAGCAACACTTACATACCTCCGCAGCGATCTGACAATTTTTCGATCGGGTATTTCCGGAATTTCAAAGAAAACCAATGGCAATTTTCTCTGGATATGTTTTACAAACGATCGAGAAACTTGCTTGAATACCAGGACTTTGTTGAATTGCTCTTAAATAATCATTTGGAAACGGACCTGCTTTCTGGTTTGGGCCGGGCGTATGGCGCCGAGATATTCATCAAAAAAGACTATGGCAAATTCTCAGGGTGGCTGTCTTATACCTATTCCCGATCCATGCTTAAGATCGACAATGAAAACCCAAGGTTGCGTGTAAATCGGGGAGAGTGGTATCCCATTAATTTCGACAGACCGCACAATTTATCAATCACATCCAAGTTGAAAATTGGTAAAAAAAGCACGCTTGACGGCAATTTCACTTACACCTCCGGTCGCCCTACAAATGCCATCATTTCGGCTTATCAAATTGGCGTGCAGCCGGTCCCCCATTTTTCAGAACGAAATCAATTCAGGATTCCGGAATACATCCGACTTGACCTAGCCCTAACCGCTGCGGACAATATTTGGAAGTTCGAAAGAAAGAAACCCAAAAAATACGAGGAAAGCGTGACTTTCTCTGTCTACAATGTACTGGGAAGGAACAATGCCTATTCCGTCTTTTTTGTCCGTCCCGAAGGAACCACCGGCCTACCAAAGGCGCATAAATTTTCGGTGCTTGGCAATGCGCTACCAGCCCTTACATACAATATCAAATTTTGATCCCATGAACAGATTGGTCCTTATCGTGATGGTCATGACCTCCTGTTCAGAAATCATAGAGTTTGATTCGGAAGGCTCCCCGTCCCAGCTGGTTATCTTTGGCACACTTACAAACTCTTCCAATGCTCCCAATGATGTAAATGTCAGCTACACATCCGTGCGGGACACGATCCAACCTGAACCCAACGCGGAGGTCTTGCTTTATGAGGAATCTGAAATCGTTCAAATCTATCGATACGATGAAAACTCAAGAAGGTATCTTCCGACCGACGATAATTTCATGGGCATCCCCGGAAGAAGTTATTTTCTGGAAGTTCGAATAAGTGAGAACATTTATCGTTCAGTCCCCGAAAAATTGCCGGTAAAGACTATTCAGGATTCCATCACGTTCGGCTTTGGAAAGCGTAGGCTAACATCCAACCAAGGGGTCACCATCGAGCAGCCTATTATAGAGATTTTTGCGTCGGGAGAGGTAACCGATGCCACCGAAATGGTATACTTGAAGTGGGACGTGGAGGAAATTTTTGTATTCCGTGAAGTAGTGCTAGTAAGTTTCAACTTCCCCTTCTATTCTCCAGGTAATTGTTATGTGGTCCAGCCATATGTAGCTAGCGAATTACCACTATTCAGAAGCGACGAGGCAAATAAGTATCACAAAAGGTTAGTGGTAGAACCAATTGACAGGGATTTCAAAGGATTCCATGCGTTTGGAATTGTACAATCCTCCATGACCGCTAATGCCTACAACTATTGGCAGCAAATCGAAAAGGCCAGCAACCGCATCCCCACAATTTTCGAAACACCTCCAGGGCCGGTTAGAGGAAATATATTCAATATTGACAATGACAAGGATCGACCATTAGGCTACTTCGCAGCAGTGAAAGTTGATTCCGCCACCATTGGCACCACTGAAAAAGATCTCCCGGTGTTTTTACCAGGCGATGCTCCTCCCGGTGGATGCAACATAGCCGTTGCCTTGCAGAGTCAGGTCCCATTTAGTTGCTTTCAGTGCTTAATCAACGAAGGTGTCCCCGAAGCTTGTATCGATTGTACGGTATTGCCCGGTAGCACACGAGAGCGACCTAGCTACCTTGAAAACTGAATGAGACGGCTAGAAATCATATCATTCAATTCATGGGTCCTGATAATGGTTGTAATCGCTTTGGCCTCCTGCGTTTCCCTGATCGACCTTGAAACACAAAATACAGCCGGTCAGATCTCTATTTATGGGCATTTAACCAACTCCAGTCTCTATGATCAGCCAGTGCACGTTCGTAGATCAACCTCGAATCGGGGGGCCATCCAGGCCCATAGAGAATGCAACGGTAGTAATCGTAGATGAAAACGGGGTTACGTACCCGTACGAGTACGAAGATTCACTTAAATATTACTTGCCAAATGATAGCTTCGTTGGGGTCCCTGGAATCGCTTACCAATTGACCGTAATGCTCGAGGGAGAGGTCTTTCAATCCACATTCGAGACAATGCCTGCTTCCGGTGGTATCGACCGATCAGAAGTGCAATTTGCGCGGGAAACCCTGATTTCCGACGTGGGTGCTACCACTGAGCAACACATCCTGAGAATCCTTACCACCACACAGTTACCCCGCTGGGCCACCTGTCTTTTTAAAGTGGGATATAGAACAAGTATATGTTCAAACCGAAATCACCCTGCCCAAGCACGTCTTTCCTTTCTCTGGCCCGAGGAACTGCTACATCAAAGAGCCTCTCCTGCCAGACAATCTGCTGCTATTTGATGGGTCGGAGGTGCTGGCACAGTCCCTCGAAGACCAAGTCATGATCGAGACACTGCTTAATCAAAACCTGGATACAGCCGGCGGATTTGGCATCATCCAACACTCGATGACCCAGGAGGCCTTGGCGTATTGGAAAAAGGTAGACCAGGTTGCTAATAGAGTGGGCTCTCTTTTTGAGGTCCCTCCCGCTCCGATTCCGGGAAATATTTCCAATCTGACTGCCGAGGACCAACAGGTACTCGGATTTTTCGAGGTATCCAAAGTCGATACTTCGGGTGTTTTTATCGTCGCTGAAGATATCCCTGTATTTCTAGGAAATGCTGGAGTAACCATTAACTGCCAATATGCCCAGGAGTACCTGGCTGGAGTTCCGTTTCAATGTTTCACCTGTCTGCAAACTCACCTGGGAGTTCCAGAGGCCTGCTATAACTGCTTGTCATTGCCTGATGCTACCTTGGAAAGACCAACTTATTTGGATCGTTAATAACGCAGCCATGAAATCGATCAGAAATTTCTTCCACTTAATACTCATTGGCCTCCTGTGCCAGACCTGTATAGAAATAATTGAGTTTGATGGTGGTGAAACGAGTCAGGTTTGGATTTTTGGCAAATTCACAAATTCCACTATCTACGATCAGGCCATAGTTGTAAGGAGAACCAATCCGGATTTAACTGGTGGCGACGCCATCGTGACTGCCGAAGTATCCGTGGAAGACGATCTGGGAAATGCATTTCCCTATACTTTCGACGAGTCTACTGGACGCTACTTACCAACAACACCTTTAGTCGGTGTACCGGGTCGGTCTTACAGAGCCCTGGTCATCTTTGACCGTCAAACTTATACGAGCCGATTCCAGCAAATGCCAACGGGGACGGTAGTCGATAGTACTTACACAAGGTTTGTAAAGAAGGCTGGTTTTAGTGATATAGGTGTTCGAATTGACCAGTACCACCTGGAGGTGTTGACGGACAGCCAATTACCTATTCAAAACACTCCTATATACCTCAAATGGGACATTCAACAAGTCTTTGTACAACAAGAAATATCCCTACCTTCCAATAATTTCCCATTCTATTCTCCCCGCAACTGTTACATCTCCGAGACCTTCATAGGAGCTAATATTCTTCTTTTTGATGGTTCCCTTGTAAACACTAGTCGCATAGAAGGTCAGGTAGTCGCGGATGTTCTTTTAGACAATTCGTTTAAGACGTTGCGGGGGTTATGGTGTGGTTCAATCTTCTTTTGGACGCGAAGCTTTTGAATATTGGCAAAAGGTAGACGAAGTATCCAATCGTGTAGGCTCGATCTTTGAGGTCCCGCCGGCGCCGATTCCTGGCAATTTTTCCAATGTCGAGAACCCCGAAATGGAGGTGCTTGGTTTCTTCGAAGTATCTAAAGTTGACACCACGGGTACAGTTGTCACGGAAGCGGACCTACCGGTCTTTCTCGGACTGAATGGAAATTTTATTTCGTGCGAATTCCCAATCAATGCGCTGGCCTCGGTACCAGTGAATTGCTTTGAATGCCTGCAACAAATAGGCGTAGCAGAAGGTTGTTACAATTGCCTGAGTCTTGCCAACAGCTCCCTGCTTAGACCAAGTTTTATAGATTAAAATGCTTTTATGTCTAACTGCAAAACACTCAAACTCTTCGTTCTTGTCATTGCCACATTTCAAGGTTGCGTAGACGTTATCGAGTTTGATAAAGGGAATACCGGCGGCGAATTGACTATTTACGGCAAGGTCACCAACTCGGAATTACATGACCAAAATATTAGTATTAGCCGCACTTCTAACGGGGATGGTCCCGCCACGGTAGTGAATACGGCCAACGTCCAGGTAGAGGACGAATTAGGCAACGTATTCCCCTACCAGTTTGATGAGGAGGAGCAATACTATGTGCCGGTTAGTGGCTACGCAGGGGTTCCAGGGG
>CBDETI010000031.1:0-56464 GCA_965242775.1 Cyclobacteriaceae bacterium
TACGTCCCAGAGCAGGTAGGTAAGGACAACATCGGAAGCTAACACCTCAAAATCCGGGGGGAAAGGGTAAGAAAACTTCAAATCCGGGAGCAGTAAAGTTCACGTTAGTGTACTCAAATGCATATCCGCTTTCGCCAGGAATTCCCTGAGGACCCTGCGCCCCGCGGGGACCAACAGGACCCTCTACTACTACGGCCTCATCATAACAGGCATTCAATAAAACCATTAGGCGTTAGGAAGGTGATATTTGTAATGGTCTTCATAATTGAGACAGGTTTGATTCATGAGGTATTAATTCCAAAACCGTTCCAATTTTCGGTTGTCTAAGTAATTAATATCACAAGAGACTGATTATCAATAACTTAATCAATAGATAATTGTATTAGCCAAAAAAGTTTGTCCAGTATTTTGACTAAACTCGCTGACCCTAGATTATACCGACCTTTTTAACTGAATTGGCCCTTACATAACACAAATGGAATCAATATTTATGTCGATAAACCGAAGCACTTTGACTTTTCGGAAATTCTTTGGTTCCTCGATCGAGGCTATGATGACTGTATGCATAGCGGTTTGCGAGCAGCGGGTTCTAAAAGCCATACCCACCGAACCAAGCCCCACCTTAGTTGAAATTTCATTAACAAAAGAGCGCCTACAAATAAAAATACTAGCTGGGGGGCAAGGTACCCATCGCCAAAACATCGTCCAGTACGTGGCGGAGTGGTTTGACCTTCATCGAGATTTAAATGAGTTTTACAATTTGGGGAACGCAGGCCTCCGACAATTGATCAGAGAATTTGCAGGACTCAGAATCGTGGGTATTCCTGATTTATTTGAGGCATTATGCTGGAGCATCATTGGTCAACAAATCAATCTGTCGTTTGCCTATCGCATTAAAAGAAATCTTGTCGAGTTTTCAGGAGAGTTCATACACTATGAGGGGCAAAAGCACTTTCTATTTCCGACTCCCGCCAAAGTGATGGAAATAAGCGAAGCAACGCTCCGAGACATGAAATTTTCCCCGACAGAAAATCTCCTATATCAAATCAGTCGCTGAAGCGATGGGAAGTGATGATTTCGATTTTCAGGTACTCAAGAATCTGTCCGGTGACAAAATCTATGAGCGACTTATTGGGTTAAAGGGCGTGGGAGAGTGGACCGCCAATTACATTCTCATGAAGACCTTCAGAATCCAGGAAGCCATTCCTTATGGCGACGCTGGACTTAACCAAGCGCTAAAAAAGCAGCTTTCTCTCACATCAAATCCCACGCGAGAGCAGATCGACACGTTTTTCAAACCAGCCTCAGGCTGGGAGGCCTACCTTACTTTTTATCTCTGGAGGTCGCTTAGTAAAAAGCCTTTGAAGGTCATGCCAGTCACCTCAACGCTTTATTGTTGGAGTCATTGAGTCGCCAGTCATATTCCTGAAACTTTATCTCGTAAGTACTTGGGATCGATGTAAAGCGATGAAAGTTGATAAACTGCCGGAGTGACCCATTCTGTCGGAAATCGTCGCCATACCAGTCGAAGATCTTACTTACCAGGACCGTTTTTTGACTCATGGTCAACAAATACATAATCGTCTCTGTCCATAACCAGTGTTATCGCCGAGTTGAGCTGCTCTTCTATCTCTTCGGGCCTAATGGCTTCGTTGTACAATGTCGGGCAGCTGTAGGCACCACAGTTTAAAACAAAGTGCAATCGCGGATCTACCGGGTCTTTTACCAAGTGCTGAAATTCAATTTGATCCAGGGAGAGTTGTTGTCCCGCAATATCATGGAAGATATTTTTAAAAAAGCCAGGAACCTCTTCCAGGTTGGCAAATGGGTAGTGATCCACAACACCTTTGATAACCAGTAGGTTGTAAGCATTGATATAAAAACGCCTTTTTGGACTGAGCATTCAGTGAGTCCACATTCATAGTGGATATTTGCGAAACCAGTAATTGCAGTTCAGCTGGCTCATCAACCAGAAGCTGGTAATTGATCCGATTGTTTATTTGTCTTGTTCGAAAAAACTGATCCGCCTTTTCAAAGAAAGTGGTTTGACAAAAGGTCGGCGAGAAGTTGCCGCAACCAAGTGCCAGCACCATGTATAAGACTTGTCTCATTGCAGCTGGTGGGTTTATATTGTTTAAACCTCAACACGCCAAACAAGATTCTACCTTATGCCTAAAAGTACCAGGTTATGTTGCACCCAAGACAAATAACATGAAATTTAAATCCGGACAGTTTTGCCTGTCGCGGCCGCTCGATAGGTCGCTTCTACTATTCGAATATCCTTTAATCCTTCTTCTCCCGGCACAAGGACGGATTGATCATTGATGATGGCCAGTGCATCGTCATCCATCTGTCTCGCTTGTTGGTTTGGGATTGACTTATTAAGAAGTTTGCCATCACTTGTTTGCCCACGGATACCGCCGTAAGATTGAAACGGGCTTAAACCATAATGTCCATCTTCACAGGTTACCTTTAGTTCGTTCATGCCCATGCCCAGACTAGTTGCTCCTTTACCTACGGCCCCACTTGGGAATGTTAATTCAAAATAGGTGGTCTCATCTACCTCCGTATAAATGTGGGGTCTCTTGGTTTCGTGCCTGGCGCTAACGGATACTGGCTCCTCTCCGGAACCATACCTTAATCCCTGGATCGAATAAACACCCATATCATATAATGCCCCTCCGCCCATCTCTTTCTTCTGTTTCCAGTGATTGGATCTTCCATCGAAATAGCCTGCTCTTGCAACAACTTCACTGATGTTGCCATACGGCTTGTCTTTTGCAAATTGCATGATGGTTTGGGTGTTGGGTTCATGCTGCATTCGATATCCGATACTCAATTTCACCTTATTTGCCTTGCAGGCATCGATGATAGATTGGCACTCGACAACTGTTTTTGCCATTGGCTTTTCACACCAGACATGCTTGCCGGTGCCAGCTGCGCGAATGGCGTATTCTGCATGAAGGCCCGTAGGCAAAACAATGTAGATCACATCGATCTGATCATTGTTAGCCAATTGATCCATATTCTCATAGTCATAGACATTTTGATCAGGGATCTGGTACTGACGTTGCCACTTTGGAATTTTCTCCGGACTCCCGGTAACAATCCCGGCCAGGTAGCAATGCTCTGTTTGCAGTAATGCG
This sequence comes from Cyclobacteriaceae bacterium, assembly GCA_965242775.1. Taxonomy (GTDB): domain Bacteria; phylum Bacteroidota; class Bacteroidia; order Cytophagales; family Cyclobacteriaceae; genus JAWPMT01. Next base: position 3,147 of record CBDETI010000031.1, read on the forward strand.
GGGGCCAATAAATCGGTACTGTAATAGCCCAGTCCGACCAGTGCAACACCTAATTTTCGTTGAGATGGGGATATTTTGGCGAAGGCCGGTGAAAATATCACACCGGCACTTGCCGCAGCTAAATTCTTCAGAAAAGCCCTTCGATGTATCATATAGATGCCCTTTTTAAATGGTCACGCACGCGCCTACTGAAAGTTAGCGACGCCCCACCAAAAACCACTTGTATCTGTCGGGTTATTCCGTCCGGAGCGACTGAATGGGATTGACCATCGCTGCTTTCAGTGTATGGTAGCTGATAACGATAATCGAAATAACGATGGTCATTAAGCCACTATAAACAAAAAGCTCCACCCCAATATTCGTCCTGTAAGCAAAATTTTGAAGCCACTGTTCCATCAGCCAATAGGTGACGGGAATGCTTAAAACAATGGCAATCACGACCTGAATAGAGAAGCCGCGAGCCATCAACCCAAAAATCGAAATGGGACTTGCCCCCATCACTTTTCTAATACCAATCTCCTTCTCTTTGCTATTGGCTACCAGCATGCTTAATCCCAGTAATCCGAGCGCAGCAATCACGATAGAAATAACGGTGGCAACGGTGATGAGCCGTCCCATTCGCACCTCGTTTTCATACTGATTCTGAATTTGCTGATCGAGAAACTGGTAGTTCCAACGTTCATCAGGAAAGACTGCCTCCCACTCTTGCTGCAGAATTTCGGTTGCTCGCTGCAGGTTGGATCCTGTGTAAGTGAATACCAATTTCGGCACTACCGTATCTCCGAAATCACCGTCAGATAAACCCACCGCAATCGGCATGATATTCTGGACAATGACCAGTGGCTCAATTTCTGAATGAAGGGATGTAAAGTGGAAATTCTCCGTAACGCCTATAATCTGATGATCCCCGAATTCATTTCCAGGAAGCTTCTTTCCAATTGGATCCTCCAAACCGAATAGCTCCACGGCTTTCCCATTTAGAATCACGGATTGGCGTTCGTCCAGGCCATTGCCCGGCTCGAAAGCACGTCCTTCAACCATTTCAATTCCAAAAGCCGGGAGATAGTAAGCGTCCACGACCAAGAACCGAAACCTGCGAAATACATCTTTATGATCTGTATACGCTACGTTGGCCCAGCCGCTGGTTCCAAACATATGCGACCCCATACCGATTTCGGATATTTCAGGATATTGTTCCAAACGACTTTTGAGTATCTTACCATTCTCCATACCCGTCGCAACCAGTTGGGACAATCGATTAGCATCAGGAGCAGCCTGCAATCGGGTAGCTATCTTAGCTTCATAGTTGAAGCCCAGGTCTTTGCTTGTTAAAAAATTGAGTTGATCCCGCATGATCAGTGAAGTGCTGATCAAGAAAACGGTGATAAGAAATTGGGCCACCATCAACGCCTTTCTCACCCATAATTTACCTGAAGACTGGCCGGTAGCCCGGAGTATATCAATCGTTTTAAACTTGGCTGTCACCAAAGCGGGATAAAGGCCGGCTACCACACCGACGAGTAAGGCTATCAACAGGTCATACCAATCTAAGGACGGGGTAAGTTCGATACCAATCAACCTGTTGAACACCGGGATAAGCAAATAGGTCACAAGTGACGCCACCGTCATGGCAACAATCGACAGGATTACGCTCTCCGAAAGGTATTGTGTTACCAGCTGCCTGCGTCTGGCTCCAAGTACCTTACGAAGCCCCACCTCTTTTGACCTTCGGAGAGATTGGCCCGTGGAGATGGTTGTGTAATTGATACACGCAATAAATAACACCAACAAGCCGATGGTCGCGAGTATAAAAACGTATTGAGGGTTACTGACCGGAGCGAGAACCTAAAGGTATGCTTGGATCGAGGTGTATATCTGTGAGCTTTTGAAAACCGATATTGTATTGATCTCTTTGCATGGCATCCTCGCCGTAGCTGGCATCACCCATCTGTGAAAGCACCACATCCTGCATCTTTTCCTCCATGGAGGTAATGGCAGCACCCTCTTTCAACAGGACGTATGTCTCGGGAGCCACCAAAAACCAGGCAGTAAGGGCCCCATCGCCATAAATATCACGGTCGTTGGCATTGGAGATCAGGATATCAAATTGCATGCTTGAGGTGGCCGGTACCTCCTGAAAAACTCCACTAACATTGAATTTCCGAGATTCACCGGCTACTTGCATGGTCAGGGTTTGACCTAATGGATCTGTATTACCAAAATACTTCTCAACGTAAGACTCTGACAGTAAGAGCTGGTGCTTATCATGTAATACTGTAGAAGGATCTCCATAAATCAGTGGGAAATCGAATACGTCAAAAAAGTCCGGACTGACCTTCGCAACCTGCTCATTGATCCTGTCTTCCCCTTCTCCGACAAGACAATTTACCCGATCGTATTGCACAGCAGCCTCTACCTCTGGGAAATTATCCTCAAATAGCGATTCGAATCGCAATGGGCTCGTCGAGTTAAAGAAAACCTTTCCTTCGCCATAGTCTTCTCTTAACCAGGAACGATAGAGACGATCCTTCTTGTCATGAAATCGATCAAAACTTAGTTCATGTTTCACGTAGGATCCAAGCAGCAAAAAGCAGAATATGCCAATCGTGAGTCCAAGCAGATTCATTGCCGTGTTGAATTTGTCCTTCCATAGCACCCGCAGGGCTATTTTAAAGTTTTTTAGTACCATAGGATTTATTGAGTTTTTGAAAAAGTCGTTTTTTCGGATTGCCGAAAGTCGCAGCGAGCGAAACACTAGCCACGAATAAAGCCACCGGGCTCTGAAAGTCCCCCAGCGTGACTCGTAGGTGACAAACAACTCCAGCAAATCCCCTTCCAGGTCCTCCACAAGCTCAGGATCGCAAAACCAGTTCAAGAATCTGGTTGACCACTGTGGAGGGCCTTTCATATAGCTGAGAAGGTGAGTTTAGGTAGCTTCTTGTACAAGTTAAGCCTGAGCTCCATGGTTTCATCCAATACAAGACGACCGGCTTTGGTCAAGGAGAAGAATCTCTTTCTGCGACCTCCCCTATCGTTGGTTGCACCCCCCATCTCGGAGGTGACCAGCCCCTTCTTTTCTAACCTACGAAGTACGGAGTGTATAGCAGTGACGTCCATGGTTCGATTGGAACTAGATCGGATCTCCTCCAGGATTGCCACCGCATAGGCACTATCCAGCAACGAACCAATGGTCAGCAAAACAAGCTCCTCAAGTTCGCCAATATGCTCTCCTCTCATGTCAAAATATTTTTTGTACAAACGTACAACAAATGCATTAGTTGTCTATTTGTACAAGTTATTATTTTCAATAGTATGGCGGTCAATGCGGGTATGAATCACGAATCTCCTTAAATTCGTAAGGAATTAGAGTACCACAACTTCAAGACTATGGGCAATAAGGGCGTACAGTATTTTTTCATGATGGTCATACTTTTTGGCGGCCTCTACGGCTACAGTAAGTGGAGGGAGAGTACCGAGATCGCTTTGTTGACGGAGCAGGCCGTTCAACCTGATCTACTACTGGATTACAGCAAGTATTACCTCAAAGAGCATGCCTACGACAGGAGTCTCGAGCAGTTAGATGAGGCCATCCGCTCAATCAGAAAAATAGAAGCAGATCTTGATGCGGAAAGTACCCGCATCCTGGAAGTTTCTATTAAGGAACTGGAAAAAGTGCGTATGGAAATGGAAATGGATTCACTGGTAAAAGAGGATCTTGATGAAGCCTTTTCCAAAGCCCTGAATGCACTAACACTGGCGGAACTAAAGGTGTCGGAGGTACTCATCAAGCAGGACCATCCGCGCGATGCCTTGATTGCTATGAAGTATGGCATGTACCACATAAAAAATGCATTGAAATACTCTGAGGGCTCGAAAAAAGAATACGAAATCCACATCTACGAAGAGATGGATTCACTATTGGATAACAGATCCCTCACCGAGGAAGAGATGATCGCCAGACTGGAGCGAATGATTTCTGAGCTTGATACGCTCGTGGAAGATCTGTAGCGTCTCGTACCAATGCAAGTGATCCATGCATTAACGTAACAATTTTTTCCAGGAATGAACAGCGCGTCGGTGATTGTTGTTTTTTGACAAATAGCCTCTGACGTGCAAGTCTTCTACCCTACCTACAACCCACGACCCATGGTCTATGTCCTTCATGAGAACGACGATTGGGTTCGACCGCTTTTCAAGACCCTGGATGCAATTAACATACCTTATGTTAGTTGGTTCGTGGTGTCAGGAGGTTTTGATCCTCAAATGCAGCCGCCAGAGGGTATATTTTACAGTAGAATAAGTGCATCGAGTCATACCCGGGGGCACGATGGCAGCATTGACCTGGCCTTGCCACTTGTGCAATGGCTGGAGGCCTTCGATCGGCGTGTGGTCAACGGAAAACAAACTATTGCCACAGAGATCAGTAAGGCAAGGCAGCAGATATTGCTAAATTCAGCAGGGATACCCACGCCTAAGACATACATCGCCAACAACCCCGGCCAGCTTGTACCCCTCAGCGAGTACTTTATGGGGAAGCCTTTTATTGTAAAACCCAATCGTGGAGGAAAGGGACTGGGCGTCCAATTATTTGAAAGTAAGGATAGCCTTCAACTACAGATCGAAAATAACCCCGAGTTTATATCCCCCGATGGTATTTTCATTTTACAGGAATACATAAAACCGGCTAATGAGGAAATAATCCGTATGGAGTTTATTGGAGGCAAGCTATTTTATTCGGTTTCAGTAAATACCTCCGAAGGCTTTGAACTGTGTCCGGCCGACGGTTGCGAAATCGTCGGCAATGGGTCGTTAAAGGAGGAACCGAAAGCTCCTAAGTTCCGAATCCTTGATGATAGTCCGTACCAACATTTGGCTCGTTTAGAAAGTTTTTTGCAAAAGCAGGAAATCGATATTGCCGGGGTTGAATTCGTTACAGATCATTTAGGAAATCAGTTTGTGTACGACATTAATACAAACACTAATTACAATCGCGAAGCTGAGGAAGCTACCGGCTTCAGGTATGAAGGAATGATGGCAGTAGCAAGGTTTCTGGAAAAGTTGTTAGTTACCGAATATGCTACCAGCTAGTTCGCCAGCTCGATCCGAAGGCCCACACCAATGGTTTTTTCGCCGCTAACCCAGGTTACTTTAGCTGCCACAGTAAGGTTTCCATTTAACACGTTGTGAAGGCGTTCGGCCACTTCTCTCGACAAGTACCCTATTTGGTTGCTGTCTTTCGTAAAAACTGCCACTGCATTGGCATCATATGGATTGTCAGGTTCGGGTCGCAGTTCCAACAGGTCATCCTCGAATACGCCCTCTTTGATAATGTCCTGTCGTTGGGATCCATCTGCATTGGCTTTACTGACACCTACCACTTTGGTATCTATGACGTAAGCTGACGGAAGTTTGATGACCTTGGCCATGGCCTCACAAACTTAACCCCCGTGCCATCAGGATGGCAAGAAAAGGTATGGCAAGTAGCAACAAAAATTCCAGGCGTATAATCCATATAATAACTGAAGGCACTTCCAATTCTTCTTCCTCCATCGGATTCTTGCTGGATTTTCGGTTTTTGGCAAAGAAAACCGTTGGATATATTGAAAGTAAGCCAATCACGGTGAATACCGCTAGCTTCCAATACACCAGCCCGCCGGCTGAGTAGAATTCAGCAGGTTTTCCTATGTCACTTAACCAAAGGATCAATCCCATCGATACTGTGACCATGGCTCCCAGCCCATAAGTTCCGTCGATCCTTGCCACTTTTGCAATTAGTCCCCTGCTCATCTTACGCTCCACAAGCCACAATTCCGCAAAAAGTCCGCCAACAACAAGGAAAATCCCTAAGAAATGCAAGTATTTAATCAGCTCGTACGTCATAATCATCTCAATCTACTTTCACGGCGCTCCAGTCGAAACTAGCGTCGCCGGTATCAAAACCGCCGACCTCCAATCCTGCGGCATAGCTTCCTTCTGCTGTACCCATGTCGCTAAAAAAACCGTCAAAGGTACCCCCAACTTCAACAGCAGCTTCATCTAAAGAAAGGTTGGCATCAATGCTGCCGTCCGGATTGACAATTCCCCGAATACGAATGCCCTCCACCAAACCAAAATTCAGGAATTCAATGGCAATTGTTCCTAGCAGATCATAACGCATACTGTCTGCATTGTAAGCCACTTCAAAATTAAAGTCGAGCCCCTGGGTTGTACCGTTCCACAAGCCAACAATGCTGGCATTTTCATCCGGAAATTCATAAATGAAGAGTTTGCTCGCACGTGCATCCAGAGACGGATCCTCGGGGTTCTGCGCAATGACTTCCACCGTATTCTCCCCCAACTGGAAACCCTCCATAACCCTGGCAAATCGGCCTGTTGCGTCATATGTTGACTGTTCTGAAGCGATAAACAGATCGGCACCCAGGCTGACTATCCCTGTAATACTTGCGGACTCGGCAAAAACCAATTGTCTCAGTGGTGGATCAACAACCAAAGTGGGTGCCTCCAGCTCTCGGGAAACCGTAATTGGAATCGCATTAGAAACAATGTCCCCCAAAGAGGCTGTCACCTCAGCAGCCCCCTCACCCACGAGGGTTACCAGCCCTGCATCGACAGAAACGACCCTAATATCGCTACTAGTCCAGGTCACTTCATTGGGATCAACAGTGAAGAACACCGTGTCAGAGGTGGTGGTCAGGTCATAATAGCCAGTAAAAAGACCCTGGCCACTTTCAGTGGTTGTCTCATTTACAAAATCAAGTCCCTCTAAAGGAAGTTGAAATGGTGGATCGTTCAAAAACGTTGAAAAAGGAGATGATGGAATTTGCAATCCTTCTATTTGTGGCCCTGGTGGATCATCATCTGGCACGCAGGAGACAGTCAATAGGATAGCGAGAAAAGTGGTGGCGAGAAGTAATGTCGAAAGTTTCATTAATACTTTGAAGAAGTGTGAACTAATCTGATTCTTTACCAAACAATCGAACACCTACTCCCAGGTTAAAAAAGAACCCGCCAATATTAGCTGTTCCACTGACCAAACCGTTGGCGCCATCTGTTACCACGTGAATGTATTCCGCGCTGCCCTCAAATGAAAGAAGTCCGATGCCAACGGCTAATCCAAGCCCCATCAAAAAACCGCTCTCATCCCCCGAATATTGGTCAACAAAATTCCCCACTGCTGCATTGGTGAGTTGAAACTCTTCTTTAAAGGAACTTCGCACAAAACCTGCCGAAGTAGTAAAGTTAATGCCCCCCTCTCCCTGATAGAGCCTAAGACCAATTACGGTAAGGTCTTGGTTCCAACTGGACGTAGCACCGGCAGCAACATTGCCGACAGTGACCGGCGAGCCATCTGAGTTCATGGAAAGGAATCTACCAAAGAGGTAAATACGGTCTATCCCAATTAGTGCTTCCCCACCTACAACACTATTGCCGCCATATACTTCTTCAAAGTCGCTCGATACCGGGGTATGGCCACCAAATAGCAAATGCCCCTTGACCCCAAAGCCTTGGCTGCCGGCCCCATGAAAAAACACCAATACCAGACAGAAGAAGAGTATTTTTTTTGTTTCCATTATGCTAGTTCGCCAAATTAGAACAACAATTTCAAACATAGCACCTAATACCTTCATATGATTTCCAGAAGAGACGCAGAAGAAATACTCCACAGCATGACAAAGGGAGAAAGTCTGTTGAGACACGCAAGAACAGTAGAGTTGGTTATGGAAGCTTACGCCGAAAAACTAGGCGAAGACGCAACAGAATGGGCAGTAACGGGCATGCTACATGATGCAGACTATGAGGCTTACCCCGAGGAGCACCCTCACCGGATAGTGGCCTTATTGCGAGAAAAGGGCGAGGAGAAAATTGCTCACGCTATATCTGCGCATTATACCAAGTGGGAAGTACCCTACGACACGCTGCTGGATAAGGGACTACTGGCCTGTGACGAAATCACGGGATTCATTGTGGCCTGCTGTCAGGTACGGCCCGAGGGAGTTGAGACGCTCACGGCAAAATCCGTGAAGAAAAAACTGAAGCAAAAAAGCTTTGCAGCCTCAGTAGAGAGAGAGGAAATTCAAAAGGGCATTGCGCTTTTTGAAGTGGATTTAGATGAACACATAGGTTTTATCATTGACATTTTGCGTAGAAATAAGGAAGAACTAGGCATCTAAATGGTGGTTTATCCGTTCTTTGAACAAAAAAATGCTTGTGCGTACTTTCTTCACACTCACCCTTATCCTAAGTCTCACAGCGGTATTTGGACAAGATCCGCTTGTCGGTAGAGCGGCTCCTGAAATTGTCCTGCAAGATTTAGAAGGTAACGAATTGAAATTATCGGATTTCCGCGGCAAGGTGGTGCTTCTGGACTTTTGGGCCGGGTGGTGTGGGCCATGTATTGCAGACTTTAAAGACTGGCTAGTACCTATGTATAGTGAGTATGAAGGCAAGAATTTTGAAATTGTAGGGGTGAATTATGACAAAACTCCAGAAGCCTGGAGAAAATCCGTGGGTCGATTCAAATTGAACTGGGAACACATGTACGATTATGATGTGGCGAGTGCGTACAAGACCTATAATATAGAATTTATCCCCACAAGCTACCTGATTGATCAGCAGGGTACCATCATCGCCAAAAATCTCAAAAAAGACAGGCTTCGTAAAAAAATCAACAAGCTTCTAGCGGAATAGGTCTATAAATCCTTGTGACTTCCGTCGCAGAAGCCCGGATTACCGGTGTGCTTACACTGGCACATATAGGCGGTTTTTGATTCTTCGGCGCGAAAAACATTCGGAGCAAAATCACTCCCCTTGTGCGAACCATCACACCAAGGCTGATTACCGGATTCCCCGCACGTACACCAGGCGTAGGTCTTTCCCGCTTCTAACTGGACTTGTAGCGGCTCTTTTGCTGCAATTTTAGGTACTGCCATACTTTGTTTTTTTGTGATATGAGCAGTTAACTACCTAACAGCTATGGCGGTTCATGGGTAGAAAATATTTAGAATGATTCTAAAGACCTGAAGCCGGTACAAATTGGCGCAGGTAGTCATGGCTTTGGACCAAAGATGCAATCCGCTTCTCCAAAGCGCCTTCGTAAGCCCGGTCCTCGACCTCTACACATATTGGTCCATCGTAACCTGTGTCAGTCAATACCGAAAAGAACTGTCCCCAGTTCACGTCGCCCAGGCCCGGCAACTTAGGTGTATGATATAGGTTGGGGTGCGCCATGATTCCCACTTCATCAAGTAGATCTTGGTCGATCCGTACATCCTTGGCGTGCATATGAAATAACTTAGAACCAAATTGTTTGATGGTCTTCAAATAGTTCATTTGCTGCCAAACGAAGTGCGAGGGATCGAAATTGAGACCAAAATGATCGCTAGCGATATCTTCGTACATTCTTCTGAAAATCGCTGGAGTTGTTTTTAAGTTTTTGCCACCGGGCCACTCATCTTCCGTAAAGATCATTGGGCAGTTTTCAATCCCAACCCTTACATCGAACTTTTCAGCATGCCTAATAATGGGTCGCCAGGTATCCAAAAATCGTGGCCAGTTGGCTTCCACTGAGCGGGTCCAGTCTCTGCCGATGAATGTAGTCATCAGGTTTACATCTAGCCTGGCGGACGCTTCAATGATGCTAAGAATTTGTTCCACTGCCGTCTTGGCTTCCTTCTCGTCTGGGCTCAGCGCATTGGGGTAGTAGCCTAAAGAACTGATGCTAACATCATATTTATCAGTCAAATCTTTGATTTCTGCAACCCGTTGTTCATCGAGCGTGGATACATCAATGTGTGTTACCCCAGCATATCGCCTGGTAGCTTTACCTACCGGCCAACACATCACCTCCACACAATCGTACCCAATGTCCGCTGCAGTGGCTAATACTTCTTCCAGAGACATTTCAGGGAGTATGGCAGATACAAATCCTAGCTTCATGGTCATTTCATTTTACTTCAAATTAAAAATATTACCGAAAACTATTTTGGCACAGTTTTTTCTAAAGCTGGCATAACAAAAACATCTGCTATGCGAAAATTTCTGGGCCTAATTGCGTTTTTTGGCTTAATGAGCGCCGGTTGCAACAGTGAGGACGACTCGGCCGTCATTGATGACTCATTTATTCAAACAGCTTCATTACAAGGAGAATGGCTTCTTAGTAATGTCAATGGCACACTGATGGGTATCAACGAAGACATCAGTCGAGGTGAAGTTATCTGGACCTTCAATGATACTGACAAGACCATAAAAGTCGTAAACAACATTTCCAAAACCACCGTGCCCTGGTTATTGGAAAGTGGCACCTATTCCTACACCCACGAGACCTTCGATGACCATGAAACACTCACCATCGATGATATCAGCTATGGGACCGTGTCATTTCCTGAGGGACAATTGTCACTTGACCAACGCGCCGTTGATGGCGTTCAAATGATCTTCGAAAGATAAAAGGAGGCTACTCGTCGTTTCAAGGGGCCAGCCGATCCGGTTGCCTCTTTTTGATGTCCCAAGAAATAAAACCAACTCTTCTCAACCTTTTTAAATAACCACCGTAAAAGTAAGTGATTACTCACTATGACCGAGAAACAGGAGAAGATTTTGACAACTGCAATGACGCTGTTTGCACATCAAGGATTTGCATCCACATCCACCAGTCAGGTGGCCAGGGAGGCTGGTGTTTCCGAAGGGTTGATTTTTCGTCATTTCAATAACAAGGAAGGTCTTCTCAATGCCATTTTGCAGCAGGGGCTGGAAAAAATAGAGGAAATGTTTCGATACCTGGGAGAGATTGAAGATCCAAAGGAAATTTTGCGACAGATATTAAAGCTGCCTTTCAACATCCCCGAGGATCAAAAGTCTTACTGGAAGCTCATGTATTCCCTCAAATGGCAGGCAGAAGTCTATGACAACAGTATGACGCAGCCTATCAAGGACCTTTTGATTCCTGCTTTTCAAAAGTTAGGATACGAGGATCCGGAATCCGAGGCTGAAGCGATTCTGATTACGAACGATGGATTGGCAACAGCCATTTTGCTCCGCAAACCTTACAACCTCCAGGGAATTGTGGAAAGCATTTTCAGAAAGTACGATTTGTAAAAAAATTTTTTAAAATAAAAAGTGATTACTCACTACAATTATGAAGAAAACAGCACTCATCACCGGCGCCTCCAGTGGTATAGGAATGGAGCTCGCCAAAATTCATGCGCAAGCTCAGGGAGACCTGATTATTGTCGCTCGAAGTGGAGATAAACTAAGCAAGCTAAAATCTGAGCTTGAAAAAGCTTATAATGTTGAAGTTCGAACCATAGAAAAGGATCTGTCCGTCCCGGGCGCAGCGGAAGAAATCTTTGAGCAGGTAAATAATTGGGGAGTGGACGTAGAATTTCTTATTAACAACGCCGGGTTCGGTGGCCGGGGTAAGTTTCACGAGCGCGAATGGCCACAGGATCTGGCTATGATCAATCTCAACATCATTGCACTAACCACCTTAACGCGACTTTTTCTCCCACAAATGGTTGAACGAAACAGCGGCAAGGTTCTAAATGTGTCTTCTACAGCTAGTTTCATGCCAGGTCCGTTGCAGGCAGTCTATTTTGCGACAAAAGCGTTCGTTACATTTTTTAGTAATGCTATTGCCGAGGAGCTCAGTGACACGAATGTCACAGTAACGAACCTCATGCCCGGTGCCACGGAAACTGAATTCGCTAAAGTGTCAGGTATGGATAAAACCAACCTTTTTGATAAAACCGTGAGTGCCGCCTCGGTCGCTCAGGATGGGTACGACGCAATGCTTGCAGGAAAAATCGACATCATCTCCGGGCTCACACTTTCTCAGAAAATGATGATGCGGGCCATTCCCTTTACACCCAAAAAGATGATATTAGGTCAAATTAGGAGGATGCAAGAAGTTTAAAAATATGAGGGTAATAATCACTGGTGCCTCCGGCATGATAGGAAAGGGCGTTTTATTAGAGTGCCTTGACCACCCTGAAGTCACTGAAGTATTGACTATCGGACGATCGCTTGTTGAATTAAATCATGACAAGCTAACGCAACTCGAGCACAAAGACTTCACTGATTTCAGCCCTATTTCCGACAAACTTAAGGACTATGATGCCGCCTACCTCTGCATGGGTATAAGCGTTGCTGGATTATCCGAGTCAACCTATACCGAGATTACGTACGGCTATACACTGGCTTTGGCAAAGGTGCTTCTGGAAAGCAATCCCAACATGACGCTGGCTTATGTCTCAGGCGAAGGCACAGACTCTTCAGAAAAGGGCCGATCGATGTGGGCGCGGGTGAAAGGAAAAACTGAAAATGACCTAATGGCGCTTGGTTTTCGACAGGCATTTATGTTTCGGCCCGGGGCCATTATTCCACTTCGAGGTATAAAATCAAGGACGAGGCTTTACCAATTTGTGTACGACTACTTCATGTGGCTGGTAAAGCTGGCCAAGTGGCTATCACCGCAATCAGTGGTCGATACCACTCAGATCGGCCTATCCATGATCAACGTCACAAAACTGGGTTATGACAATAACATATTACGACCATCAGATATTATAAAAAGTGCCGATAAGGTGTGATTTCGGCTTTTTCTTCACAAAAAAATCAGTGTTTTGGCAGACTTTACTCCGCTTTTCGTAACCTGAGAAGGTACAAGGTTGTCTATTTTAGTTAGATGACGCCCGCGCCCTTTTATGTTAACGATTGGCTCGTTGAACCTTCCCTGAACAGGATCTCCAGGAAGGGTCAATGCACCAAAGTTGAGCCACTTTTGATGGAAGTGCTTGTTGTCTTGGCTCAGAATGCAGGTGAGGTTGTTTCGAAGGATGATTTAAAATCCACAGTCTGGTCGGGTGTCATCATCACGGAAAATGTAATAACAAGAGCCATCTCCTCTCTCAGGAGACTGTTAGAGGACCGTGCTTCCTCGCCGATATACATCGAGACCATCAGCAAGACCGGTTATCGCCTGGTAGCCAAGATTAGGCCCCAAAAATCGCCAAGTGCCGGTGGCTTTTTCATTCTCCGTCTGGCCCGTAAACCAACGATCCTGGTCGCGGGAGCAATCATTTTGCTGGCGCTTGGTGCATTCGCACTTCAAGATGCCCTCTCGCCCAATGCTGTTCAAAGTCAATTTCATCCGCTCAGCATCGCCAACGCGCTAAATTCTGAATACTGGCCGGCAATCTCCCCTGATGGCAGGTTTGCTGCCTTCAGTTGGCGGGGCCCGCACGACCGCAACTGGGACATCTACGCGCGACTCATTGGTACCGAGACCGTGTTACAAATCACTGATAGTAGAGCGACGGAACTTAGGGCTCGTTGGTCGAGTGATGGCAATTACATCTTCTTCTTGCGATACGAACAAGGAGGAGCCACCATTTACAAAAAACCGGTGATAGGCGAGCAGGAAATACGAGTGATGCGTGCTCCTGACAGTAGTTTCGGCGAATTTGATGTATCTCCTGATGGGCAATGGATAAGTTTTAACAACCGCGCTCGAGCGAGTGGAAGCCTCGGCATTACCCTTACTTCTCTCTCTACCGGTGAAACCACGCGACTGACCTCCCCACCACCAAATTTTAACGGTGACATTCACGCACGATTTTCCCCGGATGGCTCCAAAATTGGGTTTGTAAGGGAAAAAAATGCAGCAAGTATGTTTCTATACGTCCACGACCTGAAGACTGGAAGAACCAGGCAAATCACCCATGAGCCCATTTCAATCAATGGCTTTGACTGGTCCAAGGAGGGAGCTTCGCTGGTTTACGGTGCTGATCGGTCCGGTCAGTACAAACTGTGGGAGGTGGACCTTGCCTCGGGTATTTCCTCAGTAATAAGAGCGGGGGATTTCCAGATGGTAATGCCACGGGTAGCACGGACAGGGCGGGTGATTTATGCTAAAATGAAAGACAATGTTAACCTCTGGTCATATAAGCTGGATGAAAAAACTGCTAGTCGCTGGTACGGCACCAACGACCTCAACCTTAACCCCACGGTATCACCGGATGGAAAAAAGGTATGCATTACCCAACGAAAGGAGGATCGTTTCCAATTGTGGACCGCCAACATAGACGGCTCAGGCCTGATACCAATTACTGACTTTCCCGGGCAATACGTCACTGCTCCAAGTTGGTCAGAAGATGGTCAACACATTGTATTTCAGGGTTTTATAGATGGTCAGGCGGATTTATTCCTTGTGAACTCCCTGGGGGGGATCCCCCAGAACCTGACCCAATCGGATTGGGACGAGCACACCCCACATTGGCGTGGCAACCAGATCTATTTTTGTTCCAACCAAGATGAAACTTGGAAAATCTGGTCTATGAATCCGGACGGTGATGGCAAAAGACTTTTGGTTCCACACGAATCTTATGGGCCTCAGCTCAGCAATGATCAAAAGACCATGTTTTATTCAAAAAAGCATCAGACAGGTCTATGGAAATATGATCTATCCACTGGTTCCGAACAATTAATAATCGAAAGGTTTCATCCGATGTACTGGGGTGCTTTCGCCCTGAGTTCCCGAGGCATTTATTACTTAAACGCTGACGAAAAACGCTTTGATTTCTTCGAATTTGACACGCAAAAAACCAACCCGATCTACCAGCTTCAAAAGAGAATTCCCCGCATAGGCAACACGCTTACATATGATCAACATGGCCAGAGACTATTATTTGGTCAAATCGATACCCACGACGCGGATATCATGCTACTTGAAGAAGAGGTGGCACTACCATAAACGTCACTGATCTTGACCAGCTGCCCAGGCCCAAACCCACTCAGCTATGTCATTGGCTTTGTTTTGCTGATCCAGTGCCCGCTCCCCTCCCACTTTCCAGGGGTAGGTCACCACACAAACGATTCCGTATTTAGGTATACCCACAATTGTCTGACCTCCATATCCCATGGCCATATAACCACGAACCTTCTGGTAACGGACTGTCCAAAAACCATAACCATATCCTTCCTCTAAATCCAGATCTGTGTTTTTGTTAAATACATGGACGTTGCTTGTTGCCAGATCAATGTACTCTTTTGACAGGATTCTTTGCTGCTTGTAAGTACCGCCATTTACACACATTTGGCCAATTTTGAGCATATCCATTGGTTTCATCTGTAGTCTGGATCCCCCTGAAAAGTAACCGTCCCCGAAGCGCTGCCATTCAATGTCGCGGATACCCAACCGATCGAAAAGGTATTTGTAAGCAAAGCTGCGGGTAGTCATATTCGCTGCATTTGAAACTATCGCGGACAGGAGGTGAATATCGCCAGTACTATATTCCCAATGTTCTCCTGGCGGGTGGGCCATTGGGAGGTTCATCATATGTGTTAAGGGATTCCCCGAGTCCACCATTCTGTTATTGTCATTGTATCCCGAGCCCTCATCCCATGTCAAACCGCTTTTCATATTCAGGAGATGACGAATTTTTATGGTGTGCTTGTCTACGGGTACGTTTTTCAAGTATTTGGAAATGGGATCATCCAAGGACTGGATAAATCCCTCATCCAAGGCAATCCCCACCAATATCGACATGATACTTTTGGTGGCGGAACGTAAGTGTTCTACGCTATCCCCTTCGAAACGCGCAAAGTAACGCGCTGCGATGAGTTCATTGTTCCGGCTTACCAAAAAACAGCGAACCGCCCCAGCATTTTTTACTACTTCCAACACCTCCTCGAAACTTCTCACTTCGGGCAAAGCCTGTGGTTCCTGACCGCAGGAGCAGATGCCATTTGCTATGAACGCTAAAAAAAACATGCGCCTTACCGTTACATCTACTCGCATCATCATAGGTCAGGAAGTCGTTTTCCACCCAGCAATTGCCATGCTTTCAATGCTATACCTTGCGCATGCTTTTGTTGGATAATAGCTTGGTTACTGGTCACATTCCAAGTGAAAGTGATTACCACAACCAATTTAGCAGAAGGGATAACGGCTATGGTTTGCCCTCCCCAGCCAGCGGCCATAAAGGCCTTTTCTCCTTCCACATTGATTGCCCACCAACCATACCCATAACCTTCCTTGATCTTACCAACATCCTGGTTAGTCCATATCACGTCGGTGGCACTTTTCAGAAAACCGCCGGAAATCACCTGCACATTTCCATAACGCCC
The DNA here is from genome assembly GCA_965242775.1 of Cyclobacteriaceae bacterium. Classification (GTDB taxonomy): domain Bacteria; phylum Bacteroidota; class Bacteroidia; order Cytophagales; family Cyclobacteriaceae; genus JAWPMT01. The sequence continues at coordinate 19,272 of CBDETI010000031.1, forward strand.
CTTATTCATACACATCAAGCCAAATTTCAGCATGTCTCGCGGGCGGAGTTCCAGTCGTGATCCCCCGGGGAAAAAGCCATCCCCAAAGGTCTGCCACCTGTAATTTTCTATGGCCAGAGGCCTAAATAGGTACTCCTCCGCAAATTCGCCAGTACTCATGCCAGTTGCTTTTGTCAGGGCGACTGAGAGCAAGTGGCTGTCTCCGGAGCTATATTCCCAATAGTTTCCAGGGTTCCGGCGCACTGGCCGGTCTTTCACATATTGATAGGGATCCCCGGACCTGATCATCTTTGTCCTGTCGTTGAGACCATCACCTTCATCCCATTGTATGCCGCTGGTCATATTCATCAAGTGTTTGATCTTTATCCGCTGTTTGTTAGCAGGTACATCTTGCAGGTAAAGACCCAAGGGATCGTCTACGCTTCCAATGAATCCCTTGTCAATTGCGATGCCAATAAGCGTGGTAGTGAAGCTTTTTGTACCCGACCTGAGATGATCCAGGCTATCACTTGCGTAGTTGCCATAGTACCTCTCCGTAACCATCTCTCCGTGGTGATGAATGAGCAGGCTTCGCAGGTTAGGCGCCTGCCTGGCCATGGCATAGACTCCATCCAGGCTTTGTACCGAGGGCTGCTGGAAATTGGTGTCCGGTGTTAGGCAACTTGACAAAAACAACACCACTAGCGCCCGCATTACTTCATATTCTTTAGCTCAAAACTTCCGCTGAATGCCCGGATCATGTGTGGGATATGGGTGAATCTTGCTCTTTCAGGTATGGACCATTCTTCTTCGAAGTGAGCTAACGCCCTATCATAATCCCCGGCGATGGTGTAGGCATCTCCTAACCTTAATAGCGAGGGCAAGTGCTTGCTGTTTTTCTCTAACGCCAGTTGATAAAAAGGAAGTGATTCTTTGCCGTAACCATCCACCATAAGGATCCAGCCGATATTCGCCAGGTTGGTCGGCCAGTTGTCACCCTTGTATTCCTTATCCTTTGAAAGTTTCTCAACCAATTTTAGGCCCGCTTCAGGTCCACCCTCCTTTACTTTTTCATAGATCAGGCCTACCGCATGTTGCCTACCTTCTACTTGCTTGACATAGGCAGCCTTTAGGTAGTCAATTGTGTAACTATAGCACATGAAGCTAAATTCAATCTCCACCTCTTCCCCGAACATTGGGTCTGATGACCATTGCCCGGTTGTTCCCAGTTCAAAGTCCTTGCGATTCAAAGCAAGTTTTCCTTTGACAATCATTAAATCAAGGTTGTTCATCGCCTTTCTCATGACTGTAGGTTTTTCCAATTGGATGGTCTGCGGCTTCACAATGTTTTTGATGTACAAATTGCCTTTGAGGGTAAGGCCGCCAGGGGTTATTTCGGTCTCAAAACCTTGAAACCACAGACCGGGGAAATTAGCAGCATCCAAAAAGTCTTCACCTTGGAGTTGCGCATCGCGCTTGTCGTGTGCGGTTAGGAACCCGTCGGCCCCAAACCTGATTGTTGCTGCCGTATTTTCAGGTTTCTCAGGATCGTAAAAAATGGTTCCCTGATATGCTTTAAGTGCTCCTCTGATCACCGGAAACCCTCCTAAGGTAGTTTTGAAGTTAATGTAGGATCCGTCTTTGTTAATCTGAAAGCGATCTCCCATGTCAATTTCCAGTTGTGCCAGAACCGGGACCGCACCAAATGCAATCAAAGCGCCCGCAAGGAAAAGAGACCTGTAAAAAGTTTTGGTATTCATAATTCAAGAAATTCTGTTCGATTTTTAACCAAGATCTTTTGGCAAGACGCAGAAGCCTACACGGAATTGTGAATCTTTGCTGAAGAAAAAATAAGTGGTGCAATTGTGATCCCCGGGCTGAGATAGTCCCTACACCAATCTGCAGAAATCCGCACGTAAAGTGACCAAGATTTTGTAGATTAACCTGATCCATTTCGCCTAACTATCTTCACATGATGAATATCTCCCGGAGGCTCCAAAGAAGTCGCAGCAAGTCAAATGTCGCGCTCCTTGTCCTGCCTCTCCTTCTTACGATGCTCCAAACTTCAGCACAGAAAACACTCAATGTTGGTATTGTCAGCGATTGCCAGAGTGCACGCTCCATGAGTTATGCGCAGCAGATCGTTTCTGAGGCTCAGACCCTACTAGGTGATAAGTATCAAATCACGACCTTGCAGGAAAACATATTACAAGGAGATTGCACCAAGGAACAGGCAGAGGCAAACCTGAAGACCCTGCTTAACGACCCGGATATAGACCTGGTACTTGGTGTAGATGTCATTACCTCCCATGTGATGGCATCAAATGGCCCTTATGATAAGCCTGTGCTGGCTTCCGCGGTTTTGAATGCGCAGGTGCAGGGCATACCGGTGAATAGTAAGGGGGCCTCAGGTGTAAAAAACCTGGCCTACCTCGAGTTGCCCCTCTCCCCTCCCCGCGATATGGAAGTGTTCCAAGAAATAATCGGATTCAACAAACTAGCGGTAATCATTGACGAGGCAGTTTTCACTGGTATCCCCGAAATTCGGCGTTTCTTCGAAGAGGGTCTTGCCGACCTTGGTGTGGAAAGTAGCATCATCTTTTCGGAGAATACCGCGGCAGAGACCCTTAATAAAATAACCAATGAGGATGCTGTCTATCTATTGCCCTCCAATCGACTTACGGATGCAGAATTTCAGAATTTGATAGACGGCATTAACGACAAGAAGCTAAAGTCCTTTTCCATTCTGGGACGTCTGGATGTAGACCGTGGTGTTCTGGCCGGTGTAGCCCCAGCCTCTAACTTGTCCTTGTTTACGAGAAGGATGGGGATCAATATCCAGCGCATCAGCAACGATGAGAAACCTGAAAAGTTTAGTGTTCGCGTTAACCAAAAAGAGGAGTTGGTATTCAACATGGCTACGGCCCGACAAATTGACTATAGCCCCAGCTGGGACCTGCTTATCGAAGCGGTACTACTCAATGAAGACAGAGAAGATATAGACAGGTCTATCAATATCTTCAATGCCATCGAGGAAGCACTGGCAAACAACCTGAACATTGAAATTGCTGAAAAAGATGTGGAGGTCGCACAAAAAGAGGTGGATATTGCGCGTTCGAGGTTGCTTCCGGAAGTTTCAGCCGGAGCCAGTCACACAATCGTCGATGAAGACCTGGCGTCCATCTCCAACGGTCAAAACCCGGAGAATCGAGGACAGGGAAATTTGCAACTTGGTCAGATCATCTATTCCGAGCAGGTAACCGCCAACAAAAAGATCCAGGAGTATCTGCTCGAAGGACAGGAGGCCTCTCTACAGGGGCAGGTACTCGATGTAGTACTCCAAGTCTCCACCACCTATCTGCAATTAATGCAAGCGAAAACACTCGAAAAGATCCAGCGACAAAATCTCGATCTGACCCGAAAGAACTTGGAATTAGCAAGGACAGGCTCGGCTATAGGGCAAACAGGACCTTCAGATCTATATCGATGGCAAGGTGAAATTGCCAACGCCAAAGGAAACCTTCTCAATGCCAGTGCCCAAAGGCGCCAGGCGGAAATAGCCGTCAATCAAATCCTAAATCGACCCATTGATGAGTTGTTCCTGACGGAAGAAATTGATATCAACGACAGTCGATACGTGATCAACAATGAGCGGCTCTCTTCTTTTATTAATAATCCGCGGGATTTCGGGCTATTCAAAACTTTTATGGTCCAACAGGCATTTGAATATTCGCCTGATTTGGTTCAATTGGGCGCAAATGTCAAAGCCCAGGAGCGATCATTACTGCTGAACCGTAGAAACCAATACATCCCTCAGGTTTCCTTAGGAGCCAACTACAACTACGAACTTTATCGCAACGGTGCGGGCTCCGAGGTACCGCCTCCGTTCCAGGCACCTAACGATTGGAACTGGAACATCTCCATAGGCGCGAGCCTGCCCATATTTCAAAGTGGGCGCAGAAAGTACCAGGTACAACAATCACAAGTACAGCTTTCGCAAATTCAAACGCAGCGAACCAATCTTGAGCGGTTGGTAGAACAACAGGTAAGGTCGGAGCTGGAGAATGTTCGAGCATCATTTTTCAATATTGACCTGGCCAGACAAGCCGAAGAAGCCGTGGTAAAGAACTTCGAGATAATCCAGGATGCATATTCTCAAGGCGCTGTACTCATCACCCAGGTGCTGGATGCACAAAACGCCGCCGTTTCCGCGCAACTAAACAGCGCCAATGTGGTTTATCAATTCCTCATAGATCTACTGACCATGGAAAGAGCCGTAGGCAATTATTATATGCTAATGACCGAGGAGCAACGTCGCGACTATGAAGCCCAGGTAGCAAGCTATTTTTCTCAACAATAGAAAATGAAATCGGATGAAATCTAAAATCAACTTTATAACCCTTGCCATCCTGATTGTCGTTGGCAGTTGTGGAAAAACGGAAGAAAAGAAGCCGGAGGTGATCCGCCCCGTGAAATATCAGGAAGTGGTACCTGGTGGTGGAATCCAGGCCCGGTCATTTAATGGCACGGCGATATCCGGTACCGAAACCCGACTTAGTTTTAAAGTTGCAGGGACCATCAATTCCCTTCGGGTAAAAATTGGTGAAGAGGTATCCAAAAATGCACTCCTGGCCACCCTCGACAACTCCGATTACGAGTTGGAATACGAGCGAGCCGATGCGGCGGTTCGCAATGCCGATGCCAACGAGGAACAAGCCGAATCAAACTATGAACGTGTCCGGTCGCTATATGAAAATGGTAGCACTTCCCTCAGCGATTATGAGAGCGCGAAAGCAGCTTACGAATCCGCGAAAGCCAATGAGAGTGCACAAAAGAAAGCCCGAAAACTGGCCAAAGCGCAACTTGAGTACACTCGTCTATATGCGCCCATAGCCGGCAAAATCTCAAACATAGGCGCAGAAGTCAACGAGAATGTAGCTTCAGGTCAACAAATATTGGTACTCAGCGCCGAAGGTGATCTGGAAGTGAACTTGGGAGTTCCGGAATCATTCATTTCCAAGGTTAACGTGCAGGATGTGGTCGATGTGAACTTCCCAGCCGTACCCGGCCAAACGTTAAAAGGAGTAGTTTCAGAAGTATCCTTTAGCATCAACAGTCAAACATCCACCTACCCGATAGTGGTAAAACTAACGGAGGAAAATAGCAGTGTGCGACCTGGAATGGCTGCGTCTGTCACCTTCATCAATCGGTTGGTAGATGCCGATGAACCCGATCTACTGCTGGTGCCAGCTGGTGCTGTCGGAGAGGATGAGAATGGTAACTATGTTTTCACCTTAGAGGCAAAAGATGAGTTCTACGTTGTAAACAGGCAGGCCGTCACCGTAGGCGATTTGACCGCCGAGGGGTTTGAGATCTCGGATGGATTGGTAGAAGGCGATCTAATAGCCACAGCAGGACTTCAAATGCTCCTGGAGGGGATGAAGGTCAGACTTTACGAAAATTGATCGCCCATATTAGTCACAGCCTATGAATCTTACACAATTCTCCATTGAGAAAAACAGGATCACTTTCACACTTTTGGTTGTGATCGTGATGATGGGACTGGTCATGTACCAGAGTCTACCTCGGGATAGTATGCCTCCTTACACGGTGAGGGTTGCTAATGTTGTTTCCGAATTTCCTGGTGCAAGCCCAGAGCGAGTTGAACAGTTGGTCACGGACAAAATTGAAAAGGTAGCACAGGAACTTCCGGAGCTGAAGGAAGTCACCAGTACCTCACGGACCGGCTTGTCGGTGGTATCTGTGACGCTGAGAGACGAGGTAGCCCCACAGGATCTTCAAACGGTATGGGACCGATTGCGACGAAAACTTAATAACATCCGAGGCCTTCCGCAGGGGGTGGAGCCATCTCTTAACGATGACGGCATCGGCGAGGTGTACGGGATCGTCGTGGGCTTGGTAAGTGACGGCTTCTCGTATGCCGAAATGAAGGAATATGCTGACGACCTCAAAGATGACTTCATCAAACTGGAAGATGCTGCCAAAGTAGAGATTGGAGGAGAACAGGAAGAACGTGTCTTCGTAGAGTTTCAGGATGCGGTGTTGACCGAATACGGCCTCTCTGCGAGCATACTGCAAAGTATTATCGCCAGTACAAATATTCTGAGCTCCGGCGGAGAGATCAACTTGGAGGGTGAAAAGATCATCTTGGAGCCTACCGGTAATTTCAACTCACTGGCTGACATCCAAAACACATTAATCCCCGTTGGGAATGGCACCCAGCTAGTACGCCTGGAAGATATCACCAATGTAAAAAAAGGATACATCGATCCACCGAGACAGCTGGTTCGGGTCGATGGCAAAAATGCCCTGGCACTGCACATAAATCTAAAAGATGGCGCCAATATCATTGGGCTTGGCCAGGCCGTGGATGTGCTTCTTGAGGAATGGACCGCCACGCTTCCTATTGGTCTAGAGGTAGTGCGCCTTTCATCACTCGATCAATACATCGATTTCAAGATCAGTGATTTCATCGTCAACCTGATCCAGTCCATAAGTATTGTTTTGATCGTCATGCTGCTATTCCTCGGGCTGAGGACCGGGTCGATTATCGCCAGCCTGATACCCATTGTCACAATCATGACGCTGATGCTAATGGGATTCATTAACATGGGTTTGAACCAGGTGACACTTGCCGCATTGATCATGGCACTGGGAATGATGGTGGACAATGCCATTGTAGTGGCTGAATCAATTATGGTGAAAATGGAAAATGGTGTAGCTGCAAAAAAGGCCGCCATCGACTCCTGTTCCGAATTGTTTATGCCGCTCCTGATCTCTACACTTACCACCTCGGCTGCATTTCTTGCTTTCTACCTGGCAGAATCTACTATGGGGGATATTGTGGGGCCAATCTTCGTCGTGATATCCATGGCATTGCTCTCCTCGTGGCTTATTGCACTCACTATCATTACACTCTTCAGTTACCTCTTCTTGAAAGTAAAACCGAAGGGAGAACAAAAGCCTGGGGTCGTGGATCGCATAATCAATGGATTGAAGGGCTATTACAAGGATCTCATACTCTTCGCACTTGCCAGGAAGTGGCTGGTAATGGGAGCCATAGCGTTGATGTTCTTCGGATCTTTATTCGGTTTCACCAAGGTCGCTTTTGTCTTCTTCCCTGACAGTGATAGAAACATGATCACTATTGATCTAAACTTACCCCTTGGAACCAAGATTGAAGAAACTCGGGCGATCATCGAGCAAATTGACCGGTTCCTTTTAGACTCTCTCCTGGTGAGTGAAGAACGACCCGATGGTGTCCTGAATTGGTCGTCTTATACTGGAGAAGGCCCGGAATCTTATGACCTGGGTTACACTCCTGATGAAGCAAACTCCAGCTATGCGCACATTTTAGTAAATACATCGGCTGCCACCTTCAACAAGGAAGCCATTACAATCATAGACCGGTTTTGTTTTGCGCGATTTCCTGAAGCTGACATCAAAGTAGCCTCCCTTTCTGCTGGTGGTGGCGGGACCCCAATTGAAATATTAGTTTCCGGGGATGATCCTGATGAACTTGCGGCCATTGGCCGATCTATTAAGACCAAACTGATGGCCCTCGATGGCACGAAAAACGTGAAAGATGATTGGGGTCCAAAAAGTAAGAAGTTTGTGATCAATATAGATCAAAACCGAGCCCAGGTGGCTGGAATTAGCAGCCAGGATATAGCTACCTCCTTGAAAACGGTACTTGACGGTTTCAAAACTGGAGAGTATCGCGAGGGAGATAAATCAATTCCAGTGATCATGCGTAGCCAAGGCAGCCAGCAACAATCCCTGGAATCACTGGAGACGCTCAATGTCTTTTCACAAAACAGTGGACGCAGCGTTCCCCTACTACAGGTAGCAGAAATTATCCCGGATTGGCAGTATGCCAAGATCAAACGGCAAGACTTGGAGCGCACGATCAATATCTCCTGCCAACTAAAGGAAGGAGGAAATGCTGCCGCCATAGTTGGAGAAATCACCCCCTGGCTGGTCAGTGAATCAGCAAATTGGTCAAGCGGTTATAGCTATGAATTTGGTGGCGATGACAAAAACACGGCCGAAAATATGGGTGCGGTCATCAAGTATCTTCCTCTTTCCGGATTCATTATTTTACTGCTGCTGATCATTCAGTTTAACTCTATCCGAAAAACCGTGATGGTGACTTCCACTATCCCGCTGGGAGTGATTGGTGTGGTAATCGGATTATTGGTTTTTGGTGAACCGTTTGGTTTCATGCCTTTCCTTGGCGTTATTTCACTTGCTGGCATTGTAATCAACAATGCCATCGTACTCATCGATAGAATCGAAATAGAACAAAACGAGTTGAAACGAAAAGTTCAGGATTCGGTAATTGCGGCCTGCTTGCAGCGATTCCGTCCTATTTTGTTGGCGACCTTCACTACGGTTTTGGGCCTGGTTCCACTTTATCTGAGTGGAGGCGAAATGTGGGAAGGCATGGCCGTGTCGATCATGGTTGGATTGCTTTTCGGAACGATCATCACCCTGGTATTCATACCAGCACTTTATTCAATTCTTTTCAGGGTGAGCTATAAGGGCTACACTTTCGACAATTCCTTATTGGGCGAATAACCGTTTAGACGTTTTCCAGACTTAGGGGCAAATCTCTTAGTCTGGTACCAGTCAGCCTGAAAACGGCATTAGCAATCGCCGCACCTATTGGCCCAAGGGGTGGTTCGCCAACAGCGCCTGGCTTGCCTGTACCGTTGATGATTTCAACGTCAATTTCCTTGGGTGCATCTCTTAGCAATGCCATCGGATAGGCCCCGTAAATCGTTGGTCGCAGCTCGCTTTTCTCGACGTACATGCGTTCAAACATAGCGGCGCTGATGCCCATATTGATACATCCTTCGCATTGGGCCCTTACCTGGTCAGGGTTCACGGCAAAACCAGGATCGATGACACAGGTCACTTTCTCTACCTGGATCTTTTTGCCTGAAACAGAAACTTCCACTACGTGGGCACAGGGAGTCCCGGCATCCGTAGAAGCCGCGAAACCCATCGCCTTGCCATCGACCACCTCGTCTTTATATCCTGATTTGACCACCGCTGTTTCCAGCACCTTGCGCAACCGTTGGCCTGCAGCATCGTCCGCCACGTGATCCAAGCGAAATTGTGCCGGATCCTTACCGGCTTTCAGTGCCAATTCGTCCATGAAACTTTCAATAGCAAAAGTATTGGCCAACAACCCAAGGCTTCGCCACCAACTCGTTGCAAAGGGTAAGTCTACATGCCACGACACGGACCTGAAATGCGGAATCTGCCGGTATTGAATCGTTCCTCCTCTGATCGCACCCATATCCGTTCCCAGAATAGTGTTGGCAAAGCCCGGCAATAAGGCGGAGTTATAGGCAACGTCGCCACTTGCAAACTGATGCTCTATGGCTTCAACCGTACCTCCTTCAGTGAGTTTACCACGCATGATGTGGTGCGTTGGGGGACGGAAGGTGTCATTCTGAAATTCTTCTTTGCGATCGAAAAAGCATTTCACGGGTTTTCCAACAGCTTTGGACATAACTGCCGCCTGCACCGCATGGGGCGTATGGAGTCTTCGACCGAAACCGCCTCCCAAGAAAGTTGGGACCACATTTACCTGATCCTCGTCCAAGCCCAATCTATCGGCTACTTCTTTTCGGGTCATACCAACAACCTGTGTTGAAATCATCACTGTTGCGCTATTAGCTTCTACCGACGCTAATGCACCATTGGGCTCTATCTGAGCATGGGCACCAATAGGTGTGGTAAATTCAACTTCCAAATAGTCTTCGCTACCTGCTTCTGCAGCTTCACTTAAGACATCCTGGGTGCTGCCATTTTTTTGTATCACCAGGGATTCGCCCATCCCCACCTTTGTCATGTCTTTTATGTCCTGGGTAGACCACTCTCTTTCCACTTCCCATTCCACCCGGATAGCCTTCTTCGCGTTTTCCGCCTGTACCTGTGTTTCAGCTATCACGCCAACAAAATCCGGCTCTTCTACCACCCTCACAACTCCCGGCATATTTACAGCTCCCGACACATCAGCTCCTTTGTATCGAGCACCAATTTTCGATGGTCGTACGACAGCTCCATACAGCATACCCGGCATTGCTGCGTCCATACCAAACATGGGTGTGCCGACAACCTTATCTATCAGGTCCACTCGCGGAACTGGCTTGCCAATAAACTGATACTTATCAACTGGTTTCAACGCTGGCGTATCGGGAATCTCCCACTCCTCCACGCCCGCTGCCGTTTCTCCGTAGGTTAGTCGCTGACTTCCAGATGTGAATACACCATTGGCGTTTTGTACCGTCGCTATTTCCACACCCATCTTGGAAGCGGCCTCAATTCGAAGCATCTCCCGCATGGTGGCTGCTAACTCTCGCAACGGTTGCCACAACCCAGCCACCGAGGTACTCCCGCCGGTACTGAGGCCATCGACATTGCCAGTGGCACTTGCGGCGTGTACTACCTGCACCTGATCTACATCTACCTCAAGCTCATCCGCAGCCATTTGTGCCAGGCTGGTGAAGGAGCCCTGACCCATTTCAACTTTCGGCGAGTGAAGGGTAATAACGTTTTGGGCCGTAATTTCGAACCACATTTGAGGGGAGTCAGTATTGCCCATAAACGCCAACGAGTCCGGGTCCTCCATGATTTCAAAAAGCGACCTTCGCAGACTGTTGCGTCCCAGATAACCAACACCTACCAGTACGCCTGTGCCACCCAGTAATGATCTGACTATGAATTTTCTTCTTGAAAGTTTTTTCTTCTCCGCCATGATTTAACTGTTTAGGGTGTTTGCCTTGATATCCGCAGCGCGTTTGATCGCTTTGCGAATACGGTAATAGGTGCCACATCTGCACACATTGATGACGTTGTTGTCAATATCATCGTCCGTTGGGTTCGGGTACTTTTCCAGCAAGGCTGCGGTGGCCATCATAAACCCAGGTTGGCAATAGCCGCATTGGGGAACGATTTCCTCAATCCATGCTTGTTGAACCGGATGAGGATTCTCCGCATCGCCCAGCCCCTCGACCGTTGTGATGTTTTTCCCTTCAGCATACTTACTGGCGAAGGAGCATGACCGCACGGCTTCACCATCCACTTGTATTGTGCAGGCTCCGCACGCTGCTTTGCCACATCCAAACTTGGTCCCTTTCAGATCCAATACATCCCGGATAACCCATAGCAAAGGGGCATCACCATCTGTATCTACGGTTTGGCTTGCGCCATTTATATAAAATGATATTTTCATGATCCTAATCTTCAGTATTCTCAACCGGAATGATGGCACCAGCCTCCACCCATTCTTTGACAGCCCGTATAAATTCTTCTTTGGAAACAGGCGGAACCTCCCTGGATTGACCTTCTGCATCCAAACCTGGCTCCCAGGCCCATAGGACCAGTTCATGTTCGGTGAGGTGATGCATGATATCATCCGCTGACCGGTTGCCATTCTTCGCTCGATCGATCATCGACCGGGCAATCTCGAACCGATCCAAACCTTCCCACGCCATGCTCTCCGGTGCCAGCGCCCAGTGAGGGGCTCCCGGAACTCCCGAATAGTTGTTGTTTGTATCTCCGTGGCAGGTACCACAATTGGTGGCTCCCTCTGCATTTACTCTGGAAATGCCAAAACGGTGAGGGTGCCTATCTTCGGCCTGTTTTGGTACGTTATCCGAAGGATGGCAGTTCACACAGCGCTGATGCGTTAGTACGTCCATCATCAAATGAAAAGCCTCTTCCGAATCTTCCCGGGCTTTAGATGATTCTGTGATGGTAGCCGCCGCGAAGGCCGAGTGGGTCGAATTCTCTTTAGCCACACTCATTGAAGCGCCAAGCAGGACTACTGCTACGCAGGCAATCAACCACATTGCTTTGATTTTCTCCATGTGTTCCGGTTTAGTGTTGGATTTACTAGATCAAGCTAGTCAAACCTGAGAGGACCAACTTGTACGAAAGTGTCAAATTTGAATCTTCGAAGATTCTTTTTTGGACCATTTGCTAGGTGGAACGCCATATTCTCTTTTGAAAGCGCGGCTAAAGTGCCCCAGATCCTCGAACCCCACCCGAACATAAACATCCGAGGGCTTTTCGTTATTTCCGGCCATCAGGTCACAAGCATATCTTAGTCTTTTTCTCATGAGCCACCGATGTGGAGTCATGCCGAAAATTTGGCGGAATTCTCGCTGAAAAGTGGACAGGCTTCTACCCGACTGCTTGGCAAAAACCTTCAGCGGAATATTGTACATAAAATTGTAATTCATGTACGTCAACAGGTCCGGGCGCTGGGCAAAGCCATACTCTCGAAAAGCTGCCGCCGCTTCCGGATTCGCCTGGAGAATAGCTACAAGCGCATCAAACGTTTTTTTAGTCACCAGATTTGGATCCAAACGGGCTCCTCTGTCTACAAGATCCGCCACCTCACTCATCAAGGAATCCAACAGTGGTGTTGCAGGGAGCGACAAAAACTCCAGGTCAAAAGGTTTCACGCTTTCACGTATGTGGAGCCGGTCGATCACCTTCGTGACAAATTCATGTGTCAATAAAAAAGAGTAGGTTGTAGCAGAACTCTCTTGCTTTGTGAAGGACTTGTGCATGGTTCCCTCACTGAATTTTCGGATTATTCCATAGCCACCTGTCTTAATGACATACTCCTCTCGATCGGTGGTCATATGAAACTGGCCTTGTTGCGCATATACGAGCGCCGTAACAGGAATATATGCCGGAACTGGTTCCGGAGACCTAGCCCGACAAGAGGCAGCTATGTCGATCTCTCCACATTGGATTAGCTTGATTGTGTGGTCCATGCGCTAAGATATTGGTAGCCTGATTTCCCTACTTGTCTCTGCATGTCAAATTTACCTATGAAGAAATGATCGCGTGACGCTTCCTCTCAATATGATCAAAGGAGCTAATCCTCACCCAGTAGTCTTTTTGCAACCGCCGGGTTATAATCCCGATCTACGACCGGTAGACTACCGAATCCATCGAGTCGCCATACAGTTCCATAAACCGAGGAATAGCGTATTCGCACCACGGCATGTTGCTCATAAACCAGGGATATGATCGGATTGAGAACACTTCCGAGACGATTGGTCCAAATCAGTTGATTCCGGGCCCCCGGAGGAATGATCATACCTGGATATAAGCTCTCTCCTTGCACCTGCAGGCTATCTATTTGCAGAGTATCCGTTACTGATAGCGCAAATTGAAACAAGTCCATGTCATAAATCTCTCCATTATATATGATCTCGACTTTTTCTATGATTGCCGGGCCTAACCCATTGTTAAAGAGGTTGAGCGAATATTGACCTCCCCGGGGGTTATTCCAAAGCTCAATTTTGGGTAGCGCCGATCGTTCCTCGTGTATCCGCATGAGGCGAGATTGGTATACCAGGACGACTAGTGTCGCAATACTGATAGTAGTAGCGACGATGCCTAAGATTTTCTCGCTAGAGATTTTCATTGCTCGGGACTCTTTTATCCAAGCCGGAAATTAGATACTCACCAGTGAAGTTCAAAACCGGCAACTAGCAATTTCAAGATATCCGTTGGCATCATTTTTTGCGGAAATGATCAAAATTCTGCCAATCTTGAAGAAGATATCCGTTTCAGTTAATTGTCGGCCATGGAGTTTTACAGGACAAGAAAAATTACTATTTCGTTAATGAGGACAGCAATTACCTTTCTATGGACCATCTCCACGCAAGCAGTCTTGTCTCAATCGTTCGACGAATTCGCAAAAAAGTGGGAAGATAGCTGGCAAAACCTGGAGGTTCCCGGACTGACCCTCAGCTACAAGGATTATATCACCTCTAACCTTTCAAGCACTCAGACAGCAAGTCAGAAGTCCTTTTTTCAGACGATGGATTCGGATCTAAGGAAGCTAGATCCTTCTCAACTCTCCAGAAATCAGAAATTGGAACTTAGCATCCTCCAGTACGAAGTAGCCCTTAATTTGGATAGAATTGCACTGGTGGAAAAGTCGACGGGCACACCCGACGATCGCGGAGTTTACTTTCAATCGCATGGGCCTGACTGGTACGGCTATTTGATCAAATTGTGGACATCCACTGCTATCACCCCATCAGAAATCACAGCTTATGGCTGGTCGGAAGTGGGCAGAATTCAAGAGAACCTTCGTCAGTTTCAGAACAATCAAGAAGTATCTGAGGATGCAGAAGAACTGTACACCGACGATCCTGAAACGGTATTAGAGGGATTTAAGGCCTACGAAAGGTATGTAGCACCGAAAATCAAAGAAGCCATGCCTGAATGGAGCACCCCGCCCTTGGAAATTGCCAGAGGTACCAACCCGGAGTTAGCTCAAGTTCCTGGTTTCTACAGAAACAACACCATTTACTTTAACCTTTTCGACAACCCCTTTCACTTGCCACAAGCTAGCTGGCTGTATCTACATGAAGGCATTCCCGGTCATCACTACCAGGTAAATGCGGAAAAGCTGGCAAACATCCCCGGTCATCGTCGATCGCTGGTGTACAGTGGATACAGGGAAGGGTGGGCCGCTTATATCGAGGAACTGGCCCATGAGATGGAATGGTACCAAACCCCGGAACAGCGAATAAGTCAGATGCGCTGGGACCTGATAAGGTCGATTCGGTTAGTATTGGACGTGGGTATCAACTACCACGGATGGAACGACGACAAGGCGCTGGCGGAGTGGAGAAAAGCGATCGTCGACCAGGATGATATTGGCCGGCGAGAAATTGCCCGAATGCGCCGCTGGCCAGCACAGGTATTAACGTATAAAATAGGAGCCAAGGCTTTCCTGGATCTTAAGGATCAATTTCTTAGTACATCAACATCAACCGAAGAACTAAAAGAGTTTCATAGAAAAGTTTTGGAATATGGAAGTATCCCACTGGCTTGTGTGCCAGCGCTTTTGACAATCTCGAAAGAATAGAAATGTTGAGCACCAGCATCTTAGTATTCGGCTTGACACTGTTTCAGCCCCAGCCTGCGCAGGGCGTCCAGGCGTACTTCGACCTGGAATATTATGCTGGACCGGATAGACACCCAAAACACAAGCTGGACCTATACATACCAAGCGAAACTAAAAACCCTCCACTGATGCTATGGATCCATGGTGGAGCATGGGCATTTGGCGATCGAAAACAAGAAGCTGATCTGGCACACGCATTTGCATCGGAAGGTATCGCCGTTGCCGCAATCAGCTACCGGCTGAGTCCAGCACTCTGGGCGGATGAAAAATTGGATAGTGGCGTGCAACATCCACAGCATATTAAGGATGTTGCACAGGCATTTGACTTCTTATATCGACAAGCCGAAAATTACGGTTACGACGAGGAACATATTGTAGTAAGTGGATATTCCGCGGGGGCTCATCTGTCGGCCTTGCTTGCGCTGGACACTTCGTATCTTGCAGAAGTCGGAAGAACCGCAGATGACCTCCTGGGGGTCATTGCCATCGCAGGCACCTATGATCTTCAGCACTATTACCAGGCACACTCGAATTATCGGGGGGAAGAATTCGCTAACCAGCACGTGAAGGGAGTCTTTGGAGAAAACCTAGAAGGGGCCTCAGTCACCTCCTGGTTGGCAAATGCCACTGTACCGATATTTGTTATATCCGAATCGGAGAGTTACAACTACACCAGACAATTCGAGCTCGCGGTGAAATCGAAGAATGTGCAGCATATCCACTTTCACCATCTTTTTGCAGAAAATCATGCCTCCCTACGAGCGGACCTGGCTAAAAAAATAAGCGCCCGCCGTGGCTTAGTTATTGATAAAATCCTGGAGTTTGGTGGAAAGGGCTGATGACCACCAGCCCATCCCCTGTCCTATTCCATAGGTTTCAAACCCCTTGCCTTCAGTGCTAACCACGACAAATATCCAATAACAAAAATGATGAGCCCGTAAATGGTGGTGATCGACGAAACTCTAAGTCCAGCCGCCAAAATACCTGGTGAAACGCCGCCGCTTCCTTCTATGAATTGGAATGCTCCGTACAGCCCAATAAACTGCCCCAAAATGCCTGTCATTACTGCGAGTAAGCTAATGCTCTTTACATAGGACAATGCTCCCGGGTTTATTCCCCTATGGAATTGGGAAAAGCTGACCAGTGCCAGTACGATAATAGCCAAAAGCTCCAGGGTCAAAATACCCATGAACAATGGCCCTCCTTCATAAAATAACTTTAACATGTTTTTCAATTTTGATGAGGTTCCAAAACTAGAGCTGTGGCGGCCTGGCAATCAATGTCATATCCTGCGTGAAAACCGTAGTTTACCTGTATTCGGGTAATCTGTAAGTACAATAATGTAGATTTTCGTCGCGATTCATGAACAGATCCTGGCGTCAACGAATTGTATTTTGGTTTTGTATACTGGTGTTGCTTACAGCCATTTTTGCCAGCGGCAGTGGAAATGCCATTCACGGGTTTTACTTCTCAACTTTCCTACTGCCAGTCGCGATTGGCTTAGACCACTTCTACAATTCCTTTCTGGTACCTAAGTATTTGCTCAAAAAAAAGTTACTGGAGCTTTGGTCTCTATACGCTCCTACGCGGTGATCGTCTCGCTGTATTTGGAAATCATGATCTTATTGGGAGCTTTCATTGTCTTAGCCAACTATCAATATGAAAATCTGAATCCTAGTTTCACCAATGTTTTCATGCTGCTAGTAGTATTATATGCGATCATGTTTTTCAATGCATTTGTTTGCCATGGTACGCATGCATTTTGAAAAAGAAAACACTCCACCTGCTATCCAGGCAAAAATGGACCCACCTGCATTGATCGTAAAGTCTGGGCGTAAGCAACTGCCAGTGAATCCACACGATATTCTATATATAGAGAGCCTGGACGACTCTCTCAAAATCTGGTTGGAGCAAGGTGATTCTATCCTAACCAGGGAACGCATTAGCCACTTAGAAGGCCGCTTACCCAGCGGGTTTTACCAGAATTCACCCGGTCCTTCATCGTTCAAAAAGTCACGGGTATCTAGTTTCCAGAAAGAGTCCGTCACTGTAGGCAGTAGTGTGCTGCCCGTGGGTCGTAAATACAAGCAGCAGTTTCTAGCTGATTTCTTTCCAAAATAGAGGCCTCCCACCCGTCGGAGGGTTATTATCTTGGCCTTATCAAGGCCTATGATCACCGAAAGCGAAAGCAAAAATTGCCTCAATTGCGGGACTCCCATCGAAGGGAAAGTTCTGCCTTGAATGTGGTCCAATCTGCGGCTGTAGGCAAGATCACTTTCAGGGATACGATCAACGACTTTTTCAGTTCCTCCTTCGCGCTGGAAGGCCCATTGATGTCCACCGTCAAAGGTCTGGTGGTAAATCCCGGGAAGCTTTTCCGAGAATTCATCAGTGGGCGCAGAAAATCCTACTACAAGCCTGTGGCTTTTTTCGTAGTGCTCACCGCTGCATACCTGATCGTCAGAGAACTAATCAATTACGGACCCTTTTAATGGGGTGACCGCAGACAACACAGGGGGGCATCGACCATTGCTGGAAGCAGGCAGGTTTATGGTGGCCAACATCAACAACATCATGTTTTTCCTGGTGCTGACCATTGGGTTATGTCAGAAGCTATTCTTCTGGAAGAAATATAACCTGGCCGAATATATTACTATCGGCTTTTACATTTCAGGGCTCTATATCCTGATTGGCATGGTGACGGCTACGATCAGCGTTTACATCGGTTTTATCGACACCCGAATCAATCTTCTGCTCCTTTTCGCATTGATATTTTATAGTTCCCTTTCACTACACCAACGCAAAACGCTCGGTAGCATACTTAAATATTTCGTAGCGAGCCTGGTCACCCTTATACTCTATACAATCCTGGGTTTTGGTTTTTCATATTTGGTCGTATCGTTGAGATGAAAGTGCTACTTTTCAATGATCCAGGTCCAACAGCATCTCTCTGGCCTGCCAGGTCACCTGCGAATAGCAACGATATCCCCACCGACCCAAGATCAATATAACAACAATGCCAACTGGTACAAACCCAGATATATTCTTCCACTCCCGACTGGAACACGTCATCTCCCGAAGAAATTCTCACCGTTACCGGTATGAAGGCGATCATCATCAAAACCGATGATATCACCCCCCACTTTTGAACAAGTAAAAACTGAGATCTGCGTCGGGCAAATTCCCTTAAAGTTGTTGCCAGGTCCCGCTGCCCCATCTGCAACTGCTTCATACGCCCCAAGGTAATCCACGAGGCGATTGGCAATCCGATCATCATCGCCAGGCTTAAAATCACGCTGGCCATGAGCGGCCACGTGTCAAAAAGCTTGATATGTGCCAAAACCACCACCGCCGCGAAAAGGCAAACTACACCACCTACTGTCTCATAGGTCGTCACCTTGGCTAATTTACCATGGACTTTCATGCGCGTTAGTTGAAGCAACATATCACGACCTGAGCGCTTCCTGATGTGAAAGTCGATGCTCTAATTCCATCCAATTCGTTTTCAGTTCTTCTAATTCCATTGTTTGCTTTCTTTCAATTCCTTGAGTTTTGACTTTGCCCGGGATATTCTCGTGGCCACATTACTCTTGGTTAGTCCCATGATCTCTGCGATTTCCTCATACGAGTGACCCTCCAGTAATAAAATCATGAGTCCTCTATCCACATCTTTCAGCGCCCTCAAAGCTTGGTAAAGCCATTGAGAACGATCTTCCCCCCGATGGTCTTCCGAAGCACCTAGCAGCAACTGATCCTTGAAATAAACTGTCAACGCCGGCTGCATAACGCTTCTTTTTTTTAGCATGAACTATGGCCGTATTCAGTGCCACCCGATACAGCCATGTACTTTCCTTCGACTTACCGGAGAAACTATCCAACGACCTCCACACCTGAAAAGCGATCTCCTGCTCCAGATCCTCCTTATCCTGAAAAGTATCAGCATAAAAGGTGGCCATCTTCAACAACAATTCCTTTGTTGTTTTCAATCAATGACAGAAACCTCTCTTTTTTGGACAACACTTTCAACGAAGTATTAGCTGATTTCGGGTTTGCGACGTACGTAGTTCATCTACCATTTTCATCCTGTTGATTTTGATCTCTGATCATTAGTAGGTCCTGGTCACAGAAAATCACATGAAGGCGAAAAAACCTGTGCACTTCCATTGGACAAAGCCCCACTTCCTCACTATGGGCACATCGTTTTTCTCGGAATTACCAGAAAAATGCGTAGAGGAAAGCGCAAATAATGAATACGATAAAAAGCACAGATATTGAAAACCCTTGAAGTAGAAAACAGGGCCCTATTTACATCTATGGCCTTCTCATTGGGCTGGCCTTTCCCCTCGAATTGGCTAAAAACGATGATAAAGGCAATGGTACCGAGACAGGTGATCATCATTTGATGCATAAAAGGAAGTTCCGGAAAAATCCACAATGTCGACCACTCATTAGGAGCCACCTTGAAGAAAAGTGCTAATGGTATGGAAACAAGAATGCCGTAAATGGCGGCTCTATTCGTTGTTGGCTTCCAGAAAAGGCCGGTGAGAAATACTGCCAGGATACCGGGACTTACTACGCCCGTGTACTCCTGTATGAATTGAAATGCCTGGCCTAGTGTACCCAATTGCGGTGCGATAACGGCCGCAATCACCAATGCAAAAAGTGCCGTTAGCCTGCCAACACGGACCATCTGACCTTGTGACGCACCCGGATTAAAATAAGGCCGGTAAATATCCATCGTAAAGATCGTGGACGTGGAATTGAGCATGGAGGCGAGTGATGAAACCACTGCTGCCGCCAATGCTGCCAGGACCAATCCCCTCAACCCATTGGGAACAAAAGAATTTGATGAGCCAGGGAGCGGCATTGTCATTGGCAATAGATCCATCATCATTGAGGAATCCAGGGTCGATCGTCCCGGCGCTCAAAACACCGTCTGGAGCATTCAACACGTATGCCACGATTCCGGGCACCACTACGATCAGCGGAATGATAAGTTTGAGAAATGCAGCAAAGGCGATTCCCTTTTGAGATTCTTCGAGGCTCTTAGCCGCTAGCGTCCTCTGAATTATGTACTGATTAAAGCCCCAGTAGTAAAGATTGGCGACCCACATACCACCGACAATCACTGCCCAAGGCCCGGCAAATCCCACCAGGCATCCTCTCCCCCAGGCTTGATGATCTCGCCTTTTGAGAGTACCATGGAGAACTTCTCAGGTACTTGCTGATAAATGTAAGATAAGCCACTAAAAACATTGCCATCCGGGGCCACCTGCTGCAACGCCAAAACTGTGGTGATCAAACCACCGGCAATGAGCAGGATCACTTGGATCACGTCGGTCCAGGCCACTGCTGAAAGCCCACCCCAGAGCGAGTAGGCCGCAGCAAACAAGGACAAACCAATGATGCTGATAAAAAGAATTCCACCATCGCCAGCGCCTATGATAGTGTCCAGCGCTTTGGCACCGAGGTACAGCACCGACGTGAGGTTGACGAAAACGAATAGCGCAATCCAAAAAACAGCAAGGATCGTCTTCAACTCGGTACTAAAACGTCGTTCCACAAACTCGGGAATGGTATAAAGTCCCTTCTCAATGAAAACAGGTAAAAAGTACTTTCCAACAATCAACAATGTGATTGCAGCCATCCATTCGTAGGAGGCGATGGCCAGCCCGATAGCAAAGCCCGAGCCAGACATGCCGATGAATTGCTCAGCGGAAATATTCGCTGCTATCAGCGAGGCGCCGATAGCCCACCAAGGCAGCGACTTTCCCGCAAGGAAATAGTCCTTTGTATCTTTCGGCACCCCCTTTTTATCTCTACTTACCCACAGACCAACGCTTAAAATCAAAATAGCGTAAGCAGCAAAAATGATCGCATCGAATGTTGAGAAACCCATGGAACAATTATCAATAGTATGCCGGTGAATATAAGCCAAAACGAAACACCAAAGGCAGAAGAATGGTAACTGGCGGGAGTTATGCCAACCAATTCTGAAACTACTTTAGCTTCCTGGGTATAACCACGAACTCTTTCCTGGACCTGATGGCTGATTTGGCTCTCATACCAAACAGGAAACGAAGCCAGGATACCCGCCAGATGATTTGATAGATCGCAATGGTCAGTAGGAACGAAACCAACAAAATCAACAGGAATTTCTCAATAATGGACACTTGCCACGAAATCACTTCGTAACCCACCATGATGATTACCGTCTGATGAAGCATATAAAAAGGTAAAATTCCCTGGTTCAGGTCCCGTAATCGGGGCTTGTTGAAGTTGAGCCTTCTTTTTGCCAGTCCCAGAAGGCCCAGGACCCACGCGAGCGTGTTCACGTTCTTCAATGTGATCACCAGCAAGTAGACCCAACTGTAAGATGGAACCGACCATTGCAATAGGACGTCATGAAAGAAAAAATTTACGGCCGAACAACAAACACCCGCTATTAAGAAAATTTTTGTAGTCCTTCCAACTGTATCCATAAAACCGGGCAGTAAGGCAAGTAAGAAACCCAGCAAAAAATAAGTGCTGTAAACCACAAAATCAGCCCAATTCAGGTAGTTCGGAAATGGCGGCCTTAACAGGAATTCCAAAACGATCAAGGGTATCAATACCCAGACCAAAACTCAACATTCCGGTCGTAAGCGCATTCCATCTGGAAATCATCGAGGATCGAGAGCGAAGTACTCTTAGCAGGGGAAGCAGCAGCAATGTTTGGACAAACAGGTAAGCCAAATACCATATATGATATCCCAGGTGTCCAGTCCAGGCCAGACTAATGCCAAGGTTTGCGGACATTTGCTGAGCAGGGTAACTGGAGAGATAAGTAAGGAACGAACCTTCAAACCAACCCTGATGTATCGCCTCCAAAAACTTTTGTGGTGGAACCAGGAGAATAACCCCGAAACCAAACGGGATCATCAATCTCAGAATCCGGTCTGCAAGGAACTTCTCTTTGCGTGCGTTCATAGCAAAAAAAGGTTCCCACACCTGAAACCAGGAAGATCAGTGGCATACGCCAGTTATGAACAAACTCAACGAAATAATCGACGAGGATACTGGATTCGTCATTTTTTATATGCCAGGGATAGGCGTCGAAAAACCGCAGGCAATGAAAGAAGAAAAGAAGACCAAAGGCCCCTACTCTCAACCAGTCGATATAATAGAGTCTCTGTGATTGTGACATGCTTTTTTCGCCGCAATCAATAGCTTCTCGCCATCGCGAAAGTCCTAAAGGGTAGATTTGGACTACTCTAGTGACTTTTTATATTGTGTAGGGGTTTGTCCGGTATGTTTTCGAAAAAGGTTGTTGAAAGATGACTTTGAATTGAACCCGCACTCAAAGGCCATTCCTAAAAATGAAAGATGTGAATAGGTGTCATCCATTAGCATGGCTTTGACTTCCTCGACCCTAAATTCATTCACAAAATCATAAAAATTCTTTTGCAATCCGCTATTGATCAGCTCGGATAAAATTGTTTTCCGTCATCTGCAAATACTCCGCCAAATCCCGTAGCGTGAGCGAACCATTTAAATAAAGTTTGTCCACCTTCATAGCATCCATCAGCTGAGAAAGGTCTTCGTCGGTGTATCGAGACGTTTCGCTACTACCGAGCTTTTTTGTTGCGTCTGCTGGAGGACTGCTTGAGTCTCTATAAAAATGGCATTTTGCCTGATACCGAAATATCCAATGAAAAAAATACCGATGACCAGCCCCGCCCAGGACAATATTGTCGCCGAGCTGGTAATGGATAACCGTGAATGCATCACTCAGCAAATTTGTGAAAAGGGAAATGATCGATAGGGCAAAGAACCAACACAGGATCAACTTCCACCATTTCAAATCCACATTCCTCCGGAAGGAGAATCTGGCTTTGATCTTCTTTTCGTGTGACACCAGCTTTGCCAACGACCAGAGAGAATAAGTCGGAATGGTCAGAAACAAAAGTGCCTCAGACAGGTAAATAAAAGGGGAAGTGTCACCCGTTGTTTGCACATTATAAAACTCGATCTTACTGGCAGCCGGAAGGAAATAGTACGCTAGCAACAAGTAAGTCGTAACAATCAGAAAGGGGCCTGAATGGAAAAGAAAAAAACGACGAATTGGCACCGTCTCGTCGCTGGTCAACACTACCGTATAAAATAAAAGCACGGGACCAAGGGCTAAGGGTATGGGGTAGACAATCCCCAACAAATGCGGGTAAGTAAAAACCACTTGTGTCAGTTCCAGGTAATGGTCAAGTAAAATGAGACCGTTCAATACGAAGAACAGGATAAGTACGTGCTGTGGCCTGGAGAGACCTCCTCGACTGAAAAATAATGTTGCAAGAAAAAATGACTGCACTGCGCCAAGCAAATAGAAAATCTCCATCAGCGGACTAAAATACTACGATTGGCTCCTCATTAAAAAGGGTCCGATCAATTCCACGCACAGGGGAAGCCAATCACCCGCCCGGCATTTATTCAGTGGGCTTTCCCGGTGATCGCTGAGTAAAAGGCCTTTGCTTCCTCAAAGAAATAGCTGTATAAATTTTTAGTGTCGGTCACGAAGACAGCCTCTCCTGTGCTTCCACGTTGCAACGTACCTGAAAAAGTGCTCCAATCCCGGAGCTCAATCCGAACAAGAAAGTTGCCACCATCATCAGGTGACTGACTCATCGCACCAATGTAGGCATCTACGGAACCCCAAGTATAGTGTGGGAAGGCATCAAATTTCAGCACCACATTGTTCTCCTTCCGAAGCTTCGGTGCCTCCTCAGGGGGTGCGATTACCAACCCATAAAAAGCCTCATGGGTTTCACTGATCTTCAGCACCGTTTGGTCACTGTCTATTTCCTTATCGCTAGCAGTAAGGAAAGTGACTTCTCCACGAACTGGGCTCAGCAGAGTGAGTCCTTCATTTTCAATGAGCACCTTGCCATACGTATTTTCAATCAGTGAAAGAATCTGGTCGCGACGATTGGACAATCTCTTTTTCGCAATTTCAAACTGCGTTTTCAATTGAAGGACTTTAGACGCTTTTTGCCTGATACGTGCTTCCGTCAGGGAAATCTCCCCTTCGAGTCCATCCCGCATTTGTATCGCCTGGGTAGCAACGAGTTGCGTCTTTATCGCCTCCACTTGATCTTCCCATTTTCTCCGTTCGTATTCTGCCGGTGGAATTACATTTTCCCTGGCCAGGGTTGAGTCCCTGTAAAACCTTCGCTCAGAAAGTTCTCTGTCAAGTTTCGCCTTTTCAACGTTCAGTTGGTTCAGCCGGATCAAGTGACTAAGCTCTCTACGCTTGTGGGAAAGCATAACCTGCGCTTCTGCTACCTCAGATTCAGCGGCTTGAAGATCTTCAGCAAGCTTCTTCCTTCCCAAGGTGGTATGATCAGCTATTTCCAAGTTAACTGTTTGCAATTCAGACAACCACAGCGTGATCCGCTGGGACCTGATGTTGATCAGCTTCTCAGAAGCCTTAACACTGTCGCCAATAGCTACATATCTCCGATACAAATGAACGGGATCCTGAAATTTTACGAGGTATTCAGCGGAACCACCCTTTAAGAGAAAGGGCCTGCGAATGACGTTCGGAATTTTCACAAAAATGGCCGCGAGTGACAACAAAACCGCCACTGGCAGCATCCAATAAAAGACCTTACGAAGGGCATTTTCCCTAACGTCTGCAAGCGGCGCATCGTCTGCTTGATACAGGTTAACTATTTGATGTGGTTCCAACCCATGAAAATCCTCCGGTTCCATGTTTAAACGTAAGTTTTCATGAACGAGCTATAAACACCACCTCGGTCGAGTAAGTCTTCGTGTTTACCCGATTCTACCATTCGACCTCTGTCTAAAACCACAATTCTATCTGCCTGCTGAAGGGTCGAGAGTCTGTGAGCGACTGAAATAATCGTTTTTTCCCGGAACTTTTTAAAGATATTTTTCATAATCTCCCGTTCCGATTCCAGGTCCAGCGCACTACTTGCTTCGTCGAGAATGACAATTTCCGGTTGCGCAATAAACAAGCGAGCAAGTGCAACTTTACGCTTTTGCCCACCTGAAAGATTCACACCATTATCCCCTACCTTAAGATTATATCCCAGGTAATTCTCCTTGATAAAATCATGTAGCAGGGCCTGTTTGGCTGCTTCCACAACTTGTTCATCGGTTGCTGAGGGATTTCCAAATAAGATATTTTCCTTAATAGAAGCATCAAACAAATAAACTTCCTGTGGCACCATGAAAACCTTCCCTCTAAACAGCGAAGGGTTGATTTCTCTGATTTCGTTGCCGTTGATGGTAATGGTTCCCTCATAGTCCTCGTACAAGCGGGTCAGAAGCTTACAAAGCGTGGTTTTACCAGAACCATTTCTACCTACAATTCCCAGGAATTCGCCATGTGCCACCTCCATATTCATATTTTCCAAGGCTGGCCTGTTTCTTTCCCCATGATAGCGAAAAGTCAAATCTTTAATACTTATTGTCGGAGAATCCAGTAACGGCAAAGTATAATCTTCCAGGTTCTTTCGGCCCGCCGGGGCAACTAAAATGTCATTGAGTCTCTCGAAGGAAACAGATAGTTCAGCTAACATAAACCACAACCTGGAGGTGTTGGAAACCGCCGTTAAGATCATGGTGAAAATGGTAATGAATGCGATGTATTGTCCAATAGTCATATCCTGATTGAGTGCGAGGTAAGCACCAGTCCAATAAATGGCTATCTGACTTATGTAATGGATCGCCTGCAATAAGGTGGTCAGGTTCAGGTAAACCTGTTCTGTATACAGCACCTTATTCAGGGTTTTTGTGTATTGATTTTTCCATTTCCAAAAAGACAGCTTTTCGATCCCCAGCAACTTCACATTCTGAATACCCAGCAGTGAATCCAGAAAGCTGCCCATGGTCTTCACATTCTCATAAAACACTTTGTTTTCGAGACGTCTCAACTTCGGGGTGTAGGCAATCATCGCTCCCAGGTAGATCGTCGTAAAAAGCAACGCCAGCAACGCCAATTGAATATTGAACAAAAAGAGAATAACCAGGTAAATGACAATAAACCCAAAATCAAGCAATGTCTGGAGGATAGTCGGGTTCAGCATTTGCCGAAATTTCAGATTTTCGTGAAATCGGTTGATAAAATCTTCGCGCCTGAAGGCATCGAAAAACTGCTGCTTCAGAGAAAGCAAGTGCGAGAAGAAGCGACTAAAAAAGTCCCGTTCCAGTTGCACCTTAAATTGATTCATCAAGACATTGCGGACGTAGGTCAGGATCACTTGAGTAAAAAACACGCAGACAAATCCGAAGAGAACCGCGAATAGTAGTTGCCGATTCTGATCGACCAGCACGTGATCCATCAATGCCCTTGTAAACAGGGGCAGCGCCAATCCAGCTAGTTGGAGCAATAAGCTTGCTCCTAAAATTTCAAAGATTACCCTTCTGAAAGGAATAAACGAAGCCTTGTAGAATCGACGAAAAACATCCTGATTTCGTTCCCTCCTCGCCGCTACCAAATCCATCATATCCTTATTCTGAAAGAGGTCCGCTTGCGGTACAAGATTCAAAACAATGCCATTCCACCGTTCCTCAAACTCTGCCCTTGTCAGCTTGTCTTTCCCGAAGGCCGGGTCTGCTATCCAGACAAATCGATCACTCTGCTTAAAGACAACCACGAAATGGTTACCATCAAAATGGGCAATGCAAGGAAGCCTGATCTCACTCAAATGATCAAAGGACAGCTCATAACCGTCGGTATCGAAACCCATGTTTTCTGCAATCTCACTGAGCGTATATAGGTCGGTACCCTCGGTGCTCACTTGGGCCAATTCGGCGAGGAGGTTTCGCACATTGTAAAAACCGTAATAGCGAAATATCATGGCCAGACAGGTAGTGCCGCACTCCATCATGCTTACCTGCTCAATGAATGGAAATGGTTTGATAGATCTTAAAATTGAACGCTTCATTATGACATTGAAAAAAAGCCAGGGACACGCTCCCTGGCTTTACCAAAAAATCAAGTTGCTTAACTGACATTGGACATCTCTTACCACCATTAGCTATAGATGCCGTCAGTGCTTGCTACGTCGGCCTAGCCGCCGCATACAGTCGAAGAAGCAGAACAAACTCCGCCGCCTTTGACTGTCGTCAAGCTTTGTTTTTCGATTTTTTTCATAATAGTTGATTATTAGGAATTAGTGCTGCCTACTCTATTTAATGGCTTTTCAGCATCCGCCAATTTTCAAATGGGAATTAATCTACCAGGCGTAAATCTCACTTCCTCCCCCATTAACTGTCCTCAAGGTTAGCTTCTCCATTTTTTTCATAATAGTTGATTATCAAGGGATTAATATTACCTACTCTATTAATGGCTTTTCAGCATCCGCCAATTTTCAAATAGGAATTAATCTACCAGGCGTAAATCTCACTACTCCCGCCTTTGATTGTGATCAGGTTTCTGTTGCTGAGCTTTTTCATATTGTATTGAAATTCTGAAGTGTTTATTTCAAAAAAGCCCTCCCGACAAAGAGCAGATGCCAGGAGGGCGAAGCATCGAAATAGTAAGCTCTGGTCTATCCTTCCTATTGCTGAGTTCCTTGATTTCCGATAACCAAATGCCATTTAGACGGAAAGTCAATGATACATCTTCGGCGGGGCCAAAACGTCGCTATTAATTAAGTCGTACCAAATTAAAGGCCTAGCCTATAGGCAAAAGAGCACCATATCTTCGCTCATAAGCTTAAGCTGGCTCGACTGAAGTGAGTTGCTGCCCCAATCAGGCAGCAAAGTGAATAGGTAAAAAAGGACGTAGCTACATGCCTTACTTACGCGCCATGTCCTCGCCTAATTTCAATTGATAAATACACGGTTCCGGTGGGGGTTAGCGCAATCGAAATGCGTTGGGTTGTACAGCCTCAATTAGACTATTTATCTGGCGCTAAACCCAATTCCTCCGTCACTGCGGTATTTGATCCGTTTTACCTCCCAAAATAGTTGCCAGGTTGCCTTTTCGATCTTCTTCATTATTTGTTCAATTTTGGTTTAGTGCTTTACTCTATTGTTTCGACCAAGACTTTTCGGCATTCGCCAGGGTTTTCTTTAAAAATTTCTGTCCACACTATTTGAGTTTGTCACAGGCAATTGGTCCCGAGTATTCATCAGAAGAGCTTCCGGAGAAACGTTTATCTCCCCACCTACCGGACATATAAAGTTCCTCTATGTAATAAGTGCCCATTTTACATTTTCCGGGGCTGTCTTGCCAGGCAATAACTGCATATAGGGTGCGATCCGTTATTTGATCTGTATACTCACTGCGGTTGATACCCCATTCATCTCCAGTGACGACAATTTTGAGTGGTTCGTTGCCGGTATAATCCTTGAAAAAGGACGCAAACTCAGTCACTTGCTCGGCGTTTTGCTGAAGCCTTCCAGGCGCTGGAAGCGTGGCATTGCTAGCTACCCTGGACCTTTGCCACTCCAGCATGTAGGCACTTTTGCTTTCAACAGCAGCTATTGAACCTTCGGACTGATTGACCGTGAATGAGCCCTCGAAGATTTGACCCGTTTCAGGACTCTGAAGTGTAGTTTTTATTTCATGTTGCCCTGAGCCCAAGCCTATCAAATGATCACGCTGGGTTTTCACCCCATATTCATTCAAATTGTATTGATCCGAGAGGCCACTATCCACCAGGATCGGCACGGTCAGTGTTGACTGATTCCCATCAACGTCAAGGGCTGCCAGAAGAGGCAAACCAAACTCAGCAGGATCTACAAGTATTTGGAGCCAGCTGCCAAGGTCAAAGCCTGTCAGGTAGAAATTCTTGCGAAAAAGACTTTCAATTGGCGCGCCTAAATCCACGTGGGCGTAGATGTTATCCGTGCCCTCAAATTCTGTAATGAAGTTATTGTTGTCGATATCTTCCACCGACTTTGAAAACAAAATTTGCGGGGCTTTTCCTCGACCATTACCCTTGGACTTGTTGCCAAGCATCTTCAGGACCCTGGCCGCTCGGGCCTTATTTTTATCCATTGCCTGTTGGTTCACCTGAGCGGTGGTAGACGATACGATGACCATACATAAAAGCGTTCCTAAATTGGTCCATAAGGCTCTCCGAATCATGTACGTTCGTTGTAGATTGATTCTCATTTTCTCCATTTTTTCTTTTGATCAATAATTATGCGCCAGTGATCATTAATTATGCGCCGGATTTCATCGATCAGATACACTTGCACATGCGCAAACCGAATTACTTACTGAACAGGTCTGAAAATGTCCAAATGGGTAGATTGGGACATTCGTAGCCAAGTCTTTACGGAACATTGCGCGTTCGGAAAACAATGATCAGGCTGCCGGGTCAAATCCTTGTTCGAAATATTTTTTTCGAACTAGTTATTGTTGACATGCCCGGCAATTAGGTCTTTTTTTCGCTTGAGAATTTTACATCTAGTTTAACCATCGCGATGATCGACTACCAGTGGCTTAGGGTTTTCACCCAGATCATACAATCCTTCGGTGCTGTATTGCTTCTTATCTTCCTGTGGATCAAGTATGATCAGCTGAACCTTCTCATCAAGCTGTTCAGTGCTTTTCTGTGTTTAAAAATTCTAACTGACCTATTTGGAATAGTGAAATACACGAACTGGATGTATGAGGCGGTAGGTGACGTTTTCTTGTTTCAAGTAGAACCGTATATGGGCTTAGCAGAACTAAGTATGGCAGCATGCTTTTATCTACTGGCAAAACATCTCCAGACGCAGCATCAGTCACTCAAAATTGGAGACAGCCTTGTTTTCATACCAGCCTTTGCGCTGTTCTTCATGGCGCAGTTGATCACTAATTACCCAGTTTTGACGCTATGGTTATTTGTCATTCAGATCTTAGTATTCATTGTGATAATAAATCGGGCAGCTCATTTGCAGCGGATAGGCAACAATCCAAAGGCAGGGCGCTTGATCGTCACCTTTGCCTATGTTCTGAATGTTTGGAATGTGATGTGGTTGATTCAGGTTCTGGGAAGGCGAATATTTCTGATCATGAATAAAGACTTCAGCTTGAAACTCATCATAATAACTGAGATCGTCATGACCGTCGGTTTCACATATTTGCTAATCGAAATTGTTTCTCGCCCCAAACTATTGCAGTTTACCAAACAATTGGATGTACTGCCACCTTCAATGATCCGGGTCATGGAGATAAACATCGCTGAGGTCATGAAAAACAAGATCTATCACAGGCCTGATGTGAACATATCCTCTTTTGCTGCTGAGACGGGACTTCCCACACAATACGTTTCGACCTATCTGAATCGAATATTGAAGGTGAATTTCAACCAGTTTATAACAAACCATCGAATCGAAGACTCGAAACAGCAACTTGAGGACAGATGCAACAATCAGACCATCGAGCAGATTATGCACAGTGTTGGCTTCAATTCAAAATCAGTGTTTAATACCGCATTTAAGGAACAAACAGGGGTTACACCTTCGGAATTTCGTAAGCACTGTCGGCTATAGGCCTTTAAGCCAATAATATGGCGTAAAAAGTCCTTTAGTCGCGTACCAACCACCACCATTGATACCGCCCTGAATTGCCTAAACAGACCACTGGTCGATGGGCGCTTCTTTTACTTAACTCCTGCCTTTAGCTGGAAAAATAAATTAATCTTAACAACACGGCCCTAATCCAGGGCCTTCCTATATGCTGGGTCCTTTTCCTTTGTCCTAAAAACTTAAGTAACCAAATGACATTTCAAGAAGAGAAAGGACATATCCGATGGAACATGCACTTTCGCTCTTCCCCTGATCAGGTATTTCGGTTCCTGGCTACAGATGCCGGAAGAAGTAAGTATTGGGCTGAAAAGACCACTGAAAAAGACGGTGAGATCACTTTTCATCTACTCAACGAGCCAAAGCAAATAAAGTGCAAGATCCTGGAAGATATTCCACCCCGCCGCTACGTCATTGAATACTTTGCGTCAAAAGTTGGCTTCGAGCTCCTGCCGGACAAAAAGGGAGGCACAGACCTGTTCTTAACAGCATTCGACGTTGACGAAAGGTGGCGAATGGAAATGACTGCCGGCTGGGTTACGGTCTTAATGTCGTTGAAAGCAGCAGTGGACTTTGGTGTAGACCTTCGGAATCATGATCCTAAACGAACCTGGGATCAGGGTTACGCCGATGACTAAAATGCTCTTCCCGAGCTTATCCGTCGATCTATCACCTCATCTTCTTCCCTACCCACGTAATAGGTCAGACAATTATGACAGCCATACAGTAACCAGGTGACAGTCCCAGCAGAAGCGAGGCCAAACACGGCGTACATCACAGCTAATGCATATTGCCAGGGGTGCCCCATCGTCGGGAGCTCACCGAAGCTAGCAACAGCTACCACCAAGAACCCAAGCAATGATGTCCATTTAAGTGTGCCCAGCAGAGAGGTGGGCCGCAAACGTGCAAGCAACAGGAACAAGAGTAAGCTCGTGAACAAACTCATCAACAGCCGCACAACAAGCTCGAGTGGCTCGTAATCAAACAACCCAATGACTGTTCCTGACGAGGGCGAAACTATGGGTACTTCAGCAGCTGTTTTAGGTTCATAATCAAAAGAAGACAGGAGAATAGGAGAAATTGCGTCCCAGGCAAATAAGACAAGGCCGGACAAGAGTACGACCTTAGCTTTTCGCCCGAGAGCAGCTAATTGCTCACTCCCAACAAATGGGTAGTGACTAACGGCATCGTTCTCTGATCGCAGTACTCTCACGTGGTAAAAATGCGTTATCCTTGGAATAGTAGTCGCAATCATTAGCAACTTGCCGTTAAGATCAAGGAGATTTTACTTGTCGGACAGTCGGCTAGTTTAAAAGATATGAAAGCACATGACCGAGCAGCAGAAGAAAGCCGAACAACTACTTCGGCTACACCATGACCCACAATTACTAATACTACCCAATGTCTGGGACGTACTAGGGGCCAGGTTAGTGACCTCAGAAAACTATCCTGCTGTTGCCACAGCAAGCGCCTCTGTTGCATTTTCCCATGGCAAAGAGGACAATGAGAAAGTTCCTTTTCCCCAACTTCTTAGTCTCTTCAAATCAATCTGTGCATGCACAACCCTGCCGGTGACCACTGACATTGAGAAAGGCTACGCACAAAACCTCAATGACCTGAAGAGCAACATTCAAAACCTGATCAAAACAGGTGTAGTCGGTTTAAACATTGAGGACTCATTGTATGATGAAAACGGCCTGGTGTCGATTGAAAAACAGTGTGAGAAAATTCAGCTCATCAGGAACGTAGCAACGAAGGCGGGCGTCCCCCTGGTCATCAATGCCCGGACAGACGTCTTTTTGCTGAAAGCATATGCGGACAACCGTAAGGAAGAAGCAATTACAAGGGCTAAACAATACCGGGATGCAGGTGCTGACTGTTTTTACCCGATTCTTTGCACCAACCAAGAGTTGCTAGAGATCAATCAGGAAATAGGCATGCCGGTAAACGTGCTGGCCCAGCAGACGACTCTCACCGTGAATGAACTGCAAGCGTCGAAAATCGCACGCCTGAGCCTTGGCCCCGGACTTTTGAAAGCAGCCTTAATGCAAATGCAAAAAGTAATTCGTGGATTAAAGCAAGGACGGGATTTTAATAGTATACAAGGTACTGATCTAATTAGTAGCCAGGAAATAGCTCGTATTCTGGGTTATTAACGCAGCTTTAAGACAAACGGATCTCCGAGATAGATGCTCCCGATGGGACCATAGGAAAAACATTGCTTTCTTTTTCTACGACGACTTCCAAAAACACAGGTCCATCATGATTCAGAAAGCGGTCAATGGCCTTCGGTAATTGTTCCCTTTCTTCGACCTTCAAAGTATCAATACCATATCCATCTACGATTTTCTGGAAATCTGGATTGAGCATTTCCGTATTTGAATATCGGCCATCGAAAAAGAGTTTCTGCCATTGCCTCACCATACCCAGGAAGCTATTGTTGAGTACCACGATTTTTATATCGAGCTGGTTTTGAAATATCGTTCCCAGCTCCTGTAAAGTCATTTGAAAACCGCCATCGCCTATGATTGTGATGACGGGCCTGGTAGGTTCTGCCAATCGAGCTCCAATTGCTGCCGGAAGGGCAAAGCCCATAGTTCCCAGCCCTCCTGATGTCACATTCTGACGGGCGCCTTGGTAGTCGTAGTACCGACTGGTGACCATTTGATGCTGGCCAACGTCTGTGACCACAATCGCCTTACCTTCCGTTTTATCAGAAAGCATCTTCACCACTTCTGCCATTCTCAATAAGCCAGACCGGTCTTGCAAATCTTTTACAATAACCTGTTCATACTCCTTGCGGTCGCAATCTCTAAAGCTTTCAAGCCATACATCATGAGAATTCGTCCGTACTTTGCTTGTTAAAGCTTTTAGCGCTGCTTTTGCATCCGATACGATACCGACATCTGCCTGAATGTTCTTACCGATTTCTGCCGCATCAATATCTATATGAATGATCTTAGCCTCAGTTGCGTACCTGGAAGTATCACCAGTTACTCGATCATCGAACCGCATCCCTACCGCAATGAGTAAATCGCACTCATTTGTTTTGATATTCGGTGCATAGTTTCCATGCATGCCCAGGTAGCCAACATACAGTGGGTGATTAACAGATACCGCCGAAAGCCCCAAGAGTGTTGAAGCAACAGGTATACCAGTCTTTTCCACAAAATTGACGAGCTCTGTCTGGGCCTCGGAGAGTATGACCCCCTGCCCCACTAAAAGCATAGGTCGTTTGGCTTCATCGATGGCCGTCGCTGCCGCTGATACTTTCTGTTCGTCTAAGGAAGGGAAAGGTTGATACCCCCTGATTCGCTCACACTTCTTGTAGGAAAAATTCAATTCTCCCAACTGCGCGTTCTTTGTTATATCAATTAAGACCGGACCAGGCCTACCTGTATTTGCAATATAAAAAGCCCTTGCAACGATTTCGGGGATCTCCTCCGCCTTAGTAATCTGGTAATTCCACTTGGTAACAGGCATGGAGATACCCACCACGTCAGTTTCCTGAAAGGCGTCCGTGCCCAATAAGTGAGCTGGCACCTGCCCGGTAATACAAACGATCGGCGTGGAGTCAATCTGGGCATCGGCGATTCCTGTGATTAAATTCGTCGCTCCTGGCCCTGAGGTCGCCATGCACACGCCTGTCCTGACAGAAACTCGCGCATATCCCTGAGCTGCGTGGACCGCCCCTTGCTCGTGACGCACAAGGATATGATTGATTTGATCTGCATACCGGTACAGGGAATCATATACTGGCATAATGGCGCCCCCGGGATACCCAAAAATCGTATCTACCCCTTCATTCAACAGACATTGCATGAGTGCGTCGGCACCGGTGATTTTGGTACCGGTTTCGGTCTGGGTTTGGGTAAGGGTCAATGCGGGTGTGTTCATTTCACTTGGAGATTTAGGCCAATTTTGATACCAACCGATCACTTGAAGAGCA
Organism: Cyclobacteriaceae bacterium; assembly: GCA_965242775.1. Lineage (GTDB taxonomy): Bacteria > Bacteroidota > Bacteroidia > Cytophagales > Cyclobacteriaceae > JAWPMT01. Next base: position 53,705 of record CBDETI010000031.1, read on the forward strand.
TCTGAAATGCTGCTCACTCATTCAATCAAATCTATCTTTCGAACACTAGATATCAAACGGCATAAAATCGATAAAATACGATGCCTACGAATCGAAAAAGTCAAAATTAACTATCTACAGAGCTCTAATAGCCTTCTGACATACAATGGCTAAATGCCAGCCTACATAGAATATGAGTTGTCAGGCCAATAATTTCACATATCCTTGATGCGGCAATGTCTGCGTTTGCCTCAAATTATTTGCGCAACTTTGCCGGGAAAATAAACATGCAGTTCGTCTAACAATTATTGATCAATCCTTGTAGTGTAAGGAGAGGTTAACCGTGCAGCTTCGAAAAGCTTGTTACTTATTATAAAAAATTCAACTTTGCCCAACTCACGATTCATTCTATTAATATAAATGGCAGAATACTCTATTTCCGTTGATGGCAACCCCTTTACCATCGACGAAGAAACCCTATCCGCATTGGATCTTCTCCACCTGGATGACGACGACAAGTTCCATGTACTTCAAGGGCAATAAATCCTATAAAGTAGAGGTCATAGAGGCCAACTTCCTTGAAAAGGCACTTACCCTCCGGGTGAATGGCAAACATTCATTCCTTAAAAAATTGCCGACACTTTTGACGAGACCGTAAAAAAAAATGGGTCTGCTTTCAAAAGCCTCACAAAAACTCAATGACATAAAAGCTCCTATGCCGGGGTTGATCATTGAAGTCATGGGCTTCGCCGGGGCAAAGAAGTATCAAAAGGCACCCCGTTGGTGGTATTGTCCGCGATGAAAATGGAAAACGTCATTGCAGCAGAAGGCGACGGGGGTAGGTGAAAACTATTGCAGGTCCAGCAAGAAGATGCGGTGGAAAAAAGGCCAGCTGTTAATTGAAATCGAATAACCACGATGAAAAAAATACTTGTAGCTAACCGTCGGCGAAATTGCACTGCGCGTCATGAAAACTGCCCGTCGCATGGGCATCAAAACTGTAGCAGTCTATTCAGAGGTAGATAGAAATGCCACCTCACGTTCGATATGCTGACGAGGCGGTATTATTGGGACCCCGCACCCTCAGTGGAGTCCTATCTAGAAAATGGAAAAAGTCGTCGAGGCAGCCAGGCAAACAGGGGCTGATGGCATTCATCCGGGGTATGGGTTTTCTGAGCGAGAATGCCGATTTCGCTAAAATGGTCACCGAAGCGGGTATCACGTTCATCGGTCCACGCCCCTATGCTATTGAAGTCATGGGCAATAAGCTAGCGGGCCAAAGACGCTGTTAAGAATTATGACATTCCTATGGTCCCCCGGAATTGAGGAAGCCATTACGGATGTCAAGTTGGCTGAGAAAATCTCACAGGATATTGGCTTTCCCATCCTTATAAAAGCGGCAGCCGGAGGCGGCGGCAAGGGTATGCGGGTGGTCGATTCGCTGGAAGAATTACCAGAGCAGATGGATAGAGCCATTAGTGAAGCCGTTGCAGCAATTTGGGGGACGGTTCGGTCTTCATCGAGAAAATTCGTAACGTCGCCAAGACATATTGAAATTCAAGTGCTTGCTGACAATCACGGCAATGTGGTCCATCTTTTTGAAAGAGAATGTAGCGTTCAGCGACGCCATCAAAAAGGTGGTAGAAGAAGCTCCATCGGCAGTTTTAACCCCCAGAGATCAGGGAAGCCATGGGCAAAGCCGCGATCAAAGTTGCTCAAGCTTGTGATTATGTTGGAGCTGGCACGGTGGAATTTTTGCTGGATGGCGACAAGAATTTTTATTTCCTGGAGATGAACACAACGCTTGCAGGTTGAGCATCCTGTCACAGAATTGATTTCAGGATTGGATCTGGTAGAGCAACAAATACTCATTGCCCGGGACCAACCACTCAGCTTCAGGCAGGAAGATTTATCCATAAGGGGCCATGCGCTGGAGCTCAGGGTCTACGCAGAAGACCCTCTGGACAATTTCCTACCAAGTATCGGCCGACTCGAGATCTACAATCCACCATCGGGTGAGGGGTATTCGCGTAGATGATGGATTTGAAGAAGGCATGGATATACCTATTTACTATGATCCCATGCTTTCCAAACTCATCACCTATGGCGAAAACACGAGAGGCCGGCAATTCATCGGATGATCGAGGCAATCAGGAATTACCAGGTACGAGGAATAGCCACCACCCTTGCCTTTGGCAGGTATGTGTGCGAACATGAAAGTTTCAGGTCTGGCAATTTCGACCACCAACTTCGTGAAAGACCATTACAACCCCGATCAGTTTAGAAGCTGACGCTTCAGAGGAACAGGAGGTCGCGGCAAAAACAGCACTGCATCTATTTCTAACCAATCAAAATAAGCTGAAGGTCCCCGCGTATAGTGGCAACAGACTGGCGAAAAAAAAGGAACTAGCTCCAGGATCAAATTCTAAGGTGAAACGCAAGCAATGAACAATAAACAGCAAACACTCAAGGAAAAACTCGAGGCAGCCCAAATCGGTGGCGGCCAGAAGCGTATTGAAAAGCAACATGAGAAAAAGAAGTTAACCGCACGCGAGCGGATCCATTTCTTGCTGGACGAAGGATCATTCGATGAATGGGGAGCACTTGTCACGCACAGAACCAAGGATTTCGGCATGGAAAATCAGATCTTCTACGGGGGATGGCGTAGTAACCGGATATGGCACCATCAACGGCCGTTAAGGTCTGTGTGTTTGCGCAAGATTTCACTGTATTTGGTGGCGCACTTTCTGAAACTCATGCGAGAAAATTTGCAAAATCATG
>CBDETI010000032.1:0-13897 GCA_965242775.1 Cyclobacteriaceae bacterium
TGTTTGCCAAATGTGCGTACTGTTATGGGGTAATAGCTCTTTTGAGGGAATAAAACTCTAATAACTGGTCCGGATTTGTAATCCCGATCAGCTTTTTTGAGTGTAGTTATCCATGCTTCAACTATGGCTTAACTATGGAGGAACTATGGGGGAAGTATGGAGGAACTTATGGGGGAACTATGGGGTTGGAGGTCGTGGCACAAAAGAAGGATACCCACCTCGCCCTATCGGCCACTCCTCCAAGGAGGAGATTGACCCCCTCGGCCTGCGGCCACTCCCCTAGGGGGAGAATACCTCGGCCTATCCGCCACTCCTCCCAGCCTGCCTGCTGAAGGCCAGGGAGGAGATCAAGGCTGTGAAGTAATCCGGGAAATTCAGTACGTTTAAGATAGGTAAATCCAAACTGACCCAGACAACAACATTATGATTTCAAGGCATTGGAAAGGAATATCAAAACGAGAGCGGTCAAAAGACTATATTGAGCATTTACAAAATGACACATTCAAGATCCTTAATGGAATAGATGGCTTTTTATCGGCCCAGATCCTTCAAAGAGAAATTGAGACAGGTATTGAGTTTTTAATAGTTACCAATTGGAGGAGCATTGAGGCCATAAAGAAATTCGCAGGAGAAAATTATGAAATTGCTGTTGTTCCAAATGTTGCCAAGGAAATGATGCTAAGTTATGATGAATCGGTTTCCCATTTTGAAGTAATGTATACAACGGAAAAGGAATAACTATACAACAACAATTCATATTAACCATCATCCTCGAACATAGTAATTGCTTGATCTTTGGCATTAAATTATTCCTGAACTAAGGATAAAAATAGCCAATCCATGAGCCAGTGTCGCTGGAATTAGACCATATTCCATTCTAACTAAACCCGCAATTATACCTTCATAAGTCGCATAAATGAGTAAGGGAGCACCAATATTAGTTACTGTTGTTGCTAAAAAAATATGCCCAAATCCAAAAGCAATCCCTGAACTCAGTGCAGCTTTTATGGGTTTCATGGCAATTTCTGTTTCAAGATAACCCTGGAAATATCCTCTAAATAGAGTTTCCTCATAAAAATTAAATACAACCGCTCCAATTAATATTATTGGGATCAATGCGGCCGGCACATCTCCACCTCTCTGAGAAATATCTGTAAATTGGTAAACTATCATCAAAGGAGCTGTTGCAACAAGTGCTCCCAAAATACCCACTATACTACCTTTAAACTTGGAACCTTTAAAGTAGACTAAGTATGATTTTAATTTTGGATCCAATTTATTCATCAATAAAACAATACCTATCACAGAAAAATTGGCGAAAGCTAAAGGATAAAGAATAGATGGATCACTTATAAATCTCAGCCAGAAGAATCCTTCTGTCCCAAAGCTCCAAAGTCCTATGGGAGTCATGGCATCCCTTATTAAAAGAAAAATGAAAATATACCCCAGTAGTCTTAGGATGACAGCTTTCCTAGGTATAACCATTAAATATGCTACTGCCATGACTAATCCGGGCAGCATTCTTAGGAAATAGTCTGTCATTAAGTCAGGATTCATTTGTACCTCCTTTTGTGGCTATATATGGACTAAAGTTCACTTATGATATGTGAAACTTTCAATGAGTAAAGTATTTAAAAGTTCACTTTCAGGAATTGATGTGTATCAAGGAGAATTGTGATTATAATGTAGGCCCATGTGTTTCATTTCCTATTGCAATTCTCCTACTAAATAGTCGCTCATCCCCTTCTCCTGGTTACTCTAGCCCATACTTAGGTGTCACCACGGAGAATGCTGACTGGTGTCGCAGTGCACAGAGAAACCGTTGCGCTTGTGAAGGGGAATCGCTAGCTTCACCGCTATTAGTTAAATCAACACACGTGCCTTACACAGGTTCATTAGCCTTCATTACCTTCTTTCAGAATGAAATATCTTAGCTTACTTCTCATCACTACTATTCTAAGTTGCACCAGAACAAATGGTTTGATTGAAACATTGAACCAAAAATTTGAGAATGTCAATGCACACATTGAAAGCGACCTTAAGAAATACAGAATGGAGTTGGAACAGGTATCGATAGATGCATTCTTTGCAGAGAGGGATATTAATAGAATCGATAGTGCTTACAAAGCCAACCTCAACTTATTAAATGAAGTTGGTAGCAAACAAGATCTTGATAATCTAAAATCAGATGTAGAATCTTTCATCAAAGGAGACATTGATTACAATCCTTATGGAATGGAATTACTTGATAGTTACAAACAATTGTCAGGTCTTGAAATCCAGAAACAGGATTTTAAACTGTCGCTATCAATGGTAATCCGATACCTGCTCGCACAGATCTCCTTCCGCATTGGAGCAAACCAAATTTCCTTCGACGATATTAGAGTCATTTTGGAAATAAATGATGGTCAAATCAAACTTGGAGAACCCAATTACCGGAAAGGTTCATTTCGTGGCCACGTCGTCAAAAATTGGAGAGTTCTTTAAAATGTCCGTAAATGATCATGAGGTTGAAATTTCAGATGGGATTGGTGAGTTCTCATTTTCAATCTCAAAATCGAGGTAAATTTGAGCTGGTCGCTAAAGTAACGAGCGATATGCAAGGAGAATACTGGGAAGATTGGTCAATGACTGAAACCAAAGACATAATTGTTGAATAAACGAAGGCTAACAATATGTAAGATGCATCCCTGCCTCCACAGGGAGGTAGCAATAAGCAACAATAAGCCAACCTGTGGCAGGCCGGCACACCCCGCCTGTGGCGGGGCGAGCACGCATCTTACACAGGTTCTTTATGGGCCATACTATGCAGAGAATTAGAATTTTCAATTATTCCGGAATGGGTATCCTGAGTGTTATTGCTTGGTTGACTTGGGGCATATTTGGGATAAACATCAGATTCGGCCATGGTCTTGGAGATTTATTCTTCTTGATTCTTTTAATTGGAGTTATAATAGCATTTCTAGGAATTCAGATTGTGTTAATCCGCATTAAAGCGAGTCAATATGCAAACCGACTTTTGGGCGCACTAATTACCCTTTGTGTAATTTTCTATACTCTGATTGCTACTGTTTTAAGGGGCTCACTGTCACCATGGGACGGTAGAATTTTTTTCGAATAAAAAGCCCATAACAAGATGTAAAATGCATCCCTGCCTCCGCAGGGGCAGGTTTGCTTCCTGGCAGGCAGGGCTTCCTCGTTGTGAAGCATCTCGTCGGCTAGCTTTCTTTCTCCTACTTTTCGTATGTAATCCACCGTTCGGCCTCCTCTCTAGAAACTTTCATCACTCTCCCCTATTTCGCAACCATCTAATTAGACTCGTGATTCGCGGCTCTCCCGAAACCTCGGGACCTGAACCGTTGCATATGTGAAGCAGCCTCACTAAGTTGGTAGTCCCGAAGGCTTCGGGAAGCATCAACAAGCTTACCTACGGCAGGCAGGCACAACCTGCTGTAGCGGGGGCAAGCACGCATCTTGCACGTTCGTTATGATCAATTCCTGAAACTTAAAATCTGAAAGACAATGAAACATTATCTATCAATTTGCTTGACTGCGCTGACAGTCTTTTGCTTTTCACAGCAAATCAAAGCCCAAATTACCACATCAGAAATAACCGTCGAGGAGACTAATGACCTTACTACTATTTTGGGATCAACAGTTATCGGAAATACAACTTCAGATATTGGAGATCTTTTTACAGTTGGAGGTCACGTAAACATTGGAGGAGACGGAGACAAGATCTTAAAAGTGAGGCATATTTTTGGTAAGCAAACTCAAGAGTCCGGAGTAGATAATTTATATCTAAACTTCGGTCAGGGTAAACATGTCTATGTCGGACACGGCGGCCAAGATTCAGATTTATATGTAAGTGGTAATACTGGAATTGGTACAACATCACCGAATAAAAAGTTACATGTGGTTGAAGCAGGTATAGCGAACCCAAACTATTTAGATGCTTCTGTTGCAATATTTGAAGGAGGAGAAGGTAAATTTCAGATTATATCGTCAGATGCTGGTAGTTCCGCAGCTCAATTATTACTCACAAGTGCTCCTACAACGGGCAGTAACAAACATTGGGGAATTCATCACAGTGGTGTTAGCTGGGGTGATAGATTGGACATCGGATATGGAACAAGTTCCTCTAGCGGCAATTTCTGGAATTTGACACCGAAAATGACAATATTAACTGGTGGAAATGTTGGGATCGGAACGACAAATCCGACCGAAAAATTACATGTGAATGGTAAAATCAGAGCCACAGGTCAGGTAGGTTGGGCAGATTTCGTGTTCGAAGAGGATTACTTTTTACCAAAGCTCGAACAAGTAGAAAATGACATAGAAAAAATTGGGCATCTGCCAGGTATTCCAAGCGCTCAAGAAGTAAGGCAAAATGGAATAGACTTAACAGAAATGGATTCAAAACTCCTCCAAAAGATCGAGGAATTGACTCTTTATCTCATAGAACAGAACAAGAAACTCAAAGATCACGAAGATCAGATTGCTGAACTTAAGAGAAGACTAGAAAGCGAAAAATGATCATAACACCAAGCAGCGATAATGCCTCGACTTTCTTACTCCGACTTCAGCGGAATCCGTTATTTTTAACTTTATAAGGAACAGAACAGACGCCTAACACAGGTCCGTAGGCCAACAGTTTCGATATTGAAGTGTCCCCTATGCATAAGCCAGCAAAGGAACCAAATGACCTTGAGAAGTTTTTCGTAGCGCGTGCCAATGCAGGTGACGTCGAAGGACTGGTGGCACTCTATGAATCGAATGCCATAGTAGCTTTCGGCCAGGGCGAGGTCGCGATTGGGATAAGCCAAATTCGAGAATTCTTTGTCAAGTTTCTGGCCAATCGTCCGCAGCTTGATCCAAGCATCCAAGCCGAGGCACTGTGCTGTGGAGATCTTGCACTCACCTCGTCCCGACTCAGTAATGGAGATATCACCGCTGAAGTTGCCCGACGTCAGCCAGATGGTAGTTGGCTTTGGGTAGTGGACCAGTTTGAACTCGGAAAAGAGGTGTAAAGTTGCGTCTTTCAAATCAGCTATTTCTGAATTAAGAAACTGATGCTAACAAACTTTAAGATGCATCCCAGCCTCCGCAAGGACAGGTATGCTTAGATGCTTCGGTATTTGAATCTCTTCATTTCTTTTCTTGATAAAAGAAATGAAATACCCACCTCGGCCTGTCGGCCATTTAATCCGCAACTCTCCCGAAGCCTCTGGACCAGAACCGTTGTATATGTGGGGAAGGCTCACTAAGTTGGTAGTCCCGAAGCTTCGGGAGCAACAACAAGCCTACCTACGGCAGGCAGGCACACCCTGCTGTAGGGGCAAGCACGCATCTTACACGGGTTCGTTATGATCAATAAACTTAAGCCATCATGAAATACAAATTATTAGCAGTCTGCTTTATATCCATTTTGATTTGTACCAAAACCTATGGCCAACAATGGAGTGGATCTTCCAATACAAGCGGGACAATATCCCGATCAGGTGATGTAGCCATTGGAAATTTGTCATCTCGTCAATATTTGAAAATATCTTCATCTCAATGGCCGGAAATTAGGTTTCAGTCACCTTCTAGTAATGAAAAGATACGAACTGGAATGGCTCATATTGCGAGTTCAACATACGATATTGACGAAGGGGATTTTTATGTATTCACATCAACCGTTAGTCAAATGCCATTAATTGTTAGGAAAGGTGGAAATGTGATGCTTAACGGCAAAGGCGGAAGCACAGGCATTGGTACGTCTAGCCCAACTGCCAAACTACACACCAAAACTGACGTAAGTGGAAGTCATGATACCAATAATGCAGCCATATTTGAGTCTACAGGTGGGCATGGAATTGTAACAATTAGAAGTAAAGGATCTGGAAATTTTGCCGCACTTTATGGCAGTCTTGGAACAGACATAGTGGGGGCAATTGACTTCAGACATACAACGGGTGACTTTAGTTTTTGGACTAATGACCTTGGAGGGACCTCATGGAGACAGCGTATGATAATTAAGAATAATACAGGATTTATTGGAATTGGAACTACGGATCCTACTAATTCGAAATTGCATATCAGTAAGTCAAATACTGAACCTTATCCGAATGAGCAAATTAGACTTCAAAGTGTTGGCGGCTCAGCTCCAAGCACCTGGCGTTTTGATGTGATTGCTGATAATGGAATGTTCTCAATTGTTGATAACTCAATTGGCCGTAGATTGAACATCGATGCATTGGGCAATATCGGAATAGGAACTGAACACCCGGACGCCAAACTCACAGTCAAAGGCGATATCCATACCCAAGAGGTAACAGTAGATCTCCAGGGAGCAATTGCGCCAGACTTTGTATTTGAAGAAGACTATGATTTGAAAACTTTAGAGGAAACAGAAGAATATATCCAAGCCAACAAACATCTTCCCGAAATTCCATCTGCATCAGAAATGAAAGAAAACGGATTTGAATTGAAAAAGATGAATTTACGGCTGCTTCAGAAGGTAGAGGAATTGACGCTACATCTTATAGAACAGAACAAAGAGATTAAAACGCTAAAAGAAAAAGTTGCTAAACTGGAATGGCAAAAATGATCACAACACCCAAGGATAATGCTTTTCTTTCTTACTCCAAGCTGATCGGCCTATTGACTTCTCTCTTGTCATTAATCCAATATTAGATCGAAGACTAAGTCTTCTCATTAATTTTTGGTTCGAAGTGATCACACTACGAACAGCCGTCGGATGTAAGCTAAAAAAAGAACTTTCCTTAATCTGCAAGGAACAAAACAGCCACTTTACTGTAACTTGAACTTGTAGCAAACGAATCAGAGAAATATGAAAGAACATAAAGCATGCATTATTCCGACAATGCGATACAAAGACGCTCCTGCTGCAATTGACTGGCTCTGCAATGCATTCGGATTTGAAAAACACCTCATAGTCGACGGAGAGAATAACAGCATTGCGCACGCACAACTGACATATGGTAATTCCATGATGATGTTAGGCTCCATGAATGATAATGAATATGGAAAGCTCATTAAAACACCCGAAAGCTTTGATGGGTATAACACTCAAGCACCGTATATAATAGTTGAAAACATTGATGAACACTATAAAAAAGCGGTTTCTGCCGGCGCCGAAATACTTATTGATATTAAGGATGAAGACTATGATGGACGTGGCTATACCTGCAAGGACAAAGAGGGACACATATGGAATTTTGGTTCTTACAACCCCTGGACGGAGAACGAATAGTGAAAAGCCGGCAAACAACATTGGCTACATGTAATGTCGGCGAAAGCTTTGATTTAAAGTGATTACATTAAAACCAACATAACCGCATGGATAATATGTAGTGCCTCGAAATCCCACTCTACGCATTGCCGAGACGATTCTGGGCAAGACCTACTGCCTCACGGACTGATAGCTTTCCAAAGTCCATTTATTCTACCATTTAAAATTTAGATAACGGAAATTCACCAGGTAAAAAATCGCTTGGCGAATCCTGGGAAGATGTCTTACTTGGTTGACAACAGGAAAGAAGAAACTCAAACATATAAAATTGAATTACCAATGTTTCGCTCTACAACGTCTCTCAAACCCGCGATAATGATGATCATGCTTTTTGTGTCGGCACCAGGCATTTTGGTGATGTCTGCCTGTGCACAGGAAACAACTGATCAAGATACCTATATCCTCGTGGCAGGGCGGCGACTCCCCTACCTTTATGCTATTTCACTGGAAGCGGCTCTCGATCCGGTTAACAACAACACATCGAATGCCATCATCAACCGAAGTAAAGTGGCACTGGACCGATTGGACGGTCGACCACTTGGTGATCCTGCAAACCTGGTCGTTAGCGAAGACGGCAGTACAGTTTACGTCATAAATCATCACGGCAGCATTGACAATGAGGAATTCAGACAACACGGAGGTCGCGGGCAAATAGCGGTGTTTGATGTTGATGCGATTCTCGATCCAAATAACAACGGCAGTGCCAACGCACTCCTCCGGCACATGGACTCCGGTGGTTTCGGCGCCATTGGCGCTGTACTTCTCCAGGATATGCTCATCATCTCCAATGCCGAAAATAATCTCACCGAAGACGGCGGCAACCGGATCGGATTCATCGACCGGCGTACCGGAAGCCTGCGAAGTACCGTCGAGTTGCCACTCGGTTCGGCCTCGCGCGGTTCTGACTGTCCGGACTATCCTGTGCCTTACGTCTCACCCTATGGGCCTCCCAGGAACCTGGCCGTACTCTCCCCGGCTCCCACTTTTGGCTGCTTTCCCAACCCCAACGGATTAGCATTGGGTCGCGCCAGTAACGGTAACAGGTACCTGTTTACAGCCAATGGCGGCACCAACGACGTGTCGGTAATTGATCTTGAACGAGCACTGATGGGAGATCGTGTTGCCGAGATACACCGCATACCCAATCAGCCCGGCGCCTGGGGAATTGCAGCCACACCAGATGCCCGCCACATCATCGTAGCCCATGGCGGAAGCCAGCAAGAAGACGTGTCAGGTAATACCATTTCGCTTATAGATGTCGACCGGGCAAGCAGCGGTGCAAGTGATGCAGAAGTAGCTCGCATGCTGGTCGGCACCGATGATCCAACTGTGCAAACCCTTCCGCTCATTCCTTCCGTCACTTCCAATGGCCGGGAATTAATCGTACCGAATTTGCTTGTGGATAATGTGTCGATTGTGAATATCGAGTTAGCACTGGCAGGTGATCCCGGAGCGGAAGTAGCACGAATACCACTTTCCAGACCCAACGGTTCCAGTGCCCGACCCAAAGGATCAGCGATCACGGCGAATGGCAAGTATGCAGTTATTAGTGCCGGGCGAGGCTCCCGGCCGTACTCACAAGAAACTGGATACGTTTATGTGATCGATCTTGAAAAGCGGAGTGTAGTTGGCACGGTTACCGGCGTTGGGAATGATCCTTATGGTGTAGCGATTGTTTATCGATAGGTTGTTTGCAAATACTATCGCCTAGGGTAGGCCGCTCATGCCGCTATCAAATTCGAAGTAGTCAGGTGAGGGACAAAGATCCCTCGCATAGCTCGGGATGACTATCGGTGTTTGTGTGGGGTGGGGTTGCCTGCTGCCTCTGCGTTTGTAGTCTCTTCATTGCTTTTCCTACTAATCACCACTCATGCTGCTATCAAATTCGAAGTAATCAGGTGGGACAAAGATCCCTCGCATGGCTCGGGATGACTATTGGGTGTGGTGGGATTGTTCACTGCCACTGGCGAGACGTTCTCTTCATTTCTTTCCTGCTAAGCACCGCTCATGCTGCTATCAAATTCAAGTGATCAGGTGGGGACAAAGATCCCTCGCAGGCTCGGGATGACTATCAGGTGTGAGTGTAACACCGATTCAGTTGCATTAATGCGGCAACCATCCATTCTGAAAGGCATTTCGTATCATAGTAATATGAACAAGTCGAAAGTAATAGAAACCCTCGAAAAGTTGCCTGAGGAATTCTCTACAGAAGAATTAATTGACAAACTCATCTTTATTGAAAAAGTAGAACAAGGGTTGAAAGATTCCGACGAAGGAAGGGTTATTTCTCTTGACGAGGCCAAAAAACGGATGGCTAAGAAATGGTAGAAATTCTCCTGTCCGATTCTGCATGGAACGATCTTGATTCTATAACGGATTACATTGCACTCGACTCAATTCGCTAATCTAAAGAATTTTCAATCCAACTTTTTGACAGAATTGAACAACTGAAATCATTTCCTCAATCAGGTAGAGTTGTGTCTGAATTCCAGAATGACAATATCCGGGAGCTCATTTTCGGAAAGTATCGCGTGGTTTACCGGATTTACGAACCGACTAAAATTGTAGTCATCAGAATCATTCATGGAGCCAAACTATTGGACTGGTAAAATTAGTCCCAACAAGTTATGACATGCCTGTGCCTACATACACCGCTTTTATTGATGTCTCTTCATTTCTTTTTTACGAATCATCCGCTCATGCTGCTATCAAATTCGAAGTAATCAGGTGGGGACAAAGATCCCTCGCATGGCTAGGGATGACTGCTGGGTGTGGTGGGATTGTTCACTGCCACTGGCGAGACGTTCTCTTCATTGCTTTCCTGCTAATCACCGCTCATGCTGCTATCAAATTCGATGTGATCAGGTGAGGGACAAAGATCCCTCGCATGGCTAGGGATGACTATCGGGTGTGAGTTGGGTGTGGGCTGGGTTGCTCCTCCAAAGGAATCAAGAGACTTGTCAAAAATACCAATTTTTGGTAATTTCGGTGAAAATCTGACCATGAGCAAGAATACATCAATATCTCTCGGGACCCACTTTGATGACTTCGTACAAAATAGCGTTTCAGAAGGCCGATTTAAGAACGCCAGTGAAGTTATCCGTGCTGGTTTAAGGCTTCTTGAAGAAGAAGAAAATAAAGTAATCGCCTTGAAAAAAGCTATCCATGAAGGGTTGAATAGTCCGAGAGTGGCAAATTTCGACTTCGATGAGCATTTGGCAAGCCTTAAAAGCCAAAGAAAGTAGTATATGGCTAAACTCATATTGAGGCAGGAAGCTATTGATGATCTAACTGACATTTGGGAATATACTGCAAACACATGGTCCGAAAATCAAGCAGACAAATATTATGAGACTATTAAGCTTGCGTGCGCTGATATTTCCAACAAACCATCCCTAGGGAAGGAATACCTAGAAATTGGCAAGAAATTGCTAGGCTATAGAATCAACAAACACATCATTTTTTATCATTTGGCTACAGATGAAGAAGTTGAAGTCATTAGAATACTGCATGAAAGAATGGACCTGAAGAGTAGACTTATATAAATCCACATAAGATGGTGTCAAAAGTTCGGCTGTTTATATACACTACAGGTGAGGTAATTGATATGATAAAACCTTCATTCCACCTGCTATGAATTATACTTCTATCAGTATTTATAAAAAAGTAATAAACCATGCGCTGGCCGAGGGTATGACAAGGGAAGACTTTGAAAACCTTCCGATACCTATAGACTCAATAGCTGATCTTCAGGCAGTTCCTGCAGACAATTTCTTTGAACTGCATGAGATCATCGATCAAAAACTAGGCCCGGGCTTTTCGGTAAGGGTCGGTCAGCAGATGAAGATGGATGACTACGGGGTATTGGGACTATCATGGAAAACCTGTTCGAAAGCCGGAGAAATATTCGAACGCAGTGAACGTTACTTTATGCTTTTGTCAAATACATATGTGTTCAAAGTAGAAAAAGAGGACAAAGTATCTAAAATCAATCTATATCGTGATGGATACCGACGAGGCGTGGAATTATCTAACGAAGCTACTTTTTCTGCGACAGTGGTGGTACTTCAAGCAATGACTGAAACAAGTATAAACCCGGTCGGTGTCTCTTTTAAACACAATCCACCAGCAGACATGGAGAGCTATGACGATGCCTTTCGCTGTCCTGTCCTATTTAACCAGGCATACAACTACATTTCTTACAAGACCTCAGACCTCGAAATCCGAACTGCAAAAGCCGATGCAAGCATCCATAAATTCCTGCTGGATCGGGTTAAAGAGGAAACAAATGACCTAGAAGTCAGCCCGAATAAGGTCGCACGCGATGTCGAAAACCTGATAAAGGATGCCCTTCCAAGTGGGATCCCCGGCATAACTCAACTGGGAGAACACATGGGGATGAGTAGTCGAACCCTCACCCGGAGGTTATCAGAAAGTGGAATTACTTTTCGAGACCTTGTGAAAAAGACCCAGGAAGAAATTTCAAAGGACCTGCTAAGAAATTCAACCCGGAGTATTGGAGAGATTGCCTTCCAAACAGGCTTTTCAGAACAGAGCGCCTTTAACCGCGCCTTCAAACGCTGGACCGGCCGATCACCGGTCGAATTCCGAAAACTCAGTCATTAAATCCCATTTGGCGCAAAGTGTCAAAACATTGGCCCTTTGGGTCAAGCTTCCAGGGCTAACCGTGCCCAATTTTACCCTGTAATTGTTTTGAAACCTAAACGCACAAAAAAATGACAAGTAACATCTTAGTAATCGGAGGCACCGGTAAGACTGGTCGCCGGGTTGTTGAAAGACTGAATCAACACAACCAAAACGTTCGAATTGGATCCAGAAGTAATGATCCGGCATTTGACTGGAATGATCCGGCCACCTATACGAAGGCATTAAAAGGGATGGATAAAGCATACATCGTGTACTATCCCGACCTGGCCGTTCCCGGCGCTAAAGAAGCCATCCAGGCATTGGCTGATGCTGCAAAGCAAGAAGGTCTCAAGAAGGTAGTGTTGTTGTCCGGTAAGGGCGAAAGGGAGGCCGAGCTTTGTGAACAGATCATCATGCAATCAGGACTGGATTATACCATCGTGAGGGCAAGCTGGTTCATGCAAAATTTCAGTGAAAGCTTTTTCCTGGACCCTATCCTGGCCGGTCATGTGGCATTGCCGCAGTCGGAGGCACAGGTGCCGTATGTACATGCAGATGACATTGCTGACGTGGTGGTAGAATCCCTCTTAAATGACGTGCACAATGGCAACATATACGAGTTGACCGGACCCGAAACGTTGACTTTTCCGGAAGTAATTGACACCATAGCGAAAGCCAGCGAACGCGAAATCAAATTCAGTTCATCAAGCCTCGAAGAATATATCGAGATGTTAGAGAAACTCGGAGTCCCGGAAGACTACGTATGGCTCATTAATTACCTGTTTTCGAATGTACTTGCTGCACCGGGGAATAATGTGGTGACCAGAGACGTCGAAAAGGTATTGGGAAGAAAGCCTCTGGACTTCAGTGAGTATGCCAAAGAAACCGCCAAGACGGGGGTTTGGAATCAAACAATGGCTCAAACAATTTAAAAGATACGATCATGAAAAATATCAATATTAAAAGCGTCATAATTTCAGCTTGTATAATATGGACACTGGCCGTAGCTGCCTTCGTTGCTTCTTATTTCGTTCCCATCATGTCGGATCCGGATCTACAAGCAAATTGGGTGCTGTCGATAGCACTTATACCTAGCGCACTACTTGGCGCTCATATCTACTACCGGAAAGGACATAAAACCAATGGTTTTGTTCTGGGTGCTTCAATGTTCCTGGTGGCGATGATACTGGATACAATAATTACCGTACCTTTCTTAATCATGCCTTACGGTGGCAATTATGTAACCTTCTTTACCGATCAGGGATTTTGGCTGATCGCTGTGGAATATGTGAGTGTAGTGGCGTCGTATTGGCAAATCGAAAGGGTGGTCAACTCGGTGAGATTGATCAAATCGTAGGATCATTTGAGTGAGGTTTATGGGGGAGTCAACCAAACAGGATGAACTCCTCCTTTTTGTTCATTGAAGTTACGCCATGCGATTATCAATTAAACTGAATTTCTATTCCGGGACTACTGCTCATCCGGATTTCAAATCCGGATCAGCTTGTAAAATGGATTTATAGTTCGGAGATTCCTTCAAGCCAGTTTTTGAATGGGAAATGTAAGATGGTTAGGGATGTAACTACTTGTGAGGCTGATTGTGTGCTGTGCGAATTGACTCATTGATCTAGCAGCAATATATAAGACCCATGTGCCTGGCTGCCAACGCAGCATTTACTCTCCTACTTGATCTCATCGATTGCCTATTCGATCATGGCACCACGCAAGCTTCCCTGACCAAAGCGTTGTTTGTCTTAGGTAGTTTCACTAGCTTAGGTGCTGTTAGAAAAATTCTTTGGGGCTATTAAGAAAAAATTGTATCAATACGAGTATGAAATTAAAATCAATATCGATTTACCTATTTGTGTTTCTCCTGTTATTGGGATGTGGAGATAGCGAAGAAGACATGGATAATATGGATCCTGACAACCCTGTCATGGATATGGATGACCC
>CBDETI010000033.1:0-31545 GCA_965242775.1 Cyclobacteriaceae bacterium
CCGCCAGCAAGGTTGGCCATCGCTGTAGCGTCGACTATGCTGGCACCGGTCGCCAAGGCCAGCGCTGCTATACTTACCACTGTATCACCAGCACCGGAAACGTCAGACACGTTTCGCAAATGTGATTGAATTATTCCCTGACTATCGCTATCGGTATACAAAATGCCTCTTTCTCCCAAAGTTACTACCAGATACTGGCAGTTAATTTTCTCTTTCAGTAGTAGTGCCGCCTCTTTCACCGCTTCTTCGTCCTCAACAGATAGCGCAAGGTCCAAGCCCTCAGCAAGTTCGCGTAAGTTGGGCTTGAAAAGCTCCACGTTCTTATAGTGGAGAAAACTCTTTTTCTTAGGGTCAACCACGACAATTGCTCCGGCGGCATGGGCGGATTTGACGCTGGCGGCGATCACCTCACTGTCTAAAGCACCTTTATCATAATCCTCAAAAATGACCACCTGACAGCCCTGAGCTAGATTGGCGATGTGCTCGATCAAGCTTTGCCGGTCGATTGGGGTCAGCGGGTGATCATCTTCCTCATCGTATCGTACCAATTGCTGACTTCCGGAAACAACCCGGGTCTTGACCGTTGTTCTGCGATTGCCACTCTTGATAATGCCTGAACTATCGATCCCCTGTTCACCTAGCAAGGACACGAAAGATTCTCCAGGTCGGTCTTCACCAATAATCGAGCATAATATTGCTTTTGCGCCAAGCGCATGAATGTTGAGAGCTACATTGGCGGCTCCACCAAGCCGCTCTTCCTTTCCGGTCACAGTCACTACCGGAACAGGAGCTTCAGGGGAAATACGTTTAGCTTCACCTTTGACATAGGTGTCTAACATCACATCGCCCACTACCAGCACCTTCAATTCACTGAACTGCTCAAATAGTGAGTCAATGGCTGCTTGCTCCATTTTCATTATGACAATTTAGCCAGAGCTTCCTTTACTCTACTCATGGCAGTGCGAAGTTCTTGCTCTGATGCCGCATAGGACAAACGTACACAATCCGGAGCGCCGAAGGCCTCACCAGTCACCAGTGAAACATGTGCGTTTTCGAGGAGGTACATACATAAATCGGAGGCGTTGCTTATCCCTGTCTTACCGAAGTATTCTTTCACATTGGGGAAGAAGTAAAAGGCACCTTGTGGATAGTTTACTTTGAATCCAGGAATTTCCTTCAAGAGGTCGTACACCAATTCTCTCCGCGCCCGATAGGCTTCCGCCATTTTTTTCGAAGGTTCCCGAGATCCCTGCAGGGCTGCCAACGCACCGCGCTGCGATATGGAACTATTACCAGAGGTGATCTGCCCCTGAATTTTGTTCGCCGCCTTCGCTAGCCAAAGAGGAGCTCCGATATAACCCACACGCCAGCCCGTCATTGCAAAACCCTTTGAAAAACCATTCACAGTGACCGTTCGGTCCTTCATACCAGGGAAAGTACCAATGCTCACATGTTC
This sequence comes from Cyclobacteriaceae bacterium, assembly GCA_965242775.1. Taxonomy (GTDB): domain Bacteria; phylum Bacteroidota; class Bacteroidia; order Cytophagales; family Cyclobacteriaceae; genus JAWPMT01. The sequence continues at coordinate 1,457 of CBDETI010000033.1, forward strand.
ACCGCCGAAGTTGATCATTTCGTAGATTTCATCCGAAACCACCACAATATTGGGGTGACCCCTAAGTACATCTGCTATGGATGCCAACTCTTCTTTTGTGAACACTGAACCCGTTGGATTACAAGGTGAAGAGAAAATTACGGCCTTGGTGCGATCAGTGATGGCTGATTGAAGCTGCTCTGCTGTTGCTTTAAAGTCATTTTCAATCCCTCCTTCGACGAATACTGCTTTACCCTCGGCCAATTGGATTAAGGCAGTATAGCTCACCCAATAAGGAGTGAAAACAATCACCTCATCTCCAGGATCGAGCAGCGCCATGAAAACATTGGCAATGGATTGCTTGGCACCATTGGACACCACAATCTGATCTGCTCCATATTCCAGGCCATTTTCTTCTTTAAACTTTTTTGAAATGGCTTGTCTTAAATCCAAATAACCAGGTACTGGCGGATACGCAAAATACTTCTTGTCATCTATGGCCTGCTTGGTGGCTTCAAGGATGAAATCCGGTGTTTTAAAATCCGGCTCCCCCAAACTAAGGCTGATCACATCAATCCCCTTTTCTTTCATTTCCCGGGCTTTTGCGGCCATGGCAATGGTAGCAGATTCAGGAATGCTTTTAATGCGGTTGGATTTAAGGTTTTCCATATTCGTTAATTAAAAAAATCGGAGCAAAAGTAAAGTGGATAGTTAGATTGAGTATTTGATTTTTTGCAATAAAAAAGCCCCGCTTTTGCGAGGCTTTCAATCTTATATTTTTTTGGCGATTAGCTCGCACAGAATTCTTTCAGTCTTCTGTTTTTACCCGGTTCTCTGAGCTTTTGCAAAGCTTTTTCCCGAATTTGCCGGACGCGCTCCCTGGTTAATCCCATAGCATCTCCGATTTCCTCTAACGTATAAGGGTTGTCGTGGCCTATGCCGAAGCTCATCATAATCACCTCTCGCTCTCGCGCGGTAAGTGTTGATAGCGCTCGCATGGTTTCCACCTTCAGAGAATCGTTAAACACCAAATTGGCATCAGTTGGGCCGGTAGTCTCATTCTCAAGGACGTCCAGCAAAGACCCACTTTCATCCTCACCGAAAGGCGCATCCATGGACATTTGCTTCACCTCTGCACCTAGCGTGTTTCTCACCTCATTGGGCTTCATATCCAGAATCTCCGCCAGTTCTTCCTCAGTTGGCTCACGCTCATATTGCTGCTCAAGTTCCGCATATGCTCTACGAATCTGATTGATCGCACCAGACTTGTTCATCGGAAGTCTTACAATTCGCGATTGCTCAGCAAGCGCTTGCATGATAGACTGCCGAATCCACCAAACAGCATAGGAAATGAACTTAAACCCCTTGGTCTCATCAAATTTCTTAGCTGCCTTGATCAAACCAAGGTTTCCTTCGTTGATGAGGTCATTGAGGGGCAAACTTCTGTTTTGGTACTGTTTCGCAACGGAAACTACGAATCGCAAATTCGCCTTCACGAGTTTCTCCAATGCCAATTCATCTCCTTCTCTGATACGCTTTGCCAATTCCACCTCCTCGTCGGGAGTGATCATTGGCACGTTGCTTACCTCTGTGAAATACTTTTCCAGGGTATGACTCTCTCTCCGATTGGTGATGGATTGGGTAATCTTCAGCTGTCGCATACGCTCTTACTCGCTCTAATTATTTTTTTATCAATATGTCAATCTCTGTCCAAAAACGCAAAGCTTTTTGTCACTTGCAGTCTTCCTCTTGATGAATGTACTACAGCACCAAAAATTTGAGACAGAAAAACCGCAAAGGTAATTCAAGTAATTGTGTCCAACAACAACTTGGTACCTTAGTATAAATATGAACTGGCTAAACCCAGAAGAAGTTTCAAGGCTCGCTGCCTTTATTGCAACGAAAGCAGGTGTCCAAAAATTGGATTTGCGCCGAAAAACGGTTAGCTTGTTAGATACACTAATTACCATTTAACGTCCAAAGCCGATGAATTTTAAAGGAAAAGCCGATGCATCCGCCAGCCAACAAGAAGTGAAATATGAATCTGTCGCAAAATACATGGCAAAAAATGTAATTAGCTTTTCTCCAGATCAACCTGTAGTAGAAGCGATCGACATTATGCTTGAAAAGCGAATTTCTGGGGGTCCTGTTCTGAACGACAAGGAGGAACTGGTAGGTATGTTATCCGAAAAGGACTGCCTGAAGATCATTGTCGACCGGGCGTATCACAACCACCCCAATCAAAAAAGTACAGTCAGGGACTACATGTCAAAAGGAAATGTGGCCACCGTCGACATCAACAAGGACGTAGCGGAAGTTGCGAACATGTTTCTAAGCACCAACTTCCGGAGGTATCCTGTGGTAGAAAACGGCAAATTGAAGGGGCAGGTAAGCCGACGGGATATCATGAGGGCGACGAGGGAATTAAAAGGCACTACCTGGTAGCTCGACAAAACCTCCCATCAGTCATCACAATTTTCACAACTACTTATTGCGAAAGGAGTAAGTATAGTCGTCTACCAATTGTTTTATACTTAAAATCCAAAAAAGATGAGTTACCTAGAAAAAGAACAAGAACTTCACCAAATGATGGGCCAGGGGCAAATGATGGAGGCCTTCGAAAAATTCTACGCAGAAAATGTAGTGATGGTAGAAGCCACCGGCCAATCCTGGGAAGGTAAGGATGCCAACAGGCAAAGAGAAATTGAATTTATGGGTTCTTTGAAGGAAGTGCATGGCGGAGGTGTCACGGCCATGGCCTCAGACGAAGCCAATGGGATCACCATGACTGAAGCTTGGTTTGATGCTACTTTCCAAGACGGAAACCGAATGAAAATGGAGGAAGTGTCTGTGAAAAAGTGGGAGGGTGATCAGGTAGTACATGAACGCTTCTACTACAACCCAGGCTAATAAAAATAAAACCTGTTCGTTAAAGCCCCATATTGTCCGATGTGGGGCTCTTTTGTTTTACTTTGTTTTCAAATAATGAAAATCCTGAGGTTATGAAAAAACTACTATTCTTCAGTGCCATATTTTTGAGCTTTTCCTCTTGCGAATTACTGGAAGGTGATGGCGACTCGGGCCCGGATATTGCCACCGGTCTAAAAGAAGCATTGCGAGTAGGGACCGAAATTGCGGCAGAGGGCCTGTCTGCTACCAATGGCTATCTGGGGGATGCTGCCGTGAAGATCTTACTTCCGGACGAAATGCAAACTCAGATCAACAATTTCAAAGCCAAGCAATTCAACTTGCTCGTTGGCAATTTCACCGGAGAAGAAATATTTCAAGCGGGCATTCCGGCACTTGGGATTAGCAGTCTTGCCAGCCTGGAGGATGAGTTGATCACCGGGATCAACCGGGCCGCAGAAAGTGCTGCAGGAGAGGCAGCTCCGATATTCTTTGACGCGATAACTGGCATAACCATTCAGGATGCAAACAACATTCTTTTCGGCGGAGTAAACGACGCTGCTACCACCTATCTCAAGGACAATACCTTCGATGCACTGTTCGAGACCTATGAGCCCAAAATAAATACGGCCATTTCCAGTGTTACGATTGGAGATAATACCGTGGAAGCAGTTTACAGCAATTTCGTAGCAAACTACAATGACATTCTCAATACAACGGTCAACCCCCTCAGCGGTTCCACCTTGGCAGATGTTGGCAATTTGTCGACCCTTACAGCGGTAGATCTTTCCGAATTTGCAACGGGCAAAGGCCTCGATGGGCTCTTTCTGAAAGTCGCAGAGGAAGAAGAAAAAATACGTCTGGACCCGCTCGCCCGTATCAACGACATCCTGAAAGACGTGTTTGGCATGCTGGATAATTGATTTTTTTGGCACAAAGTATTAAGTACTGAGTATTAGGTATGAAGTATTGCGTACAGCGTACTGGCATTGGTAAGAACCAACTAACCAAGAACCAGAAACCAAGACCTAATCGCTAAGGACCAGAAACCAGGATTCACTCCTGCCTCAGGATGTCACTGGGCTTTCGCGCCGCAATCCCCTGATTAATCAGGACAAGTAGCGTGAAAATGATTGCGATCAACCCAATCAGTACCAGAAGAACCGGCAAGACCGACATGTCTATCCGATAAGCAAAAGAGCGGAGCCATTGATCGGACACCTGCCAGGCCACAGGTACCGACACGAGCGCAGACAAACCCAGCGCTTTGACAAACCGGCCTGATTGCAATGAAATGAGATTAAAATAACTCGCTCCGAATACTTTGCGAATACCAAACTCCTTCAACCGGTCGTAAATATTGTAGGACATTAACCCGACCAAACCAAGCAACACAAGCAGGACCGAAACCACGGAAACACCCTGAAAAAGATTTCTGAAACGCAGTTCATCCTCATAAGCCCGTTGGCTCATATCATCCAGGAATTCCCATGTCATGACATCATTCGTATCAAACCGATTATGCACCCGCTCAATGGTTTCGAGTGTGGCAGTCATTTGATGACTATCTATTTTAAAAACTATGTCGTCCAGACCTATCAATACATTGTCCAAATAACCAAGAACGACCGGCTTGATGGGGGTATGCAATGACTCGAAATGGAAGTCCTTCACGACGCCAATTACCTGTGCCCGGAGTTGGTCCCCATGACCTCCATCGTCACTTTCCAACATGATCCATTCCCCTACTTTTGCATCTAATTGCGACATAGCCTCTTCATTGATGATCACGGAGGCACTGTCAATACCTCTGACCCCTTGAAAGTTTCGCCCTGCCAGCAACTCCAGACCAAGCACGGAGAGTGCATCCTGGTCCATACCGTAGAACTTCATGGAAAGAGGCGATTCCGGATCCGTGTCATTTGCCACTTTGATTGCAAGCGGGGACCGGTAGCCACCAATCATCCTGGAAATTCCGGTAATCCCTGAAATCGAGGGTTCGCGCAATAACTCCTCTTTGAGCAACTCAAAATTACGTCGAACCCCGCCACTATTTATTTCTACTACCAACAGCTGATCCGTATCAAAGCCCAGCGATTTATCACTTAGGAACTTGTATTGGCTATCCACGATCAAAAGCCCTACCGAAAATACAATGGCCAGCGCCAGTTGAATCACTGTCAATCCATTGCGGAGCAGGGTCCCTTTGCCGGAAGTCTTATTAGTTCGCATGGCCATAATTGCAGAGTAGCGGCTCAAAATGGCCGCCGGATAAAAGCCAGCCAATAGTGTCACCAAAACAATTCCTAAAATCAGCCAGGGGGATATCCAGACAATGAGTTCCCATGAAAAAATGAGCCTAACGTCGATCAGACGCTGAATGTAGGGAGCCACCAACCACGCCATCGCGAAGGCCACCAACGTTGAAATAAAAACAAGAACAAATGATTCCGTCAGAAATTGCAAACGGATTTGATTGTTGTGTGCTCCGATTGATTTACGCACTCCGACCTCACGGTTTCTGCGTATGGACCTGGCTGTGGCCAAATTGATGTAATTGAAGCATGCCATTAAGAGTATCAGCATGGCAACAAGGGCAAAGAGTTGTACCTGTTGCTGATTTCCCTTTATATGCTGATTCACACGACCATCAATGTGGTTAGATCCAAAGTGGAGGTCCTTTAATCCTAGTAAAAAATGTTCATTGACTTGATCGGGTGCCAAATGTTGCTTGCCTACCTCGACAATTGCCCTACCTACCAAATCTGCCTCGGATGGGTCCCGCAAAAGAACAAATGTCGAAACCGGATGGCCCTCCCAGGATTTGAACCAAGGCTCATACCAGGAAGCAGTATGCTCAAAGTATGACTCATAGTCCGGTGAGAGGACAAAATCAAATTGAAAGTAGGAATTGGCAGGTACATCCTCCATCACTCCGGTTACAGTGAATACGCCATAAAAATCATGTTGAATCTGCTGGCCCAAAGCGGCTCCATCCCCAAAATACTTTTCTCTCAAACTTTGACTGATAACAGTAGATCGTTTGCCTGCAAGTGCTTGATCCGCATCCCCCTCGACCAATTGAAAATCAAAAAAGTCAAAGAACGAACGATCCGCAATAATCCCGTCTTCCTCGAAGAATCGTTTACCTCCCACTTCCACCCAATTAGAAGAGGAACCATACATGAACAAGGAATTTTCGACACCTGGGACTGACTCCCTTAACGCTTCTGCCAGGGGAAGAGGCGTCCAAATCTCAGGGTCCGCCCCATCTGCCTGACGGAATACCTGGATGACCTGGAAAATACGGTCGGCTTTGCTATGAAATGCATCAAAGCTGTATTCCTGTCGGATCACCACCATCATCAAAATGAAAAAGCATAAGCCAATGGACAGTCCAAACAGGTTGAGTAAAGAGAATTTATAATCTCGGATCAGGTTACGATAACCTACCTTAAAATAATTACGAATCATGATACCATAGTTTTTCGTGCGAAAAGGGTGTTGGAGGTTACTCCATCGAAGGGTCCTAATGACATCCCACCACAAGCGGATCGTCGAATTGACGTCTTGTTTCGCACTTCGTTTTTCAAATAATTCAAGGATATCGCCCTCAAATTCCTCCACATAGTCCGGGCGACAAAACCATCTCAGGAACCTTATGGGGAATCGGGGGCGCTCATTCATATCTGAGAGCGCTAACCGGATTGTTGTGCGAAGCCCTTAAAATTCTAAAAATCACCGTAAGACCCGACACCAGTAGTACCACCACGGCGGCAAACAGGAAAGTGCCAATGCCCATGGAAATTCGATAGGAAAAGGTGGAAAGCCAATTTTCGAGCCAGTAATAGGACAAGGGAAAGGCGATCGCTCCTGCAATCAGCAACAGCACGACATAATCTTTTGTGAGTATGTGAACTATGTTCTGGTGTGAGGCTCCAAGCACCTTCCTGATGCCAATCTCCTTGGTTTTACGCTCGATCGTGTAATTGATCATACCAAATAGTCCAATCACTGAGATAAAAATGGAAATCACTGAAGCCAGAAAGAAAAGATTGCTCCGACTCTCGTCCGCCTGATAATACCTTCCCCAGCGTTCATCAAGAAAGTTCAACTCAGCAGGTGTGTTGGGATCATATTGGTCGTTGACATCCATGATGTGCGTAAGCACGTCGGCCGGGTTTCCTTTATACCTGATTGAATAGTAGTCGATAAACGAGAGTGGATTATTCCAATGCACCAACGCGATAGGCCCAATTGGTTCATAGAGTGATCGGAAATGAAAGTCCTTAACCACTCCGATGACTCTGGCCAGAATCGTATCACGCGCAACCATGTTGATGGAAGTACCCACCGGTTCCTCTAAACCCAGGGCCGCGACCGCTCTTTCATTGAGTACCACATAAAGCGAGTCTACCGCGTCGTTTCCTCGAAAGAAGTCGCCCTTCTTGAGCTGAATATCGTAGGTCTCCAGCCAATCCTTGTCCACTCCATACAGCGCACTCTCCGTAGGTTCTCCATTGAGGTTTTTGTACAAATCCGAAGTGGGAACAGATTTCCATTCGCCCGGAACGCGGGATGAAACAGAGACTGCTTCGATGGAGGCATGACTTGCAATGCCCTCTTTGATCGACTTAAAAGAGGCGCGAAGCGGCCCGCTATTGATGTCCAGTGCAATCACTCGCTCCTTCTCGAATCCAAGGTTCTTGGTTTGGACATATTGCATTTGCCGGAAGAGAACAATTACAGCCACGATCAAGACCATTGAAAGCGCGTATTGCGCAGCTATGAAAATTTTACGTAATAGCTCTCCACGTCCTGCAAATACATTTTTTTCAAGAACTAAAGATCGATTTAACCTAGAATAATAGGCTGCAGGGATCAAAGTGGTCAACAAGCCGATGACCAGAATGGATAGGACTTGGAAGATAACAATATCAACAGCAAACAGATCCGATCGGGTAAACTGTTTGGCAGTCAGCTCGTTGAGTTGCGGTAAGAAAAAAGAGACCAGGGCAACCGTGAGTCCATAGGCGATGAATAAGGTCATAAATGTTTCAACCAGCAACTGAAATCTCAGGCTGGCCTGACTGGCGCCATTCACTTTGCGAATCCCTGCTTCGAGCGTTCTTTTCAGCGCCTGAACCGAGGACAAATTGATAAAATTGAGTGAGGCAATGACAATGACACCAAAACCGATGAGTAATATGATGGATACAAACCGGCGGTTGGAATACGGGATGGTCGCTTGAGGTTCGGTCCCTTGTGCTTCCATTTCAGAAGATCCTAAATGTATATCTGCGATAGGTTGCAGGTAGAAATCATGCTCATCCCTTATTTCCTCTGGCAAATACTTGGCCATAAAGCTTTCCTTCTTCGCCATAAGATCTTCTGGAGATGTCCCCTCTTTTAGCAGGACCCAGGTAGTGAAGAATCGACTATCCCACGAATCAAAATAGGATTGAAATCGCGGTTCAAATTTCTTAAAATCAGTGATGTACAGGGCATTGAACTGGTAGGTGGAATTCCTGGGCATATCAGCGATGACCGCAAGCACCTGCACTTGCTCAAATCGGTTGGGCATCTCCATGACTTTCCCCACCGGATCTTCATCACCAAACAGTTTTTTAGCCATGGTTTCAGTGAGCACCACGGCAGCTGTCCCCGGGAATTCTTTTTGTGGATCGCCAGCAAGGATTTCAAAATCCCAAATATCAAAAATGGTGTTGGTGGTAAGGATGTAGTTGCGCTCGGCGAAGGCGCGATCGCCGTACTTCAAAACGGACGAGCCAAAGTATACCATTTTGGCACTAGCCTCTACCTCCGGGAAGTCTTCCTTTAATGCTTCTGCCAACGGATTGGTCGTGATATTCCAAATCCGTTCCCCTTCCTCGGGATTCATTTCTTTTTCATAAACACGATATATCCGTTCATACTTCCGATGATAGGTATCCAGGTTTTGCTCATCATGCACGTAGAGTTGCACAAAGAATAAGACCGCAAATCCCAGGGTTAATCCCAGGATATTTGCCAGGTAATGTGTCGTTTCCTTCTTATACCGCCTGAAATAAATCTTTAGGTAATTTTTGATCGAGTTCATAATTGGTATTTCTATTTTGAGTTTTCTGAAATTGACCCAGCGAAATGTTTTAATGACGTCCCACCAGAATAAGATGCTCGCATTGATCGTTGGGGCTTCCACTCGTTTATCAAACAATTCCACCAAGTCACCCTCAATCTCCTCCAGGTAGTCCTCCCTACAAAACCAGCGTAGAAATCGTAATGCATATTTCGGAGGACTAGTCATCTTTTAGGTTTTGTACCGGGTTTACCTGTACAGCATTGGAAGTCACCAAAGTAACCGTTACAAGCAACACGAATACAGATATGGTCACACCTACAAGCACACTATCAAACCCGACTTCCGTTCTGTATGCGAAGGCCTGAAGCCAACGAGTGCTAAAAATCCAGGCGATGGGCAATCCGACCAGAATTGCAACCAGGAAATAGCGCAGGTATGAGCCGGCAAGGAGACGCCAGATTTGCTTAATCCCTGCGCCAAGCACCCTTCTTATCGCAAAGTCCTTCTTCCTCGAAAGCGCGCTATGCATAAGCAAACCAAACTGGCCCAGGCACCCCAGGATAACAGCAACAGCTGAAAAGACTGCCGCTAGCTTCCCCTGCCGAAGTTCTGTTAGATGTAGCTTTTTGAAATTTTCTGAAAACACGGACGTTTCCACTAACCAGGCCGGATCGAGACGGGCTACTTGTTCCTCAATCACTTCAATCGCAGCTGATATATCCTGTTTGGTGACAGATACCACCAAAAAGTTGTACTTCATCCATGAATAAGGCGAAAATTGAAAGACCGCTGGTTGGATCTCATGGTGTAGTGACTCAAAATGAAAGTCTTTGGTGACACCTATGATCTTACCTTGCTTGCGATTATCTCCACCGAAATAAATCGTTTGACCCAGGGCTTCCGCTACTGTAGAAAAGCCTAGATGCCTTACTGCAGTTTCATTTATCACAAAGGAGGCCGAATCGGAACGCAATCGCACACTCAGAAATCGCCCAGCCAGGAGTTCGTAGGGCATAACATCGAGGTAGTTAGCCGACACAACGAAATTTTCCGTTTGGACAGGCACAGCATGCTCACCCAGCCTGATGGGCCAACTATCCCCATAGTAACCGGGAACGTGTGAGCTTGCCGCCACCGCCTTCACAGTAAGCTGACTTTCTAGCTGTTGGCTCAGGACCTCATATTTATCAGCTAATTGGGCGCTAAGAGGCATGACCAGATTGATACGCTCCTCACTTGGCCAGATAGATTCATTCACAAATTTCAGTTGCTTGAAAATCACAAGGCTGAATATCAAGAGGCAGATAGTCGCTGAATATTGGAACGCCAGAAATACAGACCTGATCCCCGACCCCCGCATGTGGCCTGACGTAGTACGTCCTCCAAGCGCATCACGAGCATTGACCTTCGACAAAATGGCGGCGGGGGTAAGGCCGGCACTAAAGGTAATCACCAACCATAGCAAGCCGATCAATCCGATCAAATCGGCGGTTAGAATCTCTTGCCATACGAAATTGGTTGATGCCATGCTATTGAAAAAGGGTAGAACAGCTATGCCAACCGCTACTGCAATCGCCAGGGCACCACCTGCCAGTAGCGCAGCCTCCAGCAATAACTCAGAAATCAGGGTCTTCCTGCCAGCGCCTAGCACCTTGCGCACACCCATTTCCCTCTCCCTTAGCAAATTGCGACTCACCGAGAGGTTGACATAATTGAAAATACCAATGGCCAGTACTACCAGGGCAATCAAGGCAAACGTCCATAAAGAACTCCATTTACTATTGGTTCCCAGTTCATTCTGAAGGCCTTCATAAAAATGTACGTCCGTAAGCGGGATTAGAAATGGCAAATACCCTCCCCGCTCCAGATCCGCTACGTAGGTGGACTGAAATGTTCCTAGCTTTTCAGTCAAGTGAGCAGGGCTAGCATTTCCATGCAATAAGATGTAAGTGTAGTTGGAAGGCATCTGCTGCCAGAGATCGGAAAGCCAGGAGTACAACTTATGCTGCGTGCTGTAGGAAACAATTACCTGGGCCTGTATCTGGCTAAAAGGTTTAAAATCTTCAAAAACCGCCGTAATTGTCGAATGATATGCCTCACTTGTACCAATGCGTAGGACCTTTCCGATGGGGTTCTTATCACCAAAGTACTTAGCTGCAATGGACTCGCTAATGGCTACTGAGTTAGGTGCCGTAAGTGCATTTGCGGCATTCCCTGCAATTAAATGAAAATCAAAAATTTTGAAGAAATCTGCATCCGCCACACGCACTTCCTCAAAGAAAGTATGCTCACCAAAATTGACTTTTTGCCTGCCAATTGTTCCAAACCTGGTCATTGCCTCCACTTCCGGAAAATCCTCCAACAAGGCAGGGCCGATTGGATAACTGGTTGTAGCATAAGCCCCCAATTCCAAAAACTCCCGTAGAGATACTCGGTAAATGCGATCTGCATTACTATGAAAATGGTCATAGGCAAATTCCTGCCGGGCATACATAGCAAACAACAGGAAAAAGGTTGCTCCAATGGTCAAATTGAGCCCATTAAGTACAGAATATCGCCCCTGCCGGGAAATAGATCGCCAACTTTTTTTGAGCGATAAATGACTCCATGAAATGGTCTTTGGCCTTTTTAAATTACTCATCCTCATACTTCTTAGTACATCGAAGGCAAACATCAGACTGGCCTTGGAACTCCGTACTTGCAATCTCTTTTCGAATAACTCAAGGAGATCACCTTCTATCTCTTCCAGATAGTCCTCTCTACAGAGCCAGCGCAGGATACGTAGCCACAACTTGGGCGGGTGTATCATCAGTTAAAAGATATCTTTGGTATTTGCTGATAAATGCTTGTTCTGATCGCATATTGATTATCCAGGGCCTTTTTACCTGCCGCGGTAATCACATAGAATTTCTTCCTTCTTCCTCCTCGATCGTTGGTGATCCCTCCAAACCGGGAAGTGACAAAGGCCTTTTTTTCAAGTCTTTTCAGTGCCACATGAATGGCGCTTATATTCACTTTTTTGCCCAGTTTAGCTTCAAGGTTTTCAAGGATCGCCACACCATAGGCTTCATCATGCAGGGCCGCGACCATCAAAAGAACTAGCTCCTCAAACTCACCTAATGAATTTTCCTTCATTGTAGAATTAATTTACTTAACAAACGTGAATATAATACATTAGTTTCATACTTGTTAAGTAAATACGCAGCGATTAATCAAAACATCAGGAGAGAACATATTTTTCTAGCAGCAAACGAAATACTTAAAGTAAATTTTTAGTAGTTTGACCTAATGAATCCAAACGTACTTTGGGGTACTGTTTCTTTCGTTATCTGGTCAACCTTCAGCACTTGGTATTACGTGAATTATATAAAGGACAAAGGAGCAGATGAGATCCCTGTTTCCCTATCAGCGCCCCAGGAAGTTTCGAAACCTACATCCGTCGAAACAGAAAAAGAGACTCCCAAGCCCACTGCGGCTGACTCAGCACTAGCACCAGTACCTGGCCCATTAACCAGAACCGAGGAAGTTTACTTTGAGATCAATAGAACAACGCCAGTTGATGGGTCTCCACTCGAGGCGCTCGTGTCGGACCTCATGTCAAGCCATGCTACAGTAAGCCTCACAGTCACAATTGCCGGCCACACCTGCGATCTGGGATCGACAACTTACAACGATAATTTATCCCTCGCACGCGCTGGTGATATTGCGGACAGAATCAGATCCACAGGATTACAAATTGGCAACCTGGAAGTGATCAACTATGGTGAAAGCCGCCCGGCTGTCGCCAATGATTCAGAAGAAAACAGATCAAGAAACAGAAGAGTCACAGTCACCATAAGCTATCAACCATGACCACCGCGATATTCGAAATATTAGCCTTACTAACAGTCTCGTGCCTGATCGGCATCTTCTTCACTTACCGCTACTGGAAGGCTAAATATCAGGCTTTATTGGATAGCACCTCATTGGCTTCCAAAGAGGCAGAAACGTCTCTGCAAAACGAGCGTGAACAGCATCAACAGTTGCGGGCCCAACTGGAAAAAAGGTCAGATAAAACAAATCATAAGAATACGAGCCCAACTGCCGAGCCCAATACGGAAACCCAGGAACTCCAGCGCCAATTGGAATTGAGAGACGAGCTACTTGGAGAAAAGGAACGCGAGTTGAAATTGCTAAGTACCGAATTGAGTAATCGTAAGATTTCCTACTACAAACAGATCAATGGTAAACGTTACAAGGCCATAACGCTGAAAATGGCTGATGAATCTATTGCTGGAAAGGGAGATGGACGAATCAGTACAGAAGATGCCAATAAGATTTTTGACACCATCTCCGACGGTAAGGCCTACACACAAGTTGAGAAAGACACCATGCGCTACTTACGCGAAAACTATAACTGGACGGATAGCGCTGATGAACTCTTCAGAAAAAAAGTCCGAAGTTGGGCGGCTAAAGGCCATGATTTGCATTAACATCGCGACTTCCTCTTAGGACGTACAACGTTGATCTGGTTGCAGGTCACAAATTTTCATCTCAATGGATTTTACTTTCGATCAATGGTTGTGGTTGACCTTTTGCGCCCTATGCGTTGGGCTATCAAAAACAGGGCTGCATGGCTTAGGTATATTGATTGTACCCATACTTGCCAATCTACTAGGCGCCAAGCCATCCACCGGATTTGTACTTCCTATGCTCATCGTCGGCGACATTGTCGGTGTTTGGTATTATCACCGCCATGCCGATTGGGCCCAGCTCATAAAACTAGGACCAAGCACGCTGACTGGCATTCTGATCGCGCTGTTCGTAGGCAACAGCATCAATGCAGCCCAATTCAGGACCTTATTAGGGATTGTCATTTTGGTAGGAGTTGCTATCATGATCTGGCGGACCGTCCGAAACTCTCAAATACCCCGGCACCCTCTTTTTGCTCACACCATGGGAAGTATGGGAGGTTTCACCACGATGATCGGCAATGCTGCGGGTCCCATCATGGCCATTTATTTAATGGCTATGAACTTGCCAAAAAATGTCTTTATCGGCACCGCTGCCTGGTTCTATCTCCTGGTCAACTTATTCAAAATGCCGCTGCATATACTGTATTGGAATACCATCAATTTGGACACTTTGTCTATTAATGCCCTGCTAATTGTGCCAATCCTGCTTGGCGCGGCCATTGGCTTGTATATAGTCAAGCGGATCCCCGAACGCCCCTTCAAATGGCTGGTCATCTTATCAGTGATCGCCGCGGCGTTGAAAATGTTTCTCTGATTTGGTCAAAAACGGTCTTAGAGGCTCCAGAAACTCACTATAACGGAGCCTCATCAACCGCAATTATGAAGTAGAAGTAGTTAGCTTTTCTTTTTGTACAACCCATCAAATGAATTGGACCAGGTAGCTCCATCGTCATAGGAGCTTTCGAAGAGCTGTCGGACAGTGCCATCTTCGTTGAGCGTGAAAGTGAGTCGGGAGGTACCAATTCTACCCTGGGGATCCAAAAAGGGGCTTTCAAACTGTAGCATTCCCTCCGCTCGGTTTACCTCTACATAGTTGAAAACATCACCGGAACTACCGACCCAATGTTGATGCCATTTCTTTTCGATGGGGTCGTAGAAGTTGATACTTTGACCGGCATAGTTACGGGCCGTGGTGTAGTTTTCGTGCACCGCACAGCCACCAGTAGCAATGGTAATGCTGTTCTCGCCTACCTTGTTGCCCTGGAAGTAGACGTCCCACTCCCCTACCCAAAAATCGAAATGCCTGTAGTCGGTACCAGACAGACACGGATAAGTATTTAACTTGACCTTTTCAACAATTGCCCGGAATCGATCCTGGTCGCTAAATGGCTCAAAAGCCTCGTCTGTAGATACAAAAGAGTAAACCGGTATTTGATTTTCAACGATTTGATCGAGCGCTCCATACATCTCACCCTCATCATCACGCAGCGCATGCGTTTTGGCAAGACCGGTATAGACAAATCCTGGGCGAAAATTTGTTTCCATGGCCTTTTCATAACTCCTCAGTGCCTCGTCGTATTTTCCTAATTCAACTTGCGAACGAGCCATATTGTACCAGGCAGATGAGTCTGACGGTTCCTGCTTTACATACTCCTTGTAAGCCTCAACCGCAGCGGACCAATCGCTGGCACTAAAATACTCGTCTGCTTTTTCCTTACCAGTTTGTGCGACCAACACACCTGGGAGTAACATCAATATCAAAAGTGTCCTTTTCATCTTGTTTTTTAGAGACAACAATAAGTCATTGGAAGCCTTAAAAGGAAAGTTCCGATAAGATTTTACCCTTAGGCAAGAGCTGATTGTGTGGCTTGGTTCCTGTATTCGCTGGGTGAAACTCCCAGTTGCTTTTTGAAAGCATTGTGAAACGTAACCTTGTTTGCAAAACCCGAGCGATACGCTATTTCGATGATCTTTAGTTGAGGTTGGCCTGGATCTCCAAGCAACCGCAATGCTTCTTTTAATCGGTATTCGTTGATGAACCCTGAAAATGACTTTCCCTCAACCTCATTGATCGCCTGAGACACGTGGTGGTGTGAAAGCTGCAATTGATCGCTTAGTTTTCGAAGTGACAGCCCGTCATCCAAATAAGGGCGTTCGGTTTCCAGGTGCTTTCTTACCAAAGACATTATGCTTTTAGAACCCTCAGACCCTAGCGACGAGCGCTCGTATTTCTTTCTTTTAGTACCCTCAATAAGCGCATTGTTCACTAGCCCTTTGTAACCTATGTAGTAAATCAGCAATGCAGAAACAAGGGATATAAAATAATCATGCTCTATTTTCAGCCAGCCCGCGAAAACCAAAACATAATAGGTCAAAAAACTAATAAAGTAACCTAGAAATGCTATGGAAAGGTGCTTATGCCAGTGACTGGTGTCTTCCTGAAATTCTGTACTTCCGTCATTAGTTTTGACAACAAGGAAAATCGCATAAGCACCTAAATGTGCCAGTTGAAATACGGTTTGTATCCAATCGGTCCATCCGGCGACCGTTGCTGGTAAAAAGGCTGAAGCAAAAAAGTAAACCAGAAAAATCGCAAAAGGGATAAAGTGCTTTCTACTCAGACTGGTACCCTCCTGATAGCCTAGAAGGAAAGGTCCGAGCAAATAAGTTAATCCCAGCACCGCCCCCCAACTCCTTGAAAGCTGTTGACTCAAACCTGTCCAAAAAGCCACATAAAAAAACATGGTCAGTGAAAAACTGAGCACGAAGCCTGCCAGCATATTGGTCTTCTCCTTTTTCTTCGACAAAAGCACAATCCCCAGGAAGAAGCCCTGGGAAGCTGCAATCAGAAAAAATGCTGGCCAGAAACTCATATATTAAAGCCCATTTAAATGGTGTACGTGATCGTCGATAAGATCGATTTGTCTGGTGATCGCGTCGATGTATTTTTTTAGCTCCTCTTCCAAAGCAGCCACCTCTTGTTTGTACTCCTCACCACCGGCTCGGCCCAAATTATTCTCTATAAAATTTGACTCCTGGCACTCCTCTCTTAAAAAGACCAGAAATGATTTAGTTGTGTAATCTACTTCCAGCGTTTCGATATCGTCAATAGTAGCTTTGGCTTCCGGGTCTTTCTCCATTTCAAATTTTTCTGTCACGATCTGAAAAAGCACCGTATCATAATGATGAATATTGTTGAGCAGCTTGATAGTTCTATCTCTATAGGGTTTTACACGACAATATTCTTTGAGCCCCTCATAGGTGCTTAGTTTTTCTGCGCCATTATCCCATTCAATTGTCAAATCATCAATAATCTTGACAATATCCTCCTCCTGGGCAGCTGCGGTTGACGCGAAAAGGAAAAGTATTAATGTGATCAGGTTGACTCTATTCATAGCTTCAAGGTTTGAAATGTAGTATAAACTTAGGTGGTCTCGGCGGTGAAATCAAATCGCGATATTATTGGCACAAACTGTTGATCCATGTAGCCGAGGATCAAGAACCCAAACATCCGTATTTTAGCCAAAATTTTTTCATATATACTTTGGACACATGAAAGACGCATGATGACAGCAAACACAAACCTTGGATCTGCTGCTCCTGCGAATTCCCGCTACGGCGGACCGATGTGGCCGTTGAAATTAGATATTTACACATGAAATTACTTGATGGAAAAAATGCCCTCGTCACTGGGGCCTCCAAGGGAATTGGCAGAGCGGTAGCATTGAAATTTGCCGAACAAGGGGCCAATGTCGCCTTTACCTACTTATCGAGTGTAGAAAAAGGGGAAGCCCTGGTTCAGGAGCTGGAGTCGTTTGGGGTGAAAGCCGTGGGATTTCGGTCCGATGCCTCAGACTTTCAGGCAGCTCAACAACTGATCGATGGTACCGTTGAGTCCCTCGGCTCCCTCGATATATTGGTAAATAATGCGGGAATCACCCGCGATAATTTGCTGATGAGAATGAGCGAAGAGCACTGGGATGAAATCATGAATGTAAATCTTAAATCCTGTTTTAACACAGTGAAGGCTGCAGCCAGAACACTGATGAAACAGCGATCAGGATCCATTATCAACATGTCCTCGGTGGTAGGGGTGAAAGGAAACGCTGGGCAAAGCAACTACGCGGCTTCAAAGGCGGGGATAATTGGTTTCAGCAAATCAATCGCCCTGGAGTTGGGCTCTAGAAATATTCGGTGCAACGTGATAGCGCCAGGTTTTATTGAAACAGAAATGACCGCTCAACTGGATGAAAAACTCGTCCAAAGTTGGAGAGATAGCATACCGCTAAAAAGAGGAGGCACTCCGGAAGATGTGGCCAACTGCTGTGTCTATTTGGGCGCTGACATGTCTTCTTATGTTTCAGGTCAGGTAATTCACGTTGATGGTGCCATGCTCACCTGATCCGTTCATAGAAATTTAGATTGACTCATGACAAAAGGACGAACTGTTCGGCAAACTGTGCGTTTAGAAGCAGGGCAGTTCGTTACTTTGCCTGCCTCGATCATCCATGGATAATACTTTCGTCGTATTAGAACAACCCAATTGGTGGCTTCTCATAGCTGCGCTACTAGCATTGGCATTCGCCGCTACGGGTTATTTCAAGGTAAACTACCCCTGGTCTCGCGGCCTCACATGGACCCTGGCCACTTTGCGGTTCGTTGGAACATTTTTGCTTCTTCTCCTGCTCCTGGACCCGTTGCTTCGCCAGGTGATCAATAGGATAGAAACTCCCCATGTCGCGATAGTCTATGATAATTCTGAGTCTGTGGGAATGATGACAGACTCGGTGAGACTTACGCAGTTCAACGATGAACTGAAGAAAATCATATCCGAATTAGAAAGTGATGGAATCTCCACAGATTTCATCACCCTCAACGATGCCTCGGCTATTGAGTCCCTGGCATTCGACGCAAAAATCACCGACCTCTCCAGGGTACTTAGAGCCACCTCCGACAAATACGAAGGGCAAAATCTGGTGGCTATCGTGCTAGTGTCTGATGGTATTTATAACAGAGGTGTGGCGCCTAGCTATCTTCGATTCCCGCACCCTGTAATTACCCTGGGGCTTGGGGATACAATTCCTCCAAAAGATCTTTTCATTCGAGAGGTAAAAACGAATTCCATCGCCTATCAGGGAAACAAATTCCCGATGGAAGTCTTAGTCGGAAGTGAAGGATATGATGACATTCCAAAAGTCGTTTCTCTTTTGCACAATGGCAGGACTATTGAAGAAAAAGAAATTACGAACGAAAGAAGAGTAACCTTTGAGGTCATTGGTGAGAATGCGGGACTTAATCGCTACACTGTAAGGCTTTCCGATCTTGAAGGCGAAACGTCCTGGCAAAACAACAAATCGAGTGTATTTGTGGACGTGGTAGATGGAAAAGAACGAATACTAATAGTGGGTCCCGCTCCGCATCCTGATATTGCTGCCATACGAAGAGCACTAAGGAAAAGCGACAACTACGAAACACAAACCTATATCCCGGGCATTAGTAAAGAGATGCCCGTGGGTGAATATGATGTCGTCATAGAGCATCAGGCATTCACACGAAACTCACCTAAACTCCAATTAGAAGGTAATCCGGCCAGATGGTATATCTTATCCAGCCGTTCTCAAATAGACGGACTGGCCACAACCACTGGAGTTAGTGTGACAAGGAAGGGCAACCAACGTGACAATGTAGTCGCATCATTCAATCCAACTTTTTCAGCCTTTGGTCTGGACCCTGCCAAGACAGAAGTATTTTCGGGATTCACGCCTATTTCCGTGCCCTTTGGGGAATACGCTCAAACCGGGCCAGTTCAACCCCTCATTTACCAACAGGTAGGAAGTGTAGTAACCTCTCGACCATTGCTCTCGGTCTTCGACGATGGTAGCACAAAATCGGCCCTTTTGATGGGTGAAGGTATCTGGAAATGGCGCCTTTTGGAGGGTATCGAATACGCCAAAGTCGAAGGGTTCGATGATTTGATAACCAAGCTGATCCAGTATTTAAGTGTCAAAGCGGATAAGAGAAAATTCCGTTTTAAACCTGCAAAATCGTCTTTTGCCGAGAACGAAAGCATCGTCTTCCATTCCGAACTCTACAATGATATTTACGAAGAAGTATTTGATTATGAGGTGAATCTGCGGATCACGGGAGAGGCGGGACAGGTCCAGTCCTTTGAATATTTCCCTGCGGCAGGAGGCAGGGGATTGGATATCGGAGCACTTTCGGAAGGGGTCTATAAGTTCTCGGCTACCACTACTCTTGGCAATGAATCCTTCAACCTCGAAGGTGATTTCCAGGTGGAAAACCTCAATTTTGAGAGTTTGCTGCTTACGGCCGATCATCGCTTGCTGCGCGAAATTGCATCCTCCAACCAGGGTACTTTCCTTAAGCAACAGCAGGTGGACAGGTTATCGACCGTCATCGATCAACTGGAACCGCGTGGCATTGTCCGGTCCAACGAGACCTTTTCCCCCTTCATCAAGAATTGGAAAATCCTACTTATTGTGGTCGCCATTTTCAGCGTGGAATGGTTCTGCAGGAAGTACTTTGGAGCGTATTGATGAGACACTTTCCTACGGTGTTGATGGCAGTAGTAATAGGTTTTTGTTACGGCTGCACATCAGTAAAAACTATCGTCTACAACCTAGCCAACCACAAAGACTATAAGCGATTTCCGAATGACACAATAGCGTCGGCAGAGGTGCCCTTTGTGTTCACCACACAACTTCTGCGTCCGGAGGATATCCTTGTTGAAAAACAGGTCAAAAACAAAAGAAAAATCGTTCCGCTGGCGGACTTTCTGGAAAGTACGAAAAATATCGCCTTCTTGATTATTCGCAACGACACACTGCTCTTTGAAAAGTATGGCAGAGGCTACGAGGCATCAAGTCGGGTCTCGTCGTTCTCGATATCAAAGTCCATGATCTCGAGTCTGGTAGCCATCGCACTCGAAGAGGGCCTTCTTCACAGTACCGAGGATAAATTAGTTGACTACCTGCCAGAGCTGAAGTCCAAACCAGGATTTGACCAAATTGCGCTCGAACATCTTCTCAACCATACAAGCGGGCTGAAATTCAATGAAAGCTATGTGAATCCGTTTGCTAGTGATGTTGCAAAATTTTACTACGGAGCAAACCTGCATCGCTTGATCAAAAGATTGAAAATTGAGGAAGCTCCAGGCCATAGTTTTCATTACCACAGCGCCAACACACAACTGATTGCTATAGCGCTTACCAGGGCTACAGGAAAATCTATCGCCGAGCTATTCCATGAAAAGATCTGGTCTAAAATCGGAACCTCCTCTACTGCCCTTTGGAGCAAATACCGTAAACCTGATATTCAGAAAGCATTTTGTTGCGTCAATGCCACGCCGACTGATTTCGCAAAATTTGGTCGCTTAATGGCACAAAAAGGCGATTGGAATGGAGAACAGATAATTCCGGTCGATTGGTTTGACAAGGCTACTCCCAACACACAGGAGGGCAGTATTTGGTCCTATCAAAATCATTGGGTCGTCGGACTGAAGGCCTATGGAGACCTCATGGCCCAAGGACTCTATGACCAGTACATTTACGTGATCCCCAACCAAAAGCTCATCATCGTATCATTCAATGCCGCTCACCTTCCCAGCACCGATTGGGTGAACCTCTTCAGGCGCATTTCAGATCAATTATAAGCAGTATTGATTCTCAAGGAACTGAGTAAAACGTAATATACGTTCTTCCTATTTCCCAGGACTTTACGTATTTTTAAGTCGCTTCTTTTTTCAAAACAACTGAAGTTCTGAACCATGCTTTACTATCAACCACTCGAAAGAGTCTTTCTGAACCAATTTATGAGACCGAAAACGTTAATCACCACATTGCTGGTATCCATTGGGATACTTATGTCCTACCAAGGGCAAAGCCAGGATACCACCGCCCCTGAGATCAGTAGTCTAACTCCCAGTCATGAAAGTCTGGAGGTCACCATCGTTCCAGAATGGTTTTACATCTATTTCGATGAACAGGTTTCCTTCGTAGACGGAGAAGTCCGGTTAATCGAAACTGCCACCGGAGATGTGATTGCCTCGGAAGAACCCAAAGACTACAATTCGGAAAGTACTTTCCAGTCTGTCCAATTTCCGGATCTTATCCTGGAGCCAGCCACTGATTATCACCTGGAAATTGATGCAGGAACTTTTGAAGATACAAGTGGCAATGAATTCGCTGGAATAAGCGATCAAGATACATGGGCTTTTACCACAGAAGCTGCCCAGACCACAGCTCCGGAAATAAGCTATTTTGCGCCGAGCAATGAAAGCACTGACGTATCTATCGGGCAAGCGTCTTTTGCGGTGCGTTTTGAACGGGAGGTGATTTCCCAAGGGGGTGAACTCAGTATTGTAGAGACAGCAACTGGTTCCGTAGCAAAGACTTTTACTAAATCTATTTCCTCGGATTACGAGCAATATCAGAGCTTATCGTTCCCTGCTGGTTTGTTGGACCCGGCGACAGATTATCATGTGGAAGCAGATGCGGGGTTGTTCATCGATGCCCATGGCAACGAATCAGAGGCATTTGACGAAACTAACTGGATCTTCACTACAGAAGCCAGCGAAACCGATGCCCCGGAGGTCTCCTACTTCTCCCCGGTTGATGGATCCGCAGATGTGTCTGTCTCCCGTACTTCCTTCCAAATAAGTTTTGATGAACTAGTCGCTCCCGGATCAGGCGAGATCCACCTTGTGGAAACTGCCACAGGTACTACAGTAGAGTCTATCACTCCCAGCCCCTCCACTACCTACAGGAGTTACCAGTATGTCTATTTTACGCAGGGAATATTGGAAGCCTCTACGGACTACCATATTGAAATAGATGCAGGCACTTTCGAGGATGTTTTTGGCAACGAGTTTGCTGGTTTTGATGATGAAACTACCTACAATTTTACCACTGAAGATGGTGAAACAGATCCGCCGGTTATCGAAAGTCTCACACCAGAACACGAGGCCACGGAAGTAGCAATTAGTACTACGCAGTTTACCATCGAGTTTGACGAAGAGGTGAGAAATAATGATTTTGAGGCGAGACTGATAGAGACGAGTTCAGGCACCGTGATCAAAACAGCTACCTCAAGTGCAAGTAGTTGGTTTTCCACCTCCCGGTCCATCTACTTTTACGGAGACTTGCTGGAAATAGAAACGGATTATCACATAGAAATCGACGCAGGAGCATTTGAAGATCGATTCGGTAATGAATTTGGAGGGATTGACGATGATGCAACATGGACTTTTACAACGCAGGGTCCTGAGACAGATGCCCCGGAGATCATCTATCTGGATCCGTCTCACGAATCAACAGACATACCGATCTCGCGAACCAGCTTCACCATCCAATTCGATGAGGTCGTCGCACCTGGATCCGGCGACATCAACCTAATAGAAACGAGTACAGGAGATGTGGTAAAGACCTTTACACCCGTTGCTAACGGAAGCTATTCCCATTCACAATATATCTACTTCGAAGCAGGCCTGCTCTCTACATTGACAGATTACCACATCGAAATTGATGCCGGGGCTTACAAAGACTATTTTGACAATGATTTTGCAGGAATTGGGGACGAGACAATTTGGTCTTTCACAACCCAAGAGGGCGAGACCGACGCTCCGGAAATTACATATCTCAGTCCCTCTAACGGCGAAACAGACATTGCTATATCTAGAAGCTATCTCACACTTCAATTTAATGAGGCTGTTACACCGGGTTCAGGAGAAATTCACCTGATCGAAACTACTTCAGGAGATATAATTGAATCAATCACTCCAACCGCCTCCACTTCCTACTCCAGCTATCAAAATGTCTATTTCACAAGCGGCATTTTAGCAGCATCTACGGACTACCACGTAGAAGTCGATGCAGGAGCTTTTGAAGATGTTTTTGGGAATGAATTTGCTGGAATCGACGATGAAACCACCTGGAGTTTTGCGACGGAAGATGGAGAGACCGACGCCCCGGTTGTAAGTTCTCTTACCCCGGCCCATGAAGCAACGGACGTATCGATCAGTCTTACACAGTTTAAGATTGAATTTGACGAAGATGTGCGTTCTAATGACGCAGAAATCAGAATAGTGGAAACCGCATCGGGAGATGTGATCAAAACCACCAGCGTAAGTGAGAGCAGTTGGTATTCAAGCTCCAGGTATTTTTATTTCTATGGCAACCCGCTGGAAATTGAAACCGACTATCATCTGGAGATTGACGCAGGTGCCTTCGAAGATCGCTTTGGAAATGAATTTGCAGGAATTGATGATGAAACGGAGTGGGCCTTCACCACACAAGGCCCGGAGACCGTGGCTCCCGAGATAATTTATCTTGACCCCTCCCATGAATCAACAGACATTTCTATCTCCCGCACAAGCTTCACCCTGCAGTTTGACGAAATTGTCACCACCGGAACTGGCGACATTCACTTGATTGAAACAAGTACCGGCGACGTTATCAAAAGTTATACACCGAATCCCACAACAAGTTACTCCCAGTGGCAGTACGTTTATTTTGAGGATGACCTGCTATCCACCTTAACCGATTACCACATCGAGATTGATGCTGGGGCATATAAAGATTACTTTGACAATGATTTTGAGGGAATTGACGATGCCACCACCTGGTCGTTCACAACACAAGATGCCGAAACCGACGCACCGGAGGCAAATAGTTTTTACCCTAACGATGGCACAACCGATCTTAATGTGGGCCGAACCTATTTCTACGTTTATTTTAATGAAGCTGTTGAACCTGCAAATGGTGAAATTCATCTGATAGAAACAGCGACTGGCACCACCATCGAGTCCGTCAGTCCCAGCTCGAACAGCGGCTACTCCACCAATCAATACTTCCAGCTCCCAGCTGGCACATTAGCAGCCTCCACCGACTATCACATCGAAATTGATGCAGGCGCATTTGAAGATGTGTTTGGAAATGAATTCGCAGGTATTTCAGATGAAACTACCTACAACTTCACAACGGAACAAGGCGAAACCGACGCTCCTACTGTGAGTTCCTTGGATCCTTCCCACGATGATACTGATGTTTCGATTAGCCGTACTCAGTTCAAGATCACATTCGATGAAAACGTCAGATCTAACACCTCAGAAGCGCGCTTGATTGAAACGTCATCTGGTGATGTAATAAGAACTGCGACGATTTCTGAGCGATCATGGTTCTCCTCAGAACTCTACCTGTACTTCTACGGTAACGACTATATGGAAGTAGAAACCGACTATCATATAGAAATGGATGCAGGTGCGGTCGAGGACCGCTTTGGAAACGAATTCGAAGGTATAGATGATGAAACCGTCTGGGCATTCACAACACAGGGGCCTGATACCAACGCTCCTGTTATCCAATCAGAAAACCCCAGCCATGAATCCACGGATGTATCCATAGCAATTACCACTACGTCGTTTTCCGTTCGATTCGACGAAGTGGTGCGGCCCTCGGGTGGTGTTGCCTACCTGATTGAAACGAACTCGGGAGATGTGGTTCAAACGAACGTTATCGGTGATTACGAAAGCTATTCCGAATGGCAGTTCTTCCATTTCAATGATGAATTGCTTGAAGTTTCCACCGACTATCATGTAGAAATAGACGTGGGCGCGTTTACCGATTTATTTGGAAATGAGTTTGAAGGGATAACAGATGAGAGTACTTGGTCTTTCACGACACAAGCCCCCGAACTGGACGCCCCCGCAATCAGCTGGCTGTCACCAAGCAATGGTGAGACCAATGTTTCCATAGTTCCGCATTTTCAAATTACGTTTGATGAAGCAGTGCAAGCAGGCAACGGCGAGATTCGCTTAGTAGAAACCGGAACTGGAAGTGTCATTAAAGCCATAACACCGGAGGCCTCCTCAGGTTATCGAACTTACCAAATTTTTCGTTTCGACGACCTAAGACTTGCACCCTCTACCGAGTATCACATTGAAATGGATGCTGGGACCTATATAGATCCGTTCGGTAACGAATTTGAAGGAATATCCGATGAAATCACATGGACCTTCACTACCCAATCCGCCGAATCTAACCCACCGCTTATTTCTAGTTCATCACCAGCAAATAATGCCACGGACGTCTCGATCATTAACAACTTTTTTTCAATGCATTTTGATGAAGATGTTTCAGTTGCGAACGGAACTATCAGTATTGTCAAGACAGCTACCGATGAAATAATTGCAAGCACTCTCCCAAATGCCAATACCCATAATAGCTACAGCACTTATCAATCATTTAGTTTTTCATCTCTGGAATTAGATCCCTCCACACAATATCATATAGAAATTGACCCAGGAACTTTTGTGGATGTTTTCGGCAACGAATTTGAAGGAATCGACGAAGATGATGTCTGGAGTTTCACCACCCAAGACCCTGAAACCGACGGTCCGGAGATCATAAGTCTTGAAATAGCCAACGAATCCGAGGACGTCACAATAGCGCAGCGAAATTTCTCAATTAACTTTTCCGAACCGGTTTCACCCGGCAATGGGGATATCAGATTAATCAATACGGCCACAGGTGATGTGGTAAAAACCACCCAACCATATTCTTGGTCCCTCTATCAGTCATATCAGTCATTTGCCTTTGCCAATGATCTACTGGAGGCATCCACAGCGTACCATATTGAAATAGACCAAGGTGCTTTTGTCGACATTTTTGACAATGAATTTGCAGGGATCGCCGACGCGACGACCTGGTCCTTCACAACCCAGGATCCCGAAAATGAAAAACCTGAAGCAGAGTTCTTCAATCCCTCTGATGGCGGGGTGAATATTTCTCTGGCACAGCGATTTTTTGAGATCAACTTCTCAGAGTTTGTGGCGGCAAAAACCGGAACCGCTGAGCTTATAAAGAGCTCAACATCAGAAGTGATCAAGTCCATTGAGTTCCATTCTCCGAGTGACTATTTCTCGGACCGTCAGTCCATCTATTTCAGCGACGATGATTTGCTAGAAGCATCCACGACCTATCACATACTGGTAGACCCAGGTACTTATGCCGACGTTTTCGGCAACGAGTATGATGGCATTTCTGATGCTACCACATGGTCATTCACGACACGAGACCCTGAAACAATACCGCCGAAAATAGTATCCACATCTCCAAACCACAGGGGTTTTAATGTGTCAATTATCAACACAAATTGGTCATTCTCATTTGATGAACCCGTATCCGCCGATGTAACCAAGCAAATCAAACTTATTCAGACCTCCACAGGTGATGTTATTTCTGTGACGAGTCCCAATGATTTCAATAAGTATAGAAGTCACCAATATTTCCATTTCGGGAATATCACCCTCGAAGAATCCGAACAATATCATATTGAAATGGACGCAGGTGCCTATGTGGACGTATTTGGGAATGAAATGGATGCTATCGACGATGAAACCGTCTGGTCATTCACAACCGAAGGCGCAGAAACAGACCCTCCGGGAATTACTTACCTGGAGCCACGCAACAAGGCCAAAGACATTCCCTTAAACCATACCTACTTCAGACTCAATTTTGACGAAAAAGTAAAGGTCAGCTCGGGGGAAATCAGTCTGATCAAGACAAGTACGGATGAAATCGTAAAGACAACTACTCCTGACATATATAACAACAGCAGCCGATATCAGGCATTCTCATTCGACTTTGGTCTGCTTGAAGCCAATACGGACTACCACATCGAAATGGATGGAGGTATTTACGCAGACGCCTTTGAAAATGAGTTCGATGGCATTAATGACGCCACGGTATGGGCGTTCACTACGCAAGATGCCGAGACTGACCCTCCAGTATTGGTTAGCTCCAGGCCTGCCCACGAAGGGGAGGATGTCGACTTGGCAATGGATCACATCTATCTGGAATTCGATGAGCCGGTAACCCAGGCATCCGGTGAGATAAGAATTGTCGAAACATCCTCCGGCGACGTTATCAAGGATGGTAATACCTACAACGGGACTTATGCCTCGAAGTATCAATATATCTACCTTGACAGGAAGCTCCTAAGTGCAGACACGGAGTATCACGTTGAGATCGATGCCGGATCTTTCCAGGATATTTTCGGCAACGAATTTGAAGGTATCTCAGACAACACAACCCTCACGTTCACTTCCAAAGAAGCAGATTCGGATGCTCCTGAAGTACAGCACTATTTTCCTCGCAACGGGCAATCTGAGGTCTCCGTTGGTATTGAGTACTTCACCCTCGAATTTGACGAGGCCGTAGAAGTTGGAGAAGGCGAGATCAGCTTGATAAAAACCAGCACTTCTGAGGTGATCAGGAGTGCGGAACCTGTGGATTACGGAGCTAGCAGACACTATGGCTTTTACCTTCACGATACGGACCTGTTGGATGCCTCAACCGATTACCACATAGAAGTGGATGCGGGTACATTCAAAGATCTTTTTGGCAACGACTTTGCAGGTATTTCAACAAGTACAACCTGGGCCTTCACTACACAAGCACCAGATTCAGATGCACCGGAACTCCAACATCTGCATCCCGAAGACAATGCCACGGACATCAGTATTGTCCAGCAGTACTTCAGTATAAGCTTTGACGAACCGGTCCAGACGAGCGGAGGAGAGGTCCGACTGATTGAAAGTAATACCAGTGATGTGGTCGCTACCGCCATTTCAACAGGTTATGGCATCTCCAATTATCAATACATCTACTTTGACAACCTCGAGCTAGATGCAGAAACCGAATACCATCTTGAGATAGACAATGACGCATATGAGGATGTATTCGGAAACGCTTTTGCAGGTATTGACGATGCTGATACCTGGAGTTTCACCACGGAAATAGCGGAAACAACCGCGCCCCTCTTAGAGTCATTCGAGCCGAGTAATGGTCAAACTGATGTACCCATCAATACGACCTATTTCAATTTGAGATTCGATGAACCAGTCGAGGATGGAGAAGGCTTAGTAAGCTTATATAAAGCAGATGACGATGAGTTAGTAGCCACCACCGCAACTTTTAGCTACAATAAATCCAGGTACCAGGGTTTCTACTTTCAACTCAACAACCTGGAGGTTGCGACAGACTACTACATCCAGTTAGAAGCTGGAGCCTATCAGGATGTATTTGGCAATGATTTCGCCGGTATTTCGGATAAAACTACCTGGACATTTTCCACGCAATCGGCTGAAACAGATGCCCCGGAAATTGAGTATGTATATCCCGAGGACGGTGCATCCGATATTGCATTAAATAGGAAATACTATAGCCTGACTTTCGATGAACCAGTTACAGGTGCTGGCGGATACGTCCGATTAGTAAAAACTTCTACAGACGAGGAAGTAGCACAGGCACAAATGTTGGAGACAAATCCTTCACAATGGCACTGGGCTTTCTTTGACATAACGTTGTTAGAGGCAGAAACAGCCTATCACTTAACGATTGATACAGATGCCTTCGAGGATGTTTTTGGAAACGCATTTGCGGGAATATCCGATGAAACCACTTGGGATTTTGAAACCCGGCCAGCTGATTCGGATGCGCCGGAAGTTGAGTATCTCTACCCGGCCCACGCTTCCGAAAATATCAGTATAGCCAGAAGGTACTTCCAAATAACTTTCGATGAAGAAGTCGAAGTGGACGGAACCCTCGAGGTTGACTTGGTAAAAACTTCAACGGATGAGGTCGTGAAATCCGCGCCCTTTGGAAATTCGCAGGCGATTTCAAGGTATCGGTATGTCTATTTCGATGATGAACTTTTGGAAGCCAACACGGACTATCATCTGGAGTTTGCCGCTGGAACCGTCAGTGATGTTTTCGGCAATGATTTTGCAGGAATGACCGATGATGCCGACTGGAGCTTCACGACAGAGGGCAATGAAACTGACCCACCCGCCATCAGCTACCAATGGCCTCGTGACGGGAGTGTGAACATATCCCTGTCCAGGACCTTCTTCAGTGTCACATTTGATGAGGCCGTTAACTCGGCTACCGGGACGATTTCACTTGTTGAAAGTAGCACCGGGACGGTTGTCAAAACGACCCAACCTACGGACTATGGATTCAATAGGCACCAAGGTTTCAGCTTCAATGAAGATTTGATGGATCCGGAAAAAGACTATCATATATTGATTGATGCAGGCGCCTACGAAGATGCCTATGGCAACGAATTTGCAGGAATATCCGGAGATGACGAGTGGACTTTCACCACGATCTCCTCCGATACCAGCAGTCCGGAGTTATCGCCTCTTTTCCCAAAGAATTTGCAAGAAAATGTTCCGGTGGATATAACCTTCTTCCAGATTCAGTTTGATGAAACGGTTGATATGGGAAGTGGAGATATCAGCATCGTTGAGGCTGCCAGTGGGACTGTGGTGAAAACAGGCACCATATCCGATTTTGGATTCTCCACCTACCAAGGATTCTCAGTAGATAATACCGCCTTGGATTATGAAACGGACTACTATATCACTATGGCATCCGGCACCTATGTGGACGCATTCGGCAATGATTTTGACGGTATCACCAGCTCCGACACTTGGACTTTTACAACTGAATCCAATGGTACGCTTGGGTTATTAAGTTCCGGACCTGGCATTTCCAGCCTGTTTCCAGAAAACGGATCTACAGGGATCGACTTGGAGATCGCCTCCTTTAATCTGGTCTTTGATGAATCAGTATCGGTAGCCACAG
>CBDETI010000034.1:0-375608 GCA_965242775.1 Cyclobacteriaceae bacterium
CCGAATATTATCCAGGACGTAAACGGGGACTACCCCATGATGGGACAGTTGTCAACTGGCAATAGCAAAGAGAGGAACAGATACAGTGTTTTTTCACTCTGGGACACCTATCGAAATGTTCATCCACTGCTAAGCCTCCTATATCCCGAGATCCAGTCAGAAATGGTCAACTCCATGGTAGATATTTATAAAGAGAGTGGTTGGCTTCCTAAATGGGAATTGGCGGGAATGGAAACCAATGTAATGGTGGGGGATCCAGCCGCTCCGGTTGTGGCAGATTCATACCTTAGAGGAATTCGGGATTTCGATGTAGCAACTGCCTATGAAGGCATGAAAAAGGGCACAGACACCAGGGAAAATAACTTATTGAGACCGGAGAATGCAAGCTATTTGAAACTGGGCTACGTGCCAGTGGAGGAAGAAGACCAGTGGGGAGGATCGGTATCGACGGCCCTGGAGTACTACATCTCAGACTGGAATATTTCACAGCTTGCAGAAGCACTGGACCTGAAAGATGACGCTAAGACCTACCGCAATCGATCCATGGGTTACAAGCAATTATTTGACGAGGAAACAGGTATGTTGCGGCCTAAAAAGGCCAGTGGGTCATTTTATGGACCATTTGATCCTGAAAGTGGCAAAAACTTCGAACCCACAGCCGGTTATGTAGAAGGCTGCGCCTGGAATTATCGCTTTTACGTCCCACATGACATGAAAGGCCTGATCAAGCTTAACGGAGGCCCCCGAGCATTTGTAAAAGAACTAAGTGCGACCTTCGAGCAAGGGCATTTTGATATGGCCAATGAACCGGATATTACCTACCCATTCCTCTTCAACTATGTAGCTGGAGAAGAATGGCGAACGCAGCAACGGGTGAGCGAGCTTCTCAAAAAGCATTACGACACCACACCAGGAGGCATTCCGGGCAATGATGATACCGGAGCCCTCTCGACCTGGTTGCTATATGCGATGATGGGCTTCTACCCTGTTTGCCCCGGGGACATGGATTACGCGTTGACCTCACCCGTTTTTGACCGGATAGAAATTGCCCTAAACCCGAAATATTATTCAGGAGACAAAATAGTTATTACTTCCACCAAGGAGTCTCCGGAAAGTATCTTCATCCGAAAGCTCAACCGGAACAACCGGCAACACAAAAGCTTCTTCATCAACCACCAAGATCTTGTTAAGGGGGGCACACTTACTTTTCAACTTTCCGATAGACCTACGCAATGAAGGGGCTTTCAATCAAATATCACCTTTCCCTGGGGCTACTTATTGTGGCCATATGTCTTTACGGCCAGGTAAAACCTGACGATAAGCTCTTTTCGCTTCTCACTTCAAAACACACAGGCATTGACTTCAATAATGCCATTAAGGATAAGCCAGAACACAATATTCTTCTTTATGCCAACTACTACGGAGGAGCCGGTGTTGGTGTAGGTGATTTTGACAGAGACGGATTGCCTGATCTATTTTTTGCAGGCAATTTGGTGGAGGATCGAATTTATCTAAATCTCGGAGACTTTCGCTTTGAAGACATTTCTGAGAAAGCATTACCCCCGGACGCTGGTGGTTGGTCTTCCGGGGTGATTGTAGGAGATGTAAACGGGGATGGCTGGGACGATATTTATGTAACAAGAGAACTGTATGATGATCAACCCGAGCGGAGGGCAAACAAACTCTACCTCAACAATAAAGACCTCAGTTTTTCTGACGCTTCCACGTCATGGGGCGCAGCCGATACCTCCAGGACACGACATGCAACTTTTCTTGATTATGACAATGATGGAGACCTGGACCTATTCCTGCTCAATCAACCTCCAAATCCCGGCAGCTATTCCAAATTCAAAGATGCTGACCTAAGCGCCGATCAATACTCGCCGCGATTGCTCCAAAATACGGGTGCCAGGTTTGTGGATGTTACCAAGCAGGCAGGTGTCTTAAAATCGGGTTACCCTAACAGTGTAATCGCGGCAGACTTGGATCAGGATGGGTTTACAGATCTATACGTAGGCAATGATTTTGAAGCTCCGGACTTTTACTATCGCAACAACGGAGACGGCACATTCACAGATATACTTTCATCATCCACCGGACATACTTCCTTTTACAGCATGGGCGTAGATGCCGCCGATATCAACAACGACGGGTGGCTGGATGTAATGGTACTGGACATGGTCGCCGAAGATAACTACCGGCTCAAAGCCAACATGAGTGGCATGGATCCTGCTGCATTTTGGAAGGTAGTGAGGGATGGAGGCCACTATCAGTATATGTTCAACACGTTGCTTTTAAATCAGGGTGGCAAAGTCCTTAGCGACATTGCACAGCATGCTGGAGTAGCTGCAACGGACTGGAGCTGGTCCAACCTGATGGTCGACTTGGATAATGATGGGCTCAAAGACATTTATGTCACCAACGGGCTGGTCCGGGATATACGAAATACGGACGCACAGAAAGCATTTGTGAAACATGTGGTAGCGAAAACAACCGCCTATATCAAAGAGCATCCTGAAGACTCTTCTATCACCGTCTTTGACCTGATTGATCTGGAAGCCGCGCTCTCCATTATTCCCTCGCAAAAACTCTCAAATTATGCATTTAAAAATCAGGGAGATTTCTCATTTGAAAAGATGTCCGATACCTGGGGGCTTGATCAAAAAGGGTTTTCAAATGGGTCCGCTTACGCAGACCTAAACAACGACGGTTTTCTCGACCTGATCGTCAGTAACATCAACGACGAAGCATTCATTTACAAAAACAATGGCAGCTCCTCTCAATCCAACAATTACCTGCGGATCAGACTGCAAGATCCCGGTGGCGCCACTGTTCTTGGAAGCCGCATAAGTGTACGGATCGGAGATGTCGAACAGTCAGAAGTGATCACGAGTGTACGGGGAATGTACTCTACCAGTGAACATATCGCACATTTCGGCTTAGGCAAAAGTCACATCGCAAATGAGATCACCATCCGGTGGCCCGATGGGCAGGTCGATAGATTGCAAGAAGTCGCTGGAAATAATTTACTGACCCTCCAAAAGAAATCAAATCAGAATCCATCTGCTAATGCTAAATCCGGCATTTCCACCCTATTCGAAGACAGTCCGGGGAATTTGGGGCTGGATTTTAAACACAAGGAAAACTACTTCGATGACTATCGATTTCAGGTACTTCTACCCCATAAGCAGTCACAATATGGACCGGCTGTGGCTGTTGGCGATGTAAATGGCGATGCGCTTGATGACGTGTTTGTGGGTGGTGCTTCGGGACAAGCAAGTACCCTCTACATACAAACGCCCAACGGTACTTTTACGGAAGTCGCGAATCAGCCATGGCAGTTTCATTCGATCATGGAAGATGTCGCCGCTACTTTTTTTGACGTGGATGGCGATGGTGACCAAGATCTATTTGTAGGGAGCGGGGGCAATGAGTTTGCGGTTGGTCACCCCTTTTATCAGGACCGTCTATACCTCAACAATGGAGATGGAAATTTTCAACATGCCCCTGATCTCTTACCATCATTCCCAATAAGTACGGGAACTGTCCTGCCCTTTGACTTTGACCTGGATGGGGACCTGGATGTGTTTGTCGGCGCGCGATTTATTCCTAGAGACTACCCCGCTCCGGCGAGCAGCTACCTGCTCGAAAATAAGGGAGGCACCCTTGCAGATGTAACTGACGCAAAAGCGGCGGTTCTCAGAAATATTGGACTGATTACCGATGCTGCCACTGTCGATCTGGATGAAAACGGGCTACCCGATCTAATCCTCACCGGGGAATGGATGTCCCCCAGGATTTTGATCAATACAAAAGAGGAATTTCGTGATGAGACTGTAAGTTATGGTCTCGACCAATTGAACGGGTGGTGGTACAATGTAACAACCGGAGACTTTGACCAGGATGGAGATCTGGATTTCGTTTTCGGAAACCTGGGGCTCAACTACAAATACAAAGCCTCAGAAACAGAACCTTTTGAGGTATTCTATAACGATTTCGACGAAAATGGCAGTCGTGATATAGTCCTAAGCTACTACAATCAAGGCAATCAATTTCCTGTAAGAGGAAAGTCTTGTTCGACGCAGCAGGTTCCCTCCTTAGCCAAGAAATTTGATAGTTACGATCTGTTTGCGTCCTCAGGATTAGAAGAGATTTACACACCCGCCAAACTAGAATTGGGCCTGCAGCTACAAGCCACCACTTTCGGCAGTATGTATGGTGAGAATAGAGGAGGTACCATCAAAACGAAAACGCTGCCTGGACAAGCACAATTCGCACCAATAAATGATGCAGCGGTCGGTGATTTCAATGCCGATGGTCACTTGGACCTGCTGTACGGAGGGAATTTGTTTGTCTCCGAGGTTGAGACCACCAGAGCCGACGGTGGTATCGGTGGAATACTCGTTGGAGATGGTAAAGGCAACTTTAAAGCCCTACCAGCCACAAAAAGCGGCATATATGTCCACAAAGACATCCGACAAATTCGCGAAATCAAAGTAAAAGGCAACTCAGTGATCCTATTTGCCTCCAACAATGATCGACTAACATTATTGACCAAAAACCATGAATAGGCTGCTGCTTTGTGCATTGTGTATTGTCGGTTGGTGCCACCGGGCAACAAGTCAGCAACACGAGAATTTCAGGTATAATCCACGTACTTACATAGTACAAAGGGTCTTAAGCACCATCACTGTAGACGGCCAAATCAACGAAGACAGTTGGCAAAAAGCCGCCTGGACACAGGAGTTCATAGATATTGAAGGTACCGCAGGACCCGCCCCTTTATACGCGACCCGGGCCAAAATGCTGTGGGATGATAATTACTTCTATATAAGTGCCGAAATGATCGAACCACACATTTGGGCTACTTATACGAAAAGGGATGCGGTCATTTATCACGAGCACGATTTTGAGGTGTTCATTGATCCTGATGGTGATACGCACAATTATTATGAACTGGAAATCAATGCACTGGAAACGATATGGGACTTGCTTTTGCTCAAACCCTATCGAGATGGAGGGCCAGCAATAAATGGTTGGGACATTGCTGGTTTAAAAAGTGCTGTACACGTGCGAGGAACACTTAACGATCCCTCTGATGTTGACGACCGCTGGTTTGTGGAGCTAGCCATCCCATGGGCCATTCTTAGGGAAGCAGCTCCCAATAACAAAATACCTGAGAATGGAGATCAGTGGAGAATAAACTTTTCTCGGGTGAACTGGCAAGTGGAACCTGTCAACGGCGAATATCAGAAGATTATCAATCCGAAAACAGGGAAATCCTT
Source organism: Cyclobacteriaceae bacterium (assembly GCA_965242775.1). Lineage (GTDB taxonomy): Bacteria > Bacteroidota > Bacteroidia > Cytophagales > Cyclobacteriaceae > JAWPMT01. The sequence continues at coordinate 5,286 of CBDETI010000034.1, forward strand.
TCCGGAATTTAACTGGGTTTGGTCTGATCAAGGTAAAATCTCAATGCATCAGCCAGAGACCTGGGGATTCGTACAGTTCTCCGACACCAAAGCCGGCTCCGCAATTCCTCCATTTAACAAAAATCCTGCTGACGAAATCAAATGGCGCCTCAGGCAATTATACTATGCGCAGCGCTTGTATTATGAGCGAGAAGGCAAGTATACCGACCGTCTTGAACGACTAGGGCTTAAGGACCATGTTCGAACCCAGTTAACACCCTACACAAACATCGAAACAACCTTTGATGCCTATGTGGCAAGATACGAAGGGCATGGTCTGGTGGTGGAAATTGATCAATCGGGAAACGTCCGCAAATTGAATTCGAAATGAAAAAAAGAACCTTCGTTAAACAGTTGGCCTACACCGGTATAGGACTTTCTCATGCTGGTTTTTTATGGTCCTCCTGTAATTCCACCTCCAGTCAGTCAGCACCTGAAGACCAAGTACCGGCCCCATCGGGGTTCAAAAAATGGGCTTGGCTAAGGCCGCCAGTCGATCGGTGGACCCAAGACGACTGGAAAAGTAATTTGGCGCATGCCAAGAACTGCGGGATCGACGCGATCATCCTGGAATGTTATAATTCAACCAGCACGATCTTTCCTCATCCCGACCCTCAAATAACGATGCGGGCCAATCTTCTCGAGCAGGTTATCGAGGTTTGTAAATCAAACGATTTAGAAATCCATGCCTGGATGTGGACAGTTCCCTGCAACGCGGAGCAGGTTATTATAAATCATCCCGACTGGTACGCGGTAAACGGACTTGGTCAACCGGCACATACACATCCGGCCTATGTCGATTATTACAAGTTTCTTGACCCGCTAAACCCGGAAGTACAGCAATTTATTGCTAACAACGTAAAAGCATTGGCCGCATACGATGGCTTGGATGGTATCCATCTTGACTATGTCCGCCTACCGGATGTGATATTGGCAGAAGCACTACAACCCAAGTATGACATTGTCCAAGATCGGGAATATCCGGAGTATGACTACAATTATTCCACCATTGCTCGTGATCTTTTTAAGGGCCAAACCGGGATCGACCCCCTCACGGACCTGGAGGACCCGTCTACTCACGAGGCCTGGCGGCAGTTCAGGTATGATAGTATTACGCAGTTGGTCAATGGACACCTCCTTCCGGAAATAAAAAAACGAAACAAACTTGCTAGTGCCGCCGTGTTTCCCAATTGGGAGAGCGTACGGCAGCAATGGCACAAATGGGACCTGGATGCCTTTTTTCCAATGTTATATCATGGATTTTATAACAGAGGGCTGGATTTTGTCAGTGAACACACCAAGAAAGGAATTGAACGATTAGATGGCAAAAAGCCCATATATAGTGGGATTTTCATGCCGGATATTCTCCCGGATGATATGAGCAGAGCCTTTGAAGAGGCAAGGTCGGCTGGCGCAAGTGGTATATCCATATTTGATTTGGGAGGAACCACGCCAGCGCAATGGGAGCGCATGAAAAAACTGAAAACCATATAGTCAGTACTGTAAAAAGTGACCGGAGATGATAAATAAAAAGCCATTTATAGAGGTTAATCACCCCAGTAAAGCCTGCTGGGAAGGATGGGAAGCTATAGGCGCCGAACTGCTTTCAGCTATCAAAGCGCTGGACCAAAAAAAAGCAGTAATTGCTGTAGAATGTTTCCAGGGTACTTATGCTGATATCAACCTGACCGCCCTGAAAAAGGTACTTTCTCCCAACGCCACGTGCAGGACTATCGACATATATAAGAGTGAAAGCGAAATACGGGAATTGGTGAAAAAAGACCTGGACCTCAAAACCCTCTCCGCAAAAATTTCGACCAACACAATTGATGACTATTTTGATCAAGCCAAACTCGAAAGTCTTGAAAAAAATATCGAATTTCTGGAGGAAGGCATCGTCTTGATCCACGGTATCGGGGCATCTAAAATTGGCAAAGCCGACATTCTGGTGTACTCTGATATGTCGCGCTACGAGATCCTGCAACGATTTCGCAGAAATGACATCAACAACGTAGGGGTCTTCAACGAAAATGACCATTACGAATTGCAACACCGTTGGAGCTACTTCATTGACTGGCGCATTTGCGACAAAATAAAAAAACAGATCATTGCCACCTGCGACTACTTCATGGAAACTAATAACTGGCAGAAACCCAAACTTGCCAGTGGAGATACCGTAAGGATGGGGTTTGAACTGGCGACCCGACAACCCATATTTATGGCCCCATTTTTCGATCCGGAACTGTGGGATGTACAGTCAAAAGAACAACTCGAGGAGGAAGAATTTCGGTGGGGCTTCAATTGCGACGCGGAGGAAGACAACATTCTGTTGAAAATTGGAGAAAGCCTATTCGAAACTCCGGCGATCAACGTGGTTTACTATCAACCAGTACGTCTTCTTGGTGAATCGATATTTAGAAAATATGGGTCCGACATACCCGTTAAACTCAATTTCATTGACGGGACCGAGGGTGGAAATACCACCGCCTTGGGCATTTACCCGGGAGCGGATCATCTTATGGATTATTTCGGCATAAACTATCAGCAGGTTGAGAATTACTACATCATGGACGTCAAAAGCAAAGCCCAGATGTACATAGACCTGAAAGAAGACATCTCGGTTGAATATTTCAAAGAAACACTTTCTACTGGCAAAACACTTGATATTGTCGGCCTGATGGGTCATATGAACCTGCAGAAACATGATCACCTGGCGGTACCCCAGGAAATTATTCACAGTAGTGGGCACAGAGCTATGATGCTTCACATAGGTACCGCACCCTCGATTTTTAAGACAATCATTCATGCGAGAAAGGACACATCAGAAGGGCCCCTGACTCATGTTGATACGCTCATCGACAAAGCCTGCTCTTCCAAGACGCAGAAAATCCACAAAAACAAAGTGGAGATCCAGGAGCATCCCTCCTATCTGGAAGAATTGCTGGCAGTAGAAGAGAATACCCAGATAAAAGTGTCACGGATATGGTTCGACGAACAGGTGGAATTATATTCTAATGGGATTTTTCAAGTTTTTAATTTGATAGAAGGCGAAGAAATTTCCATTGAACACCCGAGTGGCGAATTCAAACCTTTTGTTGTGCACTATGCAGAGACATTTCTGATCCCCGCAAGCTTGAGCAACTTCAAAATAAAGGCCAAAAATGGCCAGAAGATAGGCCTGCTGCGCATCATGGCAAGTGTTTAGATATCGCACTCCTCAGCAAAAGAGCAGTTAATTCATTACTTACCCATTTGTAAACTTTGCTATATTTGTTTTACAAATGGGTAAGCAATAATGCGATTTAATCTTGGAGAGTTCGAGGAAATAGTCCTTTTGATGGTAGCCGCTCAGCACAAAGAGGCTTACGGGATGTCCATTACCAAGGCGATTGAACAGGAATTGAATCGATCTGTGACGTTGAGCAGTGTCCACACCTCATTGTATCGACTGGAAGAAAAGGGGCTGATCTTCTCAGAGATAGGCGGCACCACAAAAAGTCGCGGAGGCCGGCGAAAAAGGATATTCAACATTACTGATGCTGGCAAGGAGGCACTGATAGAAGCCAGGAACGCCCGCTCACACCTGTGGTCCTTGATACCAAACTTTGTTTTCGGTAATCAATGAAAAGGCCCACACAACCTCCAAAATGGGCAAATGTCTTCTTTCGATGGTATTGTCAAAATGAACTCACGGAATCTATTTTGGGCGACCTTCACGAGCGCTACGAAGATCATCGGTCTCGCCACACTAAAATAATAGCAGATATCAATTACTGGCTCGATGTTTTGCGGCTTATCAATCGCTTTACCTTAAGGAAAGACTCAAGGGGAAGAAAAAGACTAAATCATTCTATTATGTTCAAAAACTACGCGCTGGTCACCTTTCGCAATATCCTAAGGAACAAAACTTTCACGGCGATCAACGTCCTCGGGCTTTCGGTTTCCATGTCAGTTTGCCTGGTGATAATCACCATGATCGACGATCAGTTAGGGTATGACAAATTTCATAGCAACTACGAGGACATTTACCGGGTCATACACAACCGATCGACTGGGGTGGACCTGGCGATGGCGACCAGTCCATTACCACTCGGAAAAAAGATCAGGGAAGAGTTTGCAGGAGTGGACCGGTTAGTACGATTTCGACGGGGTTTAAGTGGCGAAGTACTCGATAACGGGAAAGCCATTGACATCAACGGCCTCTTTACAGATCCGGATTTTTTTGAGCTGTTTGATTTTCAACTGGCACGGGGTGATGAGTTTTCAGCATTGCGGGACCCCTACTCAGTAGTCCTTAAAAAGGAGATTGCTGACAAGTTCTTTAAGGACAAAAACCCGATGGGTGAATTGCTGGACATTGAAGGTCTGGGGCAATTTAAGGTTACTGGCATCCTTGAGGAAATACCTGGAAAGACACATATAGAATTCCAGGCTTTGGGCTCCTTTGCCACGGTTCCCATTCTGGAAAATCAGGAGAAAATCTCTGTACAACAAGACAATTGGGCCAATGGCTCCAGTGGCTGGATCTATTTTGACTTTACCGATCTGCAGCAACATGAAGCGCTGCAGCAATTTTTGGATAACGTAACGGAGGAGTACTATGATGAGAGTTCGGAATACATTCCAACTTTTCGTATTCAACCCATGACAGACATCACTCCCGGCCCACTCATGGGCAATCAGATTGGCCAGTCGATGCCCAATTTCTTCGTCTATGGTCTGGTTATTTTGGCAATACTTATCATGGTATGCGCGGCACTGAACTATGCCAACCTTACCACCGCCAGAGCACTCACCAGGTTCAAAGAAGTCGGAGTACGTAAGATCATGGGCTCCACCCGGGCACAGGTAGTTCTTCAGTTTGTACTGGAAGCTGTACTCATTTCTTTGATTTCGCTTGTTCTGGCTATCGGCTTACTCAAACTCTTGATCCCGGCATTCGAACGCTTAGCGATCAGCTCCTTGCTAGGTTGGGAGTTGACGCCAAATTGGCGTGTCTACCTTCAGTTTTTCTTGTTCAGCGTGTTTACCGGCATCATAACGGGGTTCTTCCCGTCCCTCTACATGTCATCGGTCAAGGCACTTACGGCACTTAAAGGATTGAGTGTCCCAAAAATGTCGAAGATCGGGTTGAGAAAAAGTCTGATTGTCGTGCAACTGGTCATATCTATTGTCCTGATCATTTCCTCCTCACTGGTATATCGACAGATCGATTTCATGATCCATCGGGATTATGGTTTCGTAAAAGACAATATTGTCAATATTGACCTGCAAGGACAGGATTTCGAATTGCTGAAAAATGAACTGGAGCAACTTTCTTTCGTCAAGCAAGTTTCAGGTGCCAATAATATTCCCAGTATTGGACGACATGATGACATCAATATCCGACGGCTAATTGCAGACGATCCACTGGAAGTCAATTATTTCTCTGTAGATGAAAATTATTTGGACAATCTGGAATTGACACTCGTCGCTGGACGCAACTTCATTCCCCAACAGAAAAAAGAAAGAGAGTTAATCATCAACGAGACAGCCACAAAAACCTTAGGGTTTGAAACACCCGAAGCAGCCATTGGCGAAAATGTGATTCTTGGAGATACGACAGAAGTCAACATTGTCGGGGTTGTACAAGACTACAATTTTATGATGCTCTACATGGATATTAAGCCAATGCTTCTTCGATACGACCCGGAGGACTTTGATTGGGCCCAGGTCAAAATAGCTGGCGGTGACTTATTAAATGAATTGGAGCAGCTAGAAGGCGTTTGGACGGAATTTGATCCAAACCACGACTTTGAATGCAAGTTTTTCGACGAACACATCGGAGAGTTCTACTCAATGTTCTATGATATAGTTTATATCGTGGGGCTGGTCTCTTTTTTAAGCATTGTCATCGCCGGAATGGGCCTATTGGGCATAGCCTCGTACACTATTCGCACGCGCCTGAAAGAAGTAAGCATTCGCAAAGTGCTTGGTGCCAAGACCAGAGACATCCTGATATTGTTGGGGAAGAGTTTTGCCACATTGATCATTACCGCTACACTGATCGGCGGCCTAATCTCATTCTTCGGAAATAAGGCATGGCTCGATCTTTTCGCCTATCGCGTGAGTTTTGGGTTGGATGTCGTCGGGATCGCTTTTTTATTTATAGCAGTGGTCACCGGACTAACCATAGGTGCACAGGCTTTGAAGGCAGTCCACACCAATCCATCCGAAATTTTGCGGAACGAGTAGTTGGGCGGCCAGCTACTACTCTGATAATAGCTGTCTAATATACGCAAGTGCATCACCGGGATCGATCTCCACGTCGGGGACCACACCGCCCCCTTCCCAATCGCGACCGGTTTTTATGTGTTGCTCAAACCCGAAAGGCACAAAACCGACAACCCCATTTTGCAATGGCACATCGATGGAGCCATGTGCCGCGCCAAACGATGTATGCCCAATAACAGTGGCCCTTCCGTGATTCTGAAGCAGGTAAGCAAATTGCTCCGCGGCCGATACAGAGCGACCATCAATGATAACGTAAACAGGTATCTCCTTGTGCCAGGAGGTGGTTGGTACTACTGACGTCATTATCTCTTCCGTCTGAGCTTTGGTTACGCGAGTAAACAAGTGGGTATTTTCGGGTAGCAGGTAACTGGCAATGTACGAGCCCAGGCCGTCAGCACCTCCAGAATTTCCCCGCAGATCAAAAACCAGTGCTTTGGCCCCTATCGCAGCCACCATCAGGCTATCAATAAAGTCCTTTGCATATTTCAGCCTGGAAAATTGATGCATCTTCATTAGGTACATACCATCAGTCATGGTCGCCTTCGAAAAATAGAAGTTATTTGACAACTCTTCTTGTCTGACCACCTCGTCATAGTGCTCATCTACTTTAGTTTCATGCTCGGAGCTTTGCAGTGATTCGAACAAATCCGGATCATATTGCATACCAAAGTGGTGGTCATCGGATAACGCGATGGCATCCTGTGAAATCCGGGTTGCGAGCTGTTGCACTCCCGATACCTCCTGGTACTTCCCTTCCTGCAAATATTGTCTCAAGCCTTGTTTTATCTTCCGGTTAGATTCAACGAAGGGACTGTATTTATTCAGTGCGTCAGCGTAGCTTTCAACCAGACGCAGTTTATCATCTGCTGTAAGTAACACCCCTCCCTCCTGACCTGTTGCCGGATGGAAAAGAGAGGGATCAATCACTTGGTTTAGCTCGGCATGCTCGACAGTATAGGTTATCCTCGTCTTGCCTCTTTGATCAATCCATTTAGCCGGATACTTCAATCCCGAAAGATCACGGTACGACTCGATCTGTCTCTTAATATTGACCGATCCAAGTTGCGTATGATAACCAGTAAATTCCAGCAATTCGGGTAGTGCGGTTTTCTTATTAATACGGACAAATGACTTATTGCCGGAGGGAAGTGAGAAAGCCAGCGTCCGCGCCTCCTCCGAGTCCTCTTTTAGGGTGTACTTGAACCCTTTCTCCGTATAAAATAATAGTGAAAATGGTGCTAACATCATGGTCTCCTGCCATATCTGCGTGGCCTCCTCATCAAGGTCCTCATGCTGAATCCCTTCCCCTACCGGCGTAGCATCGATTTCAAAAAAAGCCTTGCCGCCGTAGCATACATTTTTTACTTGCGGATTCAAATCCATACCTGTCTGCACCTCCTCCTGAACAAAGACAAACCCCCTGGAGTAATCATAAGCCGCCCGAAACGGTATTTTAAGGTTGTATGCCTCAAAATAGATAACGCCGGTCATGTTCCAGGAGCGTATTTTCTCGGTTCCTAGCGTCTTCCTGTAACGGTCAAGTATCTCGCCCGCTTGCGGCTGGCCATAGCAGTCACCAAAAAGAAATAACACAAAAGAGCAAAGCAGGAATTGTAATGACCTATTCATAACTATTAAATCAAGTCCCAAACTTGTCTCCCACTGAACTCAATTAGAAACGTCTGGTACGTACTGCATCAAAAATGACCCTAAACAAGCCAAATCTGTGATTGTGGTATTGAGCGAATCTGGTGTACTGCGCTTTATTTCAGATATGGGAACTCTCCGATCACCGAAGAACGATAGATAGCACCTAATGGTATTTTATCGCCATTACTCATTGTTATCTGGTGCGCCTCGATGACCTTCACATGCAGCCGAGACACTGCAAATGATTTGTGTGTACGAATAAATTGCGATTCAGGAAACACATTGAATAAGTTATTCATGTTTTCCCTGATCAGGGTTTTGGTGCCGGAGACGGTATGTATTTCGATATAATTGCTATCCTTCTGCAAAAAGAGGATCTCATCCAAGGAAATCTTATGCAACTCGTGCCCACTTTTGACCATTACATAGTCACGAGGCGTGTCCAGACCTTTTCCTTCCCATGAAAGCTTGTTCACGGCCTGAAGGAATCGCTCTAACCTTATGGGCTTTAGCAGGTAGTCTATGGCGCTGATTTCGAATCCCTCCACCGCATATTCCGAATAGGCTGTTGTGAAGATAATAGCAGGCAATTTTCCCAACGACTTTACAAGTTGCATACCTGACAGATCAGGCATATTGATGTCGAGGAAAACTACATCGATGGTATTCACCTGCAAGAAGCTCAACGCCTGGAAGGGATCCTTGAATTCCCCTCGAAAATCGAGCCACCCTACCTTGCCAATGTATCTTTTCAGTACCTCTCTCGCGTTGGGTTCATCATCCACAACGATGCAAGTTTTTCGGCTGGTGGTGGCATTATTCATGGATAAGAGCAAGGTTCAATTGACAGGTGTAGCGATCAGAACTTTTAGAGACCTGCAGCTCATGAGCTTCGGGATAAAGGATATTCAACCTCTTTTTGAGGTTCTTCATACCCAGTCGCGTCGAATTGTCGGACTCATTCGATGCTCGACTATTGACGATTTCAAAAAAAAGTTGATGTTCAATTCTCAGTTTGATATTGATCATGGACTTACCATTAGCCCTAATACCATGCTTGAAAGCATTCTCCACCAGGTTGATCAAGATCATTTGGTGGATTTTATGTCCTTTTGAACTGCCTTCAATTTCAAAACTCAAATCAATATTGTCTCCTTCATTGAATCTCAACTTCTGTAGGTAAATGTACGCTTCGATGTATTCGATTTCTTTTTCCAATGGCACGGCTTGCATCTGGTTAGCATCCAGAGTGTAGCGAAACATCTCAGAAAGTGTTGCGATACCTTCTTCGATATCTTTTACTCCCTGCTTTTGCGCAATGGAGTAGAATGTGTTGAGCGTATTAAAAAGAAAGTGAGGATTGATTTGCGCTCGCAAGAGTTCATTTTCTGCCTGCATCTTTTCTGCCAAAATTTTTTCCTTCACGCGTTGATCTTTTGCCCAATTGGAAATAAAGGAATAGGACAATGATAAAATGATCATGTTGAGCATGATCAGTCCAGTCATGTTAATACCTATTGGCTCACTTCGATAGCGTAGCGCTGCATCCGTTGTAGCGGTCAATGTATTGATAATTTGTCTATCGAGAATCGACTGAAAAGCACCAGCCATAAATACAGTCAGTAAGAATGCTATTAAATAAAACGCCCTACGCCTCTGAATAAACAGTTTCGGAAAGAGCAACCAGGCATGGGCGTAAAAAACCAGCATCCCTCCTACAATGCGAACGTGCTGAAAATAAGGATGATTGACGACTGTCGAGACAAACTCCTGATCGCCAATCTCTTCTACCACCTCAATTTCAACCAAGCTAATAGAGGAAAGCACTTGCCACACCAACCACCAACCGATCAGGTGGCCGAAAAACTCTAAAATGGCGGGAAGACTTAAGGTTCTCATGAAGCAAAAACAAACCACAAGCAAGCGAAAAAATTCATATTCAACCTTACAAATGGTGGTAACCAGTCGAAATAGGTCCTTAACCGAGGTTTCGCTTGATTGAAATGGGAACGAGCGACAGACTTCCTGGCCGCTACAAAAACAGTAAAGCGAGGTTAACGATTAAAAAAGTTCAGTTCCACCCATTTTTTTCGTCGTGACACGCCCCTGACCGTCTTTCGTGCACCAAAAGGTTAAATCAAAATAATTAGAAATGAAACAGACAGTGATGTTGGCCTGTTTGCTACTGTTGGTCACGGTAGCTACAGCTCAAAAAGTAATTAAGAATCCAGAGTTATTTTCTGAAAAGGTTGATGTTCTGGTGCAAGAGTACCAGGATCTTGACATTTTCTCCGGGGTTGTCCTGGTAGCCGAAAAAGGTGAAATTCTTTATCATAAGGCCTTTGGTTGGGCCAATAGGGACACAAAAACCGGAAACACTACCAGCACCAAATTCGATGTGGGCTCCATGAATAAGACCTTCACCGGTTTGATCATCCTCCACCTGCTAGAGGAGGGCAAACTCTCTTTAGATGATAGAATTGGTAAATACCTGACTGGTATTTCCGAAAAGGCGGCACAAAAAGTGACTATCGACCATTTATTGAATCATACTTCCGGCTATGGTGATTACTTCGGGCCTGAATACGTCGATCTCCCTACAGACCAAAAGACTTTCCGTTCGATCTTAGAAAAAGTCAAAAAGGAAGAACTGATATTTGAACCTGGCTCAGCGCAGGAATACAGTAATTCCGGATACATTCTGCTTGGAGCAATTATCGAGGAAGTGTCAGGGCTTGATTATTACGACGTGGTGAAAAGTCGGATCCTGGACCCTTTGAAGTTATCCCAAACCAATCTCACCAACCCGGATGCCATCCCAAATAAAGCCATTGGCTACTACAAAGACATTTTCGGAACAGTGTATGACAATTCCGAATACGTAGAGTACCCAAAACCCGATGGTGGTTTTTTCGCCACGGCTTTGGACGTCTACAAATTCTATCAGGAATATCACTATGGTAACTCGGTGGTTGCTCAGGACACTAAAATGAAGGATGAATTTTACCGCATGATTCAGCCACATCGCGATACGGGGGGCGCCATCCCGTTTGCTGGTGGCTATCCCGGATCGAATTCTGTGAATTTTGAAATTCTCCGTGACAACATCACCATCGTCGTGTTGGCTAATAGAGATGAGCCGGTGGCAGAGCGGTTAGGCGCTAACATTCTGAAAATTATCAGAGGTCAACCAACAGTTTCTCCGTCCTTGCCAGCGACACGGTCTGTCTACCAGGCATACAAAGAAAATGGCACTTCTTATGTGAAGGACCATTTTAACGAACTGACAGTCAACTTCCATCCCACCGATCCAAGAGATATCATATTAAATACGGTTGGCTATCAACTGCTACGTAAGGAAAGGGTCAGCGAAGCCATTGAAATGTTCCTGTTAAACACAGCATTATTCGCAGACGTTGCCAATACCTGGGACAGCTTGGGCGAAGCTTACTTAAAGGCGGGTGAGCTTGAAAAGGCCAAAAAATCTTACCAAATGGCACTACAACTTGACCCAGACCTGGAAAGTGCCCGGCTTCAAATTAGGGCACTGTCAAAGTGATCGATTTTGCTCCCGGCTGTGCCGATCAGCCTGGGAGCAATCTGTGCGAGCCCATTCTGTGCTCGGGTAGCATCAGTGTGTTAGGGCACTCCCCCCATCTGGAAAACAAAACAACCATTTTTCCCTGTTTGCTCGTTAAATGCGATAACTCCGCATGGATAGAGAGCTCACACCGAAAGAAAAAAAGAGTCAGGCCGTCTCACAGCAGCACCGTTCCCGGCGGCAGCATCGGGGGATTTTACGGGTTTCTTATGCCTCTCTGGTGACCGTATCCACACTTGCTATTTTTCTGGTATTCACTGGGCTTATCAATCGGCTCCAGGAAGGCGAACGACATGGACTGACTCGCCACGATAGCCGCGGGTTAGCGCCAGATCCCGAGGCACATCCAGATCCTGTAGTACAAGTATATTCGGCTCGTACCTGGGGGGCCAAAGGAACCTTTGCGGTACACTGCTGGATTGCAATGAAACGTCGGGGAGCCCCAGACTATGAAGTAAGTCAAGTAATTGGCTGGCGAATGAGCCGTTATGGCAAAGTTTTGTTTCGCGAAAAAGCGATCCCGGATAAAGGCTGGTACGGAAAAGAACCAACGTTACTCCTGGACCGGCGTGGACCGGAGGTCGAGACGCTGATCGATAAAATAGACCAGGCAATTAACTCATATCCCTGGACACGGGAATATACCGCTTATCCAGGCCCCAACAGTAACACTTTTATCGCCTGGATCGGGTTGCAGGTTCCCGAATTAGGGTTGGATCTACCGTCAACTGCGATCGGTAAGGATTGGCGACCAATTAGCCATGCGCTTGGTCTTTCTCCAAGTGGTACCGGCATTCAGGCTTCCTTATTCGGATTGCTGGGTGCAAGCACCGGTCTCGAAGAAGGGTTGGAACTCAACGTTCTGGGGCTCAATCTCGAATTGGACCTACTGGACTTAGCAGTGGAAGTACCCATATTTGGCAGATTTAGCCTTTGGTACTTCCTACTCTTTTGTTTGATAACAGTGACGCTAAGAAAGTATATCAGACACAAAGGCTTGAAATACTTTTACGTATGACCATTCCCCGTCGACCACCCTTTGAGGGTCGGCAGTGCTCAACGCTACCAACCCTCCTCGATGGACTCACTGAGGACCTTAGATCCTCACCCTTCGCAGTTTTGTTTGATGGCTCCTCTTGCACCCTCCTTGCCCCAGTTGGGTGCCAATGGATTCGCATTCCCTCCATTTTCGAACAGCTCCAAAGCCCTTGAGAAAGAGGCACAAGCTTCATCGTTGGTGCCACCCATAAATTGTGCTGTTCCCTTTTGCATTTGCCCCAAAAGGAAGTGCGCCCGGGGGTTGTCAGGATTCAATTGAATCGCCTTTTGAAAAGACCCAAAGACTAAGCCACTGTAGGTGGCCCCCCGGGTACCCGGATCGGCACTAAGTTTCATCATGTTTATATAACCCCGCATAGTCTCTAACTCCGAGTCATTCGGTTGCACCTTGTCTCCGTTATCAATAGCTGTTAACGCTAAATCCAGATATTTGTCCTTGTCTGCTAAAGTTTCCATCATCTGGCTCATTCTCAAATACCCAAAGGCCACATAATAGTAAGGTTCCCAACGGTCACCCTCGGCCTCACCAATTCGGCTGAGTTGATTGATAGCCCCTTGCAAATTTTCAGGATTGTCCGCTGAGAACATGGCCGGAATACTTCTGCCCATGGCTTTCTCGAACTGGCCATAGGATGTAGCCACTATGGCAACCAATAAGCAAAAAGAGAGTAAAGTCTGCTTTTTCATAATCGTATAGTTATGGTTTGAATTTTTGATTTTACAGATTAGGCAACTGGTTAATGCCTTTGTATTTTGAAAGTGTAAAAAACACCCCAAGAAAGATGAAGCGCTTGGCTGGCTGGGTGATCGGTCGGCTCGGGTATACCCCGTTTTCGTTAGGCCTATCGGCAAACTCATAGCCAAATACATTGTCAGCTCCGAGCACATTGTTCACGAGTGCATGGAAAATAATCTGGCTATTGTAAAGGTAGCTGATATTAAAACTCAAGTCATGGTAACTCCGCGTTTTGCCAGTCATAAAGCCATCATCATTGGGATCATTGTATCGTCGGGGGCTAGCAAAGGAATAGGTAAGTCCTATTTGACTTTTTATCTCGCTGATAAACTTTTTGGTTACTGCTGAGAAGTTATGGGCGGAAGCAAATGAGGGAATGAACGAGCCCGGAAAATCACGGTAGTCGCGCTTGGTTGCCAGGAAAGAATAACTAACCCAGTAATCCATATTTTTAAAAGTTTTGGAATCTCGCCAGAAAACGTCCAACCCACGGGCATGTCCGTCGCCATTGAATCGATAGGTACGTGGGTCAAATTGGTTGGTATACCTTGTCAATTGATCATACTGCTTTTCGTATGCCTCTACCCTGAAGCTTTGACCATCATTGGTCCACTGATAATTGGCTATGTAGTGAGTCGCACGTTCAGGAGTCGCACCTGCATCGAATAGTACAATCTGTGTGGCTGGAGATTGGCGAAACTGGCCAAAGGCGACGGAAACCTGACTATGCTCCCCGGTTTTGTAAGCACCTGAAATCCGTGGTGTTAGAAATAAATCGCGAACCAGATCATTGTATTCCGCCCGCAAGCCCATTTTAAAAGCTAGGGACGAGGAAGCAAAGAGTTCCGTTTCAACAAAAGAAGCAGAAATTCGCTCATTAAAAGCCTGTTGAAACGATGTGCTGTCAAACAAAAGTTGCTCCACATCAGTACCAATGAGCTCACCGCCAGCTACAAACGCCAACCGGTCAGACTGTTGATAGTCAAAGGCAAACTTGCCGTGATACCCAGTCAGGTTTTGCTCCCTGCTCGCCTCGTCGAGCGCCGCAAAATCATCGCTCCGGGTAATTGATACGCCGGTACGTACACCTAATCTGTCATTGATCAACTCCCGGTACGACGTATTGAAATGAGCATAGTCATTAGTTACCACCACAGGTAGTTCTACCTCAGGGTTCGCAATGTCTGTCTCATATAATTGCATGTCAGAGGTACTCAAATTGCTATATACCTTAAGCATCCCCGTTTTGCTGGTTTTCCATCGATAAGCAAAGTTGCCATTGAACTCCTCTGGTGCTTTGTCCCAGTTAAGCCGCTGGCTCAGCAAACCGAAATAGGGTGTGAGGTTAGTGTACTGTACTTTCCCAGCCACGGAGCCATTTTTCAGTGATCTTGTGGAGGCCACATCCGCTCCGACCGACATCAATGAAATATCAGTCCTATTGTTTTCAGCTACGTCCTTGGAGTTTAAAATCAGTGCAGATGATAGTGCCTGTCCATATTCAGCTGAGTACCCGCCCGTAGAGAAACTCATTCCCTTAAACATAAATGGTGAAAAACGGTTTCTTCCCGGGGTATTTGGAGCAGATGGGCTGTACTCATTGTGTACCAGCATGCCATCAATGAATGTCTTGGTTTCTCGTCCATCCCCACCTCTCACGAAGAGCCTTCCTGTTTCTCCTACCGCTTGCGTCCCCGGAAGTGTATTTAGAGCTCCAGGTATGTCCGCCGTAGCACCTGCTGTAGTAACTATATCCAAAGGCTTGAGCACCTCCCGCTTCCCTTCATCCGAAGCATCAAAAGCTCCGGCCGTAATAGCCACGGCGTTCAATTCGTTGATCTCCTCTCTCATTTCCACTTGCACATGCTGATCCATCGCAGCCAGTAGTCTTTGACTTTTGTGATAGCCAATAAAAGAGGTGACCAATACCAGACTATCTGTCTCGTAAGTTTGAAAGGAGAACCAGCCTTCCATGTCGGTCGTGGCGCCATCGTAGGTTCCGTCCACATAGACGTTCACCCCCAACAGTGGTTCCCCCTTTTTGTCCGTCACTTTTCCGGTTATATTGACCTGACCTGAGACCTGCAGAATTGTTAGCGTACAAAGGAAAAAGACGAGTACTTTCATGGCTTGCGAAGAAATTGCTCAAGCCAAAAATCTCATCCACAGAGGAGTCGGACGAATTTGGGGAACCCAACTGTAGAAAATTAGGGAAGAACTGTCAGTACCGATGGAAGTAGGGCACCTGGATAGTAAGGAATAAACGGTGATATTGATTAATAAGTTAGATGCAAAATAAGCATCCAACATCAGCTAACGATCGATTTATGGACGCAATTGAGGGTGATTGATCCCAACTAGTTTGACGGATGTTTCAAAAAAACCAAAAAAGCAGGTGGTCCAGCTCCCGTCAATTACATTAGAAGATCGCAATATTCTGTCATCTCCGTGAGCGGCGATGCCTGAAAGGATATTGTTGAATTAAAAAGTTGTCAAAATGGAAAAATCTAGCCACCAACAGCCAAGGGACATCCTTACTTCCATTGGGCTAAAGGAAAAAATAGGCTATGGCCTGGGTGATATGGGTTTCAATTTTTATTGGGCCAACATATCAGCATTCCTGCTCATATTTTATACAGACGTCTTCGGAATTTCCGCGGCAGCGGCCGGTACGATGATGCTAGTCACCAAGATCATCGATGCTTTCACTGACCCGGTGATGGGGGCCTTTGCCGACCGGACGAAAACGCGATTTGGTAGTTTTCGACCCTACCTGTTGTGGGCGGCGTTACCAATGGCAGCAGCAGGTGTGATCACCTATACAACACCCGGACTAAGTGAGGGGGGCAAACTGATTTGGGCCTATGGGACCTATACGCTGATGATGCTGTGCTATACCATCTTAAGTGTTCCTTATTCCGCTCTTTCGGGGGTGATTACTGCCAAAAGTCAGGATCGCACGGAGCTGATCAGCTTTAGATTTATTGCAGCTTTTACAGGTACTACTTTGGTGAATTTCTTCACCCTGGACCTGGTGGAATTGCTGGGAGGTGGCGATGAGCAACTCGGATGGCAACTCACAATGGCATTATATGGTCTGCTGGCGGCGGCCCTCTTTGCGATCGTATTTGCCACGACCCGTGAACGGATAACACCACCCGCAAAGCAAAAAACCAGTGCCATCGAGGATATCAGGGACCTCCTGGATAATCGACCTTGGCTTGTCCTATTTAGCCTGGCTTTGATCATAATGATCACCATTACCATGCGAGCCGGGGCATCAGTCTATTATATAAAATATTATATCAACCAACCGGAATTGATCAAATACTTCCTGACAGCTTACGGCATTTCGCTGGCCATTGGCGCCGCCTGCACCCCGATCATGACGAAACTGCTGGATAAGAAAAAATTGATGATGGTATTGATGTCTGCAACAGGCATATTGTCGATACTTTTCTTCTTTATCCCTCCTGATGCCATTTGGCTACTATTCACGGTACATGTGCTCATTGGTTTTGTCCTCGGCCCTAAATCGCCACTGGCATTTTCGATGTATGCAGACGCAGCAGACTACACAGAATGGAAAACCGGGCGCCGAGCGACGGCCATGACCTTCTCTGCGGCCATTTTCTCTCAAAAACTAGGAGGAGCCTTGGCCTCCTTTCTTATAGGAAGTGTATTGGCCACTATGGGATATGTGGCAAACGAAGCACAATCGGATGCCTCACAATTGGGTATTGTGTTGGTCATAAGCATCATCCCAGGTATCATAGCACTCCTGGCGGCCTTTGTGATGAAGTACTACAATCTGGATAGTACGATGTTGAAGAAAGTACAACAAGAGTTAAGTGAGCGAAAGCAAGGACAAGACTAGTATGCTGGGGCCCTCGAGTGATGGTGAGCGGTACGAATTGACCAGCCCGACCCACTTACCAAAAGCGTCCGCGTTCCTGTGGAACAAAGCCATGATGATCCACATGAATTGCCGTGGCTATGCAGTTGCACAGTTTATGCAGCCAGAGCCAGCCAAGTACGCGCATGCGCCCAATCTCGAGGCAAAAACTTTTATGCAGCCGGAGCAACCTTACTACGCTCATCATCCCGGCCGATTTTTCTACGTAAAAGACGAAGAAAATCAGCAAGTTTTTTCAGCCCCCTACGAGCCGGTGCGGGGCCGCCTTGGACAGCTACACATTTTCGGCTGGAAAAGCAGACATAAGGTGGTCCCTCACAAAAAACGACCTAGCAATAATCATTACACTCAGTCTGGCCCCGGAAGATCCCGTGGAACTCTGGAAGGTTCAGGTCCGCAACAAAGGCCACAAAGACAGACAGATAAGCCTATATCCATACTTTCCGGTGGGTTACATGTCGTGGATGAACCAGGCGGCCTGGTTTGATCCAAACCTGAATGGGATCATCTGCAGCGCAATTACTCCTTACCAGAAATACGAAGACTACCCTAAAATCAAGCGACTTAAGGACACCACCTATCTCCTCGCAGACCAAGAACCCACCGCATGGGAAAGCAATCAAAGCAGATTTGAAGGTGAGGGAGGATTGCATGCTCCAGATGGTGTGACCGGACAAATTCTGCAAAATGGTGAAGCCAGATATGAGACACCTGCTGCGGTACTTCAATATCGCATGATGCTGCCACCAGCAGGAGAAAAAACCTATCGCTTCATTTTTGGCCCGGCGCGTGACGAGCAAGAGATCGACAGTTTGCGAGATCATTTTTTTGGGAAGGACGATGGTTTTGAGAAATCTCAAGCCAGTTATAATAGCTACTTGAGTAAGGGCTCACCGTGCCTCAATATCCAAACCCCCGACCCTGTACTGGACAATATGGTCAACAACTGGTTACCCAGGCAGATCTACTACCACGGAGAAACCAACCGGTTGAGCACAGATCCTCAAACACGTAACTACTTACAGGATAGCATGGGTGTTGCCTATCTGGCCCCTGGACTTACGCGAAAGGCCTTTGTCACAGCTTTAAGCCAGCAGCAGCGCAACGGGGCAATGCCTGACGGCATACTCCTACACGAACAGGCCGAGCTGAAGTACATTAATCAAGTTCCGCATACCGACCACTGCGTATGGTTGCCTATTTGTCTTCAGGCGTATTTAGATGAAACCAACGACTACAGCTTGCTGGAAGA
Organism: Cyclobacteriaceae bacterium; assembly: GCA_965242775.1. GTDB lineage: Bacteria > Bacteroidota > Bacteroidia > Cytophagales > Cyclobacteriaceae > JAWPMT01. The sequence goes on from CBDETI010000034.1 coordinate 23,812, forward strand.
GGAAGTCCCCTACGCAGATAATAAAGGCGCTGAATCCGTCTCCGAACATATTGACAAGGCCATGCTGTGGCTCATTAAAGAAAGAGATGAACGCGGGCTCAGTTACATCAACCAAGGCGATTGGTGTGACCCTATGAACATGGTCGGGCCGAAAGGAAAAGGCGTTTCAGGCTGGCTGTCAATGGCCACTTCTTATGCGCTCCGCGTCTGGGTTACGATTGGAAAGGATCATAAAAAATCGCCGCATCATGATCTTTTCGAATCCTCGGTAAACGAATTGAACCAATCCATTAATGCGCACCTATGGGACGGAAACTGGTATGCACGAGGCATTACCGATGACGATGTGATCTTTGGAGTTTCCCAGGACGAAGAAGGCCAGATTTTCCTCAACCCACAAGGCTGGTCACTGCTGTGCGGATGTGCCGATCGTGAGCAGCAACATCTACTCATTGATTCAGTCACCCAAAAACTAAAATCCCCATACGGCATGGAAATGCTCACACCAGCATTTACGAAGATGAGGGAGGATATTGGTCGTGTCACACAAAAACACCCAGGATCAGCGGAAAACGGATCCATTTATAACCATGCCGCCGCCTTCTACGCCTTTGGGCTTTATGCTAATAGTCAAGGGGACGAAGCATTTGAAGTACTTCGGAAAATGATACCTGGTCCTGAGCAGAAAGATTTGCTTCAGCGGGGGCAATTGCCGGTTTTCATTCCCAACTATTATCGCGGCGCTTTCCGACAATTCCCAAACACCGCCGGCCGTTCCAGTCAATTATTCAACACCGGCACCGTGCATTGGTTCTACAGGTGTTTGATTGATGGCCTTTTTGGCCTACGTGGCACAACTGAGGGCCTCATTGTCTGTCCTCAACTACCATCGCACTGGAAGGAGGCTCATGTGACCAGGCGATTTCGCGGTGCTACACTCGTCTGCCAATACGAAAGAAAGTCTGACGGTAACTCACTAACGGTAACGGTTGATGGCAAACAGCTGGAGAGTTCTGTAATTACCAACATAGAAGTTGGCAAGTCTTACGACGTTAATATAGCATTAGGTTGACCTCCTCCTCTGGGCTCAGTTCAAATGCATAGCGTAATGCCTCCTGCCTCCTAATTCACCGGCCTCGGAAGCACCTAGAATTATTAGCTGTCTGCGGCTCACTTTTCCAGTTATCAAAAAGCATGAGAAAGGGTCCCCCTTTGAATTTACCTTTTCTATATTGTATCCTTTAAGATCGTCGCTGGTACCGGATGAAATCAAATTCCATAGTCGTTTTTTCAACTTTGCTAATTCTCTGCTGCAATCCCAAAACAGCGGAAATTGTTTCCGACGAAACCAACAGCCCACAAGCCTCCTTCAAAATTGAAATCCTGGATAGGGAGGCGCTGAATTTGATTGATGCCGAGACACGGGTACAGGTCCTGGCCTCAGGTTTTGAATGGACGGAGGGGCCGCTGTGGATAGAAGACGGGAGCTACCTGCTTTTCTCCGATATTCCGAACAATAAGGTCTATATGCTAAATGCTCAGGACGATACAAGTACCTATCTGCAGGCTTCCGGCTACTCAGGAATAGAGCCATATGGTGATGAGCCAGGGTCAAATGGGTTGTTGCTAAATGGAGTGGGTGAGCTAGTATTAATGCAACATGGCGATCGCCGAGTAGCAAAAATGGTTGCGCCCTTGGACCAACCCGCACCAGCATTCGAGTCAGTTGTCAGTTCCTACCATGGAAAGAGATTTAATAGCCCCAACGATGGCGTTTTTGATAGGGAGGGCAATTTGTATTTTACAGACCCACCCTATGGGCTACCGGAGCGAGCGACTGATCACCGTAAGGAATTAAATTTTCAGGGAGTGTTTTGTTTGCTTCAATCAGGAGATTTAATATTGGTCGACAGTCTCTCCCGACCCAATGGTATCGCGCTTTCCAATGACGAAAAAACGTTGTTCGTTTCGGTCTCTGATGCAAATCATGCGGCTTGGTACCAATATGATCTGGTGAGTGCTGGAATCGTGCGGAATAGGCAGCTTTTTTATGATGCCACCCCGCTCGTCGGTAAAGAAGGAGCGCAGGGATTGCCTGATGGCATGAAAATGCATAGTAAGGATTACTTATTTGCCTCTGGCCCAGGCGGTATTTGGGTTTTCAACCTTGCTGGCAAGCCGATAGCCAAGATATACACTGGGCTCCTAACGTCTAATTGTGCACTTGACAAAGAGGAAAAACGACTTTACGTTACGGCAGATGACTATGTTCTTGCCGTAGATTTAAAATAGGAACTAAAAGAATATGCTATTAGCCATATGAAAGCTTATCAATCAGAAAGCAACCACACCTACGACGCCATTGTGGTTGGATCAGGTATCAGCGGCGGCTGGGCCGCAAAAGAACTTTGTGAAAAAGGCCTGAAAACCCTGGTGCTGGAACGTGGGCCAATGGTTCGTCACCTACAATATCCACATGCCAACAAAGACCCTTGGGACTATCCAAACGCCGGTCGGCTAAGCGAGAAGGAACTGGAAGATTATCCCGTACAAAGAAGGTCCCGCGGAGTGAGTCAAAGTGACGGATTCTTTGTAAAAGATACCGACTTTCCATATCAGGAAGTCAAGCGCTTTGATTGGATCAGAGGTCATCAGGTCGGTGGCAGGTCCCTAACCTGGGGAAGGCACTGCTATCGGTGGAGCGCCATGGACTTTGAGGCCAATTTGAAAGAAGGCATAGCAGTCGATTGGCCTATACGATACAAGGATATAGACCCCTGGTATAGCTACGTTGAAAAATTTGCCGGCATCAGCGGGGAGAAGCTCGGATTGCCGCAGTTACCCGATGGAGAATTTCTTCCCGCCATGGAATTGAATTGCGTTGAGCAGCATGTCCGTGAGCAGATCGGCGAAAAGTATGGACGTCACCTGATCAGTGGACGTGTCGCAAATCTAAGCGTTGCCCATAATGGCCGTGGACCTTGCCAATATCGCAATAGGTGTAGCAAAGGCTGTCCATATGGCGCCTATTTCAGCAGCAATGCAGTGACGCTACCAGCAGCAGAGGCCACTGGCAATCTGGAAATCCGGCATAATTCCATTGTTCACTCCATCATCTATGACGAGAAAGCCGGAAAAGCGACAGGTGTGCGCATAGTGGATAGCGAAACATTAGAGACTACCGAGTATTTCGCCAAGATCGTATTTCTCAATGCTGGCGCCTTGAGCAGCACAGCTATTTTACTAAACAGCAAATCGGAGCGGTTTCCCAACGGGTTAGGCAATGACAGTGATCAATTGGGAAGAAATCTCATGGATCACCACTTCCGTGTTGGAGCTCGCGCAAGATTCGATCAATTCAATGACAAATATTATAAAGGTCGTCGACCAAGTGGAATTTACATCCCCAGGTTCCGAAACATAGATGATGCTTCAAGGCGGGACGACTACCTGCGTGGTTTTGGCTACCAGGGTGGCGGCGGACGCACAGGTTGGGGGCGAGCAGCAGATCAACAAGGGCTTGGTGGAGACTTTAAAGATGCCATGCTCCAACCTGGTCCGTGGTACATGACCCTGGTGGGTTTTGGGGAATGCCTACCTTACGAGGACAATAGAGTTTGGCTCGACGAAACCAAAAAAGACCCCTATGGAATTCCTCAGCTTGTGATTGACTGTGAGTTTAAGGAAAATGAGCTCACCATGCGAAAGGACATGAAAGCCACAGCAGCCGAAATGCTTGAGGCAGCTGATGGTTTGGAAGTAACAGAATTTGATGACATGGGAGCTCCGGGATTAGGCATCCACGAAATGGGTACCGCGAGGATGGGCAGAGATCCGAAAACCTCTGTGCTTAATGGCTGGAACCAGGTACATGCGGTCCCCAATGTATTTGTCACCGATGGAGCGTGTATGACCTCCTCGGCTTGCCAGAACCCATCACTGACCTATATGGCCCTCACTGCCAGAGCTGCGAACTATGCTGTCGAACAAATGAAGAAAGGAGTTTTATCATGAATGAACAATCAAGAAGAGAAGCGCTAAAAAAGATTTTATGGTCTTCCGGGATTGCCGTTTCGGCTCCAACCCTTACGTCCTTGTTGCAAAGCTGTCAACCAGCTCTTGACTGGAAACCGATGGCCCTTTCCAGCGAACAGGCAAGGATCCTTACCACGATTACCGATGTAGTATTACCAAAAACTGCCAGTCTGGGGGGTGTGGAAGCTGGTGTTCCTCAATTCATTGATGGTATACTCGCAAATATCTATTCGGATGGCTCCCGAAACGATTTTTTAACGGAACTGGAGGCTTTAAATGAAAACTGCAAGGAAAATCATGGAAAGGCTTTTAGCGATGCCTCAGATGCAGAGCAATTGGATTATCTGACTCGTTTGGATAAGGAAAATACTCCTGCCGGACCCAACGTTTGGGGTTCCGATATGATCAAAAAACCGCCAAGGAATTTCTTCGGCCAGCTCAAAGGCATGATCGTATGGGCATTTGGAGTTTCTGAAGCAGTTGGCAGCGAAGTACTTAGCTATGATCCGATCCCCGGAACCTATCTTCCGTGCATGCCATTGGAGGAAGTGGGGAACGCCTGGACGTTCTGAGTCCTGACAGTTTAATAGATTTTTGGAGCAATCTTTTCATAGTAAACGGTTCAGTTAATAATCACAAGAGAAACCGCTTTGTTTGGTGAAACACTTATAGGTGTCAAGAAATCATTGCTAATAACAGCACTGAAGTGTAGCGAAAAAACGCCAACCCCTTCCGGAATTGGCGCACCAACCTAACAGATCGTTCACAGAGCGCTGGCTCTTTTGAACAACTGCTCACCCACACACTACGTCTCTACGCCCATAACCGCAGCGACGGGAATGATCTTTTCTCCTTTGAGCTCTACTTTCTCGTCAGTAAGCGCCCATACGGTGGCTTCAGTTTCACCGATTATGCCGTCACTGGTCTGGAAATAGATCTTGACAGCCTGCCTCCTATTCCCCATCCGCTCGGCTCTTTCCAACTGCACTTTCCGAATGAGCCTTTCGGCCTCATCTTCCAACACATCTTTATCGCCAAAAGAAAGTTCAAATATTCTTGACCTGTGTATTCTGACTATTTCGTTTGTTAACATGATATTTCAGTAATGGTTAAATGATAGCTGAGTTCAGGACACTCAGTCCACGATGTACAAATAGTGAAGATGACTTTCAATTTTCACTACCAGTTTATCAATATGGTTCAGGTACCGTTGGACATCTGTTTCCAGCACAAGCACCTTTCCATCATAAGATTCGGGACCCGAATCATTTCTCAAACGATCGGCATTCTTTTCGATCTCATTTCGAAACTTACAAGTTTCCCGCATATGCTCCAGGAAATCCTTGCTACTGTATCCGGTTTCAAGTTTAGCTATGTCTTTGATGGTCTTCTTTTGCTCACGATAGTCCAGTGAGAGCGCCACCACCGGATCCTTCATTTTCTCCATGAGCAGACTATCGTAGTGATGCAGACCATCCAAAACACTATTCACGGATTCTCGAAATTCAGGACTTTGACAATAATGGTTGATCCCCGCATATTCATGAAGCAAGTCCGATCGTTCCAGCCATGATTCCGTCAGACTAGCAAAATGATCCTCTATAGACATTTCTTCCTGTGCTCCAGACGTGAAACTCCAGATACAAAAAGTCAATATTGCAATTATCCTTGTCATAAGCAGGCTAGGAAATCTTCGCCAGTTCTTTCAACTGAAATGGTTCCTCAGCCACCGACTGACCCGCTTCATCCAATATTTCCCAGTCCAAGACATAAGCCGCCGTGCTATTCTTCTCAACCAGCGCCATCGTATTGGAGTAAACACCCGCCTGATCATCTACAAGGAACTTGAAAATTCCCAGGAAATCATTTCTACTCAAGTAGTCGAAATCCCACAACTCAATCTCATGCCATCCCTCTTCTAACTCTAGCGTAACGTTTACAGGAGCTACATCCCCGGTATCGACCCGGAAATAAATGGATCCTTTGGGCCAAATTTTCTCTCCCTTGTACTTGAGGTACATCTCATCCTTGTCTATCTCATCAGGTAACTTGCAATGGACTCTGTTCAATTTTATTTTCCTTTTGTTCATCGGCTTTGCTTTAGGTTTCAAAAACTTTATATGTGTTATGAACTGCTAAATCAGGAAAAATGATTCATAAATAATTATTTATATTATTTATAGAATACATAAATATAATTTTATGTGAATGTTATGAATTCATACGAGCAGCAGGGGCGCTAAAGAAGGTTCTTACGGCCAGGGTGGGCGGAGTTTGGCGGGACGCAATGGCCAATCGAGGAGAAAGATCTCTTACCTTTCAAATACCTGCCTCAACGAGATGCAATGGGTAGTCTCAATAGGTGAGATAAATTTCATGCTAACCACCTCTCAAAAAAGCAGAGATTCGAAAACAGGCATTAATTCCTCAATCAAGTCGGAACCACCTGAGCCATTCGTCATAATGACTATACCATTTTGTCTACCGAGCAATCCTGCAAATTGTGCCCGATAAGATTCATTGACGCCTCCATGGGAGAATTTAATGTCCTCGCCAACACTGGAAATTCGTGGGCCTAATCCGTAATTACTGGGAAAGACAGGAGTCATCATATCTCTCACTGTCTGTTGACTCAAATAGGAATGCTTCGCTGCATGGGCCTTCATCAACATAATCATGAGCTTGGCTATATCCGAAGGAGTGGTCCATAATCCGGAGGCCGCTGCCTCTGGCATGCTTTGATAACCTCTCGGCAGTGCTACTGGCGTTCCATTTCTATTGTGGGCCTTTGCAATATTGCCAAAAGCTTGAGGGAGCGGATTCTCGTAACTGCTTCTTTGCATATTCAATGGCTCGAACAAGACGTTCTTTGCCACTTCATTTAATGTACCTCCCATCAGGTCTTCAAATACCAATTGAGCTACTGTTGTCCCACCTCCAGAATAGCGAAACTGAGTTCCTACCGCTAGATTCACGTACACAGGATTGTTCTTCGCAGGACCCGCTCCTTTTAAAATCTGAACAGTATTAGGGAGCTCCTCGTCTGGGTTGAAATCCGCAAAACCGTGTACAGTCAACCCCGCGGTGTGGGACATAATGTGCCTGAGCGTCACAGCTTGCTTTCGGGTGTATTGATTTTCGGGGATTTTCCACGACCGCAAATACTGATTTACATTATGGTCGATATTCAGTCTGCCACTTTCATGTAATTTCAGGCCAATTACCGCGGCACCCACCTTGCTCACTGAACCTACTGAAAAAACAGTCATTGTATCAATTTTTTCAGGTTTTCCGGCCTGAAGGAATCCGTAACCTTTTGCCCAGGCCAGCTTACCGTCTTTGATCACTGCCAAGCTGATTCCAGGCACGCCGTAGTACTTCATTCTCTCCGCTGTGCCAAATCGCGCCAGCGCCCGCTCGTATTCATTGTCCTGGTAATTAGCAGGAATATCCGAAATCATATCTGAGGGGCTGATGGCAGACCAAGTCAAAAGGCCGATCACCGGTAAGCAGCAACTGACCAAGGCTAGTATTTTGTACTTTCTCATTGTTTTTCTCGGGTCATTCGTATCTGAGGGAATCTACCGGGTTCGTCAAAATGGACTGAATAACTTTCTGACTTACCGACAAAGCAGTTATGAATAAAATAATAAGGAAAGGGATAAGAAATAAGTAAACTCCTATGTGCATCCTGTAGGCGAATGTCTCCAACCAGGCGTTTAGTCCGTAGTAAGCTACCGGCGCTGCTAACGTAAACGCTAGCAGGGTCATCAAAGCCACTTCGTATGTGAGGAGCATAAATAGAGATTTCCACTTGGCTCCCAACACTTTTCTAACACCAATCTCTTTGGTGCGCCTGGCAACCACAAAGGATGATAGCCCATAGAGTCCCAGACAAGCGACAATGATCGCCAGAATAGAGAAGGTGGCAAATACCTTTCCATTTAGCTCATCCTGGAGGTATTGACGGTGAAAGTATTCATCCAGAAAGTAATGTTCCGGTGGATTTCCTGGATAAATTTCGGAAAATACTTGCTCGATTTGACCAAGCGTTTCCGAAACTTCATCGGTTGTGACTTTAATCGTGTAGAAGGAGTCCCAAGCTTCATTCAGAACAAAATACATAGGATCCTTAGGTCTGTTTAGAGACTCATGATGATAATCCGCTATAACACCGACGATATTCCTCGGCGATTCAGTGCCCTCATAAATAACTTGGCCTACTGCCTGATCGAGGTTTTCAAAACCCAATTGGCGAGCGGCTGATTCGTTTAAAATAATTGGAATATTAGGGTAGGACTTGTTCTCATCAAAATTTTCCCCTGCCAGGAATTCAATATCGAGGATGTCCAGAAATTTTTCATCAGTTAACACTCGCTCTATCGACTTCATCTCCATTTCGCTATGCTGAATCGTAGATATGGCATTTCCTCTGAGGATACCTAACCCGGGAATGCCAGTTGATGTTCCTACATTTTCAACACCCGTTATTTGAGCCAACTTTTCTTTGAATACTTTGATCAATCTAAGTCTTTCATGCGGTCCGGAGGTAGTTCGAACAGTTGGATTTGTCAAAATCAGCACCTGGTCCTTGGCAAAACCCAGGTCCCGGTTTTCCATAAACTTCAATTGCCGGTTGATCACAAGAGTACCAATGACCAGTAAGGAAGTAACAAACAGTTGAAAAGAAACCAAAAAACGTCGTAACCGGGTGCCACCTCTTCCCTTTTTTAAGGTGCCCTTCAAGGCGTCAATGGATGTCTGTCTCGACAGAATTACAGCAGGACATAGGGCAGAAGCAAATACTCCGGTGAAAAACGTAAGGAACGCAGAAAACCCGTAGAACGACCAGTCAATATCGAACAGGCTTAGTTCTTTTTCAATGAAAATATTGAATAACGGTTGGATAAATGCCATCAAAAGGAAAACCGCAAGGATCAGTGCGAACAAATTTAGAAGGAGCGCTTCAGTAAAAAACTGGCCAATCAGCTCTATTTGTTTTGCACCCAACACCTTCCTCAAACCCACTTCTTTGGACCGGTCCACTGATCTTGCGGAAGCAATATTTATGTAATTGACCCACGCAACCACAAGAATGAAAATGGTGATTATTATCAACACCTGAACTGAGAGAAAATCACCCGTTCGGCCTACTTCGTCCTGGTAGCTGGAATGGAGATGTATGTCTCGAATAGGAGTTAGAAAATAGTTATTGACCCTTAAATAATCACCCTGCTCATCTTTTGTTGTGTATTCAGGTTTATACTTCAAGGATAATGAAGCCATCTTTTCCTCGATCTGCCTGGCATTCGCCTGAGCGACAAGTTTAACGTATGTTAGAAACGAATGATTGCCCCAATTGTTCTCATATAGTTTTTTTCCATTTGGCAAGGAGTGCAGGGTGGCATAGGAGATTAAAGCAGATAGGTCTACCTGGAGATTAAAATCAGGTAATCTTATGATCCCTGCCACCTTCAAATCTTTAGTGAAGCGGATGTTGCTAAACTTAATAGATTGACCTACAGCACTCTCAACTTCATCAAAGTATTTGAGGGCGATATCTTCTGAGAGCAAAATGGTATTGGGTTCATCTAGCCCATTTCTTCCATGTATGACCTCTATATCGAAAAGATCGACCATGGCTTGGTCTGCGAAATAGGTTCCACGTTCTTTAAAAGTCAAATTGGGATGTTCGCCACTGGTAAGAATGTTCGATCCCCCCCAGTCTTCCGCAGCATTGAATAGACGACCGCCTTTTTCAATTTCAGGCATCTCACGAAGCATTGCCGGAAGCACTCCTGAAAATGTCATCGCACTTTCATAGATCATTCCACCGAAGCGGTAGTAGTCATTTTCAACCCTGTAAATTGAAGCGGACGCACTGAACTTGTCGTAGGATGTTTCGTCGGAAACCTGCTCTACAATGAGCAAGGCAGCCAAAATCGCGGTTGTCAAACCAAAAAGGTCCAGGATTGTATAGGTCCAATGCTTTTTGAAGTTTCGGAATGCGCTTCTGACAAAATTAAATATCAGTGCTTTGGTAGTAATCGAGCCCAATTTACCCCCTTTATAAAACCTGATAGCACTTATTGCATCGAGAAAGTAGCGATAATTAGCCGATGCAATACTACCGCGGGCCAGCCTCCATTCATAAACTTCCTGCAGGTCCCCTGCAACCTCATCGAGTAGGTCTCCACGGCAAAAACACCTCAATAAAAAAGTCGCCATTTTCGGCGGACGCTTTTTAACAGACATGGCTTAGGACAATTTGGGAACCATACTCCATATCTCTGTTTTGGCATTCATAGCCTCTTCTATTATCCGATATCCAAGCTGCGTAGCCTCGTAAAGCACCTTGCGCCTGCCTCCCCGCTCCTTAGAAGGGTCACCCATCCGTGATTTCAACATCCCTTTTTTCTCCAGTCGCTTCAGCACCATCACCACCGCTGGCAAGGTGATCTCTTTATTAAAATGCTCGATGTACAGCTTTACCAATTTTGCTCCGTACGATTCTTTTTCGCGAAGGACAAGTAACAAAATCAGTTCTTCTAGTGCTCCAAGTGATTGATTCATGATATCCAGGGATCAGCTACGTTTCGGTCATCAGTCCCAGAAATATTGATGGCAAAATGAGCCATGCAGTTCCAGCGCTTCGATAACAGCGATACATATTTACAAAACATACGTTTAGGATATACGAATTAAGTAAATATTTGTTTAGGATATCTTAAAACATGAATCGAAAGATAGCCACAGCGTGGACCATGGTGACAGAGCGTGAAGCTTCATTGGACAGGTTCTAATCCAGACGATTACCCACTGGTTCCATCCTCAAGAATGTAGCCCTTTCCATGAACATTAATAATGCTGACACATGGATCCTGGCTCAAATATTTTCGCAACTTGGAAATGAAAACATCCATGCTTCGTCTGTTGAAATAGTTGCTACTGCTCCAGAGGATCTTCAGAATCAGATCAGTCTCCACCAAATCTCCTTTGGATCTGCAGAGCAGGTTCAGAATCTCACTTTCTTTCCTGGTCAATTTCCTGTTGGAAAGGGGTGTTGTCAAAAGCTGCTTCACGGGATCAAAGACAAATTCTCCCAATTGGTAATGGGATTTTTCAGGGGCTCGTATAGTACCTCTTTTCAATACCGCTCTAATCCTGGCAATCAATTCTTCCTCATCGACAGGTTTGACAATGTAATCGTCACAGCCCAGTTTAAATCCTTTTAGCTTATCTACTTTCAGTGATTTGGCTGTGAGAAAAATGAGTGGAAGATCGGATTGAGCTGCCTTCATCTCGATTGCCAGGGTAAACCCATCCTTTTTGGGCATCATCACATCCAAAATGCACAGGTCGTAATTTGACTGTTGGAAGGTATTTGTAGCATCCTCGCCATTTTGCACCCAGTCCACCTCGAAATCATTCATCTGCAGGTACTCTTTGAGTATGTACCCAAGGCTGGAGTCGTCTTCCACCAATAAAATTCTGTTCATGAGATCACTGGTAAAAAAATGCTGAATTCCGTACCCTTGCCCAGGTCACTTTTCAGGCTGATGTTTCCCTTATGAAAGTCAATGATTCGCTTCACATAACTCAACCCCAATCCAAAACCCTTGACCGTGTGTACATCCCCCTGTTCGGCTCGATAAAACTGATCGAACACATATTTCTGAACCTTCCTGTCGATGCCTATACCTTCATCTTTCACTCTGAGGATAATGCCATTTTGGCTGTTCGCTGTAGACACCTCAATGGTTGGCGGACCTTCAGAGTATTTCACCGCATTGTCTATCAAATTGTACAGGATATTGTTCACATGTATTTCGTCAGCCCTGATCACCCTGTTGGTTGCTTCAAGTTTCAAGTCAATCTTGCCTGAGCGCTGTGACATGACGATACCAAACCGGTCAACAACCGAAAGAATACAGTCATGGATATCAAGCTCTCTTTTATTGAGCGTTAGATTTCCGGAATCAAGTAATGCCATTTGTAATATCTTATCCACTTGCGTCTGCAGCCGTTTGCTTTCAGAATCGATCAGATCTACGTAGGAATTCATTTTGGAAGATGAATGAACGGATTCGTGATTCTTCAATGACTTTGCCGCCAGGGAAATACTGAAAATGGGTGTCTTAAATTCATGCGTCAGATTATTGATGAAGTCCTTTTTCAAATCGGAGAGTTTCTTCTGTTTGCTGATGGTATAAAGGCTAAATCCAAAGGCCGAGAGGATAATCAAGATCAAGATGATGCTGGTCTGAAGGATCCTGGCCGATTTTCCCAGAATCTCTTCTTCCTTATTGGTGTAGCTCAAAGCTATATCCAAGGTATTATGCGTGAAGTTGCATAGGCACAGGTGATTTTCGGCACCAAAAACTTTCCGTGCTTTCGGAAGCTCCGGACGATGATTTACATGGATCATACATCCGTATTCGCTGGACAGGAAACCGTCAACTCGATAGTCCAATTCGGGATAGTTAAGTTTAAGCACCTGATCAATTTCATTCTTCAGGTAAAGGTGCAAGGGATTTGCAAGGGCGGAATCACTTGCAAAATGAAAATCCTTAGTCCCGCTAAACTCATCGACATGGCCACGCCAAGAGACATCCAATTTGAGGTTATTGTACAAATCAGAGAGAATCCCTGGTAGAGAAAATTCGATCATACTCTGATTATTCCTGATGTCTTTCTCCACTATTCTAAACTGGATAGTCAGGAGTAAAATGAGCGAACCGATCACAACCACCAGTAAGATCGCTAATATGTATTTGTTGATTTTCACCTAGAGAAAAAGTACAGAATACGACCGGCACTATACATGTGTTCCATGAATTTAACTTTTTCTTAACCCTTTTAACTTTTCTATAAGTAGGGTTAACGTACTTATAACCCATTGGTGAGTCCAATGTACGTAAGCTTGTCAAAAAGCTACAAATCAATGATGAAATTATACCTGGCATGCTGCCTGGCACTGCTGCTTCCAGAAGCAACACAAGCACAGCAGAACCCATTGGTCGATGCTTCGTGGCTCCGGCAACGGATGCACGAAGGTGATCTGGTGCTGTTCCACATTGGCCGAGAGACCGATTACAATCAAGAGCATATCGAAGGGGCCATCTTCTTATCCTCCCAAGACTACACACATGATGACGAAAAAGCGCACATCGTCTTCGACCTTCCAGCAGATGACACTTTGAAAGACTTATTTGAAGCTAAAGGACTAACGAACCAGAAAGATGTGGTGATCTACACAACGGAAAGCTGGATACCCTTGGTTACGAGGCTTTATTTCACCCTCGATTACCTGGGTCACGGCCACAAAACCTACATACTGGATGGTGGGTTGGTAGCGTGGAAAAATGCGCAGTTCGAAACCACAAAAACAGTACCCAAACCACAAAAGGGGAAATTCAAGATCAGGCCAAACCGAGGTTTGCTCGCCGACAAAAAGTATGTACTGAATAGCATCGAAGATGAAAATACGAACATCGTGGACTGCCGTGCTCAGGTTTTCTACAATGGCATAGAACCAACACATGGCGCTCGACTGGGCAGGGTTCCTACCGCGCGGACCATCCCATACACGACGCTTTACGAAAACACTGAAATTGGTGCCTATACATTCAAACCCCTCGAGGAGCTTTCCAAGATATTTGAAAGTCAAGCCCTAAATCGGGATAAGGATTTGGTACTCTACTGCCACATAGGAATGCAGCTAACGGTAATATATACAGCAGCAAAAATGCTGGGCTACAATCGAATCAAGATTTACGATGGCTCTTTCTATGAATGGGGGCCAGACAAAAGCGTACCTGTTGAGGTCGACTAAATCGATGCCTAAGATTCCACAACCGTACTGGAACCCTTACCTCTGTGGTGTGGGCTTGGGTCTTGTCCTCCTAATGGCATTTGTGGTCATGGGAAGGGGCATTGGCGCATCAGGTGCGATGACTTCCGTAGTGGCAGTGGGTGTAAAGTCCCTCGCAAAGGACCATGCCGAGGCCAATGCATTTTACAGCGGGTACCTTGGAGATGGAACTGTCCACCCACTCAAAGATTGGCTGGTATTCGAAGTACTGGGTTTGATCCTTGGCGGATTTATCTCTGCCAAACTAGCAGGCCGGGTAAGTCTTAAAGTCGAAAAAGGCGATTTAATCTCTAAAAATCGGCGATTTCTCTATGCTTTTACCGGTGGTATTGTGATGGCATTTGGCAGCAAACTCGCACGTGGATGTACCAGCGGCCAGGCGTTGACCGGCGGTGCACTTATGAATGTTGGCAGCTGGCTATTTATGATCTCGCTCTTCCTGGGAGCCTATTTATTGGCAGGAATGGTAAAACGACTCTGGACATGAATGGACCTTTTTATGATTATGGCTGGATTGGTGAAAATGCGAGTCTTGCTTTCGCAATTGTTACCGGTATCGCTTTTGGCTTCTTCCTGGAACGAGCAGGTTTGGGTAGTGCCAAAAAACTAGCAGCACAGTTCTACCTCCGGGACTTAACGGTATTCAAAATGATGTTCACCGCGATCATCACAGCCATGTTAGGTGTCTTTTGGTTGAATACATTGGGATTCCTGCATACGGAGATGATTTATTTGACACCCACTTATGTCTGGCCACAAATAGTCGGAGGATTGGTCTTTGGTGCCGGGTTCATCATCGGTGGGTATTGTCCTGGCACTTCCTGTGTAGCCTCGTCGACCGGACGTCTGGATGGCCTTGTCAATGTGCTGGGCTTATTCATTGGAATTTTGCTCTTTGGGGAACTGTATCCATTACTCGCACCTTTCTATACAGCCTCTCCGCTGGGGCAAACCACCCTGGTTGACGAATTACGCCTTCCTGCTGGCGTATTACTTTTTATCATCACTTCCATCGCATTGACCGGGTTTTGGTTCTCCGAGAAACTCGAAATAAGATCTAACAAATGAAAAATCGTTCCACGAACGTTCTTCTGGCAACTATCGCCTTTGTGTTAGCTCTGTTTGGGATGCTCTTTTCCTTTACCAATCCTCCAGGGGTCTACGATGTTAATATCAATCCCAGATTTATGTCGGTGGTCGACTTGGCTGAGAAAATCAAAAGAAGAACCGGGCTCCAGGTGATCGACTTACGGGAAGATGAGCTTTTCGAGCAATTCCATATACCAACGGCAAAGAACATACCGTGGAAAAAACTCGATTTGTTCACGGCATTTCCTGTCGGGCAACTGGTCTTTTACTCGGACGCGCTTCCATCGCAGCGAATCTGGTCACGACTACCCGACTCATTAAAAGATCGGTCTGCAATCTTGTATGGCGGCATACATGATTGGTACGACCACCTACTCTACCCCAGCCTCCCGGCAAAAGCCCCGGAACGTGATTCGGTGATCTACCACCAAGTACAAGGGTTGAGTCTTTTTTTCGGAGGACAACCGCAGTTTTCGGAAGGCGAAAGTATGGAATACTACCACCGAGATCTTGGCACAATAACTCACTCATCAAAAAAGGGGCGCAGAAAGCTGGTCAGAAAAGGATGCTAACAAATACCATATCACATTCGTCAGCGCCAAACAAACTCGAACCTTATTTTGAGCAATTCCGAGAAGGAATTATTGGTTTGAACCAATCGATTCTACCACAGGGGAACAAAGAAGTGCGCATGCTTTATGCCGACTGGACAGCTTCCGGAAGGTGCTATGCGCCGATAGAAGATCGCCTGAGAGATGAAATCATGCCCATGATTGCCAATACGCACACAGACCATAATGCGAGTAGCTCATTCACGACCAGGGCCTATGGCCGAGCTAAGGAGACCATCAAACGGCATGTAAAAGCCTCCGCCGAAGATGTATTGATCCCCGTAGGCTCAGGAATGACTGGAGCACTCAATAAACTGCAACGAATAATGGGTTTACGGGTGCCTGAAAAACTGAAAGCTTATTTTCAACTCCCGGAGGAGAAAAAACCCATTGTGTTTGTCTCACATATGGAGCATCACTCAAATCACACCAGTTGGTTGGAAACTTTGTGTGAAGTAGTGGTTGTGCCGCCTAATGAGCATGGCAAATTCTCCATGACATATTTTGAAAATGCCCTTTGTGCGGCAGATCCGGCACGCCCAAAAATCGTTGCAGTTACGGCCTGTTCAAACGTTACAGGGATAGAAAATCCTGTACATGACATTGCAAAACTCATTCACAGATATGACGGTTGGTGCTTCGTCGACTATGCGTGTTCGGCGCCTTATGTGAACATGAATATGCATCCCGACGACCGTGAGGCTCAATTGGATGCGATCTCTTTCTCTCCGCACAAATTTTTGGGAGGGCCAGGGAGCACCGGCATCCTTATCTTCAACAAGACCCTCTACCAAAACGAAATCCCGGATGTCTCCGGTGGTGGCACCGTTGACTGGACCAATCCTTGGGGTGGACGTAAGTACATGGACGACATTGAAGGACGGGAAGACGGGGGCACACCCCCTATCCTTCAGACGATAAAAGCCGCTATGGCCATCGAACTGAAGGAGGAGATGGGAACTGATAATATTCAGGCAATGAAATCGCAACTCATGGACATCCTTTGGACGGAATTAGCGGCTTTTGAAGGGATCGATATTCTGGCCGAGGATCATAGGGTCCGGCAGGGGATTTTGTCTTTTCGAGGCAAGGGGATCCACTACCATGAAGTTGTGCAACAATTAAATGACACCTATGGAATTCAAAGCAGAGGTGGTTGCTCCTGCGCCGGTACTTACGGGCATTATCTGCTAGGTGTAAATCAAGCCCGTTCCAAACATATAACAGACCTGATTGATGCGGGAGATGATTCCGAAAAACCTGGGTGGGTACGCATTTCCATCCACCCTACTATGTTGGCGGAGGAAGTTTTATACATCGCCTCCTCGATTAAAAAGATTTTGAGACGGTAATTACTACTTTGAACTAGAATCCGAGCCACCGTGGTAGCCAAAGACTCAAGCCCGGAAAAACCATGATCAGCACCAAAACCGTAAGCATGACAATGTATAATCGCAACATGGGTCGCAGCATTTTCTGAAAGGGAATTCCTGCTACACTAGCTCCCACAAAAAGTAGATTTCCCACGGGAGGCGTACAAAGACCGATACATAAATTCATCACCATAATGATCCCGAAATGGATAGGATCAATTCCAAAATTTTGGATCACTGGCAGAAAAATGGGAGTGAAAATCAGAACTGCCGGTGTAATGTCCATGAACACCCCAACGAGCAAAAGCAAAATATTGATCAGGACCAGCACGACAATGGGATTTTCAGTAAATGAAAGCAGGTAGCTCGAAATTGATTGAGGTAGCTCTCCGTAGCTCATCACCCAACTCATCGCGGAAGAAGTAGCAATCAGCAACATGACTATGGCTGTGATCATACTGCTGTTGATCAGTATAGTCTTGATCTTTTCGAAGGTCAAATCACGGTAATAAATAGAAAGCAAAACCGTATACAATACGGCGATAGCACTAGCCTCGGTGGCTGTGAAAACACCTGCGATGATCCCTCCCATCACGATGATCAGTAACATCAAGCTCGGGAAAGCTTTTTTGAAAGTAGTCCAGAGTAGCGCTCCCGACCATGGGTCTCCTTTGCTGTACCCCTTCTTTACGGCATAGATATAGCTCACCAGCATAATACTCAGGCTCAGTAAAATACCCGGGACATAGCCGGCAACAAACAAAGCGCCTATTGATAAGCCACCCGCGGCCAAGGAATAAATAATAAGCACATTACTAGGCGGAATGATCAACCCGGTAGTAGCCGCTGTGGTATTGACAGCCGCCGAGAATCCTTTATCATATCCTTCGTCCTCCTGCTTGTCTGAAAGAATGGAGCCCACTGCTGAGGCTGCTGCTGCCGCAGATCCTGAGATGGCACCAAAGAGCGTACAGGCAATGATATTTACAAAAATGAGTCCTCCTCTCAGTGGTCCAATGATAGCTTTCGAGAAATCGATCAGTCTATTGGCAATACCTCCACTATTCATGATCTGCCCGGCCAATATAAAAAAAGGTATCGCGAGCAAGGTGAAGCTATCTAAACCATTGATCATACGCTGGGCTATGGTCGTCGTTGCCGGAACAAAAAGCATGTCGAGCAACAGCGTGAAAAGCGCCGACAAAGCCAGACTGACTGTTATGGGCACACCGATAGTCAATAAAATAAGGAAAGAGAAAATGAGGATAAGGACTTCAATCAGTGACATGCTCTCTTGTTTTGATGAGGTCGAAAATGTTGAGAAAACTGTAGCAAAGGATCAGAAGCCCACTGACCGGAAGTACGATGTAAATCCACCCTTTCGATATTTGCATGACAGAGGAGACCTGTCCCAGCTTGAAGGTGAGCAAAACAAAGCGCATACCCCCCACCAACAAGACCAATATGGCAAACAACACTATGGTAAGCTCGATCACCAACTCCAGTTTCCAGCGATTGGCTGGCTGCAACGAGGTTTTAAGCACTTCAATGGCAATATGCTTCTTCAACCCAAAAGTGTAAGCAGAACCAAGCAATGTGATCCACATCATGGAATAGATGGTGAGCTCTTCGGTGAAAGGCACATTCAGATCGATCACCCTGGCCAATACTTGCAGTAAAGTGCTCACGACCATCAAACTCATAAGTATGATGAGAAAGGTCCTTAAAAGCCGGTCAATCAATGCTCTCACCTATGTCTTTGATACGGTCAATCAATGGTCTTAAATCATCGCTTTGGCGGAACTCCTCCAAAAGCGGCTTTGTCGCAGCCTGGAAACTCGCAAGATCCGGTTCGATGAGCTCAATGCCTGCTTCCTTAACCGCTTGCAAGCTCCTTTCCTCAGATATCTTCCAATAACCTCTCTGCACCGGAACAGACTCCCTTGCCGCGGATGTGATCCAAGCCTGTTGAATGGCGGTAAGTCTATCCCATACCTGTGTACCGATGACCAATACATCAGGAATGGAGGTATGTTTGTCAAGGGTATAGTACTTACATGTTTCGTAGTGTCGGGTCAAATGAAAAGAAGGCGCGTTATTCTCTGCCCCATCAACAACCCCCTGCTGCAAGGCAGTAAATAGCTCACCGAAATCGATAGGCACGGGATTAGCACCCATTTCACTCATCATTTTATTGGCGGTGATACTCCGCATGACCCGGATTTTCAAGCCTTTCAGGTCTGCCGCTTTTCGCACGGCCTTGTGAGTAGTGTAAAAGCTACGGCTCCCGGCATCATAGAAGCAAAGCCCCTTCAACCCAAATTCCAGACCAGAATCGAGAACCTCCCTACCTACCGGGCCATCGTAAATGGCATCGCGATGTTTATCATTATTGAAAATATAGGGTATACCCAGCACCTTGTATTTCGGAGCAAAACTTTCCAGGGCCGCAGCAGAGACCTTTGTAATCCCCAAACTTCCTATTTGAAGAAGTTCCAGACACTGACTTTCGGAACCCAAGATACCATTGGAGTAGATGGAAATGGAGAGCGCGCCGCCAGATTTCTCGTAAACTCTATCGGCAAAGTCGACTATACCACGATGGACCGCATGATCCTCGGATAATCCGTGGGCGAGTTTGATTTCGGTGATCGTACTTCGCTCGGCACATCCATATCCGATGATACCTAGTACATAAATGCAGCTGATTGTTCTACCGATTTTCAAACCGAGTACCTCTGCTTATCCCCAATTTCAGCGCTACTTTCTTGTTGGTGCGTTCTTATGGTCGCAGCCAGTCTGGTATTTATAAGTGTCATAGGTCAAGTTTTAAATATCTCTTCGCATTGTTATAGCAGATATCCTGCACAATACCCCCCAATAGCTTTTCATCTGCGGGTAATTCTCCATTGGCCACGTCTCTCCCAATCAAATTGCATAGGACCCGCCTGAAATACTCATGCCTGGGGAAGGACAGGAAGCTCCGACTATCGGTCAACATACCAATGAACTGACTCAACAGACCCATGTTGGAAAGTGAATTCATCTGCTTTTCCATACCATCCTTTTGATCTAAAAACCACCAGCCTGATCCATGCTGGATTTTGCCTGCTACGGACCCATCGTTGAAGTTTCCCGCCATAGTCGCAAAGACCTCATTGTCCTTGGGATTGATATTATACAAAATCGTCCGAGCCAGTTGGTCATCCCGGTCGAGGGTGTCCAAAAATTTTTGAAGTCCCCTGGCCTGCGCACAGTCCCCCAAGGAATCAAAACCTGTGTCTGGCCCCAAACTTTCAGCGGCACGGGTGCTGTTGTTTCTGAGCGCCCCCAAGTGGAACTGTTGTGTCCAACCCTTCCTGTGGTACATTTTGCACAACTCCACCAAAAGGGTCATTTGAAACACTTTCACATCTGCCGGCGCAACCAATTCCTGATTCAGAACTTTCGACAAAGTCTGATTTGCAGCTCTTAGAGAGATCTCAACATCATACAGTTGTTCAAAGCTGTGGTCCGACAATCTTCCCCCCAGGCGATGAAAATAATCGACGCGGGTTTCTGCTGCTTCCAATAGTTGATCCACTGATGTGATCTCCAAGCCCGTCAATTCACCTAATTTCTGAAGATAGCCGCGATAAGTTGGGCGACCAATGTCGTAAAGTTGGTCTGGTCGAAAAGTGGGTCGTACTTCGAAAGCACAATCACTCGTTGCAATAGCCTGATGATGAAGCAACTCATCACAGGGATCATCAGTCGTGCAAAGGATTTCTACATTCATTTGATCAAGCAATCCACGCGTATGGTATGCTTCCTGCACCAACTGTTCATTGCATTGCTCATAAATGGATGTGGCGGTCTCTCTATTCAGTAAGCCATCAATATCAAAATAGCGCTTTAACTCGAGGTGAGTCCAGTGATACAAGGGATTTCGTACCGTGTATGGGACTACCTCCGACCACTTCAGGAATTTTTCGCGATCTGGTGCCTTACCGGTAATGTAATCTTCAGCAATTCCAAAAGTCCGCATGGCACGCCATTTATAGTGATCCCCTCCTAACCAAGCCGCTGTGATGGTTGGAAAGGCCCTATTCTCCGCTATGTCTGCCGGTGGCAGATGGTTATGATAATCAATGATGGGCATGCCAGCCGCAAACTCATGGAAGAGCAGAGCAGAAAAATCGTTTTCCAGCAGAAAGTTCTCCGACAAGAATGGTTTCATGAAACAAATGAGTTAATACACGTACCGATGCTAAGGAACATCCTCTTTTGATTTTCTATTTAACCTATAGCAGAAAAGAAGTAAACAACGAGCATTTAAATTCCTAAAACTATCTCTCGATCAATTCAAAAAGTTCTGGCCCACCTCTGACGCCAATCTTCTTTTCTCCGGACTTTCTCAGTAGGTCTTTTTGCATAATTTTCTTTCTAAAATTCCGTCTATCCAGCTTTTTGTCCAATAAGGACTCAAACAGTTGCTGAAGCTCCATTAGTGTAAATTTCCTGGGCAAAAGTTCACCCAGGATAAGTCGCTCCTCGACGTTTGACTTCAGTTTAATCAAGGAATCTCGCACTAAATCAACGTGATCAAACCCTAGCGTAGGAAGCTCATCCAAGCGAAACCATTCCACTCCATCCACCTGCTTTTTGTTGATAATAGGATGGTTTTCCGGCTTTATTAAGGCATAAAAGCAAATGGTAATTACACGTTTCAGCGGATGTCGGTACAAACCCGTGTATGTCTGAACCTGCGTCTGATGAACATCTTGTATCCCGGTGAGTTTAAACAATACATCATTCACCGCCTGCTCGGCAGTTTGGTTCTCATTCATAATTCCTCCCGGAAGCAGCCAGTATCCTTTAAAGGGGTTATGCAGCTTTTTTACAAGCAAAACTTTCAATACCCCTTCATGAAAACCAAACACCGCACAATCTACGGTGACGGTACACTCATAAGACTCTTCAGTTACCCAGACGTTGGTAATATCCATCTCGTTCAATCCCAAAATACATTTAATTCGATTCTCTCATCAAGATGGCTCCCAACCCGGCTCGTATTCTCTACCCCAAAGCTCCATCGCTTTTTTGTCAAAAGCTCGTCCGGTAGCAGGATCGACATCAAAGGCCTTTTCAGTTCTGTAGGCAATGTTTGCTAGCAAGGCCAGGTGATTACTGATTGCACCGTCGGCAATGGGTGCCCGCAGCGACTCCTGCCCCCTGATCGCGTTGTAAAAGTTAGCCACATGTTTGGTGGAGGTATTGCCCCCTCCCCCAAGCGCCAGGCCGCTCTCATCCGCTTTTTCACTTTCTTCAACCAATTTTCCAGCACGGTCATAGCGCTGATAATATTCCCGGTTGACAAAAACAGATCCCTCCGTCCCATAAATAAGGGTACCCCTTCCAGCACCGTAAGTGCTGTATCCATTTCTACTCTTACCATCCCAGTGAATCTCTTTGTCATCGCCAAACTTGAAGGTGGCGTACATGGTATCATACATTTCCCAGCCATCGTCCTTGTAGTGTTGTTTGGTCCCATCTACCATGACATGCTGTGGAAAGTCCACCTGAAGTGCCCAGCGTCCAATATCCAACTCGTGAATGGCATTGTTGCCTGTCTCGGCAGTTCCCCACTTCCAACCATACCAGTGCCAGTTGTAGTCCCAGGTATTATGGTAGTAGTCCTGTCGTGGCGCCGGTCCTTGAAAAAGATCCCAATTTAAATCAGCGGGGGGCGCCTGCTTGATTTGAACGGGTGTCTGCCCTCGCGAATTATTGTAAAATGCAACAGCTTTATAAGGACTTCCTATAGCTCCCTCGTGGATGGCTTTGATGATTTCTATGGTGTGTATAGAAGAACGTTGCTGATTGCCCATTTGGACCATCTTGCCCGTCGCTTTTTGCTTCGCAACCAGTAATTCCTCTTCTTTCGGATTGTGAGCGCAAGGCTTTTCAACATAGACGTGCTTGCCTGCTTCCATGGCCATGATCGCACCAGGAGCATGCCAATGGTCTGGCGCAGCGATAAATACAGCATCTACATTTTTATCTTCCAGTACAATTCTAATATCGTCTGTTTGCTTAGGTTGATAGTCCAATACTTCTTTCAACCGATTCGACGCGCGATCTATTTGACTTTTTTTGACATCACACAAATAAGCCAGCCTTGTGTTGTAGTCTTTGCCTAATGAAGGGTAGTAAGCACCCACACGACGACCCAATCCCATGAAAGCGACATTTATTCGGTCGTTGGCACCGACAATTTGGTTATAGCTTGAGGCCTTGAGCGCCAGAGAAGATCCGGCCGCGAACACGGCGGTCTTCTTGATGAAAGTTCTTCGATTATCCATTATAATTCTCGTATTTTAATGCTTCTAAAACTTACTTCGTCTCCATGGTCCTGCAACAGGATTGAGCCTTCCGGCCACCTTCCGAAGTTGTCCCACTGCTGGTATTTACTGTAATTGACCAACGCTCCGAAGATTTGTGAAAAACGGTCATATTCTACCACTTTCTCATTATTCAACCAGTGTTCGACTTTTCCGCGTTTGGATACAATTCGTGCTTTATTCCATTGGCCAATTCCTTTGAATTGCTTGGGCCTACCTGCAGTTTGCAAACTTTTGGCGGTGATCAGATCATAGAGCGAACCGACCGTCCTGTTGCCAAGTACTCCTTTTTTAGCATCGGGATGCTTCGCATCGTCAAGGATCTGGAATTCGCAACCGATGGCTGAGCCAGCACCCTTGTTGAGGGCTGGGTCCACGAAGTACTTGATCCCGCTGTTGGCCCCTTCTGTGATTTTAAATTCAAGCTCTAATTCAAAATCGCCGTACTTTTTAGTGGTGACAATATCTCCGGCAGCGCTGGATTCCCCTCCACCGGAGGCAAGAATGGTCAGTACGCCATCGTCGATCACCCAGCCCGATTCCGGGAAGCCGTCTAGCTTGGCCCCTCTCCATCCCTGTGAGGTCTTGCCATCCCAGAGCATCCTGAATCCCTTATCCGTTTCCCATGGGGTCAATTGATTTTTCAGGTAGCTCAATTGAGGAACTTCTGGATCTGGGGTCTGGCGGTATTTGGCAACATCTTTTGTGAGTATCCGGATGTTCTTCCATTTAACGACGTACCCATCCTGGGCTTCGTCGCGAATACTATGCACCTGCAGGCCAAAGAAACCTGATGATGTGACGTCATCCACTAATCGACTGGTATGCTGACCATTGACAAATGTATTGATCTCGTTGCCCAGGCACTCAATACGAAGTGTGTTCCAATGCCCCAGCTGAAAAGCATCTTGCGCTTTTGTGTTTCTGGTCAGTGGGTATAACCATCCCCTACGCTGTTCATCATAAATACCCCCGGTCCACTTACGACTATCGGGATCAATTTCATTTTGATATCCGTAAACCCTGCCGTCTGCCCTCGCACTACTTCGGAATTGGATGCCCGAATTCAATGCATTTGGCAGCAGCACATCTATCTCCAAAATAAAATCGTCATAGGTCTCTTCTGTGCAGAGGAAAGTATTCTGGTCGGACTTGATATCAGCTTTACCCACAATCATACCATCCACCACCTCATAGGTGGCGGTACCCCCTCGGGCTTCCCAACCATCGAGGTTTTTACCATTGAACAGATCAACCCACTCCTGAGCGCTGGCTTGTCCAGTGATCAAAATGGTCACCACGACCAGCAATTTGAATTGTTTCATAGACTTGTGTTTGTTAAGCTATTTTTTCATTTACACGCCACTAAATACACTGAAACCTCCATCCACAGGCAGCGTCACCCCGGTGATGAAAGACGCCTCCTGAGAACACAGGAAAAGGGCAGCACCCGCCAATTCCGCCACATCGCCAAAACGATTCATCGGCGTATTGGCAATGATCTGATGACCTCTCTCTGAATAACTTCCATCTTGGTTCAGCAACAGATTTCGATTTTGCTTTCCAATAAAAAACCCCGGAGCCAGGGCATTTACCCGCACGCCCTCGCCAAATTTCCTAGCCAATTCCACGGCGAGCCATCTTGTAAAATTCTCCATAGCGGCTTTGGAGGCTGAGTACCCCGCCACACGAGTAATGACCCGGTCGGCGGCCATGGAAGACATATTAAGAATGGCACCGTTTCCCTGACCTGCCATGACCTTTCCAAAAATCAAGCTTGGCAAGACAGTCCCATTCAGGTTAAGATCTACCACTTTCTGAAAGTCGGACATGTCCAGGTCAAATATCGTCTGGTCAGGTGTGATCGTAGCGCCTGGCATATTTCCACCGGCACAGTTGATCAATACATCAATACTTCCAAATTTTTCTATTATGGTGCTTTTCGCTTCTTCCAAGGAATCAGGCTCCAGAACATCAGCAGTCACTTGCAGGAATCTACCAGGTTCCTCGCCCGTGAACTCCTCATCCCGCGCGGAGGCCTTCCTGACCATCAACACCACATTGGCACCTTCCTCCGCAAATGCAGGAACAAAAGCACCACCAATGGCTCCTCCTGCTCCGGTAATGACAACCGTCTTATTTTGAAATCTCATCAAGTTCTACTCACGTTTGGTCTTATACATACCGCACTTCATCTTTCATAGTGTGTAATTTATACATAGAACAGTAAGCTTGCAAGGAGATAGCTGATTTCCTTGCGGTCATGGTTCGCGAAGAGTCTATCAGGCCCTGAACTCCAGAATCACAGCCTTCATACGTGATAATGTTCATCATTTTTACTCAATATGGGTATACTCGAGGGGATTAAAAAAATCTAAACCAATGTCATTGGCTAGAATGATCAGGATTGGGGGACCGAAATGAATTGGAACATCGACGCCTAATTCGTGTATTAGTTACACACATAAAAATGAGCGACAGGCCCGATTAGATACAATATTCAAAATATTCCTAGGAAGAATCTTGGAGAATAGTCCTCCGTGAGCTGGAAGATTCTAACTGGGCCAGGGCTTTAAGAATGCTTCTCTCACCCTGCAAGAAGCTATAGGAGACTCGGTCTAATCTTTAGTTTTAAGGTTACCTAAACCATTGTGCAACCATTCCAAGAATTTGTGGTCACCATGAAACTCCTCCCTTTTAATTGTCTGCGCTCCTCTTCGGTTTTCTTTATCTGTTCTATTCAGGTACAAAAAGAATTTTTTCGTTAGAAATAACAAGTCAGAATCCCAGACTCTTTCTTTGGCTTGGACACCTTCAGCTACAGACCTACCCTTTTTCTCCATTTCTTTACTAAACTGCGATGTAACCAGAATTGGGTTGGCTTCATTGACCTCACGATTTAATTTAAAATAAACCGCCTCACGAGGAATGAGGTTACCTGCTACAATGTAATATTCTTGCGTGCTGTCCAATTCATTAATCTCTTCAGAAACTGGCCGGAATTTGCTGTCTAAAACTGAGGGGAACCATGCTCCTTTGGTTAAACTCTGAGTCAAATCAAAACTTAAATCGGATATCTTAATGTATGTATTCTCTGACAACCGCTTAAAGAAAATAGAGATATGATGACCAAGATCAGAATTCGAGATAAAATTTACTTTACCCTTCAAAAACCCGCCCGCGTAACCGTACGTGTTCTCGGATAAAATCAATGTGAAAGTTCTGTTACCGTGTGTCAGTTCAGACCTGTTGTATTCCAATGTTCTTCCTCTTTCGGAAGAAAGCAAGGCATGATCCCAATTTCTCTTTTTGATAAGATCTTGAAACGCAAGCTTCCATGAAAGTCTCGTATGTAAAATGTCATCGGCGTAATGCTGATCAAAAAGATGATACCAATATTCTGAGAATCGAGACTTTACATCGTATGGACTTCTCTCATAAATTCGGAGCAAGTAGTTTTTTATCCCTTGCAGCTTCTCAATACGAGAGATAAGTTCATCATAGTAATATGGGATTTCAGTTCCCAGACGACCATTCTCAGTCTGTATCAATGACCTTACATTAGGCAAAAATGTACCTAAGTAGGAGATAATTTCTTTGCAAGTGAGCTTCTGCCCTAAGGACTTATTTATGCGGAAGTATTCGCGATCGAAAAGGTCATTACGCACCAATCCCAGGCATTGCACAATTTCATAAATGGAAATAGGGAAATGTTTCCTTCTACTCTCTTTTTCATTTTTCCACTGCTTGAAGTACTCATAATACAGATTGTAGTAGAGTCCGACTCGACCATTAATTAGTTGAACCACATTTATCTTTCCTTTATTCAGGAAAACCGCAAGAATTATCTCCACTATCGTTCGAAGTAGCGGATAAAGCCAAACTTTAGCGTCTTTTACCGTTCCCCGATCAGTATTATTCTCTGACTCCAGATCCTTCAACCTAAACCTATGAAAGAGATGACATACAACAAGATTTCTTTCGATCCCTCTAGGTGAGTATTCCTTGTTGAATTTTGCAACAACACCATTCCAGAGGCCTTCGATCTTCCCTTCCAGGTTTTTGTTATCTTCTCCTATGGTGATGCTATCCACGTTCTTACGCGAATTAGCTTTCGTCTTACTTCGAAAGATGTCTTCAGCTTTGCGGCTGATATTGTAAAAGTATCCGAAATACTGCAGGCGGCTATTTTTTGTCACTTCGGTAAGAATGTTGTTAAATTCAACACTCTCCATTCCAAAGCCAATGCAAATGAGATTAATACGCTGAACTTTCACTCCACCTCGTTTGCTTGTCTCCTCTGCATTGCCTTGTAAAAGTTGCAGCATAACATTTTCAATATCCCTCGGTATCCCGACATAGTCTGCCTTGGTAAAACGCAAAGTACTTTTGTGACTTGCGGTACCATGGGGCTTCAAATAAAGTGGCAGTTTCAGCCTTCCTGATATAATCATATCCGAAAAATCACCACAATCGCCATCAGAGAGAATTTTCCTATATTCAGTGCTACCCAATTCCTCATCTATGGCCTGATCAAGCAGCTCGTCGAAATTGAAGTTGATGACTGCATCCACAAAACGATGTTTCAACATGTGTGCAATTATCTCATAGGTGATAGAGGGGTAGTATTGCCGGCCAAATATTCTCTGTATTGTTGAGCGTAAATCCTTGACAGAATAGAATTCAGAGAGGAGGGCCAAGGTAGATTCAAAGTCTAAATTCGCCCCAGACGGAAACAAAGCCTCAATGTGTCGTTTCTCTTGATTGAATTTTTCGAAATGATATTGGTAATGCGTCGATGTGATGTGAACGAGATCTAGCGCCTCCTCAATCACCTTACTGTCCTCAAAATTCCCCTCGTTCTCTCGAATTTGCTTCCGATCTCTGAGCCGTACTTCCTGGCCCTCCAACCTAGAAAGATAGCCTCGCTGTTCATATATTCTCGCTCCAAGTGCTTCCTTAATATCTTGCTTAGCTTGCCCACTACAGGGCAGGGGTTTATATGAGGCATGACTAGCTCCTGCTCCAACTACAATAATATTTCTTACATAAGGAGATTCTCTCAGTTGCTTCCACAACATTCGCCCGCCATGTCCAAATACTTCAAACAAAGAGTTTACATACTCATTTCTGTGTCCTTCGTAGTGTCGTAATTTGCCTCGAAAGGAAGCATCAAAGTAATTTTTTGCTAAGTCAACCTCTAAAGCATCAGCGAGTTTCTTGTCTTCCATAAATGGGGTGCATTCGACGCGAAAGTATATTTAAATAAACCCGCCTAAAATAGTCATTCAACATCATTTGACAAATAACTCTTTTGTGAGGTCGGCAGATTATAGAGTTCTATTTGTTGCACCATTTGTCCCCATCTACTCGATCTCAACTAGCACCTTACACTTGTTAGCATCTTGGACTACCAACTCTCCAGCTTGATCACTCCAACTTTGACTAAGCTGGCCGGCAACTACAGCAGGCATTGGGCTCTTGCGGCACTATTCACATATACGACTGCTCATATTGCCTATATAATAGATGGCAAGTTATTTCCTGGAGAATTTTCATTGGACCTGGGACCTATCCAAGGGAAGTATTTATGATACCCTCTCTGGCACGTTAAGGTTGATTGTTCCTACCGACTTCTCATTTCCTATCAACTCGAAAAACTGGGATTATCCAGACCTAAATTCCGCATGTGAGTCTCGTAGGTTAGCTTTTATTTTCGTAGTTAAGATATTTCTGGGTTTCGGAATCTACCAGACTATTCAAGCGCTTCGGAATCTTGGTCGAAGCTAGCTATTTTATGAGAATTAAATAAAAAAACCCTCTCCATTTCACATGAAGAGGGTTTCTAGCAGTCCGGAGGTTCCCGAGATCGAACCCCAATCAGAGGAAAACCTCAAATTCATTCAAGACTTCATTTTGGTAGAAGAATATCTCAATAACCCGGAAGTCCGGAAGGTCCTCAGATCGGTATGAGCCTGTCCTACGAATAGGTTGAATTATCCATGATCCTTGTATCATGGAGAGGATACCACTGCAAAAAGCGCTCCTGGAAATTAAGGAGAGCACAGGGCCATTTAAGATCCAATTCAGTAAGGTGGATGGCACTCTTAGAGAAATGGTTTGCATCAAGGCCAACAAAAACAAGTCTGAAGATCGCCAAAACCCTCACGAGAAATCCCACTTCAATTATAGTCTCCAAGAAAAGTATATGCTCCTGCTAATGGAGGTAGTCGTACCCACCCATAAGAGGTGCGAGCCAGGACTGGGAACAATCCATGCTCTACCGCAGGATCTTCGAGTAGATTCCTTGAGAGTCGGTGGCATGCAGAAAAAACATAAGTCTGTGTTCATAGCGAGCCTACGCCAATTCAATGATAAACTTATTTACACAATCGAATGAGCTTAAAACCCAAAACGATTAAGATCGCTCCGGATGTCTGGGCAAGTAGCGAAACAGGGGTAGTTTACGATTTCACTGATAGGCAATACAGCCGTACGAAACCCCACAAAAAGCGATTTGGTAATATTGAGATCGTCAGCTGGGGATCAGACAACCTTCTACCCTACTACAACCGCCAATTACTTGCTGAAAACGACGTAAAGCAAAAGATAATCAACACCGACGTTGACCTAATATTAGGTAAGGGTCTAACCCCGGTTCAGGTTGTGGAAGACCCCAAGGATGGTACAAAAAAAATCAAGTTCATATATGATCCGCAACTAGAGGATTTCATAGAAGATTTCATGCTCAACGAATTTTTCAGGGAAACCCTTCTGGATTTGAAGGAAATGGGAAATAGCTGGCCTGAGTATCTCCTAAACAATGGCCGATCCAAGTGCACAAGCGTCATGAGTATGGATGCTGTTGATTGTCGCCTCTCAACGCTTAACAAGAACTCTGAGCGACCAGATTCTGAAACTTTGTACGTGGCAGACTGGAAGTATTCACAATTGAAGCCTACAGACATTGAATCCGTGCCTCTCCTTCATGTTAGGAACCCAATCCTTGGCAAATTCAGAAAATGCGCAATTCATATCAAGCAGCAGTATTCAGGTCAGCCCTACTATACCCTAGTGGAGTGGAATGGAACCAAGATATGGACACGTATTAGTGGATTAGTCCCGGAATTCCACGAGAGCGCTCTGAAAAATGGAGCTAACATGCGTTACCACCTCAAGGTACCCTGGAGTTACCTCGAAAACCGGATTACTCAGGTCAAAAGGAATCCAGATAATGAACTTACTGAAGAACAGATTTTCATCAAAGTCAAAAAAGAGATAGCAAAGGAGCTCGATGACGTTCTAAATGGAGCAAAAAATGCAGGGAAGACGCTAAACACATGGATCAATGACAACTTACCTAATGGCCAAGCGGCCGAGTGGAAGATTGAAACCATTCAGACCGACCTAAAGGACGATAGCTATGTCGAACTGCTCAAAACTGCAGACAGAAAACACATGAACGGACACGGTCTGCATCCAGTATTAGCTGGATTAGAAACAACCGGCACTCTCAGCAGCGGTTCAGAAATTCTTAATCTGGTAAACTATCACGTTCAATTTAAGACACCTACCATCCGCCGGACGGCTATGAAAGCAATTAACCCTATTCTGAAGCTCAATTTCCCGGAAAAATGGGAAAACGGAATTCGACTGGGCATTGAGGACACAACTCTCACCACCCAGGATCAAAATAAACAAGGAATCACTGTCTCTATACCCCAAACTTCCGATCAATGAACATCCTATTCGAGAATGTATTAGATATTCGAAGGGTAGACCCTTCTCTTGAATCAAATACTACATTTGAAAACATTCAGCCCTACCTCGCGCAGGGCACGGAACAATTCATCTATCCCTATATAAGTCAGGAGTTCTATGAAGAACTCCAAACCTCGCTGGAGGGTGAAAACTTCGATTTGGAGCAGCCTGCACTGGCAGGTATAAAATCAGTTCTAGAGTACTTGAGAAAGGCTCAATGGTATTATGGTCTATATCTCTCCCTACCAGGTGCGCTTTCCTCAATCACTGGCAGAGGTGCGAGAGAGCTCACGGAGCAAGGTAGTACACAGCCAAGACAATGGGTATATCATGCCACGAGTGAACAAGCTATAAACCAAGCCGACACTTATGTTGACTTAGTTCTATCTATCCTTGAAAAAGCGCCAGGGAGCTACCCCACCTGGCAAAGTTCCAGCGCCTTCACTATTCATCATAGATTTTTGGTTAAAAGCGCGTCTGATTTTCCGGATATAGCCGAAAGCAGACGCACATACGTCTCGCTTCTTCAATACATAGAGCAAACAGAGGACAAGTACATCGAGGCGAGCGTTGGGCCGGATTTAATGGCTACACTGAAGGGGAAGCAGCAGACAGCAACAGTTTTTACCACCCATGAAGCACGGCTAGTTGAGCTACTAAAAAAGGCCATTGCCAATTATGCACTTTACCTATCGGCAAACTCCCTTCGGTTGAGAGCAACTGATAAAGGCGTAATGGTCAGCAGCACTGATGATGGTATCAGATCAAATGCGATGGCTGATGATACTAAGGTCAGCATGTGGATGAAGAATAAGAAGGAGAATGCCGATTACTATCTCAACAGGGCCAAGAACTACCTGGAAATTAATGCCTCGGAATTTCCCGACTATGACGGTTCCGACTATCAGGAAAACAAGCAGCCGAGTACGGTAGTTTCTGATCATATTCAAAGTTCTGGAGGTAACGTAATTATCTGAAAAAATCGTGGAAGAACTAACCTACAAAATAGTTGCGCTCATTTTTGGAACAGGCGGCATCGGATTCTACCTAATAAAATGGTATCTGAATAGGAAAGACGGTAAGAAAGATATTACCCAACTACTTACAGGTATTAGCAATATGTACAGTAAAATGCAGCAGTTGCTAAATGAAACAGAAGCCAACAGATTTTTGATATTAAAGGCGGAAAATGGAGGCGGAAAACCAAAGGTAGGATGTACAATTAATGTTTCGGTTCTTTATGAGGTAGTTAACGGCCTTCGATCCGTTAAGGATGACTATCAAAAACTACCCGTAGATCCTAATTATATTGTCATGCTTAGTGAGGCTAGTTTGCATGGCCATTCAAGCATGGTAGTAAAAGAAATGGAACCATGTATGCTCAAAGACATATACGTTGATGAAGGTGTCTTGTATAGTGAAGTTCATTACCTGTGTGAAACTGACTTAGCCTTCTACTATTGTAGCGTCGCGAGTACGGTAACCACCAATTTCAGTGGTGGTAGAGTACGAAACAGAATCACCCTGTCGGTTAACTACATACGAAATGTAATGAAAAAGCTGGTTTGAATTAGTCCTACAAAAAATCCACCTGCAGCTGTTAATTGATACCTCAAAAAGAACCCCATGTCCAACAGCAATATTCAATCCATAGGAAAACTTGTAGCGAAAATACTAGACGGAGCAATTGAAGCCACACCATTAAGTGCCTTCAAAGCCTTTCTTGACACGGACGGTGATGGCAAAGTGACCCTAAAAGATTTACGGGGAGTGGATTACACCAAATTATTCATCACAATCGGCGTGTCCGTCGCTCTCATTTATTTCAAGATTATCAATGTAGATACACTGCTGCAGCTAATTTCATCGGTCCTGTGATTGACCTTCAAATAAAATTACCAGGCTGGTTGCGGTGGAGAAGCACTGAGATACCAGAATACTACCGAGAATTGACTCGTGAAATGGCATTGAAATACGTTGCGATGCTTATGGTACGAGAATCCGGATTTGACGCGGATTTGGAAGCCGGGGACCGGATATTTTTCCTTTCACTACTGTTGGGCGTCAAGCAGGAAGAGTTCTACAACAAAATTGATCCAGATTCCATATCTGAGATACTAACCAGAATGAGTAATGTTTGGGATGGCAAAAGTCACGCTTACCAAGTTCTGAATTACGTCCTAATCGGAGGCCGCAAATACTACCTACCAGCTTGCAAAGTAGTCCATGGAGACCTTTGTGTGATGTCTGATTCGCCGTTCTTCGAGTTCATGATAGCAGAGGAATATTACATGAATTTGCAGAACGGTAATGCCTTCCAAAAAAACCTTGATGGCTTGGTGGCTACACTCTGCCGTCCTTACAAAAGGTTTACCAAGGGAAGAAAAGTTTTCGACTCTGAATTTGCTGAAAATACTATACAAAAATTGACACT
Source organism: Cyclobacteriaceae bacterium (assembly GCA_965242775.1). Taxonomy (GTDB): domain Bacteria; phylum Bacteroidota; class Bacteroidia; order Cytophagales; family Cyclobacteriaceae; genus JAWPMT01. The sequence continues at coordinate 57,372 of CBDETI010000034.1, forward strand.
TTCTCATTCTTACATAGACGAGAAAGGGATTCTTAAACGGATGAAATCAACTTGGCGAGGTGTCTCAGAAGTTGAGAAATACGCGGTATTGTATTGGTACCGGCATGCCAGAGAGGCATTGATTAAAATGTACCCCTCCGTGTTTTCAAATTCCTCGAAAGGTAAAAAAGCAGATTATACCAGCAAATATCGATGGAGTGCTGTACATGAGGAGCTGGCCGGCAAAGCCTTCGGTGATCATAAAAACACCGGATTAACCAATGTTCACAACATTCTACACCATGTGAACTATCATAGTGACAAATTCAAGGAAATGGAAGTAAACCACATTGTCAATGGATGATCTTCACTTCCTGTCCCACCTAAAAAATTGGGGCCAGACAATGGTCAATCTACACAATGATCTGACTCACTTTGTCTATGGTCGTGAAGATGAGTTGTCAAATCATGTCAAAACAGTCTGCCAGGCAGGTGAATGGACGCTGTTCATGGAATGGGTACCAACAAGGTATAGAGATTATGGGGGCAATACCACGGTAGAATTCTTGCAACCAATGCTGATAACGCGGAATAACCCTGGAATAAATGACGAAATTGATCAAGCTATAGATCAGGCCAACGCTATCTTCAGGGACATATTCCTCAGGGCTCGGAAAGAGAGATTCATTGCCGGTAACATCTTCTCTCTAGACAATCAGCAAGTGACTCCAATCTACGACAACCGCTTTGGCGTTGGTGCAGCCTGCGACCTGCGAATTGGTGACTCAATCTCTATAGCCATCGATAGTACCAAGTGGTCCGATAATTATGCCGGATAATGTCATTGCTATACTCGATGCTGAATTTGCCAACGCTTTCCGGGAAATGGAAAGAGAAGCGATCCCCCTACTTAGGGGCCAACTCGACAGTTTCCAGTACAAATTCAGAAACAATCTCTATAACAGTCTAGTCTTCCAGCTTGATAAAGACGCTGAGGGTCCATTTCTGCAGCTATCTATGCCATTCTATGGCAAAACTCTTGAGCGAAAGCATTATTTCGCTCATGGAGCAACCACCCAGGAGTTGGCAGAGTGGGTAGCAAGTAAGGGTATCGACAAATGGAGTTATGTACCTGGATATGAGGACGGAGGAGACGTGCCGGAAAATTGGGCCTACAGAATTGCTCTCGGAATGCAAAACTCGAGAGGAAAAGAGTCCAAAGTAAGACCGACTCGAGGTGGTAATGTACTGTCAACAAGCTGGCTATATAGGCCCTTCTTAGGTTTATGGGCATCCAAAAGGAATGAAATTCAGGACCGGTATCTGGAGGTTGTTCATGGAGATATTCTAAGTGAGGTAAGGCAGATTTATCAGCGTAGTGCGCAGAGTTTCTTAGGGAAAAAATAGTTGGTCTCTTGTGTTTTGCGTTGTATAATATTTTATATCTTTGTTATACAGGGTTATCGCCACTTATATTATGAAATCATCACCAACTACTACCGAGGACACCAAGATTTTAAAGGCATTCCGAATACAGAAGAGCCTAGCCGAAGAAATTAACCGATTTGCGGAGGCAGAAAACCGCAATTTCAGCAATATGGTCATCCATATTCTGAGCAACTACGTACGTAATGCAAATAATACAAGTCAAGCCACTTAACCTGGCTAACATAGCAGAAGACCTTTTTTACTTACTTTTACAGAGGAAACTTGGACTGAGATTGACATTTGCTGCTCTCTGGTCTAAAGAAAACGAGCCCTCTTTTGGTAGCCTTAACTACCTGGGAGGGCTTTATTATTCCATGAGTTCATGGGAGGGTATAACGACGGAATACCTCAATCAAAACTTCCGCAAAACAAATGACGCAAATATGTCACACAACAGATCCGAGTTTCCAGACAGACCTGAAGGTAAGACGAAGCTCGTCTTTCGCAGATATATCACCGTGAAGGGTAAAAAGGTATATCCAAAGAAGGCGAAATGCTTCGCCTTCTGGGTCTGATTTTTGATTGCTAAATGCATTGGCCTAGATGCCAATGTTGAGTTTAGAGGCCGTGGTTAAGGACACGGCTTCTTTTTTTATAACAACCAAACCAACGCAAAAATTGCTCTAACTACAAGCAAAATTGGATCAAAGGGTATAACTAATAGCCTAATCGGTTAATTTTTAGGGTTAATCAATTCGGATAACCCTTATTATAAAAAACCCGCGGCCGTCTGCCACGGGTTGATAAACCGACTTTCCAGCTTTAGGAAACTCTGAATTTAAGCCTTTTCAACCAATTAATTGTGTATTTCGTACTATTTAATGAAATTAGTAGTACAAAATGCCCAATCACATAACTATAGCGGCCAAACCACACGTTGCGCAATTCATTAGGGTATTCCTCTCCAAAAACGACCAAACCCCCTCACTTCCACCGGCTCAAAATAAATCTGGGTGGATCACAATGGCATTCGGAAGTACACTAACATCCGACTTTGATAGCCGGATGATGGATATTCCGGAGGGAATGGAAAAAGTAACCCTCCGTGTACCCGATCGCTACGCCAACAAGTATGTGTCCCAAGCACAAGCCAAACTCTCAGCTGATCTTTTTGATCACCTTTTCCAGGCCATTGCCGAAACAGAAATATTGAGGATGGTGTCCCAGGGCACAATCTTGAAGGAAGAGGCAATTCGTCGATTCAAAGAACGATATGGGATCACCGAAACACTGTACCCAATTGGGCATCTAAGGAGGCAATTACATAGGAGTAGTGTCCCCGGACTGATAGCTAAAAACCCAGTCGTTGAAATACGCCTTAGCCGGAAACTGTCTAATGTTCAATGCATGCAAATCTATAGGCTCCGGAAACGTCAAGGTTTGTCTGATAGAGCCATAGCAAAAGCCTATAAGATTAGTCATGTTTCCGTCCAAAAAATCTTTAAAAAAGTTTCCGCTAGGGTGTCCAAGAAGTTACCAGTTAGTTACCAAAAAACAGCAGCATGAAGTCACTTAGAAGGCAAGAATTGTTGAACGTAGCACTCGCAGAATTTGGAGTGGCGGAAATAAAAGGTCACAATGACAACCCGCGAATCGTTCAGTATTTTTCGGATATAGGTTTCGATGGTGGAAAGTTAAAGGACGAAACAGCCTGGTGTTCCGCCTTCGCCAACTGGTGTGTTAAACAAGTTCATCTTTCAGGGAGTGGTAGACTCAACGCCAGAAGCTGGTTGAAAGTTGGCAAAGCAACTGGCGACCCCAAACCTGGAGACTTGGTCGTCCTCTGGAGAGAGGATCGCAATAGTTGGAAGGGCCATGTCGGTTTCTTTATAACAAAGCACGGAAACATGATCTATGTCTTGGGGGGTAACCAAAATAACCAGGTCAACATAAAGCCATATACAGTTTCAAGATTACTATCCTTTAGAACTCTGGTGTAATGTGGAAACTGGTCCTACTTGTGTTTGTGGTGTTCCTTTCAATTTTGGGTGTTAAGTACTACCAATACCGGAAGATCAAATGATCCAATTCCACCAGGGGAAAAATGTGGGTTATCTGCAGGAACTGTTCCTGATAAAGTGGGATAGTGTAACGTTCGCAGATAAGATGCGGCACCTGACCTCCCTGGAGTATACAGAGAACCTAATCACTTCGGAAAGTTTCGAAAAAATTGATTTCCTACCTAGCTCCGGAATCTGGCAGTTACAAAAGGTGAAAGATTCCGGTGTTGATATCTTCAATTTCACCATTTCTTGCGCACTCAATAAGAAAAGGAGATCTCTGAACGAGTGGCTCGCAAAATACGATCAGCAAAAATTAGTCCTGTTACTACTCGATCGTAACAGTGATAGCGAGTATATAATGATTGGAAGCGAGGATCATCACGCCTTAATGACTTACTCCGAGGATATAAACAATATCAATTTGGTCCGGATCAACTTTCAAGCACAGCAATACCACTCTAATTACTTCCTTACTGGCAGTTTTACTCAATAGTATATCTCCTTAAAAAGGTGTCCTACCCTACTTGAAAGGGTGATTTCATGTTTGTAGCGTGAAAAAATCCTGCTACTATGCATGAAATTTTGTCGGTGAAAGCATGGGCTCTGGAAAAGTCATTTTTCCAGAGAACTAGTCAAATGATCCTACATAGACTGGCTCATGGCCGAGACCTGAATTTCCTAAAATCCATAGGAACAAACAACCCTGAATCACTTCATACGGACACTGCAGGAGGCGAAAGGTCAGTAACGGAAAAGCCTCTACAGATTTCTGCCGGTATCATGATGGAATGGGATAGTGATATCCGATCCTATGTTTACGAAACCGAGGAAGGCCAACGTATCGCAAGAATCCCAATGATTGGATCTCTTACCAAGCATGGTGGCCTCTGCTCCTATGGCAGTAAGCACCTTGCCGAGAAGGTTATGGCGGCTGATTCTCATAAAAAGATCGATGCTCATCTAGTTTATGCTGACGGCCCCGGAGGATCCGTAAGTGGCACGACAGAGCTTGGTTTGGCTATTAGGAACGCGGAAAAGCCGGTAATCACATTCGTGGACGAAATGGCGGCCAGCGCTCACTATTGGGTGTCAAGTCAAAGCGACTACATAGTAGGTAACATCAACGAGTACACAGAAGTCGGCTCGATTGGCGTGCTGTGTGTACTTATGAATGAGCGCGAATGGCTCGCAAAAGAAGGTCTTGATGTAAGGATCATGCGAGCAGATCAGTCCGAGGACAAAGCTGTTTTAAACGGCATTGAAGAATGGCCAGAGGAAGCACTAAACCAACTGCAACAAGAGCTGAATGTAATAGCCGATGACTTCATTCAGGCTGTCAAGATGGGGCGTGGAAATCGACTAGAAGCAGAAGACGAAAATATCTTCTCCGGAAAAATGTATGAACTCGGCGAAGCGATTAAGCTAGGCATGATTGACTATTCCGGCACAATCACGGATGCCATCGAACTGGCAGCAGATGTGGCAAAAAGCAGACAGAGACTAGTAACTAATTAAATAAACAAAATATGAAAAAACTATTTGGATTCGGTGGATCATCCGAAAAACGTAAAGCCCAGGTACTGCCAGAGCTATTGTCCTCACTCTTTGGGGCAAAGCAGGGTCAGGAACTTGTGGTGGAAGCGACTCCAGAAGGGCTTGAGGCAATAGCAGCAGCCGAGTCCAAGCTGGCAGACGCTAATGCTGAGAATGAGCGGCTTCAAGTAGAAGCTAGTCAAGCCGAAACTTTGAGAGCTGAGGTGGAAGAACTTAAAGCTGACAAGGCTAATGTGGAAAAGGAGCTAGCAGCTCTCAAGGAAGAAACAAGTGCAAGCCACAGCAAGCCAAAAGGCCAGGATAATGGCGGTGAGGGTGATCCCGAAGGCGCAGAAGAAAAAGATGCCTTCCAGGTAGAAGCTGATAGCATTCAGGAAACCGCACATGCTCAAAGGGCAAAATTCAACAAAATGAAAAAAGCAGCAAGGCTATAAAACAATGGCAGATCTTAACATATCCTCACTAGCCGCAGATCTTCAGAAGAACCTGCGTGACAATCCGTATATGTTCACTCTCACGTTTTCTGATGGAGTGGCAGGTATTCCTTATATCACCTATTACGATGATGTGGAAGATGAAATGGACCTCAGCCAACTGGTCACGGGTGATCCGTTACAACCCGGTAACCGAGGCGGCTTCAGTCCCAAGAGTAATGTGCATGAATTCAGAGCCAGAACCGGTAAGGTTCGGAATGTAGAAGCTGCACTTCGATATGAGGAAACTAATATCGAAGCTCTGAAAAGGACCTACTTGATGAAGAAAAGAAGGTCGAACCCTGAAGACCCGTATGATTTCCCATTTAAGGATCTCGTGACCATGAGAACCCTGGAGGCCATGTGGTCAAACATGAGAAAAAAGGCACTTTTCAAAGGGTCACTCAACGCAGCCGGTACCACATCTTCAGACCTTTTCGATGGTTACTTGACCATTATCGCGGCCGATATTTTGGCAACGAACATACCAGTAGGTAACGTAGCTACTGGTGCAGCCATCACAGCTGCAAACGCGGAAGCGCAAGTCAATCTTGTGAGAGATGTGGTCATCGCTCAACAGCCTGAGTATAGAGATGAAGACCTTGTTTGTCTAATGGCTCCGGAAAACGTGACTCATTACAACACAAGCTACCAGGCCAACCATGGGGCCCTCCCATACAATGAACAGTTCAATAAACGGTTTGTTGAAGGGCTAGGCAAGTGTGAGATCATTCCGGAAATTGGAATGGCAGGTAGTGATCGAATCATTATCACTCCTCGTGAGAACCTGGTATTGATGAGTAACCTCTCCCTTTCTTCTGCCGAAATGAAGGTATGGGAAGAGCACTGGGACTTAGACATGGGTGCCAAATTCAAGGCACAGCCTGAGTACATTTTTGCCGAACTGATTTTCTGTAACGACCAAGCATAATGGGAGTACTAACAGGACATAAAGCCAAGATAGAGGCGCTTGAAAAGGAGAATCAAGCGCTTCAAGACCGAATCCAGGAACTGGAAACGGAGAACGCTGCTCTCAAAGCCGTAAATGAGGTGGAAACCCCAGAAGCGGCAAAGAGACACTCGAAAGAGGAGAGAACCTTCAAATGTGATGGCAAAACATATGTCATCGGGGATGTTACCGCCTTTTGGTTTGGAGGATCAAAGAGATCCGTGGAAGAGGTAATCAACTCGACGGATCTGCAGGTTGAATTAGTGAAAGCTAATCATAGTTTAATCGAAAAATCTAGGTGATATGAGTCTTATTCCATTCCCTGTAAGTAATGGCAAGAATCATCCTGGATACATAGAGGTGTTTCTATGCGCCAAGGAAGACGTATCGAGTATACCGGCAGCTACTAACGGAGATGTAGCGAGCGCTATCCAAATGGAGACAGCAAAGGTGTTTACCCCCTTTCCTCTAGATGAAGAAGTTGGGGGATTCCTTTCCATTGAGGAGCCAGAGGCTGAGGGGTCCACTGGATATATGTACACAGTAAGTTTATTCTACAGAGGCAACTCAGCAGCGGCCAGGTCGGCCTTAGACACTTTAGATGGTGTTTATCTGGTGATAATTGGTCGTAGACCTGATGGTGTTTTGGAGATCATTGGAGATCCTCAGCGAGGGATCAGGCTGCGAATAAACAAGGAAGATGCTGGCAAAGCAGGTAATCGCGTTGGTAACCTGCTACAAGGTTCTATGGACTTCACACATCTTCCTTACACGTACTCCGATGGAACTATAGCACTTTAATCCTATTGAAAATGGCAAATAGCAAAAAGTTTAAACTAACAGATGCGGGAATTGCGTACCAGAAAGCTGCAAATGATAAAGAGTCACCGGTTACCGGGATTGTAGTCACCAAGAAGGGCAGAGTCAATATAAAAGATTTGAAAAATGGTGATGCTGTACTTGAAAGTTTAGCGGGTACCCAGTACGTAGTGGAAGAGACTTCTTCATAGAATATTTTTTGGTTCAAGGTTGAATTGAAAAGCTCGGATTTGGTGGTCCGGGCTTTTTTTATTGTTCTGGACCAGCTTGATGTCCTACTATTAGGAAATTTCCGAGGCTTTTTTTACTTCATGAAATTGAAGGAGGCCATTATTAATTGGCTAGTCGAAAAGGAAAATGCCGATATACAAGAGGGCAAGAGGCTTTTTAAAGCTTTGTTTCCTACAGATCATCCGCCAATCAGCAGAAAGAGCCTTGTATTAGCTCTAGGGATGCCACTCAGGAGGGACACAATCCCAGACAAATACTATGATACGGAGGCGAAAAAAGTAGAAATCACCGATCCCACAGGGGTGCCACCTTCTGAAACCGGCAGACTAACAACGCGGGAGAATAATAATTCACCTCAGCATAATGTTAAAAGCCTGGCGAAAAGCCAAATACTAGCTCTCCAGGAGCACGATCTCGTCAAAACCAGAGCCTACCATCATCAAAAGTGCATTGATGCTGTAAGCGATGAAGAAAGGCGCAAGGCATATCGCGATTCTCAGACGGTACAACAAGAGATAGCTCTTGTCAGAAAATCACAGAAGGACCTGGAATCCGGTATAGATATTTCCATTGATCCTCCATCTAAAAAGAAGGATAAAGGGTGGTCACAAGTTCCGGAATCACTCTACGAGATTGAGAAGAAGATCCGCCAGCTAATGTCGACCCGTAGCAAGCGCAAAACGAGACTCAAAGAACTTGAAACAAATGGGGAGAAAGGCTCACCTGAGTACAACAAAACTCAAACGGAATTCCATCAATTGGACACGGCTATCAACGAGTTGAAGAATGCAAAAGGAAGAAAAATACAAGAGGAAAGTGCTGCAGCAAATCAATAGAAACTCAGACTTTGATACCATTCAGGGGTTCCTAATGCAGGGCCATGTAACTCCACTGGCCCATGATGTCCCCATAACGCTAACCGAAAATCAGGAAAGACTGCTGGAGGTGTATCAGGATATTTTCGAGCGATTAACAGACCCTGTTCAGCCAATGTCTTCCATAGAAGTACGTAAATGGTTAATTGAGGAGTATCGAGGGCGGGATCACGGTGACATTATCTCCGAAAGAAATGCATACAGGCTTATCAGGCAAGCTAAAGCACTGTTTTTTGAAGAGGCCCTGCGCATGCCCAAGATCATTGAACGAGCAATGCAAACTGAGCTTCTGAAGAGATCTATTTCTGAACTCAAAAAGGACTATGATCAAAAAGAATTGACGGGGATCAATACTATAATCTGCAGCTGAAATACTTGCAGCAGATACATAAAATAAATGACCTGGAGAATCCTGATGCTATAGATCCGGAGGAAATAATGAAGCAACTGGCACTCCCTGATACCGAATTCACCACGGAGGAATCAGCATTATCCGAAATGGCAGAGGAGATTGATTTTGAAGATGTATCAGACCAATAAGAAAAAGCGACGCATTTACATCAACAGTAAGCAAAAGGCGTTCTTGACAGCAAGTCAAAAAATCCGTGTATGGGTCGGTGGCAGAGGATCAGGCAAAACTCGAGTTATCGCTTACAACATCAAGCTAATGGTGACTGGCAGCAAGTCTCTGGGCCTGGAGCCGATGAGTAGATGCCGCATTGCGTTCCTGGCCCCTACCATCGATCAACTAAAGACCAAAGTATGGCCGGAGATAGCAGATGGACTTGCCGCCCACGGCCTAAGAGAGCACGAGGGCAGAGGATCTATAGGTCATTACGTGATGGGAGTTAAGCCGCCGAGCTGGTTCCGAAAGCCGAGGAAGCCACCAAAGAAATTTGATAACATTGTCACATTTTATACAGGGTTCAGCATCGACCTATTGGGATTTCACCTAAACAATAATAAGCGTGGTGGATCATACAATGCGCTATTCTTGGATGAAGCACTGGAAGTGGATGGAGAACAGTTCGATCGCAGTATTCAACCTTTAGTGAGAGGCAATCAGCATGAGATAAATCACCCACTACATGAGTCGATGTTCATTTTCACATCGCGACCATGGAAAGCAAAGGCACGATGGGTTGATACTAAGATGAAAAAACTCGCCCAGGAATATGCACAGGACTATTTCTACATAGAATCAAGCGCTCTCGACAACAGGGCAGTACTCGGAGATAACTATTTCAAGCGTCTTCAGCGCACACTCTCACCTATTACCTACGCCGTGGAAGTGGAGAACCGCTCGATCATGCGCATTCCAAATTGCTTCTACGAATTCCTTGACGAAGACAAGCATGGCTACCTAGCTCCCGCCAAGGAGAATGACGTAAACACCGGCTTGGAGATGGATTTTTCATTTGACTTCAACGCAAAATTCACTAGCGCAACAGTTTGGCAAGAGTTCGAATCCGGAAATAATGATGGAGTAACAGGATTATCACCTGATGACTGGGAATTACGATGTTCCGGTAGCTTCTTCGTTAAGAATTCCATTATCGACGAATTGATTGAGGCTATTTGCACCCATCATATAAGTCACCCGAGGAAAGTGGCCAATATCTACGGAGGTGCCGACGCACACCGAAAGCATACCTCATTAACAGACTATACCTACTTCAAAAGGATAAAACAAGTATTCGAATCCCACGGGTGGGTCTGCTACGACATGATCGACTACCATTTCGCGGACATTGCTCACAAGAAAAAGCACCTCACCTGTAACCTAGTCCTCAAGGAAAGTAGCTCCCAGATGCCGAAGGTTCGAATCAATAGCTCTACTGCTAAAGACGTGCTTATATCGATGGGACAGACACCAATCAAGGGTGATTTCAAGAAAGACAAGTCCTCAGAATTAGACGAAAACCTGGAGCAACAATTCGCAACTCACTTTAGCGACACCTTTGATAATTACATTGTTCCGAAAACAAAGAATCCCGTTAGCGCAGGGGGCATGGATTTATTAATGGGGGCCTGGTCTTAATTACAATTACTAATTATTTTAGCTTAAAAACTAAAAATAATGGTAAATCGAGAGCAAGTTGTAGAGATGCTAGCCACCATCAACTATACAGTTACATCAACTCAGGAGAGGGAAATCATCGATCATCGCGGATCTGGTACCGGGTTTCAATTGACCGAGGAACGAATTGAGAGAACAGGTACTCTGAGGAGAGATGCTATGTGTATTTCATTACAGGATATTCAAATCAAGAAGATTGGAAAAGGATGTGTTTGTCTGTATATATCAGACCAGAACTTTTTGAATTTTTACAATCACGACGATTATGTCTGAACACGTGCGCAGGCACAAAACACTGAAAAACATCAATTTGACCTTACCAGGACTATAAAAATTTTCAACAATAACGGGTTTGATACCGAGAAGCTTAACGAAAGCGAAATTTCGCTAGTGCTTTTTTATGAAATATGATTGAATTATCATTGTCTTGCACATTGTAATTTCTTTCTAATGATTTATCGATTTAAAATTTGGCAGGAGTGGGTAGCTCGTGAGAGTCCGATACTAATATTCCTTAGGAATTACAGTGTGCAGCTCCTGCCTACTTTCATTGTTTTATTATGCACACTGTAACAACGAAACATTACGATCTTTCCGGATTTGCCCGGAACCTTTATGACGAACGCATCAGGCTATCTGATCGAGTCACTCATCTTCAAGAGGTAAAGAAGTACCTACTATCAGGATGGAAGGACCTGTATAAAGATGAAGGTCCTAGTGATCTACCGGAGTACACGGCTCTTATTGATGACATGATCCAATTGGTGAAAGATATGCAAGCCGCTAGACCAAACGGCAATCTGAGCTACCATATGTACGAAGAGGTATATAACCTGGACGCAGTAATAGACTTTCTTCAAGACAAGCATCCTCCAAAGCAATGGCATAGCTATCTGCAAGGGCTCAAGAGTTATCTATTGAAAGTGTTGAGCGAAAACAATGTGGCAATGTATAAGCTGGTCAGTGACCATGTGGATATTTGGCAATTCGCATTGGATGGTATAGATTGATAGAATAAAACGGTTCCTATGAAATCACTACTGTCTTTTTTGTGTGTTTACGTCTCCCTATATGGCGTAGCTCAATGTGACTACCGGGAAAAGAAAATTGACGATATGACCGGTGATATTTATATGGAGACTAAGCATAGACTACTACGCCAGGTTTTTGGGGGGAAAGCACTGCATGTTTCCGGATTTCGAAATGGGGATTATCGATCATTGAGGTTTTTAGTAAGTACACAAAATGTACAGTCTTTGGAAAAGGGATCTAGAATCATATTCAAGGATTCGAGCGGTCAAACCTACAATTTGAGAGCAGGAAATAGTGCCATATCGGACGCTGTTCATATGACTGGTGTAAACCACACTATTTGGCGGATGACTGTATTTGCAGACAACACTGATGAGGATTTATACGCGCAAATTGCCGGGAAGAAGATAGTGAAGGTAAGGTTCTACTTCACCGACAGCTTTATTGATTACAATATCCAGCAGAAGAACAAACAAGGCTTTATCGCACAAGCCTTGGACTGTATTCAGTAGTCCTACCTAACAAACCGAAAGAAAAGGTTATTTGCTCAATCAGATAACCTTTTTTTTATGGCTACCAACAGAACGGATACTAGTACCATCCGTCTCAAAATCAACGGAGAGGAAATCAAGAACTCCTACAATGAGCTAAACTCTGCTAAGAAAAAACTCATCAAATCCCTTAACGGGATGGAAAAAGGAACTCGCGAGTATGAAAAGACCAGTAAGCTACTGGAGAAAGTCGCGGACCGTACAGAGAAAGTAAGAAAGGAAAACCGGGAGGTAGCAAATGCGTGGAAGCGCCAAACTGCCGAATTCAAGAAGGGGCTTGATAGCCGGATTAATGGCATTTCATTGTACGGCACATCTATCGGCGATTTAAGATCTCAGTTTACGGGTGTTACGCTGGCTATGGATGGAACAACCAGAGCCAGTAAGCTTCTGAAAGTTGCGCTAATTAGTACGGGGGTAGGAGCGTTGGTTATAGCATTTGGATCTCTTGTCACTTTCCTCGCCACGACCCAGAGAGGCATGGACGCTGTAACCACTGTAACCAGGCCCCTTTCCGTCATATTTCAGAGGCTTCTTGGTGTAGTGCAAGACTTTGGAGGTTTCATATTCGATAAACTCGCACCTGCTTTAAGGTGGCTGAAAAACGTAATGAAGGATATTGGGCTACTAGATGGTGAAGGGTTCCTGTCAGAATCTCTAGAGCAGGGCAGGAAATTGGATGAACTCACCAAAAAAATCCGAGACACGGAAATAGAACTCACCAAAAATCGAGGCAGACTCAATCGAGAATTTCAAGAACAAAAGCGAATCGCTGCGGATACTTCCAAAGATGAAAATGAACGTTTAGAAGCAGCGCAAAGGGCCAGAGAAGCATTTCAAGAACTTACGAAACAAGAAAATGAACTAACTGATTTGCGCATTAAAAAAATGATGTTGGAACACAGTTTTAATGACACGAGTAAGGCAGATGAAAAAGAGCTTGCTCAGCTCATAGCACAGAGAGAGGATCAGTTGGCACGGCAGGAAAAACGACTACAAAGCATAGACGCGTTGGAAAACTCGGCATCCAGTGCTCGCATTGCTAACCTGGAAAAAGAAATGAAGCTCCGTGAGGAGACCCGGGAAAAAGGACGGCGAGATACGATAGAATCTGCCAAAAGCCTTGGAATCGAACTGGAGAAAGAGGTAACCATTGGTTCACAGAAACTCATCAAATTGGAAGAGACTATAACTGGCAAGAAGCTAAAAGAATCAGAGCGTCGCAATGCCATTGCTCGCAAGGAGATAGAAATGCAATTGGCTTTGGCGGATTCCTTCGGACAAGTCGTAGCGAATGCCATACAAAGTTCACAATCATTTGACGACATGGCGGGCAACATTCTGAATGCCATTAAGCAAGAGATTGCAGGGCTCATCGCCAGGGGAGTTGCGGCAGCAGTATCAAACACCCTACTAAGTGGTGGACCTGCAGGGGTGTTTTTGGCTCCAGTTGCAGGGGCAGCGGCAGCGGCCATTTTTCAACAGATGGTACCCTCATTCAACACGGGAGGATTCACAGGATTTGGCGATCTCGGATTGGGTAGGAACTCCGGAGGTAACATTCGCGGTGTTGTCGAAGAGGGCGAGTACGTCATTAATCGTAATATGCTAAGGGATCCGTATGTAGCGAACTTAACCAACTACCTGGAAGGCCTGAGGATTTCCGGAGGCGGTAACTCTGCGACTAATCAACAACCCATCCAAGTAAGTAACACCCTGGATAACTCCGAACTGCTTGCTGCAGCAGACAAGATACTTCAGGCTGCGGCTGTCCTACAACAAGCGCGGCCACCCATCTACATTGGCGATCGAAATGCAGCAAAAATTACAGAAACTGGCCAGCGTGTCCTTGCACAAGCAGAAGAAGCACGATCTAGGGGGTCGCTTAAGGGTTAAGGGTCCCTGTGGTGGTACGGACTGCAAAGTCATAGATGCATCGGTGGATAGTTGCCTCAGAGGGCCAATAGTGCAACTCCATTGCTCTGTTTGCGGTGAATCATTCGGTGCAAAATCTATAATCCGATAGTATGCCAGGGATCACTGCGCCAGATACTCCCCTCCTATCAAAAAACCAGGCTATCTACGAGGTATCCCTAAGTACACCTATACCCGGCGAACGGATAATTTGCTGGCTTTGGAAGGAGACGCTACCCCATTCTAACCAATGGGAATTTGTCACGGAGCTGAGGCAACCAGTAAACAACGGGAAAGCTTTTTTCAATCTGAGTAATATCCTGGAGAGCATTCTCAATTATGATAGTTTCGACTATCTGAAAGATCAGGTCCAGGTAGCCGAAAATGTTAGCTCCCGGCTGCGAGTGGAGTTTTTCCAGGACGCGGATGGCGTGTTAGAGTTACACGCCGAGGTTTACTCAGACAGCAATGGCCTGGTAACCATCCCTGAGTTAACGAATGGCAAGCACTATCTATTTGTCGCCGACCAGGAAGACTCTGGAATGCAAATTACCGATGGCACCACTCCCATTAACTGTGATCCTCCGGCAAAGTATATAGTTGGCAACCACATAAAAGGTGAGTATCACTATGAGGCCAACGTCACGGCCACAGGCTACAATCAAATAGAAGTAAATGCCGGTGTAAAGGTCACCATCTACGAGTGGGACAATCCCGACCATGAGGAAGACGAGGCCATTCCCGATGCTTTGAAGGCTGGCATGAGTCCGGAATTGTTTGGAATACCAAGGGTACTCCCAACTCCGTATGATCTAGGTGATGATCCCAATATAATTCACTGGTTAGACCCTTCACAAACCGACTATAAGACTCAGCTATCGCAAGAATGGTTTGATATCAACGCAAATCCTAACCCAGACACAGTTTCTAACTGGGAAATGCGGGTTGGCAATTCAAATAATGATGGTTGGGATTTCGCGACTGAAGCAAATCAACCTCCTGTAGGACCGAACTTGAACGGCATTAGAACCATCAACCCTTCGGGACATGACACTTTGAGAAATTCAGGGTTTGGTAACTATGGATCAGGTAAGCTGACCTTCGCAACTGTCATCAACAATTACCAAGCTCAATCTGGAGGTAACAGGATTTTTGACATTACCGACGTTGACGTAATAATCAACGTCGAGATGGCTTTACGGGCTATACCCGGCAACATTGGATGTCGGGTGATTGCTGGGGGTTCTGACGAAGATGCTGCGGCAGTATATAGTGGAACCATCACCGACCCTCTGATAATCGTCTGTATCATGGACGGGACCACCGGTGTATCTCAGACATGGATTAACGGTAGTCTTCATGCGTCAGGAAACTGCCCCTCTTTTGATATTGGGCCATTCACAAGCGGCTATAATAGGGCATTGTTTGCAAAGCACAATAATTCCGGTCTCAACTCCATAGACGCTGAATTTGGAGATATGGGATGGTTTGACGAAGCATTGGACACGGACCGCAGGCAATTGGTTGAAGGGTTCTTTGCTCACAAGTACGGCCTTCAGGGTAATTTACCAGCTTCACATCCTTGGAAAACCATCGCCCCTACAAATGAGTCACTCCTATGAATGTATTGAAATTCAAAACAGAGGATGAGGCAAATGCGACAAACAACCACATATGGTGTTGTATCCTGAAAATTGCTTCAACAAAATACGGGGGTACCCTCACCAGGCACAGCGATATGCAAGATGTCGATTTGGACAGTGTTCCTGATTCCGAATTGCTGAGCGACTACTACATATACTCTATCTCAAAGGGGGTAAGAGTATATAACAAAGCACTTACTCGAGGATTCGCTGAAGTGTTTGAAAATGAAGGATCCTGGTTCATTCCCAACCCTCAAGAGTCTCACCCAAGCCTTGATTGGGACACGGAATTGTCACCATTCACATATGAAAAAATTAAGGCATGAGCAGACCAGTTCTTACATCCGGCAGCTACTGGCTCTTGACAACAAAACCCCAGACCAGACGCTTCAATATGAGCGATCCGGAGTTTCTATATGTATATCCTCGGGAGGATAAAGCTGCAGCCAGGCTTTACTATGAAATTACCCAAGACGACAGCTCACAAGTCGTGAATTCTATCTCCCTTGGAGACCTACGAAGAGGTGAAACCAAAATCGTCGATATCAGTCAAGATGTAGAAGACTATGAAGGGCAAAAAGGCGCTGGAAGGACTATCAAGTCCATAAAATTCTACGTGCATACCTCCCAGACAGCAACACCAGAGGACTATATAGTGGCTATCCCCTGGACTCCAACTAGTAAGGATAGAACAGCCATTTACTACGCCAATAGCTACGGAGGCTGGGACAGCCTTGTATGTGAGGGAGAAAGTCAGGGAAACATTGAAAATGATCAGATCACCTCTCGCCGGATTCTACCCATAAACTACAATATTCAGCTTAATCCACAAGTGCTCCTGCAGGACAGCAGGGGCATGCAGGTTTTCACATTCACCACCGGTAAAATGCCCAGATTGGAGCGTGAGGCATTAAGAGATATGGCACTTAAAAAGCAGCTAGCTATATACTCAGTGATCAATCAGACGAAAGTAAAGCTGCCAGCCATTTTCGATGAAAGCAGTATGCCTCTGGCTAGTTCTTTCTCCAACATCACTAACCTCGCTTTCTCTTTAAGATTTGCATGGGAAGCCAAAGCGCTTGACAGGGTAGAATCATGATAGGAATTAGGTACAAAGAGACGGATTTGAACCTCGGAAGTGATTTTGTTATTGATTGGCAATTGGACGATGATATTTTTGACTTTGATAACATTGGAGAGGGTCATAGCTGGCCGGTGCGAATACCCAAGGAAGGCAATCATCAATTATTCTTCTTTGCTGGAGAACCCGAAATCGGACCCATTCATAAAACGTACGACGACTTTTACATTACCAGGGACGGCAACGTATGGTGGGAGGTCAGTTTCCGCCATAGAAAAAATACGGAATTCCACATAGAAGGGACTTTATCCCTTGTAGATAGCCCATTACTCACAGCGCTGCAATCTGGTATCCGCACTTATATCACCGCAAAGTTTGGAATCGTTGACGAACTAGAGCCGGTTTACCCTGAGTTGCACTTCTATAATAGCCCTGTTACCAGCTCCGATGACCAAATTGTCAATTACAATGACGAGGGTTCCGGATCACCCGTAGTGACCATTCCATGCTGGTATTACTTGGATATTCTAAGGCATGTAATGGAGAACATTGGCATGACCCTGATTGATAACTTCTCAATTTCAGGTGAGTTATTTCAAAAACTGATCCTCATACATAATCGGAGTGTACCAAGTGCCGTTGAGGAACGAAACGTTTCAGACTATGTAACTGATATTAAAGTTTCAGACCTGCTGAGTATTGCACTCACCCTATCTGCGTCCTCTGTGTCCCTCCGGATCAACAGAAAGACGATTGAAGTAAATGATCATGTGAGGGTGACAAAGAAAATCGCGGTTGATCTTGCCGGGAAGGTCGCATCATATGAAACTGATGAGATCGCAAGCCGAAAATTTGAGATTTCCTACCCTCTATCCAACGACAGCGTATTAACCGCCCAGATAGTCCCTGAAGGAGTGGACAAGGGCGAATATGATACGCTGGCTCTATTTGAGGCCGAAACGGGACTAACCCCTGGTGACTATGCTTTTGTGAAAAGGGAGAATGCATACTATCGAGCCATCGACAACAAAGGATCCACGGAAATAGTGTTTTATACATACGCTTTCCCCAATTTGATTGTTGGTGATGACTCCACAGAAGCAACTCCCATAGAGATACCGGTACTTCCCACCTTCTTTGACAATCATCTGTACCGTGAGATTCAAAGCTCACAAATGAAAGTCATAGAGAGCCCAACGACCGCTGGGCGTGTTCGTATCATAGATTTACCAGGCGATTTCTTCCCAAGAACAGACGAGGAAATCAAACTGGAAGAGGATCATGATAATGTAGCCAAGTACACCGAAATATACCATGAAGTAACAGCCATCAACTTCGCCAACAAGTGGGTGGAGTTGGACCTTGATTTCTTTGAAGATGTCAACCTATCCCGCATATTTGTCCGACTACCTATTGACCAATTTATGCCGGTGATCGGGGAAAAAATCAACCACCACGCAGCAGACTTAGCCCCTGATACGTCCACTGCTCGTATAGCCATATACTACGGCACCCAAGACGATACGCAGGGCAACCCTTACGCAATGGCAGCGCCTGGAAATTACAGCTCGGATGTCACG
Source organism: Cyclobacteriaceae bacterium (assembly GCA_965242775.1). Lineage (GTDB taxonomy): Bacteria > Bacteroidota > Bacteroidia > Cytophagales > Cyclobacteriaceae > JAWPMT01. The sequence continues at coordinate 75,624 of CBDETI010000034.1, forward strand.
AAACTAGGCTCCTTCACACTGAATACTGTAGGCGAAGACAGTATCATCTTAACTAAATGGCAAACGCTCTCTGCCTTTCTTGGGCAATCAGAAATAGTTAAGCTTTTCACTAATCTCAGTGAAGTGGATATCATTGATGTTTACCGGCAAAAGATATTACGGTGGGAAAAAGGGCTTCTCAGATTGAAGTCCATTAACAGCACGCTTACCCAACGCGGTATAGAAGGTCAGGAGATAGAAGGTTACCGAATATGATTGTAAAGAATTCGGACCCTTTACAAGGTTTTGTGGTGTAAGACCCAAAAATACCCAGTTTTGGGTATTGCAAAAGTTAACTGGATTTACACGTTATAGCAGATGCTATATTTTAGTTAAAAAATCACAACTATCCTAAACAATTTCGCTCATTTTCCTAAGTCATTCGGTATAGCGGTGTTATATTCGTAATGTCATACCTCAGACGGAGGTGTGCATCCTATCTTTTCATTGAAAATTTTAAAAATCAAAAATTTTAACACAATGAAAAATTTAGGAAAAACATTTGTTGCCTTCGTCGCAATACTACTCTTGACATTCAGCTGTGGCGATTCTTCTCTAATTGATGAGATAAAGGAAATTAAGCCTAGCAAGCTTGAAAGCTGCAATGGTAACGAAGGATGCGATGATGATGGGGATACTCCCCCACCTCCAGGCAGCTGATTAAGTAATAGCTGTGGCAAATCGCTTGCGGTTGATTCACAAAACAACAGCATCCGCAAGCGGTTTTGTAATTGAAACCAAAAATGGAAAATGAGAAAGGGCCTACTCACTACTTTGATTCTCCTCGGAATATCCTCCATTCTGCATTGCCAGAAACTTTATACAGAAGCTTATGAATGTTACAAAACGGATAGCACAAAAGCTTTTTCTAATCTGGCACTATTTCTAGAAGAGGCCAGCGGTGAAGATTTGGGAAAGGGGCAATTCCTACTTGGATACATTCGACAATACTACGGCCACGAGAATCAGGCTATTCATCACTACTATGAAGCATTAAAGTACTACCCCAGGAATGAGATCGCCGGAGATATTTATAATAAAATAGGCAGCCTGTTTTTACAGGCAGGATCACCAGATAACGCCCTCTCATATTTTGAAGAAGCTCGCAATATCTGGGGGAAGGACAATCTAAGTAAGCAGTCAATCGCTTACTTAAAAATCGGTCAATGCCAGATGTTTATGGATAATTGGACGAAGGCACATGAATCTCTAGAGCGTGCACTACATCTTGCAATAGAGTCCGGTTCTAAGAAGAGGACTTTTGAGGCATTGAAGTCACTGGGAATTCTGAATTTTGAACAAGGCTATTTTCATAGATCCATAAAGAATTACAATGATGCGTTGATTTACGCATCCAATCGAAATGACTCAGCAACCATTCTTAATAACAAGGGAAACTCCCTCCTAAGTTTGAATAGCCTTGATAGTGCGCAGGCATTACTTGATGGGAGTATTTCAATGAGAAGTGAAACAAATCAAGACTTGCTTACTCCATACTATAATTTAGCCAGAGTAGCTCTTGCCAATAGTGACACTGCCCTGTCCATATCATACCTAGAGAACTCAGTGGCCGGCAATAGACTGCACAGGCTGCACCAGGGGATGAGACAGTCTTACGAATTGCTAAAAGAGTTACTTTATAAAAAGGGAGAAATTGAGAAATACGTGGCGTATTCTCGAGAGTTCGACCACCTCATGTTTGAAAATGTAGAAGAATTTGAAAGCTTAGAAAGAACCGTAGACTTACTTCAAATGGCTAGGACTGAAGAGAAAATCAGTTATGAAATGGCTAGGAATAGAGATTTCTGGCTTAAAGTATTGTCTTGGTCTATTGGTCTAACTACGGCAATTGTATTACTTGGATATATTTTCTATCGCCGACGACAACTACAGCAAATGGCCGATGTGAGTGAAAACTTGGTACCTGAGGGTCACGAGCATCTAAAAACAGTAATCCGGATATTAAAACTCTCCAATAGAGAATACAAACGAAATTATGATGAGTTAAAGGATTTACATGCCAATAAGAAGTCCTAACCCCCTTTAGAGTTCCTAAGTTCGTTTTTTAGTGACTCCACTAAATCATTCTTGGTAGAAATGATATCCTCCAGGTCCTTGACCCTTTGCTCTAGACTCTCCACCACTACTTTATAATCCGCCACCTTCTGATTCCTCTCCTCAAGCATGGTTTGGATCTTGGTAAGATCATTGATGTATTCCTGGGCATCCTCCGAGTAGATCATAAGAACCTTAGTCTCGTCGAATTCGGCAAGGCGAGGCACCTCATCCCTCACGTTGATCCGGAACGCCTTACCAAAAGCTAGCCAGGTTTCCACCGGCAAACGTTCCTTTGCACACCAGTTAGCTATGGTATTTTTGTCCTTCTTCAGTTTGCGAGCAACGGTAATCTGGGTTGTATTCTCCTCTATAAGGCGTTTGAAGATTTTCCCCTCGTGGTGTTCCATTTTTGGTCCTTTTAGGATAATTATCCTATGGTGTTAGGCAAATAAACTCAAAGTTTTGGTAAAAAAAATGCATCAATAGGCATAAAGTACTATTTTATTAGTATAATTGTACTAATAAATAATCAGAAAATAAGTCTGACGATGCGAAACTTAATCAACTGGATATTGATCCAGAGGTCCATGGAAGAGGTACATCCGGAGCAATGGATTGCCGATCAGAAAGCAGCACTGGCCAACCTATTAGGTTCGAAGACAAAGGCAACACGAATATTAGCGAATTCGAGTCAGCCTACTACCGAGGAGTTGATGAAAATATCTGAACATCTGGAGGTGCCAATGGACGACCTTATGAAAAAGAAGGGGGTAGCGGCATGAGACCAATTGATCTAATCTTTGACCAAATCATCCGTATGGTCAAGCTGCGGAACGAAGAAGAAGCCTGGCGGCTTGTGGAAGTGGCTAAGGACAAATACAACGACAACTCTTGCCGAGAGCTATTAACGGCGCTACTACGAAGTAAGAATAAACGAAAAGCAGCATGAACACATATTACGATCATGAGATGGTGATTCAGCATATCACCGATGAAGTGCTCCATACATTCTACAAGCAGATGAATAGTTTGTGTCTGGGGGTCTTATCTGTCCAATCAATTCTGCTACTAGTATGGTTAGCTAATGAAATATCAAACACTGCCCTTACCAAATGCTCAATAGGATCAGTCCTTCTGATAGCCCTCATAGGGCTTATCATGTGGCAAGTAACCCGCCGAGTCAAACGGATGATCAATGAAAATATCAAGCGATTGGACGACCGACCCCCCACTACACCTATGCAGCGACGTATCTTAAAAGCCATGGAGATATACAAACTGAATCCCGCCGCATGATATTGTCATTCAACGAAAGATTCGTACCGGTCCTAAAATCAGGCCAAAATATCCACACAATAAGGGAGGACTTTACCGGCAAAATCATTCACTGGCCCGACTATCAATACCAAGAAAAACCACAAGAGCAATGATCCAACAACAGATAAAAAGTATATTACCTAAAAGCCCTCCTACCCAGGCTTTCACCAGCGGAGAGTCAAAAGAATTAAAGATCAAGAAAGAAGCTACCAAGGCAAGCATTTGCTCAATGCGCGAGGAAGTTGAAAATGACATTCTAGGTGAAATTATAGTGAGTCAGTATTACTTTTCAATCGCTAGAAAATACCTATCAAAAGTCAATTTCACACCAGGCATCAACCAGCTGATATGGGAATCAAGTGAAGCACTATTCCCAAACCTAAACTATAAATCCGTGGTAATTGAGGTAATGAAGAGAAGCTCGATCGACTTGGATCAGTTCGCTCTATATAAGCTCATAGGTTCCATGATGTCAAAGTTTTATGTAGCCTGCCCAATTGAGCATAAATGCATGTGGCTTATCGAATTGGGTATACGTGACTGTATTGTTCAAATAGCCGAATTGGACCTGATATCTCCAAAAAGATTGGACCTACTGGAGATCATGAGCGATGCGATGCTTCTAATGGGTGAACACAAAACGGATACATTGGCAATTCTATCGGACACGCTCACGCAATTGCAGGTCGCAGCACCAGAACACCCGGTAACAAAGAAAGTATTGGACCTTCAGGAACTGGTAGACCGGAAAGCGGAAGGGCTCAGAAGTAACCTGAACTCAAAATCATGAAATGGGCGGATACAAGAAAAAACGCGCTGAAAAAGGGCTACACACTGTTAGCACCTCAGAATTGGAGGAGACTCTCTGGAAACGGAAAAAGGACAAGGGAAACAGGTTTCCACTACATGTATTTCACGAAAGTGTTCACAGGTTCATGAATACTCTGGTAGACAAATACAAGATTCCGCCCTCGTTTGTTGGTACAGCTATGCTATCAGCCAATAGTACGGCCATTGGTACCGCTTACGTTGTAAAGACGGGTCGTGACGATAAAATCTATCTACCGATGTATGCGGGCTTGGTCGGCGAGAGCTCCAGCGGCAAAAGCGAGGCAATAGACAAATGCTACGGCCCATTGATGGCAATTCAAAGGGAGTATTCATTGAAGTACCGTGAAATGCAGCTCTCACATTCAGAAGAAGAAAGAAAGCAAGGCAAAGTATTTGAGGTAATCGTGCGCGATGCCAGGGTCCCTACCCTTATAAAAGATTCACTCACAGCAAATCTCAAGGGTGTAGCAAAGCTACATGGCGAGATAATAGAGTGGATAAACGGTATGGACCCAGGCTCACGCAAGGAAGGAACTGATGAGCAGTTTTGGATCACAACCTGGGATTGTGACCCCTACCAGAAGAAACTCGGAAATAATCAGAACTTCTATGTGGATCACCCCTTTGTTAACATTCTAGGTGGTGTCCAGTATGAGGTGCTGCCTGATATATTTGGTGGCAAAAGAGCTCACAGCGGGTTTGCATACCGGATACTTTTTGCTATGCCTGAATGGGAGGATATAGCCTTCAGAGATTTTGATGCAGACATCACCGAAGAAGAGAAAAAGCCCCATTACGATTGTATCAACAGGCTCTACCACCACTTGGAAGTTTGGGAAGATTACGAACCGAACACTTGCATCCTAACCCCTGACGCTAAAAAATTACACTGGGACTTTTTCGATGACCTTCGAAACAAGATTAACAAGCTACCAGGCGACCAGAGGCGCGCGGCGAAAGGATTCTTTGGGAAGCTGTTGAAGTATGCTTTCCGTTTTGCAGCAATATTAAAACTTCATTTCCGGGCCTGTGATAAGCAATATGATCGCTCTAGGAAGGGTTTTCTCCGGGAAGAGGTTATAGACGTGGAAACCATGTCCAGGGCTTTAGAACTAGTGGAATACTTCTACCGCGCTTCTATGGAGGTAAACGAAATGGTAGAGGGTCTCATAATCGCCCCACCCCAAGTCGTTGCCGTCGCCGGTATGGTTAAAAATGGAAAGAGCTATAGATACATGGTTAAAGTCGTCTATGAGAACGATCCTCATTACAACGAAAACACAAACTACGATGCTTACAGGAAGACGCTGGAGAGACTGATAAAAAAGTGGTCACGGCAGTATCCCAAGGTGTTTAACGCTCGAAATTTCTAATTATGAAAATTGCACTGACATATTTCAAAAAACACCAAAATCACAGATGTAAAAAAACGTCCAAGCAAAATGTTCAATTTGGCCAAGGATTATCATTGTATATTATTGGTAATCAATTAGTTACGTTAAAATTTACCATGCGTCCAAATTTGTCCATTTGGACAAAATGTGCGTTTAAAGCTCATTTAGGGCATGTTTTTGGACGAAAAATCCGTCCAAAAGCGTCCAAACTTTGGACGACCTTGGACAAAAAAGTGTCCAAAAAAACGCCGATTCAGAGCAATGGATGGACATTTTGTCCAAATGGACGCTTTTTTTGTCCAAATGTAAAATACTGTATATCAGATAGTTACAAATCTGAAATGACTGTAAAGGGCGTTTTTAGGGGGTTGCTATTTGGACGCTTTACTAGTCTGTACCCAGAAATTGAATTATTCTAAGAATGGAGACAGTAGAAGAAATAGCCAAAAAACACAATCTCACTCTACAGGAAGCCCAGGATTTACTGCGAGACATTGACAGGCTTTGTGAGATTCTTTTCTACCTACATCAACAAGAAATCAAAGCATCATGAAGTACGATCACACACATATATTTTATGGATATAGCTACAGAGTGGCAGAGTTCTTCACCAGCCTCGCCTTTGTGATGTTCGTGCTAATTCTGTTCATGGGCTATCGGTTCTATGAGGTCCAAACGTTGTTCAATGACAGCCTACTACGGATCCCTGACACAGAAGCGAGATTCACCGCGGCAACACTCATTGCTCTAGTATTCATATTTATTACTCTAGGGTTGATGGTGCATAGCGAAAGGTTGATGCCAGATCATCCTGGTTCCTTTCGACTCCTACTAGCCCTAGTAGGATTATTCATCAACCTCTTCTTTTGGGAGCCATGGGCCAGCACAGGATCGAAGGCTTTTTTTGGCTACGGGATTAGTGTCGTACAATGCGGGATTGATTGGACCCTACCCTACTTATTCGAAATAGTCTGGCGGAAGATCCTGGAGCAAACCAAGACTCGTGACTTGCTCCCCTCCCTGGAAGAACTAAAGGCCACACTGGAGGCGAAGCGTACGGAGCTGAAAAAACTAGATGTTAACCTGACTGATAGGAAGGCAAGGCTTGATGACTTAACCTGCCCTCATTGCAAGCGCACTTTCCAAAAGCAAAATGGCCTCAATAGCCATGTTGGGAAATGTCCCGAAAACCCAACCCTAAAAAAAGTACCAGAAAATGCATAGTCTAACCTTTAATGAAACCGATATGATCTTTGGCTATTGCCGAGTAAGCACCTACGACCAGAATTTAGACCTTCAAATTCATGACCTTAAAAAATTTGGTTGCGAGAAAATCTTCAAGGAAAAAATATCAGGGCTAAAGACCAGACCAAAACTCAAAAAGCTACTCAAAATGCTCCGAAAAGGAGATGTAGTAGTCGTATGGAAATTAGACCGGCTTGGAAGGTCTCTGCAGGATTTGATTAAGCTCGTTAGTCATCTGAAAAAACTAAAAGTCAAGTTCGTTTCACTGAAGGAGAGTATTGATACAACGACCGCAACTGGCAAACTAATCTTCCACATATTCGCAGCGCTCGCAGAATTCGAGCGTGACAACCTAGTCGAACGCACGAAGGCCGGGTTAATGGCTGCTAGAATGAAAGGGCACTTTGCAGGACGACCACCTGGTCTCAACAAGGCTAATCAGGAGAAAGCCAAACATTTATGGAGGCTTCATCAAGACCCTAAAGTGAAAGTAGAGTTTTCCTGTAACCTCTACAAGGTATCGCGCACCAGCTACTACAGATACATTGAATGGGCAAGTCGGGAAGAATTCAAAGCCTTGATAGGCAAGAAAATTCAATTTATAAGGCTTCTGAAGGATGGTGCAGGACAGCAGGAAATGGCCATTGTCACCGAAGAACTGATATCACAATATAGCTACAAGACATTTAGAGAAATCAAAATTTTAAAGTGATCAATAGCCATGAGAAAACTAATTGAATATGAAAAGCAAGAACACCACATTATTTGTGATAATGTGACTTGCGACTTCACAATTCCCAATGATGGAAGGCATCTGGATACGTACAAATTCATCAACGTTCCATGCCCAAAATGCGGTGAGAATTTGCTGACTTATCAGGACTGGAAACAAGCTGAATCTTTCATTAAAATGGTCAATTGGATCAATCGCTGGTTCAGCTGGATCACCATATTTAGTTGGCGAAACCCTAAGAAACGAGAAGGGGCTTATGTCCACTTTCACAAGGGAATGCACATAACCAAGAAATGATGGAAATCATGATTAAAGAAGCATACCCTTTACAATGGCCGAACGGATGGAAAAGGACTCAAAACCCCGCACATTCCCGATTTGGTGAGTGGAATAATAAGCCCTCAATTGCCAAGGCAACCGACAAGATCGTCTACGAGATGAAGTTGTTCGGCGGAAAAAGTCTCATCATCTCGACAGACTTGAAACTAAGGAAAGATGGCTTGCCTTATTCCGGCCAAAAACAACCAGATGATAGAGGTGTTGCAGTCTACTTCACTTACGGCGATGAGCAAAAAGTTATTGCCTGTGATTCATTTGACAAGATTGGATGCAATCTATGGGCCATTGCAAAAACCATCGAGGCTATGCGCGGTATTGACCGTTGGGGTTGCTCCGAGATAATTACCAAAGCCTTTACTGGCTTCACCGCCTTGCCACAATCAACACAAGATAATTGGTGGGACGTTCTTGGAGTTCCTGAAAATGCCACAGCGGAAGAACGCAAGAATGCATACAGGAGCTTGGCAAAGAAGCATCACCCGGACATCACTGGGGACCATACGCATTTTCAAAAAATTCAAGCGGCTTATGCTGCCTCAAATTAGGATCAATTACTCTGAGCGAAACATGAGGTATATACCCAATAAAACAAGCCCGATTCCGGCGCCAATAGTACGTGGTCCCGAGAGGAACTCATTTGGCTCGGGATCATCGAATAGCCTAACACCAAGAATAAGGAAGATCACACCAATGAGCGATACTGCCAGACCGATAAGCACATTGTACAAGTCCACTGGACAAAAATATCAAACCAATTAATGATGGAAATCATGATTAAAGAAGCATACCCTTTACAATGGCCGAACGGATGGAAAAGGACTCAAAACCCCGCACATTCCCGATTTGGTGAGTGGAATAATAAGCCCTCAATTGCCAAGGCAACCGACAAGATCGTCTACGAGATGAAGTTGTTCGGCGGAAAAAGTCTCATCATCTCGACAGACTTGAAACTAAGGAAAGATGGCTTGCCTTATTCCGGCCAAAAACAACCAGATGATAGAGGTGTTGCAGTCTACTTCACTTACGGCGATGAGCAAAAAGTTATTGCCTGTGATTCATTTGACAAGATTGGATGCAATCTATGGGCCATTGCAAAAACCATCGAGGCTATGCGCGGTATTGACCGTTGGGGTTGCTCCGAGATAATTACCAAAGCCTTTACTGGCTTCACCGCCTTGCCACAATCAACACAAGATAATTGGTGGGACGTTCTTGGAGTTCCTGAAAATGCCACAGCGGAAGAACGCAAGAATGCATACAGGAGCTTGGCAAAGAAGCATCACCCGGACATCACTGGGGACCATACGCATTTTCAAAAAATTCAAGCGGCTTATGCTGCCTCAAATTAGGATCAATTACTCTGAGCGAAACATGAGGTATATACCCAATAAAACAAGCCCGATTCCGGCGCCAATAGTACGTGGTCCCGAGAGGAACTCATTTGGCTCGGGATCATCGAATAGCCTAACACCAAGAATAAGGAAGATCACACCAATGAGCGATACTGCCAGACCGATAAGCACATTGTACAAGTCCACTGGACAAAAATATCAAACCAATTAATGATCGATTCGAATGAAATTCAAGGGTTATAACAAGTCTCTTATTTGCCTTATGATGAGTCGGTGCTTTTTTGTCTCCTCTTTATTCCAATACCCAAGTACAAATGCAATAGCTGTAAGAGTTAATGTCAGCCAAGGAAAAATAAATTCAATTTCAGTCTTGTCAGTGTTGATGAAGTCAAAAAAGGTCTCAATGGCGGGGAGTAGCGAAACCAAGGCTAACCCAAATACGACTCTGCCAACGCCTGCCATAGACGACATTGTGATTCTGACCAATGCTGCTTCTTCCTTTAAAGCCGCCAATTCAATTTCTTCTTTAGTCATAACGGAGTGTTTTAGACTAAAGCTATCAAAAACATTAAAGACAACTAGCAACAGCCTTTCAATTGATCCTGAAAGTGCAGGTGAGTTAAGAACAGGAAACAGCCATCCGTCACGTTGCTGCGGTCCGTGGCAGAAATTGGTTACGATGCTGCGATTGATCATCGAGCGCAAGTGTGAGTCAACCTTGCAAGCCTTGTCGGGGCTTATTTACAATCCACAATACGATGGAATTGACTAAAGCAAAAGAAAAGCGAGACCGGGGCAGTAAAACCAACTACCATGCCCGGTCTCTAGATATATCTGGTTCTAACAGCTCGCAAATTGTCAAGCCGTATTCTTCCAATAATAAACAAAAACAGGTGATGCCTAACCAAAAGCACCACCTGGATATTAGTAACTCGCCAATCTGGCGTCTATAACAATTTAGAGAAATCTAAACAAAAAAAGGCAATGCCCTCTGCCTGAAGCACTGCCACATAAAGAACCAGCTATGGAAAATAGTACTCACTATTTCAAGGCCGAAAATCGCATGAATGTAGCAAATGATATGAAGGAGTTCGACGAACTACAGAAAACTCCCGGACGAGTCCGCGACTATATCTGTTAACTCAAATTAGGATTGAAAAGTAAGCGACATGGAGGTATTCATAATTATAGTATTTGGGTTGGCTACCGTAAGAAGCGTCTACCCCTTAACTGACAAAGAGAAGTGGAGTCTTGCACAAGTGTTGTCATCCGGGATCACAGTTGCCGGGTACATCGCCTTGTTGAATCATTTCTTAAATCATTAACCGATCGAAATTGAATGTTGGATAGTCCCAACACATATAGCCAAACAATACTCAGTATCGGGCCTGGACAGCGCGGAATTGAAAGAGGCATCGAAAGGGTTATTGGACCGCTCAGAGTTGCGGCTTATGTGGAAATCGAAGCCTTTATCATCGAGAACCTTATCCTCGGTATGGAACAGGGCTTGGTGGCTCCGTCTCCTATTTGGGCGGATCTTAAGACCTCTCAGACCAGAAGGCTTTTATAACAAGATACACGGAATCACTGCCGGCTATCCGTGCCAACCATTCAGCAACGCCGGGCTCAGGAAAGGAACACAGGAACCCAAGACACCTTTTCCCGTTTATTGAGGGAGTTATCCGAGCAACTAGACCTATTTGGTGCTTCTTTGAGAACGTCGCCGGCCACCTCAATCTCGGATTTCCCGAAGTTTATGCCAGCCTTTCAAACCTGGGTTACTCAGTTGAGGCAGGAATCTACACAGCGGCAGAAGTTGGCGCACCGCATAAGAGAGAACGATTATTCATACTCGCAGTGGGGAACACCTACTGCAATGAGCAGGCCTCGCAAGGAGGAGACTTTGCAAAAATGCTTGGACTTCAGAATGGGGAATGGACAGAACACGGTTCCTCTTTATCTAGAGGTGATGATGGGAGAAACAAGCTGGGGAACCCCAAGAGTTTCAACCAACGGAGGTCGGGGCAACCTGAACAATCCGGAGCAAGCCCGACTAGAAGATCAGGTTCTGAAATGGCCCACACCAGCCGCCCAGGATCACGGAGGGTCGACGAGATCAGATTTCAGTCCGAAGCTGAGCGAGATGGCGACAAAGTTTCCAACTCCTGCGGCAAGGGACTTCAGGGACGGAAAAAGCAATCAGGTTCACAACTCGCGCCCCCTGAACGAAGTGGTGGTGAGAAATCACTTCCCTACTCCGTACGCAACAATGGAAAGGAAGTACAAATTGAAGAAGGGCTCCCAGTCATCCGACAGGAATTTGAGTGCAATGGCAATTCGGGGGGAACTCGATGGCCTTCCGGACCAGGAGAACTCCAAGCAGAGTGGGAAGAGCCGCGTACAATTGAACCCGGCATGGGTTGCACAATTGATGGGTACAACTTTAGAGAAGACCTTCTTCGCATGTATGGAAATGGAGTTGTCGAGCAAACAGCAGAACTCGCCTGGCGAGACCTCTGGCGGAAACAACTTGAAAATATTAACCGAGCCGCAGGGCTCAGAAAATGATCGAAATGACAGGTAAGCAATTCATAGAAAACATAGACTTCTATAACGAAAGCATGCCAGTTCAAGTGGCCGGAAAGGATGAGCCTCGATGGACGAATGAACAGGCAGCGTGGCTTGTAGAGCGCTACGCAGAACTTGAGGAGTTGAGAGAAGACCAAAACCAGGTCAAAGACATTTTGCAGAGGCTTGTGGATTTGAAGAACTACAAAAACAGATATGGAAAAGATGAGCATTACCGTAGAGAGCAGCCCATTCTTTGGGAAGCAGCAATACAGATATTGGCAAAACCGGACCATTAAATAACAATACATAGATATGAGATTAACAAATCAGAAAAGAGAGGAAATCGTCGTCACAGTGATGGCTAAAATCTTTGAAACGGAGGAATTAGAACTTGATCAGAAACAGAATGATTTGGGGTATGAAGCTTACTGCCATCAATACCCTGAGGAAATGCGAAAGAAGATGGCAGACTTACCAGTTGGCTGGTTACACGAATCGGATACATACCACATTCAATTCGGTCACATTCATCGACACTTCCAGCACTCAGAATCACTCAGGTTTATCGCTAGACACAAAAACTCTTACAATGTTTATCTGGACAAACTCGACAACCCAAAGAGTCCAGTGATGAAAAAGTTCATGGAACTGGAGAAAATGGAGAAATCTCTGAAAGGTCGAAAGACTCAAATGGAGTCGCAGGTGAAGTCTGTTGTTTACTCTGTCAACACTATAAACCAGCTTAAGAATATCTGGCCGGAACTGTTTGAACATATCGAAATCAAGCATGCAGAGAGGGAGAAGTTGGCGTTAGCTCCATTGCTGAGAAATGTGAATTCGGCATTGGCTTCCAAAGATTCATAACACTGGTGCAGAATGCTTTTAATAATTCTCAGTTTCGCCGTTCTGGTTGCTTCGTTGGCTTTTTTTATTCTAACAATATTGCGGGTTATAACTGAACACCGAATGCTCAAGAGGGGAAACATTGAAACAATTGAGATAACTTGGCTAAGAACTAAAATTACCTTCCAAAAAAAAGCGTGAGCAGCTGGAGATTATAAATTTGCTTTTAAGGTGAGGTGCATCGGCTACATTAGAGTTTCAACAGACGAGCAGGCCCTTCGAGGTGGATCGCTCACTAATCAGCGAGATCGTATTCTGCAATATGCTCACTTGAACGGCTTTATTGTCGACAAAATCTTCTCTGAGGACTATAGCGCAAAGACATTCGACAGGCCAGAGTGGAAGAAACTATTCAAATACTGCCAATACCACAAAAAGGAAATTCAGGCCATATTGGTTGTCAGATGGGATAGGTTCTCACGAAACGCGAGCGAAAGCTATCAAGTCATTGACCGTCTTAAAAGGATGAGCATTGAGGTAATAGCAGCAGAGCAACCTCTTGACCTATCAGTACCTGAAAGCAAGCTGATGTTAAGCTATTACTTGACAAGTCCAGAGGTTGAAAATGATAGGCGCAGCATCAATGTCAAGCAGGGTATGATTCAAAAACTTAAGCGTGGAGAGTGGATGGCTGGAAAGCTTCCGCGCGGGTTTTGGAAAGACCGCAATACAGGAGAAATATCCATTACCAAAGATGGTGAGCTTATTCGACGAGGTTTTGAATTAGTGCTTAAAGGATCCGGAATATCAGAGGTAGCGGCAGAAATCTCAATACTTGGGTTTACTCAGTCTCCCAAAATTTGGAGTAAAACTTTAAGGAATGTCTTTTATGCAGGAAAAATAACGCATTCGCTGATAGACTATGAGGTCATCGAAGGCAAGCACACAGGTCTTATCTCATATGAGGACTTTAACAAGGTTCAGGAGGTTTTGAAGGCAAATGTAAAAGGGCCTAGAAACGGTGATGACTTACGTCTCCCTCTCAAGCACTTTCTGCTTTGTGATGATTGTAAGAGACCCTTAACCGCATACCAAGTCAAAAAGAAACAAACGAAAACCGGATACAGGGAAAAGAAAAGCAAGCCCACTTATTACAAATGCAACACTCCAGGATGTAAAGTCAATGTTAGCACAAATTTTCTGCATAGTTCTTTCCAGGAAATGCTATACGGTATTGTAGTAAATGAAGAAATCATCGGGATTTTAACCCAAAGACTAACGTATACATTTAATCGACTATCCTCGGAATCCAAAAATGAATTAAAGGCGATACGACAGCATCTTACCGAAGTAAATACTCGGCTCAACAACGCGGACCACAAGTTTATTGACGGGAGTATAGATACAGGAACATACCAAAGAGTCAAGAATGAATTACTCGAAAAAAAGGTTTTACTAGAGTCAGAAAGTGGGAAGCGTGAGCGAACCTTATCGAACCCCAGGAAATTCATTGAATTCAGTCTGAAGTTATTATCAAAACTGCCTGAAATATGGCAAAAAAGCCATTTAAGGGAAAAAATAGCCTTACAGAGGTTACTCTTTCCGGAGGGGTTAACCTACAACAAGACTGAGGGGGTTTATCGAACCCCTTCAATCAATCGCCTTTTCCTCCATTTTGCACTTGAATGCGGTAAAAACAGAAAAGGCCAGCAAAAATTGCTGACCTTATTCACTTTCGGCAGTCCCTAGGGGAATCGAACCCCTGTTTCCAGGATGAAAACCTGGCGTCCTAACCCCTAGACGAAGGGACCGTAACAGGTTTTTAGACCCTCTTTTTACCAGAAGGATCGATCTGGCGTCCTACTCGTGACCCGTAGCCTTGGCGAAGGATCAACCCCTAGACGAAGGGACCGTAACAGGTTTTTGGATTCTCTTTTTTCCCAGGCGAATCTCCCTGGCACAACCAAGACCTTTCAGCCTTGATTATTTCGGAGGGCAAAAATAGATATGCCCTAGTCATTTGCAAATAAAAAACAGGAAATATTTTCAGCTAACAAACCATGCCACCATCCGGATCCAGATAACAAGCATCAGCTGAAATCGATCTGCTCCAGTTCACTTCCTTCTCCAGTTGCTCCAGAAACTGATGGATGAGCTCTTTACCTTTTATCACATTGCCATTTTCCAGTAGATAAGGTAAGGCAGTTGTCACGTTTTTCATTACCTCGTAGGCAACAACCATATCTTTCAGACGTTCTTCGATCTCGTCTGCCAACTGGCTACTTAAGGGTCTAATTAATGTCAACATGGCGTTTACAAAAGGCGTATGTAAATAACGAATAATCCTCAAAGAAGTTCATGCAATCGTTTGACTTTTTTAATATGGATTTTAATCCACTGAGGGGCTTTTAGAAGTTTGTTTAGGTTGTTTAGAGTTATACATTTGCACCTCAATTTTATTGACGTTCTTTAAAACCATAAGTCATGTCTAAAGCAAAAGTTGCTATCAATGGATTCGGTAGGATCGGAAGAATCTCTTTCCGGGCCCTATTGAACAAAGACAATGTAGATGTTGTCGCTATCAATGACCTTACAGATCCAAAAACATTGGCGCATCTCCTGAAATACGATTCTGCCCAGGGGCAGTTTCCAGGTACGGTAGAGGCCGGCGACAATGCTTTGATCATCAACGGAACTTCTATTCCGGTATACGCGGAACGCGATCCTGCCAACCTTCCTTGGTCAGATCTTGGCATCGAGATTGTTCTGGAGTCTACAGGTATCTTCACTAACCCTGAAGGAGCTGGCAAACACTTGCAGGCAGGCGCGAAGAAAGTAGTTATCTCAGCCCCGGCAAAGGGCGATATCCCATTCGTCGTATTGGGCGTCAATGACGATACGCTTACAGGAGCTGAAACCATTCTATCCAATGCCTCCTGTACTACCAATTGCCTGGCACCAATGGTGAAAGTACTGGAAGATAATTGGGGAATTGTCAGCGGATACATGACCACCGTACATGCTTACACCGCCGATCAAAGATTACAAGATGCTCCTCACAAAGACCTGAGAAGAGCAAGAGCTGCAGGCGTTTCCATTGTTCCGACCAGCACTGGAGCTGCAGGCGCCGTTGGAAAAGTGATCCCTTCTGTCAAAGGAAAACTAGATGGCTTCGCAATGCGAGTGCCTACACTTACCGGATCAATCACAGATTTTACTGCTACCCTGGCCAAGCCGGCAACTGCCGAAGAGATTAACGCAGCTATGAAAGCCGCCAGCGAAGCTGGCCTGAAAGGCGTCATGCAATACACGGATGAACCTCTTGTATCAGTAGATATTATTGGAAACCCTCATTCATGCATATTCGACTCTGACCTGACCAAAGCTACTGGCACCTTGGTGAAGGTGGTAGGCTGGTATGACAATGAGGCGGGTTATTCCAACCGATCAGCGGACTTGATTTCAAGACTTGCTGGTTAAGCCATAACTTACTTTTAGCAAAAGAGGCCATCATTCGTTGATGACCTCTTTTTATTTCAGGCTATTTGGTCCCTCAAAAGGACTTGGAAGTGAAAACTGCTGTTTTCTCCCCAGATCTGAAAGAGTCCGTATCGCTCACTGAGCTTGCCAAAGAATAGGTATTCAACGTCACCAGATTGTAGGCACCACCGCTTACCTGTATTTCAAAAACCTTCCAGGTATCACCCGAGATAGTACCAGTAGTTGGAGGCGTATAGGTCGCTATGGAGCCAGTTGAGTCAAACACTTCCACAACTGTCGGAGAATCCACTATCGGCTGGGCACCTGCACTAGAAAACCTATTGGTATAATTATGGACCGAGTATCTATAAGTGCCGTCGCGCAGTTCTTCAATAGTTGTAGTTTCCGGTCCAAAACTGGAAGTATCGTCAACATCAAGGTTTACATCGCTGTTGCTAGGTGTTTTACTTCGGAAATACATATGAAACCTCGATGCATCGGAAGCTGGTCCAGTCAAGTGCGTATCCAGATCGCGTGGAGAGGAACCCCAGGTCAATATCACCCTGATCTCCCCCTCACCTACTGTCTCAACCACAGTAGATTGTGCCAGTTCATTAGTGCCTGAGGAGAAAGTTAGGTTCTCCACAACCCTATCTGTAAAGCCGGTTAGAGTTATAATGCAAACGTACGAGCCAGTAGGCGCATTGTTGATCGTATAAGTCCCTGAGGAATTACTCTCCGTTATCAAGGCTGGTGAGGACGTATCCGCCTCACTAGTGGTCGCACCCTCGGCAAAAGCCACCCGCGCGCCCTCCAGGCCTGAACCGGTCTGAGAATTGATCACTGTACCCGTGATGGTGGCCTCACCCACGATAGTAAAGTCCTCATCGGTATCCCCCGTCACCGTTAGCGATCCGCTAAAAGTAGTATACCCTGTCCGCGAAATGCTCACATCATAAGATCCCGATGGTATAGAGGAAATCGAGAAGTTTCCACTTCCGTCTGTCACACCAGATCCCACGGTGCTTCCTCCCGTAGCCAAAGTAACAGTTGCCGAGGACACTCCTACTGCACTCACGTTAGTAACCGTACCAGTAATATCAAAGCCCTCAGGCTCAAGCGCTATCCGGAGTTCGACATCCTGATTGGTATTGATATTCGCGTTGGTATTCTCCGTAGTGTAGCCGTTTAGTGATACCGCAATTTCATAGCTTCCCAAATCGAGGTTGGCAATCCTAAATTCGCCATATTGATCCGAAACCGCCGAACCCATCGTACTTCCCGACTGGCTAGCTTCGATCGTAGCACCACTCAAAACTGCATTGGTCGTCTGGTCATAGACCGCTCCAAAAATATCCCCCACCTCTGAGTCGAGGTTAAAATCCAATCCTTCTACACCCTGCGCCGTAAGTGTCACATTTTGTTGTTCCTCCCCAAAATCCTGGGCAGCAACACTCACAACATAGGTCCCGAGCGCAAGATCTTCGAATATGAAAAAACCAGCTCCATCAGTAGTGGCACTGGAAATCGCCGTTTCACTTTCGTCAGACAAGGTCACAGAGGCACCACTAACCAGCTCCGTTTGGTTTCGTACTACACCCGAAATATGGGCAAGCGGCTCCGGGTCGTCTCCTCCACACGAATTGAAAAGGAGAACAACTAGTGACAAGTAAAGCGGCAAAGGGCTATAGAAACGCTTCATGGCATTTTTTTGATTTAGGTACAACCATTTAATATACCCACGAAATGCCCAAACGTCCCAATTTTGGGACCTACTTGAAATAAAAATACTGAAAATTAAGTAGTGCCAGCTTCCAGGGTTTTCAGGAATTCCTCAATGTGATCGTAGACCATTCTAAGCTCAGCCTCCTCAATCACATACGGAGGGATTAAGTACATCACGTTGCCAAGGGGCCTCATGAGAATGTCTCTGTTGAGGAAAAATTCGTATACCTGATTCCTTAAGGAAGAGGTATATCCGCCATCACTTGCTTTCAATTCAATAGCCAGGATCGTGCCGGTTAGACGGACCTCATCTACCACGGAATAGCTGATGACCTTGTCTACAAAAGATCGGTGGTTTTCATGGATCATCTTGATCGCATCTTGCGTTTTTTCATCCAGCAACACCTTAAAGCTTGCGTTGGCCGCAGCGCAGGCAATGGGATTGGCCGTATAGGAATGGCCATGGAAAAAAGTTTTCTCACGCTCTCCGTTATCAAAAATTGCTACTACTTTTTTGTTAACAGTAGTAATGCCCATAGGCAGAAATCCCCCGGTCAGGCCTTTGGACAGGCAGAATATATCAGGTTTGTGAGTCAGGTGATCGCTCGCAAATAGCTTACCGGTTCGTCCAAATCCCGTCATCACTTCATCCGCTATACAGATAATATCTTTTGACCTGGCGATCTCGATTAATTTGTCAAGCACCATGGGGCTGTACATTCTCATACCCCCGGCTCCCTGAACCAAGGGCTCGAATATAAAACTCGCCACCTCATCGGACACAAGCGATTCCATAGCTGCAATAGCGTTGTTGCCATTGCCTTCAGGAAAAGGGATAAATTCCACGTCGAACAGATGCTTGGCAAACGGTTCAGTGAAAATTGACCGATCTCCCACAGACATGGCTCCGAACGTGTCGCCATGATAAGCACCTTCTATAGCAATTACTTTTCTCCTGGGTACTCCGAGGTTGTGCCAGTATTGCAGGGATAATTTTATCGCCACCTCCGTGGAAGTACTTCCATCGTCCGAGAAGAAAATCTTCGATTGGTCACTTGGCAGGATGGACAACAAGTTCTCCGACAGCTGCAAGGCGGGCTTGTGCGTAAACCCTGCGAAAATCACCTGTTCCATCTTTCGAGCCTGTCGGGCAATGGCCTTCGCAACTTGCCGATTGCCATGGCCATGAATGTTCACCCACCATGACGACACCATATCCAGGATCTTTCGACCCTTCTTGCCATACAGATAGGCGCCCTTGGCTTTTTTTATGTAGATATTTTCTTGCCCCTGTAATGGTCCAAAGGGGTGCCATATATTTTCCTGATCGACTTTTTGCCAGTTTTTCATAAATACTATTTTTTGACCCTTAGACAACTACGGGCCCCATTAGATAGTGGAAAGCTATTGCGACCGCAATGATAGACGCTCACGACAACCGAACCCGCAACTGCTGCGATAATTCTTTGACCGTTTCCTTGTCTACCACCTTTAACTTCGGAACCCGCAGCAAACATGGCCAATTGGATCTTTCCAATATGATCCGCTCACTCTCCGGATTGGATTCACCATTGAAAACAATGCCTTTAACTGACATTCCTCTTGCCTTCAGTACCTCTATGGTCAGTAACGTATGGTTGATACTGCCCAGATATAGATTGGATACCAAGATAATTTCGGCTTCTACCCGGTTTACAATATCAACTACATTGTCCTGATCGTTGAGCGGCACCAAGATACCGCCCGCTCCTTCGATCACCAGATCTCTATTTGAGGTAGGCGGATGAAAATCTTCCAAAGCAATCCGGACACCATCGATTTTAGCTGCTGCGTGAGGAGAAGCTGGTGTTTGCAGCAGATGTCGCTCCTTAAAAAATTGACTCTCAGAATTGGAAACCAGAGATTGGACGGTTTGAGTATCTCGCGGTAAACCAGATTGCACCGGCTTCCAGTAATTGGCTTTCAATGCCTCCACAAGAATTGCAGACACAAGCGTCTTGCCACTATCAGTACCAATGGCTGTAACGAAATAATTCATAGGTTCTTTAAACTCGATCTATCGAGGCAATAGTTTTCAAAAGTGTTCGAATCTCCTTCTCGGTGTTAAAGGTATGCAGACAAATCCTTATGCGTTCAGTACCAGGTTTTACAGTTGGAGGTCGAATGCCCATCACTTGAAACCCGGATTGTACGAGGGTTGAGGTTACCTTTTGCAGCGATTCATTACTACCTAACAATAAGGGCTGTATGGCGCTAAAACTCTGGGCATCAGATTGTAGGTATTCTTTGAAGGCTGCTCGAAAATCAGTGATTCTTTGTTGCAATAACAGAGGTATCGAGGGGTTTTGTCCAAGGAACTTAAATATCTGAATTAAAGACAAAATCGTATGAGGGGGCAAGGATGTGGTGTATATAAATGATCGCCCGAAATTGACTAAATAATCAATCAGCCACCGAGAACCCACCACACAAGCACCGTGACTGCCCATAGCTTTACCAAATGTGTACACCCTGGCAAATACACGGTCTTGCAGGCTTTTTTCCAGCAAAAGACCGCCTCCGGCTTTCCCATACACCCCGGTACTGTGCGCCTCGTCAACAATAGGCAAGGCACCAAATTTTTCGCAAGCGGTGATGATCTCTTCCAAGGGAGCAAAGTCACCGTCCATGGAGAACAGGCTCTCAGTAACAACGAAACATCTTTTACCCACGGCGAGGCGGTCTAGTTTCGAGTTCAGATCGTCCAGATCATTGTGCCTGAACGCATAGCTTTCTGCCTTACTGAGCCAGGCGCCCTCTTTCAAACAAACGTGGGAAAACTCATCGTAAAGAATGATGTCACCCTTACTGGGGACTGAAGAAAGCAAGGCGAGGTTCGCATTGTAACCAGAATTGAAAACCAGCGCAGCCTGACCGCTGAAAACATGCGCCAACAACGTTTCCAACTCTTCGTACAAACCATAATTCCCAGAAAGCAGCCTGGAGCCGGTACCTCCGAGCATTTTTTCCTGAACTCCCGACCACTTCCTTTCGATGGTCTTGATCAAATCCGGATGTCGCGCCAGGCCCAGGTAATCGTTGGATAAGAAATCGATTTGAGCATTATCCGTGGGCAATTGACGGAGGGTCCCCTGCACGCTGCGTTGATCTAATTTCTCTTTTAAAAAATCTTCCTGCCACATTCGATGGAATATCAGTTTTACGACGTTCTGCTCAAGCCCCAAAACTATATCTTTGGCCAATGCGAATAGCCATGATGATGATGGTTTTGTTGGGGTCCTTGACAGCTGCGGGCCAAACCGACAGGCCCCAAAAAATCCTCACTAAAGAACTGGAACTGGTAGTTGAAAATGATGTGTTCCTTTCGCTTATCCGAGATCAATACTACAGCAGTGGCATTTTTGGCTCTTTTCGTCACGCAGTAGATTCCGCAAAAACCCCTCGGGGTGTTATTAACAGTTCAAGGCGGTACAGCATCATCCAGCGGATGTACACGTCGAAATTTGTTGAAGTGGAGTTAATAGAGGAGATGGACCGACCTTATGCCGGCATCTTCAGCCTGGCTGCACAACAGGATTACTTTTTAGCCAATAGACAGTACCTATCAGTCGGGTTTGAATTGGGATGGATGGGACCTACCAGCTTTACCGGCGAAATTCACGAAACCTGGCACCGATTTTTTGGATTACCGGCGCCCAGAGGTTGGTTTTCACAACTCAACAATGCCCCGGTTCTAAATGGTTACATAAATCACGCAATCGAACTCACTCGATCTACTGGTGAAGTCCAGGGAGATATTTCCTCAGCCAGTGAACTGGCATTTGGAACAATCTACAATTCAATAAGTCAAGGATTGCTTTTCAGATTCGGCAAAACCAAAGCCATCCATCAATCGACTCACTTCGGCAACAGGCTCAATACGCCCAAGCCACTTGTTAAAAGTGAGATCGCTGTGGAGGCCTACATATTTTACCACCCCAAGGTCCAGTTTGTAGCTTACGACGGCACACTTCAAGGTGGTCTTATTTCAAGCGGTGAATCTCAATTTACCAAGGATCCGGTGAAATGGAGATTATTGCATAGTTTCGGCCTGCTGTTACGATATGGAGTTTTCGACTTCAATTTTATTGTCTACTTACAGCCTCCGGAAACATCGGAGGTCACAAGCCACAGTTATGGGTCTCTTGGCCTAAGACAAAGATTTTAATTTAGGGGGTTGATAGTCTCGGTTGTACATTAATGAGTATGGTTAGAAAAGTCATTGTTCTGCTTCTGGTCCTATGCCCGTTGCTCGGGAATAGCCAAGGTTCACTTTTGGGTCTTAACCCATCCAATATCAAATGGAGGCAAATAGATACGGATAAGGTACAGGTCATTTTCCCTGAAGGATTGGAACATAGAGCACAACGTGCTGCCAACATTATGCACATGCTTTACGACAGTAGCTATTACGCCCTTGGCGACCAGGATGACAAGATCACCATGATCGTTCAAAATCAAACTACCTCCTCCAATGGTTTTGTTTCCCCTTTTGGGCCCATAAGAACTGAATTTTTCACAACGCCGCCACAATTCAGCTTTCTCGGAAATGTCACGTGGTGGGATGCGCTTGCCATTCACGAATACAGGCACGTGGAACAGGTATTTAATGCTAAAAGAGGTTGGACGAAAATAGCTTCAGTTCTCTTCGGTCAAAACGGACTGGGTGGTGGAGCCGGACTGGCACTGCCCCGCTGGTTTTTTGAGGGCGATGCGACCGTCTACGAGACACTTCTGACCACAGGAGGACGGGGGCGAACACCCAATTTTGACCGACAATATCGTTCGCTGTTGCTATCCGATAGATTCTACGGATACGAAAAGGCTTCGGCATTTTCTATCCGTGATTTTGTACCTAATCACTATGCCCACGGCTACTACCTCACTACTCACATTCGAAGAAAGTACGGTGATGGTGCTATCACGAAGGCCGCTCAGGATGCCAGCGCCTATCGTGGAATCATTTATCCTTTTAGCAATGGTCTGAAAAGACACACGGGACTCACGCCCAGGCAGCTGCATAAGGAAGCATTTAGCGAATTGCAAGCTGAGTGGAAGCAGGAGGCTTCGCAACTTGACCTGACTCCTTCCAACCTCATCAATACTACCGAAAAAAAGGCCTTTACTTCTTACCAACTGCCCGTTTTCGTCACTGAGGATGAGCTGCTCGTTCAAAAACGAGGCCTCAGGGATATCCGACAAATAGTCCGTATAAATACAGCAGGTGTTGAAAAAAGGGTATTGACCCCCGGCCTTGTGTCCTCTCTGAACGCCACACACGATGTGGCCAACGACAAGATCGTTTATTCCGAACTGGCCTATGATGAACGGTGGGGCAATCAGGACTTTTCAATCATAAAGATTTTTGACCAGCAAAGTCGTCAAATCAAGAAACTCACTAACAAGTCGAAGTATTTTGCGCCTGATTTCTCACCGGATGGCTCAAAAGTTGTTGTCGTAGAAGTAACACCGGAAACAAAATATAGCCTCAAAGTCCTTGACTCCAATTCCGGGCAGGTTTTGTGGGACTTGCCCAACCCGGATAACTCGTTTTTATCCTTCCCACGATTTAAGTCGGAAACGGAAATAATCACCATTGTCCAGCGTGACAACAAAAATGCCCTGGGCCTGGTAGATATCTCCACAGGCGAGATGAAGGTGCTTTCTCCTTTTCAGGTTGAACAGATAAGCTACCCGCGTCCTTTCGGGGATTACATCTTCTTTACAAGCACCCTGACAGGGATCGACAACATTCACGTCTGGGACCTTGAAAGGAATCGGGAATTCCAGGTAACCAGCACCCTATTGGGAGCAACACAGGCTGATGTAAGTCCTTCTGGCAAGAAACTGGCTTTCAGTGAGTTTACAGCAGATGGATGGGACCTCAGAACTATAACCATAAACCCAAATGAATGGCGTGAACTGAAGGGGGATTATCCCTCCGAAATCGACTTTTACAAACCCCTTGATAAATACGGCAGCATACTAGATAAAGTACCCGCCACTACTTTTCCAACAAAAGAGTACAATAAGCTGAACGGGCTACTAAACCTTCATAGTTGGTCGCCTGTCGCCATTCACCCGGAATATGGTGCGGGTATTTTCCTGGGCAACAAGTTCAGCACGTTCCAGGCGCAGGGCCTCTATGAATACAATGTAAACGAAAGAGCCTCCAGCTGGTCGGCAAATGCGAAATACGCAGAATTGTATCCTGTATTAGAAGCAGGGGTTCGGCGAAGCGACCGCAGCAGAACCACCAGATTCTATGTGGAAACAGACAACAACGGAGAAACCATATCGTCCTTCCAGACGAGAAATGTGGGGTGGGTTGAAACCGATATATCCGGAGGGATTTCTTTACCACTGAATCTCAGCGGTGGGAATCACTTTGGCAACATGGAATTGAAAGCCGAGCTGCACCAATTGGATATAGAATATGACGACCGCCTGGAAGGCACAAGCGGTTTCTTCAATGCCGCAGAATTAGGGTTGGATTTTAGTCGTTTCCAGACCAGAGCAAGCCAGCAAGTTGTTCCCAGGTGGGGTCAATTCCTAAATATTGACTACCTCAGTACCCTAAATACGGAAACTAACATGAGCGAGTACTTTCAAATAAGCTCGAGGTTATTCTTCCCGGGTATTTTACCCACGCACGGATTCGGTTTGAGGGGCGCATTCCGCCAGGAAAACTCCGAAGCTTCTTATAAGTTCCGGGACATATTCTCGTATGCCCGTGGTTACAACATTGCGATTAACAGCGACCAAATATGGGTGGTTGGAGCGCAGTATTCTTTCCCTATATGGTTGCCGGACATTGCCGTAGGGCCACTGGCCTTCATAAAGAGAATAAAGGGCACCGCGTTCTTTGATATTTCACAGTCGACCTGGAACCAGATTGCCGTGGGAGATTTACCTGCCGCGACATCCGTAAGCGTGCCCAGGGATGCGTTCTTCCCGGAATTTAATGTTGACTACCGGTCGGCAGGTTTCGATCTGCGTTTTGATATGCGCATTTTCAGAATCGCCGATATAGACCTGGGCGTACGATATGCCTACCTACTTGATTCAGAGAATGTGAACCTGTCTAGCCCACACAGGATCCTTCCTATCCTGGCTTCTTTCTCTTTCTGAAGTTATCTTCGGGTCCATGATGAAAAAAGCATTACTCCTGCTGGTAGCCATTGTCCTCGTGATAGTGGTGGTGATAGTTATTCGCACAATCACCTTTTCCAGTTCCCAGATGCAGGTGGCCAGTGTTCAGCCTGTTAATGTTGCTGAATCCGCCATCGCAAGATTCCAACGGGCCATTCAATTCCGAACAATTTCCTATAATGACACAGCAGACTTCCGGCATCAGCCCTTCATTGACCTACTGGCATTTATTGACAGTGCCTATCCGCTGGTAGATTCACTGCTGGAAGTTAAATCTTTCAACTATAGTCGCCTTTACAAATGGCAGGGCACCGACATCAACGCCAAACCTGTGGTCCTAATGGGCCATATGGATGTGGTACCGGTGGATGAAGGGACCCTGGATGGCTGGGAAGCTCCGCCATTTTCGGGAGCAATTAAAGACGGAAAAATCTATGGCCGCGGAGCCATGGACGATAAGATCAATGTGATCGCTCTGCTGGAAACCGCAGAGATTCTATTGGCCCAGGGGTTTCAGCCAAATCGTACGGTCTACTTCGCTTTTGGTCACGATGAAGAAATTGGTGGGGAACAAGGTGCACGCCTTATGGCTCAGCACTTGAAATCCCAGGGGGTCAAAGCGGAATTTGTTTTGGATGAAGGCGGATTTATGGCCGAGGGCATGATACCGGGGATCGCCAAACCTCTGGCTGTGATCAATACAGGGGAAAAAGGCTATGTATCTTTTAAAATTTCCCTCACTACAGCGGGTGGACATTCCTCTAACCCGCCAAGTGACAACACCATTGGCTCGCTGGCGACCGCCATTACCAAGTTGGAAGCCAATCAATTCGAATATCGCATGTTACCTGTATTGGAAAAGCAGATCTCACGCGTTGGTCCCGAGTTTGACGGGTTTGTTCAAAAAATGGCTTTTGCCAACACCTGGTTATTTGGAAAACAGATCTTAGCCGGATTGAATGCCAGGACCACCATAGCCCCTACCATGTTGGAAGGCGGAGTGAAAGATAATGTCATTCCTACCACTGCATCCGTCGTTATCAATTTCAGAATCATGCCAGGAGAGTCTGTGGACGATGTGAAGGACCACATTATAAAAACAATTGGTGATGACAGAATCCAATTGGAAGCCATTAGCAATGTCAATGAACCCTCATTGGTATCAAGCGATGAAACCGAAGCATTCAAAATCATAGAGAAAACCATCAGGCAGCTCCATCCCAACGCCGTTGTGACACCTGGGCTACTTGGTGCTGGTACTGACTCCAAGCACTTTCTGTCTATTTCGGACAATGTGTACAGATTCTTCCCCACACGTGTCCATCCGGGCAACGTAACCGGTTTTCATGGGATCAACGAACACATACCTGTGGAAAATTATATTGAGACGATCCAATTTGCTCATCAGTTGATCCTCAATTTATGATTACAAATCATCCCGCAGATTCTACAATCCAGTAGGATAGATTTCCCTTTTCAGAAAGCCGATGGCTCCTTTGGAAAAAACTGGAGCTATGTACAAGCTTTTAATCCTTAATCATATCATAGCGGGTGGACTGGCATTGCTCGTAGGACTGCTACTGATGTCCCAGCGAAAAGGGGGCAGGACCCATGTGATATTAGGCTGGGTGTATACCATCGCTATGTGGATTGTGTGCCTCAGCGCTTTCAGTGTCATCGCATTCTACAGATTCAGCTTCTTCTTGATGGTTATTGGGGTTCTGACCTTCTATTCCACCTTTTTAGGCGTGCGCGTAACGCGGCGACGTAAGGATGGCTATGTCGCCTGGTACGACTGGATGGCGTCGGTTGTCACCTTCCTGTTTGGTCTTGGATTGATAGGATATGGAACGTTTATGGCGCTTACATCCGGTGTTTCCAACCTTTTATTTGTCCTCTCCTCTGTTTTTGGCACATTCATCGCAATAGGTTCTTTCAAAGATTTGGAGAAATTCTATAGGAAAGACACATCCAACCGGCTGTGGTGGATTCGTGAACACGTTAGTGCGATGGGCGGCTCCTATATCGCAGGGGTGACTGCCTTGGCTGTTCAAAATGGGGATATTTTTATGAAGAACAGTGCCTGGACATGGACATTATGGGTACTTCCAGGAGTAATTGGCGGGTTAATTATCACCAGGGTTATCCAGAAGATGGATTTGAAATCTACCTGATTACGATATTCTTCCCTATTTTCAACGCCTGTTATGGACGGATTAAAAAATATCAACTGGTGGGATCATCTTGTGAGTCTTATCGTTGTGATAGCAGGTATCTCCATAGCCTTCTACCTGGAAGGCTGGCAAGCCGACAGGCAAGCAAGTAAAGCAGAAAAACAATTCCTCCTGGCGCTCGATGAAAACCTGAGCGCTGACCAAAACCTCTTGGATACATTGGCTTTCTTCAATCAGCAGGTACAGTCCGTTCTGGTCGAATTCTCCAGGGGTAACAGTTCAACACCCCCCGACTCGCTGATATTTAAGATCTACCGACTTTTTTACCTCAATCCGTTTGTACCGCAAAAATCGGTGTACGAATCTATCAAAGCAGCCGGGGTGATCCAGTCATTGGCAGATTTTAAGTTTCAGTCACAAATCACCGGTTTGTACGAAAGTACCTACGACGGTGCCAAGCAATACGACGAATTGTTGGAGAAGTTTATTACCGACTTTTACAGACCTTATGTAATTGATGAACTCGTTTGGAGAAATGGCCGGCCTCTGCGATCGTTCCTTGATGACGAACGGTTTAAGCGCATCGTTATCCCGCTGCAGAATATGCACTTTGGCAAAATTCAATACTATCAGGGGATCAAATCACAGGTAGACTCTACCCGCGCCATGATCAACAATTATCTCCAGGATTAGCGCAAATCCAATAGGATTTTTCCGGTTCTCCCTGGTGTATCCGCATGCTGAGTGGCCTGCCTTACTTCCTCCAGGGAATAAGTTCGTTCCACATCAGCTTTCAGGTCATTTTTAAGTAAGCCACCCAATACCGTTTGGGTCACCTGAATCTTTTGCTCCTTAGTCAGATTGGCCATCCAGGTAGTCAACCAAAACCCTTTCACTGTCAGGTTCTTGAAAATGAAAAGGCCGCTATTCAAAGGAATTGGTTTTAAGCTCAAGAGGCCAAATACCAACATGGTTCCATTGTAACCAAGGCACTCCAAAACCTGGGCCCCAAGTTCACCTCCCACAGCATCAAAAATATAATCCACTCCCTTTCGTTCCGTTAGGGCTTTCACCTCTTTTGCCAAATTCTCACGCTCGGTATTAATAACAGCTGTTGCTCCTAAGGCAAGGAGTTCTTTCACTTGTGCGTCTCTTCGGACCGTGCAAACAGTATTGATGCCTTTCTTTGAAGCGATTTGGATCACAAATTTCGCAAAGGCACTCCCTCCTGCCGTCAACAGGAGCCACTGTCCCGACTGGAGCCCGCTTTCCTCCAGCATGCCATACGCAGTAAATGGATTTACAAAAGCTTGACAGGCTACCTCGTCGGTCATGCCCTCAGGCGCTGGAATCACAGTCTTTGCAGGGACGATAACATATTCCTGCCAAACACCGATGGCTGTAAAAATCACTCGTGTTCCCTCTGGCAAATTGGTCCCTTGCCCGGCTTTGTCAATCACACCCGCAGCTTCAAAGCCACCCACACCTGGCAACTCAGGTCGGATGCCGTACATGCCCTGCACAAACATGATATCCGAGGGGTTGATATTACAGGTGGTCACTTTGATTCTAACCTCTCCTTCGCCGGGTTCAGGTATTGGGCACTCCTTCACTTCCAGCACTTCCCAGGGTTTTCCTAAAGACTCAAAAACTGCTTGCTTCATCCTGTCTGTTTTCCATAAACTTATTGTATTTTCCAATTCAATTTAAACCCACCTCGATGAACATTAAGCAAAAATTTGATCTTTCAGGGAAAACGGCAGTGATCACCGGTGCGAGCAAGGGAATTGGCCTGTCCATGGCGCAAGCATTTGGGCAGCAGGGAGCCAATGTCGTGATCTCCAGTCGAAAACAAGAGGCTTGCGATGATGTAGCGGCAGCATTTCAGGGTGATGGGATCAATGCCGCAGGGATTGCTTGCCACATGGGCGACCAAGCGCAAATAGATGCCTTGGTCCAAAAATCAGTTGAGTTATTTGGCTCCATTGATATTTTGGTCAATAACGCAGCCACCAATCCTATTTTTGGAGCGGTAGAAGATGCTGACGCAGGCGCCTTTGACAAGATCATGAACGTCAATGTAAAGGGGCCATGGGCACTTTGCAAAGCAGCCTATCCGCACCTGAAAGAGGTCAATGGCTCGGTGATCAATATTAGCAGTATCGAGGGGTTAACCCCAGGGTTCGGCCTGGGTCTGTATAGTGTAAGTAAATCAGCTCTGATCGCACTCACCAAGGTCATGGCACGCGAATGGGGAAAAGATGGGATTCGTGCCAACGTGATCTGCCCGGGTCTCGTCGATACAAAATTTAGTGAAGCACTCACTTCCAACGACAAAATCCTTCAACATGTACAATCGAAGCAGGCCTTGCAAATGCTGGCGCAACCGGAAGACATGGCGGGGTTGGCGCTTTACCTGGGATCGGATGCTGCTGCATTTATAACCGGTGGTGTCTTTACAGCTGACGGAGGGTATACCATATGATCGATTTGTTCGCATCCACCACCCTTCAACATTGCTACCCTAAGTATCGCGATTTTATCAAGCATTACCTGCTACCGCTAGAATCACAATTGTTGAGTACACCATTCTTCGAAGCTGCCAAAACCCTTGATCAGTTGCGAGAAAAGGCCAAATCAGAAGGTCTTTGGACCCCTTATCTTCCTCAAGAACAAGGGGGTCTGGGATTGTCGATGTTAGATTTTGCCCAGATAAGTGAATTGATGGCAAGAACCCCCTTTGGCCACTACGTATTCAACTGTCAGGCTCCAGATATCGGCAATATTGAATTACTGGAAAAGTATGCTTCCCAATCCTTAAAAGATCAGTTTCTGGAACCACTACTGAATGGCACTTTCAGAAGCTGTTTCTCCATGACAGAACCTGAATATGCCGGAAGCAATCCTGTTAATATGGGCACCACCGCCAATAAATCGAACGACCGATGGATCATCAACGGTCACAAGTGGTTTACTACCGCGGCAGATGGTGCAGCATTCGCGGTGGTAATGGCCGTAACCGATCCAAACGCAAGTCCCTACGAACGAGCCAGTATGATTGTAGTGCCAACTGAAACCGAGGGTTTTGAACTGGTAAGAAACATCTCAATCATGGGCGAACCAGGAGAAGGTTACCATAGTCACTCAGAGATTCGATATCACGACTGCACAGTCCCTGAAAACTACATAATTGGCCCGGAAGGGGCAGGCTTTATGCTAGCCCAGGAGCGACTGGGTCCCGGACGCATCCACCACTGCATGCGATGGATCGGCATTTGCGAGCGTGCATTTGATCTTATGTGCCAAAGAGCTGTCAGCCGTGATATGGGTGATGGTACCTACCTGGGAGACAAACAAACAGTCCAAAATTGGATTGCCGAAAGTCGGGCAGAAATCAATGCTTCAAGGTTGATGGTGTTGCATGCTGCAAAAAAATTAGATGAGCAGGGTACTAAAGCAGCTCGAATGGATATATCCACGATCAAGTTTTATGTTGCCAATGTATTAATGAAAGTGCTTGATCGGGCCATACAGACCCATGGTGCCCTTGGCATCACCGACGACACAGTACTGGCTTGGTGGTACCGACACGAGCGAGGAGCGCGTATATATGATGGGCCGGATGAAGTACACAAATCGTCGCTTGCTAAATCTATTCTTAAATCATATAGGCAATGAGCAACGACACAATCAATGACCGCCCATCCAGGGTTAGACCTGGGGAGGAACTTCCTCTGGAACAGCTTACTACTTATCTGGATGAAAAACTGGGGATCAACTCATCCATTGAAGTCAGTCAGTTCCCCAGCGGCTACTCTAACCTGACCTATTTTATTAAGTGCGGGGACGAAGAATTTGTCCTTCGACGACCTCCACATGGTGCCAATATAAAATCGGCGCACGACATGTCCCGAGAATATAATGTTTTGTCCTTGTTGCGGCCTCACTTTCCCCATGTACCCAGGGCCCTGCTATACGAAGAGGATACTGAAATTATCGGGGCCCCCTTTTACTTGATGGAACGAGTGCAGGGCGTTATCCTGCGCAATCGAGCGCCCAAGGGAATGCATTTGACAGCTGAAATGATGCGGGAGATATCCGCTGCCTCCATTCAAAAACTCGCTGAGTTACATCAAGTAGATGTAAATACCACCGGCTTAGTCACCTTCGGTAAGCCCGAAGGCTACATCAAGCGACAAGTTGAGGGGTGGGCGTCCAGATATGAAAATGCTGCAACGGACAATGTGCCTGGCATGACCGATGCCGCAAAATGGCTTCAAGACAATCAGCTCACCGCTGAGGCAACCGCTTTTATACACAACGACTTCAAGTATGATAACCTGGTCCTTGATTCCAGAAAGGTAAGTGATGTAGTAGCAGTTTTGGATTGGGAAATGGCGACAGTCGGCGACCCGCTAATGGACCTGGGCACGACACTAGGCTACTGGTGTGAAGCAGGGGATAGCGACGCCTTGAAACCATTTAACCTGACATGGACCCCTGGCAACTTGACTCGCGAACAGGTAGTCGAGCGGTATAGTCAGCTTACGGGACTGGATACGAGAAACATCCTCTTCTACTACGTGTTTGGCGTTTTTAAAATCGGCGTTATTGTCCAGCAGATCTATGCCCGCTATAAAAAAGGACTTACCAAGGACCCCCGATTCTCGCAATTAATTCATGTCGTTCGTGCCTGCGGCGCCAATGCCTACAGCGCCATACAGCATAATAGAATAAGCAATTTGGTATGACTGAACTCACACTCTCCGACATAAAAAAAGTACTAATATTGGGCAGCGGAACACTCGGCTTGAGAGTAGGCCTGCGATCCGCC
Source organism: Cyclobacteriaceae bacterium (assembly GCA_965242775.1). GTDB lineage: Bacteria > Bacteroidota > Bacteroidia > Cytophagales > Cyclobacteriaceae > JAWPMT01. The sequence goes on from CBDETI010000034.1 coordinate 107,750, forward strand.
ATATCAGGATTTGACACTGTCATTTACGATATCAACAGCCAAGCTTTTGATCAGGCTCGTCAAATCCATCAAAAATTGCTTCATTCACAACTCAAACTTGGTATCATCACAGACCAAGACCTTCCAGTCATAAATAGCAGAATCCACTGGACTACAGATATGTCTGAGGCGATAGCAGACATAGATTTTGTAAACGAATCGGTCACAGAGAATCTTGAGTTGAAAAGAAAGGTATGGTCGGAGTTCGGGCCTGCCTTGCCAGGTCATGCGGTAATGACAACCAATACCTCCTACCTGCTGCCCTCGCAGATTGCAGATGTAACCGGTGACCCCAGAAGGTTTTGTGCCTTTCACTTCCATGATGTCTTTTATGCCAATGTAGTTGATATTATGCCGCATGCCGACACAGCATCCTGGATCCCACAACTGCTTTTTGATCTGGGTAATCGGTTGAATCAAACGCCTGTGGTGGTGAAAAAGGAAAATTCTGGCTATATCTTCAATTCCATTTTACTCGCACTTATCGGTGCCGCCGGACGCCTGGCAACGCTGGATGTAGCGACCATTCACGATATTGACAGATCCTGGATGGGTAATTTTAAGCTACCCATGGGTCCTTTTGGCATATTGGACGAAGTAGGTCTGGACACAGCATGGCACATCACAAGTTCTCGACAAGACCCCAATAGTCAGGCATTCTCCCAGTTTCTAAAATCATATGTCGATGCTGGAAAACTAGGCATCAAGACAGGAGAAGGCTTTTATACCTATCCAGATCCAGCTTTCAAGCAGGAGGGTTTTGTTCAGGGAGAAATTTTGTAAAACTTTGAAAGTCCAATCGTCGAAAAATCATGCATAAACTCTTAAAACCCATCATTTTCATGCTGCTTGTTGCCTGCACGCAGGTTTCGGAAAATACTGCCGCCGAAACTTCTACCCCGGCCGCAGAGGAATCCGAGCGTACGACCTCAGAAGCGGCCACCGGTAGCTCAACAAGTGGTTACAGCGAGGAATTAGCCTATGAACTCGGCGCGGACGATTACGGAATGAGGCAATATGTATTTGCCTATTTGCGCAGAGGCCCCAACCGAGACTTAAGCCAAGAGGAGGCAGCGGAGCTACAACGAGCTCATCTTGACAACATTAAAAGATTAGCCGAAGAAGGAAAACTCGTACTGGCAGGACCATTTATGGATGATGGTGACATTAGGGGAATATACGTTTTCGCTGTAGAATCTTTAGAAGAGGCGGAGAAAATTGCTTTTTCTGACCCGGCGATTGAAGCTGGGAGCTTAGAATTGGAGTTGCACCCCTGGTATGGGTCTGCGGCGCTCATGCTTGTAAATGACTGGCACACCAAAATTGCCAAGCAGGAGATATAATATTTTGGCACCAAAATTGTTCTATATTGTAGACACTAAACCGTAAACCGCTATGAAAAGCATCACCCACCTTTGCGTTCTTGTTCTGTTACTTTCATCCACTACCTGCTTTGCTCAATTTCCTTTGAGCAAGACAAAATCCAAGTTTTCGGGGATAAGAGGCACCATCGGCGGATACACCGACACGTATGACAACCTAACTCCTCAGGGCATGCTGAGTTTGATAAAGTCTGGTCAGAACTACGATTTCGACCTGGCCAACTACGATCAACAAGATTCTTATGGCGCAATTATGTCTGGTGGCAACATAGGTTTTGAGGCAGTATTCAATCCCTTCAAAACAGATGGATCGTCAAACCTTAATCAGGAAATTAGAGTGGGTGCAAGTGCGAATATTGCCCGCGAGGCAATGATCGACGTGTGGCAAAATTCTCCACAAGACCCCAATGATCTCAGTTACTACCCAGACTACAATACCGTCACACTTTGTATCATCGAAAACGAATTTCTGCTCCAAAGCTCTTACATATTCAGAGCACCTTACCTGGATGGCCTTCTGGATGTGTATGGAGGACCATCGGTGAATATTGGTACCACTTTTGGCAATGAGTTTATTTTTCTGGGTGGTCCGGAGCAAACCTTAGAAGCTCGTAACAGCAGCTATTTTCGAGGAAGTGCCGTTTTCGGAGGCTCGATCAACTTGAAGCGTTTTTCCTATCAAATGGAAGGCGCCCTCGGATTAGGTGCTCAAGCCATACACGGTGGCGGCTCTAACACCCTCAAAACCAGCGGATTTAAATTTGCGCTGGCTTACCGGTTCAATCAGTAGACCCTCCTAATTGGGCTCCGCAATTAGAGCAATAACTGGCATCTTCATCCATGGTAATGTGGTCACAGTGGCTACATTGCCGGGCCCCCTTAGGTGAATTACTTTTCATCGAGGCGGCTGTGATCTCCGCAGTAACAATACCAGTGGGTACGGCAATGATTGCATAGCCCATGAGCATAATAAAGGAGGCCAGGAATTGCCCCAGGGGAGTTTGTGGGATGATATCTCCATATCCCACTGTAGAGATGGTCACAATGGCCCAATAGATACTACGAGGAATACTTATAAAACCGTTTTCCCCTCCTTCGATCAGGTACATAAGGGTTCCCATAATGATGGCCAATGTAAATACGGCACCCAAAAACACCATGATTTTGTACCGGCTGGCGACCAAAGCGCCGGTGATTAGCTGTGCTTCGCCCAGGTAGCGCGAAAGTTTTAAGATCCTGAATACGCGGAGAAGCCGTATGGCACGAATGACGACCAAGTAGCTTCCTCCGGTGAGAAAGAGTGTGAGGTAGGTCGGTAGCAGCGCCAGCAGGTCGATGATCCCGAAAAAGCTAAATGCATATCGCGAAGGTCTTCTTTCAATAAATAACCGAAGGGCATATTCCACTGTAAACAGTACGGTGAAAGACCACTCCGCCACCTCAAAAATATGGCCGAATCTGGCATTCAATGAGGGCACACTTTCCAGCATCACCTGCACGATACTGAGAACGATCGCGTAAAGAAGAACTATATCAAAGAATTTGCCTGAAGGTGTTTCCGTTCCAAAGACAACCTCATAAAGCTTTGATCGTAGCTTTGGGAGATACTTGTATTCTTCTTGGTCGGACATATGGCTAAAAATAAAAAACCCCGACCAAATACGGCCGGGGTAATTCGTTAGTTCAAATTATTCTTAGAGAACAAAATAGATTGTTCGTAAAGGAAGCACATCAACCGACGGAATATTTGCCCCGAAGTTTTCATTGATGGTTTGTATAAATGCATTCGCCATCAATCCATAACCACGAGGATTTGGATGGATACCATCAACAGAGAAAATACCATTTGGAGAGAAGTCCGGAGCTAGTGTTGTTCCATTGAAATCAAGTCCGATTTCTCCATCCGCAGCTGCTATTCCAGCTTCTGTAAATGCAAGCTGCGTGGCCTGTGCAGGTGTCAAGCCGGCGGCATCCGCGAAAATGGGATAGACATCCGCAATGGCGAGGACGGTCTCTCCCGCCGCTGCATTCGTCTGGTCTACTATACCGTTGATAATCGCCGTGAAGGTCGCTGCAGCGGTCACCAGTTCTGTGACCTCCGAAATATCCAGGAACCGTCGGTCACCATCAGTAAAAGGCACGCCATTTTCGTCGAGGTTGAAACCGAGCGGTACCACAACCCCGACAAGGTCAGTGGTATTGGGATCCCCATCAAAATCTCCTCCCAGTTCTGCCAAAGCTGGCAGTAAGACTAGTTCGCCTTCCACCAAAGGCCTGGATTGCTGATAAGGGACAAGCGAGGCCCGTGAGGCCGCATCGATTTGCCCGGCTTGCAGCAAAATATCGAAGAACGGCCCCAGATCTGTCAATTCCTCGTCGACAACCAGCACCGGATTGGCACCATCAGCGTAGCTAATCAGTCGATTGGAAACATCCTCCGTATTGCCGGCCAGTGCAGTAGCCTGTATGGCTTGATTGACTGCTGTAAGCCCGGTATTCAATACGGCAGCCTCGGTTCCGGCAAGAGGAATAGCATCCCACTGAACAGCCTGAAAGTATGGCAATAAATTTACAGGGGGTAAATTCATCAGAACCCCTTTGGCTCCAGTGGCTACCATGGCCTGCACCAACTGCGTATATTGAGCTTGGAAATCAGCAGCTGAGGTAATAGCCCGTGAACCATCTCCCCCGCTTACAGCATACCCCAAGAAGTCATTGCCGCCAAGTGAACTGGTAAAGAAGGTAGGGTTCGTAGCTAACGCATCCCCCAGGATAGTAGAAACTCCCGGGTTAGAAGCAAAGCGCGCATAGAAAGGATTGTATGCCGGGTTAGCGTCGCTAGCCGGACCCCCAGTCAATGGGGTCAATGTTTGCGCAAGTATAATGCCCCCCACTCCGAAGTTATTAAGCATGGATACATCGCCACCATAAGGTCCGATCGCATCACCACCCGGCTCGGGAAAAATAGATGGTCCGGCCGCATCCAGTGTGAGTCTACCAAAAATAGTCCCATCCGCTCCAACGCCGGTAAAACCTAGCACTGAGTTGATATCTGGTTGCTCAAATGAACCTCCTCCTATGCCCTCTGTCATCAGCTGATTAGCGATCTGCTGAGGATAACTGTACAGTTGTCCATCATTATATAACGCACCATCCATTACTCCGGCGGCAAACGAAGCACCAAATGAAACGTAGTTTGAAAAATCCGCAGTTCCGGAACTCCCAGTTACCGTTTCAGGAGGTATAATAGGGCTAAATTCTTCTCGATCCGCGATTAGCTCGTCCTCAGTTGTACAACCAAAAGCGGCTACAAAAACCAAGAGGATATATATATAATTCTTTTTCATTTTCTTCAATTTCAATTAGTTCAGAAATTCATCAAAATTCAGCTGTAGGAAGAAGATCGCCCCTTGGCTGGGGTTACCAAATGATGTGGTGAATCGCTCGTTCAACACATTGGACCCCCCGATTTTAACCACGGTCTTCAGGTTAGGCAACTTGTAGGACACCTGCGCATCAAGTGATCCATAAGCGGGAATAACCCCTACACCAAATGATGATTGCCATAAGAAGGCTTCTTGCCATCTCCAGGCCAGATTGAACCCGAAGTTGTCGGTCACTTTGCGGTTACCAAACCCAAGATTGTAACGATATTCGGGTGTATTGAAGGAGGCAATGAATCCTTGGTCTATTAGATCCTGTTGTGAGATGAGGTTGTTGTAGGACACATTACCGGTGACCCTATAACCTCCGTCCAGGGTATACTCTGCGCCTAGGCCCCAGCCTTGGGATTTGACGTTACCATCGGCGTTAATATCAACACCATAGGCCTGGGTCGCAACTGTACCTTCCAAAATCGCTTGTTTACCAGCAATCGAAGTAGCGTCGAATCCATTAATTGGCGTCTGTAGTTGCGTGCGGATATCCTGTCCATCAGTAGGCTGGTAGGCCTGTACCGGCGTGATCTCCGCAATGAAATCCTGATAAATGTTATAGAAGTAGAAAGCATCAATAAGCAAGCGACCATCGGCAAAAAGTCCACGATAACCACCTTCAAGTGTGTTAACCTTTTCTGTTTTGAAATCTTCTTGCATCAAAGTGGTGGCCATAGGCTGTAAATTCTCTATTGACAGGTCGCCAGCAGCAACTGCGGCCAGATCAGCGGCCAGGTAGGAGGCTGAAGCATTTCCTCCTCCGATTAGATTGTAACGCTCCAGAAGGAATCTTGCACTACCAATCAATCTGCGACTTACCACATCCAGATCAATGAATTGGTCTTGCGTCGTTGGGATTCGGAAACCACGCTGAAAGGATCCACGGATATTGTGATCAGGTGCTACTTCATATACCGCACTGAAACGGGGTGAGAGCTGTCCTTTGAAAAACTCATTTTTGTCATATCGCAGCGATGCTTGCAAAGCCAGCGCATCATTGGCCACCGACTTCTTCGCTTGCACATAAGCACCGTACTCCCAAAAAGATACCTCGTCACCACTATCTTCCAACGCAAAGAGTGTACCCTCCGAATTAAGATTAAAATTTCTCAGGTTACCACCCGCTACCAGGTCAATACCATCAATGTCGTTCTCAAAATTGTAGCTTCCCTCGTAGTGATACATATTGGACTTGTCAAGGAATAAGGCCCCCCCGTCAGCAATGGAAATACCTCTGATCCGTGTCAAAGCTTCCTCAAAGGCCGCATCTCCTGGCTGAGGTTGAGCTGCATCTCCAGCTACGCGACCAGCGGCATGCGCCTCATCCACCGACTGACCCTGCGCTCTGGCAGACACAAATGCACCTGCATAGGCCCCTAAGTAAAATTCCTGGTTGATGCGACTCGCAACCGTATTAGCTGCATAACTATCGCCACTATCCTCCTGCGTGGTATAAGCCCGTACAAACCAGTTAGAAGCTTTCAATTCCAATTTACCGGTCCAGATCACGAAATCGTCCAGCACAAAGCGGTCATTGGCAGTGTAGACGGTGCTACCACTACCCCAGTTATACTGCCCGGATATCTCCAATCGGTCGTTAATTCGATAGTTAACCCCAGCACCCAGTTTCTTACTCTCCGTCCGGTTGTCAACGAAGGAAGCCTCGCTGTATCCTCTGGGTGTAAAAGCTCCTGCAGCGCCGGCTGGTAGAAGCGCCCTCACGGGTGCCAATTGATCCGAGAGCGCCCCGATAGTCGCCATGTCTATCAGAAAGTCCCCGTAAACGTTAACCCCGTCATAAATCCTGTTGGTTTCTCTATTAAGACCTTGCCGTTCATTTCGCTCTACCACGGTACCAGTTCCAAACGGATCACTTTGATCTCTCATGTCCACCCCTATGAAGTCGTTCGCTCCGAGGTAGGAGCCGGTCAGTTTGAATGCAAACTTGTTGTTGAAGGCTTTGGCATATCTAAAACCCCAATCCTGATAAAGGGAGGCATCATCATCCTCACCGTCCACATGGTTTACACCTAATTTGGAATAAGCGGAAAGCCCCTGGTAGTCAAATGGGCTCTTGCTCGTCATGAGCAAAATACCTTGCAAAGCGTTGGGTCCATAAAGCGCAGACGCAGGACCCGGGATCATCTCCACACTCTCTAAATCCAATTCACCAATACCCACCACATTGCCAACAGGAAAATTGAGGCCCGGGGCTTGGTTGTCGATTCCATCGATCAACTGCACAAAACGCGTATTACCATTCGAACCAAATCCGCGTGCATTTACTGATTTAAACGTCAGACTTTGTGTACTGAAATCTACCCCGTTGAGGTTTTTTAACGCATCATAGAAATCTGTAGAAGCGTTGTTTTGGATATCGAGAATATCCATACGCTGTACCGCCACCGGCGATCTTAACGTACTCTCCTCCACTCTGGAAGCAGATACGACTACCTCTTGTCCAAGAATCACACTCTCGGCCAAAGTCACCGCCAGATTACTTGTGCTGGCATTGGTAATCTGGATCTCCTTGCGTTCGTATCCTACACTACTGACGACAAGCGTCAGGGGCGGAGCTGACTGAACGTTAAGCGCAAAATTACCGTCCAAATCCGTGATAGTCCCAAGGACTGTCCCTTTCACTAATATATTGACCCCCGGCAAAGGATCTCCGGTAGTTCCATCGGTAATGGTACCGGAAATTGCCGTTCCCTGGGCCATAACAAATGAAAATGTATGCATGCATACTATTATCATAAGTGAGACCTTCGTAAACGTTCTTTTCATACAGTTGAGGTTTATCTTTTAATAATTCTTAATATTAGAGAAATTTTTTGTTAAAAACATGATTTAAAGGTGTTCTAACGGCCTTTAAGTATTGAATTTTCATTGAAGGTAGAATGTGGGTTTTACCGAGAAAAGTACCGCTTCTTGTTACACTTACCCGTTGTTATGAAGTCAAATTTTTCAAACAAAAAAAGCAGCGCTCTTTGGGAGGCTGCCTTGATTTCTTGTTTTAGGTGTTTTTAAGAAAATTCCTTCTTTACATGTTCCACCAAGCGATCGCATACGGCATTCAACTCAGCAGCCATAAACTCATCACCCGTTGCATTGAGAATACTTTGTGAAAGGCCCCCGAGACAATCTATGTAAAAACGTTTCATCTCATCAATGGGCATGTCCTTGGTCCAAAGGTCGATCCGCATAGAATTTTTATTGAGATGATCCCAAAGCGAGACCGAGATACTTTTCGTTTCGCTCCATCCAGAAACTTCCTTGTGGTCAGCGTCCCATTCTATCTTTTCCGGAACACTTTCTTCGTCAAGTGTAACCCGGAATTTAATATCTGAAGTGTTCAAATTACTGTGGTAAGCTATTTTTGAAATCTTCGTAAGTCATACCCGTTTCGGCAATAAGGTCTGTCGAGCAGCCCACTTCTGTTGCCTTGGCATTAATATCCTCCACCCTGCTCGCTGGCGAGGGGTGTGTGCTTAAAAAGGCTGGAGTACCCCCACCTTGTCCACTGAGTTTCTCAAAAAATGTAGCCGCTCCGTTGCATGCGTAATCTGTATCATTAAGGTAAATCACAGAATACTCGTCCGATTCCGACTCGTCACTACGACTGAAACTCAAACTCAGGAAGCTGGAACCAAGCTGGGCTATTTGCGAAGAAGAAGCTTCTCCTAAAGCGATTGATAAGAGAAACTGCAGCCCTAATTGCTGCTTTAACTGATCCGAGGAATGCCTGAGAGACGCATGGGCGATCTCATGGCCCATCACTCCTGCCAGGTCGTCGGCATTGTCCAGGAACTTAATGAGCCCGGTGTAAACATAGATAAACCCACCCGGCGTAGCGAAAGCGTTGAGCACATCGTCTCTATGAATGATTTTCACTTCGTCGTACTGAAAGATGTCTTTATATTCCACATCATCGCTTTGCAGGATGGTAGTGGTCATTGAACGAATGTAATTGTAGGCATCGGGGTAATCTGTTGCCGATAATACCGGATACTCCGTCGGGTCTGCCTCTATTTGGGCTACTACCGACCTACCAATTTCCACGTCGTTTTCAGGTGTAAGACCTGTAAGTTGATCGATCAGCGAAACGCCATCATCATCACCTCCGCAAGCGCTAAAAAGGCCAAAGGAAAGGATAAGAGTGCTGACTAAGAGTGAATTGAATAATTTCATTGTGTCCAATTTTGATTTTGCAAATTTAAAGAGACATCATGGGGGATATCCGAAGTTTCTCGATTTTCAGTCTGTAATTCTCGACGATTGGTGCCAGAAGACCATTTAGCCTTTAGTTCAAAGCTTTCAAAGCTGCGCGTTTATCCAGGTGAAGCTGCTCTGCCAGTTGCTGTTTGCTCTCAAAACGTCTTTCTTCCCGCAACATTTGAACAAACGATATCTGAATTTTCCTGCCGTAGATATCTTCATCAAAGTCAAAAATATTCACCTCAATTTGTCTTCGGGTACCACTGATCGTAGGTCGAATGCCAATATTCATCATTCCACCAAAGACCTTATTCTCTTGCAGATGTACCATGACTGCATACACGCCATGCCCCGGGATCAACTTGAATTCCTCCGCAATGTGGATATTGGCTGTTGGGAAACCCAGTGTACGACCCAACTGATCTCCTTTAGTTACAATCCCGGTTAACACATACGGTCTACCTAAGAGTTTACCAGCTACGTCAACTTCCCCCATGTTAAGTGCCTTCCGAATCTTCGTTGAACTCACTCCTACACTATCAATTTCATGTCGTGGGATTTCCTCTATTTCAAACCCATACAGCTTATGATTGGCCTGAAGGTATTCGAAACTCCCTTCTCTATTCCGACCAAACTTGTGGTCGTATCCTATTACCAGCTTTTTGGTGCCAAGTTTTGATATTACCTGACGAATAAATTCATCCGATGAGAGCTCGGAAAAGGACCGGGTAAATGGGATCCTGACAAGGACGTCCACACCGCTTTCAGATAACCGCTGCGCTTTTTCATCAAACGTGGTAAGTAACCTGAGATCCCCCCAACCATTCCCTAAAACAAATCGAGGATGCGGCCAAAAAGTGACTACTACACTTGTTCCTTCCTCTTTATTCGCAATTTTATTGATACGTTTTAGTATTTTCTGATGCCCGAGGTGGACACCATCGAAGGTCCCGGTGGTGACCACCGCATGGTCCAACGCATGTAATTGCTCGATCCCGGTGAGAATTTTCATGACTGCCGATGCTTTTCCACGAATTCCTGCAAATCCCAGGCATCCTCAATTTGGTATGAGCCAATGGCGGTTCTCCGCAACGATTTCAAGTAGGCTCCCACACCCAGCAATTTACCAAAGTCATGGGCGAGCGTTCGAATGTAAGTTCCTTTTGAACATTGGACCTCAAATGACACCTCGGGCAAATTGGGTACTATATCGAATCGACTTATATGCACCCTCCTGGGTTTGATTTCGACCGTCTCACTACGCCGTGCTTTCTTATAGGCGCGCTCACCGTCGACTTTCACGGCGGAGTGCGCTGGTGGGACCTGCTCGATATCTCCAGTCAATGCTCCCGCCGCACTTCTCAACTGCTCATCCAGCAGATGAGTGTAATCACTTTCACTGTCGAATTCTGTTTCCAAGTCATAAGAAGGGGTGGTCTTCCCAATCTCAATGATACCTGTATAGGTCTTATCTTGTCCTTGCAACTCCTGTAACATCTTGGTACACTTACCTGTACCAATAAGCAGCAACCCTGTAGCCAACGGGTCCAACGTTCCGGCGTGGCCAATTTTCTTCACTTTCAGGGCATACTTTAATTTTTTGACCACATCAAAGGATGTCCATTCCCGCGGTTTGTCAACAAGTAGTATCTGACCTTCCTGATATTTTGAAAGCGTTTCCAACTCAAAACAATTGACTGACCAAGGCAATGAGACCGACCAACAAACAGTAAAACCCGAAATAGGTAAGTTTTCCTCCCCGCACAATCGCCAGCATCCAGCGACAGGCAGCATAACCCGTGACAAAGGCGGCTAAAAATCCTATAAAGAGCGGCAATGCATCAACACTGGCCTGCATATCACTGGAAGCATAGTCCTTTATTTTCAGGGCGCTTGCTCCCAGGATGGGTATAAGAACCATCAGAAAAGAAAACTGGGTGGCTTTAACTTTGTCAACACCTAAGATCAGAGCGGTAGCTATGGTAGCTCCGGATCTTGACACACCTGGTAGTATGGCCACAGCCTGGGCCAGGCCAATAATCATAGCTTTGACGTAACTAACTTCACCCTCATTGTCTTTCTTGAAGTGCGTGAAAAACAGCAGGGCACTGGTAAACACCAAGGCGCTCCCAACCAAAACCATGTTGCCACTGAACAGCGCTTCGATCTGATCTTCGAATAAGACACCTACGACTCCAACTGGGATCATTGAAACCAAAATCTTCAACGTGAATACCCAGGACTCATTCCATTTGAACGAAAGTATTCCTCGAATAATCGCAATTATCTCGGTTCTGAAGACCACTATGGTACTTAGGGCAGTGGCGGCGTGAAGTACTACTGCCAGCAATAAATTGTCGGAAGCCTCAATTCCGAGTAGGACACTCCCTATTTCCAAATGCCCGCTGCTGCTGACAGGCAAAAACTCCGTGAGCCCCTGGATAATACCGAGAAGCATCGCTTCGAACCAAGTCATGTATATTGAAGTACGGGGCTAGGACTGACTTTTGGGCTTATAAAGAATAGCCACGAACTGGGCGATAAATCCCAACATCACGGTTACAGGACCCAGTGTAAGCCCCAGGAAGCCAAATCCATAATCTTCTGTATCAAGGGTCATAACAAAAAAGCCCAAAGCTAGCAAACCGATCCCGGCGAGCATGATAATGTAGTTGATTTTGGAAAATGCGAATCTGGAATCTGACATAGTTTCAATTAATATAAGTCATCCAATGACACTCGTAAATAACGATTTATAGCCCGATAGGTGCTAAAATATGCCACAAACATACCGATTATTAATACAGCACCAGCAAGGATCAGCATACTTTGCAAGTCGTAGAGCTGCACCAGGTCCGGGATTCGTTGTAGGGCTGACTGATAGAGTGCATATAAAATAGCACAGGCTACCAGTCCGCCAATAGCACCATAAAGCCAGGCGCGAAAGAGGAACGGACGTTTAATAAACCCACTAGTAGCTCCGACAAGTTGCATGCTCCTGATCAAAAAGCGCTGGGAAAATAATGCCAGTTTGATCGTATTATTAATCAAGATAATGACCACCAAAAGTAGAATCACTGCTATACCAGAAAGCACGATTCCTATTTTAGTCAGATTCTGATTGATGCTTTGAACAAGCGATTCAACATAGTTCACCTCAAAAACACCTCGTATAGCGGCTAATTCTTTCTCAACAACCGCCAGGCTATCCAGAGATTGATAGGATGCATTGACTTTCAGTACAAACAGGTCCCGAAGCGGGTTTTCGCCAAGCAATTCTGAAAAATCTTCGCCAGTATCTGCAATGAATTGTTTCGCTGCCTCGTCTCTGCTGACAAACCTCAATTGAGGCGAGTTTTCCTTCCTCAGAACGTATGGCTTGGTGGTAATTATTCGTTGGATTCTCGTTGTTTCAGCCTCAGATGTATTCTTTCTTAAATAAACCTGAAACTCCACATTTTCCTGAATGAGATTGGTCAGTCGATTGGTCTGTATCATAAGAAGCCCAAACAGTCCGATGACCAGTAGCGCCAGGGAAATACTGAAAACCACGCTGAGAAACGGGTAGCTACCCAGGGTCCTTCTTTGCCTTGACCTTTTCTTCTCCATTAGGCCAAAAGTACCACAACCTTTTCGATTATTTCTCTTGCCTCAAGATCTCTAACTGCGAGATCGTATCCTCATCGGTTAATAGGGAAAGTAGTTTAGGTTGACTTGTCGGCAAGAGATCGTAATAACCTCCCCGGAAATAAAGAAATACCTCCCGTCCACCGCTGCGATTGATCTCGATGATCTCATAGGGGCTGCCACCAAATCGGCCGTATAGGGATAGTTTACCATCAAAATACTTATAGCGCAGCTCCTCAGTATCTTCCTCGGCTAATTCCACGGTAAGCGCTGTGGACACCTGCGTGTTCTTCGCTGTAGTCAGTACCTCATTTTTCACTTCGGGAGCTGTGAATGAATCCTCATCAACAAGCGATTGGTCTCCCGGCACAGCAATATCGGGATTAAAGGTCTTAGTCTCCGTGGGTGTATTCTCTGCTACCTCTTTCTCGGCGCCCACGGGGAGCTCTAATGGCGAAGCAACTTGATCCGCCGTAAGAATTTGCTTAGTCGGCTTCACCCGCTCTACATCGACCACCGCCGGTGCCGCTGGTATTGAGAACTCAGATAAGTCAATGTTTTTGGGTCCACCGGATGAAACCATGGCCTGCGGTTCCTCACCCACCTGCGTGTCAGCGAGCCAAAAGTAACCTGCAACTGCTAACCCTACCGTCAGCGTAGCACCACCCATTAATTTCGCCATCCCCGTTTGCCAAAAATGTACTGAAGCAGGCAAATCAATTGCCTGTAGTCGTCCTTTTAGTTGGCTTTTGCGATGGGCCTTGATGCCATCTACGATAGCCTTCTGAAAATTAAATTCTTCTTGGAGGGCAGGGTCACTGGCCAGTTGTTGGTGGAACGTCTCCATTTCCGGAGGGGGAAGGTCGTTCCTAAGGTAATCGTCTATTTTGTCTATGTGGTTGCTCATTGATCAAAGAAATCAGTCCTTGTATATCGTTCTTTTATCAAATTGTCTAGTCTCTTCTTACATTTATACTTCTTGGTTTTCGCCGTATCAGTATTCGCAAACTCCATCTTCTCCGCTATATCCGACATTGACAAACCGTCAAAGTAGTAATACATTAAAATATTCTTACAGACGTCCCCCAACTCCTCAATACACTGCAGCACAATCTTGTAATTCTCATGTTCTTCATGTCGCTGCGACTCCTGACCGTCTTTTTGTTCATTTACCAGTCTCCCCTTTCTGTCCAGTTCCTTCAGCCAAAGGTTGTTGCAAACGCTATATAGGTAGGTACTGATTTTAGAAGTCAATACCAGCTTGCCGCTTGCCGCCTTTTGCCAAAAAGCAATCAACGCTTCCTGATAAATGTCTTTCGCCTCTTCCTCTGTACCACTGTTCTTCAACACAATCTTCAACATCATGCGATAGTGCTTTGTGTACAAATGGTCCAGCACACGTTCATCTCCCTGACCGATCTTTTCTAGTATCTCACTATCCTTCATATCAGGTCAGGATATGAATATCCTGCTATTTAATACAACAAAAACGAGATAGGTAACCTCTATCATCCGCAACAAGATATAGATTTTATGCAAATATGGTCAGATTAGTGCGCTGATATCACACAACGCCGGTGACCTGTCCTCCAGCAATAACAAAAACTCTGTCGCCTTTAGCTTTTTTAATAGGGTGTACGCCAGTAAATGTTCCAAATGCCGGGAGGTATCCATTGTGTCGTCTAAAATAGAAACATGGAACGCGAAATCCTTGTTTACCTCTCCCGCGAAATTTGACGCCAGGGTGCACATGTCCCGAGAAATTGTAGTAACCCTCGTCTTTTATTTCCTCGTGACTGAAAGAAAATTGGTGTAATCGCAGTACTTCATGAAGCTCAAATCCCAGCCCAACATATTCATCTTTAGGTAAGATATCGTGATTCCCTACGGCCAACAAGAAAGTCAAGTGGGGAAATGATTGTATCCATTCCCCAAAAATGGTCCACTCATGGTTCACTTCGCTGTGAAATAGATCCCCCAAAAAAAGTACTTTCCCGGCTTGAGTCGATTCAATCAATGCACGTAGTGTTTCCAGGTCTTGAAAATGTATATTTCCGGGCACGGCCAGACCATGTTTGCGGAAGTGACCGGCTTTTCCTAAGTGGACGTCAGCGACTATCAGCATCCGCTCTCGAGGCCAAAAAATCGCCTTTTCCGGTAGTAATAGAAAGCGTTCGTTTAGCAGAAGTATCTCTGATGTAGCGAGCTCCTCATCAACCTTCATAAGGTAGCCAGGTCTGTGTTCTGTATAAGAAGAGCAAATAACCTCTCACCTTCAAAGTGCCATCCTCTGCGACCCAAAGTTTGCAGTCATAGACCTTACCATTCTCAGGGTCCAGAATGGTTCCATCATCAAATTCGCCGTTATCGTTTGCCTGCATACCTTCGATGATGACAAGGCCGTTTACTTTTTTGTTTTTCTTCTCCCCCTTGCACTCAGTACATAAAGGGTCCGGATCATCTCCCGGGGCGGGAATTGTCCTTAATATTTTACCAAAAAACTGCCCTGATTCCTCGTATATCTCTACTATCGATCGCTCCTTGCCCGTATTATCATCAATCGTTTTCCACTTTCCTATGATACTTTGGCCGGAAACGCCAGAGACTACAGCGAATACCAAGCCGATCAGCAAACCTTTTTTCATTTTTTAATTTCAAACGTCCAAAGGCCCAAAAATAGTTGAAAAACCAGCGTCTTATAATTGCGCCGACATGATTTTCAATCCTCCGCCTGCCTGGTCTGGTTCACCATAAATGACATACAGACGGTCACCTACAACTGTCATCTCATGAAGTGTGGCCACGCCCTCATCGCTCAAATTGGTGTTAAGTTCTGTGAACCCGAAAACGTCGGGATTGTAGGCGCCGAAAAAAATATCGAAATCGTCCGTTAATGGATCCTGGTCGGCGGTAAGTTGACCTCCAACTAAAATTAGTCCTTCATGGGTCGCAGTAAAGGTTCTGGCAACTCGAGTAGGCAAACTCAAAGTAGCAACCGAGGTTTCAGGAATGTCAAAAACGTAAATTATTTCCTCCGGAGCGCTACCTTGAAATTCCCTTTGGCCACCAAATATATAGATGCGATCACCATACACCTCCCCCATTGCGTAGGTCTTAGCTGAAGGCAGTTCGCCTACGCTAACAAAGACTTTTTTGGAGTCATCCCACCGGTAAATTACGTTGGAAAAGCCAGCAAAAAGGTCTCCTCCCCAGACGTACAATTCATTTTCATACACAACCGACCCGAATCTTGAAATAGCAAAACCGTGAGCAATGCTTTCCGGAGGCGAGGCCAGATCTGTGTCATAGGTATTAATATAGGAACCCCCTATTACCACAAGCTTCCCATTCAGCAAATGAATACGCTTGGTGATAAAATCCTGCTGATCAAAGTAGCTTTCTGCCAGAATGTTGCCAGAGAGGTCGTATTTAACAACCTTCTCAGCTACCTGTCCTGTCTGTGGGTTACCTTGTCGTGATGCCACATACAAAACACCTTCTTCAGCGTCTCCGAGGAAGCCTGTGGCCTGATTAAGGTTTGTTCCTTCCAGCGTCGCAATTTCCGAAAACTCAAAATATGCGGGGACAGTAATTTGGTCGTCATCCGTATTGTCGCAGCCTATTAAGACAACCAGTGCGAAAGCCAGCCAGGTATTCTTCATGTGAGTGGTTTATGTACCAACAAGATTCGGTAGCTCTACCCCTAGTTACCTGGATTCGGCATACCGCTCCAACTGAACCTGCATCTTTGCAATTCGGTCATTGATTTGCTCCGACGAAAGGTTTTGCCTTCGTATCGAATCCACTAATATCGGAAATGCAAAGGGTGTGGGCTGCAACGTCTCCTTCAATACGATCTTTTGTTGATTGATCCTTCGCATCGCTTCCAACAAACGAGATTGTTCAAATTGCTGGCTCATCACTTCCTCCATAGCCTGCTGAAGCAATCGATTGTCCGGATCATATTCTTCGAAAACCTTGTAAATAATATCTGATGACGCCTGTAGGTGTCTGGCTTTGACGTTTTTGCCTGGATATCCCTGAAAAATAAGCCCGGCAATGGTAGCGACATCCCTAAATTTTCTTCTTGCCAGTTCTGTTTTATTGAGGCTTATGGCTATATCCTCCATTAGGTTCTCTTCGGAAAACAGATCCAATTCCAATGCTTCGGTAATATGAATTTCCTGGTCTGAGAGCAACTCAAACCCATAATCATTCATGGAGATGGAAAAGGTGATGCGTTGAAGCTTACTGATTCGGTAGGCAATGACGCCTGCCAGTACTTCATGTACGAACATGCCCTCAAAAGGAAACATGAAAATGTGGTGCCCAAATTTTGTCTCTGTCTTCTCCACCAATAAGGTTTCTCTATCAGGTACCACACTCCACTTGTTTTGCAATTGCAAAATGGGCTGAATCGTTTGAAGCTCTATTTCTGAAGGGTTGTCCATAGCTTCTTCCAACTTTTTGCGAATCATGTCGGATAGAAGTGAGGAAAGCGGCAACCGCCCCCCTCCCCACGCTGGCGTGATCCCACTTTTTTTCTTGGATTTTCTAACGAGCACTGTCAACTCCTTGATTTGAACGAATTGTAAGTTTTGCCCCGCGAACCAAAAGGTATCCCCCGGATTTAGTTTTGAAACAAAGTACTCCTCGACTGTTCCCAAATACCCACCTGTGATAAAACGGACCTTTAATGATGGATCCCCAACGATTGTACCAATGGATAAGCGATGCTGCGTAGCCGCCTTTTTATTGATGACCCGATAAACGCCATCGTCGCTATAGACTTTGGCAAATTCGTCGTACTCTCCCAACGTAGTACCTCCCGTTGTAATAAAATCAAGCGCCCAATGCCATTCCGCCGAGGTAAGTAATCGGTAGCAGTAGGTGTTTTTTAGTTCCTGGAGTATTTGAAGGGGACGAAAGCCATCACTCAGTGCCAGGGTGACCAGGTATTGTACCAATACATCCATACACTTTTCAAGGGGCTTGCGACTTTCAAAATCACCATCAGTGATAGCTTGACGCAAAGCTGCCCCCTCGATCAATTCAAGGGAGTGGGTCGGTACAAAGTAGATTTTTGAAACTTCGCCCGGACGATGCCCACTACGACCTGCTCGCTGTTGAAACCTTGAAACCCCTTTTGGACCTCCTATTTGAATGACCAGGTCGACGGGCCTGAAGTCAACACCCAGATCGAGGCTGGAAGTGCATACCACCAGTTTCAACTTACCTGAGTGAAGTGCGTCCTCCACCCAAGTCCGGAGGTCGTTATCCAAGCTACCATGATGCATGGCTATGAGCCCGGCAAGTTGAGGTGCGTATTTGAGGATTGCCTGATACCATAGCTCCGTTTGAGATCGGGTATTAGTGAAAAGCAGGGTAGTATTTTTACTTTCGATCAACGGGATGATTTTGGGAAGTAATGCGGTACCCAGATAGCCTGACCAGGGGAACTTTTCAACCTCGTCCGGCAGCACTGATTCGATCTCAATGGCCTTATCGATCTCAGCTTTGACTTCCACTCCTTCCCGGTAAAGATCTTCCCCAAGAAGCACTCTTTTAGCCTGTGGCAGGTTGCCTATGGTAGCCGAGATGCCCCAGATCTTGAGCCTATTATTTGAGACCTGTTTCAGTCGGGAAATAGCCAATTCCGTGGCTACACCTCGCTTGGTCCCAATAATCTCATGCCATTCATCCACGATAATTGCTTTGAGATGTCGAAAGTACCGCGGATAGTCACTTTGGCTCAGTAAGATGTGCAGACTCTCTGGTGTAATAACAATTGCCTGGGGGCTGTTTTTCTTTTGTCTCTGACGCTCGGAAGTTGGTGTATCGCCGGTGCGAAGTGCCACATTCCAACGCACATCGATATCATCGCAAAACTCCTGCATGGCGCGATGAATATCCTTTGCCAAAGCACGCAATGGGGTGACCCAGAGAATCTGCAATTCGGGAAGAACTTCGTGCTTTTCGTTATTTTCTAAAAATTCGAGCACGCATGGGATCCACAAAGCATAGGTCTTACCGCTGCCAGTCGGGGCATTGAGTAAGCCACTTTGACCACTTAAGTAAGATGTCCACGCACGCCTTTGAAAATCAAAGGGTTTCCATCCTTTATTTACAAACCAGTCTTCAGCGACTTGTAGATCCATCCAGTGAGGAAATTAAGAGTTCCTAAAGTAAGGCTTTGAGATCATCCAGCGTATTGGCTTCCTCCGGCTTTTTGTCTTTTCTCCACCGGTGGATCCTTGGGAAACGAACCGCCAGGCCCGATTTGTGCCGCGTGGAGGCATTGATTGCTTCAAAGTGAATTTCAAATACAAGCTCCGGAGACACTGTGCGCACGGGTCCAAATCGCTCTCTGGTATTTTTTTGCACAAATCTGGTCACCTGACCAATCTCCTCATCGGTCAGACCCGAATATGCCTTGGCGAAAGGCACTAACTCATCGCCTGACCAAACGGCGAAGGTATAATCGGAATACACATCAGCTCGTTTGCCGTGCCCCTTTTGGGCATAGATCATCACCGCGTCTATCGAAAAAGGGTCTACTTTCCACTTCCACCAGTCTCCTCTTTTTCTACCAACCTTATAGGTGCTCGACAGACGTTTAACCATGAATCCCTCCGCATCATGCGCCCTTGACGCTGCTCGCAGTGTAGCCAAATCTTCCCAGGAATCAGCGGCAATTGTCCGTGAGACACTCACTACCTCGTGCAAAAATGGATTCTCCAACAACCTGATCAGGCTCTTTCTTCTTTCCTCCAATGGATGATCCCGAATATCCTGCCCCTGGTACTCCATTAGATCGTACGCCAATATTGCTGCCGGAGCTTCTCTCAAATGCTTCCTGGCTACTTTTTTTCTACCGATTCGGGTTTGTAAGACAGAAAAAGGTAGCGGTCTACCCTCCTTGTATGCCAGCAGTTCACCATCAATGGCAATGCCATCGGGTAAATGATCAGCGATCGCATGAAACTCCGGAAATTTCTCGGTGATCAACTCCTCTCCTCTACTCCACAGAAACAATTGCCCCTCCCGCTTGATCAGCTGAGATCTAATGCCATCCCATTTCCATTCTATCTGCCAATCTGCCAGCGAGCCAAGGGCTTGGACCTCCCCCTCGACGGGGTAAGCGAGGTAAAACGGGTATGGTCTGGAGGGATCGGCCTGTTGGTCCGCCAGAAGTAACTTATAGAATGTGATCTGGCCCGGATCCCAGTCACCAACCAGGCGATGTGCTATCTGTGAGGGTTCAAGTTGGCACACCTGGGCCAGGGCTCGATACATCAGGTTATGTGAAACACCCACGCGGAATCCACCAGTGATGAGTTTATTGAAAACAAATCGTTCTGCTGCTGGTAGCATCTTCCAGACATCCGTGACAAAATCCTTCTTTTCCAGCTCCGACTTGTCCGACAAAGCCTGCAACGCCTGGATCCAATAGGTGAGTGGCCGATCCTCTTTCCCCTCGCTAGGGGGCAAAATCAAAGCGATTGTCTCCGCCAAATCACCCACAACTCCATAGGACTCATCAAACAGCCATGGTTCCATTCTGGCATACTGCATCGCCCAATCTGCCAACAAACGAGTATTAATCTGTCTTCTGGGTCTTCTGTGGGTAAACAGAGCAATGGTCCAAACCTTATCTTCGTCCGACGCCTTCTGGAAATAGTTAACCAAAAAATCCATTTTACGACTCGTCTTAGTCGTATTTTCCAGTGCTCTTATTAAATCGGTGAATGCCTTCAATGGTAATGTAATGCCAAAATATAGTGCACGAACTTACGAGAATACCCTTTCACCCTGCATTTTTGCCCTGAATCAGAGCAACCGCGAATGTCGCCCGGTACACATCATAAAAATACGCTTTTGTTAATAGCCACTACTACGTTAGTCCGGCTTTACCTGGCAGCATTTACTGGACTAGGAGTTGGAGAATCCTACTATTGGCGGGGTGTTCAATTTTTGGATTGGAGTTATTATGATCAACCGCCGTTGTTTTTCTGGGTAAGTCGGTTGTCAGTTGAGTTGATGGGGCTTTCCAATTTCGGGTTAAGATTTCCTGCCGTTCTATTTTTCGCCGGGAGCTGTTGGTTGCTGTTCCTGATAACCAGAAAACTATTTTCTGATGCTGCGGGATTCTATGCGGTAATATTGTTTAACCTGAGCCTGGTTTTCACGGTTCCTATTGCATCCTGGTTCCAGCCCGATGCACCTTTGGTTTTCTTTTGGTTGCTCACAGTCTATACACTGTCAAAAATCTTCTTCTCAAATCATCCTGAAGCGGGCATTTACCCTTGGCTCCTGGCGGGCTTCACCCTGGGCCTAACCGCCCTAAGTAAATATCATGCACTGTTTTTGATAGCTTCAGTTTTCCTTTTCGTTGTTTTCAACAAGTCAGAAAGGAAGTGGCTAACCAATCCCGCTCCCTATTTGGCAGTAATCATTTCCATTCTCATGCTGGCACCGGTTTTTTATTGGAATAGTCAACACGATTGGGTGTCATTTACTTTTCAGGGCACACGGGCAGGAGGCGATGGGCTGAATTTTGCGCGATTAGGTAGAAGCCTTATCGGGCAGGTCGCGTGGATCGCCCCATGGATTTGGCTACCGCTTATTCTTCAACTTGTCAGGTCCGGAAAGTCCAAAGATAAACGTCATAGCTTCTTATTTTGGTGCGCCATACTACCTATCGGTTTTTTCACGCTAATTTCCCTGGTCTCAAGAATTGGGTTTCATTTCCATTGGCAGGCGCCTGGCTATCTAATGATATTTCCGGCATTGGGCGATCATGTGGCGGCGAGGTTAGCGCAAGGTCAGGTTGCTACGAGACGCTGGCTTAGGGCATCCACAACAGTGACCGTAGTTATCGTAATTGCATTGGTGGTGCATATGACCACAGGTTTTTGGAGTGTAGCCGGTCCAAAGCTTGTGGGTGAGCAATTCGGAGTTTCATCCGATCCTACAATAGAGGGCGTAGATTTTGATCAGATCCGGGCCAGGTTTGAGAAGGAAGGTTGGTTGAATGATGACAATATATTTGTTGCCACCGAGAAATGGTGGCAAACAGGCAAGGTTGACTGGCCGCTGAAGGGGGAAAAAGATGTTCTGATCTTTCATCCGGACCCGAGAAATCACGCATATTTTTTCGATCCTCAAAGCCACCTGGGAAAAGACGCCATTTATGTGCGTTATCATAAAGAACACGGCCTCCCCTCGCAGCATCTTGTTCCCTTCTTCGAAGACGTGCGCACCCTTGCTCCAATAGCAGTGGGCAGAGGAGGGAAAGTAGACCTGTTGCTCGATGTATTTTATTGTCAGAATTTCAAAGTACCGGATACGCCCCAAGAACAGCTTCCACTATATAAGAGATTGTCAGGCCGAGCGCCTTTTTGAAACAACTCCCTTGAATACTACATTCGCCACCACCCCTAAAATCACCAACCCCATGCCCGCATAGGTATATAGGTTGAAGGATTCATCAAAAATGAAATAGCCGAGCAGCAACGCGTAGATCAGCCCCACATAGTTGAGGATTGAAACCTTGGAAACTTCCTCTGACTGATAGGACTTGGTCATAAAGAATTGCGCAATCTGTGTTAGAATACCCACTGCTAGCAAGACAAGCCAGTCTGAGCCCTGCGGCTGAACCCATACAAAATAGGACCACACCGCGCCGATGGGTAGCAGGACCAACGGAAAGTACAAGATAATGACCAGCGGATGCTCGGTAGTATTGAGCTTCCTTACAAAGTTGTAAGCCAGGCCCATAAAAAAAGAAGTTCCAAATCCCATGAGCAAATGCACAAGAGATATTCGCGTATCAAAACCTTGCACAACCAATACCCCGGCAAATGATATCAGGAAAAATGCCCATTGCCACCTATAAACTTTTTCTCGGACTATAAAAATGCCCAGCAATGAGGTAAAAATCGGCGCCAGGTATTGCAGGGTCGCAGCGGTAGCCAAGGGAATTTCGTGCAGCAGGTAGAAATAAATGATCAAGGCCGCCGATCCGGTCACTCCCCTGGCAATAAGAATGGGCTTGTTGTGCCCCCAAATGGGCACATCCTGTCGCTGCAGTAGAAAAACACTGATCACCAGCGAAATAATGGCTCTGAAGAAAATGATCTCAATGGCGGGTATGTGCGAGATCGCTTTCACACAAACTTTCATCAAAGCGAAAGTCAATGTAGCCAGCAACATGTAGCGAACACCAGGCGTGAGGTATTCCCTCATAGCATGACCCCATCCTTTATTTCCAATCGTCGGTCGGTCATAGAAGCCAGGTCCTCGTTGTGCGTGACTATCACGAAGGTTTGTCCTAGCGTTTCCCGTAATTCGAAGAAGAGGTCATGGAGTTCACCGGCATTCTTAGAGTCCAGGTTTCCGGTTGGCTCATCAGCAAACACGATAAGGGGATCGTTAATCAGCGCCCTGGCGACCGAAACTCGCTGTTGTTCGCCTCCTGACAGCTCCGAAGGTTTATGATCCATGCGTTCGCCAAGCCCCAACATGGATAACAGGTCTTCAGCTTTTTTCACCACCTCCTGCTGACTTTTGCGTCCGATATAGCCTGGTAGGCTTACATTTTCCAATGCATTAAACTCTGGCAACAAATTGTGGAATTGAAAAATGAATCCAATGTTGTCATTGCGGAATTTGGCAAGCGGTTTTTGTGCCAAACTGAATACTTCCTGGTCCCTGAGAATCAAATTTCCCTCATCGGGATAATCCAGGGTTCCCAGGATATGCAACAAGGTACTTTTGCCAGCGCCGGAAGCTCCCACGATACTCACTACCTCTTTTTCCTTTATTTCAAGGTCAATCCCTTTCAGAACGGATAAGGCTCCATACGATTTCTTGATCCCTGTTGCTTTGAGCATGCCGCAAACTTAATTGAATAAATGAAGGTTAAAACCGAAAATGCAAAGGTTTGGAACGTCCGCAGTTCCTTGGACAAAGGCGGTCAATCGAGTAGATTCGCATCAAATTTGAAAACAGCATGAATATCCACGAATATCAGGCCAAGGAAATCCTAAAAAGCTACGGGGTGACTATCCAAAACGGGATTGTTGCGGATACGCCGCAAAAAGCCATTGAAGCAGCCAAAGAACTCAATGCTCAGACCGGTACAAGCTGGTATGTAGTTAAAGCCCAAATTCATGCTGGTGGACGTGGGAAAGGAAAAATCGAAGAAACTGGTTCCAACGGCGTGGTACTGGCAAAGAGTTTGGATGAGGTAGAACCAAAATCAGAGGCAATCCTTGGAGGCACCTTGGTCACTCATCAAACAGGGCCGGCTGGCAAAAGGGTAAACAAAGTGCTTATAGCGGAGGATGTATACTATCCTGGCGATTCCGAGCCTAAGGAATATTATCTCTCGATCTTATTGGATAGAGCGACAGGTCAGAATGTGATCATGGCCTCCACAGAAGGCGGCATGGACATTGAAACGGTTGCTGAGGAGACACCTGAAAAAATCATTAAGGAATGGGTGGACCCTGCAGTCGGTCTTCAAGGGTTTCAGGCAAGAAAAGTTGCTTTCTCTCTCGGACTTTCAGGAGCAGCTTTCAAAGGCATGGTGAAATTCATAGGCGCTCTGTATAATGCCTACGTGGATACGGATGCCTCCCAGTTCGAAATTAACCCTGTTTTGAAGACGTCTGACGATAAAATATTGGCCGTGGACGCCAAGGTAAACCTCGACGAGAACGCGCTTTTCAGGCACAAGGATTTGGCAGAGTTACGTGACATCACAGAAGAAGATCCACTCGAAGTAGAAGCCGGTCAAAGTGGACTAAATTATGTCAAATTGGATGGCAATGTAGGCTGCATGGTCAATGGTGCGGGTCTGGCCATGGCGACCATGGATATCATTAAATTATCAGGTGGCGAGCCTGCCAACTTCCTGGATGTCGGAGGCGGGGCGAATGCAAAGACAGTCGAGGCTGGTTTCAGAATTATTCTCAGAGATCCGAATGTGAAAGCCATCCTTATCAATATATTCGGTGGTATCGTACGATGTGATCGGGTAGCCAA
The DNA here is from genome assembly GCA_965242775.1 of Cyclobacteriaceae bacterium. GTDB lineage: Bacteria > Bacteroidota > Bacteroidia > Cytophagales > Cyclobacteriaceae > JAWPMT01. The sequence goes on from CBDETI010000034.1 coordinate 132,501, forward strand.
TGGTGTGGTAGAAGCCTATAAAAATATTGGTAATATCGAAGTACCTATTATCGTAAGGTTGCAAGGCACAAACGCAGAGGAAGGCGCCAAGATCATCGAGGAGTCCGGTCTAAAAGTAACTTCCGCGATCGTACTGAAAGATGCAGCTGAAAGAGTCAAGGAAGTCTTGAGCTAAAACTACTTATCCCAGCTTTTCAGGAAGGTTTTTATAGTATCAATGCGTTCAGCGCTCAAGCGAATGTGTCCGAATTCCGGATATTCGATGGTACGTGCATTCATAAAAAACGATTGATACTTCTCCAGATTGGATGGAGGGGAAGCCGGGTCATGTGCATGTACGAGTATTAAAGTGGGTGTAACAATCAATTGAAGGTCTTTCTCCGACCAGGTGGCTCTATTAGGTTGCCATTGATCGAATAAGCTCACCAGTGGATTGAAAAATGCCAGCCCTGGTTGCATCCAGGGCACCCGCTTTAACTGGCCGGAATAATCGCCATGCGAACGGTCAGAAAAGTCATCATAACTCATCATCGTAATGTAGGCGGAAGTATTTCCAATAGTTATCATGCTAGCTGGGAAGGCGCATATGTCTTCCAGTATTTTCCTGTCTCGAGCGAGTATGCCCCGAACAAACTTCGGGAACTCGCTAAGCGGATCGCTTTGGTAAAGGAGGTACCGCGCAAAGTATACCACATCCTGGGCATTAAGAATGAATGGTTTCTCCCATAGCGTGAGTTCGATAGGGCGCTGAATAACGCTGGAAACAGCGTTTGTAAAGTCTTTTCCGGGGCTTTCCAATTGCTTGCGGCAAGTTGGATCAGCAAGGCATTCGATTTCGAAGGTCTCGAAAGCCTGCATGTAATTGTCAATTATCTCAGAAAAGAAATCCGTATTTACCGAAACGGGTCCATACATCACTGCACTTCTGATCCGATTTCTTTCAGCATCCATTAAAAGCTGGCCCAGTTTGGTACCATATGAAATACCCAGCAAGTGGTAATCGTCATATGGCAGGAGATTCATTAGGGCGCCAATGTCCTTGGCAACACTGAAAGAATTATACACTGAGGTATTCAAGGCCAGGCTGTCGCAATACTGATGGAACCAGTCCATTAGCCTGACCATCCCTTCCATCTCCTGAGATGGTGTAAGATCATCGGCCAGCAATTTGAAAACCCCTTCACCAACGTCTGGCAATGGACTGGAATATCCAACACCACGATGATCTACCAGGATCAAATCGCGCACCTCATTTAATCCTGAAGCAGCCCAAAAATTGATGGTTTCCAGCGAAGGCCCACCTGGCCCACCATTCAGGTATATCACGGGTGGCTTGGAAGTTTGAGTCTGTGAATGAACGACAGCAAAGCGAATTATTATAGAGTCCCGAGGATCCTCCCAGTCCTCCGGAACCAACAATTCACCGCAGCTAATGTTCAGCGTTGGATCCAGTTCCTTGATAAATTCACAACTGCGAACACTGAGTGCGGGTTCAAGCCCTGCACTACAGGCCATTGTTAGCAGCCCTAATAGCGGTATCACTCTCATACCCTAATATTAATGTCGACGATGGCCCAACTTCAGTTGAATTATGGTCAGTGGCAACACCAACAACGCCAATCACAACATGTCACCACCGAATGGTACCGCGACTTAAATAGATCCCCCATATCAACCGGAGAAGATTGTGTATCTGAGAACGCATTGTGGTCTGAAATTATGAATACCGCAGAAACATATCCTTTTTCAATACCCCAATTGAGAAATTCACTAATTATGACCTGATTTTTGGAAAATCGCAAAAAGAGAAAAAAATAATTTTAAAGATTTGCCGATTTGACAATCATTATTCTATTTTTGACCCAGCAAATGAAATTATTGTCTGAAAATATTGTCGTAACCATCATTATTCTAGTCGTGGGGCTTAAGAACCGGGGATGGTAACGATGTAAACAAATAAAAATACAAAGACGCCATCCCGAACAGGATGGCGTTTTTTTTTACTTAAAATGTATTACGCAGATAACACAATCGTATTCCTGGACGGCCGCTGGATAAAGGCAGCGGATGCCAAGGTGAGTTTATTTGGACAAACCATGCACTATGGCACTGGTGTCCTGGAAGGAATCAGGTCCTATCGCACTGAAAACCACTATAAAGTTTTCAAGGCAAAAGAGCATTTTCAGCGACTCAAAAATTCCGCACAGCTCATGTTTATGGATCTGGACTATTCGATCGAAGAATTAACTCAGATCAGCTACGAATTACTTGAGAAAAATAACCTCACTGATGCTTACATCCGACCGCTGGTGTTTGCGGAAGAAGATATGATGTTGCGACCTACGAATAAGGCGCACTTATTTATGGCGGCCTGGAAGTGGAAAAAATATAATGGTTCAGACCCCTTGGAGATCATGGTTTCCCAGTACAGAAAACCAAGTGGAGCGGCCGTGCCTATTGAAGCAAAAGTGGTTGGAAACTACTCTGCGGCCACACTCGCCTCAGCGCAGGCAAGGCAGCTGGGTTACCATGAGGCCTTATTGCTGGATGCTGAAGGTTTCGTCGCCGAGGGCCCAGTCAGCAATTTCTTCTATGAGAAAGATGGCACCCTTTACACGCCAAAAGCAGACCGGATACTTGCAGGCATCACTCGGTCAACCATATTCGAAATGGCTGCTGAACTACATATTCCAATCATCGAAAAGAACATCACTCCCGACGAGCTTTACGATGCGGATCAAGCGTTTTTCTGTGGGACGGCCTCAGAAATAAGTCAAATCAAAAGTATCAACGGGGAAGAAATGAGGGGTAGCTGGGAAGACTCGGCCTCTTACTCTTTGCACTTCTACTATCAGCGAAAAGTGCGATTCAACGAGCTTGAGGACCTTACAATTGTTTAGTCATGAGCCTTAATAAACACTCGAAAACGATCACGCAGGACCCGAGCCAACCTGCCTCGCAGGCTCAGTTATACGCTACTGGCCTAACCGAAGCAGACCTCATGAAAGCGCAGGTTGGGATTGCTAGTACAGGTTTTGAGGGCAATCCGTGCAATATGCACCTCAACATCTTAGCACATCAGGTCAAGAAAAGTGTAAAAGAAGCAGACCTGGTTGGACTCATTTTCAACACAATCGGTGTAAGCGACGGCATTTCGAACGGTACCCGCGGCATGAAATATTCGCTCATTTCGCGAGACATCATTGCCGATAGCATCGAAACAGTATGCAATGCCCAATTCTACGATAGCTTAATCGCAGTTGTAGGCTGCGACAAAAACATGCCTGGCGCACTCATGGCTATGGGGCGGCTGAACCGGCCATCAATAATGGTTTATGGAGGGACCGTAAAACCGGGCAAGTGGAAAGGTGAAGATTTGAACATTGTCTCAGCGTTTGAAGCCTATGGCAAGAAACTCGCCAATAACATTTCGGAGGAAGACTATCAGGGAATCATCAAGAACGCCATCCCTGGACCCGGGGCGTGTGGCGGCATGTACACTGCCAATACCATGTCCTCGGCTATCGAGGCCTTAGGGATGAGCTTGCCCTACGGATCGTCCAATCCTGCCGAAAGCAACGACAAGACAGCTGAGATTGTCAACGTAGGCGCTGCGATCCGACACCTAATGGAAAAAGACATACGACCCAGGGACATTATGACCCGTGAAGCCTTCGTAAATGCTATTAGGGTAGTGATGGTATTGGGTGGCAGTACCAATGCGGTTTTACACCTGATTGCGATGGCCAAGGCGGTCGACGTAGATCTCAACTTAGATGATTTCCAACGACTTAGCGATAGCACACCCTTCCTCGCAGATCTGAAACCATCCGGCCAGTACTTGATGGAAGATCTGCATCATGTTGGAGGGACACCTGGCGTGATGAAGTTGATGTTGAGAGAAGGGTACTTACATGGCGATTGCCTGACAGTTACAGGAAAAACTATTGCAGAAAACCTGGAAGCAGTATCGGACCTCAGACAAACACCTACTATCGTAAAGCCTTTCGATCAACCAATTAAACCCACCGGGCATCTACAGATCCTTTATGGAAACCTGGCTCCTGAAGGATCAGTGGCAAAGATCACGGGTAAAGAGGGCGAATACTTCGAAGGCCCCGCCAGGATATATGAGGATGAATTTGAAGCGATCGAAGGAATTGGTCGGGACGTGAAAAAGGGCGAGGTGATCGTCATCAGGCAGTCCGGTCCGAAAGGAGCTCCTGGGATGCCGGAGATGCTGAAACCAACCAGCGCGGTGATGGGAGCTGGTCTTGGAAAAGAGGTAGCACTGATCACCGATGGCAGGTTTTCCGGAGGCTCTCATGGCTTCGTGGTTGGACATGTCACGCCAGAATCTCAGGAAGGCGGTCCTTTGGCACTGATCCGGGACGGGGACATCATTTCCATCGATGCCAGAAACAACAAACTCGATGTAAAACTAAGTGCGGAGGAACTAGCCGACAGGCGCGCGAAGTGGACGCAACCCGCCTACAAAGCATCGAAAGGCATACTCAAAAAATACATTAAAGCAGTTGGTACAGCATCTGAAGGATGCGTAACGGATGAATGACATGAACACATCAACGCTCACGTTGCAGAAAGACCTCCCACCTAAATCAGGGCAACGGGTCAACGGATCGGAAGGCTTGTTGCTTTCCTTACTCCAGGAAGGCGTACACACCATATTTGGCTATCCCGGTGGTGCGATTATGCCAGTCTATGATGAATTGTACAAATATCAGGACAAACTCATGCACGTATTGACACGCCACGAACAGGGAGCTGTCCACGCCGCTCAGGGGTTTGCCCGCATCACAGGAAAGCCTGGCGTCTGTTTTGCTACTTCCGGGCCAGGGGCGACCAACCTGATTACAGGCATTGCCGATGCGCAGATCGACAGTACACCTATAGTCTGTGTCACGGGGCAAGTCCCCTCGCATTTGCTTGGAACTGACGCCTTCCAAGAAACTGATGTGGTTGGTATTTCGATGCCAGTCACAAAATGGAACTACCAGGTCACCAGACCCGAGGAAATTCCTTACGCCGTGGCCAAAGCATTCTACATCGCTAGCTCCGGACGTCCGGGACCGGTTTTAATAGACATTACCAAGGATGCACAGTTCGGAGAATTCGATTTCGGATATGAGAAATGTGAAAAGATCCGAAGCTACCATCCCTATCCAATGCTCCAATATGATAAGGTTCAGGAGGCCGCCCTATTGATAAATAAAGCAAAAAAACCCCTTGTACTGATCGGTCAGGGAGTGATTATCGCAGAAGCGGAGCAGGAGTTGCGAATGCTCCTGGAGAAATCCGGAGCCCCCGGCGCCTCGACATTAATGGGCTTGTCGGCCCTCCCGGTGGACCACCCCAACTATGTTGGCTATTTAGGAATGCATGGCAACTATGGACCCAATGTTAAAACCAACGAATGTGACGTTTTGATTGCCATAGGTATGCGTTTCGATGACCGGGTAACCGGCGATCTGAACCAGTACGCCAAGCAGGCAAAAGTTGTTCACATCGAAATCGACCCTGCAGAAATCAATAAGAACGTAAAGGCGGATGTACCGATCAATGCCGATGCGAAACAGGCACTCCAGGCCCTTCTTCCCTTAATAGAAGAGCAAGGTCATGCCGACTGGCTTCAGGAATTCAGCGCTTGCGAAAAAATCGAGGTGGATCAAGTAATCACCAACGAACTTTTCCCTACTGGCGAGAAAATCAAGATGGGTGAGGTCGTGAGGCTTCTCTCAGAAAAAACCAAAGGCGAATCAGTGATTGTTACCGATGTTGGCCAACACCAAATGGTGGCGAGTAGGTACTACAGGTTTGCCAGTAACAAGGCCAATATTACCTCAGGAGGTCTCGGCACCATGGGTTTTGCGCTGCCTGCAGCATTAGGGGCCAAACTCGGTCAACCAGACCGAGAAGTGATTGCGATCATTGGAGATGGAGGTTTTCAAATGACCATACAAGAACTTGCAACCATCTTCCAGTACAAAATCGGGGTAAAAATCCTCATCATGAACAACAACTTTCTAGGCATGGTGAGGCAATGGCAACAGTTGTTTTTCGACAAAAGGTACTCCTTCACGGAATTGGTAAATCCCGACTTTCAGGTCATAGCAAGGGGCTATGGCATTGAAAGCAACAAGGTTTCTGAAAGGCCTGATCTTGAGGAGGCCATTGCCAGGTTCATTGAGCACGAGGGTCCTTATTTGCTGGAAGTGGCAGTTGAGAAAGAAGAAAACGTATTCCCGATGGTGCCTTCCGGTGCCTCTGTATCAGATATCCGGCTATCCTAAAAATTGATAAATATGAGTAATTCATTGTATACCGCAGATCATTCCGAGCAGTCTATTAAAGATCATACTTTATCGGTGCTTACCGAGGATAAGGCAGGCTTGCTCAATCACATTACCATCATTTTCACAAGGAGAAAGATCAATATTGTAAGCTTGAATGTTTCCGCAACGGAAGTAGATGGCATGAGTCGCTTTTCCATTGTAATTCGATCCACCAGGGAGCAAGCGGAGAAAGTGGTCGCTCAGATTAGAAAACTCATTGATGTACTAGGCGCTTTTGTCTACAATGAAGACGACATTTATTATCAGGAAATAGCACTTTACAAAGTACCTACTCAGGCTTTTCTCAATGGAAATGTGATTGAGAAATTGGTAAGAAATAGTGGTGCTCGCATCCTGGTAATAGAGCAGGATCATATTGTCATAGAAAAAACTGGCCACAAGCAGGAAACCCATGAGTTGTACCAGAAGCTGGAGCCGTATGGGCTACTGGAATTTGCCAGATCCGGGCGGGTGGCTCTCTCCAAATCCAAACGCAAAACGGAGACATTTCTGAAAGAGCTGGAGGAGACCCAATCAAATCAATTAAGTATCAAAGATTATTAAACATAGCATTTTAACAATTTAGAATAATGGCACAAATCAATTTCGGTGGTACCGAAGAGGAAGTGGTAACACGTGATGAATTCCCGCTGGAGAAGGCGCGAGAAGTACTTAAAGATGAAACCATTGCTGTTCTTGGGTATGGTGTCCAGGGTCCGGGTCAGGCGTTAAACCTGAAGGACAATGGCTTCAACGTCATCGTTGGACAAAGAAAAAACTCAAAAACCTGGGACAAGGCCGTTGCTGATGGTTGGGTTGAGGGAGAAACTCTTTTTGAGTTAGAAGAAGCTGCAGAGAAAGGAACGGTACTTCAATTCCTTTTATCCGATGCAGGGCAAATCGCACTTTGGCCCACAGTGAAAAAACACCTTACCCCGGGTAAGGCGCTTTATTTCTCTCATGGTTTTGGTGTTACCTATAACGATCAAACCGCCATCGTCCCCCCTGCTGATGTAGACGTTATCTTGGTAGCACCAAAAGGGTCAGGCACTTCACTTCGAAGACTATTTGTCGCAGGCAAAGGCCTGAATTCCAGTTTTGCCATCCACCAGGATGCCACGGGACGGGCTCGAGAGCGTGTGATCGCCTTGGGCATCGGTGTGGGATCAGGTTATCTTTTTGAGACCAATTTCCAAAAAGAAGTGTATTCCGACTTGACTGGCGAACGTGGCAGCTTGATGGGTGCCATCCAAGGTCTATTTGCTGCACAATACGACTTACTTCGAAAAAAGGGTCATTCCCCGTCCGAAGCCTTCAACGAAACCGTCGAAGAGGCAACACAATCTCTCTATCCATTGGTAGCTGAGAACGGCATGGATTGGATGTACGCCAACTGCTCTACTACCGCTCAGAGAGGAGCCCTGGACTGGTGGAAGAAATTCAGGGATGCCGTCGCTCCTGTATTTGAAGAGCTTTATGAGAGTGTGGAAACAGGTAATGAGGCCAAAATCACTATCGACGCCAATCAACAGGCCGATTACCGGGCAAAGCTGGAGGATGAACTGAAAGAATTGCAAGAATCTGAAATGTGGCAGGCAGGAGCCGCTGTAAGACAATTACGACCGGAAAACGCTAAGTAGAACCCCTAATTTTCTCTGGCTTGCCTTGAGACTGTTCGAGGCAAGCCTTTGACCTTTTACTATGAAAACTGCGGTAAGTTCGGAAGTATATTTCCCTAAGATCAATGATGTCAAGGCGGCTTCTACGCGATTGAGCAAAGTGATCCAGCGGACCCCCTTGCAACCAAGCATTGCACTTAGTGAAGAGTACCAGTGCAATATTTACTTGAAAAGGGAGGACACTCAAATTGTCCGTTCCTACAAGATCCGGGGAGCTTACAATAAAATCAAAACGCTCCCGGCTGAAAAACTTCAGCATGGCATTGTCTGCGCCAGTGCTGGCAACCATGCACAAGGAGTCGCATTGTCCTGCAAACTATTGGGTGTTCCCGGTAAAATATTTATGCCCGCTCCAACACCAAAGCAAAAGGTTGGTCAAGTCAAAATGTTCGGCAAAGAGGCTGTCGAGGTAATTCTTGTCGGAGATACATTTGACGATGCGTACAATGAAGCATTGAGGTATTGTGACGATCATCACAGCACATTTGTTCATCCCTTTGACGATGAGAAGGTAATTGAAGGTCAGGCCACCGTTGGACTGGAAATTAGCGAAGAAGCAAACTTCCCTATTGATTACATCTTATTACCAGTAGGTGGTGGTGGACTCGCCGCGGGTATTTCAAGCATCTTCAAACTCCTCAGCCCTGATACCCAGATCATCGGGATCGAGCCAGAAGGTGCACCAGCCATGTATGAGTCTTTTCAAAATCGAGCGTTGACGCCACTGGATACGATTGACAAGTTTGTCGATGGTGCTGCAGTAAAAAAAGTGGGTGAAAAAACTTTTCCCATTTGCCTGGAGAACCTAACCACCGTGCACCTGGTTCCTGAGGGGAAGGTCTGTTCCACGCTGATTAAGATGTACAATGAAAGTGGCATTGTGCTGGAGCCAGCGGGTTGCTTGTCCGTTGCCGCTTTGGACGACATCAAAGACGAAATTAAGGGCAAAAATGTGGTATGCGTACTGTCAGGAAGCAACAATGACATTACGCGAACTGAGGAAATTCGAGAGCGAGCACTCCTATACGAAAACCTGAAGCACTATTTCATCATTCGCTTTCCGCAGCGGGCAGGGGCACTCAAGGAGTTTGTTGCCGAAGTACTGGGACCGACAGATGATATTGTACATTTCGAGTATACCAAGAAGACCAGCAGGGAAAAGGGTCCGGCTTTGATAGGTATAGAACTGAAATCCAGCACCGACTTCCAGCCCTTACTGGCTCGGATGAAAGAGCGTAACTTCCTGGGCGAATACCTGAACAACAACCCAGACCTCATGAGCTACATCGTCTAAATAATTCCTGGACCGTAACTATCCAGTTCATGTAGGATTTAAATAAGGATCCATAGCGGTTGAAATCAAAACAAAATGAAAGTTTTAAAATTTGGGGGCACTTCCGTCGGTTCGGTCAATGCCATTCGTCAGGTTGGTGAGATCGTCGCAGACCAATCCCAGCACGACCAACTTACTGTAGTTGTGTCGGCTTTTAGTGGAGTTACAAACAGGTTGGAAGATTTGTGTGAGGCTGCGTCCTCGGGCAATAAACATTACCTGGACATTTTGAAAGAGCTCTCGGACCAACACCAAGATGTTTATAACCAACTGGTCCCCGATGGGAAGACTGAATTTATCCAGGAGCAACTCACATTATTGAAAGAGGTCTGCGATGGCATTTTTTTGCTAAAAGAAATCACGCGTAAAAGTCAGGATTACGTGATGAGTTTTGGAGAACGGATCTCATCATTCATTATCGCAACGTTTTTCACCAAGCACTTCTCTTGCGCACTTTTTGACAGTAGAGATTACCTGATCGTTGATGCGGACACGGATCATCCTGAAATTGATTTCCAAGCCTCCGAATCGAGAATCGCTAACCTCCAAGGCCTGGACAGGGTGAACGTCTTTCCCGGTTTCATTGCCGCCACAGAAGATGGAGTCACAACTACACTTGGGCGGGGTGGCTCAGACTTTACCGGTGCGTTGCTGGCCAATCTATTTGATGCGAAAGAGCTACAAATTTGGACGGACGTAAGTGGCATTATGTCAGCGGATCCGGGTCTGGTAAGACAAGCCGAAGTGATCTCTCATCTCTCCTATGAAGAGGCAATGGAACTTTCTCACTTTGGGGCGAAAGTCATTTACCCACCTAGTATTCAACCGGCCTTAAGTAAGAGTATCCCAATTCTTATTAAAAATACTTTTTCACCTGAGGACGAAGGCACACTTGTCACCAAAGAATGGGATCAAGACAAGCAGCTAATTCGTGGAATATCCAGCATCAAAAATATTGTTCTGATTAACCTGACTGGTGCGGGTATGGTCGGAATTCCATCGTTTTCGTACCGCTTTTTCAGCGCGCTTGCCAGTCAACGAGTCAATGTGATCTTAATAACCCAGGCCTCTTCCGAACACTCCATCTGCGCAGCTATCGCCTCCTCTGAGCTAAAGTCGGCACTCAAGGCATTGAAGAAAGAATTTGATCAGGAAATCAAATCTGCACGCATTAGCGAAATAGAAGTTGAGAAGGATCTGGCCATACTGGCCCTGGTCGGGTCCAACATGAGAGATCAGGTGGGGGTGAGTGGACAGATGTTCCATGTCCTGGGTAAGAATGGTGTAAGCGTGAAAGCTATTGCGCAAGGTTCATCGGAAAGGAACATATCCGCAGTGATTCCTCAAAGCAATCTTAAAAAGGCATTGAATGTCCTGCACGAGGGATTCTTCCTTTCATCGCTCAAGCGAATCAACCTATTTATCATTGGGGTCGGTAATGTCGGCAAAGCGTTCCTGGAGCAAATTGATAAGCAATACGACTATCTTCTGGAAAAACACCATACACGTATTGTTATCGCCGGTGTTGCCAACTCGCGAAAAATGATTTTCGATGAGGAGGGCTTGGATCGAACCCACATTTTGGAGGAATTAGCTGTGGGTCAGCCTTTCAAGGTTACCGAGTTCCAGAAACGGATGATCCAATTAAACCTTCGCAACAGCATTTTCATTGATATCACCGGCGCTGCGGAAGTGGCACAAACCTATGAGCATGTCCTCGCCGCAAGTATCTCCGTAGTTACACCCAATAAGTTAGCCGCCACCGGATCTTACGCAAACTACACGCGTCTTTACCAGGAAGCTCGTAAATCAAATGTCCATTTCCTGATCGAAACAAATGTCTGTGCGGGATTGCCTGTAATTTCCACATTGAACGACCTGATCAAGAGTGGAGACGAAATCCACGAGATACATGCCGTACTGTCAGGAACTTTGAACTACCTATTTAATACCTATGACGGCTCTCAACCCTTTGTTAGCGTCATCAAAAAAGCGAAGGCGCTGGGATTGACCGAACCGGATCCCCGACTCGACTTATTTGGCGAAGATGTAAAAAGAAAAATCTTGATTTTGGCGAGAGAGGCTGGCGTTTCGCTGGAAATGGAAGAAGTGAGTCTTGAATCATTCCTCCCTGAAGCTTGTCATCACGCTGGCGACCTGGACACGTTTTACCAGGAAGTAGAAAGACACGAGGCCCATTTCCAATCTTTGTATGAAAAAGTTCAAAAACAAAGGCAGAAACTGCGAGTAGTGGCGACATTCATCGCTAAGGGTCGCACAGCCAAGGTATCCCTGCAACCTATCAATTCGGACCATCCATTTTTCAATCTTGAAGGCATGGACAATATTGTACTTTTCTACACAAGCCGCTATCCGGAACAACCGCTGGTTGTAAAGGGTGCCGGTGCAGGCGCGGCCGTTACTGCGTCGGGTATTTTTGCGGATATACTCAAAGTAAGTCTCAATTGACATGGATAGTGTGAAGGTATTTTCTCCGGCTTCCGTGGCCAATGTTGGCTGCGGCTATGACATCTTCGGCTTTGCGCTGGAAGCATGGGGCGACGAAATTCAGATACGGAAACGAAATGACAGCCAGCTGGTTATCACAGGAATTGAAGGTGCGCAACTTCCATTGGATCCGGAAAAAAATGTGGCGACTGTAGCTGTTCACAGCTTGTTACGGTCATTGGGCTCCTCGCAGGGGTTTGACATCTCAATTCGAAAAAATGTTAGCCCCGGAAGCGGCCTGGGATCCAGCGCTTCCAGCGCCGCCGGAGCCGTGTTCGGAGCCAACGAATTGCTTGGTAAGCCACTTTCGAAGCACCAATTGATCCAACACGCTATGCAAGGCGAGGCCCTGGCATCGGAAAAACCCCACGCTGATAACGTCGCACCGGCTATGTTGGGTGGATTTACGGTTGTTCGAAGTTGTGAACCCGAGGTTGATGTCTTCCAAATCCCCTACCCTGTCGGGATGCGTGCGTTCATCATATTTCCTCAAATACAGGTCAAGACAGCTGAAGCCAAGAAAATGCTGGGAAATACGATCAGCATCGACAAAGCAAGAACGCAATGGGGAAACGTCGCCGGTATGGTCGCGGGATTAGTTGCCGGGGATTGGGCATTGATTAGCAGATCATTGCAAGATGTAGTTGCTGAGCCATTGCGCAAGTCCTTGATACCTCATTACGACACGATTAAAACCCTGGCATTGAACCATGGTGCGCGGGGATTCAATATCTCCGGGTCGGGTCCATCGATGTTTGCACTTTTCGAAGAGGACCAGGATTGGACCACTTTGATTGAAAGCATAAAACGAATTTATGATCCAGCGGGAATTGCGACTTTATTTCATGTTTCACCCATCAACCAGCAAGGAACTCAAACCGTCGAAGTATGAAATTTTATAGCACCAATGGACAAGCACCCCCCGTAAGTTTCCGGAAAGGTGTAACCCAAAGTTTACCTCCGGACAATGGTCTTTATTTCCCCGCGGAGTTAGCAGACATAAGAAAAGTCTATGCCAGCGATTCACTCGACCTGCACACCCTGGGCTATGAAATCTTAAGTCCTTTTACCTCTCCGGACATCCCATCCGGTCAGTTAGCAGAAATAGTAGAAGATACCCTAAATTTTGACTTGCCTATTATTCCTGTCGGTGAAGACATTCACGCATTGGAACTTTTCCATGGCCCTACTTATGCGTTTAAGGATGTAGGCGCAAGATTCTTGGCCAGGTGTCTTGGTTTCTTCCATGAGCAGGCCGACAAAGAAGTCACCATTCTGGTCGCCACTTCAGGAGACACAGGAGGCGCGGTGGCCTCTGGATTCCTTGGGGTAGATGGTGTCCAAGTGGTCATTCTTTACCCTGGTGGCAAAGTGAGCACACTTCAAGAGAAACAGCTCACCACTCAAGGGCGGAACATCCACGCACTTGAGATTGATGGTACGTTTGACGATTGCCAGCATCTCGTGAAAGCTGCATTTCTAGACAAGGAACTCAACGAACAGCTGAATTTATCGTCAGCTAACTCAATAAACATCGCCCGATGGATACCTCAATCCATCTATCATGGATGGGCGGCCTATCAAATGCGGGGCATCACTAACCTCGCGGTACCAAGTGGCAATTATGGAAATATTGCAGCAGGATTGCTGGCATTGAAAATGGGAGCTCCTATCGAAAAGTTTACCGCAGCGTCCAATGCAAATGATGTTGTCCCCCGGTTTTTAAAAACTGGCAACTACGAAATACGCGACACCATTCCGACCTACGCTAATGCCATGGACGTAGCCAAACCAAGCAACTTTCCGAGAATGGTGCATCTCTTTGATGAAAACCTCGAGGCTTTGCGACAAGAAATATCCGGATTTAGTATGATGGACGAGGATATTCTTGAAACCATTTCAGCATGTTGGGAAGAAAACCGGTATTTGCTGGACCCCCACGGAGCAATTGGTTTCAGCGCCTTAAAACAAGCAAATGGTGACGGAAATAAACTATTTCTGGCGACCGCTCATCCTTGCAAATTTGATGAGGTAATCCGAAAGGTCATACCCGGATATGTACTCCCCGAATTTACATCCTCGCTAATGACGAGAGAAAAAGAAGCTACACAATTAGCTAAGGATTTTGACCTATTCAAAGATTACCTATTGAGATAGTAAGAGGTTTTTTAGGGGTATAATCCGAACCTATTGACTTTAAAGAAACACCTAAGCCAATGAAGGTTCTGAAGACACTCCTTTTACTAGGCACGATATTTTTTCTTTTCTTCCTGGTCTCTTGTGCTGAAGAAGAGAATCCAGCACCTGCAAAAAGTGAATTGCTAGCAGGCGATAGCAATAACGGTCGATCCTATTTCATTAGTTCCGCTGAAATCGACCTGGACGCTGTAGATGGCACCTTGGTCCTCGACGAATGTGTAACGGACAACACCATCATTTATTACCCCTCGGGAAGGTACGACGAAAATGAAGGTCGCACTAAATGCAACGCGGAAGACCCTCCCGGAACCAGTGGAAATTGGACATTTCTCAATGATGAAACGCAAATCGTCATTGAATTAGAGGGAGAAAGGCATATCTGGGACATTGAGAGCATCAATTCCAATAGCCATAGGATATCCAGGGCCACCAACGATGGTCAGTTGACCTTTGTTTTGGAGCGCTTGTTCTGATTTATAGGCCCTCAAATCAGTAATTCTACCCACTTTTTGGGCTTTTAGCCTAGAAAAATACCGTTTTCTGGGTATTGTAGGGCGTAAGTCCGTGATCTAACTTGCTATTATCAAAACACCGCTAGAATCATGGAAAATTACCTATTACCGCAACCCGAGAACTCCATATGGACACTGATCCTGGGGGTCATCATGATTATTGGATATACGGTATTGGACAAGTTCCTATTGAAAATCAGAAAAAACGCCTAATCCCTAAATCTTCTTCATAATTCAAATACCGCTGTGAAAAGGCCATCCTCAGGATGGCTTTTTCATTTTACACGGATTACGCTAAGTCCTCCCCAGCATAACCAGATACCTACATCTAAAAAAGGCGTTGATTCGAAAAAGGTATTTCTTGCCCTGTCAGAACAAGAAAATGAGAAGTAACACAACTACCAGAATGATGGCAATCCATTGATAGCCTTTGCTCTGTTGCGGAAACTCATATTGGCAAATCGGGCACGTTTCAGCCACTTTGTCGACCTCCATAGCACATGAAGGACATTCTTTCTTTTTCATCACGCATAAAATTAGAAAACCTGACTGGCATGGATGCAGCAAAAAACTATATTTGCAATCCTTTTTGAGGGATGCATCCGTAGTTCAACTGGATAGAATACCAGATTTCGGCTCTGGGGGTTGAGGGTTCGAATCCTTCCGGATGCACATAAAACAAAGACTACTTTTTTAGGTAGTCTTTTTTTGTTTGAAGTAGGAAAGGATGAGAACCCAGGTTCGAAACCGAAGGTTCACGAGGGCCTGTGCGCATGAATAGTGCGGACGAGTAATCCTTCCGGATGCACATAAAAACAAAGACTACTTTTTTAGGCAGTCTTTGTTTTTCATGATTTGTGACTTTGGATACGCAACGACCAAAAAATCATCATTGCGGCGGTAAGGAACATCAATACACCATATACTGCGGGGGCTATCGCAAAAGTTGAATTGCCTAAAAGTACTGTAGCTATAGAAATGGCTAAAGTGCCGTTTTGTATACCCGATTCGATAGAAATGGAAACACGCTGCTTGAAAGGGAGCTTCAAGGCCTTGGCCGACAAAAAGCCCAGGGACATTGTGATCGCATTCAACATCAATGCTATGAAGCCTGCTTCTCGCATGTGAGCTGGGATTGTAGCCCGTTCCTTCCATAATACGCCAAGAATCACGATCACAAACAGAACAGCGGAAGCCCTACGCACGGGCACTTCCATTCTCTTCGCAAAATCGCCCTTTTTGGCCTTGATCAGCATACCCAATAAGATGGGAACAATCACTATAATAAAAACCTGCGCAATGGACTGGGCAACGTTCAGTCGAAGGCTGGTACTTTCGTCGAATAACAAGTCAAATCCTAAATTGACGACAAAAGGAATTGTCAATAATGTGATGAAACTGCTTAAAGCCGTCAAACTAACTGAAAGCGCGGTATCTCCTTTGGCCAGGTGAGAAATCAGGTTGGAAGTCGGGCCTCCAGGGCAGGCAGCAATCAGTATTACTCCGATGGCAATCTCCGGTCTGAGATCAAAAATTGATACAAGGAAAAATCCTACAGCCGGCAGCAATATAATTTGGTTGACCAAACCCGTAAACACCGCCTTCGGGCTGACAAACACCCTTTTAAAATCCTGAATTGTCAGCGACAAGCCCATACCGAACATGATGACGATTAGGGAGAATGCTAGAATGAGGTTGGAAATATTGTCCACGGAGTTATTTTTTGGAATCCAGGCAGGAAGTTACAGATCATCTTTGTAATTGATCTTACCCGGTCACGATTCCAGCCTGTTCAACATCATACACCTCCACCATCATAGTCTTTCCCCGAAGGATCTCCTCTCCAACTTTCTGAAACTTGTAACCGCCACTGACATCTGCTAGCACTTCCTGCAATTTGCCTGACACCAGAAGTTGCGAAGAATAGTGATGGCATTTAGAAAGTAACCGGGCCGTCGTGTTTAGCACGTCCCCTGAGTAGGTAATATCTCTCTTCACCACGCCAATTTCCCCTGCCGTGACGCTACCAAAATGAATCGCTGCTTTGAAGTCCGGTACCAAACCGTATTTTGCCTCATACTTGTCGCGCAACCCTTCCATGTGCTCTCTAATGTCGAAGTAACATTTCAGACAGGAGGCTTCTTGTACCCCTTGGGTATAATTCCAAGACACAACCACCTCATCCCCGACATACTGATAGATCATCCCCTCATTGAACACAATGTCATTGGTAATGTCTGCATAGAAATCGCGTAGCAAGGAGTAATATTTTTTATTGCCGAGTTTTTCCGCAATGGTTGTAGATCCGGTTATATCCAGGAACATGAATATCCGGGTTTCACTTTGTGGAATTTGATACTTCCCCTTAATAAAGGTCCAAAGCTGACCCGGACCGAATTTGTCGTTCACCTGCAGGAAAAATTGCGTAAAGAGTGTCACGATCCCCCAGACAATAAGGTTTTTAATATGCACTGTATTAAATACATAGCTTATGAATTGCTCAGTGCCAATATCATTCTGAAAGGGCCAATATCCTGACAATAGTTTAGTGAAAAACAGACCTAGGAAGAAGGTAATAAACGCCACTATCGCAGCGAACGCCGCCCCCACCGCCAACAGGGTATATCCATAAGGTCGATTTTTCAGGCGCTCATTGACAAAAAACACGAGGAAAATCCCGCCAAAAACACTACCCATAAGGGCAGCGGCTACATTAAAAGTAAAATTGGTAATGAAGTCATACTCAGCGGCGGGCCCGCTCGATAGGTGAGATTGCAGCAAAAACCAGTCATACAAGGTGATAAGTACCCCTACTGATAGCCAGGCAACGATGATAGTCAGCAATCTCCGTAGTTGTATTTTCAGGCGTTTGGACACTCGGGTAAGTTCCGAATTTCGAGATACATGACAAAATAGTGGTCGTCAAATAAGCTGTGGTCTTTCAAAAGCACGACAACCCACTCAGACGCAATCGCCTATTTTTGCCGTTCACAAAAACAACAAAACAATGAAATCCTCACTAAAAATATTTCCCATCCTTTTGATGGGATTTTTACTTGTCACATGCTCAGATCCTGACTTGGAAACACTGGAAACGATTGAGAAATCCAATGAAGACCCCACGGAATCCGCACCTCCCAATGGTCGCAAACCAAAAAAGACCTTTGGCGGATACTGGGGTAGTGAAAAGTCTGGATCTAGACTGACAAAAACGAATTATGACGACCACATGATCTACTACACCCATGATAGCTGGTCCTATGACCGCAAATGGATCATATTTATTTCAGACCGAGATAACGGCAAGTGGAACATTTTCGCCATGAAAACCTCAAACTACCAGATCTACCAGTTGACGGACATAAATGACTTCAGTACAAACATTGGATCTCAGGGCCGATCTACTGAGGATGTAGTGCTCTCGAGGACGCGCAATTACCTTTATTACATTCGCGCCAATAACGGCAGTTACGTGAAACTAGTAGAAATGAATTTTGGTAAGCTCCTTGCCGATGCCGTTGCTGGAACTGTCAAAAGTCCTTCAAATTACGAACGGGTGTTCCGCACGTATTCCTCCAACAACGTCACCACGACCGGTGGCATCTCCTTGGACAAAAATGAATTATATGTTTATACAGGCTTAGATTACGGGAGCACTACCAAATTAAATAGGGTTCGCATCGCCAATGGTGCATCAAACACTGCCCACACTTCCTACAAATTCTCCATTGGACACATTGCCGCAAATCCCTGGGTATCTAATGAAATCCTCTTCGATTACAAGAAGCATCCAGGTACCCCGTATGACTATACACCGTCGCAGCGCATACATTTTGTCCGAGGTGATGGGGGCTCCTACCGCAGAATTTACCAAAGAGGTAACGGTGAAAACCCGACGCATGAAACCTGGGTAAATGCCAACACGATCGGATTCAACATCACACTTAGGAATGATAGCGATACCGAGGTGAGAGGTTACTTCCAAATATCAAAGTGGAACGCAGGTCTCGTACGCAAGGCTAGATGGTCCACAAGTAGCAACGACGAGTACAGCCACAACACGAAACGATGGGGATATTCAAATGAATACATTCTGGATGTTGTACAGGTAAAGGGCTGTGGATCAAATTGTACCTACGCGACCAAACAACTCTATCGGGTTAATACCTCCAATGGTCAGAAGATTAAGCTCACGAACTTCCTTGACGCCCACGCACATCAAAGAGTTCATCCGCTGGGAACAAGTGTTCTATTTGAGAATAAGTCTGATAACCACTACAACCTAAATCTGAAAAACTTGTAGGTCTGCACCTGGAGGCCCCTGGAAATTCCCTGGGGCCTTCCCATTGTCAATCTGAGTTGTATTCGTAAATGCCATAATACATTCCCACGCCCCTCGCCACCCAGGCTCACTCATCCCTCAGGTATTTTACCGGATTGCTTTGCAAAGCGGACACAAGGTTGGATCCTATCGTTACCAAAGCAATGAGGAAGGCCAACACCAACGCACCCGCCACAATCCAGGTGCTAATTCCGACATCATAAGCAAACTGCTGAAGCCACCGTCTTAATGCATAGATCGCTACCGGAACAGCTAACAAGGCACCCAAGGAAATGAATATACCAAACTGACGACCAATCAACACGCCGATTTGAGATACTGACGATCCAAGTACTTTCCGGATGCTAATTTCCTTCATCTTCTCCGATACCACGTAAAGTACCACACCCAGCAAGCCCAGGCAGGCAATGATTATACTTAACGAAGAAAAAATACCAAAGAGCTTCAAAAATCGCTGTTCCTTAGCATACAAGCCCTCATATCGCCTATCAACGAAATGAAAATCAAAGGCTGCTCCCGGGGCTAATTGCTCCCATTTGTTTTCAATCAATGAAATGTTCTCGATCATATTCTGACCCGCTACTCGGACGAAAATATTATCAGGACTGATTCGCAAACCAGGGCGGCTTATCATAAATACGATTGGCTCCATACCCTCATGCAAAGACCTGAAATGATAGTCTTCGGTGACACCAATTACTTCTCTGGAATGCCCGCCAATGGTGACCTCCATACCTACCTTTTTATCAGTTGTTATTAAATTCCAGGCGGCACTGTTGAGGACAACCGATCTTGATGAATCTACCCGATATGGCTTGAAGAAATTTTGGCCGGCCTTGAGCTTCAGCTGTACGGTTTGGAAAAACCCCTCATCAACTGCCACTATATGAATGCCGTGTCGCTCTTTCGCGGATATCGCATCCCAGGAAAAACCCCAGGTATTGTTCATAAGGCTCGGCAACTCCTCCCCCGATAGGGCCACTGCCTCCACACCTGACACGGTACCTAGTTGATCTCGCAATGTTTCAATTTTCTGCTGAAGAGAGCGGTCCTCCACTTTGATGTTAATTAATTGCGAAGCTTCAATCCCCAGATTCGCATTGACCATGTATCTCAATTGATCGAAAACCACACCGGTACAAATCAGTAGAAATATGGAAATAGCAAACTGCAGCGTAACCAAAACTCCCCTAAGCGACTGTTTTTTCCTTTTGACTACCTCTCCTTGCAGCCCTTGCAATGGACTAATTGCTGCCATCACCATCGCCGGATACAAACCAGCAAGCAACCCGGAGACGGAAAAGACTACCAAAATGAGCCCAAAAAACTCCAGTGAGAGGAGAATACCAGCATCTATCTCCTTGCCTGCAAGTCCGGTAAAAAACGGCCAGAGTAAGAGAACAACAACCAACGCTATCAAAAAACTAGCCCCTGACAGTACCAGCAACTCTGTTACGAGTTGCCTGATAATATGATTCCGGCCAGCGCCATGAACTTTGCGAACTGCCACCTCCCTTGATCTCCGTGGAATGCGAGAACTTGTGAGATTTATATAATTCATTGTGGCAATAATGATGATGAAAATTCCTACCAGGGCGAAAACCCGAACATCCCTGATGTCACCATCTATTCCTGATCGCCTAACACCCGATGAGTGGAGGTGCATTTGTGCCAAGGGCTGAAGCTCAAAGCTAAGTCGATCACGAAACTGCTCTCCCAACGCATTGGTAATCAGGTTGGGCATGCCCTTGGATATTTCAGATACTACCTGTTTATCAGGCACGAGTACAAAAGTATGGAGCCAATTAAAGCCCCAAGACTCGGCAAAGCGGCTATACATGTCAAGCGCATTGGCCATGCTGCCTAATGCATCGAATGGCAAATCGGTATTGGCAGGAAGTTGTCGCATCACACCATCAATCCGCAGCGTGAGCTCAACGTTGGAGTCGAACACCTTGACAGGAAGTGATTTCCCCACCGGATCGACATCTTCCCCAAAATACTTTTTGCTCAACTCCTCGGATATGACGACCGTGTTGGGCTCTCGCAAAGCAGTCCGGGGGTCGCCGTATAGAAACGGCAAGTCGAAAACAGAAAAAACTTCAGCATCGGCCCAATAGAAATGCTCTTCGTAAAACTTGGCATCTTCTAATTCTACAAACACCGGATCCTGACCAAACCTGGCAAATGTCAGTTCCTCGCCAAACATACCTTGAAAAGCGTTTTTCAGGGGCGTGGGCGTAGAACGGCTACGTGCATCCTGAACAAGGTCCCGTGATAGCACTTTATAAATATTATCCACCTGATGATGGTACTGATCAAAGCTCAGTTCGAATGCTACATAGGCATAAATAAACACCACCGTGCAAAAAGCACTACCCAGACCCAACATGTTGATCAAAGTAAACCTCCGATTTTTCAACAGGGACCTGACTCCCAATTTGATATAATTGCTGATCATGGTAAGATCGATTAATGTGATTAATAAATTTGAAACCCGCTTCAACTGATAGGATTTCAGCGATTTCAAAGCAGACCAGGCATACCGCCAGTGAAGTGCCCTGCCGTCACCATCTTTCTGCTGCAAGTGAAACCACTCGTGCAAATCGCCTATTACCTCATCCTGAAAGCGTTCTTTAAGCGCCAGTTCCAGCAAAAAATCGATCCATGACTTTGGACTCATGCCTTGTTAGGCATCTGCATCCATAGTCGATCTCGTAGCGATCGGGCTGTTTGCAAGGCTTCCTGGCCCTCACCGGTTATTTTATAAAGTCGTTTACTTCGCCCCCCTCGCTCCTTACTCGCCCCTCCAACACTGGAAGCCACAAAACCCTTTTCTTCCAGGCGGTACAAAGCAGTGTGAATGGTACTGACTGTTACTTTGCGATTGATCTCGGACTCGATTTCTTGCATTACCGAGATACCATAGGCTTCACCATCAAGTATGCCCACAATCAACAAGATCAATTCCTCGAATTCTCCCAGATGTGTTCCCTTCATTATATTCTTAAATGCCAAACAAATAAAAGCATTACCTTCTTAAATGCCAAACAAATAGAAAAATATTTCATTCTTAAATGCCAATATAATAGCCAATAAGCCAGATAGACTCCTTTTCCGGTTATCCTCCTAGTCGACTGCTACTTTCAAAACATCGAGAAAATTCCTCAAAGCTGGGTTTCTATTCTCTTTTCTCCACACCGCCGACATGATGGTCCGCTGTGGAATAGCGGTCAATTCAAGAAATCGCACATCCAAATTGAACCCATGTCGAAGGACACTTGGAACAATTGCCACTCCCATATGATTCTCAACCAATCGAAAAATGGTGCTAGGGTGAACAGATCGATGTAGTACCTTGGGTGAAAACCCATGATCGTTGAAAATACTCATCACCAACTCGTAATAGTCATAGCTATAATCCTGTGAAAACAAAATGAAGTTTTCCTCACGCAGCTGACTTACATTCTGAAAGCCGGAAGCATCCAGTGGATGATTTTTGGGTACCACAATAGCGAAATGATCACGATGAACTTCTTGTCGTTCAAAACCCGGGGGTGTCTGCATCGAGCGGATAAACCCGATATCCAGGCGATCATGAGCAATAGCATCCAGTTGTTCTTTGTTTCCCAGTTGCTCAAGGTTCGTGTGCAGTTTGGGGAACTCTTTATTTAACGCCATGAGAATCTTCGGCAGTGTTTCATGCATGGCTGATCCGACAAATCCAATTCGTATCTCCCCCTCTTCTCCCTTATCTAAAAGCCGTACGGTTTCATAAGTTTGTTTCAGGTGATTAAGAACAAAGGCTATCTCGTCTAGCAGATGTACCCCCGCCTTCGTGAGCCCCATTGTCCGCTTGTTGCGCTTCAATAGGGTTACATCGAGTACTTCTTCCAATTGCTTGATCTGACGACTCAGGCCAGGCTGGGAGATAAATAACTGCTCTGCCGCTTTACGAAAGTGCAGTTCCTCCCCGACGGCCTTAAAATATCGCAAATGCCGAAGCTCTATTCGTTCTATTTGATTACTATCAGGCATCAAGTATTGATTAAAATGGTATTTCTAATTATCAAAACTAACAACTTCCTTTGTCCTTAGCATGTCAGAAATTGGAGTTTTTAAATACGGCCAGGACTACCTAACTGCAAGCAAGGCATTGGACATAGCCCGTGGAAAGATTCAGGGCATATTAACCGCCGAAACCCTTGAGAAAGTAGGAAATAGCGCGGCAACCGTTGACGCGATTGTCCAGGAAGAACAAATCGTCTACGGTATAAACACGGGATTTGGCCCACTGTGCAATACACTTATCTCAAAAGAAGACACACGGAAGCTACAGGAAAACATACTTAGAAGTCATGCCGTGGGCATTGGGGATCCTATCGACAAAGAATTATCGAAATTGATGTTGATCCTGAAAGCACAATCTTTAGCTCAGGGATTTTCGGGCATATCTATCCAGGTACTCAATAGAATTATCTGGCATGTCGACCAGGACTTGATCCCCGTGGTACCGGAGCAGGGTTCGGTTGGCGCTTCCGGAGATCTTGCCCCCCTGGCACATTTGTTCCTACCGCTCATTGGGCTTGGAAAGATCTGGCAAAATAATCGGCAGGTAGATGCACAATCCATCCTCGAGCGGCATGAACTTCCAGTCATTCCTCTGGGTCCAAAAGAGGGTCTGGCCCTTATCAACGGAACCCAATTCATAGCCGCCCATGCCGTCTTGGTTATAGAACGTCTTCACAATTGTTTGAACAACGCTGATATCCTGGGCGCAATGATGATTGAGGCGCTGTTAGGTTCTAGCAAACCCTTTCATAATGAACTCCATCGAAGGAGACCCTTTCCCGCTAATGAGCACGTGGCCCATAGGATCAATTACCTCCTGGAGGGATCAGAAATATTAAAATCACACGCCAATTGCGATAAGGTCCAGGACCCCTATTCACTACGCTGTATACCCCAGGTACACGGTGCTTCGCGGACGGCATGGCTTCACTTGAAAGAGTTATTAGAAGTAGAGCTTAATGCTGTCACTGACAATCCGGTTATAATCAACAAAGACTTAACCATCAGTGGCGGAAACTTCCATGGTCAACCGCTTGCGCTACCACTCGATTATGCAGGGTTAGCTGCTTCCGAGCTAGGAAATATTGCAGACAGGCGAATATATCTTTCTCTTGAGGGAGCCGTGGAAGGCCTGCCTAAGCTACTTATGTCAGATACGGGTATCAATTCCGGATTTATGCTCTGCCAATACACTTCGGCAGCCATCGCCAGCGAAAACAAAAGCCTCCTTTTCCCCGCCAGTGGTGACAGTATCCCCACTTCCTTGGGGCAGGAAGATCATGTAAGTATGGGCTCCATATCGGGCAGGAAGACCTTACAGATCATAAAGAATTTGGAGAAAATTCAAGCCACTGAGCTGTTATGTGCCGCTCAGGCATTTGATTATCGCAGGCCCTTGCGATCTGGCGAATTGCTGGAAGCTTGCCATGCCATCGTAAGAGAAGAAATCGACCATGCGGAGGAAGATCGCATCTTCGCAACAGACATAGAAAAAGCACTTGATATTGTGCAGGAAAAGAAACTTTTAGCCATCGTAACACAGCTGGAAAATGAGCACCCAAACTTTAGAACCCCAATACATGACGCCTTCGAAGTTTATTGAGCAATACGCCAAACACCCTAACTACAAAGCCCCCACGGGCCCCAGCCTTCATGCCAAATCCTGGCAAACCGAAGCACCTTTGCGAATGCTGTTGAACAACCTCGATGCAGAAGTCGCCGAAGACCCTGAAAAACTTGTCGTCTACGGAGGTACGGGACAGGCAGCACGTGATACAAAGGCTCTTCAGAAGATCATCGAATGCTTGCTGCATCTGGAAAACGATCAAAGTTTATTGGTACAATCAGGAAAACCAGTGGGCATCCTAAAGACACACGAGGAAGCTCCCCGGGTACTCATTGCGAACTCTAACCTGGTGCCGGAATGGGCAACCTGGGACCATTTCAATGAACTAAAAGAGAAGGGGCTCATGATGTATGGACAAATGACTGCTGGCAGCTGGATATACATTGGCAGTCAGGGGATACTCCAGGGCACTTATGAAACTTTCGCCGCCTGTGCTCGCCAGCACTTCGGAGGAGACCTAAAGCATCAACTGTTGGTAACAGGCGGTCTCGGTGGGATGGGCGGAGCTCAACCTCTGGCAGCTACCATGGCTGGCGCCGCCTTCTTAGGGGTGGACGTTGACCCCAAACGTATTCAAAAAAGGCTTGATACCCGATACATCGACCGAATGACCTATTCCTATGAGGAGGCACGAAGGTGGGTGCTGGAGGCAAAGGAAAGAGGTGAAGCCCTTTCGGTAGGTCTTGTTGGAGATATCGGAGACGTCCTGGAACAGCTACTTCAGGATGGGATCATCCCGGATGTGCTTACTGACCAAACCTCGGCACACGACCCCTTATATGGGTATGTACCAAATGGTATGTCCCTTGATGCTGCAGAAAAGCTGCGAGCATCAGACCCGGTAGCCTACCGGGAAAAATCCATCACGAGCATGGCAAGGCACGTAGGATTGATGCTGGAAATGCAAAAGAAAGGAAGTATCACCTTTGACTATGGAAATAACTTAAGGGCCTTCGCCCAGGAAGGTGGCGAGGCCAATGCCTTTGACTTCCCTGGGTTTGTACCAGCCTACATCAGACCACTTTTTTGTGAAGGTAAAGGTCCATTCCGGTGGGCTGCGCTTTCCGGTGATCCGGAAGATATCTACGCCACGGACCAGGCGCTGATAGAAGCTTTCCCGGAAAATCATCATTTGATCAACTGGTTGACACAGGCGAAAGACAAAATCGCTTTTCAGGGTCTCCCCTGTCGTATTTGTTGGCTGGGGATGGGCGAACGAGAAAAAGCCGGATTGATATTCAATGACCTGGTGCGAACAGGCAAAGTCAAAGCGCCGATCGTCATTGGCAGGGACCATCTTGATTGCGGATCTGTCGCATCACCTAACAGAGAGACTGAAGGGATGATCGATGGATCAGATGCGGTATCGGATTGGCCTTTATTAAATCTTATGGCCAACACGGGAGGAGGAGCTACCTGGGTTTCCTTTCATCACGGTGGTGGCGTAGGCATTGGCTATTCGCAGCATGCCGGAATGGTAGTACTTGCAGATGGTACCGATCGTGCTGACCGTTGCTTGAAAAGAGTTCTGTACAATGATCCGGCAATGGGAATACTTCGTCACCAAGATGCCGGTTACGCCGACGCTGTTGCAAACGGGAAGCAATTTGGCCTGGACCTATGACTAAAGTAATTGGTCCATTTTCTCAACTTATCACGTTAAAAGGTTTACCCTTAAGGGGGCCTATCGCCGATAGTGACTTAGAGGTGATAACGGATGCCGGGATATTGGTCGAGGATGGAACCATAACCCAGGTCGGCAGGTGGAAATCAATACGAGATCAGGCATCGGAAATAGACGAGATCAGCCAACCCATGGTGGCCTTACCAGGATTTGTGGACAGTCATACCCATCTCTGCTTTGGTGGTAGCCGACAAAGAGACTATGCACTACGCGTGGCAGGAAAGACTTACCTAGAAATTGCAGCCGAAGGCGGAGGTATCTGGGATACTGTGCAAGCGACAAGATCCTGTTCCCAAGAAGTGCTAATGACTGATCTTATCACCAGATCAGCAAAACAGGCGGCGAACGGAATCACGACATGTGAGGTAAAAAGCGGCTACGGCCTTTCAGTGGACCAAGAACTAAAAATGTTGATGGCGATCAAGCAGGCCACTCAAGAGGCGGATATTGACTTGGTGCCTACCTGCCTGGCTGCCCATACACTGCCGAAAGATTTTGCGGGCGACAGGCAAGCATATTTGCAAGGTGCCCTTACGGAACTATTGCCACAGGTGAAGAGGCTCGATCTCGCACATCGGGTGGATATTTTCATTGAAGACGGAGCGTTCTCTCCCGAGGAAGGCAAAAACTACTTGCTTAATGCCAGGAAGTTGGGATTTGACATCACTGTACATGGAGATCAGTTTACTACCGGAGGAAGTCAGATAGCTATTGAAACCGGAGCAAGTTCCGTTGATCATCTGGAAGCCAGTGGTGATAAAGAAATTCAGGCACTAGCAAAAGCCAACATTGTATCGACGGCACTACCCGGAGCATCGCTCGGTTTAGGCTGTGCTTTTACTCCAGCCAGAAAAATACTGGATCAAGGCGGGATACTTGCCATCGCCAGCGACTGGAATCCTGGATCCGCACCAATGGGTGATTTGCTCACGCAAGCTGCGATTCTAGGGACTTATGAGAAATTATCAACCGCCGAGACACTTGCGGGACTTACCTTCCGCGCTGCCTCCGCACTAAAGCTGGCAGATCGTGGAATGCTGGCAACTGGAACAATCGCCGACCTGACCGGGTTTCCGACGGCTGATTACAGGGATATTTTATATTACCAGGGACAAATGAAGCCCTCCAAAGTTTGGAAGAAGGGGCTCAACGTCGTAAGCAATGAGTAAAGGACTCCAAGACAATCCCTGGCAAGGCCGGGTGGATAATCCAAATAATTCCGAAACAAGACGTTGGCATCAAAGCGTATTGGTTGGCGATATTAATGACGCACCAAAAGCAGATTTCGCCCTGGCCGGTTATGCAATCGATGAGGGAGTAAAACGAAACAAAGGCCGAATTGGTGCGGCCGAAGGCCCAAATGCCATAAGGAAGGCTTTGAGCTCATTTGCGTGGCATAGCAAACACACCTTACTGGACATTGGCGACAGCTATTGCCATGGCTCCAAGTTGGAAGCTGCTCAAGCAGAATACGCTTCGAAAATTGCCGGATGCCTAAATAAGGGGGTAAAAACCATCGGTCTCGGGGGAGGGCACGATATCGCTTTCTCGCATTACACTGGAGTCAGGGCAGCATTCCCTGACAAGAAAATTGGAATAATTAACCTCGATGCGCATTTTGACCTCAGAACACCGGAACCGCTAACCTCTTCCGGAACACCATTCTATCAAATAGCACAGCAGGAAGAGCAACTGCATTACCTCTGTATCGGCATTCAGGAATACGGCAACACACAAAAATTATTTAATACCGCGCAGCAACTGCACGTTAAGCACTTTCTAAGATCCCAACTTCGGGAAAATTTGGCAGCAGTACTCACAACCGTTGAGGTATTTAGCAAAACGGTTGATGTCGTATACCTAACTGTGGATCTGGATGGGTTTGACCGTACTGTTGCGCCGGGAGTAAGTGCACCCACTACAGATGGCTTGCTTATCCATGAAGTCTTGCCGATCATTCATCAGTTGGCGACAAGCAAAAAATTAAAGGCTTGCGATTTCGCAGAGTTAAATCCATCCTATGATCAGGATGCAGCTACCGCGAGGCTCGCGGCCTATCTCATTTTTGACCTACTCAAATACTGGATTTAGAACTTCGCATCCGCACTTAGTGCAGACCTGATCTCCTTCAACGCATTTTCCTGATAGGAAGTAGCCTCGTTGATTTTTCGAACCCTTTGCACATGTTCCATATATCCCAGTACATCCATTTGGTCGCCAGGGGTAAGTTCCAGAAACTTTTTCAGCAGATTTGTCTCGATGGTCGTTTTCATAGCTCTTGAACGTTTGAGTGAAGCTATACGCTCGTGACAAGCTGGAAAAAAACCTGCGATTCAATGGGTCAAAAACTTGCTGACCGAGCAAAATATCGCTTTTTACAATTATATGTAACTACATTATATGTATATACGTATTTATATTACGAAACTGATTTTTGAAGCCATTAGGTATTAAATGAGGAGGCATGACATGAAATACGTACTACACACATCAGACAGTCGCGGAACCGCTTTCTTCGGTTGGCTGCATAGCAGGCACACATTCAGCTTTGGACGATACTACGATCCGCAACGGATCCATTTTGGCGCGTTGCGAGTGCTCAACGATGATATAGTCGAAGGCGGCCAGGGGTTTGGCAGCCATCCTCACGACAACATGGAAATAGTTTCAATTCCACTGTCAGGTGCTTTGGCGCACAAAGACAGCACCGGCAACACAGAGGTCATACATACCGGAGACGTCCAAATCATGAGTGCAGGAAGTGGTTTGACCCACTCCGAGTTCAATCATAGCAGGGATGAAAAGGTGAACTTTCTGCAGGTCTGGGTACTCCCGAAATTGCAGGATATCTCTCCAAGGTATGATCAGAAAACCTATTCGACTGATGGCAGAAAAAACAGACTACAGACGATTGTAGCCCCCGACAATGATGAAGCACTTTGGATCAATCAAGACGCTTGGTTCCACCGTCTGGAGCTGGACAAGGGCAAACACTTCGACTACCACACCCACCAACAAGAGAATGGTATCTATGTTTTTGTCATCGAGGGTACCCTGGAGGTGAAAGGTATTCCACTCAAAACAAGAGATGGCATAGGTATCTACGAAAAGACAGACATTGAACTGGAAGCCAAAGAAGCGACCCAGTTATTGATAATCGAAGTGCCAATGACTCCCTGATCAGACAGGCACTTTTTTGGCACCCATTTTGCATAGTGCTGCTTCAAATTGATTCTGCTATGAGAAATGCACTATTCTTGGTTGGTATATTGGTGGCAATCGGCTGTCAGGAGGATGACGCTTTGGTAGACAACTGCCCTTCAGATCTGGTTTGCACTTTGGAATTCAGAACAATCGGTGTAGACGTTTATTCAAATGGCGCTCCCCTGGTGTTTGACGAATACATAGTTACCGATCTTGAAACCGGTGAGCGGATAGAATTTGAAGAAGATTGGTCAAGTATCCCAGGCACTTATGTCATAGCAACTGATGCATTGGTGGATAAAGTCAAGCAATCGGGTAGCCGATTCTTACTTGAAGGCTTCACGGATGGTGTGAAGATCTTCGAAAAAGTATACCTGGTTGGACATGATTGCTGCCACATTATATTGATAGAGCAGTGTGATGAAGACCTCCTTTGTACTGAAGAGTACCGCTCTATCATTGTAGACATAACCAATGCGGACGGCTCTCCGCGAGTTTTCGATAGCTACACGGTAACTAATGTTAGAACAGGGCAAGAGCTGCAATTAAGTCGGTCCGATATCCTAAATGAAGGCAGCTACATCATCGCTGAGGATAATATGATAGACGAAGTAGCCATGTCAGGTACACCCTTTTCTATTCCGGGGGTTCACGGAAGGGAGCAGATACCATGGAAACCACCTACCTCATAGGTCATGATTGCTGTCATGTAATTCTAATTGATTAGCGGTCCGGGTCGAGTAGTACCTCCCGGTTATAGTACCATACAGACTTGTGCAGCCGGTTTCTAGACTTATCTGAGAAAAGGACAGTGGGTACAATCGCCGCGAGCGAAAAGGACTGCCAACAGATTTTGCGTACTTCTGTCCGCCGCAGTGGTCGTGGCCAAGACGCCAATCACCGAAGCACCATACCACACCCAACTTACCCGGTCATACTTTTGGTACCAACGAAACTCAACACTTGAATCCTGATACCTGAGTAACTCCAGCTTGAAGTCACGAACCTTTAGTTTCTGGCCGTCGCGCATAAGTTTATTTCCTTGCCAATAAACCGTTTCTTTTTCGTACTTTTCTTTAAGCGATTGTCCTGGGAGGAAATGCATGGACAATAGAAAAGCAAATAACAGCAGACAATATTTAAGGGGCATTGGAACAAGGGGTTTCAGATGACAAACGAACCGGTAAAATAACGTCATACAGCCTAATAGAGTATTTTTCCTTAAATTCGAAGCAAAAATCCAATTTGACGTTTTGAGAGCTGTTCAAGAAGAATGGAAGACGTACATCTATCCTGAGACCGGCAAAAAATACCTTGTTTCAAGTTTTGGGAAAGTCAAAAGCATCAATGCAGATGGCAAGGAGTACGAGCACACGACCTACAAAAAACAACAGGTATCGGTGCATCCCAACCACGAAGAAAAACGGTAAAAACACCCTGATATACCTTCACAAAGTCGTGGCTGATCTGTTCGTAGAAAATCCTCAAAATTTCCGTAGGCTGGTTTTCGCAGATGGCAACCCCCGAAAATTGCAAAGCAACCAACTTGAAGTACATCAGTGATGCCTGAATTCACTGAACTAAATAGGAACCGGACAAAACCCTACGATATCTACGAGAATTATACACCAAATGCCAAGCTACACACCCTCTAAAGTGGCCATTATAAAAAAGCGTGCATTGGAAAATGAAAAAGACCAAAAAACACGCTGGACGATCATGGCCAAGCAATTCGGCATAGACACGAAACACCTCTGGATGATCCGAAAAGGTATTATTTGGGGTCACGTAAAACCTGCCCGCGGCACAAAAGAAGCCACCGAAAAGTAGGCCTTCCTCGATTCTCCCAGCTCAAGGTCAGCCTGATGCCCATCGGCTTGACTAGGCCTCCTGATTCAGGATTGTTGGAATTTCCGTGTCCTGGATAGACTTGTATCCCCCAGCAACGTCCACGATATCGTGAAGTCCCCTGGATTTTAGAATAGAAGCGAAAATCATTGATCGATAACCTCCCGCACAGTGAATATGATATTTCACATTTTGGTCCACTTCATGCATTGTATCGTTGATAAAGTCGAGGGGTAGATTGACGGCTCCTTCCACGTGACCCAGGTCGTATTCCGATGGTTTTCTCACATCCAGGACGTTTGCACCCTGTTGATAATCTTGGGCAAATTCTTCAGCGGAAATGGAGGTAACTGCGTCTACTTCTTTTCCTGCTTGAACCCAGGCTGCCACTCCACCTTGCAAATAACCCAGCGTGTTGTCGTATCCAACCCTCGAGAGTCGGGTAACCACCTCCTCTTCCCGTCCCTCATCGGCAATAAACACAATGGGCTGTTGTAAATCCGGGATGAGTGCACCAACCCAGGGAGCAAAAGAACCATCCACACCAATGAAGATCGCATTAGGAACATGGCCTGCAGCATATTCTTGAGGTTTTCTGGTGTCCAGGACAAGGGCTCCTTCATGGTTCGCCATTGCCTCAAATGTTTCTGTACTAAGGGGCACATTGCCCTTTTCCAAAATAGCGTCCAATGCACGTGGATTCGCCTTGTTCATTGCAACATTTTGTGCAAAATATTGAGGTGGAGGTAGCAAACCATCGGTCACTTCCTTGATGAACTCTTCCCTGGTCATATTCTCCCGAAGCGCGTAATTGAATTTCTTCTGATTAGCCAGTGTATCTGTCGTCTCGCTACTCATATTCTTGCCGCAAGCGGAACCAGCACCGTGTGCCGGGTATACAATGACATCATCGGGTAGTGTCATGATCTTCTCTCTAAGGCTTTGATATAGCATGCCGGCCAGATCTTCCTGCGTCAAATCACCTTTCTGAGCCAGGTCAGGACGACCAACATCACCAATGAAAAGCGTATCGCCACTAAATATTGCATGTTCTTTGCCTTGCTCGTCGATAAGCAAGTAGGTGGTACTCTCCAGTGTATGACCTGGTGTATGAAGTGCTTTCAGCTTTATCTTTCCTATCTGAAAAACCTCTCCATCCACGGCCTCATGAAAAGCGAAATCAGCTTTGGCTCCGGGGCCATAGACAATGTCTGCCCCCGCTTTAGCAGCCAAGTCGACATGACCTGACACAAAGTCGGCATGAAAGTGTGTTTCAAATACGTATTTGATTTTTGCTCCTTCTTTTTCTGCTTTTTGCAAATAAGGTGCAGATTCTCGTAGCGGATCGATGATCGCAGCTTCACCCTCACTTTCAACGTAGTACGCCCCTTGTGCAAGGCAGCCGGTATATATTTGTTCAACTCTCATTGTTCTTGTCTTCTACTTTTGAGGCACAAAAATACCTCTCCTTCTTTTCCTTTTTATTACAAATCTCATATCTGATTCTGATCTAGCTCACCCGTTTGAACAGCAGCTTGATGGAAGGCGTCTTTTTCATGTTTCTCATGAAAGGCAATGGCGTCATTCAAATCCAGAAATACGTTGTGCGTTCCTATTTCCTCAATCAAATTGGTTCGGTGTAGCTGATCTCTGACCGGACCTATCACGTCTGCCAGGTAAAAGACGATCTCGCGGCTTCGCAGATGGGCCAGCAAGTCCCGCAGACCTTGCGCAGCAGTAGCATCCAGGTAACTAACGGGTCCCGCATCCAATAACACAGCCTTAGTTTTCATGACCTGGGCGTCCAGTGATCTCAAAACAAAATCCCTGAAATATTGAATATTGACAAAAGTCAAGGGACCATCCAGCCTCAAAATCAACACATCTTCCCAACGGTCCAAGTGAGCAAACCGCTTGACGTTACGGAATTCACGGTGACCTGGGACTCTACCCAAAACGGCGATATGCGGGTATCCAAGGCGATACAGTAAAAGTAGAATTGACAGGGAGATACCAGCAAGTATTCCAGGCACCATACTGAAGTTGAGCGTGACGAAAAAGGTGGCAATCAATAGGCCAAATTCTAACCGGTTATCCTTCCACAACTGCCTGGCATATCGCCAGTCAATCAATCCGGAGACAGCCACGAGAATAATTGCCGCCAGGATGGCATTTGGCAAATAATAGAAAATGCCTGTAAAAAACAGAAGCGTCACAGCTACCAACATGGCGCTGATCAAAGAAGCAAGCTGCGTGTTGGCACCCGACTGGTAGTTTACAGCAGATCGGGAGAAGCCGCCGGTAACCGGGAAAGACTGAAATAAGGAGCCAAAGAAATTAGCTGCACCCAGCGCGAGCAGCTCCTGGTTAGGGCTCACCGCATGATCGCGTTTCTTGCTCTCGATGGCTTTCGCAACTGAGAAAGCTTCTATATAACCCACCACAGCGATTGTAACAGCCAATGGCAGCAATTCGTTCAAAACTTGCCAGTTAAGTTCCGGGATCAATAGTTGGGGCAATCCGGCAGGAATGGATCCAACAATTTTCACACCTTGCTCAAACAAATTGAATGTTGTTACCAGCAAAATACCCAGTACAACTACCAGCAAACTGGCAGGCATCTTTGGTATGATGTGCCTGGAAAGTTTTATGACTACCAAACCTCCCACTCCTAACAGGACTGAAGGTATATGTATCTCGGAAATGTTAGAAAGTACCTCCTGAATCAGCAGAAAAGCATTTGGATCACTGGAGATAGGGTATCCCAGCAGGTGTTTCATTTGGTTGAGACCGATAATGATTGCCGCTGCTGAAGTAAACCCGCTGATCACCGGCCTGGCAAGCAAGTTGGTCACAAAACCCATCCGCAGGCAACCCAGAAGAAGCTGGATAACTCCGACAAGTAAAGCCAATAAAATGGCGTAGGCCAGGTAGTTGGCACTCCCCTCTTCTGCAATCACCGACACCCCCGCGGCCACAAGCAGCGAATCCATGGCCACAGGCCCTACAGCAAGTTGTCTTGATGTACCAAGTAAGGCGTAGAATATCTGTGGTGTGATCGCTGCGTACAATCCATATACTGGAGGCAGTCCTGCAACGAGCGCGTAGGCCATTCCTTGCGGAATGAGCATAGTACCCACCGTAAGACCAGCGGCCAAATCCCCACGGAGCATGGACTGCTGGTAGTTTTTCAGCCAGCCAAGAATCGGTAAGTAGCTTTTGATCTTCATCTGCCGGGCAAAGATGTGACTTTTGCCTGAAGTCGGGCTGAACTTTTGGGTCCAACCAAAACCAGCACACGCCCGAAGCTCATGTTCAGTTGTGATTGCCCGGGATCACTCTTTCCATAGCCTGTTGCTCACCAGGCGATCAAAAACATCCTGAAACAGATTGCGACTAATCGGAAGTTTGGCATCTCCGACCACTACCTGTCGTCCTTCTATCAGCTTCACCTTTTCCGTATTGACGATGTAAGATCGGTGGATCCGAAGAAAGCTTAACCCATCTACCTCACGTTCCACCTGCTTCATGGAGAATAGCGTCATGTATCTTCGATGATCGGTGTGGATGAAGATATAATCAACAGCTGCCTCAAAGTACATCACGTCACGCAAATAGATCTTGATCGTCTGATTGTCTTCTTTAATAAAAATGTGCCGATCATCCTTGTTTTGTGGCTCAGTTGCACTTTTTGAAGCTGCTAATTCATAGGCCTTTTTCACCCCTTGAGAAAACCGCGGGAAGGAGATCGGTTTTAGCAGGTAATCCACCACATTTAACTCGTAGCCCTCGATAGCATATTCCCGGTGAGCAGTGGTAAAAATGACCATTGGTGGGTTAACAGCATGTTTTACCCAATCTAATCCAGTAATCCCTGGCATGTTGATGTCAAGAAGAATCAGGTCTGCCTGTTGATCTAGGAGCAAGGCGTCCAATTCAATCGCGCTCTTACATTCGCCAACTAATGTAAGGTAAGGCACGTCCTGCACATAACTTACAATTCCTTGTCTGGCGGTTCGCTCATCATCCGCAACGATACAATTCAACTTTTCCATTTATTCGACTGTTGACAAGTTCATGTGAAGGGACACTTCGTAAGTTTTGCCATCATTGGCAATTTCTAAATGATGCTTATTGGGATAGATCAGGCTTAGTCTTCTTTTGACGTTTTCCAGTCCGATTCCGCCAGGCCCTTCCACCGCTTGACCCACTGTATTGATCACGCGTAAGGATAAGTCATGACCCGCTAGTTCTGCCACGATTTCGATAAAGTACCCTTCTTCTTTTTGACCATGCTTAAAGGCGTTTTCAATGAAGGTAATCAAGATCATGGGCGCTATTTTCAATTCTTCATCCACCGCGGGCAACTGATACTCCAATCGCAAAAAGTCAGCATGCCGTACTTGCTGTATTTTCAAATAGCTTTCGATGCTGTCAAACTCATTCTTTAAAGGCACCAGGTCCTTCCTGGCATCGTACAACTGGTGACTTAGCAAATCCGACAGGTTGATCATCACCTCCCGGGCCAAACCAGGATTACTTTCCATGAGGAAGTAGATGGTATTGAGGTTATTGAATAAAAAGTGTGGTTGCAATTGATGCCTTAACATGCTCAACTCACTTTGTGTATTCTTTTGTTCTAACTCCCTGGTATACCTCTCTTTGACATACCACTCCCGAACCAGAAATACAGACATGGTGATAACGAACAAAATAAGTGTCTCGGACACTGAAATAACGCCACCATTGATTCCCGCCAAATTAGAGGGTAGCGCGATATCCAGGATATTAAAAAAGACTATGGTCGCTCCGAACCTCAGGCC
This sequence comes from Cyclobacteriaceae bacterium, assembly GCA_965242775.1. GTDB lineage: Bacteria > Bacteroidota > Bacteroidia > Cytophagales > Cyclobacteriaceae > JAWPMT01. The sequence goes on from CBDETI010000034.1 coordinate 168,684, forward strand.
TCCAGACACCAAAACACACCCGGTCAAGACAAAAATGTAGGCGATCACGCGCCGTTTGAAGAGCATTTTTGGCACTAGAAATAGAATGTTAAAATAAATCAGCGGAACCGCCGTGGAAGAAAGCACCAGATTGATCACCACATTGTGTAAGAAATCCGGATAGAAAATCATATCTCTTGCGCCCCAGACTACAACGTAGGCCACCCAAAAGCTCAAGTGGTATTTAATCTCCTTTTTCATCCATTCAAAGTGAATCCAACTGACCCGATCGCGCTCGAATTCAGCCTGCGAAATTGACAAACAAACCTAAAAAGAAGTTTCTTTTCGAAGCAGGTAGGACTGGAGCCCTTTGTGAGCCATCCTCGGAATATTCATACCCAAATACCTGATCGAAACCAAGCGGATTGCCCACAGCCGCATAGATCACGGCGAAATTGCCAAACAACGAAGTTATATAGCTGGCATTTAGATTGATATTATGATAGGCTTTCGTTCGGTCGCCAAGGAATTCCTCGGAATTCGGATTGAAGTAGGTCCTGCCGCTGGCAAAGGTATAGGTCAGGCCGGGAGTCAGGCTCCAGCTATCAATGCGATAGTTCGCTACAATATTCAGCGTATGGTCTGTAACAAATGGCGGTGTAGCAGTTACTGGGTAATTTTTATGATCTCTTTCCGCATCGATAAAAGAATATGAGACCCAATAGTCCAGTCCTTCCAGGGATTTGTTGTCTTTCCAGAAGATATCTACGCCCCTACTCCTACCTTGACCATTATTGGAGAGTAGCTGACCTGATTCTTTTGTCAGCTGTCGGTACTGTTTATCGTAAACTTCGACACGGAAAGATCGGTCATCGGTTATCCATTGATAATTTGCGATCCAATGTGTAGCCCGCTCAAACCTCAGCTGATCATACCGAAGTAGGAAGTCCACTTCCGGTTTTTGGTAAAAGTGACCATAGGCAAGGGAAACCTGGCTATTTTGACTTGTCTTGAAAGCCAGTGACGTGCGAGGCGCGAGATTGGCCCGATCCAGCATTGCGGAGTATTCTGCCCTGCCGCCTACTCTGATTGCCCATTTTTTGCCAAATGAAATGTCTTGCTCTGCGTACACTGCTGTATGGCTATCATCAATATCGGTGCCTACAATCGACGTGTTGCCATATTTTTCGAGGAAACTCTCTATTCCAAATTTTAGTGACGAATGATCATCAAAGTCATAGTAGAAAGTCGTTTTTGCATGCCCTACGTTGGCTCTATCAGTGAATTGGAAATCATCGAATCGTACTTTTTCGAAATTACTGTTTAATGAAAAACCCGAGTAAATCATCCACTTGTCTGACAGGACTCCTTTGTAGTTCGTATTCCAATAGGCTGTCCGATTCTTGTTTTCAAAAGAAATGGGTTCCGAGATGCTTTCAAAATTCCTTAGGTTAAGGCCCATCTCCCCTTGATTATACTGGATAAAGCTCTTAAACATGCCACGCTCACTTTTATGGCGAAATGCCCAATTCGTTCCCATGCCCTCTGGTTCTTTTCTCCAGTCAAAATTTTGAGGAACAGAATTAAGCAACACCCATAAATTGTTGTAGGTCACACCTCCGATCAAGGCAGTTCGATCGTTCCAGACCCGAGTTCTGTTGGCCGCTATTCCGGCCATATTCAGTCCCAGGCTGGTAGAGGTAACCTCTGGTATATCCTGGGTCTCCAGCAACAAGACCGACGAAAGCGCCTGACCATACTCTGCGGAATAACCGCCGGTCGTGAAAGTAGTTCCCTGAAAAGTGAAAGGGTCGAACCTACTTCTACTTGCCATATTTGGCACTTCACTGAAAAATGGGTTTTCTACGATTACGCCATCAATGATCGTCTTGGTTTCGTGGGCATCTCCACCCCGCACAAACAAGCCAGTCTGCTCACCCACCTGTGATACGCCAGGAAGCGTCTCAATGGCTTTGTAAATATCACCTTCGGCTCCGGCATTCATGACTATATCCAGGGGGTCCAGCATCGTCGCCTTCGCCTTGGCCGAAGCTTCAAAAGCTCCCGCCGAAATGGTCACAGGATTAAGCTCCATCTCCGTTTCAGCCAATGTGACCGTAACAGTCACAGGAGTCGCCTGCAGTTCGATCCTTTGTTTATTGGTCTGATAAGAAACAGCGCTTACGACAAGGGTGTAAGTCCCTGGTGCTGCAGGCCTAATTTGAAAGGATCCCGAAACGTCAGTAGAAGTTCCTTCGAATGTCTCGTCCAGGTAGATCGTAGCAAAAGGCACGGCCTGGCCGTTTTTGTCAACTACATTTCCGGAAATACTGGTCTGCGCATTCGCTGTACCCACAGCCAACAACAGCCCCAATAGGATGGATATCGCTTTCATGACTGGTCTAGAAAGATTGCTTCAATTCAGAAAGCCGAAAGTCACCCGGAAAATTCTGCAATCCCTGCATCACGAACATCTTCGACTTGTCGAGCTCACCTTTTTGCTGATAATAGCTCGCTAAAATGTAGTAAGCCTCATTTTTACCCCAACTAGGTCCATTCTCCTCAGACTGATCGGCCAGTGCTATTGCCTGATTAAGATACTCCTCTACCCTTTTACCGCCTCCGAAGGCCACTGGCTTATAAAAATTGTTGGTACCCAGTCCCACATAGGCTCTCATATTGCTTTTATCCAACTTGAGGGCTCTTTTGAAGTAGCCTTCGGCCTTACCACCTAGCGATGGTCCCTTTTGGGGATAAAAGGAAATGCTGAATGCAGTAGCCTGGCCAAGGAGCGCATAGTCTTCAGAACTCTTTTCCTTGATCGATTCCAGCATTTCAATGGCAGATCCAATACTCTGCTCTCCCTGCGTTTGCTGATTGATTTGCAGTAAATAGATACTTTGTCTTAAGTGCGCGTAGGCAATCCAGTACACATTTTCATTTTTGCTTTTCTTTAGCTCTTCGATAACGGGTATGAATTGATTTTCCTGCGTCGCAAACGACCTGCCCATCGCGGCATCTATCGCTTGCTGTTTGGGATTGGTTTGCGCTTGCACCAACAGTGCATTGAAAAAAGCCAGGAAAAGAGATACGAGGCCTACGAGAATAACTTTGATAGATTCCATTGTGCTATGATTTTAGTATAGCGCAATGATGATCGTCACCCGTTGGCCGATGAAATCTAATCTGTGAATGGCAACCACCCATCTGTGAATAGCTCGGCGGCAGCAAAATCCGCAAATACATGGGCTATTTACGTGTTTGAAATCCAGGTAGGTATCCGGACAATTACTGATTTCCTCTGAAACCGGTGACTGCTGTACCCAATAACACAATGGCTGCTGCCATGCACAACCAGACAAAACCATGACGGATATAATTAAAGATGGTCACCACCCCCTGCGTCGGCACATGACCTACCATTACCCGGGCCTGGTGATCGTAGGCATCAAGTCTGACCAAAGCGCGGCCGTGTGGATCGAATATCACAGATTGACCGGTACCCGTGGGTCTGACAATCGAAACCCCATTTTCGATGGCGCGGAAGGCCGAATAGTCTCCATGAAAAGGAGAAACGCCCAACCAGTCATTGGCTGGCAGTATCAAAATGTCCGCCTGGCCCGCCTGTGCCAGCAAATCGGGAAAAATCAGCATCGTAACAAATAGCTGTCGTCAGATCACCATATGGTGTGCTTACCACTTCTAATTTTCCATCGCCAGGCAGGGAAGCATCCAAGAAAGGAACAGGCCTGGCCTTTTCATAGTAATCCGCAAATTCCCCACCTGCTGTGATCACCACAGATTTGTTTTCGTACATGGGCCCTCCTTCTACATAGGGTACCAAAACAGCCATGGATGTAACCACAATTGTTTTTGACGACATGGCGATCTCCCGCACACGCTCCAGAACTTCCTGTTCCCGGTCCTTAAACACCGGTAAGTTGGTTTCGGACCATACAATGATTTTTGCATCGGTTAGTGCAGCCTGCTTTGTCACCTGGATCAACTGGTCCTCGAAGGCCTTCATCGACCCAAAAGCACCTTGAAACCTTTCGTCTTCAGGGTTCTTCTGAAATTCTTTTAATGCTCCGAATAGTTTGTTCAGCTCCGGCGATCCGCCGGCACCGATTTCAAACGATACGGTCTCTCCAAAAAAGTCCTCGTAAAGTGCGGAATAGAGTGTATTCTCTTCCAGTGATATGCCCGCAACTTTCACCGTAGGCTGCATGGGATCTGTAAATCTCATTTTGGCAAAACCAAACACGAGGATCAAAAACATAACACCTCCGTACAATTTAAATTGACTTATTCTGGTCTCAGACAGTAACGCTGACACAACCATTGCCGCTAGCCAATACATCATGAAAGAAACACCCAATACACCGGTAATGGAAGCAAGCTGTGCCAGGGCGAGAAAATCCGTTTGCGTAGCCGCCAGGACTCCAATCGAACTTAGGGGAAATGAGATCAGGTACTCATAGGACACAGCCAGCAACGGCAATAGAAAAATAGAAAATCGGGAATTTACTTTTTTGTAGAAGATCCTATCTAACAAGTAGGGCAAGGCCTCTAGTAGCGCGGAAATGATTGCTGCTACAAGCGAGGCTGTAGCCGGTAGCGCGGCACTGAAGAGGCCCTGAATAAACATGAAGATTGCCATAAAAAGCACCGTCCATAAGTACCCTTTAAGAATTGTGGAAGCTCGCATGAAATACAACACGCCAATGGGCAAAAGCCAACCGGCCATGCTAATCCGAAGAACCGGGCCACTGAGTAGAATACTCATTGCTCCAACTGTAAGAAATAGCCATTTGATCTTTGGGTCATTTAATCTGAACATGATCTCTTTTTTAACCCAAAAGTTCTGAATGGGCCTGGCCTATGCGACCGAGATCGCGTTCTCGAACTATTTATCAGCCAATGAACGACGATATTCTGTGGGGGTCAGCCCCGCATGCTTTCGAAAAGCAGTGTTGAATGACGACTTGGAGTTGAACCCAGATTGATATAGGATTTCCAGAATGGTCAACTTCGGATCTTCTGTCTGTTCCATGATCCTTTTGGCATGGTGGATCCGCATGGCATTTACATAATCATGAAATGATGAGTTGGCGCACTCGTTGATAATTTGCGAAATGTCACGATCGCGCATGTTCAGCAAGTTGGCCAAAGTACTCAGCGATAAGTCAGCATCCAGGTAAGGTCGTTCATCTTTCATCAAATTTTCCAGTGCCTGGTAACCTTTGTCTTTAGCCTCACTGGTCAAATTCGACTTTGAATACTTCTTTTGACTATCAATCCCGGAAAAGAGGTCTGGCTGTCTGAGCGCTTTAAACACAATCTGGTTAATGATAAAAAAGGTAAGTATCACATCCGCCGCTAAGGCGTAGGCCGTCAGTCCCTTGAGTTGTGTGTACGGAAAAATGCTCAACATCATGGAAATCAATGTGATTGCCAGGAAGGATTTGATAAGGAAATTCAACCAGTTGAGCGAATACGGTTGAAGATCTGAGAAATTCTCTGAGATCGCTTTTTTGTAAATGCTGATTTGCCGAAATGATAGCACCATATAGACAACTATATGCAGGTAAAAGGGCACCACGACCATCGCCTGCTGCACAGTGAGACGATGCGTGTAGATCTTCTCCAGCGCCTCTAGCTTTTGCTGCTCAGGGGTAATCACATAGTTGATGGAAACCACCACGATCATCAGAAAAAAAGGAAGCAAATGCGCCAGCTCTCCTCCGCGCAACTGAAAATTCCTGTAAATCACGGACTTACAGTAAAAGAATATCAGGGGCCCATAGAGAAGAAAAAGTACCAGGTCAATAAAAGAGAACAGTCCCGGCAGCTTGTAGTGACCATTCAACGTGACGAACATGATGCACATGTTCATGGACAAGGTCAGGCAAAAAGTTCCGAGCAGCAGGTTGGACAGTCGCTTTCCTTTCTTATTGGTCAAAAGGAAAATCCCCATAAGCCCAAACTGAAAGGTGACAATCAGCAAGAGGATGGAATGAAGTTCAAATGTCATGGTCCCCGATCAAGCGCCAATAAATTTATGCGATCGAGCACACATGTGAAACATTGATATAAGCTGGTAACACGATGCTGCCCAATATCCTGGCTAACTAATATTTTGTCGATAAATTGATAGCAAATCTCCTTTTTATGAGGAAAGGTATTTGGTCAATATCAGAAACGAACGGTCTTGTACAGAGAAACAAAAAAGAAAGTCTGTATTTGGAACCAAGACTGGCGTTGCTATTCAGCATACTGCTAGATCACGCCAACCAGCTGGTTCCTCGTGATCACCTGACCCAATGCCTGTGGCCAAAAACGGTAGTTAATGAAGACGCTCTCACCCGAGCGGTGGCGGATTTAAGAAAATCATTAAACAGTCACTTTGAAAAACCCCCGACCATCAAAACTCATCACAAGCGTGGATACGAAATGACCTTATCAACCCTGGACTTACGCAAACCCGTTTGGATGCGTGTTCTTCGCTCAATACTCATCACCATTGGCATCTTCATATTGCTGGTGCTTGTTATCAGAGGATTGAATTACTGAATTTCTCCTTCTGGCCCGAAAAAAGGTCTTTCAGTAAAATTGGATGTTTTCTTCATCTTTTTTTCTTGACTTCAAATAGCCGCTGCTGCTAGTATTGGTGGACCAAAATGATTCATCCCCTCCCATAAAAATTTTGAAAATGAAAACACTTGCTATTTCACTCTGGATAGTCAGAATTATAGTCGCATTAGGTTTTTTGGCTGCTAGCACGGGAAAGGTCACAATGAACCCTGCTGTATTGGATATGTTTGCCAAATGGGGTTATCCAGCCTGGTTTTGTCTCTCCATAGGCATACTTGAGGCTGCCGGCGCTATACTCATGCTCATCCCAAAATTTTCCAAATATGCGGCCTTGGGATTATTGGCTATAATGGCCGGTGCCACAGTTACGCATTTGCTCAATGATCCGCCATTGCAGGTCTTAAGGCCATTGATCTTTGCAGCATTATTGACGTTGACAATGGTACTTGGAAAGCAGTACGACCGGAAAAAGTCGGACCAGGAGGCCTCCTCATCGTGATTACCAGCGGATTGGCATGAGTCCTTTACGATGCATTAATCTCCGAGCTTTATGTGTTTCGAATTTCAACTGGATAAAACGCCGACGGTCAGCCCCTGGAAAAGGAAGAGGCATGGCCCGTAAGCCATACCCTTCGCCTTCCGCCATAGTAGTTGTGAATGTGTGACAAGTGCTGGTTCTATATTCCTAAATGGTTGTCCCATCAAAAATTCCATTGATAATGGGCAGTTGCGCCCTAACTCCTTGCACAATCAAAAAGATCAGCATGATTAAAATAAAAATTCTGAAAAGCCTAACTCTGGTCTTGATCATAGCTCGTGTTGAGTCAATTCATCCTTTGCCTTTTCAAGCAATCGCTTAACTGTATTTCATTCAAAAAGCTTGCTACAAAGCAGGCTACTGCCCGTCAAACAACTTAGAAATTTTGGTATACAAACGGGATACAGTAAAAGGAGACAAATGGGTGACAAATTTTTAAGTACCTGATAATCAGATTATTACAATTAGCCAAAAAAGACTACTTCATTGTAAATTTGTAATTCCCGTTCTTGAAGATCGGATACTCAGCCTGAAAAAACATTTTGATGACAAGTCTGCTCCTGAAGCGCTTCGCCCTTGTGGTGCTAGCGATTTTTTCTTCATCGTTCCATGTCTTGATCGCACAACGACTGGATTTAGACTCCCTATTATCTGTAAATCCGGAGCCGCTCGCTGACCGGGAGAAAGTAGATCTCTTCATTAAAATTGCCGAAACATACGGTGCTGCAGACTCTACAGGCTCCGTGGGTTATGCAAGGAAAGCACAATCGCTGGCGGAAGGCATCGGCTATGCTACCGGCCTGATTGACGCGCAGTACCTGGAAGCGGCCATGTACATGTCCCTGGGGCATATTCCCCTGGCAGCAGAAGGATTTCAGAAAGTTGTTGACGCATCGAGAGTTATTGGCTATAAGCCCGGCGAAGCTGATGGCCTTAATGGCCTAGGGGCCACCCGTGACTTTCAGGGTGACTACACGGGCGCCTTGATTTACCTTTTTGAATGCCTAAAGATCAACGAAGAACTGGGAGATAGTATATCCGTTGGCGGACGATACAATAACATCGGCCTGGTCTATGCGGCGCAGGACGATTTCCCCAACGCCATCAAATATTTCACCTCTGCTTTGGATATCTACGAACCTCTGGGCAGAACAAGAAGTATCGCGCTGACCTCCGCGAACCTGGGAGAAATTTACCTTGGACAAAACCAATTGGAGCAGGCCAGTGCGCTATTCGACAGGTCCCTGACCTTATATCGTCAACTGAATATTCCGCAAGGGATAGCGGCTGGTTATTCCAACCTGGCGAAGCTGGCCAAGAAAAAGGATGACGTGGAGAATGCTATTTACAATTTCACACGTGCCTTGAATATATATGAGGAGATAGGACACCAGCAATTTCGTGGAGAGATGAGAATATTCCTGGGGGTCTGCCATTATCGAAAAGGCGAATGGCAACGGGCTAAACAGTTCTTGGAAAAGGGTCTGGAGATAGCCCTGGAAGCAAGGCACATGTTAAGCATTCGGGAAAGTTGGGAATACCTGGCTTTGGTTCACGAAAAATTGGGGGACTATCCGGCAGCACTCGCTGCTCAGAAACAATTCAAGTTGGCTGCGGACAGTGTGCTCAACACCAACCAGACCCGTAGCCTCACGAAGCTACAGGCCGAATACGAATTTCAAAAGGAAAGGGATGCCATCGCCTTTGAACACCAAAAGACACAATTTGCTTTTGAACAGGAGCTACAAAAGAGAAGAAACTTCTTCAACGCAGCACTGGGTGGCGGAGCGTTGATCCTGATCATTTGCATAATAGTCTATTGGGCCTATCTGCTAAAGAGAAGGTCTAATCGGACGCTCCAACAAAAAAATGACCTCATCAATCGCAAAAACGAGGAACTCACCACCAAAAACAATGAAATAAGTGAGCTGCGAAACATTGAGAAAAAAATGGCGGAAGAGGCACTGGCGCTTAAAGAACGCGAGCTGACAGCCGTTACCATGTTATCTCACGAAAAGAACTCTTTACTTGAGCAGCTGGGTGATCACATCAAAATTGTCAGCACCAAGGTGGACAAAGAAGTGATACCAGACCTGAAGGAGATAAGTCGGATCATCAAATCCAATTTGAGCGTAGAGAGTTGGTCAACTTTCACTTATCAATTTGAAAAAGTACATCCAAAATTCTTCAATGACTTAAAGAACCAATACGAGGCCCTCACCCAGAATGACCTACGAATGTGTGCCTACCTGAAAGTCGGCATGGGCAATAAGGAAATCGCCAGCATTTCCAACATCACCAATGCCGGTGTGAAAAAAAGCCTGAATAGGTTGAAGAAAAAACTCCAGTTAGGGGCAGAAACGGATTTACGCGAGTTTTTGATGAACTTTTAAGGAGGTGCCCACAGAAGTTAAGCCGCTGTTTGGATCATTCGGCCCGTAATCCCTTGGCCGGGTTGGCTTTTATTACCCTGCTAGTCTGCATGAGTACCACTACTACAAGTACCGTCACCAGAATAAATATAGCCAGCGATATGCCAACAAAATTTATCGGCACATGATAGGACCATATAAACCCAAGTGCCAAATCAACAAATAGATAGCTGACCGGAACACCCAAGGTCAAGGCAACAGCGAACAATCCAAGGTAAGGCCTGATGATGTTTCGAATCACGTTTTTCCCTTCTGCTCCCAGCACTTTGCGGATGCTAAATTCCTTAATTCTACCACCTATGTTCAAGGTGATCAGGCCGTAGAGTCCCAAAGCCACCAAGAGGATACAAACTACTGCAATCTCTGAGAAAAACGCCTGGCCGCCACCAAGTCGGGACCAATAAACATTTCCCCACACCGCCTCTTGCAACCCTCCCTGGAAAGGAATCTCGGCATAGAACAATGTCCACCTCTCCTTCAGGGCCGCTAAGATCTCGTCCTTCTTTGAAATTTCTCCCTTGACCACCAGGTAATGAAAGTCGCTGCCTGCAGTAAGGGTGAAAATGGTAGGCACTATATCTACCTCAAAATTGTAGGCATGAAAATCCTTGAGCACACCCACGATTTCGTACTTGACACTATCAAGGGTCAACTGCTTACCGAGCGGCTCCACCATCCCTGTATTTGCAATGAAAGTCTCATTGACTACAATCGACCGAAGATCAGAGGCGGATGATTTCCTGAAAAAACGCCCTTGCGTCAAGGAGAGGCCTAGTGTTTCAAAATAATCCGCATCGGTCTCGTACCAGTTCACCGCTATTTTCTCCTCGATCCGGGAGACGGTCTTTTCTCTGTGGCTTGCTCCCAAATGGTCGTTTGCGCCTGCGATGAATTGGATCCCGTCGTTCCCTTGAAGTGAGGCTTTCAACTTCCCGAACGTCGACGGGTCCGGGACCTCCAGGTAGAGCGCATCTTTTTCGCTGTAACCCCAACTTCGCGCTTTTATGAAGGCGGCGTTCTGGAAAGTCATGGTGGCAAACGTAATCGTGATAGCTGCCAGAATTAGCTGGATCGAAAGAAAAACCTTGGTGAATTTATTGCGTTTTCCGAAACGACTATTTCCCCGGAAAATGGCGGCAGTTTGGAATTTTGACACATAAAATGCGGGGTAAAATCCGGAAAGAAAGCTGATCAATAGCAGGACGCATGCCAGAAATATGAACGTCTGAAAACTGAATAGCTCAAGCCCAAGTGATACGCCAATTCCTTTTTCAAATTCCGGTACGATGTAGCCTTTTGCCAGAATGAATCCAAGGATGATCGTTATCAGGCCTACAAATATGTTTTCAAGCAAAAACTGGGAAATGATCATCCGTCGGCCTGCGCCAATGGCTTTGCGCAAACCAATTTCCTTCAATCTTTTGGTCGCCGTGAAAATGGCGATATTGGTGTAATTCAAACTGGACAGGATCAAGAGGAACATGGCTACGGTACTCAAAATGACAATAGGGCCCTCTATCAGGTAGGAAATAGAAAACTTGTCCTCGATTTTCTTCCAATAGGCCTGATCGATAGATTCCAACTGAAAATGGGCAATCTGTTCGTCCCGCTGATTGTCATTGTACGTCTGCGCATATCCTCTCAGGACATCCCGAATGGCCGCCATTTCCACTTGACCAGACGTCTGGACGAGCGTACCAGCGATTAATTGTGTCCAATCATTGAATGCAAACTCAGGTCTTGTCCACCGGAGATTCTCGAAAGGTATGAGGAAATCAAAATGCATGGTGCTAGCGCTGGGAAAAGGTGCAGCCACGGCGCCTACAACGAAAGTCTTTTTTCTGTCTGGTCCGAAAATTAACAGAATGTTCTCGCCAACCGGATCGTCACTCCCAAAGTACTTCAGGGCCATGTCCTCACTAATAACTATGCTGTTTTGATCATACAAGCATCGGGCAGCCCCCCACTTCATGGGGAAGGTGAGCATCTCCAGATAGGATGGATCCACGTACCTGATAGTCTCATAAAAAACCTTGTCACCACGTTTCGCTACAATATGATCACTTTGTACCCGGGAGGCCCTTTCTACCCCCGAGACGTCATGCACCAATGATTGAGCCATCGGTATTGGTACGTTTCCATATTGCTTCATATTTCCCTCCCGATCTGAAAAATGAGTGGCAAGAAAAACCTCTTTCTTATTCTCGTGGAATTGATCCACTTTATGCAGCCATTGAATATGGGCATAAGCGCGAATCCCATAGGCTACGGCAATGGTTAAACCCAGTAGGTTGATCACCGTACTGAGTGGATTCTTGAGTAAGTTCCGATATGCAATCTTGAAATAACTTTCGACCATTATTGTTGAGTTTTGACCTGGGAATGACCCCTGAAAAAAACGGAGATTAGACCGCCTGAAAAATCTGATCACATCCAGACCGTACCAGGCATTAGCGCTCAGTTTTCCGCGCGACTCGAGCCGTTCGGAGTATAGCTCATGCAGATCGCCTACAATCTCTTCCAGGAGCTTCGGCTTGCAATACCACTGCAGAAACCGATCCAGCCACTTTGGAGGTAACCGGTCCATCATTCAGGTGAGTTTGAGGTTAAAATCTGGCACCTTGCTGTAGAGTTGCAGCTTCAAAAGCATAATCTCCTCCAGTTTGTTTCTCCCGAAATCCGTCAGGACAAAATACCGCTTGCGCCTGCCGCCTCTCACATTTGTAGCACCCCCCATTCTGGATTCAACGAAGCCTTTTTTCTGTAGCCGCTTCAAGCCCTCGTGAACGGCGCTGATGTTGGCAGACCGGTTAGCCTCTTTCTGAATGAATTTCATGACGGCCACGCCATAAGCCTCATCAGTCAATGAAGCAACGGCTAAGAGTATAAGCTCTTCAAATTCACCAAGAAAATCTCCCTTCCGTTTCATTTGTTATGCAAACGTGAATCTAATTTATATGTTTCATATTTGCATAATAAATGTCAGTCCAACAGGACTCAACAGCAACCCTGCCAACATAAATAGCTACTATCCAAAGAACACAGACCAAGTCCATTTGCGGTCCTTCTTTTAGTGATCTCGCCATTTTGACTAAATCTGTCGGATCAGAAAAGTCAGAAGGAAATGTCGCGATCGGTCACAAACTCGTAACCACCGACCAGGAGAATCTCCAAATCACGTTTCCTTCTCTTATAGGATTCCACATGGTCCTTGTTGATAATCACAGACCTTCCAATCCGAAAAAAACCTGCCGGGAGTATCTCTTCCAAATGCTTGAGGGAAATACGAATGACCTTTTTGCCGCCATCTAACAATTGAAACTGGCTATGGTAGCCATCCGCTTTCACAAACAGCACCTCATGCGGGGCTATCAAATGTGTTCTTTTTCCTTCAGGTATGGTGATTTTCTCCGATCCCGTATTCCTGGGAAGTTGGTTCAATAGCTGAGCCAGTTGCTGCAAATCCCGATTTTCAAACCTCGTTTTTGCGCGGATCAGGGCCTCGTCAAACCGGCGCTCATTGTAGGGTTTCAGCAAATAATCAATAGCATTTTGCTCAAAAGCACTGACCGCAAACTCGTCATAGGCCGTGATAAAAACCACGCCAAACCTCAGGGGCTGCAATTGCTGAAGTACTTCAAACCCGGTCATGTCCTTCAGTTGAATATCCAGCAGCACCAGATCCGCAGGAGTTTGCTTTAGCAATTCCAGGGCCTCACGTCCACTTTGTGCCTCTCCCGTGAGCGTGATTTCAGGGTGCCGTAGCAAAAGCTTTTTGATCCGCCGGCGTGAGGGCGCCTCATCGTCCACTATGATCGTGCGAAGCATCATTTCATGGGTATTTTAATCGTATTCACCACCAAATCACCCTGTTGGTCCAAAGAAAAACTAGCATGGTCCGAGTAAGCATTAAATAATCGCTCTCTGACATTAGCCAGCCCAATCCCTCGACCAGCTTCCATCAGGCGAGCTCCGTCATTCGTTACCTGCAGTACCAATTGGTCATGTGCTATCCATCCGGCGATTTTAATTTTCAGCACCGAAGTACCCTCTTTGAAGCCGTGTTTGATCGCATTTTCGACTAATGGCTGCAACAAAAACGGCAGCACTGGACAGTTAAATACTGCCTCATCCACGGCCATTTCATAGGCCAGTTGATGCTCAAAACGCTTCTCCTCAATCCCAAGATACCGCCGCAACAACTCCAACTCCTGGCGCAGTGAAATGCGCTCCTCAAAATCCATTTCCATAGCTGTTCGCAACAACTCACTGAGATCTAGCAGCATTTCCTGGGCTTTGTCAGTCCGTTCTTCCATGATAGCCACCGCACCATTGAGCGTATTAAAAAGGAAATGGGGTTGGATCTGACGCTGTAAAACCTGAAGTTTTGTACGGGCTAGCTCTCCTTCGGCTTGCTCTTTCTTGATAATCGCTTTCGTCCGATCATCAAAGTAGTCTTTGCCGGCGCATATAAGGATCAGGAAGAAATAATAGGAAGCAATGTGATGCAGATCGGTCATCAATGTTTCGCCAATACCCGCCAAAAGTGACCCAGGCGTAAGATTCAAAAATGCCAGTTGGAATTGCCCCACCGAAAACGCCAGATAGACCAAAATGAATAAGATCATCAAAGCGAAGAAGCCCAAAATCCGGAAAGCCCACGATTTATCGCGCAAATACCTGTAGCCAGGATAGAGTACCAATGAGATCGCCGCGAAACCGTTCAAAATCCGCATGGGCGCAAGCCAGTAGAACTTGGTAGACTGAATAGTATCAGGCCTGAAAAGGTGAATGATAAGCACTTCGATCCCGCCCAGGAAACAGATGCACAACCATGCTGCGAATAACAAGGTTAACGTATTCCAACCAGTCAGTTTTGCTATCATCAGCGTCAAATATTAGTATAAATCCGTGATTTCACCTGCCATAACCCACTAGCGGACTACCCGGATTCTCACTTTTCGAATCAAAAAAGCTGTTTCCGGTAGCATAAAACCGCAGTATGAGAGCAAAAACGGAGAGGCACAGGCCAAGACGCCTACTTTCACCACAAATCCATCCCTATGCGAATTGTCTTTTTCACTTTGCTCTACCTACCGGTTATACCGCTTTTGGGACAATCCTTCCAAGAGGTGGAATTCCAGGCGCCGGACGGGCTTCTGGTCACAGCAGATCTATATTTCCATGACAAGTCAGCACCTACCCTGGTGCTGTTCCACCAGTCTGTGTCGAGTCGCGGCGAGTACCGATCCATCGCTCCCCGGCTTCAGGCACTGGGGTTCAATTGTCTGGCCGTAGATCTTCGCTGGGGAAAACGCGACTTCTGGGAAAAAGTCAGCAACGAAACGGCAAAACGATTTGGGGCCTACGAGGTAATTGACAATTACGATCGATCGCAAGCGTATCAATTGCAAAAAGTGTGGCCCATCATATGGAAGGCCTACGACGACATAAAGGCCTCTTTAAGCTACCTGGAAGCCCAGGGATTCACTGGTAAGAAGCTCGTTATGGGGTCCTCGTTCTCAGCCATGCTAGTGTTTAAGCTAGCCCATGACCAAATCCCGGTTGATGGGATCCTGGCCTTTTCACCGGGCGAGTACCACCCCACAGACAGTACACTGCTGGAGACCTGGGTGAAAAGCGTGGAAATACCAGTCTACCTCTCTGCCGGTCAGGGTGAAGCCGCCATGGTGGCCAGCGTAGGGGACCTACTGCCGAATAAGGTCAACCCGTATTTGCACCATTCTCAAGGTCGGCATGGTGCCTCGGTTTTGCAAAGCCAACCGGCGGACTGGGAGCCATTGGAGCATTTCCTGACGTCATTTCTTCCTGCCTCACCATGCGGGTTCCAGCTCCTGGAACTTAGCAGGGAATCCTCCACCTGGCAGCCAGCGGGAACGACCAAGCCTATCAATGCCTATTTCTGGTATCCCACGGATCAAGGATCCGAACGACCTATCACCTACCGTGATTATGTGAACGCCATTAAACCAGAACAAACCCCGGAAGAGAATGCAAATACCTTCCATCGGATCATGCGCTCACTGACAAGCGACACCAGTCTCGCTCAGGTTCAAATCGATCATTTTCTACAAAGCGAAAAAAGGATCTATGTAAGCGCCCCGATAAAGAAAGACGATACTCCATTGGTTGTCCTTTCCGGGGCCCATCCAATTTATTTTACAGCACTTGCCGAAGCACTTTGCTCGCAAGGATATGCAACTGTTTCTGTCCCCCGGGTTGGTCTCAAAAAAGGCGAACGACTCCCGTTTGATAAGGCGGGGGTTCGTGAGTTGGAGTCGGATTTGAGTTTAGCTATAGACTACCTGATGGGGACAGAACATGTTGACGGCAATCAGCTGGCTTTTATATCCTGGAGTTTCGAAGGTGTACCGGCCCATCATCTGGCCGCCAAGTACAACGCAGCCCTTGCCATTAGCCTCGATGCCGCTGTTGGTTATGGCTATGGCATTGACGTACTTGAGGCAAAGGGATCTCAAGCATTCCCCTTGATACATTTTACCGGAAAAAACATGGACTATGGTAAGGACCTGCGTTGGCTGCAGGAGCGGCAGTCGCAGACTGATCAAGTCAGGATCGACTCCACTTATGATCTCTCCCATGGCCAATTTACCTCATTGTCTTCGCTGACCATTCCCCGAATACTTGGCAAGCAATCTGAAAGCGCGTACCCCGACTTGATCAGTGAGATCCAACAATTATTACATCAACATTTGACGAAAGAAACTGAATCCAACAATTAATAAAAATGATCATGAAGAATTTACTATCGGCTTTACTCCTCCTGGTAGTCTGGCAACTGGCCGGCCAGCAACGTATATCGCCGCAATCCGAGCAATACAAATTCTCTTTCCAGCCCTTTCAGGCAACTTACACGCAAATGGGTACTGACATGACCGTGAAAACCGAGCATTCTCCGGATGGAAGTACCTATAATGTTTCCATGATCATGCCCTCCATCGCCGACCCGTCCAAGGCAATTACCGATGTGATTGGGCTTTCCGCAGAGGACGGTTCATTTGTCTACAGGGATTTTCAGTCGCTCATGCCAGATTGGTCTTTCAACACCGTAGTTGCCAAAGGGAAAAACCTGCAGATGAGTCGCTTCAAGACAGGCGGCAACGAACGGGATTCGGTGGTGCTGGCTACCAAAGTTTTTGATGGCACATTTGTCAACTGGCAGTTGGCCGGTCTGGCCCCTACTGTTACGGCCGTTTCCTTTCATAGGTGGCGACATACACCTCGCAAAGGCCTTGAAGTGGGCTGGTCCGCTACTTTGACAATGGAAAAAGAAACAGAGCTGCGTATCGCCAGTCGGACCTACCCATGTAAGGTATGGACCATGGAGCCCGCTCCCGGTGTGAAAATCGTTTGCTACATTTCCAGGAAAGCTCCGTATCTTATTAAACAAGAGTACCAACGTGGCGATCAGGTGGATACCATCTTGGAACTCAAACATTTAATTTCGGATACACCATGAAAATACCTAACCTATGAAATGTCTCTCTCTTATTTGTTTGTTACTTGTAGCCACGTCTGTCGCTGCCCAATCTGATCTGGACATGATTAGAAAAAACATCACCAATTTTTCTCAGGCTTACATGTCCGCCGACTATGATGCCATTGCCAATGCTTACACCGAAGACGGACGTATTCTGCCTCCTGGACCCCAAATCATCCAGGGTCGTGAGGACATTCGTGCCCGTTGGGTAGTTCCGGAAGGAGTGAAGATCCTTCATCACGCCATCAAGCCCGAGGAAATCAAAATAATTGGGGAGTATGCCTATGACGTAGGCTATTACGAAGGACGGACCCTCCGAAGTGACCAGACCGAGGTGTCCTGGCAAGGTAAGTACCTGATTGTTTGGCAAAAGGTAGACGGGGATTGGAAAATACATCTGGACGCTTGGAATCAGGTTAGATGATCAGAACTGTTCTCATACTGATCCTTGGCTTCCTTGCAGTTGCCGAGACCACAGGTCAACAAAAGCGGGTGTGCATTACCATCGACGACTTGCCCGGAACCAGCAGCAATCCGGAAGATTTTCGAGTGATCATGGGCCAAATGACCGCTTATCTCGATGGGCACGATTTGCCAGCCATTGGATTCGTAAACGAATACAAGCTGTATGAAAAAGATTCTCTCCAGATCACCCGTGTCGACCTACTGGATCGATGGTTGGATGCTGGACTCGAACTGGGAAATCATACCTACTCGCACATCTATATCAATCACGCCTCCATCGAGGAATATCAGACGGACGTCCTCCGTGGAGAGCGGATGCTAAGACCTATGTTAGCAAAACGCGGCCAGGTCCCCAGGTACTTCCGGCACACGCAACTACGAACCGGGCCCACCGACAAGTATCGTAAACGCCTGAATCAATTTTTGGATCAGCTTGGGTACACCATCGCCCCGGTCACCTTTGACAATGATGAGTACATCTACGCCCGCTGCTATGCCTGGGCAAAAGTCAACCGGCCAACCATGCTGGACAGCATTGCACAGGACTACTTAACATACATGGAACGTGTTGTTACCTATTTTGAGCAGTTGTCCGCGGACTATTTAGGCTATCAGCCACCGCAGATCCTGCTTATTCATGCCAACCTGCTCAACGCCGATTACCTGGCTCCCCTACTCGACATTTTTCGGAATCGAGGCTACGGGTTCACCACGCTCGACCAAGCCCTGACTGACGAAGCGTACAATCGACCCGAAGGCACCCACCGCCGAGGACCCTCCTGGATACATCGCTGGATGATCGCCGATGGCCTGGTACCCCCGCCCACGCCTCCTGTTTCACCTTTCATTGAGCACCTTTTCGCACAGATCCGATGAGATTGCTGCTGCCGCTCGTATTTGGGGCCATCGCCACCGTCATGCAGGGGCAAACTACCCTATCGGAAACCTCTGGCTATACCCTGCCACGGACAGCAGTGCATCACCTGCATTCGAAAGTCAATGCTGTAGACTACAAGCTTTACATTTCACTGCCCGCGGACCATGGTTCCACTCCTAACAAACGCTATCCTGTACTCTACCTGCTCGATGCAGATTATTCCTTTGCTATCGCCAAGAACATTGTGGATCACCTAAGTGAGCGAAACCACCTGCGGGATATGCTGGTGGTAGGCATTGCCTATGGAGGACCGTTGCAATACCGTAAAAACCGAACGCGTGACTACACCCCCACCCGATCGATGGAAGCTGTAACTTTTCCCGAAATCCAACAACGATTTTCAGGAGGCGGACCCAATTTCCGGCGATTCATAACAGAGGAACTGGACCCTTACATGGCCGCACGTTTTGGCGGTTCGGGCTTCAAGGCCATCGCCGGACATTCCTATGGTGGTCTGTTTGTATCCTGGCTATTGACGCAACATCCTACACTTTTCGATGGATACATTATCGTCAGCCCATCGCTTTGGTACGATGATCACCTCATTGAGCGGCTTTCCTGGAATCTCAGTTCGGGACATAATCTGAAAGTATACTGCGGCGTAGGCAGTCGGGAGGTGAATCCGCAGTGGAATATGCCGCAGGACCTGGAGCGATTCGTGGAGAAATTGAAATCCTGCGGTAACGATCAGCTCGACCTGCAGTATTCCCGACATGACAATGAAACGCACAACAGCGTATTCCCGGCAGCGCTTAGCAACGGCATCCGACATGTTTTTGATGGCCACTAACTAATTTACCCCCTCAACTCCTTACCCATGAAAACCCTGCTTGCATCCCTTCTGATTTTCGCAGCCCTCCTTGGCCTGGCCCAACCTGCCTGGGACGACCAGAAACGACACGCACTCACTGAAAAATGCGAGGCCAATCTGACCCGGACTTTCCTGGTATATCAGGATGGCGACGAAGTGTTCAAATATGGCGACGACACAGCCGTATTCCCGGTATTCTCGGTGCGGAAAAGCCTCGTCAGCCTGCTCTTCGGGATCTACGCCGAAAAGGGGAAGATCGACGTAAATGCCACATTGGAACAGCTCGGGATCGACGACCTGGAACCCCTGTCGGCAGCAGAAAAGCAAGCCACCGTCTTCCAACTGCTTCAGGCGCGATCCGGAGTGTATCACCCGGCGGCCTTTGAGACCAGCAGCATGCGACGGCAGCGGCCCGAACGCGGGAGTCAGTCGCCTGGGACGCACTGGTATTACAACAACTGGGACTTCAATGCGCTCACGACGATATTTGAGCAAGCGACCGGAATGTCTGTGTTCCAAGCTTTTGACGAGCAAGTGGCGCAACCACTGGGCCTCCGTGACTTCTCGGTAAATGATCAGGAGTACATCTTCGAGGAAGCGCGATCGGTTCACAAAGCCACTTTCTGGAAACTCTCGGGCAGGGACCTGGGTACTATCGGCACGATGCTGCTCGATCAGGGGCGGGTAGGCCAAAAGCAAGTGGTCACAGCCGATTGGATCGAGCAAAGTGCAACGGCCTACTCCGATGCCGGTTTAATGGGAGGCTACGGCCTGTGCTGGTGGGTGGCCACTGAAGGCAGGCACTATCCTTTTGTCACCTTGCCGGAAGGCACATTCATGGCCCTGGGGACGGGTTTGCAACACCTCCTCGTACTCCCCACCTACAACATGGTTATTGTACACCAAACGCTGATCGAAAGTCCCGAGGACGAGCGGATGAAGGTCACGGCCCTGGCGAGGATCATCAAGTTGGTGTTGGATCAGTAAGCGCAATTCAGGGGGTTTAGAAGCCTCACTTCCCACCGCTCAACTTTGCTCACTACCCCCCTCGCGCATGCCGGAGCTTTCGGCCCCGCGAGCCACCCACAAGGCAAGCCTCATCTCCGGCTTATGCTTTTTGGCTATGGGGTATGGGTTCTTAGTTGTTGGGTTCAGTTTTCAGATCCTTTCGCCAGATCTCGTAGGAAGGTTTGTCCATGTATGACTGGCGATTGATGATTACTGCTTTTTCAATTCCCTTCTCGAAAATGGCTGAGAAGCCATAGTCATAAACGAGATAATATATCAGGCTTGATTTTGGACTTTTATACAAGCCAGTAAAGAAAAGAAAGTCGTATCCCATATGGTCGAGTACCTCTTTTCTGATCGTCGCTTTACCCTCCGGGCAAAGAGTTTTGAGAATCCGGCGGTTTTTTCGAAGCTTGCTGTTAAGTCGTTGCATGTACAATTCATCCTCTGCTTTGTGCTGGTTATTGAAGGAATTTCTGCAATAGGCATCACAAAATTTCTTATCTGACCTTCCAGTAAGGGATTTGCCGCATTGCAAACAGGTTTGAGGAGAAAAGTTATTCATTTTTATAAGTACTTATTTTCGAATATAAACACTTATAAAGTCAGTAAAGAAGTGCTCCAAAGTTTTCTTTAACCTGATGAAAACGACTATCGTTGCTGAAAGTAAAAGAAGCCAAGAATACCTACTTGCACTTCGACTCCTCCAAACACAGCTAGAGGTTTGTAGGTACAGCCCTTCCACTCGAATTACCTATTTCCGATTGTTCCGGTCCTTTTTGCGACATGTTTATCCGCTACCTCTTCATCGTATCACCAATCAGCATGTGCGCACGTATCATCAGGCGCTGATCAGAGAAAGGAATATCTCCAGGTCCTATCAAAACCAGTCAGTGAATGCGCTAAAGTTTTACCTGGAGAAGGTGCTCGGACAAGATCGGCAGCGCATAGAGTTAGAACGGCCATTGAAGCAGCGAAAGCTTCCCGAGGTTTTAAGCCTGAAGGAAGTGCAGTCAATTTTGCAGCATACGGCAAATACGAAACACAAGGCCATGCTTACCACTTTGTACTCATCGGGTTTGCGAATTGGAGAATTACTAAACCTTAGAATTCAAGATATAGATGGGGAGCAGCAACGCATTTGGGTGCGTGCCGGCAAGGGTCAGAAGGATAGAGTAACCCTATTATCGCCGTTGCTGCTGAAGCTGCTTAGGAAGTACTATCGGGAATATCAGCCTCGGGAATATCTTTTCGAAGGACCCCCAGGGGGTCAGTACAGTGGAAGCAGTGTACGAAAAGTACTGGGTCGGGCGGTTAAGAAAGCTGGGATTAGGAAGGCCGTGAGGCCCCACACGCTAAGGCACAGCTTTGCTACACACCTGCTCGAAAACGGCACTAATCTGCGCTACATCCAAGAGTTGCTAGGACACAATAGTCCTAAGACCACCGAAATATATACCCACGTTAGCAGCAAGAAGTTAAGTGATGTCAAGAGCCCTTTGGACTTGATGGAATAACGGTATATTTGAAAGGTATATAACGCGCACAGTGCGCGTTATGCTATAGTTAGAAGCAATCATGCCACGGAAATATATTGTCGCAAACAGAAGTCCAATAACTCTTTTTTTAGCAATTGTAATTACACCAATTTCTGGTTCCGCTTTGACCTTGGAATTGGGTTTTCGAGGTATAAATTGGTTTGGAATCTCTTTGCTTTTGTGGGTTCGATGGATTTGGGAACTAAACTACATTAATAATAAGGACTTGAAAGGTGAGGATCACTTCGACCTAAGAATTACAAATATCTCCTACTGGTTGATGTCCGCTATTTATGCACTTATAGCCATGAAATTATTGCCTCTTAAAAGTGCAATGCTTCCGGAATGGTTGATGGGAGCTTTGTTCATAATCCATGCGATCTTTGCATATTATATTTTATGGATAACCGCTAGAACTTGCCAATTAACAATTTTAAATCGAGAACCAACAACCTTGGAAGTAATTGGATATTGGGTACACTTGACATTCTACCCACTTGGTATTTGGACTGTCCATAGGCCAATTCATAAATTAAAAGCAGCTTCTAACAAGCGCTAAGCGGCATATGAGTGAGTGGTTCTTTGCCATTGGTATTAGAATATGCACCACTCCCCCGCCCTCCAGGACAGCAAGTCGTTCTTAGCGCCTGTTGTACTTGGAGATTGAACCTGCGAAACGCAGTACTTTGCAGATACTGTTGTGGTTATTGAGCAGGGTCGTTATCTTAGAATAAAAAGCAAAAGGGGTTCATACGCCACTTAGCTGTACGTTAGATGTAAGCCTCGCACCAGCCAAGTTTAGCTGAACTCCTAAAATTTATGGATAAACCTGAAGACATAAAATTTGCGCGAATAACCAAACTGTCTGCCTTCAGCCTACTTTCAACTGAATTCGGAACTAGAATAGATCAAATCAACAGTATCCGAATCAAGAACCAAGAATTGATAGATCGAGAAGTATTGAACTTTCGAGAAAGCATATCTGACAAGCAGCATCTTTTTGGACGCCAACTAACTGAGAGCAATGAGATAACTGAGATGCTTGAACTCATGGGGCACGACACTTTCATTCGCCTTCAGTATCCGAACCTTATCAGACAAACACTTCTAACTTCAGTCTTTTCAACATTGGAGATGTTCAGCAGACGGCTTGTAAAGTTGGCAGAAGAGAAGTCTGAATCAAAAATAAAGTTCAGGGACTTAAGTAGCTCAGGAGGTGAACTTGAACAGGTCAATAAATACTTCAAACTAGTTCAGAACATTAACTTCGAAAAGGTTAACGAGCAGTGGTCAACACTGCAAGATCTTAGAACACTTCGGAATTTCATTGCTCATCAATCTGGAAACGTTGCAGCATTTGAGGAACAAAAGGGAGAGAAACAATGCTCCAAGCTAAAGAAGCTTATTGACAGGCGAACAATGGAAATTAGAGAGGATCAACTTTTCATTCCTCAGGATAATGAGTTCTCTTTATTATCAATGCGAGCAAGTAAGCAATACTTCGAACACATTGCTAAAGCCTTAGAAAAGATCACTAAAAATCCAACCATTCAAATCAGTTCAGAAATGCAGGAGGACGGAACAATCAAAACAACCAGAACCGAGATATAAGCCTACATCTAACAGGCGATATAGCGAATGGCCAACTGAGCCCTTTGATACTTTTGTGCAACTCGTCCGTTTCACTGCCCATTCTGCAAGTTTTTGAGCTTTTGGAAACTTCTTCCTTTCTGGCCTTTATCTTGCATAACGCATTTCCTCTAGCCGACTCTTGTGGTGGTTGGGCAGTTCCACTACCTTAGTACTTTTTAGAGAGGGTATGGCCACTCGCCATATCTGATCGTTAGCAACTATACTCAGGAAAGATGGATATCAAACGAACTAGCAAATTCCTGAGCCTAATTCTGAGACACAAACCTGAAACAATTGGAATTTCATTGGACTCGAACGGATGGGCTGGAGTAGATGAACTTTTAAACAAAATGAGTCAACAGGGCACTTTGATTGAACTGTCGGAATTGGAAACAGTGGTCGCAGAGAACGACAAGCAAAGATTTGAATTCAATGAAGATCGCACATTAATTCGAGCTCGACAGGGACACTCGATTTCTATAGAACTTGGGCTGGAACCTCAGGAACCACCTAATTTTTTATTTCATGGAACTGCTGAACGAAACATTAATTCCATAAAGGAGAAAGGAATTACAAAAGGCGAACGGCATCATGTTCACTTATCGCTTGACGAAAGGACTGCTATGAATGTAGGAATGAGATACGGAAAACCAGTTGTTTTAACTGTCGATGCTCGTAAGATGTATGAAAATTCACATTTGTTTTTTCTAACTGAGAACGGTGTTTGGCTTACAGAACATGTGCCAACAATCTATATAACTTGGGCTGATGAATTTCTTAGATAGAATTTTCAATATCAAAACTAAGCGCCAATTCCTTAGGAAGGAACCAAAGGAAGATTTGCTTCATCTATGGGAGGATGATTATCTTATGATTGAACTGATTCCTTCAGAGAATCTGGAATTTGTGAAAAAAGAGACAAAACGAATTGAAGCTTTTGGTGAGGAACATTTTGACGGAACAGGATTTACTGACATTACTCCAATTGGAGAACAGTCCTTTAAAACATTAGATAAAATGATTCAGGCTAACGAGGTAAGGAACGTTTTTAGTGATGTCGGTTTAGACACAGTAACCAAGGTTCATCAACAAGGCGTTGGTAAAATGACATCTTACAACCCTCCTTATGGATTTGGGACAACAAGTTTTGCTGTACTAATCGACCAAGATGACAAAACCGGATACCTCGAACACATTTCTCTAACTGGCAAAGTCAACCCTTCCAAACTAGATAAACTCACAACAGGCTTAATGAATTTCGCATCCAAATATGACTTTATAGGAGTGAACTGGTACAGAACTTTCTACTCTCAACTTACGAACGAAAAGGAAGCAAAGGAATTCATAATAAACAGTTGCTAACATACGATATAGCGCATGGCCTTACATAGCCATCTGCCAAGAGCCTGCAAAACATCCCGCTTATATGCCGCCAAGAAACTGATGTGCTTTCTACCCTATCCTGCTCGTGGGAGTTTTTTATCTGGGAATGACGCAGTGCCCTTCTGAACCTTTGATCACTCCGGCAGATAAGCTACTTTTATCGCAATAAATTAAGCTCGGAGGCCACAGCGCCATATCTGGGCGTTAGCTACAAAATCAAATCGAAAAAATGAAGAGCAAATTTCTATTAATCATAATTTCCATCATTCTATTTCAAGGCTGTCAACAGGCAGGTGAAATTACAAAACAACTTTCCTTTATCAATTCGCAAGTGAAGAAATATGGCGGTCAGTGGAATGGATCTGCACTTAATGAATGTTACGAATTGGAGATAACTAATTCGAAAGTTTTACATCCAAAAACTGATAGTTTGGAATACTACTCCACGTTAATTGGAAGAGCCTTCATTGACTCATTGGATTATAACTTTAACTGTATCAAACTGGAGTTGATTGATGAGACCAGTGTAGGAATTGCCAGCAAATCAAATTCAATTTCAGCAACTTTTGACGTAAACCTGATTAGAAGATTTAAGAATAAAGAGATTGAAGAATATCTCATCATAAGAAAAGCCTATTATTCGATTAAGAATTCTTACCAAGCAAATACTTCGGAAGCTAATTCTTGGATAGAAGACTTGTCGCCTACTGAACAGGAAAACCCATTTGTAATATTGGCTAAAGCAGAAATTTTGAGAGCTCAAGGGAATAACGACAAATCATTGGAATTAGTAAACTCTTTTTCATCTAATTACCCAACTGAATCTCAACTGCACAAATATCTCAGTTACTATTATGCAGAAATCAAAAACATAGATAAAGCTCTTGAACATGGTAGAATAGCTTATGATTTGGAACCGAACAACATTGAGTTCTTGTCCAACATCACAGGAATCTATCAACAAACGAAACAATGGGACAGTGTGTATCAACTAACGACCGAACTTATTGATATCGATACTAATAATCTAAATGCCTACTATAGTCGAGCATATGCTGCATTCCAAATTGATCTAACAGATAGCGGATGCGATGATCTAGCAACAATATTTAAACGTGATCCTTCAATAGTTTTTGCTGACAGTATGTCAAATTATTGCAAATGAAATGTAGCTAACAGGCGCTAAAAATCCATAGGCTCATGAGCTACTTGCAAACAGTCAGAGAAACAGATACTTTTAATGATATTAATAAAGGCCAAGCCTACGGATTTTAGCTTAGCGTTAGCTTTAATTTGAGTCCTAATTAACCTGTTTGTTTTGAAAAAACTACTAAATCACCCTTTAATAAAATGCATTCTGTTCTGGGGAATTTTCATGCTTTCATTGATATTCTCATACTTCCTTGGGTCATTTTTACCTAATGCGATCCGTCTATATACCCTTGGTATTTTAGGGACAATATTTGCCTTTTTGATAACGTATGGTGGCCTTAGGTTAAACACAAAAAAATTCAGAGATATAGGACTAATATGGCAGAGATTGACTTTCCCTAAGTTTTTTGGAGGTTTTGTGGTCGGTACAATAATATTTGGATTGATCATAGCCGCAATCCTGGGATTTACCCCATTGGAATTGATTTCTAAGCCATCGGTTGATCTAAGAAGCGCTATCTTATTATCATCTATCGCACTTATTCCTCAAGCATTGATGGAGGAAATAGCTTTTAGATCCTATCCGCTGATAATCCTGCAAAAATCTTATGGTACTAGATTTACGATTTATGTTGGTGCTCTTGCTTTTGCTATGTATCATTTTATTCCCGGTGGCAACCTCTTGGGTTCTCTTTTAGGAACAGGAATTTGGGGAGTTGTTTATGGTCTATTAGCTGTTTGGACAAAGGGAATCGCTTTTCCTGCAGGATTTCACTTTGCACTTAACCTCTCCCAAGCTATAGTTGGAATGAAGGAGCCCTATGCGCCTATCTGGAATCTTATTGATGGTAAAACTGAGAACAACTACTTCAATTTTGAAATGGATCAAGTTGGGCTAGTTGCTCAGATTTTAGTATTAGTGGTTTCAGTATTACTTCTAGAATTCTATATTAGAAAATCTGGAAAATCATGATTAGAAAAAATCACAACTAAAGCTAACAAGCACTAAAATGAATATGCGAACTGAGCCGTTCGAAAGTAAAATACAGAAAGGCAACTCAAATGCTCCCAGCAACTGTGGCCCATACTCATTTTAGTTGGACGTTAGCAACCATACATATGCGTAGAATAACAGTAATCTTAATTGGCTTGACTCTTTTGGGGTGTACGAATCAACCTAATGAAAGAACCAAAGAGCAACTCGAAACTATCGAACAATTGATATCATCAATCAAGGTTGAGATAGAAGAATTCGTCAATGAAACCGGTGCAAGATCGAAACCAATAGATCAAGTAAATTTTATTGACAGTCTTTCCAGTGCATATTTGAACATAATTGATAAGGGAAGTGATGAAGATGTCAAGAAAGCTTTTTTGGATTGGACGAACACTGTTTCAACCGTTTACTCAACCGATTACCATCTGAACTACTTAAACAATGGTAATTCCTTGGAACACAAATTGGAACTATCAATTAAGTCACTTAAACTAATTTCTGACATAAAATCGAACCTTGACTATGGAGATTTGGTATTTGATCAGATTGAAGTTGTATTCATTCCACAAATCTCTGAATTGACACTTGGAGAAACATATGAAACGGAGATTTTCATGGGTGCTCTAATGAGGAACACCAGTGAAATGGTTGACTATTTCTACAATGGCAATAAGCTTGAAAAAAGTGAAAAAGGTGGCGGCAAACTTCTATTTAAACCCAATAAACTAGGCATTCATCTATTAAGCGTAACTGCACAAGTCGAAGGGCCTAACGGACAACCATTTGAGTTTAACAACGAAATAAAGATTCTGGTGAAATAAGGTTGCTAACATATGCTATGAATGAATGGGGTTTCATAAGTAGGGATATTTTCGTGGGGCTTGGAAAGCCCGCCACAAGTTTTAAATTTAAATCAAGGCGTGGCTATGTGCGAGACGAGAGGTTAGTGCTTTCTAATCCCCACTCATCATAGCTGTGCATTACCCACAAAACTCCTCCTAGCATAAATATTCTTGAAAAAACAGGTTTTAGATATTGAGGACTTTGAAAAAGAGTCAAAAAAACTACAAGAGAAATCAAGGAAAATTCAAGACCTTTTTGTTCAACTAGGATTTGACTACACTAACAAGATAACTGGTCAATTAACAAATGAACAGTTTTATCAATGTCGAGATAACCTATCATATCGAATTAATAGCTGCTTATTTCTTAACTCGAAATCGTGGGAAATTAGAGTTGATTACGAAAAACAAGAGTATGATCCAATTTTTATGAGTTCAGCACAATTACCGATACTCTGGGTAACTGACAGCTTAATATTTAACCTATCTTCACTATTCGATTACATCGCCGGATTTCTTGAACTCATAGTTGGGAAAGAAGGTAAAAACCAAAAACAATGGAACTCTATTCATAACTCGTTTCTCACAAAAGAACCTCATAAAACTTCTCTTTTCGCAGAAAAAGTGAATGAGATGCATAAAGATTTTGTCGATAAACTTATAGGTTTTCGCTCCACTGTAATTCACTATAAAGTTCAGACAGGTGGATTCGAGTACAAACATGAACTTGGAACTGAAACAGACAGAAAAACTCTTCAACTATTTTGTTCTAGCGGGTTTCTGAAAAATTTCAAGAATCTTAAGAAGGAATATCCAGATACTAACATTACTCTTCAATATGCCAACTTCTGGCTTCTGAATAAGTCATTAGATTATCTAGCTGAACTCCTTAAGATCACACCTGAACACTTTGAACAGAATCGGAAAATACCAAAGGGTCAGGAGATAATAACTTTTAGAAAAAGTGGGTAACAATTGCTAGCACGAATGCGCCTTAGTGCTTTCTGCTAGTTTGGTCCGATCTTCACCGCTCCGCCAGCCATTCTGAAAAGTCATCTCCCCTTTCGCCATTCGTGCTTCTGGATTTTCTCTTCTCAATGGAGTGCTTCGTAGATACTGTTGTGGGTGTTGGCTAGCAGAGCTATCTTAGTGCTTTCTGCCAAGTTCGGGGCGCACTCCTGCTAGCTTGGCGTTAGCGTCAATATACCCACTTTTAGGTATTGTGAGGATTATCAAACTCGTGTAATTTAACGAACAACTCACTATACCTAAAATCATGAAAAACTTAATAAAAACCTTATTATCGGTGTTCGCAATCATGATAATTGTGTCAACATCACAGGCGCAGCTTTGCCCACCTTCGCATTGTTCTGGTGTCAAGGATCAGATAAACAATTTGTGTAAACAATTAGGACAGGCGGGTAATCTGATAATAACGGAATATCCTGCTGGCTCGGGCAATTATTGCTATTGCAAGTGTAGCTGTCTCTCTTCAAGTACTCCTGTGGAGGTTTCTAAAAATAATTGGAAACAGATAGGAGAAATTGAGGTAGGTGAAACCGTACTTGGACTAAATAAAAATGGTAAATGGCAAGACTCTAAGGTTATATTTAGCGATGGAACAATAGAACCAAATGCGGTTTTACCTTACGCTATATATATTTTGACAGAGAACGATGTTACGTTTATAGTGACTGCAGATCATCTTTTTCTCATGTCTGACGGTACTTTGAAAAGAGCCGATAGATTAACCCTATATGACAAGCTGACCTCATCAAACAATAAGGGTGTTGCAATTAAGACTCTAACACATGGAAGCTATATTGGGCCAATACATAACATAGCCATTAATAATTGGGATACTCTAAGACCCAAAATTGAAGAACACCTAATCAATACAAATGGTATTGTGTCAGGAGATTACTTTGCACAATTATGGCTCGGGTCTGAAAGTCAAAAGGCAACTCCACAGATTGGGTCAGTAGAATACATGGCCAAGCATGCTGCCAATAGAAGTTTTCTACAAGGAGTTGAATCGCTCAAGGACACTATAGATTTTGGAGACAATTATATGTTTATACCTGCCAAAGGAATCAAGTACCCTAAAGAAGCTATTCATTTTCTTCCAGAAGGATTTGATGAAGCTAAGCCAGGAATGCTTGCTGACCTAGACAACACCATTTCTTATGAAATGGCTGAATATTTAGTTTGGCACTTCAACAGGTTTTACCCTTCAATAACTTTTCATGTCGACTGGAATAACAATAGTGTCAACGCTATTGCATATAGGCAAAACGGTAAACAACATGTCTCTATTTTCGGTGGATTACTAAGACATAATTATATTAAGATAGAGGCAGCTGGATTAGTCCTAGCCCATGAGATAGGACATCATTTCGGCGGTAAACCAAGGTATACTCAATCAGGGCTAACCTGGGCCTCCTGTGAAGGTCAATCCGACTATTGGGGTGCAATGGTTGCAATGAGAAATGTCTGGTGGGGTCCTTATTACATTGAAAATATTGAAAGAGGATCTCAGCAATTGTACAACTTATTTTGTTGTGGATTAACTAAGGGAAATATTTTGACTTTAAGTTTTGAGTCAACAGAAGGTCTATGCTCCCATCCCCCTGCTGCATGTAGACTTGATACATACAAAGCCGCAATGCATTTAAAACCTAAGCCTTCCTGCGCAGGGGATTAAAAAAGACGCTAACAAACGATATAACACACACCTCTACTGAACCACTTGAAAGTAAATCACAAAACCGATACTTTCGTAGATATTTGCTAGGTTTAGAGGTACGTGTTATATCTGGGCGTTATATGCCACTTCCACCCGAATAAGAAATGGAGAAACTTGGAAATATCGAACTGTATGTAGATGATGAAGAGATAATTGAAATCCTTTCTAAACTACCAAGAATGGAAGACTATGGTAATATGAACATTCTGGAATTCATGGATCGCAATACACAAAAATCAGATTTTGGAACTGTGATCTCTTTTAACAAAATTATTTACACGCTATACAAATTTGATAAGCACCTAATAGGTGAAAAAGACGCTGGATTGCTAATGACTATTTCAAATTCAGAGTTTGTTGAAGAACAGCTTAACGTTTGGAAACACTTCAAGGCACAAGGAATGTCAT
This sequence comes from Cyclobacteriaceae bacterium, assembly GCA_965242775.1. Lineage (GTDB taxonomy): Bacteria > Bacteroidota > Bacteroidia > Cytophagales > Cyclobacteriaceae > JAWPMT01. Next base: position 199,668 of record CBDETI010000034.1, read on the forward strand.
TTAGCGAAAAGATTTTCAATATTCTTGTTGATACTCTTATTGCTCAAACGGCAGTAGGTGTTTTATTTAAGAACAAGTAGTGATATTGAATGGAATTAAAGCTTGTTATTTCCATAATTGCCTTGTCAATTTCGCTTATCAGCCTAATATGGAACATAGTAAATTACCTGAATTCTCAAAGTAAACGGCTTAAAATTGAGACACATAAAGTGTCTGACACTTTAGTAGTAACTGTTACCAATCGAGGTAAAAAACCTGTATTTATTCGACGTTTTGAACTAATTGAAAAAGTTCAGAAAAACATTAGTGTAGTTCGCCTTAACTCTACCAAAAAGCAAGAATTGGAAGCTGAAGCTCTAAACCCTGAGGAATGGAGAACTTTTATTTTTAAGGAGAGTGAGTTCCTTAAACTTAAGAATGAACAAGGTAAACTAAAGAAAACTAAGCTTCTAATTTTCGATTCTACAAAGAGGAGATATGTAACCCGATGGTTCACGCAAAACAACTTCAGATAGAGGCATATAACAGTCGCTAAAGTTGCATATGCCAACGTGCTTCTAGCCGATTTTTGTACTATTCGACCGCCAATCCGCGCCTTCTGAAAGCGATTCTTCTTTCTGAGAGTCTTGTGGTTCTGGCTTTTTCTTTCTGAACGCAGCAGTTTTCTGAGACTTTTGTACCATCAGCAAAGTGCAGGCATACGCACCTTATCTGGACGTTATACACAAACGCATAGATCTAAATATTGCACTAACTTGACAACATGAGAGACGAGCAACTGGCAAAATGTCCATACTGTGGAAATCTCACCTCATTTGAACTTCTTGAGCAAGTAGAGTCTTGGGAAGCTGATTACGATGAGTTTGAAGGGTATCTTGGTAGAGTAACAAACTACTACTTCATTTTTCAATGTAAGACTTGTGAGAGAACTTCAATTTATGTGAACTGGAATAAATATCCAGAACAACTGAAATTAAAGTCTCTAGAATTAATATTTCCACTTGAAAGGAATATAGCTGATCAACTTCCTGAGCCCGTAAGAACAACATATCTAGAGGCTCAGAAGATTCAAAACGTTTCCAGGACCTCATTTGCAATACTAACCAGGAAAACACTTGAACAGATTTGTATCGATAAAGGTGCAAAGGGCAATGACTTAAGTGAAAGAATACGAGACCTTGTAAGTCAAGGAGTAATCCCAAAGAAATTTGGAGAAATGGCATCAACAATAAGAAGCTTTGGAAATCAATCCGCTCATGATACTGATAATCCTAACTTATTTGATATTGTCATACTAGACCATTTTCTTCACTTGCTCGCAGAATATATCTATTTGCTAGACTCCAAGATTGATGAGATGAGGAAAAGAATAAAATCACCTAGAGATGTGCATAACAAGCGCTAGCGACGCAGATGTCGGCCGCTTATTGCGGCAGAGCGTAGTGCTAGCTACTCCTCTGCTATCGCCTCCGCTCCCTGCCCCTTCTGCATCTTTCATCTCTTTGCTGAACGTCTCAGCTTCTGGCGGATGTCTGGATTGACGCAGTATTTCATCTACCGTTTTGTGCGTATGGGTCAGGTTCGCTAGTTTTAACCTAATGAGCTAGTTGTGGACATCCGCACGCTAGCTGGACGTTATGAGGCACTCGGCAAAAACCCCTGCGATTATTCTAAAAGCCTATATTTGAATTCAGTCTTATCATATGCTACGAATATTCCACTCAGCAAGAAAAAAGCTTGTCGACACCAAGGCAGTAGGTAAATACCTGGCGTATGCTGGTGGAGAGATCCTGCTAGTGATGATAGGAATATTACTGGCACTTCAAGTTAATACCTGGCATCTAAACACGAAGAATAAAGCCCTCGAAATCAAATACGTCAAAGGAATTTTAAGCGAAATACGAGGTGATCAAAACGCCTTCAGACAAGCGCTTTCTACTGATTCGGCTGTTCTGTATTCTATTAACCATTTGTTGTCAAGCATCAAGGAGAAAACCATAAATGATTCCTCATACCTGATTCATTTAGCAAGAACTGCGCAGGGAACACCATTGGTTACTCAATCTAGTGTATTTGAGGACATGAGATCATCGGGGCGGTTAAATTTGCTCTCCTCTGATTCAATTCGAATACAAAATCCAATCCTATTATTCGTTATACGACGAAATTGATAAAATTATCGCGAGTAACAATAGCAATGCCTTAAGCTGGTTCAATGAATATTTGCTAGATCCGATAGATGTGAATTCTTTAGCCAAAGTATTGGTTCCGGATATAATAGAAGTTGATCCGTTTAGTTCAAGTTATCAAACAGACATCAAGGAAAGCGAATTCATTGATAGGTTAAGCGTGAAATTTCTCCTTATAAAGTTGAATCAAGCACGATATAACCAAGGACTAGAAAAGGCTAATGAGCTTGAGAGTAGTCTCACCAAGTACTTGATGAAGATCGAGTAACTTCCTATTGAAGTTGATGGAAGAAACCAAAACCTCATAACAAACGATATAGCACATGCCTCTAAGAGTCGCTTGAAAGTGCAGTGCAAATCCGCTAGCTTAGAATATATAAATCGAGCCCAGAGGCACGTACCATATCTGGGACGTTAGCATCAATCACCAGAACCTAAAAAAGTGAATCAAAATCAATATCCTACATCACCGAAGCTTGATAACTACGACTTTGTCAGACCCTCTTCCGAGTTTAAAAACTCAGTAAGTGGGGTGATACTAGCAATAATGATCTTCTTTCTTTTTTATGTGATGTTAATAGCGATTGCAGCTGCAGTGATGTTAGCTGCTGGTTGGGTTGGGATAACCCTAATAGCTGTCAAGCCGAATTTTATTACTCTAGCTGCTGGGGCTGGAATAATTGCTTTAGGAATAATGCTATTTGTTTTCCTTTTCAAATTCATTTTTTCTAAAACAAGAGATGAAAACCCTTTCAGAATTGAGATTAAAGAGAAAGAGCATCCAGAACTCTTTTCTTTTATTAGAGAGCTTAACAGTGATACACAAACAAAATTTCCAAAGAAGATTTTTCTATCGCCTGAGGTGAATGCTATGGTTTTTTATAACTCTAGTTTTTGGAGCCTCTTCTTTCCAGTAAGAAAGAATCTCGAAATCGGTCTAGGACTGGTCAATTCTCTAAATGTGAGTGAGTTCAAAGCAGTGCTTGCTCATGAATTTGGACACTTTTCTCAAAGAAGTATGAAGGTTGGAAGTTATATCTACACAGTTAATAAGGTCATTTATAACCTAGTTTATGAGTATGATAACTGGGATAACACACTTTCAAGTTGGGCACAAACTGGTGGCATTTTTGGTTTCTTCGCAGGAATAACATTCTGGATTGTAGAACGAGTAAGAAGTCTTTTGAAAGTAGCATATAATTTGATCAACATCAGCTATATGAAGCTCTCCCGAGAGATGGAATATCACGCAGATTTGATAGCAGTCAGTGTAAGTGGGAATGAATCCTTCAAAAGTGCACTTAGAAAAATTGAATTTTCTTCTTTCTCTTATGATTACACTACCGGATATCTGAACTCGTTAGCGTCAGATGAGAAGGCTTCAGAAGACATCTATCTCAATCATTCCTTTACAACATCTTTCTTGGCTAGGCACAATAAGATTTCTACTCAAGACGGAAATCCAAATATTGCAGATCAGGATATTGAAAATAATGTAGTGAAGTCTAGAGTTAATATAAAAGATCAATGGGCCTCCCACCCTACATTGAAAGAAAGAGAACAGAATATTTCCAAAGTACAAATAGAGGCTGAATTGAACACCAATTCAGCATGGACGATCTTCACTAATCCCGAAGGAGTTAAAAAAGAAGTTACAAGTAATTCTTTACAAGATTGGATTCCCAAATGTGGAATTCAAATCATTGGGAAAAGACGAATTTCAAGATTTTGTTCAAAATGAAATAAACAAATACAAAATCTCAGAAGACTACAATGGTTTCTATGAAGATAGGTATCTGTCGACTTTTGAACTTAAAGAGCTAATTAATTCCGATAGCTCTGAAAGATTCGAAGAGATTTATTCGAAAGAGAATGTTGAGAAAATTAGAAGACTCGAATCAAATAAAGTTGATTTGGAAGTCTTAAAACAAATTAATCTTAAGCAGATTCAAACGAAGTATTTTGAATTTGATAGTAAGAAGTACAAAAGGAAAGATGCTAGCACGCTTATTAACAAGTTAAAGAAGGAAGTTGAAGAAGAAGAGAAACTTGTAATCGAGATCGATAAGAACTCATTCATATTCAATTGCAATAACTCAAAGAGGAAGAAGAAAGAAAAGGAATTAGTCGAGCTCTATCAAACTTATTTTAATATACTGAGTACTTTGAAAAGAGTAGATGAAATCAACATCAAGTTCCAAAACTTTGCTAATGCGTTATACACTCAGCCAAGATGGACTGAAGATGAGATTAAGCAATTGGCCGCTGAGCTATCCTCTCTCGAGAAACAATTTAAAGACTTCCTTAATGACCAAGACGCGCAAAAACTAGCTGAACATATCGAAGTAGAGGAACAGAAGGAGGTGCTAAAAGAATATATAAGTTCGAATACTTATTATTCTAAAACCTCAGATTTTGATGAGCAATCGTTCATAAATCTTTCAAATTTGGTTCATGATGTTTCGAATTCAATTGGAATCAGATATGGAAACTCATTGTAGAAAATGACGGACTTTCAACTTGAACTGGAAAAGAAGTAGCTTGAAACGAATACTGATGCTAACAAATACTAAAATGAATATGCGAACAGAGCCCATTGAATTGACAGTGCAAATACGAAATCTCGGTACTTCCAGCAACTTGAGCGCATACTCATTTTAGTTAGACGTTAGCAATTATTCCGCAACTTGATATAATGCAAGAAAAGACCTGTAAATGCGGTGGTACAATATCCTTTGTTCAGGAATATGAAGATTTTGCCAAATTATATCACTGCAATAAATGCCGAAAGTTTGAGCTCGAATTCAAAGAATGCAACCATGATTTCGCAACTTTTAAAATACGATGGGGTGAAGACAGCATTCACGTCGTAACCAAGTGTCAGATTTGTGGACGACACGGTAAAACCCACAAAAAATCACACTTTAATTTGGACGAACTCCAGTTCTTCGATGAGACAATTGAAACCTCATACCATGAACGACTCATGAAGGCTAGGGAGGAATTCTCCAAAACTCATGAACGAATTGTCATAGAACAAAAGAAGGCCAACAACTCTTGGAACATCGAACAATGGTATTATGGGTATTTGGAGAGTGAAATGTGGCGCAGAAAGAGAGAGTTCATTTTGAAGCGGTCTAACGGAAAATGTGAACGCTGTGGAAAAAAGGCAAACTATGTTCATCACAAAACCTATGAACGAGTTGGTTATGAACAACCTGAAGATTTAATGGCTGTCTGCAAAAGTTGTCATGGACTCGAACATTCAGAAAATCCAGGACTGACAATAGTGGAACAATTCAGGCTGCATGACTTATAAGCAACAAATTGCTAACAGTCGCTAGCACGAATGCGCCAAACTGCCTCTTTGCTGGCTTCAGTCCGAATCTCACCATGAATCAGCCGCCGAAATAGTTTAGCACTGTTTGGAGACTTTGGTTCACGGGATTTTTTCACTTCAGAACGCAGTGCTTTCTACAAACTTTGGAAGCACCGGCAGACTTCACTATTTTAGAGCCATCCATAAAGTGTGAGCACACGCCTCATACATGGACGTTACCTTCCATAATCTACTAGATGGAGAATACTGAACATTACACTTCTGATAAGCCTATAAACAAAGAGAACGAAGATAGATTTCAGAGGTACGGGTTTGCGAAAAGAATTGCTGAAACAATTGTATCAAGAAATAGTAAAGATTCAATTGTCTTGGGACTGTTTGGTGCTTGGGGTGAAGGTAAGAGTTCTGTTATCAATTTCATCAAATCAGAAATAAGCTCAACTTCTGAGGATTTCATTCAATTAACTTTTAATCCGTGGAGGTTTACCGATGAGGCCGCATTATTAACTTCATTTTTCAATACGTTAGCCTCTGAAATCAAAAAATCAATCCCTAAAGAAGAAGAACCCAAACCAAAAAAGTGGATAGGGAGAAAAATTGATAACTGGAAGAAATCGTTTGATGAAAATAAAGAGCCCCTTAAAACCAACTCAGAAGCTATTGGTGACTTAATTCAGAAATACGGCAAGGTTGTTTCCATATTTGGTGCCGGAGAAGCAGCGGAGGCTATTGGTAAAGCTATCTCAGATATTGATATAGAAACTTTAAAAAGTAGAATTGAAAAACTTCTAGAAGAAAGCAACAAGAAAATTGTAATCTACATCGATGATATAGATCGACTAGAAAAATCAGAGATACATTCTATTTTCAGGTTAGTCAAATTAACAGGTGATTTTTCTTATACATCTTATCTCTTATCATTTGACGAAAACATGGTCGCTGCTTCCATTGGAGAGAGGTTCGGTTCTGGAGATAAAAAAGCAGGTGAGAACTTCTTAGAAAAAATCATACAAGTACCCTTAAAAATCCCAAAGGCGCAACCAGAAGCTCTGAAGAAATTCTGCTTCGAATTGGTCGATAAATCCCTATTGATTAATAAAGTGGACGTGCCAAAGGATGATGTAGAAAGGTTCGTATATCAATTTTCCACGAATGTTCTTAGCAGGCTAAATACTCCAAGATTAGCAGTCAGATATGGCAACTCACTTTCCTTTACTATTCCGGTACTTCACGGAGAAGTAAATATGGGAGATTTACTTCTCATTGAAGCTCTGAAGATTTTCTACGCAGAACACTACTCCTTCGTAAAAAATAATCCTAGCTATTTTATCGGATCCTATTCCAATCGTTTTGATCGAGGAAACAATGATGCTAAAATAGAAGAAATCAAAACACACCTTGATCGCTTATCGGAGAATTACTCATCTGAAGACCGTTCCAAGGTACAAGATTTATTAACTGCTCTATTTCCACATTTAAATTCTGTTTTTAGTAATTACTACTATCAGTCTGAATCACATGAAGACTGGTATAACAATAAAAGAATTGTCTCGACCAAATATTTTGACAGATACTTTTCCTACACAGTAATTGAAGGGGATATTTCAGATGTAGAATTTGAAAACTCCATAACCAATATATCTATTGATCAGATTGAAGAAATTGCTGATAATTTTAAATCAATAATAGACCGATCCTCCCCAGCTAATTTTATTGAAAAATTAAGAAGCAGAGAAACAAAGCTTGATTGGGAAGCTTCTAAAACTCTATCAAAAGCAGTTTGTCATTTGACAAATGTTCTACCCCGAGAAGGTGGAATGATGAGTATGGGATTTGAAACACCTTTTGGCCAAGCAGCAATTTTCATTAGGCAAATGTTGAAACATCATAAATCTGAAGAGGAGCTTTTCGCGTTTGCCTCAGAATTGATGACATATCCTGCTGAATTTAGATTTGCTTATGAAATCAACAATTGGCTTAGACCAGGAGATAGGCCAGATGATAAACTATTCACGGATGACCAATATGTTGAATTAGCACGAATACTTACAGAAAGAGCAGTCGAAGAAGCTGGTGAACAGTCTTTTTATGAAAAGTTTCCGGAATATTCCATGTATCTAACCCATTCTTGGTTTGAACGTGATCAAAAATCATTTCAAACTTATGTTGAGGAATACCTAAATAGGGACGACTATAACATAATAAATCTACTAATTGTCTATGTACCCACTGCCAGAAGTACCATTCATCCTGAGCCCTACAAAACCAACCTATCAAAGGAACAATATGAGTATTTATCAAGATTCTATGATGTAGACGATCTTTGGGAACGTATTATGAAAATTGCGTCTGTAGAAAAACTAGATGCTGAAAAGCCAAAATGGGATGATATTGGTGATAAAGCCGAATACAGCAACATAAACATGATGAGACAATTTGCTCATTGGTATAGGAGATCAAAAGAAGAAGAAACGGAAGGCAACAAACACTAAAATGAATATGCGAACTGAGCCATCTGATATGACTATGCTGTTAAGCGACTTCCGCTCTTCTAGCCACTGGGACGCAACTCATTTTAGTTGGACGTTACATGCAATTTCTTCTATGCGTATATTCCTTCTCCTGATACCCTTTTTACCAACATTCCTTTTGGGACAAGATATGTCGAATTCCATTGGTATTGTAACCCTGAATAACGAGGCTTACAACAAGGAGAACGGTTTACTTCAATTTGAAAATGAAGATGGTACAATCTGGCATGAATTCACCTTCTATTATGACGACTCTGATGGAAAATGGGATTATCCAAACGATGAATTTAGGATCGTCGCTTTCCATCCAGATTATTTCCTTTTCAAGATCAAATGTGTTTCTCAGTCCGAGGACTTTTACACAGTAGTAGTGAACGAACAATCGGGGTTGACAAAACGACTTAGTAAATCTGCTCCCCTTAAACTCCACTCCTGGGAACAATATGTTTTGAATTCTTTTTCAATTGGTTTTGATACTTCTGAACTTTCCATTTATGATAAGATTAATGGCACTCAATTATCAGAACTTCCTAACCGAGAGAGCACTTTTGCTCCTAAAGAAATCAAAGGTGATTGGATGCGCATAATATGGTCGAATACTGGTGACCTTCCGAATAACTCCAACGAAGATCAAACTGGTTGGATAAGGTGGAAAACCAACAATCAAATTAATGTCACAGTCTATCACGTATCTTGAAAGGCATGGATGTAATAAATTAGTTGACGACTTTCTCAGATTTGACAATGAGCCTTCCCACGATCACAAAGAATTTCTTGATGAACTCAGATCCCAAACAATTGAATTGAACGCTGATCATGACAAGATAAGGTTCATCCAACTAGTTCGTGAAGGTCTTGAGAAATTGTTAGTAAAGCACGAGGAAAAATGTCCTCATGGGGCAAATTGTGATTTCTCTAGGAATTACCACAAAGCCTTCTACTTCATTGATCAAGATCTATCTGAGTTGGGAATTCGATTAAATGACGATCACTTCACTTTTGACGAACGATTTGAACGGGATCAGAAAATTGACACCATCATAGAGGAAATTGAGAAACTAAGAAAAGGACAGGAAATCATTTATGATGATCTATATGAAGAGATAAAGGAACTCAAAAGCATGTACTTTTTGAAGAAGAAGAACTGGTCGCAACTGTTCCTTGGAAAGCTAACTGATTTGACGATTAACGGACTAAACCAAGAGCTTGCAAACAGAATTCTCAAATCATTGAATGAATCGAAACTACTCGAATAAAAGCATGTAACAGGCGCTAAAAATCCATAGACCAATGAGCTATTTGCAAAGAGCATTTGAATCCGATAGTTTTAATGAAATTAATAATCGGTCAGTCTACGGATTTTAGCTGATCGTTATCTGCAATACTACTCCCATGATTTACATTCTTGACATAAGACTTGACGACCAACACTATAACGCAATCATTCATTTCGTTACAACTTTCACCGCGAAATCTCAGAATGATGCTCAATTGCTGGTGGATGAATTAGTTGAAGCATTTAAAAGAAAAGAGGCTAAAATACTTTTTAAGACCTATTATCAAGTATCAGATGATCCAGTTGAAAAAGTTCGTCAACTCCAATATTATCAGTTCATGATAAAGAGAGCTACGGCAGATATTAAAATAGAACAATTCATAGTAGACAATCCAGATCAGACTAAATCATTGTTTGATAATCTTGCTGAGAAACTTTTTAACGGTGAACAATCTACTGCTCAAATTGGAAGGAAATATAATATTCCTGTGAGGGTAACTAATAAGGAAGATCAAGAACCTATAGCAAGTGACCTATTCTATTATAACCTTGAACATTTGATTCCCAAATCAAACTAGTTTAGATGAAATCAAACGAGCTCACCATCGGTGAGGTGATGGAAAGACTCAAGATTGATTTTTTCCCGAATCCGTCTAATCAACTAGAACGGTTGTGTAGTGAACGGGAACTTGGAATAAAACAATATATAGTGATTGCGCATGAAATGGTCATGCAACATATCGATTATAGGAATGCTCTTGAGGGTAGGATACGTCACTGGATTGATGATAGAATCTATAACCATATCAAAAATTTAAGTGAGTACATTGATCTCCTAGCAAAAGAACTCGATAAGGAAAGAATAATTGGTCATTGCTCTCAACAGAGTAAGTTTTTGTTTACTGCTTTTGATCCAGATTTTACATTTCTCTTATTTAACTCAGTTCATAGCAGCATTATCTCTGATATTATGTGGTCTGGAGATATTAGTGTGGAAGACGCTGTGGATCTTGCTGCTGGTAAATTGGACTTAGAAACACTAGGTAAATACCTACCGGAAAAGATCAAGTTCATAAAATCCGAGTTCTTACCTTATTTGAAGAATTCAAAATACTCAAGACATACGGAGGCAATTAATGAAGTTTTGCAATGTGAAAAGAAAGGACTGAACCGAGCATGTAACTTGCTTTTACTTACAACAATCGAAGGGCTAGTTAGAGATTTAGCGGAATTCCTAAATGAACAACAGGAATTAAACACTGATTTGAAACATGAAAAGTTTAACTCTCTTGATTCCCTACTCAGAAATGGCAACTGGAAAGAGGATTTTGAAATAAGTCGAACGGATTTGGAAATGCTTCAACAGTCAAAACCACCCTACGTTGTTAATTATTCCATACCCATTGATTTTGAAAGAGTTGGAACGATTGGAGAACCCAAAATCAAAATCAACCTTAAAACAAGACTTGATTTTCTAAGGAGAAGATTCAAGGAAGATCGTGACATGATTCTACACGGTCAATACAGTGAATACGGCAGTAATTGGCACCTGTATGTTAATTTCTCATGCCTTCAGCAAGTTATGAGAACATTGAAGGACTATGACAAACTATATGCTTAAAAGCAGGTAACGGGCACTATCATCCATAAGCTTACTGAGCCATTTGCAAAGGCTGGTGGGATAAGATACTCTTATAGATATTTAGAAGATCCAGCTTACGGATGATAGTTGGACGTTAGACATCATCCTCAGAATGGAAAGAGAAACTGCAATACAGAAGTTAGCTGAAAAACTACTTAGAAACTTAAGTGCACCTGAAAGAGCTGAGCAATTGGAGATCATGACCCTAGAAGACTGGTCGGATTCTCAAGGTTGGAATGAACTATCAAGGAAAGTCCGAAAAGAATTCGAAAACGGAGAGTTGAAACAAGACCCTGACTCTTCAAGTTATGATGCAGTTTTAAGAATTTGGTTAACAAGCACCCTTGATTCAGTAACAAATGAATATCTAGGTGACCAAATTAATATTGATAAAGTAACTGGAGAAGTTCCTAAACTGGAACCTTGTCCTGTTTCGGCTATCGAACAATTGGAGAACGTGGTAAATACGAAATCTACCGGATTTGCTGGTGGGAAGATGACGGCCAGGACAATGAAAATGCTAACATAGTCATGGGTGGCCCGAACTACGAATTAAGTCTAACCATCGCTCGATTTAACTTCTTAGTTCATGGAATCTCTGACCCAAAAAGAACAGATCTGTTAGAAATTCAAGACTCAACTAACAAATACGCTACAGGGAGAACTTTTCGAATAGAAAGAGACCATGTAATAGAAGATGGATCTGAGTGGAAAGCCGGAATAAAGACAGATGCCTAACAATGTGTATAAGGCATGTACTTCCGTGCTTTTCAAAAAGCATATAGGTACTCGACCGTCAGTCTACCGCCGAGAAAGTGCGATGCTATTTAGAGGCTTCAGCTCGCGGGATTCTTTCACTTCAGAACGTAGTGCCTTCTACAAACTTTGGAAGCACCGGCAGACTTCACTATTTTAGAGCCATCCATAAAGTGTGAGCACTCGCCTCATACATGGACGTTAGCATCAATTAGAAACACCAGATCAGAATGAAATCAAACACATATCGTGCAATTATTTTGACAGTACTTGTACTATGCTCCCAATTCTTAAATGCCCAAAATTTTGAACAGAAAACAGGAGGTCATTGCTTCACATTGGCAATTCCAGATTATCTAACTAAAACCTATCAATTAAACGATGTAGCATCACTTCAATACATGAATGCATCAAAAGAAGCCTATGTAATGGTTATTGAAGACGCCAAAGATCACTTAAATGAAAATGGAATAAAGTTTACCGATTCAGAGGATTTTCTGAAAAATTTTATTGAAGATTATCAACTTGAAAGTAAGAACAGAAAGGTTGGTAAAATCAAAAATTTCGAATCTAACGATTACGGTCACAGCCAAGTCGAAATGTCTTGGGATTCAGATGGAAGTAGCTTGTATATGCTGATCACTTCAGTTGAAACGCCAGATCATTTTTATAAAATTCTGTGTTGGACATTAAAAGAATTTAAAAGCAAATTCAAGGATGACTACCAAAGAATTTCTAAATCTTTGATGGAGTAATAGCGAAAGAGAACAAGTCAATTATGGGGAATTACAAACTGAAAATTTTTCTTCTATTCGTTTATACTTTGCCTCTAAGCTTGAGTGCCCAATTCTTTAGTGGAGAGATTACTTATGAAACAAAGATTATCCCTAAGTCAGACACGCTGAACTTAGAAGAGATAATGGAATTGAAGCACGGAACAATAGCTTCGTATGTTATCACCTCGAAGCACTATAAATCGTCTTACTTTAAGGATGGTAAATACAGCTATTCTTATACATACATTGACGAAACTAAGAGGATGTATGATGACTATGCCGATAAGCCATATATTACATATCGAGATTCGAGAAAGGTAAACTTCGAATACTATGGATCACAAATTTTTAAAGACAGTACAACTACAATTCTAGGTCATGAATGCTACATGGTAGCAACAGACTCTGAATATGGAAAATCCAAAACATATTACTCAGATAAAATAAAGGTTGATTATTCCGGTTTTGAGGGTCACCAAGTTGGCAATTGGTATAATAAACTCAAAGAAGTCGATGGAGCAATAACAATGAAGACAGTCACTGAACTTGAAACACACTACGAAATTCAAGAGGCAGTAAAAATTGATAGAAGAAAAGTGAAGATGAAGGAATTTGAATTACCGAAAAAACCTATCGCTGCTTCATTCACAGCTCTCGACTCAAACGCTGAGATGAGACCTCCTTCTGATCAACAAATTCAATGTTATCAACAGAAAACTGGAGAAGCTTCAAAAGAAGGGGGTGAGAAATTTACTAGTTATGTGAGCTTCTTACTTCAAAAAGATGGAGAAATAAAATTCATCGAGCCATACCAAAAGGATCCTGAAGGTCTCTACAAAGCAGCAGTAGATATTGTAGAAAACTGCGGATTTCAATTCAGCCCAGGAAAAATTGATGGAAAATCTGTAGACTCACAAGTATTCTTTCCTGTTGAATTCCTGAAGTAGTATGAAGATGCTAACAAACGATAAACTCAATGAGCAAACTGAGCCGCCTGCAATATGCCAACATGCTTCTAGCATACCTCAGTGCGATCCAACCGCCAATCTGCGCCCCTTGCCTGCTCGCCAACGCCAAAGCCTAGGCGGGGGATTCGGCAGGCAGGTTCTGCCAGCGACTGTTTCTTTCTGACAGTTTTGTGGTTCTGGATTTTCACTTTCTTGACGCGGTGGTGTTCGGAACAGTTGTGCGTATGGCACAGATCAGCTAGTTTAGTATGTCCACAAAGTGAGAGCACACGACTCGTACATGGACGTGATCAACTTTTAGAATCTGAAAAATGAAAAAAATAGTAACGCTTACCTTCATTACTTTTATCTGCCATACTTCATGGGGGCAAACAAACATTTTTCCTTCCTCAGGAAACGTTGGGATAGGAACAGCTTCACCTAATGCTCAGCTTGATATCAGGTCAGGTTATGTTTTAGCGAGTGACGCCTCTAACGGTAGCAACGCCGCATTCATTCAAGGAAATTCGACTTATGCCTACTTTGGTAGTACATCTTCAACTCTTAAAATCGCTCTAGGAAATAGCACCAAATACGATTTTATGGTAATTGATCCAGTTGGTGGGGGTGTCGGAATTGGAACAGCTTCACCTAATGCCAAGCTTGATATACGGTCAGGCTATGTTTTAGCAAGTGACGCCTCTAACGGCAGCAACGCCGCATTCATCCAAGGAAATTCGACTTATGCCTACTTTGGTAGTACATCTTCAACTCTTAAAATCGCTCTAGGAAATAGCACCAAATACGATTTTATGGTAATTGATCCAGCTGGTGGGGGTGTCGGAATTGGAACAGCTTCACCAGACGCTAAATTGGCAGTGAAAGGAGATATCCATGCTCAAGAAGTAAGGGTGGACCTGAATGGTACAATAGCACCAGATTTTGTTTTTGGAGAAACTTACAATCTTCGGTCCCTGGCTGAAACCGAAAAATATATCCGAGTGAACAAGCACTTACCTGAAATTCCATCAGCCGCAGAAATGGAAGAACATGGATTCGAATTGAAAGAGATGAATTTGAAGCTGCTTCAAAAGGTTGAGGAGCTAACGCTTTATATGATCGACATGAACAAGCAGATGCAAAATCTAAAATCGGCAAATCAAGAACTCAAGGAAAAGGTCCGGAGACTTGAAAATGAATAATACCATAACATACGCTAAAATGAATATATGAACCGACACTCGCAAAAAGACTCGGCGAAACATAAACTGCTGTCCCTTAGCAATGGGCCCCATACTCATTTCAGCCAGGCGTTGGTCTCCATATTACCAGACCTTCACATCGTAGGTTTTCAAAAGACTTTCCTGAAAAGGCTCTAACCTTTTTGTAAACTGATATTCATAATTATCCTTATACTTAGTCAATTTTGCGTAATCTGAACTTTCGAGAAGTAACTGTTTTAAAACAAGAATTCTATGAACGTTAAATATCGAAAAAGCAATTTGATCGTTAGAAAGACTTCCCCCTTCTTTTAAATGAACTTCTAGGCGTTTTAAAGTATCTGCAAACGCTACAATCTCATGCTCAAATGTCCGATACCACTCATAAAACGAACTAACAGCCTCTATTTCTTTATTGCTCAATAAATTTAGCTGGGATACAATGTTTTCGTAAACTACAAACCTGCTATGTTCAAAAAAGAAAACTTTCACATTACCCTCATTCTCAATTCTCTCTTTATGCTTTTCAAAGAACCCTTCCATTGCTAGTAGAGTTTTCCTCCAACTCCTAATATCTCTCTGAATTTGAAATCTTAATCTAACTCTGGTTCTTAACCTTTGCATTAACCAAACGACAAAAGCAAGAATAGCAGAAAGTAGAATGGTAACAATTTCCTTGGTCATACCTCAAGTTACAAACTGGACTGGAATTCGTAAACAACGGAGACCGACAATATGTATAAGGCATCTGCTTACGTGCTTGCTACAAACTGCATCGGGGGCTTGACCGTTTCGTCTGCCCCCGAGAAAGATTTGTGCTGTTTGGACGACTTTAGCTCCCGGGAGTTTTCCACTTCAGGATATACCGCTATTTGCAAACTTTGGAAGAACCGCCTTGCCGGCCGCGACAGACTTCACTACTTTAGTGCTATCCATAAAGTGAGAACACACGCCTCATACATCGACGTTAGAGGCGCCATACGACTCGCCTGCCGGACAAGTCTGATCACCCTTCCGTCTGTTGATGGCGTACCTCCGATAAATCCATCTCAGCATAATCCGGTTGGCTTAAGCCCGTTATCGCACAAATAACCACCCCGGTCTTCCCCAACCGCTTTCTTTCATATTCTCAGGATTCCTTCATATCTTGAACTAGGCTTACGCGATCGTCACCTTCCATTTCACGCAGGAAAAGTGGATAAACCTATTCTTGACATTCGAATTTGGACGAAGCATTTCAAGAAATGATAGTTTAATATCTTATCAGAACTATATCACGTGCTCCTCTGGCCTGGAAAGAAACTACGAATTGGAGCAGTTCCGTGGGTCGGCCGACCCAGTCGCGAGGGCGGGAAGGATTTTGGGTGGAAGCTTGACTGGGTCTTGAGTTTTTTGCTTCGTTTTTGGGTTAAGCCAAAAATGAAGGCCCGCCTGGCAAGGCTTTGTGGTTAGCCAAAGGTTCACTATTTTGGTGGGAGTGTGCTAAGGCGGAGCGGACGCCTCTTAGCCAGACGTTGCCGGGAAAGGGCATAACCAAAGAAATTGTCGATTTACAAACTCTCCATGAAACTCCTAAGCTTATTAATTTTAATTCTGTTCCTAGTTACTTCATGTAATTCTCCTGAAGGATCAGAAAACAATTCCTCCAAACCAGATCTTGACAGCTTAGCCAACTACCTCACTAAAGAAAAAGAGATTCCAAGTATCGCAATCGGGATTGTAAAGGACGGCAAGGTGGTTTTGGAGACCGCATACGGATATGCTAATCTGGAAGAGCAGATCCCAGCAGACGAAAAGACGCTTTATCAGCTGGGTTCTATAACAAAAATATTCACAGGAAGGGTGCTAGCGCATTTAGTGGCAGAAGAGAAAATGTCATTAAATGACACGCTAGCTAACTATTTCCCAGGTACAAACTTTCCAAGAGATACAGAAGGTAAAGAGATTACGATCAGGGATGTGGCCACTCATTCCGGAGAATTTCCGGCCTACCCTGCGAACTTGCAGCGAATTGATCCAGATCCAATCAGGGGTTTTTCCAAGGAAGAACTGCTGAAAGGAATAGAAATGATGAAGATGGATACCGCTATCGGATCTCAGTTTTACTACTCCAACTTTGGATACGGAGTTCTTGCAACAGCTATGGAAAACTCGACTAATAAGAGCTTGTCTGAACTGATGCAGGAATACATACTCTCTCCTTACAATATGGAAAACACTTCGCTATTTATTAATGACAAGGTTAAGGAAAGATTGGCCGTCCCGTACTTGGATGTGACCCCAAATACTCGGACAGAGCCATGGGAGATGGGGGCAATGGCAGGTTCCGGAAACATGTTTAGTTCCATTTCGGATCTAAATATGTTAATTCTAAACCTGTTAACTGATGACACGATAAACAGAATCCAACAAGGCAGGCACTTCAAATTTCCAAATCATGAAAATTGGTATTATGGACTGGGAGTTTTCATAGTTGACTCTAAAAAGTGGAATACTGAAGCGGTGTTTCATGGAAGTGACATAGATGGCTATGCAGGTAACCTGCAAATTTATCCAGAACACAATTTCGGTTATGCAATTCTGACTAATTGGGGAGAAGGAGATGCCGTTCGTGAATCTATAACCGCTATAGACCAAGCTATTAGGAGTTTCTACCTGGAATCAGAACTAAAACAGGACTCACTCGACGGAGAATGAAATATTATGAATCGAAAAAAACGCTTATCAAGCTCGGAGGCCAGCGCCATATCTAGGCGTTGTATGCCATTTCGTAGATGCAGATATCACCTCTCATAGAATATTTTAACTCCTTTCTCCCTCTAACTGAAGAGGAGACTGCTGAGCTTGAAAAGCGGGTTAAACCTAAGACTGTAAAGAGAAGACAATTCATTTTATCTTCTGGAGATGTCTGCAAACACTACAGTTTCATTATTGAAGGGTGCTTCAAAATGTACAAAGTGGGTGAAGACGGTAAAGAGCACAATCTGCATTTCGCGGTAGAAAACCAGTGGATCACAGACATTGGGAGCTTTCATTCCGAGCAGTCAAGCCAATTGTATATAGAAGCCATTGAACCTTCGAGTATCGTACAGATATCCAAGCAAGATTTGATTTACTTCTATGAGCAAAGCATCAAATTCAATCGAATTTTTCGTGTAATTGTGGAGAATGAATTTGTGCTTTTGCAAAACCGATTACTTCAAGCCATTAGCACATCTGCCGAACAGCGCTACCTGGAATTCATCGAACTCTACCCCAATCTTTTCAATCGGATTTCCAACGTTCAGGTGGCATCTTACCTTGGCATTACCCCCGAATTCCTCAGTAACATCCGTAAAAAACTGAGCCAATCTTAAGATAGTTTAAGACTCCTTCTTAAAGTTCCTTATAGGTCTATTCTAAAGGCTATCCAGACTTTTGTATTGTACAAAAAAACGAACAAATGAAGAAGTCTATTCTATTCATGCTGGTACTGCCGGTTTTGGTAGTCAGCTCAGAAGCGAAATCAAACTTTAAAAATAAAAGTGAAGAAATTATGCAAAAACAAGACAAAGAAGCAATCGAGGCATTGCTGCAGACGTACAAAAAGTCATTGAACACCTCAGACGCCACATTAGCACAGAGCCTTTACACTAAAGACGGAATTTTTATGCCTACTGAAGCTCCATCTGCTATAGGAAGTGAGAACATCCTCAAATCGTATGAATTCATCTTCACTCAAATTCAATTGAATATTGAATTCTACATTGACGAAATTACCGTTGAAGGTGACTTTGCATTCGCGGTTACAAGTTCAAAAGGGATAACTCTTATTCATGCAATTGGAGAAACGATTCCTGAAGCTAATAGAGAGCTATTTGTATTTGAAAAGGTGAATGGTGAATGGAAAATCGCTCGATACATGTTTAACAAAACAGAACCAAAAGGTTAATGAAAGCTGCAGTAACGACAAAAGCGGGAGTTCCGGAGGTTATAGAGATAAAACAAGTATCCCGACCAAAGGTAAAATCTGGTTGGGTACTGATTAAAGTAAAGGCCTTTGGACTAAATCGATCCGAACTTTTCACCCGTAGAGGCGAATCACCTGGCGTTGAGTTCCCACGAGTACAAGGAATCGAATGTGTGGGAGTAATAGAAGAGGATCCATCTGGGACCTATAATAAGGGTCAACAGGTCGCAGCAATCATGGGAGGAATGGGGCGATTCTTCGATGGCGGCTATGCGGAGTACGCATTGGTTCCATTTGAAATTGTCTTTCCATTTGAAAGTAATTTAACCTGGGACATTCTCGGGGCGATACCAGAAATGTTTCAAACCGTATCTGGTTCTCTGAATCAGGCTCTTGAAATAAAATCAGGAGAAACTCTTCTCATCCGAGGTGGTACTTCATCAATTGGCATGCTTGCTTGTCAACTCGCAAAAACGAAGGGGTTGACTGTCATCTCAACAACCAGAAATCCTGACAAGAAACGGTCCTTGTTTGAGAATGGAGCAGATCATGCAATGATCGATGACAGCCATGTAAAAGAACAGGTCAGGGATATATTTCCTGATGGAGTGAATAAAGTGCTTGAGCTTATTGGAACACGAACTTTGAAGGATTCATTAAAGTGCATTGGCCCGAAAGGGATGGTTTGCATGACAGGTATTCTTGGAAACGAGTGGACCGTGAAGGAGTTTACCCCGATGGGAGACATTCCATCACTAGGAAGGCTAACCGTTTACATGGGAGAATCGAAGAACTTATCTAAAAAACTTCTTCAAGAATTTATTGATGAGGTAGAGCGGGGAACAATCAAATTGAATATTGACAAAGTCTTCAGCCTTGACCAAGTTGCAGAAGCTCATCAATACATGGAGGATAACAAGGCAAAAGGTAAGATAGTGGTAGAAGTGGATTAATCGGCATGCCACAAACACTAAAATTAATATGCAAACTGAGCTCTTTGATAGGATGTTGCAAACAGGAAATTTCAGTGCTTCTAGCAGTGGGGCCCATAACTCATTTTAGTTGGACCTTACCTGTAATAAGTCATTCGCACCTAAATTACCCTAGAGTAGAGAGAAATTATGGATGCCCAAGAATTTATAAAGTCGTACGAAATTGCTCTAAGAACTCAAGATTGGAAAATTGTTGAACCCTTGATTTCGTCAATTGCAAGTGTCACTTTCTCCGATGGAACAATACATATTGGAAAAGACAATGTTCAAAAGGCATTTGAGAAAAATTTTTCCATGATCAAGAGCGAAAAATATATAATTGAAAATGTTAATTGGTTGATCAAAGAAGAGCTTTATGGTGTCTATCTATTCGAATTCAGATGGACGGGAATAGTCAATGGCAATTCAGTTTCTGGAAGTGGATATGGAACATCAGTAATTAGGAAAGAAGAAGGAAAGTGGAAATTGCTTACTGAACATCTTGGAAGAAAATCCAATAGCGGCGAGTGATTAATTCAATACAGGTAACAAACGATATGGTCGCATTGCCTATTTACACCAAACACTCAATGAACAAGAATATTACGATAAGATCTCTCGACTCAGAGAATGGGCAAATATTTCAGCAAAAATCCTGAAGACAAACAAAAAGGCAATATTGCATTATCATATAAACACTGAACTTCCTGAATCATTTTATTCTGCACTGTCAATATTTGAAGTTGCTTTTAGAAATAGCTTGAATCGTGAGCTAACGGAATACTTTGGAACATCAGCTTGGTATCTAAAATTTGAATCAATCCCATAATCTACGGAAATGAAAAGAAGAGAATTCATAGGAACAGGAAGTTTAGCAACTCTTCCGTTACTGTCAGGTTTACCACTAAATGCCAGGAACAGAATTCCTGATTACGCATCGGAGGAATATGGAATCAACCTAGTTTTAGATGGGTACTTCTTTCCACCGAAACAGTATATTAGAAAACTTGGCGAGATTGAGTCCCAATCCGGCATTAATGGAGACTTTTACTCTTCTGGGGGAGTAATTGCCGAACTAGAGCAAGATTTTAGCAAGATAACAGGAAAAGAGAATGCCATTTATATGCCATCAGGTACCATGGCTAATGAACTCGCATTAAGAATCCTCTGTGGTAATCAAACCAAGGCTATTGTGCATGGTGATAGTCACATTTATCGAGATGAAGGTGATGCTGCACAGGCCATTCACAATAAAAGATTGGTGCCAATAAATTCAGGTAAACATTACTTTTCTGAAGAAGATTTAGATAAGGAACTGATGGAGCTGAGAAATGGTGAGTCTTTTTACTCGGGAATTGGTGCTTTATCAATTGAAAATCCTGTTAGACGCCATAATGGAAAAATTGTTGATCTGAAATACATAAAAGACGTAACGGAATATGCAAAGGCAAATGGGATCAGAACTCATTTGGATGGAGCGAGAATACATTTAGCTTCGGCATATTCAGGAGTAAGTGTTCAGAGCTATTGCTCACATTTTGATACCGTCTATATTTCACTTTACAAATATCTCGGAGCATGTGGTGGTGCCATTTTGTGTGGAGATAATGAGGTCATCAGTCAAATGAGTCACATGATGAAGATTTTGGGTGGAACTGTGTTCAGAAGCTGGACCAACGCAGCAATTGCAAAGTATTTTCTAGAGGGAATTGAAGAAAGGTTGGGGAAAACGATCGAGCAATCGAATGAATTTATTTCTCAACTGAAAGCGCTTGATGAAATACAAATAAAAACCGTTCAGGACGGGACCAATGTTGTTTTTGTGAAATCCAACAAACTGAACCTGGAGACATTTGCTGACGAGATCAATGAAAATCATGGAATTTGGATGAATTATCCTGAAAATGGCGAGATCGAAATTCATCTCAATGAATCCATACTATTGAGAAGTAATACCGAACTGCTTAAATCCTTTAAAGATTCGATTATCAAAGCGAAATAACAGATTCCTAACAAATACTAAAATGAGTATGACGAACTGAGCATTTTGAAAGGTATAATTTTGAAAGGTATAATTAGGAGCGATCTTAGAAAAACCGCTCCTATTTTTTTAATCAGCTTCTATCAATGTTCTTCTGTTTTATTACCTGCCTCACCATTTTTCCAAAGGCTTTGTCTTTCCTCCTCTTTTCAGAAATGGTTGCTGAAAAATGAGCCTGCTCCCTTTCGAGCTTCATGAAGTTTTCGTAAGTTTCTTCATTCAACTCTCCTGAATCCAACGCTTCGAGAACCGCGCAACCATCTTCCTTTTGGTGGCTACAATCATTGAACTTACAACACTTAGCCAACTCATATATCTGGTCAAAGGTTAGCTTCAATCCTAATGAGCTATCAGTAATACCTACTTCTCGCATTCCAGGATTATCAATGATCACGCCACCTGTTTCAAGCACAATCAACTCCCGGTGTGTGGTAACGTGTTTCCCCCTATCAATAGATTCACTGATCGCTCCCGTTCTCATTTGCGAATGACCCGCCAGACAATTGATCAATGTGGATTTGCCCACACCCGAAGAACCAAGTAAAACATAGGTTTCGCCCGCCTTAATCAAAAGCCTTATTTGGCCAAGTCCTTCACCTGTCAAACTACTGGTAGTCAATACCTGGATTCCCTTAATGCGACTACCTACTTCATGGAGAATTTCATTTAACTGTTCTTTATCGATTAAATCAATCTTATTGAGAATGATGATGGGCCGAATGTTGGCAGCGTGGCAAATGGTAATGTATCGCTCCAATCGATTAATACTATAATCTCTGTTAACAGATTGGACAATAAGCCCAACGTCTACATTTGAAGCAATGATTTGCTTTTCACCATTTCGTCCGACTGCTTGCCTCTCTAAAGCATTCACTCTCGGATAAACAGCATGAATTAATCCTTTATCAGAATCGTATGGAGCCAGTGCTACCCAATCACCAACAGCCGGCAAATCAGATCTGTTTTGTGCGGTAAATCGTAGATTCCCAATTAGTTCACAGTCTATCTCGCCTTGCTTTGTAAGTACTATGTACCGCTCTTTGTGTTCAAGAATAACCCGTCCTACATCAAAAGATTCAAGGTCATTTCTTCTATATTCATTCAGGTACTCATTAAAACCTAAGTCCTTGATATTGTATTCTCGCTTTGTCATTTGCTTTAATATTTCGTACAAAAACGGTATGGTATTTTCACCATACCCAATTTGATTAGTTACTTGTTTGTAAGCGCTTTTAGACCTTTTCCAGACCAATGAGTGTGGCAAACAATCTCCTCGAATCAAACACGAAAGGCTCGAATACCAAAAGGTGATTATTTTCAGAGAATAAATAAAATGAAATCACACTCAGCGATCACAGGCAGATCACCGTTGCATAGGTATATGATAAGATTCGACAGTAATGAATTGAAGATCCAATTCTAATTACCGCCTTTTATACCGACTCCTGAGCGTATAATATGTGAAGAGAGATTGTTCTCATAAAAAAGCAAAGATAGAAATGCCGTGAGCGAAAGCAAATTTTGGCACATAAGCCTCTTCGGGACTAAATGAATTATTTACAAAGGCTGGTGCAGTCAGATACTTTTGTGCCCCGAATAAAGGATACTGATATCTCAGAGGAAAATTTTAAAATCCAGCAAGTAACAAACAGTAAAGTGCATGGCCATCTTGATAGATTGAAGTAATCTGCTCTGGCAAGCCAGCCTTGATCCTCCAGTCTACGAGCCCCTCTACACTTCGAGTTAGAAGGACGCCTGGTCCGCCGCAAATATTAAATTTAATCAGGGCAAGGTTATGATAGTGCTGATGTAGGCTTAGACATCATTGACGTAAAGGTGACCTAGACATGACGTAACAGGCCTTCAGATTTGAAACTACTTTTGTTTTTAAACCGAAAAAAGAAAGTGAAGAACAACGAACAAGCAAGGAGGATCAAAGCGATTAGAAACCGCAAGGGTCTTTCACAAGAAGAATTGTCTGAAGCATCTGGGTTAAGTCTACGAACAATTCAGCGAATTGAAAATGGCGAAACGACACCTCATGGTGATTCAGTAAAAAAAATAGCAATCGCACTTCAGGTTTCACCCGATGAAATTATTGATTGGCAAATACGAGAAGATAATAGCCTAATAACCATACTGAATTTGTCGCAACTGGGATTTCTGGCATTCCCTTTACTTGGAATACTCATACCACTAATAATATGGATTATTAACAGAGATAAAATAAAGAATATGAACACAGTAGGAAAATCAATTCTTAATTTTCAAATAAGCTGGACACTGTCATTGTTTATGTTCAATATTCTCATCGCAGTAAGTGCGCTTTTGGTGATGAGAAACTTTCGAGAAATCATATTATCAATAATCACCTTAACGGTTGTCCTTTATATATTTAACCTGGTCATGATCATAAGAAACACGGTATCGTACAATAAAAAAGACATGGTGAACTACAAACCAGCGCTGAATTTTTTAAACTAACATGGCTGCAGAACGCTACACAACAAATGCTAAAAATGGATCGCGGAACGCACCCATGCGAGTTGAAATGTTTGGGCGATTTTCCTTCACCCAGCTTGATATTTACTGATCGTTTGTTGCAACATAATGAATATACTTAGATACATGCTCGCAGTTAGTCTTTGCTTGCAGTTGATTTCTGTTAGTGCGCAGACCAAGAATTTCGAACTGAATAACGCTAATTCAATTCTACTTGATGTTGAAAGTTTGGAAATCCTAACTTCTGGCTATTGGCGGGTTTACAGCGATGAGTTAGAAAGTCGAGGAACAACGATATCAACTCATAAGAACATTTCAATGTGCTACTATCCGAATGGAACCTTCTTTTACAATGGTGCAATGGGAACCTGGAAAGTTTTAGAAGAAAGATATATCGAACACAAGCTGAATGATAAGGATGCAGAAGACAGACTGAATTTTGGAGGTATATTTTCTCTTGCCGAACTGGATTACTCCAAACTAGTGCTGACTAAGTTACTTACCAGTTCGCATGATATGAAGAGAACTCTGTATCTGAAGTCATCGACGATCTTGACTAAGACAGAGCAACCAAACTCCGGTGGACCCTACTTTTCCGAAGGGACAGTGGACCAAGTAACAATTGACTCGCTCAGCAAGATGAATTCAGAGGAACTCTTTAATGCAGGGTTCACCATTCTTGGTAGCAATATGATTCATATCATTGCTCCCGACTCGATGTATGTTATAACACTAAAAAGCAACTAACAAGCGATATAGCGAATGGCCAAACTACCTACTTGAAATTACAGCGCAATCCGTCCGTGAATCTCCATTCTCCCGCATCTGTGCTTTTAGCTATTTCCTATTCGTGGATTTTGACCTACGGAATGCGGTGTATTCTGGATACTGTTGCAGGGGTTGGGTTGCGAGCCCAGGGCAGTTTCACTACTTTAGTTTTTTTTATAACTCGTCGGCATACCTCCATTAGCCAGACGTTACCCTCAATCACAACATGAAAAAAATTCTAATTTTATTATTGTTTCCTGTTCTATACAGCTGCCAACAAACAGAAAGTTCCACGTCTGAAATGAATCAGTCAGAGGAACTAATTAATGATTTTGTAAATCTTATCGAAAATGATCTAAAGGATGATAACATCAGGGGCTCCATATCATTTGTGATTCTGAAAGAGGATAAAGTCTTGTCATCCAAAGCATTTGGATTCATTGCCCCTAAAGATGAAAAATTAGTTGATTCTAACACCATCTACCGTATTGGTTCGATCACTAAATCATTTACTGGATTTCTACTATTAAAACTCCACCAGGATAGAGTTTTAGCCCTTGATGATCCAATTGAAAAATACCTTCCTGAAATCAAAAGCCTAATCGACTATGACAAATATCCACCCTTAACTTTTAGACAATTAGCCTCTCACACATCCGGACTAGATAGGGAATCGAGAAATCGAGAAGCAAATTTTGGTTCTGTCAGTGAATGGCAAGAGAAGGTACTAAAGGCAATTCCGGAAACTGGTTTTTCGCGTTGCACCAAACGAGCGATTCAGGTATTCCAACATTGGTTTTGCCATTTTGGGTTTAGCTATTTCCAGGGCTGCAAATAAGCCATATATTGAATTGCTAGAAGATGAAATATTTCATCCGCTAGCAATGGAAAATACATTTTTCGAGATTGCCGAAAACAAAAAAGTGAATTTAGCTCAAGGAATGGGAGGAGGACCAACGGCAGAACTTGATTACGAATTTCCTATGAGAGAGCACAAAGGAAGAGGATATAGAATCCCAAATGGAGGTATCTATTCAACACCAAATGATATGGCTTTATTCATGAAGGCTTGTATGGGTTATTCAAATATTTTGAATGAAGAGACCTTGCAACTTTTGCAAACCAGCCAGACCCCTACTTCAAGATTAAGATCAAATTATAGTTTTGGCTTCAACCTCTATTCAGATCAAGGAATTGAAACAGTTGGGCATGGGGGATCTACACCCGGATACTCCGCTCATTTTGAATTTGAAAAGAACAGCAAGTACGGTATTATCGTGATGAGAAACTATAATTTTGGCAATACAAACCTTGACCTTAGATCCAATTCTTTGATACGAAAACTGACTTTGATGAAGTAAGGATAACAAATACTAAAATGAATACGGGCACAGCGTATTTTGATGGACCATGCAAAACCGAAATGTCAGCGCTTATGACAACTGGGGCACATACTCATTTTACTGATCGTTATCGGCAATTCGGCTTTAGAAACAAGACCAGGCACTTTATCGAAACTCCACAAAATGAAGGCATCAAAATCTAATGTGACGAGTCGCTGAGAGCACCTCCATAAACCTTCTTCCAAACTCTCCCCAAATTTTTGGACGTTGATAGTCCTGAAAGTTGTGCTGATTCATCAACACCGCTATTCGAATAGTTAATTAGGTTTTTGGCCAATTCTAGTTTCACAATCTGACTAAACTCCGTAATCGTTATTCCAGTTGCTTCTTTGAATTTCCGAGTTAGATTCCGTGAGCTCATATTCGCTTCAATGGCAAGCCTGTCTAAGCTAAATCTTGTCTTTGGAAATTGTGTGATCAGGTTTTGCACCTTATGGATACCTCCATACGAATGGTTTCTATAATTGAAATAAGTACTTACCTGATTATCATCTGGGTTTCTTCGATAATACACAATCAACTTAGCGGCCACATCTGATGCGATATAGGGTCCATAATCTTCTTCAACAAGTGCCAAAGAAAGGTCTATACCGGATGCCACTCCTGCGCTCGTATAAATTGGAAATTCCTTGGTATAGAGGACATCAAATTTAACCTCAATCTTCGGGTAGCTTTTTTGAAAAAGCTGCTGGCATGTCCAATGAGTGGTACAGGATTTTTCATTCAAAAGCCCGGCTTCTGCGAGAAAGAAAGATCCGGTGCAAACAGAACTGATTCTTACATTTTCATCATAAAGGGATCGTAACCATTCCCAAAGATTTACCGGCAGCTTGTCATAATAGTCTTTGTTTAATAATTCTGGTCTTGTCCCCGGTATGAAAAGGGTGTCTCCCGCTTTCAGATTAACTTCCTCGAAATTTCGTAATTCACTAAAAACCGGCCCTTGCGCGGTTACAATTCGATCTGCAACTCCCACATACTCGATATGGTAATTGGCTCCTGAATCATTGGCTTGATCAAAAACTTGTGCAGGACCAGCCAAATCTAAAATCTGCAACTTTGGCAGCATCAAAAACACCGTATTTGACATATTTGAACCTTAGTAATAATTCAAGATAATCCTTCCATACGCAAAGAATAATCAATTATTTGTCGGGAAGTCCTCTTTCTCTGAGGTATTCCGGATAGACCCCTTCGGATGATTCTTCCCTGGCCTGCTGAATCTCATGGAAAGAAGTAGGTTTTAGATGGGTGCCTAAAATGATGTATTTGCCCAGCTTGTTTGATTCGATCCAATCAATAAAAAATGAAAAAATATTGCACCAAGGCGAAAATTCGAAGTAGCTATCTGCTTCAATGATCGCCTTATCCGAATCAACTCGAACGTATAGCATATCGTCTACATGGGGAGTTATCCCCACATTTATGACCTTCAAGTTTACATCACCACTTGCAATGACCTTGAACTTTCCCGGAGCGATCGTTTCAACCTTACATTTTCGATTTTGTTCAGGTACATATTGACTTATTCTACCCTTTGTCTTCGATGAGGTTAATATGGTTATCTCTTCGGAGTTATATCCCCTCAACCCGCTCACATGATCCGTGTGGTTGTGGCTCAGAACTACATACTTTACAGGTTTTCCTGGAAAATCTGCTTTCACAGATTCTAAAAATTTGTTGGTTATACCAGGGCTAAGGATGGCATCATAGACTAATATGAAATCCGAAAAGACCACAAATGGTATATTGTAAAGATTACCTCCAAGTCCCTGATACTGGTATACATTACCACTTACCTGATTTAATGTCCATGCTTCATTTTTAAATGGAGCCAAATCTTCATCCAAACTAAAAGCGCCTTTGAGTGATTGATTATATTCAATGCGCTTGGGAACTCTGATTTTTTGTTTCTCAGCATCAACATATTGATCGATCTTATTAGGAACCAGAAGCCCATTGAGATCAATTCTGTAGCCGTAAGCAATGGTGTTCTGCCTCTTGCCCCACATCAGATCACCTGATATCCAACTAACTTTTTCAAGCGAATTTGATTCATTCAGGTACAGTCTTCTTCGTGTTCCATTGAAGGTTATCTCCAGTATCGCATGACCCTCTTGAGTGTTGCCAATAAATGACAGTCTCAGGTTTTCCTTCTCCAATTTCGCCAGCCATAAGCCAGGGATATACATACAATCCTCAAGTATATTTTCAAATGGCTTGCTTACAGAATTAAACTTTCTCATTTGAGTGGTGATGTAATAAGAGGTGTCGTTCAAATTCAACTCCTCCCATCTAAGATCATGTCCACCACGATACAGCTCTCTTGAATAGTTCCGATATTTTTTGTTTTCAAAATCATAGAACCAATGACCGATAAATGACTCCCTGGATTCTTCCGTTCTAATAGCCTGAGTCATATCATAGGCTTGACGCGAATTATTATTCAGTCCTGCCAATGTGAAGCTCATTGCCCCCATCGATTCGTATGCTTTGGAATTTTCAGCTTCCTTTAACTTCTCAAATAGTTGCGAGGCGTGTATATCATCTTTTTTATGCCCCACATCCTGACTAAATGCGCGATTAATGAAACTGCTTAGAACCAGCAAAATCAACCCCAAAGTATCACCATTAAACTTCATAGAGTAATTGAATTAACCTTAGGTCAAAGCTATTTCTAAAAAAAACCTGCCGAGGGACAAATGTTACCCACATATGGCCAAAATAGACTTGAACAATGATCAAAGCTCATTCACCGGCACCACCTGTTTTCATTTAAGGGCTATAAATCATGCTAGTCTTTGTCTGCAAGCAAAAACTAACATCACATTAAACCTTTACGCACTTTCAAAGTCTAAAAGAGAACTAATAAACCTGAAATAACGATATCATAAACTGATGGTCAATTTTAACTATTTCATACTCCCAATTGCGCTGCTGGAATTCACGTTAGTCTCCGGGCAAACGGATATCCAAAAGGCTACCTCTTCAAGCCCAATTGCTGAACAAAAACAGTCACTGCTGGAGGCTCACAGTAATCTTACCAGAAAGAACGATTCCTTTTTGACAGGTAACCGTGAAAAGATATTCAGTCCGGACTTGGAGCGATTTGACTTGATGATTGATTCGTTGGAGCAAACCGTGCAGCAACTGGTCAAGAAGTACGAAGGGAATTTTGAAGAAATAGATTCGCAAACAATTGATAGCCTGTTGACTGAAACAAAATTCAAACACAGACGATATCGGCTACTGTATCCGAATAACTATCATCGTTTCTCGGGTTTTAGTAAGAAAGCAACCGTTTCCAGTGACTATTTCGAAAATGTAATGAAGGGCAGTTTTAATAACCCATCCTTACTGCAGTTCAAAGAGTATCGAAAGTGCATGAATTATTACTTTGACATTCTTTCTGCCGGAGAATACAAGTTTTCACACCTGGAATATGTTCCTGTAAAGCGTTTGGATAACCGTTATGATGCCATCGTTGACCTGGATGCGCATCAGCGTATAAAGGATTTTTTCATCAAAGAGCATTTTACTTCCAATATCTGGACCTATCGTGTCGAGGCCTTTGATTACGCCTTCGCGAAAGCTTTGGATGATGTAAAAAACCAGGTTTATGTAAAGGAAATTAAGGATACCTACAAAATGGGTAAAGACAGAAGGAATGATGCCAGCGAAATAAAAGTTTACAAAACTGTAAATGGCATCACGCTTAATGCTCATATTTTCTACCCGGAAAATCACGATAAAAGTCAGGCAAAACCTGCGCATCTGTTTTTTCATGGCGGTGGTTGGGCAATTGGACTCCCTGAGTGGAGCTATGGCGCTTGTAAGGGTTCCGCAGAAGAAGGAAGAGTTGCTATCACCTTCGATTATCGTCTTAGGAATATCCACGGTACAGATGTGAAAGCTTCGGTAAGTGATGCGCTTGCTGCGATAGCTTGGGTAAGAGAAAATGCGAAGGAATTAGGCATTGACCCAAACAAGATTTTGGCAGATGGTTTTTCTTCAGGTGCACATTTAGCCCTGGTTTCGACCATGATTGAAAACCCTGAAGACTTTGGAGTGACTTCAAAATATAGTTCAAAACCTGATGCCATAATTCTGGGTTCTTGCCCATACGACATTGCAGGCAGAGATGTTTACAACATCAATTACGACACAAGAACCATCTCACCACTTTATCTTATTCAGGAAAACCTCCCACCAATTCTCGCCTTCCATGGTGAGAACGATGATATGGTTGAATTTTCTGAATTTGAAAAATTCAGGGATGCTATTCAAAAAACCAAGAACAGTTTCACCTCTAGTTCCTATGCGGGTGCAGGACATTTTTATTTTCTAGGAAGCTCTCAAAAGGATTCGGATGAAAGAAGAAGGCTTAGGGAAGAATTTTTGCTAAAAAATGGTTTCAAATTAGAATAACACTCACAGAGAACAAGCGCCCGCACGGATGTCCGGACTTCACCGCACCGGCAGGACAGAGCCTATATCCGGGCTGGAATCTATTATTTAGAGCTTACTCAGCAAAACAAGAAATGGGTTGAGCGACTTATAATTAAATAACTGTGTGAAATATCAGCCAGACTATTCCTTATCCTCCAGCTGGAATATCTCATTAACACTGATTTCAAATACTCTTGATTAAGCGTAATGCCAAAACAGTTGATGGTCCATATTTACCTAACTCCATTGAATTATACTTTGTACACATCCTACGCGGCCACCCCATACCGCGCGCGGTAGACTTTCACGGCTTTGGCGATATCCACAAGTGAGCGTCGGGCCGCGCAGGCACAAGCACTTTAGCTAGACGTTTTATTTCATGCCGTCCTGCCAATAATAAGTCTGTGGAGAAAATTCAAATTCAAAGCCACCTGGAATGAGTTCTGAGCACGGAATAAAAAAGATTATATTTTTAGTATCTAAATGAAAAGACTAGCGCTAATTCTAATTCTTGAAGGACTATTCTTCGCTGCCTATTCTCAGGAAGCGGAAATATTCAGACCGGATTCAACTAAATTGGAATTGACGGCTATTGAAACGAAATCAATCATAAAAATAGATGGTGTTTTAGATGAAACTGCTTGGTCGGAAGTACCAAAATCGCCATCGTTCACGCAAGTAGACCCCAATCAAAAAGCACAGCCCAGCCAAGACACTGATGTCAAAGTACTTTTTGATGACAGGATGCTGTACTTCGGGATTTTTTGTAAGGATTCTTTAGGCAAGTCAGCTATAAGAGCAACAGATTTTAAGCGTGATTTTGACCATAGGACTCATGACTTAATCAATATCAATCTTGATGCTTTTAACTCTGAACGAAATGCCATGACATTTGCTGTCAACCCGTATGGCGTACAAAGGGATTATCTTTCATTTGACGCTTTGTACTATGATGTCGATTGGGATGCCATTTGGCAAGTGCGAACTTCAATTACAGAAAATGGTTGGATAGCGGAAATAGCTATCCCATGGAAAACTATTCGTTATCCGCATCTGGATCATGAAAATCAACAATGGGGAATTCAGATATATCGAAACCGCCGTATTGTGAACGAAATATCAGCCTTCTCCCCGTTTCCACAGACATACCCTTCAGCAAGAATGGAGTATGCTGGGTTATTAAAAGATATTAAGCCTCCTCCTCCTGCAAAAACAAATATTAGAATTCAACCATACGCACTAACATCAGTAGAAAAATATAGATCAGATGCCTCGGAAGACGAAGAAGATCTAAATACTAAGGTTGGCGGAGAAGTTAAATGGGCAGTTTCATCAAATGATGTATTGGACTTAACCTTTAATACTGATTTTGCCCAGGCAGATGTTGATAGACAAATCAACAATACTAGTCGTTTCTCTGTTTTCTTTCCGGAGAGAAGACAGTTTTTCCTCGAAAATGCATCGTTATTTGGAATTAATGTAAACAGGCGAACAGGTGACGAAGGTGCTATTCACATTCAACCATTTTTTAGCCGTAGAATAGGATTAGACGAAGAGAGCAAACCAATTCCAATTGTTGCTGGCGCGAGATTCGTTCATGGCTCAGCAACAACAAATTATGGGGGTATTGCAATTAGGCAAGAAGGAGATTCTCTCACTTCAGCTACTAATTTCATTGTTGGTAGATATTCGAAAAACTTCGGAATGCAAAATAGAGTTGGCGGATTATTGACAATCAAAAATCAACCAGAAAAATCAAATATTACGCTCACTACAGATGGGTTTTTCAGACTTAATGAGATACATTCCCTGAATACATTGGTCAGTTACTCACAAGATTCTAACACAGCAGAAAAAGGCCTCTCAGCCATTGGTCAATACTATTATAACACGAACAAATGGATTGGTTGGTGGACTCAATCAATAATAACAAAAAGCTATAATCCAGAAATGGGTTTTATTTCCAGGCAAGATGTAATCGGGACGACTCCAGGAGTGATACGAACTTTTAGAGGCAAGAAATTACCCTTCAAAAAATGGATTCGGGCATTTGAACCAAGTGTTGCCTTACAGTTCTTTCATCAAGCGTCAACTGGTGATTTAATAGAACAAAAGTTTGTATTAAACCCGTTTTATTTGAATTTACAAAATGGAGGATATATCGGATACGGATTAAATGCCAACTATCAAAATCTAAAAGAATCATTTATTCCGTTAGAGGTCGAAATTATACCTGGCGAATATGATTATCTAAGACACTTCTTCCTGGCCAGTACAGATCCATCAAAGAAAATAAGCGTGTCTGGATTTGTAGATTGGGGCAACTATTTTGATGGTAGTTTGTCCTCCTTAGATCTTACCTTCAGGTTTGTTCCAATTCCACATATTTCTTTAGCTACTAGATACAATAGAATCGGTTTCTCTAAGGTTGGTGTTGACCAGACATCTAAAAGAGTTGATTTGTATTCGATTGAGGGACGATTTGCAATAAATCCAAGAATTCGACTAACAGGGGTATATCAGAAAAATTCAGAAAATGATTTAAAAAACACCAATGTACGGTTTTCATGGGAATACCAACCCATGTCTTATGTTTATTTGGTATACAACGAACGCGCCTTTACAGATGACCCTCAGGAGCAACAATCGGAGCAACAAGGGATTTTAAAATTGAGTTATGTAAAGCAGTTTTAAATAGATAGCTGAGTCCGAACTCGCATTAGTAGCACACAAACCAAATCGCCATTTTAAGATTTCCCTAGAGCTTCCAACTTCTTGCTAACCGAAACCTTATACATGGCACTGATCGGGACTTTATTGTTTTCAATTAACAAATGTGTTCTGGTTGCTTTTGTAACTCTATCCAAGTTTGCAATGTATGATTTATGTGTACGTTCAAAGCTGTTGGGTAACTGGGTGGAAATATTGATCAGCGTTTCGGGGATAAGGTACATTCTCGGATCAGTGAAAATCTTCAAATAATTTCCAAAACTTTGAATGTACAGAATGGATCTAAATGAAATATTAACAGGTAGTCCATCATATTTTATCTGAAGCTCTTCACTTCCCCTATTCTTTTGAGGCTGCGTTATTATTGACGCTGAAACTTTGTTTATCGCTTTCAAAAAGCGTTCGATTTTTATCGGCTTTAATAAATAATCTACGACGCCATAGTTATAACTTTCCAGTGCGTACTCCGAATAAGCTGTTGTCAAAATAACTTTCGGGGGGGTTATCATAGAACGCAAAACCTCCATGCCGTTAAGCTCAGGCATTTCTATGTCCAAAAAGATGAGATCAAGATCATGTTTCCGCGTGTAGTTGATAAATTCAAGAGGATTCCCCGTGCTGAGTGCGATTTCTAAGTTGTCAATTTTAGCGCAATAGTCTTCCAACACTTCCCGTGCCAGTACTTCGTCATCTATAATTCCAACTTTAAACATCAGCGGTCTTTATTGATCTTGAAACTGCTAAATCAATAGATAATTGCACTTCGTAATGTTCTTCTTTATCATCAATTTTCAAAACATGGCCATTAGGATATAACAGCTTTAACCGTCTTCTCACATTTTCAAGACCAAGCCCCATTTTTGTCAATGAAGAACCCTTTTGTGGCTTCGAATTGGCCACACCGAAATTTAGTGTAGCACCTTTTATAGTTGCAGCAATATCAATGGTACTCTGTTCATTTGTGCTTTGAACACCATGTTTAACGGCATTTTCAACGAATGGGATGAGTATCATTGGCGCAATTCGCAAGTCCAATAGATCCCCTTTAATTGCAAATTCAATGGTACACCGTTTACCAAGCCTTTTTTCTTCTAGTAGCAAATAATTCTCTAAAAACTCAAGCTCTTCTTTTAATAAGACGGTCTCCTTTTTAGAACTTTCCAATTGATACCTCATCAATTCTGAAAGCTGCATAACAAGATCCGGCGTTTCTGACGATTGCTGCCTGGAAAGTGAATAAATACTATTTAACGCATTAAACAGAAAGTGCGGGTTCACTTGCTCCCTTAAATAGTTCAATTCCGTCTCCTTTTGCAATTTTTCTTTCTCATCGTTTTCCCTTCGAAACATGATATTCCTTCTCAAGAAGAAAGCTGCCATCCCGGTTCCCGTGGTATAAACAAGAAAGTACAGCATTTTAGCCACCTCCGACCAACTGACTTGAGGATAGATCTTTAAATAAGCCCCAAACAAAAGACTACCAATAAGCAGCGGTACGTATAAAAAATACCTTTTCTTATCAAAAAGATAGGGGATCAAAACAAAGTGATTTATCCAGATAACCACCATGATGGAAATGGCATAATGAAGACCCCATAAAAAAAACATGAAAGGTTCATCATATCGATCCCTGAAGGTCCATCCACTTAATAGCTCAAGGATAAGCACCAGTACAAAGGCACCTACATTCATGAATATCGTATTCTTTAGTGATTTCTTAAACATGTATCCATTTGAATATCAGATAAATATATCGCTTGCATGTAGGAATGATCGCGATTATTGGACGAATGCATGGTATCAATGACGAAATGATTTCATCACATAATTCTTGGGTTTATCCTGTTAATGAATTTATGCATTGAATAGACAATACATTTATTCCACACTTACAGGATGTTAAAGAATTATGAGAAGAAAAATGGGTCTACTGTTTTTGATACTTGTATTGACAATGGTTTTCAATGCTTGTAACTCCGAAGAGCAGAAATTAAATGATCCTGATTTCCCTCCGTTGGAAAACCGCTACTTTGGACAAAAGCTACCAGGTTTAATTCCCGAAGTTTTTGCTCCTAATATTCTTTCTCCAGAGGGGAGTTTTGAAGGTGGCAGGTTTTCACAAGATATGAGAGAATTCTACTTCACCAGAAAAAATGGGAAGTATAAAGAACGTACATTTTTTGTTATTCGGTATGAAAATAATAGTTGGGGGCAGGAATCTGAGACCGATATAAAATGGCCAAAATTCTCTGAGGATGGCAATACGATGTACGTTGGAAAGCAGTACAGGGAACGAACCGACTCAGGATGGTCGGAACTCAAAAGTCAGGGTGAATTTCTAAAAGACCAGGCGCACGGTATGTCGATTTCATATAATGGAACCTATTATTTCGCTGTTTACAAAAAAGAAGATAAGGGCATAAACGGCGCTATTCATTATTCTCGCCTTATCAACGGCGAACATGAAAGTCCGGTAAGAATGAGTGCCGAGATTAATACTGGAAATTACATTGCTCACCCCTTTATTGCGCCAGATGAATCGTACTTAATCTGGGACGTGAGGCGAGAAGACGGACACGGACTGGCAGATCTCTATATCAGTTTTAAACAGAAAGATAAAGATGACTGGTCATCCGCGGTGAATATGGGCTCCACAATTAATACTGAACTGCAAGAAAGCGCACCAATGGTGTCACAAGACGGGAAATATTTTTTTTTCACGAGGGGAGAGTGGAAAGTAAAAGAAGATGGAAATCGTAATTACGTAGGAAAAAAATATTGGGTGGACGCTGAGGTGATTGAGAACCTGAGGCCGAAACTATAATCCATATCAAACAGCAACAAACACAATATCTAAAAGGGAAAAATCATGAAAACAGCGAAACTATTACTAATGACAGGTCTCATTTCTATCAATGCAGTCTTTGCCCAAGAAAGTATCGAAAGGGATCCTGAAATCACTGGTTTGACACAGCATAGTGAACCAGCGGTTACCTTAGGCAAAATAGCCTCTCTTCAGTCAAAAGTCTTAAGCAAAACCGTTCCACTATCCATCCATCTACCTGAGAACTACGATAGTTCCAGGAAAACCTATCCGGTGTTTTACATGTTGGGTTCTGATTACCGAGCTCGGTTCGCCATGTTAGCTGGTACACTCGACTACATGGGTGAGGGACAAATTCCTGAGATGATACTCATTGGCGTGGATCTACCCGAAGGAAATGGTATTTTGTTGCCGACAAGGGACAATCACGACACTACCATTCCGGATAATTATTTGACCTTTTTTGAGACTGAGCTGATGCCGCACGTGGAAAGTCAATACCGGACGGCTCCGTTCAAAGTGCTCTATGGCGCGTCTAACAGTGGTTTTTTCACTGTGTACGCGCTCCTCAACAAACCCCTTCTCTTCAATGGTTACTTCGCAAGCAGCCCATCCATTATGCACATACCCACCGTGCTTCAGCAAAAAATAAAATCAGGCCCGTTAAAAACGCTCACGGAAAACAGATCGCTACACATCATTTAACAGCGACGATGAGGGATTAACAGATATTGTTTCTGAATTCTCGCGTGTTGTGACAGACCATAAACCAGAGAACTTTACCTACAAGGTAGATGAATTGGTGAACCAGGGTCATGTGCCAGCGATGGATTTCACACAATTCCTTCTCGCCCTATATCCGGACTTTAATCCCTACGAAAACCTGGATTCCCTGGATAAAGTGATAGCACATTTCGATATGTTGTCAAAACGATACGGGTATGAAATCAAGCCACCCATATCGGTCTTAA
This sequence comes from Cyclobacteriaceae bacterium, assembly GCA_965242775.1. GTDB lineage: Bacteria > Bacteroidota > Bacteroidia > Cytophagales > Cyclobacteriaceae > JAWPMT01. The sequence goes on from CBDETI010000034.1 coordinate 236,953, forward strand.
TGGACCTTGGTTTTGACAATATAATAAGTGAGGATTTAGATGTCGCAGAAGAAATTTATGAATTTTCCCTACAAATGTATCCAGATGGTAAGCTATTATATGTGGGTATGGGAGTTGTACGCAGAAATCAAGGTCAGCTAGCAAATGCAAAGGTTATGTTTGAGAAAGCATTGACAATTGATCCTGATTTTGCACTTGCCAAAAGGTGGCTAAAAAGACTCGAGTAACGACATCTGGTAATATTCAAGAGTCAAATTCTACCAGATACCCAGTTGGCTTTTGGGTCAGGCATTCGGGCATCGATGAATTTTGACACACTTACACACTTGGTAACAAACGCTAAAATGAATATACACGGGAGTTGATCAGCACGGTAATACAGATAGCGTATTTCGATCTGTTTAGCATCTCTATTCCATACTCATTTTACTTGGGCATTGACCCGCTGACAAGTGAGCTGCTCTGGCAACACGGGCTTGATCCGATCATGCCCTAGCCTTCTATCACTTCAACAAGAACTGACTGGAAAAAGTGACAAACAATATGGAGCAGATTCACTATTTTGGCGGAAATTAAAAACCCCACCACGCGCTTTATGGACTTTAAATACAATAAACGCGATGAATGTTACATCAAAACTATTAATCCTGTGGGTGCTTGTGGCTTTTTCCATTCAAGAAGGAAGTAGTCAATCTAGAGATATTGTTGCAGGCAAAGCCTACGAAATTCATTCAACACTTTTGGATGAGGACCGTGAATTGCAAATTGGTTTACCTTGGAATTACGAGTCTTCATCCTGTTCGTATCCCGTATTATACATACTGGATGGGTGGGACTATTCCTTTAAGTTTACTCAGGCTGTCGTCGAATTCCTGGTTGAAAATTCCAGGATTCCGGAAATGATTGTTGTGGGTGTCAATAATACAAACAGAGATAGAGATTTTACACCTACCGAATTCAACGAGACATCAACCGGTGAATTTGCTGAGTATAATCAAAGTGGAGGAGCTGAGAATTTTATCAGATTTCTGGAAGAAGAACTAAAATCCCACATTGATACAACCTACAGGACGCTTGAATTCGAAATCATAGTTGGACACTCTTTGGGAGGACTCTTAACTTCTTATATGATGCTCGAAAGACCAAGTTTGTTCAATGCTTACATTCACCTAAGCCCAAGCATCTGGTGGGACAATAAGCTGTTAGTCAATCAATCGGAACGCAACTTAAAAAAATGGAAATCCGGCAATCCCACTTTTGTGTACTATGGGTATGAGCTTGAAAGAGATTCAACATCGATTCATCAGGAAAGTACCGAAGAACTGATAATGAAAATAAAAGAACATCAACCCCAATCAATGGTGCTAAAAACGGGCTTTAAGCCGGAAGAAACACATAACTCTTTAGTATTGAGGTCCACCTATGAAGCTTTAGAATTTATTTTCGAAAGTTATAGTTTACCACATAACGGAGATATTCTGGAGTTGATTGAACCCGAACAGATTAAGCGCCACTTTGAAGCGGCTTCTCAAAACCTGGGGTACCAGGTTCCGATACCAGAGTGGTACCTCAATAGAACAGCTAGCTTCTATGACTATTATGAAAATTTCTCAATGGCATTAGCTGCTTCTAAGCTGTTTGTTGAGAAATATCCGAACTCAGAACTGGCCTACTACAATTTGGGAGAGGCTTACTTTAAACTCGACGACAGAAATAAAGCCATAGAGGCGTTCAAAAAAGTACTAGATATCGCGCCAGGTCATGAAGAAGCCATAAAACGACTAAGCGAACTGAGTAAGTAAAGCTTGTAACAGGCGGATCTATAAGCGATCATCTGCTGGCCCCCTCCACTCTTTCGATTAGTGGTGGAGTGGGCAACCTGATTCTGTCGAGCTTTTTCGGCGGGAAGCCCTTGAGGCACTTTTGCAGCGACGGGTAAAAGCGACAAATAATATGAAGCAGATTCACTACTTTGGTGGAAACTAAAAAAGTACTGCCACGTACCTTAAGCCATTAGTGCCACAATTGCATTCTTATCTTTGATGACCAAATTTTCACTGACCCTTACGCTTCTTGGCTATCTATTTATCTACAGCAAGAGCATTGCTCAAGGAAACTATCTCGATTACCATTTTGAGAGTAATTGAATGCGAAAAGCTAATTGCTGAAGGCAAATCAACTTCGGCAATCGAGGCGTTTGACGCTCTCTTCAATCAATTTGATTTCGTGTTTTTAAGAGATATCAAAGTTGCCACCGAGCTAAGCACGTTTGAAAAAGATTACGACTCAGGATTAAAATTCGTGGCACTTGGCATGAAGGCGGGCTGGACACTAAAGAAAATCAACAAAAACGACAACTTGCAATCCTTAAAGGAGCAGCGGGAATGGCCCAAAATCATTTCAGCTTATGATTCACTTCATAAGATCTACTTATCAAGGCTAGACTTTCAGATGAAAGGAGAAGTCCATGAAATGTTCAAAAAAGATCAGAAAAAAGCATTTGGCGCATTATTTAGAATTGGACAAAAAGCTCAAGACAAGTACGCAGAAAGAAAATTTGCTCCCCACAGCGAAAAGCAGCTTATACAGCTAGACAGTATTTTAAACCAACAAGGTTATCCGGGAGAACAACTTATTGGAAATGACTTGTGGGCTTCGGTGATTTTAAGTCATCACAACTCCATCTCACTGAACTACAACGCAAAGGACATGCGGTACAAGCAATTAAGGCCAAAGTTGATGAAAGCCTTAAGACGTGGGGAAATATCACCCTACGAGTTTGCGCAAATAGAAGATTGGAGAACTGCTGCGCTAACAGGACATGAATCCACATCATTTGGATTCATTGGAAAGATTCCCAGCCACACTGAATTCAAAACGGTGAATGAAAATCGATCAGCAATTGGTTTAAGAAGTATTGAACTCCGAAATAACCTAATTGATGTTGAAAAGTCGACAGGGTTGAATTTGTACTTGCCAAAGGGATGGCAACATGGCAAAATCTCGGTTACCAACAATCGATAAACTTAACGAGTACACCGAGCTGCCAGCAAATTTCATATTGAAGTGGTAACTTCAGAAGCGAAAAAGAACAGACCCACTCACCGGCTTATCTGAGCGTTGGATGCTTGAAGAGAGTCTAACAAGTGATGCAGCAGCCGCTATTAAGTTACTTGAAACTGTTCTGTAAATCCGATAGATTAGTAAATATTGACAGTCCAGGAGCAATTGTTATATCCGGCATGTTGTGCTTCATTATGGTGATTAAAACCGAATTAAGACAAAGAACCTAAAATGAATCCAAGATTAGCAGTTAGAATAATGCTTTGGTTATTAGGAGGCGTAGTTCTTTTTCATTTATCTATAGCATTGAAAATAATCCCCTATGAAATTACTTGGGGAGGAAGGCTAAAAAATGATGCTGAAATGTATGTTTTTGAGAGTATTTCGATACTTGTTAATCTCTTTCTGCTCTTCATTTTACTAATAAAGGGAGACTATCTGACTGAAATTATACCAATGAAAATTGTCAATATCATTTTATGGGCTTTTCTCTTCTTATTTGGCTTGAATACAATTGGAAATATTTTCGCTGCCACCAATCTTGAAAAATCATTCACACTATTAACATTCACCTTTTCTGTCTTAATTTGGATAATGCTGAAAAAGGACAAAAGACGAACACACAATACATAAACAGTATAAAAGTGACCATTTCTAATTAGTCGTTATAAGCAATTTTCTTCATTTTAAAAATGATTACTCATTCCAAACTCCATTACACCATAATTAAGAAAATAATTGAAGATGGATATGCTCCAACCAACCGAGCGTTAGCTGAAATTTTTGGAACTAGCGAGACGGAAGTGATAAACGCACTTTATGCCTTACAGGATTATCACGGCGTTGTTTTGCATCCGCAAGAACCCAAAGTCTGGGTGATTCACCCTTTTTCTTTAGCACCTACAAACTTCTATATTAAATCAGACAAAGGGCAATGGTGGGGAAATTGTGCATGGTGCTCATTAGGTGTAGCCCCGCATTGCTTAAGACGGATTTAACCATTGCAACAACCATCGGAGCGGAAGGTCCTGCGAAAACAATCCAAATAAGAGACGGAGAAATTGTTGAAACAGATTTATTTATCCATTTCCCAATTCCGATGAGGAATGCTTGGGACAATGTGATCTACACATGTAGTAACATGCTCGTGTTTGAAAATGAACAACAAGTCAAAAATTGGTCAGTCCGACACAATATTCCACTTGGCGACATCCAACCTATCCAAAAAATATGGGAATTTTCAAAAAAGTGGTATGGAAGTCACTTGGACCCCAACTGGGTAAAATGGACAGCTGCGGATGCCAAATGCATGTTCACAGAGTTTGGGTTAACTCATCCAATTTGGGAATTGGAGACCTCCGGAAAGCGGTTTTAAAAAACAAAAGCTGATAACAAGTCGCTAAGTCGGCAGATGTGGCCTATGCTGCCTTCTGAAAGTTTTTGAGACATGGGGCCCCTTCGCTATTTTTATAGTTACCTGGCAAGGTATACTAAGCATCAATTTAGACTGAAATGAATAGTAACCGCATAATTGATCATGTTATTGAACAACTTCAGGAGGTACAGAACGGGAAATTATGGATGGGTGATACCTTTAGAAAAAAACTAGATTCTATCACGGCGGAGCAAGCTTTCACAAGGCCTTTGCCCAACCTCCATAGTGTCGCGGAATTGCTTGCCCATCTAACCGCTTGGAAAAAGGACGCTATCCTAAAAGTGAAGAATGGTATAGGCGTGTTGAAGGCCGATGAAGAAGGCAACTGGCCTGGTCACAAGACCCTAAAAGAAATTGGTTGGAAAAATTTGATAGCCGAATACGAAAGCAGTCATCTTGAGTTGATCAATCTATTGGGTGAAAAGGATGATTCTTTCCTACAGGAGTCATATGAGGACCAGGACTTCAAAAGTACCTTCAACTATTCGTTTGTAATTGATGGAATTCTACATCATGATCTTTACCATTTGGGTCAGATGGGTATTGTGATCAAGTTAATTAAGGAAAAGGCAAACACTCAATAAGGATCTGCTGGTAAAGAACCAGCGCACACCTCTCATAAAATCGTTTATTTCCAACAAGCACTAAACTCCATCGGTGACTTTAAGCTATTTGCAAAGGGTACGGGTAAAAGATACTTTTGAGCTAAGTGAGGGGCCAAGGCGCCGCCGGTCAACATTTGGCATATGATCGTGACGCTCTCCGAAAAAATTACACCCGCTTGAATTTCGAATCCATAGCATCGGTTGTCATCATTATTCTTAGCCTACAAACGGTATTGTTGATCATACTAATATTGCAGAAAGGAAAGAAAAGCGTACCATATCGACTCCTGTCACTAATACTGTTCTTTTTCTTACTTGCTCTCCTGAACTTCGGGAATTTCAACCTGATGGTAGCCTGGGGTTACACCGACTGGATACCCTATTTGCAATTGGAGTTGATTTATGGGTTGGGGCCGTCACTCTATCTCTATACGAAAAGCTTGACAGATAAATCGTACCGATTTCAGCGGCACGACTGGTTGCATTTTATGTTACCGTTACTAGAGTTCCTCTACTACCGAACATCCCTATTTCGTCGGGGAGCTATCAGCTTATCAGCAAATGTCGAAACCTCGGAAAACTTGTTCTACCAAGTGGTCCAGTGGGGCGGTATAATTTCGTTGACTATATATCTATCCATAGCCTTTTATTTACTTATTGAGTACAAGAGATGGCTGGGTGACCACTTCTCAAACCTTGAAAACAGAGCGCTTCTGTGGCTGGAAAAACCATTGATGATATACTTGTCATTCTGTGTTATTTGGATTCCTATTCGGATCATCGACATACTCTTTTTCGAGGAGGCCCTGAGGTCCTACTATTTCAACCTGGGGTTTGTGAGCCTGGCCACAATTACCTGCTGGATTGGCTTCAAAGGCTATTTGACCACACATATCAACACAGTAGGATTTCTTAAAAATCAAAAAACAAATCCCACCCATGATTTTACTGCATCTGATTTAGAATCAACTGCTAGCACCCTGCAGCAGCTTATGCTAGAGGAAAAATACTACCTGGATCACGACTTATCCCTCTCCTCCTTTGCCAAGAAAACAGGCTACCCTCAGAAAAAGATATCAATCGCCTTAAACAATTCTCTCCAGCTGAGCTTTCACGAATTTGTAAACAATTACCGGGTAGAGGCATTTAAACAAAACTTGCAAAACAAGAAATTCGCACATTTAAGTTTGCTTGGTATTGCCCTTGAGAGTGGCTTTGGTTCCAAATCTTCTTTCAACCTGGTATTTAAATCCAGCACTGGAATGACCCCCCAAAGGTACAAGCAGCAGTTTGTGGATAATAAGTCCTAAGACCCGTTTTAGGACGATCCCAGACCGTAAGCGGTAGAGGTTTGTTTCAAAAAATTCAAAATGATGAGAACAGCATTCCTTTGTACCTACCTGGTAACAGCTTTGGCCAATCTTGGTTATGGACAAAACTTTGATCAGCTAGAAACAACAATCGATTCCCTGATCAGTAACCATTTGTTACCCTCGTTGGCGGTTGGTATTCTGAAAGACGGTGAGGTAATCTATGAAAGTGCTTTTGGGTATGCAGACCTTGAACGAGAGATAAAGAGTACCATTCACACGCCCTATCAATTGGCTTCCTTATCAAAGCCGATCACCGCCACAGCAATAATGAAACTTCATTGCGCAGGAGCACTCGATATCAATGATCCCATTACCAGGTATGTTTCATTAAAGAAAGTTGACAGCTCTTTTCAAGATCCAACGATCAGACAGGTACTGAATCATACGGCCGGATTAGGAACCTACTTTGACATTTACTATGAGGATGAAGGCATAACACCCTCTTCCTTTGAAGAGGCCTGGGATAAATACGGAACACAATTTCACGAACCAGGGAAAGTCTGCGAATACTCCAATATCGGCTATGGTTTGCTCAGCCATATTATTTCGAAAGTCACGCCGGAAACTTTTGCACAAAACATACAAACCCATGTACTTCAAGGACTGAATATGAATAACTCACTTGTAATTGCAAAACAGGCGGATGAAAGTCAGGTACTGGCCAAAAAATATGATCATGAATTAAATCCACTTCCTTTTGTCTGGAACAACACCCCGGGGGCTGGAAATGTGGCCAGTAGTATCCACGACATAATGCAATTCGCATTGCTTCACCTTCAAAATCAATATGAAAATGTCTTGGAGGCATCTGCAATCCAAAAAATGCAGACCTATCGTGAAAGAAATGCCCTGTTCCATTATTATCAGGACACCTATTACGGGTTAGGCTGGTACATAGCAGCTGATGACAATGGTCAAAAAGTAGTTTGGCATGAAGGAGGCATGATGGGAGCAAGCACCATGCTTAAACTATATCCAAAAGAGAACATCGCGATAGCTTTACTAACCAACACCTATAACCCCACAATTTGCAGAGTACTTTCGGATCAACTTAGCACCATCTTAATAGGTAATTATGATCCAACACCCATAAATGAAATAGCCGAATATGAAACTGTCTTGGCTGACACTACCTTCTGGGGATCATGGGAAGGCACTATGTTCATTGACCGGAAAGAAGTACCTATCTCCATAGAAATAGAAGGTCAAACAATAGAAGTGGACTATATCGACCAAAGCTACCAGTCATTCTTAACGGACTATCAGCCGCTGCCCGTTCACAGCAAACTGCTTTTTGGAGCAGTGAATAAAGACTACTTCATTGGAACCGGAACCGGAGAGTTGCCTGCTTCGAACAAAAGAAAAGACCTTCAACACCTGCTTTCATTTAAGCTTTTTAAGGATGGAACAAAAATGACCGGAACAATTGTGAATTTAGCAGCCGCGCATCGGGAATATTATGCACACCCCTATTCCATTCAGTTGGAGAAAGTCACCTCTAACAATCGATAAGATTAATGAATAGAGAGGGCTCAGGAGTCGTTTCCAGCGTGAAGCAGTAACTTTAGAAATAGTTTTTAAAGAAAAAGGCTTAGCCAGGTTATTAACAATAAGTACGAGCACAAAACATGTTGACACCAAAAACTATAAATAATGAAGATTTGACCATCGTGGGTTTAAAAGGGAATCAGAATAACCTAACAGCCATTTCTAAAATGATTGAGACAGTTCCGTTGGAAAAAAGAGTTTTTACGTGGGAAATCTGGTTCCCAATTCAATAAAGTCATCGGCAAAGCGGCATTTTTAAAAGAACATGACTGTAATAAGCTGGTTAATTTTTGGGGCATTATCTCAATCCATCCTTTTCGCAACATTAATTCTCAAGAACAAAGCATTTCGAAGCGCTTACAATAGACACTTTGCTTTTTTCCTGATCATTATTTTCATCATGGGATTCGATTCCCTACTACTTCCCTATTTTCTTGTACTGGGCGGGGGTTGGTTTACTTTTTATGATGTGGTAGGTGATGACATCCCGTGGATCACAGCATTTTATGTGCCGCTCTTTACCTTTTTCCAAAGGGCTACCTGCTCAATAATCAAGATTCCGATCTATTGGTTTTATCTACCTTTTGCTATTCTTCTAGGCTTCAATTTGCTGATAGACCTACACATGGACTTTGCCCTGATCTCAGTACCTGCACTGGTCGATAACAGAGGCATAGTTTACTTATTCGAAGATTATGTCGCTCTCGGAATGTTTATACCTATGCACTTACGTGCATATTTCTTTGTTGCGAAAAAACCCACCAATAAATGGCTGAACAAATTGTGGTGGTTTTCTAGCATCCTGATAACACTTATGTTCATTAATCATGTGTTCCTGGAATTTGAATTCAATGAATTCACCTGGACACTGTGGTTCTTACTTTCGGTTTTTGTCTATTGGTACATTTACTCCCAGCTGCTTCAGTTCAACATAGGTAGTAATCGAAAGGAAATTAAAGCGAAAATCGCTGAGACCGCTGACGAAAAACATTCGACGAATAAACGAAAATCTCAACGCCCAAATACCCATTTTGGAAATCTCTTGAATTTGTTGGAGGAAGATAAAATTTATAGAGATGAAAACTTGAGTAGAGAAATAGTTTCCCAAAAATTGGGTATCAGCAATAGCTATCTGACACAACTGATCAAAGAAAATTCAGAAAGTAGCTTTACCGACCTGGTGAATCAATACAGGATCAAAGATGTTGAACAGATGCTCCAAGACCCTGCTTTTAAAAACTTTGATGTGCTGTCTATTGGCTTAGAGGCAGGGTTCAAATCTAAATCCTCTTTTTACTCGACATTCAAAAAACACCATAGGATCTCCCCTTCTCAATTCCGAAAAAGAACAGCTTAGTTGGGTCCAAGCCACTGAAATTATACGTAATAGGTCCTAATTTCTCTAAAGTACACATTTCAAGACCCCCGGCCTCCAGCATTTCTACTCCTTTGCCGCTGAATTTTTTTAACACAATCATTCAGTACATGAGAAAAAAAATATTTGCTGGTATCATGGTTTCATTATGGTTGGGAGTCAGCTTCGGTCAAAGACTGGAAAAGATATCGATCATGGCTACTACCGAAGCCATTGCTTTTCCGTTTTCGCGTTATTTTCCTTTACATCCTGGAATCGATATCACCGGTACATTAAAGGAAGTAGAAAAGCCTAAAAGCACTCGGAGTTTTAATGCCAGGATAGGCATGTTCTATCATCGCAGGATAGAAACTGGAATTTACCTGGGAGGTGAGTACCTGTTCTCATATAAACTTATCAAGGAAAAATTAGGCCTGGATTTACCCGTGGGCCTGGGTTACTTTCATTCCATTTACCCGGGAGAGGTTTATCGACAAACAGACGGTGGCGATTTTGAAGAGTTCAATCCAATAGGTCGACCTTCAGTGTATGTCAATTTTGGTGTCGGGTTCACCTACTTCACAAAAGGGAATATTCACCCCTTTGTTAGACAAGAGGTGTTACTTGAATACCCGCTCTTCCCCCATTCATTCTTTAAGCTAGGAATACAAATAAATACAAAGAAGTCATGAACACTAAGGTAACGAGCTTCCTGTTCCTCCTGGGATTGCTGATTTTTTCTGTCTCTTGTGAGAAAAATGAGGTATTTCCAGAAGAGACATATAATTGCGCACTGAATTTTCCAGATTCCAGTGCTGTTCACCCCAATGCTGTTTTTTATCAGGAACTACATGCAAAATATCGCCAGGAAGGCAGACTGGTGGGCTCAGTATTACTCGTGAAAGATAAAAACGGATTATGGATAGGTGCTGAAGGCAATGCCGATATAGCCTCCAATGTTCCTATGAAAAGTTGTAATACCTTTTTAATCGCTAGTATCAGTAAAGTATTCACCGCCGCAGCTATTTACCGATACATAGACAAGGGAACGCTAGGCTTAGAAGACCAAATCAGCCAGTGGCTGGACAAGTCAATAGTTGAAAATGTTGAAAATGCAGATGAAGCTAAGATCAAGCATTTGCTGTCACACACAAGTGGAGTTGCTGATTTTTACACTACGAAATTTGATTTGGACAGGCACAATGTTGTACACAATGATTTTACAAAGGAGAAGGTCTTAAAATACATCTATGGTAAAAAAGCAACAAATGGTGTTGGAGAAACATATTACTATTCCAATACAAATTTTTTGCTGCTCAGCCTCATACTAGAAAAAGCAAGTGGGCTAAGCTTCGGGCAAGTGTATGAGCAAGAAGTATTTGCCCCTCTTGCACTAAGCTCCGCCTACTATAGTGAAGAACAACCAATTCCTAATGGGACTGTAAAAGGGTATATTGGTCTAGGGACGAGCAACAATTATTTCGAATCCAGACACCTGTACCAGGATGAACTTGGAATTGGGGGAGACGGCGGTGTTGCAATCAATGCCCATGATTTAGCTGTTTTTTTTGAGGAGATGATGAAAGGCAACCTTATTTCGCAAACGTCCTTATCTGAAATGACCAATTGGTTTGATCTTCCTTCCGATTGGCATGCTCCTGCTTTCGGACATACTGAAAATGGTTTTGGGATCGAGAAGTTCAACACAGAATACGGAGTTGCTGTTGGACATAGCGGCCTCATCGACGGATTTATCACTATATCCCTTTATTTCCCTGAACAAGATATGACCTTCATACATTTGATCAACAGTATTGGAAACCAATACAGTGCTGGCGCGAGGTATTCCATCTATCAAGAAGTACTTCAAAAAATGTTCGAGTAAACTACATGATAAAGGAGGAAAACTAAACCCGGCACCTGTAACCAATGAGTGAGGCTTTTCTATTTGGATATTATTGTGGGGATTTTCGATCCCCACAAGTTTTTAATTTGGATTTAGCCCATGGTTTGGTGGGTTGAAAAGTTTAGTCTTTCTAACCCTGACTCATCACTTTGAACGAGCAAAAAACCAGAAGTCATCGGCGAATCACCCACCTAACAAAAAGTAAAACGCATGACTCGGATCCCCAATACTGGATAGGCTCATCTGCTAAACCTTTAAGACACTACCGCCGGAAGTGTAGCGGGCTGATCAGGGTCGAGGGCAGTGAAGGCCTGGTGCCGACCGGGAGAAAAGTCGGGAACTGGAAATATGAAGGAGATTCAGTACTTTGGCGGAAACGAAAAAAGTACAACCGCACCCTTTACCTGGAGGTGATACATAAGCTAAAGCATAGGACTACATTCAAATTCTCAAGTTTCTGGGTAAAGACCTGGCTTGTTTTAGTAGTCGTCACCATCCTCGCAAACCACCTCACTCAACCTGAGTACTTTCCACTCAACGAATCCTATCGATTCCCCCTACTGCCGAGTACTGTTTCGATCTTGCTGGTAAGTTTGTTCCTGGTCATTGGCGAGTTGAACTTCCAGTACTTCAAAAGTAAATACTTCTCCGAGGCAATTAACACAGGTATACTCTCGCGATTTTTTTTGAGCACTTTGGGCTATGACTCCATTGTGTACATTATACTATTTTACTCGATTAATGGAATTGAGGCCTACAATTTTTATGAACTACTAGTGGGTCTTTCCATCACGCTTTTGATCTGTTTTATTGGCACCGTACTCATCTACGCTAAAGCCATTTATAAGCTGCATCGATTTACCTCGATAGAAGGAAAACTTAAGGTATTATTCGGTGGTAAAATTACTTTGGTCAGCTACGAGGATATTGCATTTGCCTACAGTCAAAATAAAATTGCCTATATCGTAAAATCCGATGGAACTTCGGTCGCGACGGATTTCACATTAAATGAGATAGAAGAAAAAATAAACGCACATAGCTTTTACCGGGCCAATAGGCAAACCATACTGCATGCATCTTCTGTCGAGCAGGTGCAGCCAATAGAAAATGGCAAGCTATCTGTACTGCTGAAACCCGCCCTTTTCGACAAGAAAGCTACGCAACTAACTATAAGCCGCTATAAAAAACAGGAGTTTTTGAATTGGTTTGAAAACAGATCCTAAAAACAGATCGACCATTCGGTATTTTCTTCACTACCATTCAGTAAAAAACGTCGATGCTGGTTCCCTGCATAGGTTTTATCCATCGTTTCATTGCGAAGAATTAAACACTTGTAACGATGAAAAAACACGCATTAAAATCAATAGCAACCCCCGTTTTCGCACTTGCTCTATGCTGCATCCTCTATTTATCAGGTTACTTTCAGGTCGTATTTGCTGTTTCCATAATGCTCCTGGCCAGTTGGATTGAATATGGCAAAGACACCTTCAGCTCACTAGGATTTCAACGTAGCAATTTGAATGCATTGCGACTTCTGGTGATAGCGCCCATAGTTGCAGGGATGCTGTTTATACTTTGGTGGTTTGTGCTAATTCCTGGTGTCACTTACGTTACCGGACAACCAATGGACTTTTCGCTATTTGAACCGTACAAAGGCGACCTGGTAGCTGTCTTGACCTTATTACCCCTCGTTTGGCTATCAGCTGCATTTGGAGAAGAGATCCTTTTTAGAGGCTATTTAATGAGACAGTTTACCAAGTTTTTTGGAAGCAGCAGCATAAGCCTTGTGCTAAATATCCTGACCTTCGGAGTGATTTTCGGATGGATACATATGTATCAAGGTGTAAGTGGTCAGATCGTGACCGGTATCCTTGGTGTCCTGCTTGCTATCACTTTCCATATCAGAAAGGATGACCTGTGGTTCAATATTGCGGTACATGGTTTTTTTGACACGATTGCGTTGGCACTTATGTATCGCGGTTGAGAACAAAAACAAGCTGCCAGGCTCCCAAGCTTACTTATGCCCAATGAATTAGTAGTAATTATCCAATACTTTGTAAACACCGGTAGATAGGTTACATTTATTGCATAATAAAGCTCGGAGGCCACATCGCTCCAGCTGAGCGTTGGACTTAAATATTCAGTACAGCCATGAAAAACCTGGTACTCACTCTTGGGCTTATTGTTTCCTTAATATCAGTAGTTTTTAATGTATGGGTGTTTGGATTTAATACTAAGCTCCTTGCCGATAAGGAAGAAGAACTGGCATTTATTAGCTATAGCAATTTGTACTTAAGTGCGGAGTTTAACCATGCGGAGAACATCTACTTTAAGAGCCGACAACTAGAGTATTTGCTACATCCTTCTTTTGCCGGAAACCTGGAAAAGGCTAACGATAGCTTGATTAAAATGCTAGAGGAAGATTTAGGAACGACTAGAATTAAGGCGATGAATTACGCGCTGAATTCATCTATTGACATGGTTTCCTCTAAGTATAATAACGCGGAATTAGCGGAATTACAGGGTTACTTAAATCTATTTAACAGCCAAAAAAAATTGGAGTCAAATACATTGGAGGAGCTAAAAGGAAAATATACTGAATACTACCAGCGGCACGAAAGTTACATTCTAAAAAACATGAACAAAAAAATCGAGCTAAGAACTGAGATCAGCAATTTAGAGCGCAAAAATAGCTGGATGAAAGCCGTAGCTATTTCATTGCAGACAATCGGTCTAATCTTAGTGTTTATGAAAGACTATCAAAAGAACGAGTAGAAATTTCACAGTCGGCAGCAGATGCTATCCCTGGCTTTAGCAAATATTTCAAACAATGAAGAAAATCTCGATTGACCTCCCCATCATCCTGGATCCGTGCAAACTAGCTTTGGTTCTTGCTCGGTTGGATAAGGATTTTGATGAAATTTTTGTTCCCGAAGCCTTTCAATTCATAGAAATTTGGGGTAGCAAGGCTATCCCTTTACCTCCAGTGACGCTTCATACTTTCAAAGAAGAACACCAAGCTGACAAGTTTTTGGGATTAGAAGCTGACTTAATTGTTAAAGATAATTTCTACGCTGGCATTTCACTTCTCCACAAAGCTCACAAGAAAGGCATGGTAACACTGTTTGAATCTGACAAGTATGCCAAGACAGGACTCGAATTATTAGGGTCCGACAAACATTATTTGGACCTGTACAGAGTTCCTTTTTCAGGTGAATATCTGAACGCTAACACGGACATGCCAGGAATAGTCTTAGAGTCATTGATAGGGCTCCAGTTCCAAAAAGACATTACTCCGCTATATGGTGATCTGGACTTCACGAAATTTGTAAAAAGCCTTCAGACATCCGAATACAATCCCAAGGTAGTGCGCGATATGGAAGATCCGCAAACTGAGAATCTCCTCAAGTTCCCTCAAGGTCTTCGGACAGCCGATTTTTTAAGGTACCTGGATCAGAAAGATTTCATTGAAGATATTTCAGGTAGAATTGAAATTGTAAGGTCCGACACCTCTAAATTCAAAGACGTGGCAATGAACGCTTTAGAATTCGGAAGCACGTTGACTACTGATATTCTTGCTTTCGGAGGCTTACCCGTCTCCTCGGGCATCTTGTTCGGATACAAGGTGACGAAGCGCTTGCTAAACAAGAAATAAGAGGCTACTAACAAGCGATAAGCTCAACGAGTAGACTCAGCTGTAAGGCTTATCGCCTTATTTCAAAGGCCATTTTTCCATACTTTTATATCAAATTGAAATGTCCAATTACGGATGATAGCTAGGTGGTAAGCAACCAACAGAAAACGAAAGGAATTGAAATGATCCAAAGGGCAGCATACGTGGTATTTATTGCAGGAATTTTAAATTCTTGCAGCAATTCAGAACAAGTAAGCAGAAAGGAAGCTCCATTAATCATTGAAAATCCTACTAATAAAGTACTACTAAGCTCTGAAATCGTATGGGAAAAATTAAACCCGGCGAGAGGAGATCAAAGTCCTCAAGCAGGCACAATTTGGGGGGACAGAAAAGGTACAGTTGCCACAGGCTTTTTGGCAAAATTTGTTGACGGGTTTTCTTCGCCGCCACACATTCATAATGTTACTTATAGGGCTGTTGTGATAAAGGGGTTGGTTCACAATGATGACCCAACTGCAGAAAATATGTGGATGAAACCAGGCAGTTTCTGGACGCAACCAATAGGTGAGCCTCATATCACATCAGCAAAGGGCAAAGAAAACATAGCGCTGGTTGAAATAGATAATGGACCTTATCTGGTTCAACCCACCAATGAAGCATTTGACAATGGAGAACGACCAGTAAACATCGACGTGTCAAATATTGTCTGGTTAAATAAAGACAGGACGAATTGGATTGATTCAGAGGACACAGCCGAGATTTCCTTTCTATGGCAGGATGACACAAATACGGGACTTTTTATAAAACTCCCTAGCGACTATAAAGGACAAATAGAAAGCAATGGAACGGTTCTGCATGCTGTCATAATCAAAGGAGAAGTGAGATATGAGCTACCGGGAAATAGGGAAATAAAAACTTTAGATGCAGGCAGTTACTTTGGCTCGAGAAGTAAAGCAATCCATACTATTGCCAATAGTGGAACGGATGAAGTAGTCATCTATCTCAGAACAAATGGCAAAATAATGATTAAGTGAAACCATTATTTATCGACTTAGTGGGGTCACTACATAACAAAGAATGGAATAAATTATGACAAAAACTGGAAGGGTAAAATTTAGGATGAGTTCAAAAATTATTGATCACTTTATAGAAGCCATATTAATTTTTACAAGTGTGTTTCTTGCCTTTTGGCTTACAGAGTATAGAGAATCGCAAAAAGAGGAAGAAATGCTTGATATATCATTACAGCACATCGCCTCTGAAATAGCATATAACCACAGGAGAATTGAATCTACATTCGATTACCATAGCAGTTTGATCAAAGCAATAGACGGTTTAAAAAATGAAACCGGCACCGACTGGGAGAATCTTTATGGTGATGATTTGGAAATATGGAAAGGGATGCAAACACCATTACTCAGATCAACAGCCTATCAGGCATTTCTGAACACCGGTGTTAGTGATAAGGCTGATTTTGAATTGGCCAAATTATTGGCAGACATTTATAATTTTCAATCCATTATAGAGCGACTCGACAATTCATTTTTCGAAATAGCCACAACCGATAGAGCATTTACCGCTTTACCCAAGGTCAGGCACCTGGCTGGTCTATATTACGACCTTCTACCAAGTTTGGTCTTATTCTACCAACAAGGGGGTAAAACAGTGCTTAAGGAATATGGATATAGTTTAGCTATCGAGAATGATGAGCTGAAAGACATTGTTGATGATCAAATGTCTAACTGAAATAGAAGACAGAAGCCAACAACGACAAGGTATCGGTAGGTGCGTCGACATGAGATATGATCTATCCCACCACATCGAGAACTTTCAAATCTTCATCACTCAAATAGCGAAAAGTATTGCTCCGGATCTGATCTCTTTGAACTTGCTGACAAGGATGGGCCCGATGGACAAAATAACTTTGAACCACAGTCCTTGGATTACCAGTGACGTTTTTCGTTCCACCATGCCATACATGTGAATTCAGGAAAAGCACATCCCCCGCCCTGGCCGTGATAAGGATTTCCATAGGATGAGCTGATTTAAGATCTGACATATCCTCAGCAGGCATCTTTCCCCATTTATGGGAGCCAGGAATAAGCCTTGTCGGACCATTGGACTCGTCCATATCATCCAGTAGCCAAAGTGCGTTGCAGGCGTAGGATTCATCACCTCCAACCTTCCATGGCCAATCTACATGCATATCCTGCGGGGAATTATTGCGTTTTGGTGACCGAACATTAAGCGATGAAAGTTTAAATTCCTCACCTACTATATACTTTATGGCATCCAGTATCAATGGATGTCGGTAAAAAATTGAAAAAATTTGACCCTTGTTTACAAGGTCACAAATTCTTTGATCCTTGGAGTCAAATTGCTCCCTGATCGCGATAAGCATTTGCCTCATTTCCAATTTCCACGAATTTCTTCCATTGTAGTAAGCACACTTTGATTGAATCGAAAGTCGCTTCAAGGGCTTATTCAAGAGCCTGAATGACAAGAAAAATTTTAGAAGCCGGTAAACGAGATCAAACCCCCACAATCGAAATTTTGAATTTCTCTTGTTTAGGTCTTCCCGTATCTTGGAAAAACCATACTCGCCTAACCTGGGACCTTCATAACGTTCAATTTTGGCCAATTCCTGCTTTAACTTGTCGATTTTTTCAGAATCGAGAAGACCTTTAAGTATCAGGTACCCGTTAGTATCGAGAAATTTCAGCTGTTCCGACGACAGTTTATCCATGTTGCTCTTTTGAAAGGGAGGAACAAAGGATAGGATTACTACACTTTTAACTTCCTGTTTAAAGTAAAACGTTATTATGATTTTGAATTTCTTACTACTGGAAATAAAACCACCAGACCTGATTAGCTTTCGTTTTTAGCAATTGTTGTATCGGTTATATATAGAAGTTGCTGTCAAAATTTCCCATTAACGAAAAGGCATAATATTCGCGCCAATAGTGACTTTGTTGTTAAGCGCATCCAGGCCTTTTGTCAGTATTATTGGAATATTCGCAGAGATTCTTACTGTCCGATTGAGTTCAAATCCCGGAGCTATTTCAACAAACCAGAAGGCATCTTTGTCCAAATCGTCGTTCAGATCTTCAATGAACTCCTTGCTTCGGAAGTGTGAAAGTTTGTTTCGAAGAATAAAACTGAATTGCGACCCCTCCTGAATGGATAAGTCCAAATCAAAGTGTTGCTCAAATGCAAATTCATTGGTGAATTGCGGATCATTAGAAACCACACCAATTTCGGGCAATAAAAATCCCAGGCGATAATAAACGACACTGTTGTAATTAAATCGACTCCTGGGATTCGCGTATATCAAAACGGGAGTCGAAACGGTGAGAACAGTGTTACCACCCCCTGAGAAAAATGATTGGACATTTAACCGAGCGGCATTAATGCTGTCAGTTTCCTGCCTAAGCGCATCCAATTCTTCAACGGCATTAGCAAAACCAGCACTGTCCAAAGCGTCCCCCGTGATTCTATCTATGTCAGAACCGGATATGGACTGTAATTCTGACTTGGCGACCATTAGACCCAGGCTTATTCTCATAAACCACAAATAGCCGCCAATTGCCTCAGTGTAAATAGATGCTGCGGACTGACTTGTCCCCACATTGAAATAATTATTCCTCAACGTCTCCACACTCTGATCGAGCGTACCTTTATAATAGTAACTGGACAGCTTGGCATTTCTGGTCGGGAATAGAAAAGGGCTGATCTTTATCTCTCGCATGAGGTTGAACATTTTGTCATGCCAGAGTTTATCAAATTCTTCCCACCTCGAATCCTGAAGTGTCTGAAGAGAGTCTATGTTTGAATCCGCCGACTTCCTCTCGGCCCTCCTTTCACTTCTATGCAAAACATCGATCTGCCGCCTCTGCTTTCTCCAATTATGGAGCGTCCACCGAGTTTCGCATGAGATTTTTGAATCATCACATTTGTCACTGCCTTTTTTGTCCTCGTAATAGTCTGTACCGATGATCGAAACAAAATCTACAAATTCCGGACGTCCACTGAGGCTATCTCCATCGAATAGGACTGTCGGCTGCTCTAAACTTTTAAAATTTATAAGCGGATTGAAAGTGGTCTGACCTAGTGCTGATGGGCAAACAATCAACAAAAGGAGAATAGTAAGTAGAATATAATATCTCATAGCTTTCGACATTTAGTCAAAATTATGTCCCGAATCCAGGGCATGTCAATACCGATTTTCAGGTATTTTTCAATCAAAAGGCGTTGTTAGTGATGCAAATTTCAAACCTTGACAGATAAAACCATGGTTACATCCCTCCAGTAGCGACTTCCAAATTGTACCACAAAGCGAAGAGTTTCGGACCCCTCTCCGATAACGCAATTGAAAAAGCCGGACAACATTCCATTGCCGGCTTTCCTACTAGGTGGTTTCAAGTGATCTTAGCTGACTTTTTGCATCGAAACCGTCCTAAATTCTGTATTACCCGTATAAATTCCAGTGCCCACACCCCCGGAGTGCTGCGCGGCAATCACCTCATTCACAAATTTTGTTACCGTTCCTTGTAAAATCTGTAGAATAAACTGACCGGTACTTAAATGCTCCACGTAATAGCAATCCATTGGTGTACCATTATTAATGTTGTATGAGGCTTTGTTGTTAGCGTCAAAAGTGAATACAAATGTTCCGTCTAATCCGGATAGTTCAACGTTCCATACTGTTCCGGCTAAAGAGCTTGGTTGGCTCGTAACCTCCGGTGATTTTGTTTGTTCAAGCATTGACATAATAGCTACTATTTAAATTTCAAAATCCTACTCTATTCTTGAATTAGGCTTTTCGGAATGCGCCTTGTGAATCAAAAACATGAAAGCCGCCAGTCAATTGTGGCAATTCGTTTTTTGATTACCCTTCAACGTTACCAATGGGTATTTTCAGAATGAAAATCAATGAGTGGCTACCCACGAAAATTGAGTGAGTAACCCCTTCTTTTGAGTAAGAGCAAACGATGGAAGCCCAGCAATCGAATGATTATAGCGTCATTTGTAATAGACCAGCCCCTAAGTCTCGTACCCTCACAATGACGCGAATTGTCCGTTAATACAGCCAAACACGCACTCATGGCCAAAAGTAAATTAATGTTAAAATCCCCCGTTTCCCCGGCCTTTCGATACGTGCACAGACTAACTTGGCTCCAAAACATCAGAATCATGAAGACCTCCTCACTTACTTTACTCCTACTGCTAGGGCTCATCATGCCAGTGGTAGGGCAGGCTGATCAAGATCACACTCCCGCTTGGACTGAGGAAGACCGAAGCTACCTTTTGCTTAACCTAACACGATCTAAAGAAGAGCTGATCGCGGAAGTTGAAAGTCTGACGGAAGAGCAATGGAACTTCCAAGAGAGCCCCGATCGCTGGAGTATCAATCAGATTGTGGAACACCTGGCCATTTACGAGCTGATTTTTATGAATGAAATCTCGGTTGCCTTGCAGATGGGTCAGTTCCCTCAAATCAAAAAATATCCCGCCGACAGTCTTTTCCTTGGTGGCGACCCTAAGAAGAACAAGACTACCGATTTCACCAAGCCATTCTCACATACCGTCCCATTAGGCAACAACGATGGAATAGATAATTTGACATGGCTCACCACCATGCGGAATGACTCTATTGAATTTGTCAAAACAGCTCGTGAGAATCTTCGAATTTATTACATCAACTTCGGTCCAAACATCCATCAGAAATGCATGCAAATTTTCAGTCACACAGACCGACACTTGCGGCAAATCAAGGCGGTCAAATCACATCAGGCGTATCCCGAATCTTAAGTCGCTGACGAAATTTATTCTTAATCTGAAGGAAGGGATGGACTACCCAAATTCAGAATTTTGTGCTGATATATTCCTCAACCGTTTCTTTCAATTGTGCTTGCTCCTTGTCTAGTGTTTGCAACGCCATTATGAAATTATTGACTTTGGTTCTAGAGTTGGTATAATAAACCTCCCTGTCCTCTTCTTCGACTTCCAGGTAATCAAAATAGGCCTTCTCAAAACCCAGGATGTTTTGTTGCAACTTGTAGCAAAAGCTAATATCCCTCGCTAGTTCAAATCGAATATCACTCAAAACACCCATGGAAATGGCCAGGTCCATACCCGAATCTTGAAACAGTAGCTTGGAAATGGTGAGAACCATATTCACATCGACTTGATCCTTGGTTTTGAGTAAAAGCAAAACAGAATCATATTGATCGACGACCAGTTCACACGCGCGGAGTGCTTCTTTGACATAGAAATTATTATTGCCAATCTCAGAAGACACGGTTTCAAGAACTAACCTCTCTTTTTCCAGGCTTTTGGTGTTCTCAGACCACTTGTTCATCCAAAAAGCAATGGAGACACCAAAAATTACGATACTCAGTTCCCGCAAATAGGCTATCAGTTTCTTATTCACATCGCAATTTATCAGTCCATTGACCAAAACACAATCCCAGCCAGTTCCCTCCACCTCCACAACTTGCCGATCTTGATAGCCGGTGCTCCTGGAAAGAGTACCATGCTCTGTGGAGATACATTGTACCTTTCTTTAAGCAAAGAGCATTTCTAGTTACAAAACAGCTATGCCAACAGAATCCCCTTGCCGCTTCATGAGATCAAAAGAGTAAAAAAGCGATTAGACAAATAGGACCATGATTCTGTTTATGGGTTCTGGAGCTACCAAAACGTGCCTACAGATGACCACCATCACTGGCAAACATCGCCTTGACCGCTCCATACATGCATGACGGACGATTTGCTACGTTAAT
Source organism: Cyclobacteriaceae bacterium (assembly GCA_965242775.1). GTDB lineage: Bacteria > Bacteroidota > Bacteroidia > Cytophagales > Cyclobacteriaceae > JAWPMT01. The sequence continues at coordinate 258,656 of CBDETI010000034.1, forward strand.
GGTGTAGTTGACCACTACAACGACAACATCAAAGCTCACCCAAATCTGAACTTCAGGCCAACTACAGAAGACATAGACGGAACCGTGGGTGGCACACCTTTGAGGCTAGAGCTGGACCAGGAACAAAAAGAAGCCCTGGTAGCATTTTTGAAGACCTTCACGGACGACAAAATATCTACAGATGAAAAATACAGCGACCCATTTGCCAGGTATTGTATGGCGCCTCAAAATAGTCTAGTTGCCTGTCAATCCCATAGCAGTTTTTGGAGTGAAACAGATAACTTTAGCGGACGGATTTGCTGCGCTTGCGCGTACATGAGACGTTAGGTTGTCACATATCAGAATTGAAGACGCGATGAAACTAACTACGGATCGATTAAACCTCTCTCCTTTAAGTGAAAAGGATCGCACAATTTTCCACCACACCAATGTCGATCCTTTCGTTAGAAAATTCCTCTGGGATGATGAGATAATTCCGGAATCCCTATCCAGCCAAATCATCGACGAAGTGATCTCAAAATTCAAAACAGAAAATTGGGGCCTTTGGAAAATGACGGAGAAACAAACTGGAGAATACGTGGGATACGTTGGGTTTTGGTTCTTTTTTGATGAGAAGCTACCGCAGCTCCTGTTTGCCTTGTTACCCGAATACACCGGTAAAGGATATGCCACGGAAGCTTCAAAATGCGTCACAGGTTATGCGTTTACTTCTCTGGGTTTTGATTATGTCATCGCATCAATGGACAAGTCAAATCAAAATTCAAGTGCTGTCTGCAAACGAATGGCAATGGAGTTTGCCGGTGAAAGGGAGATCGATGGAAAACCAATTCTATTCTACAAAATGCTCAATCAAATCAGCACCTTGACCTAGTTTAGAATAGGGACTAAACGTTGCTTTCCAATAAACGCCAAGGGGTGTATGAGAAAATAGTTTATACCCTATTCACGTCAGCTTTTGAAAGTGAAAATCCACCGGAAACTAAAAATATTTACCGTCGGTGATTTTTGCATTCACTTTTTAGGACTATAACTGTTTAAGAGCATATACAACCACGCTATGCTCAAACGATTATCGATCCGCCTCAAAATGCTGGTCCCGATTTTGGGAGTCGCCCTTATCACGTACGTTGCCGCGATTATCTACGTAGGTCAGGTAATGAGCCAAAAATCAGTAGCGGACGCACAGAAACTCACTGCTCTTGGGGCCCGGGAAAAAGCCCGACTGATACAAGCGGATTTTGAAGGATACCTTTCTCTGTCGAGGGCCATGTCACAACTCATGGAGGATTACGCTGAGGTTCCAGGTATTCAACGGCACGCGTATGAAAGGCAGCTCTTACAGAAAGTGCAAGCAAGCGACCCTGACCTCCGGCTGGTCTGGATAAGCTGGGAGATGAGCATCCTGGACCCAAACTGGAGCAAGAATTTTGGACGAGAAAGACACGCCTATGTGATGGATTCGCTGGGCGTAGTAGCAGAATTTCTGGATACCACTGATGTGGCCACCTACGACCCGGAAAATTTTTATTACGTGATAAGGGAAAGTGAAACTGAAGGCGCAGCCGAGCCTTATCTGTACAATCCTGCGAGCTGGCCTGATGACCTGGGCACCAGCATCGTAAGTCCCATCCAAAAGGAAGGCCACTACCTGGGCCAAGTGGGTTTTGACTTTTCTATCGATCGCTACCAGGCCACCACCTCCTTCAATACCTTCGACAGAGGATATGCCATCGTCATTTCCGACGGGGGACGGATCGTAGCACACCCCAATTACTCATTAATTAATGCGTATGTGGATCAAATCACGTTGTTTGATGATGAAGATATCAGTCAGATAAAAGCCAGCATATCCACTGGAACCACACTAACGCTGGAGAAATTTGACGCTCATCTTGGCGAAACGGCTTATGCCAACTTTGTGAAGATACCGATCGGAAACTCGAACTCTTCGTGGACGGTAGGCACCGTCGTGCCAATATCCGAAATCACCAAAGATTCCAAAGAGATAGTCAGGAATGCTTCCATTTTAGGTACCGTCGGCTTGGTGGTACTGGCCATTGTGATCGGACTCATTACGCAGAACATCGTCAGGTCTTTGCGCAGGTCCGAAGATTTGCTAAATAATTTGGCTAAGGGCGAAATAGACAGCAGCACGAGATTGGTAGTCCACGGCACCGATGAACTGGGGAGGGCGGCCAAGTCTGCTAACATGCTACAGGAAGCCTTGGGTCGCAAAGCGGCGTTTGCCGAAGAGATTGGGAATGGCAACATGGAAAGCTCGTTTGAAGCATCCGGTAGGAACGACCAACTTGGAAAAGCACTGATCCAAATGAGGGAGAACCTGCTCACAGTCCTGAATGAGCTGAATTCTGTGGTATCCGTAGCGGCGGAAGATGGCAAATTATCAGCCCGCATCGAGACGATGGATAAGCTGGGTATCTGGAAGGACCTTACTCATTCGATCAATGACCTCCTTACCTCCTTTCACCATCCCTACCAGTCCATTGAATCCATGGCGCGTCTTATGGCTGAAGGCGACCTGACTGAAAGGCTGGATGAAAATATGCGTGGGGATATTGGGGAAATGACCCGCAACCTGAATCAAGGCCTGCAGAACCTGACTTTGCTTTTGTCTGATGCGATTGCCGAGGTACAGGACATTGGTGCTTCAGCAGAAATGATGCTACGCGATGGATTGGAAATGGATGTAAGTACGTCCGAAATAGCCCAATCTATCCAGGAAATGAGTAACGGCGCAAGAAGCCAGGTGGATCAAATAGACAAGTCCTCACGGATCATCGAGGAGATCATGCAGTCGTCTTCCGACATGGAAAGGCAGGTACAGAATATCAATGACGCAGCGAAAAGTAGTACCGAGAAAAGCAGGCAAGGACTAAACCTCGTTAATAATGTCAACGAGAGTATGGGTGACATCTCCGACTTTTCTACGAAGACCAATGATTCTTTCCGAGTATTTGCTGACCGTAGCAATGAGATATCCCGGGTCCTGGATGTCATTACGGATATCGCTTCACAAACCAACCTCCTGGCACTGAATGCGGCCATTGAAGCTGCCCAGGCTGGCGACGCGGGTCGTGGGTTTGCTGTCGTTGCGGAAGAAATCCGCAAACTGGCAGAAGATTCCCGTCAATCTGTGAAGTCCATCGCATCCCTGGTGGAGGCGGTTCAAGCGGATTCGAAGGAAGCCACACAGGTCTTAAAGAAGATGAACGAGCGGATACAAGCCGGTGCAAAAGCTTCGCAGGCGGCCTCTGAAGCATTCAAAGGAATTGCCCAGGCAACCGAAAGTACCTTGGAGCTAACCGAAGGCATTAACATCACCAACGCCTCGCAAAAAGAGGCTATCAAATCAGTCGTAAACATCACCGAATCGGTGGTGGTGATCGCCGAACAAACCGCTGCAGGAACGGAGGAAGTGGCCACTTCAGCGACGCAGTTGGCAAATGGCATGGCAGGTTTCAAGAAGCGATCGCAAGACCTGGAGCAAATAACGCAAAGGCTGATAAAGGCATTTGAAAAATTCAAATTGCGCGTTTGAAAATTTCAATTCAAAAAACAACTACGGTTCGGAGCTGTCGGTTCAACGTACAGCATGCTCATCGGCAGCGTTCGGCGAGATCAGCGAGTGAATTAGTTACAGTGCAAATATTGATCAACCGGCCCATGTTGCTGCTGAAGGTCCAGCAACGAAAGTGCATTTAAAGCCATTTCGCCTTGAGGTCTTTGTATTTGGTCCGTCCGATAGGCAGGCTGTCCCCATTTTTCAACCGTGCCATGTATTTGCTCCCGGATGATACAACGATTTCTTTTACTTCGGACATCTTCACCATGTACGATTTATGAATGCGTTCAAAAGAATCAGACAGCAACTGCTCAAGCTTTTCAAGCGATTTGTCGTGTAGTTCCTTTTTCCCATTCACCATAAAAAGTTCGGAGTACGCACCTGCTCCTTTGACATAGATCACATCATCGACAGGCACCAGCTGTATGCTATGTCTCTTTTTTACAGCCAAATATTTGACCGGATTTGCCACAACCTTTTCTTTGGCAAAGGCCCGATTTAAAGCCTGCTCCAACCGATCCCGATTAAAGGGCTTAGGCACAAAATCTAAAACGCCGTATTCAAAGGCCGCAATCGCCTGATCTTTGTAGGCCGAAATAATGATCGTATGAAATGATCCAGAAACAGCCGAAGTAAGCAGGTCAAAACCATCGTCTCCATTCAGGTTCAAATCCAGGAGAACCAGGTCCAACGATGCATTTTCTATGAATGCCAAGGCTTCTTCCAAGGCATCGATATGGGTGACTGATCCCAAGGCATTGCCTAGAATATCACGCGTCATTCGCTCAATTCTTTTGGCAATTCTGGATTCGTCTTCTACGATTAAAATGTTCATATGCAGCACCTCTTTTAGAATCTTACACCAAATTGCTCAGGGTTTCTGTAAAATGGCATGAGCCGTTATGAATAGATTTTCAACGTGTTCTTCCAGCCATGATCCGCAGGCTCTGAAGTAAACTCCCACTTCGACTGGTAACTTTCTGTCAGGCGTGCTTTTACGTACCTTAACCCGGTACCCTCTCTCGCACTTGCTTGTCTTACACCACCTGCATAAGTTAAAAATGTATAATACCTGTAATCACTTTTTGATTCAAACACCAACTTGAACCTGATACTGTTATCTGCAAGGGGTACACTATGGGTAATCCCGTTTTCCAATAAGGTATGAAGAATGGCTGGAGGTATTTTTTCCTCAGGATCAACACCCTCCTCCTGCCAGAAATAGTTTATTTCCTTTCGATACGCCATGATCTCCAAGTGTGTCCGACAAAGTGCTATTTCTTGCATTATCGGGATCAGCGTTTGGTTTTCAATCTGATTGAAGAGATCAAACTCCTTCGCCAAAGCTTCAATGAACAAAACGCCTTTTTTCGGTGCTTCTTCTACCCAATCTATCAATGAAGTCAGTGTATTCATCAGGAAATGAGGCTGAATGTTCTTTTTTAGCAACTCTAAACGCAGCCGCGTCGATTGAACCAGAGAATCTTCGTAAGCAAGTCGCTGTTCTTTGATTCTCAGAGAGAGTAAGTACATCATACTCAGAAGGATAAGACTAAAACCGGCAAAGAGGCTGATGCCAAAGGGAGCTACAAAAGGTATAAGTACACAAAGAAGAAGGGTTAGTAACACCAGGAAAGCTCCCCTCTCCCTTCTATAAACGCCAAAAATCACGATACCAAACGAAAGTACCATCATGCTCAAAGCCATGTTTTTCGCCGTGAAGTTGAAGGCATCATGTTTCGTAAAGAAAAGAGTTAGCAAAACCCCAGCGTACAAGCTTAAAATGAGCTTTCTTCTTGGATGGGGGAACTGCATCGAGAAGTAGAGCGGAATTAAAAAAGAAATTCCAAATGTCAGAATCCCAATAATTTCTAGTCGTATAACGTGCAGACTGTAGTGGATAGGCACGGTGGTACGAATAAATTGGGTCATTGTGAGTGCAAAAAAGAGAAAGCAACTGATGCTTAGGACAAGCATCTGATAGTCTTTTTTATCACTCAGGAATAAAAACAGAAAATAGACTGAGGCAATAAGAAATGCTCCCGCAAATATGTGCATGTAGGAAGTCTCAATAAGCTGATCGGTCAATAGGTCGTCATAATAATCAATCTCAAGGGCCCAGATTCCTACATGATCCGGAAAATGATACAGGCTTGACCGTATAGCCAACACATGCCCGCCCTCCTCTGTCAAGGGGGCTGGAATGCTGAAAGTAGCCCACAGCTTTCCCACTGGCCCCAGTGCCTTTTCTTGTCCCGGATTACCATTTTTCCCAATCAACACACCATCCCAAAACACCTCATACTCCCCATAGACTTCCAATTGAATGCCGTAAGGATGGAAGGGTTCCGGCGTTTTTAAAATGTCAACTTTCGTTCGTGACCAGAAGATACCACCATCGGACACCCACCTTAGTCTTTTCAACCAACCCTGGTCATCTAAGTCTTTTGCCGCCCACTCTCGTTGATCCCCTACTCTGTAGACTGTCTCTTTTTGTGTAAAAACTGGCTTTTTAGTACAGCCAATCACAAGTATCATGATGCCAGCAATAAGAAGCCAAGGTCGCGATCTGAAATTCATTTGATGCCACTTTGCGGACGCAAAGTAACCCCATAAAATGTCTTTTAACGCCAGTTGAGAGCAGTTCGCACATACATAGAGCAGTTCATGAGTTAAAGGGCTTACGGCTACAACCTCTAATCGAATTCCGGGTTAGAACCTTTAAAAACCTGAATAGTGGCATGGCCTCCCAAGTTGGCCTTTGAGAGCATAAAGGCTAAGCAAGCGGAAACCAAAAGCAAGACTAAAAAATGAGAATATTGATAATATTAACGGTCCTGAGTATCGGGTCAATGAATGTCCTGCATGGACAACAAGGACCAGATGCACTCGATAAGTCCACCGCCCTTGAGCTTCCAAGAATACAGGTGATACCGATCAAGGACACCAACATGGACAGGCAGTATGAGCTTTACATCAAATTACCAGAAGAATATGAGGATAGTACCCACAACCGCTATCCCGTGATCTACTATACAGATGCGATGTTCCATGTCGAGATGCTATCGGGATCGGCGGACTATATCATGGAAAAAGCAATTTTGGTGGGCATCTCCTGGCAAATAGACATTGCGGAAGGTTTAATAAATGAATACGGGTCACATGTAAGCAGGTATCGGGATTATTCCATAAAGCCCTCAAGCAATCCCGAGGTTCAGGCCAAACATCAGCTAGGTCAAGCCAAGAATCATTTGGAGTTCATCCGACAGGACGTAATCGACTATGTCGAAAACAACTACAGAACTACCCCCGGGAGCCGCTCCTATTTCGGTTATTCTATGGGCGGTATGTTCGGCGCTTACATACTTCTGACCCAGCCAAAAACCTTTAATAACTACATTTTGGGAAGCCCATCGCTCCGGAGAAACATTGCCTACCTATCAGAGCTAAGACCCAATCACCGATTAAACGCCAATGTTTTCATTTCCCACGGCTCCTTAGAAGATGAGTTGAGCGTACACGTCGACGAATTTATTAGTTTGCTAAAAAACAAGAACGAGGAGGGCCTGTCCTTACGGCATCAGGTCATTGAAGGTACCCACCAGACCGCCTTTCCCATGACCGCAGTGCAAGGCGTGACCTGGCTTTCAAACCTGACGCAAGAATAAAACCCGTTATCCGCATGTCAGGTCAATTTGATTTAGACTAAATCACTGTTTTCTGCTCCCCCATGCACTTTCCGATTAAATAGATAGGAAATCAACAATATAATAAGCGCTACAGCAGGAGCAGGAGCACCACCGTCTCCGACCATCGCATGGGCAGCGATAGCCGCTATAAAATCGATGGCATAACCCAGATATGCCAGTTCCTTAAGTAGCCTGGATTTGTTGGTCCAAATAGCCACAAGACCCAAAAATTTGGCTATTGCCAGCGGATAGATAATGGCAGTCGGAACCCCCAAACTCTCAAACATATCCCTGGCAATCTCATACTGGAGGAAATACATGCCTACCTGAAACAGCATAAACGCGGAGAATAATCCCGTAACGACGTTGTAGCTAATAATGTCTCTCTTTTTCATAGTGTTATTTTGTATTGATTTTATTTTTCATGTAATTATTTACCATGTAATATTTTATAGTAAATTTTTTTAACCCCTAAACCGATCCAAAACATCGCTCACATATCGAGCCTCCTCTGCTGAGATATTCCGGTTCAAGGCGCTTTGTATCATGCTTTCCTGCTGATTGATTTGCTCAAAAAGGTCAACACCGGATTTAGAGATCCTAACGTGCACCACTCGCCTGTCTGTCTCACTTGATTTTCGCTCTATAAGCCCCTTACTCAACAATTTGTCGGCCAATCGGGTAGCGTTGGGAGATTTCTCCATAAGACCGTCCTTCACATCCGACATAGTCGACCATCCTGCTACGGCATTAAGGATTCTGAGAATATTGTATTGCTGAGGTGAGATACCAAACGGCTTTAAATCCTCCACAAAGGCGTTTTGCACCCAGTTGGAAGTAAACACGAGGTTGGTAACAAACCGGTGTTGCTCGCTTACTAATTTGGACTTTATCTCAGAATCAATCTTAGCCATATACGAAAGACGAAAGCAAACATACACATAAATTCATTTATATACCATGGAAAATAATTACATGGCATATAATATGAGGTGGTATTGGCTGCCTATGGAATATACACTCCTTTAGTAGCCGCCTAATACTCATTAAACCCCTGTTTCTTTTTTTCAGAAGCACTTTTTCTGACCGGACATCCCAGCAATTAGGAACTATGCCTATTGAAATTATTCGGATCATTTCAATAACATTGTTAAAAATCATTGATGCTGCGCAGTAAATTTCTGGTCCCGTTTCTCTTAATCAGCCTTGGTTGTTCTACTCAGCTGGCGTCGCAGGATTATAACCGTAAAATATCAATTAGCGAATGGATTGAGGAGATGGAAAACAGTAAAGACTCCATCTATCAGCTCGAGAATACGGAGATTTACTATGATTTTGACAAGGACTCCCTCTATTCATGGCGGCAACCCAGAACACCTGCAGAAGACACGCTTCCTAGCCGGCCAATCCACATAAAACCACTGGTAGTTCTAGAGAATTGCCAACTCCCAGTCAACCAAACCAGCGTACTCAGCCATTTGGTATTTCATAACAATGTCATCATCTCATCCTGCACAGGTGGTCTGCAAATGATATTTTACGACAATACTTTTAAGCAAGGACTAGAGCTTCGAAATTCCGAGCTGGGAGTATTTCAATTTACGCACAGCTCGATATTGCAACGTGTTGCGATCAGTGAATTGCGAATCGACCTATTGTCATTCACCGATTGTTCGTTATCCACAGACCCCAGTGTCCCCGAGAGTATTCATAATTATGGATTTGAAGCGGAGAACCAGAATTACCAGTATCTATTCAGATTAGACCAAAGTCAAAAGATGATCAATTGGTTCTATCTGGCGGATTGCAAGATTTTGCCTACGGAGGTAACTCCGGTAATATCATTTAAGGGTGGAAAATACGACGGAATAGTCTTCCAGGGAATGGACTTCAACAAGAGCATCATCGACTTTAATGGTTGCTCTGTAAAAGAGGATCTCAGTATCTATGAATGTAAGTTCAACCAGCCCCTAGGAGTAAACAAGTTTGACTTTCCCTTGGATAATACCTCATTCCAATGGAGTCAGTTGGATTCTGCTGGTTTGGGATTGTATACAGATTATGCAGTACCTCCATTTTCGAATAGAACAGATTCCCTGAGCTCGGATGTTTACATTTTCAACGCATTGAATAGTAGTTACCGCAAGTTTTTCTCCATGTATCGTACGCAGGGTGATACAGAGTCGGCCAATGCATGCTACAAGCAAATGAAGGATATGGAAACGGCAAAATATCGTCATTTCCATAGGCAAAGCCCACAACTTCAGACCTGGTTCAACTGGCGATTCAACCAATTTCTCAAATACTTCTCTGAGTATGGGACCAGTCCTGTGCAATCGCTTATTGTTTCCATGTGGACCATTCTCATTTTTGCAGCAGTGTATTTCTTTTTCCCTAGCGATTGGGATCGAATCGATCGGGCTTTCCTAATTAACCAGCATAGGAAAATAATGGACTATTTCCGATCTGAGCAGCGGCTGGAGGACTTCTACACTGCGCAGCACAAAGAGGAATTCAAAGCCTTTGAGGAATATCGGGAGGAAATAAAGCGAGGCAACACGGAGTTACCAGCTTTCATTCTGGCGCTTGGTCAACCCTTGTACCTGCTTTCTGTGATCAAGCACAAATTTTTGACATTGATATATCGGCGAACTGAAGTCTTGCGGGGCCGATGGATAGATCTGAAGCCAGCGCGCAAGGCGTACGTATCGACGATGACTGTTCTCTCCATACTTTTCTATCTATTTTACTTGATCCTGGTTCGCACGCTCAACTCAATCACACTTAGCATCAATGTTTTTTCAACACTTGGTTTTGGAGCCATTCCCGTCAAGGGAATTACCAGGTATATTACCATCGTTGAAGGGTTTTTGGGCTGGTTCCTGTTGAGCATATTCAGCGTGTCACTGATCGGTCAGATGCTTCAGAATTAAGGGTCATCACTTATATATCAAAACAAACGGTATCGTCGCGTCAATTTATTTGTAAATTGAGTTCACCAAGGCCTGAAACAGGCTAAAATCGACAACAGGGTTAATGAAATCAATCAACTTTAATCAAATAACAGGAGCATCTGCCATTGGCAGTTTGGTACTGGCCGCGATAGCCTCATTTACACAGGCTTTTGTCGAGTTGAGACCATTTTTCGAGCAACTTACCTCATCCGCCACCTGGGGTGTTTTTATCGCGGCGCCCTTGATCATTTTGACCTACCTGATTGGTCAAATTTGTATTGAGATCAGTAATGTCCTTTATGATAGATATTACGGGCTCCAATTAACCGAAAAATACCAGCGCATTCGGCTTTTTTATCAAAACGGCCATGCCGCTGAAATCGAAGATTACAAAAAACACGAGGAATTGATGGAACTGTTCCAGGGCGGATCTTTGTCAATCGCCTTTCTTGGGCTCGGTCTGCTTGCTAAAGTATTTACGGCTTCAAAAGACATTGGTGGTCACCTTGAATATGGGAGACTAATTTTTGGGGGAGTTACAATAGCCTTGCTCGGCTTGTCTGTCCTATTGTTTCAGCTAGCTAGAAATAAACGGAAGATCATGGAAATTTTCCTGAGGCAACAGTCTTGAGAATAGTAGAAGTTAACGATCCGTAAAAAGTTCATCCTGCTTCGTCTCAGGTCATTTCCTTTCAACTTACTTCAGCTGCTCCCACCGCTTTGTAACGCCTTCCAACACCTCTTTCAACTGATCAACTCCTGCGACCGTAGCTGAGGGTATTTTTGCGTCGGCTGCTTGGAGCAATTTCAACATAAACAAAAACTTTCGTTGCAGTCCCACGACTGTCTCTTCGGCAACGGTGCTTTTTCGGATACTTCCGTACATGATGTCTGGCTCTCCAACTGCTCCGCTGCCCCTGAAAGCCTTAAGGTCTTCGGTCACCCGGGGCCTGCCATCAATGGCCTCCTTGATATCCTGCAACAGATGATAGGATCGATAGCACACCATACTGAGTTGGCTTTGCTTTGCCAGATCCTCCTCAGCAACTTCCACACGAGGATCGAGGTGGACGGTCAACGACTGTTCCATTACCTCGGAATCCACTCTTAATCGTACGATGTAGTCCCCTGGCACTATTAATGGACCAGATGGCCCGGTTGGTGTATTCTGGTAAGTTGCAGCAATAGAAAACTCTCTTCGCGCCCCCCTCGGAGGCGCATACTTAAGATCCCATACAAATCTTTGATGCCCGCTTCCGGTGCCCAGTTCTTGCTCAGGCCTGATCCAATAGGTGGGGTGCGGCAAAGCGGTAGTATCATACGCTTCCTTGGGGTCACTACTTTGAAAGCGACGAACCACTGATCCATCATTGGTGAGAATCTCTAATTTGACATCCGAAACAGTTTCTGGCAGAAAATAATCGATGATGGCCCCGTCCGGTGGATTAGTACCAGTTGGTTCTTCCGGAGGAAGTGGCGTGTCATGAAACATATTGTCCCGAACCCGGAAAGCCGCAGGCGGGTCAAATAAAAACGCACCTCCGCCTCTAGCCTCACTTAGCTCCCTGAGTGGGGCGATGTTGTCCAATATCCATGCTGATCTTCCGTGGGTCCCTATCACCAGGTCGTTTTCATGGATCACCAGATCACGAATGGAGGTGGCAGGCATATTGTTTCGTAAGGACTGCCAGTTTTGCCCGTCATCAATAGAAAAATACACCTCGCGCTCAGTACCAGCGTAAAGAAGCCCTGCCTTTTTAGGGTCTTCTCTTACCACATTCACCGGGCCGCTCGGATTCATGCCCGAGGCAATTAACGTCCATGTCTTGCCCCTGTCGGAGGTCTTATAAACGTATGGTTTCATGTCATCCTTACGGATCGCATTGATGGCGACATAAGCGACGTTTTTGTCAAAATGCCCCGCATCGATTTGAGATACTTTGTCCCAGGAGGTAACCGCCGGAGGGGTAACATCGGCCCAATCCTTTCCACCATTCCCAGTAACGTGGAGTTTGCCATCGTCTGTTCCAGCCCAGATGATATTGACATCCAAAGGGGAGGGTGCAATTGCATAAATCACCGCTCTTCGTGCCATGGACTCCATGGATTTGGTCTTGTATTTACCAACACTGGCAGGAACCGGGGGTTGTTCGTAGGTCAGATCCGGACTAATCGTCTCCCAACTTTGACCTCCGTTCATCGTCTTCCAGAGCACATTGGTAGCAAATAGCAGCATATTATCATCCGCCGGATGAAACATCAACGGCATGGTTCTTACGTATCTGTAATTACCTGATCTTAAAGCCTCTGGAGCTATATTTTGGGATTGTCCGGTACGCTTATTGAACCGCATCACCCTCCCGCCATAAATGATGTTTGGATCCTTAGGGTCGGGAGCCACATAGGCATACTCGTCGGCGCCGACACCCATAAACTCCCTGAAACTTATCTGACCACCATTCCCTCTACTCGCTATGCCGATCGCACCGCTTTCCTGTTGACCCCCATAAACCCAATAAGGGAATTGGTTGTCGGTGCTAACATGATAAAGTTGTGTAGTAGGTTGGTTGTACCAGGAACTCCAGGTCCGGCCTCCATTGACAGTGACGACCGCCCCCTGATCCGCGACGAAGAGCATGATCTCAGGATTGATCGGATTGATCCATATTCGATGGTAATCGTCTCCACCCGGAGCACCTTTTAAGGACATCCACGTTTTGCCACCATCATCCGAAGTATAGGACGCAATATTTCCAACATACAATTTGTCAGGGTTTGTCGGGTGTACTTTTATCTCCGCAAAATCTCCACCTCTTCCCCACAATCTTCGATCTCCGTGAACAAAGGTCCAGGACTCACCGCCATCGGTGCTTTTGTAAATACCGCCGTTTTCCCGGGCATCAACTGTGGCGAAAATCAGATTGGAATTGCTCTTTGAAATGCCAATACCGATCCTGCCCAATCCTTGATCTGCTGTGGGCAGTCCTTTACTGAGCCGCTTCCAGGTCTCACCCGCATCTGTGGACTTGTAGAGTCCGCTATTTGGGCCTGAAAAACGGGCATTTTCCCAAGGGCCTTCCTGATGCTCCCACATATCAGCGTACACTACAGTTGGATCATTTGGATCGAATTCCACCTGAATCGCTCCCGTATGCTTATCCAGGTAAAGTACCTTACGCCAGCTTCTTCCACCATCCGTGGTTTTAAAAACTCCGCGCTGCTCATTGGAACCATATGGATGACCCAGCCCTGCAACAAAAACAATGTCCGGATCTGTAGGATGTACAATTAATCGCCCAACTTGCTGCACGTCGCCTAGCCCCACATGCTCCCAATTCTTACCGCCATCAGCGCTTTTAAAAATGCCATCACCTACACTCAGGTCAGGCCGGTGCAACCCTTCACCACTTCCTACATAGATGACATCAGGATTCGACTCTGAAACAGCAATGTCACCAACAGAACCCGTCGGAGCACTATCAAAAATAGGATCCCACGTGCGGCCATAATCGTCTGTCTTCCAAACCCCGCCATTGTTGACGCCCATGTAGAAAACATTAGGTTGGGAGGGTACACCTACTCCGCCCACGGTCCTGCTTGCACGAAAAGGACCAATCATTCGGTAGTCGAGGTTTTGATAGGCGGACGGATCTATTTTTTGCGCCAGTAAGGCATTGGAAGCCATGACCACCAGCGTCAATCCAAAATATCTCAGGGCGGAAGTTCTGTTCATGTTCTTGGGTTTTGTCGAACGATGTTACTGAAATGCTTTCGATTTCGCAAAGCAGGAAATGTGGAACGGCATGCTCGCTCGCATCTGAGAAGAGTACCAGAGCCAATATTAGGTAAGCCGGATAAGTAGGACCACACGCGTCGATCAGTTTCGGGTGGAACAGCTATCTTTAATGGAGCGCCACCTATATACATTGAGATAATTCAAGCAGATCAATTAAAGAAATTACCTATGAAACCTGTCGCTGCCAAAGTAACAATTTCAATGCTGGCCTTTTTTACCATGGGGTCCACTTTTGCCCAATATAACCTGGAGCAATCACTGGGGGCACCCTATGTTCAATCCATTCACCCCTCCGTCGACAAGAAATCTTTGGCCTGGGTGGTGAATGAGGAAGGTGTGCGCAATATCTGGCTCCTGGACCGGCAAGGAGGCGACCCGCAAAAAATCACCGGTTATGAAGAGGATGATGGGTTGAATATCGCTCAAGTATCCATATCATCGGGCTTCCTACTCTTTGTCCGTGGCAATGGATCGAATCGATGGGGACAGCCGGCAAACCCCGCAAGTTTACCAACCACTCCTCCCCGTCAGATTCTGAGGATCGGACTTACCAGCAACAAACTCGACACAATCGACACGGCAGGTGCACCCGTGCTCAATCCTGACGGCAAAAAGATCGTCTATACGAAAAACAGCAAAGTTTACCTGGTGGACGACATCACTGCCGAAAAAGTCAAACCCAGGGTTTTGTTTGAAGTAAGGAATGGCGCAGGGTCCCTCACCTGGTCGCCGGATGGAAAAAAAATTGCATTTGTCAGCACGCGAAACGACCACAGTTTCGTGGGTTATTATGCTATTCCTGATAAGAAAATCTCATGGATGGCGCCCGCATTCAGCTTTGACCAGCTTCCTGCCTGGTCACCTGACGGCAAGCGAATCGCGTTTGTGAGAAGTCCAGGTCAAAACAAGGATCAGTTGTTCAATATTATGGGGGGACGACCATTTGAAATCATGGTCGCGGATGTCAATACTGGTTTGGCCAGGTCCATCTGGAAATCTCCTTCTGATGACGGAGGTTACTCTCAGTATTATCCAAACAACCCATTCCGATGGACGAAAGAAAATAAGATCCTATTCTACTCCGAACACGAGGGATGGAATCACATCTATTCAATAAATCCCAATGGTTCTGGGATATTGGATCTGGTCTCAGGCCGGTGCGAGGTAGAGAACAATAGTTTATCAACCGACGAGAAGCACATTTACTACTCCAGCAATTGTGAAGATATCAACAGGCGACACATCTGGAAGGTGGAAATCAGCTCGGGAAGATCAGAAATGGTTACATCCGGCTCGGAGATCCAGACGCATCCGGTCCCTTTGACCGAAGGTCGGTTGGCCTACCGAGAAGGCTCGTATAATCGACCAACTTCTGTGATCTTACAGCAAGGGCAGGAAAAGAAAAACCTGGTGAAATTACCCTCCCATTACCCGAAGGATCAATTCGTAGAACCCGAGGCCGTCACCTTCAAATCGGCGGACGGACTGACGATCCACGGCCAACTTTTCAAACCCTCGGGCAAAAAGAAGGACGGAGCGCCGGCAGTCATTTTTATGCACGGAGGCCCTATCAGGCAAATGCTCCTTGGCTATCATTATAGCGGCTACTACGCCAATGCCTATGTTCTGAATCAATTCCTGGCATCTCAGGGTTACGTAGTACTAGCAGTCAATTTCAGAGATGGCATCGGTTACGGTCGGGATTTTAGACGCGCAAAGAATCAGGGGCCCAGGGGTGCCGCGGAGTACAAAGACATTGTTGCAGCTGGCAAATACCTGCAATCCAGGTCCGAAGTGGACCCAGAGCGTATAGGCCTATGGGGTGGATCCTATGGTGGATACCTCACTGCCATGGGGCTTGCAAAGAATTCAGACTTGTTTAAAGCCGGCGTAGATTTTCATGGGGTACATGATTGGGCCTGGCGGGCCCGTGACTTTTCTCCCGGAGGTAGCTGGGGGATCACCAAAGAACTCATGGACATGGCGTTTCATTCTTCGCCGATTTCAGAATTGCAATACTGGAGCTCTCCGGTCCTGATCATCACGGGTGATGATGATAGAAATGTGATGTTTGGGCAGTCGATTGACCTAAAAAATAAGCTGGATAAAATTGGTGTATACAATGAGGTATTGGTATTTCCCGACGAAGTACATGGCTTTCTTAGATATGAAAGTTGGCTGAGGGCCTATAAACAGACGGCCGACTTCTTTACCCGGTTTTTGAAGGAAAGATTAGACTAGCTTAAAATAACTTAACAAGTGGCATGTTAAATGTTGATCGCTTTTCTGCTTGATGGTTTGATATTGCGGTATTGAACTCCACCACATCTCCTCCGGGTGTAGTTGGGTTAAGTGGACATGCTACGAAATGCAAAGATTTTTACTGACACTGATTCTTTGTTCCCTCTTTCTTGGTTTCTTGATTTTTCAATCATGCCAGGAGGATAATGAACCCATGTTACGGTTTAGCGGTATCACTGAGAGGGACGCGGACGGAGCGCTATCAGGAAACGTGGATCCCGATGATTGGAATCAGAAAGACAACTGGGACCCTACCGACATGTCCTACTTCCCGGAACTTGACACGCTTAACCTGAACAATGAAGGTATAACAAACGAGACCGAAGGAAGCAACTGGCTTGCCTATCCCAACCCAACCTCCGGGGAGGTCTACCTTGAGGCAGCTCAACTGAATAAATTCAACCCCGAATTGGAGTTTGGAATCCTCAAAATAATCGACGCAGACGGAACCGTAAAGCTTGAGCTTGATATAACCAATTTCAGTTTGCACCATGAGTCCAAGTTCATCTTCGGCCTCAGTACGGGCGGCCTTTTTGAATCAGGAATCCACAGAGTCTATTACCTGTACAAATTCAAGGACCAAGATTACATCTTCAAAGGACATGGGGATATCGCCCTGGAATAACGCTGGCTAGTCAGTAAACAACCCGCTACGACAGTATTGGCCTGAAGCTTTCGCGAACCCGTAATTCCTCCGTATCTTGAGGCCGTGGGTACGCGGGTGCTTAAAAAACTTCCCATACTGTATGAGATCAGCCGTATTACTCCTGCTGGTGACCAGTTCGCTCGGCTTCTCACAGCAGCGCAATGGTAGTCTTTCCTATCAAAATGACCTTGCCATCTACAGGAAAGCCCTAGAGGAGACTCATCCAAGTCTATGCCGGTTTTCATCAGATTGAAGAAAGTTTTCCCGCTCCAGTCATATTCTTCCAAACCAGGTAACTAACATAATAGAGTAGTAAACAAGTCTCATGACAAATGACATAAAGCTAACTTTCGAACAGGTCCTTGAGGAGAACAAAGCCAGAATTTATAGGATATGCAGCGTTTATGCCTGTACTCCTATCGAACCGGAAGACCTTTTTCAGGAAGTAACTTTTCACCTATGGAAAGCATTCAGCTCCTTCAATAACAAAGCAAGCATCAATACATGGGTCTATCGAATTGCCTTGAATGTTTGTCTGAGGCACCAACAAAGAGCTGCCAAACAAAATAAGAAAACGATCAGCTTAACGTCAATTCAATTTGAAATCTCGGAACGCAGGAATGAAACCAACCAGGAAGAAAAGCACCAGGCACTCAGGAGCTGCATCAAAATGCTTGACGACTTAGACAAATCAATAGTAATTCTATCCCTGGAAGGAATGCCCTATAAGGAGATATCCAACATCACGGGCCTTACCGAAAACCACATTGCTGTAAAAATGAAACGAATTAGAAAAAACCTCTTGAAATGCATAACCTCCAAACTCCAATAATATGAAAGACAATACACACGAAATCGAATGGGATGAATTGAAGGATATGTGGATAAATTCTTCTGAAACCAGGAAAATACATATCAAAATTGGCGGATTGCTATCCGAGCTAAAAGCACAGGTCAGTCAATTTGAAAAAGACGCTATTAGCAAAGATCTAGCGACGGTAGAAGCAAGCTGGAAGGAATTGAAAGGAATGACAAGCCAATTTGAGAAAGACGCTATTAATCGGGACGTGGCGAGAATTAAAGTTGCTATTAGAAGATTTCTTAATCTTCTTGGTAGGAAGGAGTAAGGGAATATCGCCAAATCCAATAATGAGGGCAATGAGCAACACCCACCCTCCGCACGGAAGGTATTGGTATGGAGGACGGTATTATCGACACTTTGCGGTTCATGGCATCACTTGACTAACTTAGTACGAGAACCTAAACTGATCCTATGAAATCCATTCCACAAGTATGCTGCATTTTGGCTGCTGCCCTCATCGCATTTTCCTGCAGTGGGCCGAGAGAGGAAACCAAATACGGAGAAGCCACGCTAGAGCTGATCGCCCTTTTGGATAGTGACCCAGCACTGAAAGCAATGCTGGTAGCTTCGCTGCAGCAAGCAAAAGCGATCAATCCTGATAAAAAAACGAACCCGGCCCAGACCCTGGAAGAGTACTATCAATTCATTACCTGGGCCGAAACCGCCATGCCCTGGGCACTACTGCAGAAGGAAGAATATCCTGAAATATTTGACAACATCTTTCAGGGCATTTGCGCTTTTTACTTTCTCATTGATCAACCGCTTCCGGCATTAGAGGGGCAAGGCCTGGTGAATAATTCGTTGCAATACTATGGCCCCTTTGCAACGTGGCTCACCTCTTTTACCAAATCCTGGGGTGCATTCTTGGATACAGAGGCTTCTTGGAGTGAGGAATACTATCAAATGGCCCTGCGAGATCCCAATTTTGGCCTGCAAAATGGTTGGTATGAGGATCCGTCGAACTGGACCACTTTCAACGATTTTTTTGCCAGGTACCTAAAGTCACCTGATGTGCGGCCCATTGCAAGCCCCAATGCAGATTCGGTGGTTGCCTCCTTTGCGGATTCGCAGCCACAGGGCGTATGGCAGATAGATAGCTTGTCAAACCTAAGGGCCAAGGATGGTGTGGCTGTGAAGTCGGCCACCTTGAGGTCCGTCTCCAAACTCATTGGTGAGGATAGTCAATACAAAAACGCATTTGCTAATGGCACTTTCACCCATTCTTTTCTAAATGTCAATGACTATCACAGATACCACTTTCCAGTGGGTGGAACAGTAAAAGAAGTAAGGATCATTCAAGGAGGTAACCCGACAGGTGGCGAATTGACCTGGGACCAGGCGAATACTCGATACGCCTTTAACCCAACCGCAAAAACCGGCTGGCAATCTATCGAAACCCGAGGCTGTGTAATCTTAGAAACACCCGAATACGGCCTTGTCGCTTTATTGCCGATAGGCATGGTATCCGTTGGATCTGTCAACTTTGAAGATTACATAACACCTGGAGCAAAGGTGAACAAAGGAGACATGCTAGGCTATTTTGCGTTTGGCGGGTCTGATTTCATCGTGATTTTCCAGGAGGAAGTTAACTTCATATTAGACGCTCCCCTGGCGGCAGATGGTAGTTCGTACGAGCACTTATTAATGGGGGAACGTCTGGGTCTTTTGTCGCGAAGGAATTAGGCACCGCCCAAATTGAGGGTTAAGCAATCATTATTTGCCTTGTTTACGTCAAACACGCTCTCAATTTTTTCGCCCAACCTCATGGACACTTAACAACCCCAGGCCAATTGCTCCAAAATCCTTAAACCTACAACATACCTTGTCTACACCTGATACAAATCAACCCAATAAAGTAACCCCAATAAACGCCGCTATCGACCTGGCGCTCTTTCTCGCTGTAATGTTCGCTGTTAGAACAATCCATATAGATAGCCTTGGGTTTTGGGGGAACACGCTTTTCAAAACTATCTCAACGGTAGGTTTAGCCACGTTCCTACTCTATTATCGCAAACAATCCTGGCGGGATTTGGGACTTGCCAAGCCCAATAATTATCTGAAAATGTTAGGGATTACCGCGATTACACTCGTTGCTACTATTGCTTCAATTATGTTCTTTGAAATATTCTTACGTGACCTGTTCACGGTCAATACGGAAGCCGCTTCAACTTCGGAGGGAAGATTTAATGAAATCGAGGGAAATGTCACTTACTTCTTTTCCATCATATTTTTCGTCTGGATTGAGTCATTTCTAGAGGAGCTTCAGGATCGGGGATTCTCCTTAAACAGATTCCAGGCCCTGTTCGCAAGAATCCCTTTGTCCACCCTATTTGCTGTGCTGACTCAAGCAGCAATTTTTGGTTTTAGGCATACCTACGACCTCTCGCCAAGGTCTATTACGACCGGTTTAATTGGGCTTGTGTTCGGAGTGGTTTACGTTTTGACAGGAAGAAATCTTTGGCCTTTAATTATTGCTCATATTATCTTAAACACTATGTCGATGATTGACAGGTTGTAAATCAGGCATTTACTGTTGCCAACCAAGCCCGTGCCTGACATCACACACTACAAAATTCAATAACATGAAGCCCCTATCACTCTTACTATTACTTTCAGCGGTTGTATCATGCCGCGATTCGGAGCAAATCGGAAAGTATGACACACTGGAATATGGCCTATACTTTGCTGATAACAAAGCCGGGTATTTTGAAAGCACCCAATCCGCCGATGGCTCTTACGAGTACGTTTATGAATTTAATGACAGGGGCAGGGGTCCGCATATAGAAGAATCCATAAAGCTCAATGGGCAAGGCATCGCCGAAACTATAATAATCCGGGGACACAACTACCTCAAGGACACGGTCAATGAGTCATTCAAACTAAGCTCCACAGTAGCAACATGGGAAAGCACCTCGGAAAAAGGAAGTGTCCCTCCAGAAGGAGAGGCTTTTTATGTGGGTGTCAATAGTACGTTTGGCAACACCGAACTACTCATCCGAAAAATGCTTGCCTCACCTGACAAGTCAATTAACCTTTACCCAAGTGGTCAGGTAAAGATCACGGGTGTCGAAAACATCCAAATCAACGACACCCTTAGCCTCAATCTCATCGAACTGGTTGGATTTTCCTTCACACCAAACTATTACTGGTTCGATACCGACAACCGGTTTTTTGCTGCACCATCGTCGTGGTTGTCAGCTATAAGGAGTGGATACGAATCCGTTACTGCACAGCTTTTTGAAATACAAACAGCCAGAGAAAAAGCCTATTACGCCAGAACCGCCGAGCAATTGACGGAAAAACCTACGGGACGGGTCCTGATAGCTAATGTCAATGTCTTCGATTCCAATCAAGGAACGATACTCCCCAACAGGAACGTAGTACTCAATGGCGAGCGAATAGAGCGCATATCCGCAAATGATGAGGGGATTCCTGACATTTCCAGAACGATTGACGGTACAAACAAGACCCTATTGCCTGGGCTATTCGATATGCACACACACATGGACCGGTCCGGAGGCATCCTCAACCTCGCCGCAGGGGTCACCTCCGCCAGGGATTTAGCCAATTCTTTTGATTTTCCGGAGGTCAGACGAGACTTTGATAACAACACGGTGATAGGTCCAAGGGTCCTAACGATGTGTGGTTTCATTGACCAGGCGGGTCCTTACGCCGGCCCGGTGGGCAAAATAATCAACACACTCGAAGAAGGGTTCGATGCTATCGATTTCTACAAGGAACGCGGCTATCATCAAATCAAGCTCTATAGTTCTATTGACCCAAGCTGGGTAAAGCCTCTCGCCAGCAAGGCTCATGAATTAGGGATGAGGGTGAGCGGCCATATACCTGCCTTTATGCTTGCCGATCAGGCCGTAAAAGATGGATACGATGAAATACAACACATCAATATGCTCGCCCTCAACTTCATGTCCGACACGATCGACACCCGAACCCCCCTGAGGTTTTCAATGATTGGTGAACGCATGCACACCATTGATTTCTCTGGAGAGGATTTTAGGGCCTTTATTGAGTTGCTGCGAGAAAAGAACACGGTCATTGATCCAACTGTCTCTTTCTTTGAGGGAATGCTCGGCACCAAAGCAGGCGAACCGGATCCTCAATTCGCAGAGATCCTGCATCGGCTTCCCGTACAAGTCAAACGCGGTTTCTACTCTGGAGGCCTCCCTATTCCCGCGGGGAAGGAAAGACAATACAAGGAGTCATTCGCTAAGCTGCTGGAAATGATAAAAATACTTTATGAGAGCGGCATCACGATAGTACCCGGGACCGACGCTTTGCTTGGATTTGGACTGCATAAGGAACTCGAGAATTATGTAAGAGCGGGTATCCCTGCTGGCGAGGTGCTGCGGATGGCGACTATTATTTCCGCCCAGGTCACTGGTCATGCCACTCAACTGGGGTCCATAGAAGCAGGAAAGCTTGCGGATGTCATATTGGTGGATGGGAATCCCCTGGAAAACATAAGCGACATTCGGCGCGTGGAGCTCACCATCAAAAATGGCAACATTTACAATGTGGAGAAGCTGTATCAAGCCATAGGTACCAAACATTTTAAGTGAACAGGGAGAATAGAGACATGTCGATTCGAAACCCACTGACATGGCATCGCAGAAATCATCGACAGCTAAATTCCATGAATGATTAATGCTACAATTCCTTCATCGTACACAAACCCCTGACATTAATCTTTAGAGATGAAAGTAATTTGTTACAGCTGCGGACGGGGTGAAAATCCTGAAAACACAATTTTAGGTATCAGGCACTGCCTTAAAGTTGATCCATCCTGGCGGATAGAAATGGACATCCAAAGAACTGCCGATGGCCATTTGGTTCTCTTTCATGACTATGAACTCAAGAGAATAACTGGTACGGACGGCCGAATCGATACGTGCACAATCGAAGAAACTCAAAAGTTGAACGTCGGTTATAATTTTCGGTCAGGGCCAGAATACCCCTACCGACATGATCCCATTCCAATCCCAAAATTGGAAACAGTGCTACAAGAGTTTCCTGATGCGAATTTGATGTTGGATATACACACCAACAATCTAATTGCCGTTGATGAGGTGATAGCCTTAGTAGAAAAATATGGCATGGAAAAAAATACGATTGTCGTAAGTCACTATGATTCGGTGATACAAAAATTCAGGAAACAACGACCAACTTGGCAATACGGTGTACCGGCAAATGAAGCAAAGAAAATGCTCTATAGTAGCTTCGTATGTCTGGATTCATTGTTCCCCATAAAGTCCAACATCCTGATGCTGCCACAAAAGTTTGGCAAAATTCCAGTCTTGTCGAAAAGGGTAGTCAGGCACGCAAAAGAAAGGAAAAAGGAGGTTTGGGCTTGGCTTTATGAAGGTGAGTATGTCAAGACGGTCGACACCAAACAAGAATTGCTGAGCCTTGAGGCAATAGGTGTGGACGGTGTTTTTACTGATTTTCCGGAAAAACTCAAGTCCGAATTACAATACTAGGACTAATCCGGACATCTTGGCCGACGAGATATCCATTTCTTCCCAACGCTATTGACACCAACACTCCCTCTTGTTGGTCTATCTATTGTTTTTCTTTTAATTATTTATAATTTTGTATAACATACATTGTATAAGTAATGAAAAGCAAAGGACTTGGAGAGTTTGAAGAATTGGTACTGCTGGCGGTCTGCATATTGAAGGAAGAGGCCTATGGCATCTCAGTCAAGAATGAAGTAGAAAAGCATTCTGGAAGATCTATTCTGCTAGGAGCAGTTCACATCACCTTATATCGACTACAGGACAAAGGCTTTTTGGAATCCAAACTGGGAGGTAATACCAAAAAGCGAGGCGATCGCCGAAAAAGGTTGTTTACAATCACAAATAAAGGGTTTGAGCAGTTGCAGGCGGCTCAACGGGTGAGACAAAAAATGTGGCAGCTTATCCCTCAACTAAAGCCGACGATATGACCGGGAGAAGAAACAATCCACCGAAAATGGCCAATTGGATTCTCTCGCGATTGATCGGAGAGAACTTTCTTGAAGAATTTGAAGGTGACCTATTGGAGATCTATCAGGATCGGCTCTCAAATAAAGGGCTGCTGTATGCCAGATGTATGTACTGGATTGACACACTCCACCTGGCGCTGGGGTTCCTACAAAAAAAATCCATACCTATGAACCGGCGATCCATACTGAAGCATTACTTCGTGATCGCTTTCAGAAACCTGTCGCGAAATAAAGTATATGCGGCCATCAACATACTGAGTTTGGCGGTTGGCATGGGGATCTGCCTAAGTATTGTCCAGTACGTATACTCAGAATTCAATCAGGACAGGGACCTTACCAGCAATTCTGACATTTATCGATTAACGCTGAAAAGAAGTGCTGAAGGTTCTTTGGTCGATCGAGATTTATATACCGCACACTCGTTGGGGACCATCGCCAAAGAGTTGCATCCCGAGATCACGGCATTCACCAGATTGTACGTCCCTGACGAAGGAGCCTTCATCTCCAGATCCGGTCGCAGGCCATTGAGCGTGGAGGCAAACGAAATGTTTTACGTTGACAGAAATTTTCTCAGCTTCATGCACATAGATCTCCTCGCGGGTGATGCACATCATGCACTGGACGATCTGTTTAGTGTAGTCATCTCAGAAAAAATGGCAAAAAGACATTTCGGGGATAGCAATCCCATAGGGCAAATATTAACTGTTGGTGGCGGGGCATCACATGGGGATTACGTGGTAACAGGAGTATTTCCTGATCGACCCGAAGACAGTCACCTGCAGTTCGACTTCCTTTTTCCAATTTTAAATTTTATGGAGTTCGGCTGGTTAGGGGTCGTGGGGAGAGAACCCCATGTGCCCTGGTTCGCGACCTACTTCAAATTGATGCCGTCCACCGCGGTAGAATCTGTTGAAAGCAAACTTGACAACATCCTCGCCACGCACAAAACAGCATGGAACCCCGAACTCATCCTCACGGAACAAACGCAGCTCCAAGCAGTATCAGAAATCCACCTGGACCCACACATTTATGCCAACGCCGACTATGTCACGAATAAGGGGAACAAGTCTAATATTGAGAGTTTTCTACTGGTTGCTGTCATTATTCTTGTGATCGCCTGGTTCAATTACATCAATTTATCGACTGCCCAATCAATGAGGAGAGCCAAAGAGGTGGGTATCCGCAAATCGATGGGTGCGAAAAGACATCAGCTGATCTACCAGTTTCTTTCCGAAGCCCTCATGATCAATTTACTGGCAGCTACCCTGGCAGTTGCTTTTGGACTCGGTTCGTTGGGTTTGCTAGCCCAAATATTGGGAGAGCAACTGTCCTTCACCCTTTTTTTCCGAATGGTATTTCTGGCTGTTCTTTCTCCTGGTCGTAGCGATTGGTTCTATACTTTCAGGCTCCTATCCGGCATTTTTGATTGCCAGTCATAAACCCGCAAATATCTTCTCGGGAAAAGCCCTCAATCCCTCTAAAAAATTAAACCTGAGAAGCATACT
Source organism: Cyclobacteriaceae bacterium (assembly GCA_965242775.1). Lineage (GTDB taxonomy): Bacteria > Bacteroidota > Bacteroidia > Cytophagales > Cyclobacteriaceae > JAWPMT01. The sequence goes on from CBDETI010000034.1 coordinate 283,996, forward strand.
TGTTACTATCCAATTTCTAGTGTCACTGGTATTGATTTCCGGCACCTATCTAGTCTACAAACAAATTGCCTTCATGCAAAATGAGGAGCTGGGCATGGACATGGATCAAATTCTAGTGGTTAAGGGGCCAAAGCATATTGAAGTACTGGATGGAGGCCCGCAACTCACGAGTTATGAAGGGTTGCAGGCGTTCCATCGTTATAGTCGCAAGACTTTCACCACTTTCCGCGCTGAAATGCTCCGGATTCCTTCCATCCATTCAGTAACGGGTTCCTGGACAGTTCCTGGAGAGGTCTACCATACTCAGGAAAACGAGATAAGACGATGGGGTCAGCCAGAAAGTGAAAATCAATCTGTACGGATCGTATCTGCGGGGACTGGACTTTGTAAAAACATACGATCTACAACTTATAGCCGGCAAGTCCTTTTCTCCTGATCTGGCAGAAGAAAGGGCCGTTATTCTGAACGAGAGAGCTGTCCGCGCTTTTGGCTTTTCCAGCCCGGAAGAAGCGGTAGGTGACCGTTTGTACTTTGGCGACCCACTGCAAATAATCGGAGTGGTAAGTGATTACCACTGGCAGTCGCTGAAGGAAGATTATTCACCCTGGATCATTTGGTTCACCGGATCTACACCTGGCTATTTTTCAATGAAACTAAGTACCGAGAGCCTCAAAGAAACCATTCCTCAGATCCAACAAGTATATGACGAATTATACCCGGGGAACCCGTTCGAATATTTTTTTATTGATGATCAATTTAACCGGCAATACCAAGCTGACTTTCAGTTTGGGAGGCTGTTTTTGATCTTAACACTTCTGGCAGTTGGCATTGCTTGCGTCGGGCTTTTTGCCCTCATCTCTCACGCTGCTACTACCAGGATCAAGGAAATCGGTATTAGAAAAGTACTTGGCGCTTCAGCATCCCAACTAATGGTCTTGCTGTCCAGGGAGTATTTCAGGCTGATGGTAGTAGCCATAATCTTGGCAGTTCCGCTAATTTCCTATCTGGGAACGACCTGGCTCAACAGTTACGCCTTCCGAATTGACCTGGGGTTGGATACTTTCATTTTACCAGGAGGTGTATTGATTTTACTTTCGATCCTGACAGCCGGGCATAGAACACTCACCGCTGCGAGAACAAACCCGGCGGATTCATTAAGGTCTGAGTAGGCGGCACTCGTCTTCCTATGGAAAAAGACGTACCTGCTCTTCTGTCCCTCGAAAGGTCTGGACGGTATCTCCTAAAAAATTCGCCGGATTCGACGACACCTGCGCAAATAATATCCAAATTGTCGAAGTGAAGTAAACGGATCTGTAGCATGAATTCTAAAAATTGGGTCACTCTCCTATTTCATATCATAATTTGCGCGCTCGGGTTGACCACTTGTGGTGAGCGTACCCCAAGCGACCGGCAGCTTTCGCTTGATCCAAAATACCTGGACGTGGAAGACATTAGATCGTTTGCCAATTGCATTGGTCCCAATGGTAATTATACAACCGAAGTGATATCAAAGAAGGACGGGAATCTCCAATTCACACAAGTCTTTGATTACCGCGACGCGCCGTTCAAGGCAAGTATTGACGCTACCAACCGGGGTTATGTGATAGATGAAAACCAGCAGGTGATAGATACCCTATCAAATGCCGCCATAGAAATGATCAGGAGCCACGATTTTCACAGGCTGCATACCAGCCCCGAGTCCTTTTTCAGTCAGATCAAATTTGCATCTGAATCCAACAACCAAATACAACTATTTTCGGCAAATTGACAGGCTCGCAAATCCTGTAAAAATCTACTATGACCCAACCACAAGACGCATCATAAGCATAGCATTTCCAAATATGATGGACACCACTGAGGTAATTGAAGTAGTATATCGGAAATGGACCCCAAAGCGAATATGGAGACCTGGTCAGTGAACTGGACGTAATACAAGCAAAGCAGGACACGTTCAGGTTTGTTTTTGAAACGGTGGAGATCAACAAATGAATCGTGCAGGCCACGAACGCACCCAATACTAGCAGAAGCTAAATAATCTTTTTTCAACACCAAGTACTTTGAATTCGCCTTGGCTTTTTTGACGGACATCAAAACCTTCATCCATTAGTCGCTCGGCGGCACAATTCGGCAAAGGGAGAATTGATCAGCAGGTGATTGCTGCGAATGACCCGCCAAAAGGGTAGGCCCGGATTGGTATCCAAGGCAGTGGTCGCTATTGCCTGTGCGCATGGGGCACGCGACATTGGTCAGGTGATCCGAGGCCAATTTTTGACACACCGCATCGATGGTGGCCACGTAGCCAGTAGGTATCAACCACAAAAGCTCCATGACCACATCCTGATCCGGGTGGAGCATCGTACCTGTCCCGTAAAACTTCTCCATTTTCTGAGGTATAGGCACAATGTTCATTCCGCACCTAATTGGAGGTTAAACAAATTGCTGTCATAAAAACTTTTGATTTTCAACAATTCGATCCAATTGTAAGGTGATCGAATCAAGCCCTCTGATGAGAATCTCCCGGCCTGTGGGAGGGGATTCCAGAAATTCGCCAGTATTCGTCCCGGTCATTTGCCATTCCAGAAAGTACCGATTTGTAGCCGGGCAATCCAGTGACAGTATTTTAAATGTAACGTCCGGAAAACCCTTGTGTATGGACGATATTGAATCGGTTAGGTGTCTAAGGGCACTTCCTTCTTGCATAGCATCCCAATACTGTGATTGTTCTGTCAACAGGCTCTTTAAAGCCAAGGTGTCTCCATGGTTCCATACGGACACATACGCTTTTACCTTTTCCTTCATAATTATTAATTAAAAAGCAGTCGCATTAATGGTTTTTCTTACCTGACCCAGCACCTCTTTCGGAGCCTTCAGCACCGGAACAGACCTAAAAACACTTAGGGTCTGATCCAAACCTTCAATCTTATTTACAAGGTCGATACTCCGTGCCGTGTGATTAGCGAATCGTAAAAACTGAGGGTCTATCATTTCCTGATCGATGAGAAAATCAACTTTCTTTGTACATCGGCAGGGATTCCCTGCATCGACGATTCCACATTTCGCTGCCAGGAAGTTCTTTATTCGTCCTCTCGCCCGTGACAGCTGCTTTCTAAAGCTGGCAGGCCTGATTTCCAGGATCTCAGCTGCTTCCACACTATTGAAACCTAGTATATCTCCAAGTATGTATATCAGTCGGTTGGCGGGCGTGAGGCAGTGGAGCAAGCCATGAGTGCAACTCACTTTCACCTCCTCTTCCAATAAGTTGATTTCGCCCTTGTTCTTAGTGTATGCGACTGTAGTTCGACTGCCCCGAATCAATTTGTTGTGCGTACTCATCGAATGAAACCCTGCGTGCCTGATATTGCTTTTTAGACTTCTCGGTGATCAAATAGTTCGTCGCTATTCTAAACACCCAAGTTTGAAATGAACTTCTTCCCTGAAATGAACTCAGATGCGTTATCATCTTGATTAGTATCTCCTGCGTGGCGTCCTGGGCGTCTTCGGGAAAGAGCAACATCCTTAACGATAGGTTGTAAATGAGGTCCTTACTCTCTTCAACCAGACTCTCCAGCGCTCTTTTCTCCCCTTGAAGTGCTCGATCCACAATATTTTGTATATCCCCGTTTAAAGCCATTTTTTCATTGTGCCTACCAATTAGACTAATCCGCAAAGTCAAGTGTGACCCAACGCCAGAAAAATAGCGATAAAAGCAGTGATAATTTTCTCGCTTTACTACACGGGAATAGTAAAATGTTAACTATACCCGAAGGACTAACTTTAACCCTTAAAGGAGGCCAGCCGCCGGAACGGCATAACGGATTTAGAGGAGGGAATTGTTTGAAGATATTTTTAAAATACCATGAGATTCATTTCAATAATAATCACCGCCAAATCGTGGCTGACCGCAGAAGAAATGGCATAGTACCACCAGTAACCCATTATATTTTTTAAAAGACAAGTACACCACCTATGCAAGGAGAGACAGACCTAGCCAGGTTATTGCGAAACATCTCACCCAGACTTAACGAGGGCGAATATGTGTTTGCTACCGTGAGCAATCCGGAAAAAATTGAGAGAGGCTCAGCTATTTTGGAATTTCGAGAAGACGAAGGCACTACCGTGATCATTGAAAAGGCAAAGGCAGACCAATTACAGCTCAGATACACGTTCGAAGCAGCCTGGATCACATTAGTTGTGCACTCTTCTTTAGATGCGGTCGGACTAACCGCTGCGTTCTCCAAGGCACTTGCCGATGAGAACATAAGCTGCAACGTGGTTGCTGGCTACTACCACGATCATATTTTTGTCAATAAGAATGAGAAAGAAAAGGCTTTGGCTGTATTGAAGGCTATGTCTAAAAATGCAGTTAATGGGGAGTAGACATAATCAGGTCATTTGCCTCATGAAATCGAGGGTGTCATTACAAGTAAAGGAATTTTGACGGAGGCATGGAGGATTTCAGCCTCGAATATGTCCCCAAAAAAATTAGGAAAATAAATGATTTGCAGATACAAAAGGGGTTGTTTTGGAAAAAGTCCCACCCTTATGAAAAAACTTCAGGGAGTGATCTTTGTATTGATCTCGTTATCAATACCCTTGGTTCAGGCTTGTAATGGTGACGATCCCGAGGAACTCCAATCGCCTTCTTTGAAGCCATCAATTAGCTTCTCACTTTCGAGTAGCCAAGAGAGCTTCCAATCGGGGGATATACCATTTCGAGGTATACTGGCCTTTCCCCTATACGAAGATGAGAATCAGAAAATAGTCAATTATGCAAAATCTCACAGTTTTCGCTTTCTTAATCAAACAGTAATCGGGCTGGGGGTTCACCTGAATCACATCGCTGACATCAGCAACGGGATCCCCGATTTAGATTCTCTATTCCTGGCCGAGGCAAAACGCAACAGCGTTCAATTCTTAATAGATCAGACTGACTTTTCCGGGTTTGGTGTCACTGTAAACCTGGAGTTGGCAGATAATACATTGTGGTATTCATATAAATACTATACCGAAGATCTGGGAATTGAAAATGTGGATCAAAGCAATTCGAACTTTGACATTTACGAAGTGATCGAACTAGACACAGCAACGTTCATTAAGGCCAGACTCGATTGTAACCTGTATAATCAATCCGGCGACTTCCTACGCCTGGAATCAGGGGGAGTTGGTGTTTAGACTGGACTGATTGGACAGGTCAATTACCCATCCGCTGGCGCACCCCATTTGAAACTTACTTTCAAAACCACTAGATTGTTGATAAGAAGGGGTTCTCCCATTCAACATTTCGCCTTTAAAATTTCAGATATGGAAGTTTTCTTTTACGGCTTGTTTATGGATCCTAACATTTTGATTACGAATGGTGTGGCCCCAACCAACCCCCGCAGTGCCTATCTACCGGATTATGCCCTAAGGATTGGCAACAGGGCTTCGCTGATTTCCTGCCCTGGAGAGAGGTCCTATGGCATTGTCATGACGGTTAGCAAACCAGCTATTCAAAAGCTATATGCTGAGGCTAGTGTAGCCGATTATCGTCCCGAAGAGGTTAAAGTCGTTACCGACGAGGGTGACACGATCGAAGCAATCTGCTATAACCTGCCAACAGAATTATTGACTGGAACCAATGAATCTTATGGTCAGGCACTCTACAAATTGTCCAGGAAGTTAGGGTTCCCAAAAAGTTATTTAGACAAAATCGAAAAGATGGCCGATGGAACTGGTAGCAAGAAATAGCGAGGAAAAATTGATTCCTTTGCTTGAAAGGCGAAACAAAATTGAACCATGGGGATTGTAGAAGCCAAGTTAAAGTCACTGGGCTTTACGTTGGAACCAGCAAAATCACCAGTGGCTAACTATCTGGGTTCAAAGCGTGTTGGAAATCTGTTGTTTGTGTCCCGGCAGGAAAAGCGAGCTCACAGGTCAGGTGGGTGAAGCTGTCACCGAGAAACAGGCCAAAGAGGCCGCCAGGGATACGGTATTGTTAATTCTAGCCATTGTCAAAGATGACTTGGGCGATCTTGATAAGATCAAAGGGGTTGTTAAACTTCAGGGATTCATTAATTCCGCCAGGATGTTCGATCAATTACCTCAAGTACTTGATGGCGCTTCGGACCTACTCATCGACCTTTTTGGAGCGGAGGGGCGACATGCCGTACGGCAACTGGCGCCGCGCAGCTTCCTTATAATGCTACGATCCAAATTGATATGATCCTGGAGATGAAAGATTAATCGGACTTGCTATTGTAGCATTGGGGAGGATTGAAAGATCAGGTGGCAGGAAAATTCAAATACCATTCAAAGCTCTTCTGGATGATCTCGTACTTTTTTGTCCTCAAAAACTCAAGGTAGGCCTGTGCAATGGGGTGAGAGTTTCTTACTTTTTAACCATATCAGGCGCCAATTGGTGACGATAGGCAAGCCTCGTGCCGGGATGATATGCAATTCCTTGTTGGACAACTCATTTTTAATCCCGATAAGCGGCAAAATTGAGTATCCCAATCCCGCGATGACAGCCTGCTTGACAGCCTCGTTGGAAGTTAGCATCAACCCTTTCCTCTCTCCCGCTATTCCATAATATTCGTCCATTGCCTTACGCGTCGCCGACCCCTCTTCCCGATAAATGAGTGGTTTGTTCTCATCAAACGCACTGGTATTTCCCACCAGATAGAGCTTATTCTCAAGGAGCAGCTCTTCCTGTACTTCGAGATGGTCAGGAAGCACAGAAACCAATGCCAGTTCCACCTCGTGGTTTTGCAGATGTTTCATCACACTGGTTTTGTTGGACACATCCAATCGTAGATCTATGCCGGGTACTTGGCCATAAAATCTCCAAGCATGGACGGGATCACATACTTTCCCGTGGAGGCAGAGGAGATTCTCAGCTTGCCAGCGATCAATCCACTGTACTCCTTGGTCTTGTATTTGATCGCATCCGCTTCAGTGAGCACATTTTCTGCTAGCTCGGCAATGCTATGACCAAAGTCAGTGATAAGTAGCTTCCTGCCTACCACATCAGTCAATGGCAAATCAAAATGCGATTGAAAATTCTTCAATTGAATGGATAATGCCGGTTGAGTCATATGCATTTCCTCCGCAGCCCGTTGTAATACTACGCTGCCGCACTACTTCTAAAAAAATCTGAAGCTGATGAAGTGTATAATTCATTTTATAATATATATGAAATTAATAAGTATACATAGACGTAGTACTATACCAATTAATGAGTATTCGACATAAAAAATGTAATGAAACGTTAAAAAACGTGTTACAGGTAATTATTAACATAAATAAATATATATATCAAAGCTATAAAATATAAATAAAATATTATAAACTATGAGCCCATATTTGCCGTGAGAATTGGAAAAAACTGTAAGCGCTATGAATACGACTAATGAAATTCACCCCACGAGACAGACGATAAGCTTCCAGCCACAAGCGCCGAAGTTGCGACTCCCTCCTTTACTCAGCTGGTACCAATTAAGAAGGAGAGCCTTCCCAATTCTTGGTTACACGATACTGGCAGTATGGCTTCTCAGCAGTCTCTTCGTAGGCGGACTGTACCTCTCCTCCATCCTTCCCGCGAGTATAACCATTGGCGCCTTGCTATGGATCAAGTCCAACGATCAAGCGCCTGAAGTGAAAAAAACAAAAACTAATACATTAAATAACAAAAGCTAAAAACGTAAAATAATCATGGTAGTAGACGCACCAATTAAACAAGTGAAGTGGGTAGAGCAACAAACCTCTCCTACGAAAGCCCAGGACATGATCCAGGCAATCATCGACGGTCAAATAAAGTTTAATCAGCGGCAGCACATAGCTGATTGGGAAAAGGACCATTCGATCAGCCGCCAGCACCTGGAATCAAGCATTGCTGAGCTTTTACAACAGAAAAAGGAACTAGTAGAAATCATAGCTGAAGCACAAGCCGAAGGTCTCGACGTTCAGATCAAAGGTTCGTTGGAAGTGAGCATTGCAATATGATAGAAAGTTAGGTAGCACCTACTACCTCAACTTCAATGGAACTGCAGTTATTAATTGACAATCTGACGAATCCTGCGCTACTGTTTTTCTTCCTTGGATTGCTAGCAGTGCAGCTCAGGAGCGATTTGGAAATCCCTCCTACCTCGTCAAAGTTTATTTCTCTTTATTTACTCTTCTCTATTGGTTTCAAAGGGGGTCAGGAGCTTTCACACAGCCCAATTGATACAGAAATTTTCTGGTCACTTTTGTTTGGCGTGTTCCTTGCATTGGTCATTCCATTCTACTCGTTTTTCCTACTCAAAAGACGACTCGGAGTTTCCAGTGCAGGGGCAATCGCCGCTTCGTATGGTTCGGTGAGCGCTGTGACCTTTGTAACTGCCGTGTCTTTCCTGGAATTGCAGGAAATGGCCTTCGGAGGCCACATGGTAGCGGTTATGGCCCTGATGGAAGCACCCTCAATTATTATCGGGTTGCTGCTGATCTCGTGGTTTGATAAGGAGAAGTCCGGACAAACTAACTGTCTCAATATATTACGGCATGCGGCCACTAACGGAAGTGTGCTGCTCATCATGGGTAGTCTGATCATTGGGTACCTCGCCAATCACGCGCAGGCCCAGGGGATCAAACCCTTTACCACAGATATTTTCAAGGGATTCCTTGCCGTTTTCCTTTTGGATATGGGCATTACCAGTGGAAAGAAGCTCCAATCGTTTCTGAAAAACGGCTGGTTTTCTTTGCTTTTTGCCATTGTTGTGCCTCTCGTAAATGGTATAGTCGTCGCAGCTGCCAGCCAATGGATTACCAGTTCTACAGGCAATAGATTCCTATTTGCGATTTTAGCTGCTAGCGCCTCGTATATTGCGGTGCCTGCCGCAATGAAAATGGTAGCACCAAAAGCCAACCCTGGATTGTACATTCCAATGGCGCTGGCGATCACGTTTCCATTGAATATTACACTGGGTATGCCCCTCTACCTGGCCGTCATTTGGTTGACTTAGCCTCCGGGTCATACAACGAAAACCAACAAGAGCAGTATCCAAAGGACAAATAGTAGCGTTTTCGATTTATTCTTCATAGTACAGCCACTTGGTTACTACGAAGATGTCTCCGCGTCTTGGTGAAATGAAATCGATTTTTGCCAGTTCCCGGAGAGGTAGTTGGGCATTTCCGTAAAAATGACCGGCTAGTGTGGATTGACGATTCTCAGTTATTTTTATCGGATCGGAGAAGGAATCCAATTCACATGCCTGACAATCAACCTAAAGAAAAACCAAATTGGCTCAGTGAGCTACAACAAAAAAGCTGGGAACCGGAGATATTATTATCCGGAATAGTCCTTTATGGAATGTTCCAAGCCCCGGGGTTATTAGACAATTTCCTCGCATTTGCCAAACTCAATATTCATGGCAATTTCAACGACCTGGACAATCTGATTGCGCTATTGAAAATTGCATTGTACTGGCTGACACTTGGACTGATCTTACATCTGATAAGTCGAGGGATCTGGGTGGGGATGGTTGGGTTAAGCTTCACATTTCCTAATGGGATCAACAGGGACAGACTCAAGCTTAGTCCACGTTTTCGGGAGAAAATAGAACAGATCCCGCCTATCGAACAGATCATACTCAACCTCGAAAAACTGTGTAGTTCGCTGTTTTCGGTTTCATTTCTGATGTTCATGATGGTGATCGGAGGCTACCTGTTTTTCCTTATCACACTGATCATCCCCATCGTATCATACATCATTTACATCGGCCCACAAAACCTGACCGGCAACCGGGAACTCGCCCTGCAGATCTATGCTTATACCGTGATGGGCATCGGATTGATCGGCCTCATAGATTTTGTAAGTCTCGGATTCCTAAAACGATTCAAGTGGGTATCCGCAATTTACTTCCCCATCCACCGGTTGATCAGCTTCTTGTCTTTGGCCCGCTTTTATAGGCCCATTTACTTTACCATCGTCTCCAATTACAACAAATGGAAAATTGGCATATTCCTTCTTCTGTTTGTGACGATCAGCATTTTTATGCTTGGCAACACATCAAACAGCGATTCAACCCCAGGAGAAGCCTGGACGCGGCTGTCCATCTGGAGTCAGGATAAAAGTGTAGCCAGCTTCAGTGGCTACTATGATGATCAAAACGATGAATTTCACTCGGTACAAGCACACATCCAGTCCGACATTGTCTCCGAAAATACCATTAGACTTTTCAGTGTATTGAAGATTGGTATCGAGGACTCCATTAAAAAGTTCTGCTCGTACGACTCTTTGGTCCGGTTGGATACGGCACGACATTTCGTTGAATTACATTGCGCCTCCGTGTTCCATCAGGTTTGGCTTGACGATCGAAAAGTGGACAGCCTCCAATGGCGATTTCACTATAAGCAAAAAACTAATCAGCGGGGTATTTTGACGTATCTGGACGTGACGGGCCTGGCCAAGGGCTTTCATACCATCACCGTCCGCGGGCCAGAAGAAATGTACAACCGCACTTTCGCGGAGATACCGTTTTACCGCGAAATCAGCCCGACAGGCTACCGCGCTTCTCCACCGACAAATAGCGAAGAGGAGAAACAAAGCTACCTGAAACTTAAGCCGATCCTTCCTAAGTGAGAAACCTGCAAACTCCCGGTTATCGTCAGCACATGTTCTCCACTATGCGGCTCCAGGGTAAAAATTAATATTGAATGCGACTATTCTTTACACCTACAGGCAATTTGCCAAGAGAAAAGCGCCAGCAAATACAATACATTCGAGGGAAAATCTGGCACCCATTCTTTCACTGACATGAAGCAAACATTCGCGACGATTAGCAGCGTATCAATTCTAATTTTTGGATTCCTGTCTGCTTGTAACAACCCTGACACCAACATGTCAATTAATTACTTTGGACAGAAAATCCCTACAGACCTGGCACAAAAATTTGCTCCGGGCATCATTTCCCAGGAAAACCGATGGGAAGGCAATGCCAATTTCTCCCCGGATGGCAAGGAGTTTTACTTCAATGTTTTTAGTGATACGTTTAAAACTAAGGCGATCTACTGGAGTCGGTACATCGAAGGTGTATGGAGCGAGCCGGAGAAGCTGGAAGTACTGGGGGATTTCGGCAACTGGGAGCCTTTCATAAGTTACTCCGGGAAAGAGCTGTTCTTTGTTTCGGCGCGACCTCCCGGAAGTGAAGTATGGAACGGAAGGATTTGGCGAACAATCAAAAATGGAGAGAACACCTGGCTTGAACCCGAAATGATAGATTTGGGTTACGAAACCGAAAACGGTTTTTGGTTCCCTAATCACTCCCGAAAAAACGACAACATACTTTATTTCGGTGGCAATATTGAAGGTATTGGCACTACCGGAAAGGGGGACCTTTACAGCTATAATCGCTCTGAAAATCAAGTTACAAACATTAAGGAGCTGAGTTCGCCACAAGAGGACTGGGATCCGTTCATTGCCCCGGATGAGTCTTATTTGATGTGGGCCTCCGACCGCCCCGGAGGCTACGGTGGTACCGACATATACATTAGCTTTCAAAGCGGCGACGGGTGGAGTGAGCCAGTTAATTTGGGAAAACGAGTCAACTCGGAAAAATATGAGGTAGCACCCCGAGTTAGCTCAGACGGAAAGGTGCTGTTTTTTGACAGGCCCGACAGTGGCACTCAGGATATCTATTGGATTTCCAGTTCAATCCTGGAAGACTTTCGACCTTAGCTCTACTATTTCGCACCAGATGTCGCTATCGTTGATTTATCAGAAATAAGGCGTAGCGACCGCTACAAAAATTACTGGGTACTTGAGTACCTTAGGAAGTCAATCGGACCACATAGTCACGATTCGGTACTCCGTAGATTTCCTTCATGATTTCGAATAAATTCAGATTAAAACACTGTCGTTTTTGCAAGAATAAAACGCTAAACCCCAAATTCGGCGCAGTTTGTGGCCTCAACCCAATACCGCCAATAACCAATGAAGCCTGCCCTGAATTTCAGCTTGACCAAGAGGAAAAAACGCATCGAGATGGTCTTCTGGAAGAGGCGAAGAAATATGAGGAGCAGCAATTCACCCTCAACTATTGGAACTTAACCTATACGCTAGCCCCAATAATTATTGCAATTCTGACATATTCCCAGGTTCGAAATCTGAATGCCGACTACCGCTGGACCATTGGAACAACTCACAAAATTTCGAAGGGATTCTCCTTCAGCAACCCCTTCCATGAAGTAAAATATCTCCACTATAAATATGCAGTAAATGGCGTATCCTACGACGGAAAAACCAAAGTAGACGCTGACATTGTCGATTCCAAGGCGGATAATCACAATTACTTCGTCAAATTTCAGGCAACCGACCCGGAAAATTCAGAAATTATGGATTTTAAAATGGTCCCCTATTATATTAGAATTTCTCGTGTTCCCAGCAATGGCCTCTCGAAAGATTCACTGCAAATATTTGCCAGTTCAGAACTCAAAGAATTTAAGAAAACTCCCCATGCCTGGCCCCAATAACGCACGTACATTCCCAGATTTCCATTCTTGATCAATCAGGACCCGGTATGCTAACCGCTGAAAACCAATTGAACTTAAGGCTCCGCCATCCAAACTTTCAACAGTTCTTGGATATTAATGAGCGCGAATCCATCCGTGTGAAAAAACAGTACCGCTGCTTTTTAGATCAGCCCTATGGGAACGAGCCCCTGCAAACCATGGATATCTACCCGGCAGCTGGCCGTAACGCGCCGGTTCTGGTATTCATACATGGAGGCTATTGGCGGGCACTTGACAAGGCCAATTACGGCTTTGTGGCTGAGCCATTTTTGAAAAACAACTTCACTGTCTGCGTGATCAACTATCGACTTATTCCATCAGTTGATATGCGAACGTTGCTGTCAGACGTTCAAATGGCGCTGACCTGGATAAGTAACGAAGTAGCACAATACAATGGCGATCCTAACAGAATCGCTTTGTCGGGACACTCTGCAGGTGGACACCTGGCCCTAATGGCCTATCTCTCCATGGAAGACTTGAGACCAAAGATTCCAGCCATTTGCAGTCTCAGTGGCATTTTTGATTTAGCCCCAATCCAGAACAGCTATCTCAACGAGACACTTCAATTGAACGAAAGAGATGTAGAAGACTTCAGCATCAAACCGAAAGAACTCCTGGCGTTCAAATGCCCAACTTTACTAGGCGTTGGCACCGATGAGACAGATTTTTTTGTGAATCAATCCAGGAATCTCTTTCAAATGAAGCCCAGTGGCAGCTCCATTGCGTACCATGAATACGAACAACTTAATCATTACCAAATAGTTCACCGTTTAGGCCAGGAAGACAGTCATCCAGTAAATTTCATCTTTGAAGCAGTCAATTTCAAAAACACAACAGTCCGCGTCCAAAACTCAAGTGATTGAAACACATGAATTAGCAGACTTCTGACCAGATCGACACCCTGACTAACAGTCCATTTCGCGGAAGAAAGAGGCACATTGGCCATGGTCCCGGCCACATTCAACCACTTAATCAGGAACATTACCATCATTACCCTGGGAAAAATGGTAACTTTTAAGAGATATTAAAATCTCAACAACGTGAAAACTAAAATTACTTTTTTGATCCTGGGCATAATCGCAACGCTTGCTGTCAAGGGCCAGGACGTTCCAACCGATCCGCCTAAAAAGGGAATGATCAAAGTGACAATTCTCTATCCAAATGGGGATGGGAAGACATTTGACATGGACTACTATGCCAACAAGCATATGCCTATGGTAGCCAGCTTAATGGGGGATGCACTAAAATCACTAGCCATTGACAAGGGTGTAGGAGGAAGAACACCCGAGGAACCTATGCCCTATTTGGCGATCGGATACCTCTATTTTGACAAGCTTTCAGATTATCAAAATGCCTTTGGTCCCAATGCAGAAAAGATAGTGGGTGACATTCCCAATTACACCAATATCCAACCTGTTATCCAGATCAGCGAGGTAGTGCAATAATTCCCAGTCGGAGAGGTTTCTGATTTTGGGTGTTCTGGCCCCTTAAAGAACATCTCCGAGGAATGAACTTTCAAAGGGAAAACAGGCGCGAATAAATCTCTGACTATACGTGACCTAGGAAGGGTTAAGTGCTTACGCTTTACGAATTTTGAGATTTCGTTACTTTTTTCCCAAGTTGCCTTGGCGCCAGGGCCCTTGGACGGGACCAGCAATTTTTACTAGCCATTATGTCGAATAAGAAAGTTACAAAGCGAGTCCTCAAAATCGTACTGAAAACGATACCCTTGGGCGTGCTTATCTATTTTCTGCCGAAAATTATGACTTTCTATATTCTATGTGGCCTGTACGACGTGGGCAGAAACCGCCCAGTCAATCTAAGGGTCATAGAAAAGTATTTTTTGAGTAAGGGCATTTTATTGTGGGTATTGTCCCCGCTCAACATCCTGATGGATCTATTAACACTTCCTTATCTCAACAAAGGAATATACGCGCTCAGTGATCTTCCCCAGACCCATCAAAAAGAGATTGAACAATTGATCACCGTGGTAACCAGCAAAGACGTTGACCAAAACTTAAGGACACAGGCCGAAGGCTTCAAAAGGGGCATGATCTTTTTCAAATGGTACTTGAAAAACATCGAAAACAACTATAACCTGGCAGAATTCCACAAAGATTACAAATACGTGATCACCATTGGTATCAGCGTTTTCAATAAAAAGGTCTCGACTTCAGCACATTTTGGGCCGTTACGGGCATCTCTACGATTTCTATACAACATCAATGTTGTGGAAGGAAAAAACGCCTGGATCGAAGTGGGTAACAAGAAGCATTATTGGAGTGAAGACCCGGTGTTCATATTCGACGACACCCTCCTGCATCAGTCGTTCAATGAGACCGACGACCTGAGGTATTGTCTATTCGTGGATGTACTAAGACCTACCTATTTACATTGGTTCATGCGGAAAATCGCGGTTATCCTCAATTTCACCATGTCCTCCGTCAATAAGATATTTTACAAGAATTGGAAAAAGATAAGTTAATCGGGCCCTTCCGAATCAGTAAGGTGTCTTACTCGTTCAATAGCACAGATTGCAGTACAACACGTGAACTTTATCCTCAACAACAACCTGAAAATGCCGGTCATAGGCCTCGGGGTGCTTTTCGCAAAAAACGATGGTCAGGTGGAGCAAGCACTTCTTGTGGCTCCTCGGGCTGGATATAGAATGGACGCATATTCACAACTTTCAAATATTCGATTTTGAACTTTCACCAAAAGAAATGGAGGTTATAGAGACATTAAATCAAGACCGGCATCTAGGGGAAGACCTTTCACATGTAGAATAGCAAATTAACTAGCATGAAAAAACGCAAATCACTGACCCTTTACATACTGCTTTTATTTGCAGTGATCATAGCTCAAGGGCAAGAGGTTCAAGATTTCACCTGGCCAAACGGTGCGAAAGCTGCACTTTGCCTCACCTACGATGATGGCCTTCCAAGTCATGTCAATACTGTCGCTCCGATGCTGGAAAAATATAATTTCAATGGCACGTTTTTTCCTACATTGAGCGCTCCCTCCTTGCGCGAAGACCTGGCAAAATGGAAGGCATTGACCAAGGATGGGCATGAACTTGGCAATCACATGGTCTATCATCCGTGCCAAAAGTCCGAGCCCGATATGGATTGGGTGAGGGACTACCATGACCTGGACAAATACACCCTCGAGCAAGTCTATGCAGAAATCGAATTAGCCAATAGCTTCCTGCAGGCGATTGACGGTCAAAGTGTGAGGACATTTGCCTACCCCTGCTCCCATATGTATGCGGGAGGAGTAAGCTACAAGGATGGTCTACATCAATACGCTACAGCCGGTCGTGCAAGTTCTGAAGCGCAATTATCACTGGTTCAAACGGAAGCAATTGACTTATTTAGTGTACCATCATGGGCGCCAAATGGTCATGGTGCAAATGACCTCATCGCCTATATTGAACAAATTATTGAAAAGAAGACATTTAGCACTCTAACCTTCCATGGCGTGGGTGCTGAGCATATGATCATTTCTAAGGAGGCTCATGAAAAAATGCTACAGTATCTTGATAATCACAGAGACGAGATTTGGGTAACAACCTTTAAAGAAGCCACTGACTACCTTCGGCAAAAAAGAAATATTCGCTAGTGGCCACGAAGTATGACGAAATCGGCAAGAGCTATGCTGCCACACGGCGAACTGAACCCCTGGTAAACACGGCAGCTACATGCTGAATTAGCTGGCGCTAGTCAGACCAATGTCCCAATCGGCCATAGCCCGCTCGTCATCATTTAAAAATCATCTAAATGGTAGACATCACTTCGAAAATCACAATCAACCGCTCTGTGGAGGAAGTTGCGACGTTCGCCGCAAACCCCGACAATACCCAGAAATGGTATGTGAACATTAAATCTGTTGTTTGGCGAACACCAAGGCCTGTTCAGATCGGATCTAAGATCGATTTCAGGGCTCATTTCATGGGAAAAGAACTTTCCTATACTTATGAAATTGTAGATCTAGTGCCATTGGAGCGGTTGGTCATGCAAACGGCCGAAGGGCCATTCCCGATGCAAACCACTTATACCTGGTCAAAGATCGGCGAAGGACAAACCCTTATGTCGCTTCGGAACACTGGAAAACCAACTGGCTTCTCCCGTATCCTCACACCCTTCATGAAATTGATGATGAGGAAAGCCAACCGCCACGATCTCAAGAAGCTAAAGCAAATAATGGAATCCGAGTGAATCAAAAAAAATAAAAAATCCACTGGGGTCATGGACTGATGTCTTGCCAGATAGGCTAAAGCGTCAGAATGAAAAAACTATTTGTCTGCATGTTAGCAGCAGCCACATTCCCGATTGTCCTACGGGCACAAACAGTAGCAGATACTGAAAAAAAAGAAGAGCCCCTACCGCGTGATACTTACATACGCGTGGCCACCGGGCTCGGGTCCTCTCAATACCGGGATTTCGCCACCTCACCACTGGTATACAAAGGTGGCATCGCAATGATTGGTGTGGCCTGGCTCAGGAAAAATGAGAAAAGCGAAATCGAGGTAGGCCTTCAAGGTGCCGGAGGCGGCTATGAGACCTCCGTTGGCGATAACTCCACCGCAAGTAATGCGGGGATTTTTTCGATTTACTATTCACAGCTTCATCGGGTTCCCAGGTTTAGCAATGAGCAGTGGAACACGAAGGTTGGAGGCCTGGCAGACCTAAACGGCGACTTTCGAATCAATCTCAACCTGGGCAACAACGCATTCGGGTTTGAGTTGTTCCCAACGATATTCGCCTCTGGTCAAACCACCTTCACCTGGACCACTGCAGCCAAGCGCAAGAAAGTGCTCGGAATTACGACGGTCCAAAAAGCTCGAAAAAGACAGCTCAGTTATCGGTTGAATATAGGAATCCTCAATAGCTCCTTTCGAAATGGATTTGTATACGCAGACCAGGAAGGATTGTTAAATAGCGACGACATATTCGTTGATCATCAGTTTAAAGTGTTTTCGAGTTTTAGAGCCAGCTCCGCTTTAAGCTATACCATCCACCGGCCTAATAAGAATGCCTTGCAGTTTTCTTATCTCTGGGATGCTTACAAAACCGGCGGTTCTCTTGACAAATTTGAAATGGCCCATCACACGCTCAGGTTTTCACTCCTATTCAATTTGAACTAATGAAAAACATGACCAAATACTCATATATGCTGCTCGCATTACTTGTAGTTTCATGCGAGGAAATCCTTTTTGAAAATGACCAGTCATCGGAAAACCCACAGGCAAACCTGGACTATCTATGGTCGGAATGTGACGAGAAATACGCCTATTTCGACTTAAAATCGATTGATTGGCAGGCCATAAAAAGAGAACATGAGGCCCTACTTTTCGAAGGAATGTCGGATGACTCGCTATTTCAGGTACTTGGTAGCATGCTCAGACAATTACGCGACGATCACACAAACCTCATATCGGATTTCAATATTTCATTTTTTGCTGTCGACAATCTGGGTCCTGATAATTTTGATTGGCGAATCATCACGGATAATTACCTTCCCCGTAACTACTACATATCGGGACCTTTTCAACACGATTTTATTGCCAACGGTAGAATTGGTTATGTGAGGTTTCCGGCTTTCACTGGTATCATTGACGAAACCAACTTCGATTTTGTACTGGAACGGTATAAAAATACCGATGGTTTGATCCTTGATCTTCGGGAGAATGGTGGTGGAGCAGTCACCGATGTATTTGAACTGCTAAGTCGATTTGTAGAAACCGAGACCATTACCAATTACAGCAGGATTAAAAATGGTCCGGGCCATAATGACTTTTCAGAGGCAGAACCAGCCAAGGTCAAACCCTATGACGGAATCAGATATCAAAGACCCGTAGCAATGCTTATAGATCGTGGCACTTATAGCGCCGGATCCTTTACTTCACTGGCTTCCAAAGCTTTACCAAATATTACACTCATCGGCGACACTACCGGAGGTGGTCTCGGACTACCTAATGGTGGCCAACTGCCCAATGGATGGCTCTATCGGTTTTCCGTCACACAGGCCTTGACATTGGACATGGATGAGTCCTACGAAAATGGTGTCCCGCCTGATATTTATGCAACGCTTGACAAAACAGTATTGACCACCGATGAAGTGCTAGAAACCGCAATAGAACATTTATTAAGATAGGTTAATTGAGAATAGGTTGATTGATTACAGGTGTTGGCGAATCGTCAGCACCTGTTTTATTTTTAGGGAGATCCCCAGGAATCTATCGGGACTTTTTATCGAATCTGAATGAGACAATTATGTTGAAAAAACTCAATGCAATAGATGATCGGATTTCTTCGCTTATGCGGCAGTGGGGGTTCAAGGCCATACGTATTTCATTCGCTATTATATTCATCTGGTTTGGCATCTTAAAGCCTTTTGGCTTATCGGCGGCTATCCCCCTGGTTGAGAAGACCGTGTCATGGCTACCCCTTTTTCAGGCAGATCAATGGGTTAGCATCATCGGATGGTGGGAAGTATTGATTGGTACCTGCTTTTTATTTTCGAAAACCACTCGCCTGGGCATCGGCCTTCTTTTCCTGCAGATGGGAGGTACTTTTATGCCGCTATTTATGCTTCCTGAAATCACCTTTCAGCAAGGCAATTACCTTCTCCCGACCATGGAAGGACAGTATATCATCAAAAACCTAATGATCATCTCAGGTGCCATGGTCATTGGCGGCACGGTGAGGATCCGCGGCTAAAACTCCTAAACTTCGAATCAACAGGCGGCTTCGCACCAGCCATTTTCGGTAGTTGCTCGGTGAAAACCACTGTAACCTTTTCCGGCCCGACGCATCCAATGGGGAAAAATTGCTTATGCTAGTCACTAGTATCATCTTATTGGCAGTCTCTGCGGTTGCAGGACTTCTGATCTTACGGTCCTTTATCTCCCACAAAACCACTTCAAAACCAGCCGTATTTGCACATGGTGCATTTGCTGCCGGGGGGCTTCTGGTACTCGCTTATTTTGCGATCCAAAATCCAGACGCTTATCCACAGGTTAGTTTACTCCTACTTGTTGCCGCGGCACTAGGAGGTTTCTATTTGGCTTTCAAAGATTTGATCCGCAAGTCTCCTGGTCCGATCGGTGTAATGGCTGTACATGCGCTCCTCGCTGTGGCGGGGTTCCTGGCCTTGGTTTACTTCGTCTGGGCATGATCTCCATCAAAGGTCATCCGGTTCATGCCATGTTGGTTCACTTTCCAAGTGCCCTGTTCCCAATCGAATTCCTCAGCCATGCGCTCCATCTGTTTTTTGATGATCCAAGGTTGGGCGCGTTTTCGTTTTATGCCATCCTCATGGGGGCAGCCTTTGGGTGGATGGCAGCTTGCCTGGGCCTCATCGACCTGCTGCAACTTTCTGATGACCCGCAGCACCAACCCAACTTGAAACTCGGAATGATCCATGGCAGCTTACACGGGTTTATTTTGTGCGCTTATACAGTGCTTGCCTTGCTGCAATTAACGCACACTCCTGCCACTTGGCTTTTCAATTGGCCCTTGCTTTTGGCAAAGCTCCCACTGGTGGCAGGGCTGATCGTATCGAACTTTTTTGGCGCCCATATACTTTTCAACATACTCAAGAGGCAATGGATGAACAGGAACTGATAGATCGCGTCATCTGCGGCGAAACAGATCGATTTGAAGAATTGGTCAGAAAATACAACACGACCCTCTTCAGGGTTGGAATGAGCTATCTACGCGAAGAAATGGATGTTGAAGATATGATGCAAAATACTTACATCCAGGCCTATCAAAAGTTGTCGTCTTTTCGCAGTGAGGCCTCCTTCGCCACCTGGCTTGTGCGCATCATGATCAATAACTGCCTCATGTTCAAAAGGAAAAGGACGGTACAAGAAGATCAGACGCGTTTACCGGTTAACCCTATCGAGAACCCGTTGGAAATAATGGCAAGAAACGAATTACAGGGTCTTTTGGAACGGTCAGTCATGGAGTTACCAGACAATTTCCGGCAGGTATATGTCTTAAGAGAAATCGAAGGGCTTTCTACCCGGCGGGTAGCCGACCTACTGGATATGACGGAAGAAAATGTGAAGGTAAAGCTACACCGCGCCAAAAAGTTGCTGAGGTCCCTGCTACTTGAAAATGTAACCCAATTGGAATTGTTCATGTACTACCGCCCCAAATGCGATGTACTAACTGCCAAGGTGATGCACCGCGTAAGAGGCATTTCCGGTAGTCTCTAAGTAAGTACATGACAAATTACTCGCGCGAGATCATACGCAAAAGATGGTATTGCACCCATGGCCGAAATGCCGGAACTGCAATCTCCAACAGTAACTACCTTTCCCCTAGGGATATCATTCAATGTCTGCGCCTGAAAGTTTGGGACGAGGATCTGGAGGAAATGATCGGATTGGGCGACCTAAAATGAAAAGCGGTTATGTGAGAACGCCAGACAAAGTTGCCAGCTCCGTAGCGGTTCCACCATAGCCTCGTACTTGTTATCTGTTTTTAAAATAATTTTATTCGAAAACAAGGCTTGTGGAATTGTGTCTTTACAATGAAGTCACAAACACGTCACCAAATTCACATATGAAGAAGCTACTTTTCATACCTGGCATTATCCTTTTATTGGCAATGGTCGCTTTTCGGTTCTACCTCTACCCTAGGCTTCCCATCTTGAATGGACATGCCGCTAAAGCGCTGTGCTCTTGCGTATTTGTGGCAGGAATTCCGGAGGAGGTGGCCAAAGCCCGGGAAATCGGCTTTTTCCCTGTTTCTCTGGCTAGCACCACCGTCGATTACGAACAACAAACCGTTCAAGCCAGTTTCATGGGATTCAGGCAAAAGGTAGCCTATTATCAAGGAGCTAAGGGTTGCGCCATATTCAATAATCAACCTCCATCAGTTATAGGCGGTTTCAAGGATCCACGGCAAGGGCTAGATACCCTGCTACTAGACCAATCGATGCTGAAAGAACAGCAGCGAATGGCACTTTCGGAGACCTTGCAATGGGCGATGGAAGAGGTGGACCCGGCCAACCCTAAAAAGAATACACGGGGTGTTGTGGTAATGAAAAATGGCAAATTGGTAGGTGAAAAGTACGCCGAGGGTTTTGATAAGCAAAGTCGTCTGCTCGGTTGGAGTATGACTAAAAGTGTAACCTCCATCTTGTACGGTCTGATGGAGTCAGAAGGCAAATTGGATCCCGATGCCCCTGTCGCCTCTGAGCTTTGGCAAAACGACCGACAAGTCACTTATCGTCATCTGTTACAAATGGCAAGCGGTATGGATTGGCAGGAAAACTATGGCGATCGGTCCAGTGTAACCGTAATGCTCTACGAATCCGACACATTCGGTTCGGCTGTCACCCAGTGGCCAATCACGGCAAAACCCGGAAGCCAATGGTACTATAGTTCAGGTACCACCAATCTGCTCACTTATTTAATGAGAGCACATTTCGATAGCCAGGAAGATTATTTGAGCTATCCGCAAGAAGCGTTGTTTCAAAGGGCTAATATGCCTTCGATGATCATTGAGACTGATGCCTCGGGGCACTTTGTTGGATCCTCCTATGGCTGGGCTACCGCGCGAGACTGGGCCCGCTTTGGCCAGTTGATGTTAGATGATGGTATCGTAGCAGGCGACACCCTCCTACCCAAAGCGTGGGTAGACTTTTGCGGGGAGCCGGTAGGTCCCTCCAAGGGTGTCTATGGCGGGCACTTCTGGCTCAATGCCTCAGGTCAGATGCCTGATGTGCCGAGAGATGCATTTTCAGCGCGCGGTTTTCATGGTCAGCGAGTTGAGATCATACCATCAAAAGATTTGGTGATTGTCAGACTGGGGGTAACCTACTCAGGGGCTGATTTTGACTTTAATGAATGGACTAAAAGAGTGATAGAGGCAGTGGAGTAGGAGCTGGGAAACCGCACATTCATCATCACCTACCTGCGATCTATCCGGCCGACGGATCTTGTTAGCGAACAGCCACGTTCATTTGGGCATATGCAATCCCGCCTTGACCTGCCTTGTCGCGCCCTCTTCATCCTGCTGTCCCTAACCGGCCTGAGCACTTCGGGCACTGCTCAAACACCGGATTCTGTCAAATCCACACGTGACCTGGAAATACTCGTCGGCACCTGGCAAATCGAAAGAATCAACGATCCCAGGGGACAATCCCCGAAATCCACACAAGGAACGCTCACTTGCCAATATGCCCTGGATAAAAAATTCATTCATTGCAGATACGAAATGCAAAGGCCTGGCAAAATACGAGGATTGGATGAAGTCTACTTCAACTACAACGGCATATACAACCAGTACGAAAGTATGTGGCTGAGTTCCACCTGGCCTGTCAAGGTACTCCTACAGGGCGAATTGATCATGCAAGCGAATCAGCAGATTCTGAATACTAAGGCCAGTTTCCCTATCGACGGAGGTCGGATGGAATATGTGAGGGATGAGATGACATTGAAAATAGAAAAATCCAGTGTTGGGTCATTTCAACGCGAAACATTTATCCGCACTAGCGACGATGCAGAAGGTGTTTGGAAGCACCACATGACGGAAATTGCGAAGAGGAAAGAATGAGGATCGCCAAATAAAAAAAGCCCCGATTTGGGGCTTTCAATTGCTAATTTCCTAAATCTTAGTCTTCCAGATCTTCGATCTCCATGACCAACTCTTTCACTGGCTCCTGCTCCATCTCAGACGTTGCGCCATGACCACTGCCGTAAACTTCTCCCAGAATAGGCGCGATCACCAAACCTACCAAGCAGGTCAATTTGATCAAAATATTCATGGACGGACCTGACGTATCCTTGAAAGGATCACCGACGGTATCACCTGTAACAGCCGCTTTATGAGCTTCAGAACCTTTGTATGTCATTTCTCCATCGATCATCACCCCTGCTTCAAAAGACTTCTTGGCATTGTCCCAGGCTCCTCCCGCGTTATTTTGGAAGATCGCCCAAAGCACACCAGAAACTGCAACACCTGCCATATAACTACCCAACGCCTCAGGGCCCATGAGGAAGCCAATAATAATTGGCGAAACGATCGTGATCGCCCCAGGAAGCATCATTTCTCTCAAAGCGGCTTGCGTAGAGATATCAACACATTTGCCATATTCAGGCTGACCGGTACCTTCCATGATACCAGGTATTTCTTTGAATTGTCTCCGTACTTCTTTCACCATCTCCATGGCCGCTTTTCCAACTGAACGCATAGCAAGCGCAGAAAAAACCACGGGGATCATACCGCCAATAAACAAAGCCGCGAGCACATCTGCCTTGAAAATATTGATACCATCGATCCCGGTAAAGGTGACATAAGCTGCAAACAACGCCAATGCCGTCAATGCAGCTGATGCAATAGCAAAACCTTTCCCGATAGCAGCGGTGGTGTTACCAACAGAATCCAAAATATCCGTCTTCTCTCTTACATCATCAGGTAGCTCGCTCATTTCGGCGATACCACCCGCGTTATCCGCAATGGGTCCGAAGGCATCAATCGCCAACTGCATAGCTGTGGTAGCCATCATCGCAGAGGCCGCGATACCCACACCATAAAATCCAGCAAGCGCGTAAGCGCCCCAGATCGCTCCAGCAAAGAGCAGGATCGGCCCAAATGTGGAGATCATTCCTGTCGAAAGACCTGCGATAATATTGGTCGCTGCGCCGGTAGCAGAATTCTGAACAATGTCAACAACAGGTTTCTTGCCCAAGCCAGTATAGTATTCTGTCATGTAAGAAATGAGTCCTCCGACTGCCAATCCAACTAAAACCGCATAAAAAACGCTGGTAGAGGTGATGGTTTTTGCGCCTTCACCAAAAAAGTTCATGGTCATTTCGGCAGGCAATAGCAGGTCGATGACAAACCAGCAAGCAACTGCTGTCAGTATGATCGAACCCCAGTTTCCTTTATTAAGTGCCGCCTGTACCTGCGACTCTTTCGCATCATCTCCACTGACCTTGATCAGCATAGTCCCAATGATTGAAAAAACGATACCCAGGCCAGCAATTACCAATGGCAGCAAAATGGGTCCAATACCGTTGAACTCGTCAGTGATCGAGCCTCCCATATCTCTTATCACGTAGTTGCCAAGCACCATCGATGCCAACACAGTAGCAACATATGATCCAAAAAGATCTGCACCCATTCCGGCTACGTCTCCCACGTTATCTCCTACATTATCTGCAATGGTAGCGGGATTACGAGGATCATCTTCCGGAATACCTGCTTCGACCTTTCCTACCAAATCAGCTCCGACATCTGCAGCCTTCGTGTATATACCTCCGCCAACTCTGGCAAATAGCGCGATGGATTCCGCACCTAACGAAAAACCAGCCAGGGCCTCCAGTACCACTGTCATATCATCAACATTGGTCCAGGTCCCGTTCATAAACATCTGAAAAAGTAAAATGAACAACAGGCTCAGTCCAAATACTGCCAAACCAGCAACGCCCAGCCCCATAACTGTGCCACCTGTGAAGGACACTTTCAAAGCTTGGGATAAGCTACTTCGAGCAGCCTGCGTGGTTCTAACATTGGCCGCAGTTGCAATGCGCATACCGATGTTTCCGGCCAACGCAGAGAAAACCGCTCCAATAACGAACGCTACGACAATGAACCAATGGGTAGTTTCAACAATGGATGAGATAACTCCCAGGAGGATACCCGCTACTACCACGAAAATGGCCAAAATTCTGTACTCCGCAGAAAGAAAAGCCAAGGCTCCTTCCTGAATGTACTTGGCCAGGCTCTGCATTTTTTCATCACCCGCGTCCTGTTTGTTCACCCATTGGGCTTTGATGATCATTACCAGTAGACCAACCACTCCAAGGGCCGGTACCAAATAAATGATGTTACTCATGTACTAGATTGTTTTCTTTGAATTAATATGTCTCTGAAACTGAAACTGCGTATTACGAAGTATTCGGTCGATTTTTATAGATTTATGACCTTCGGGTAATTAGATGCGCTTATCATTCCGACGCCACCTTGCAACTCTATTCAAAAAGCCACCCCTGGTCAAAATTTCACGCAAAGATAGAGGAATGCCGAAATATTAAAAATGCAATTGTCAATGCTGAAAATCAAGCCGTTCCACCGATTAAACTTCCTCCTCCGAACGTAAAGACAAATCATCTACGCTCTGGGCATCCAACCCATTTCCTGAAAGCCATTTAGCGTAGGCATCGGTATAACCATGCATCGTATAAACTCGCTCGGCTTTGGTTAGCGCTACCGCCTCATTGAGGCCATCCCAATCAGCATGATCAGACATAACGAATCCTTGACCGGCGTTTCGTCTTCGTTTGATCCCTCTTATGGCCATCCAGCCAGAAACAGTTGCTACCTCAGATGGGTCAAACTTTCGCATCCATGACGTACCCACGCTCGAGCCAGGGGTGATAACCAGCGCACCCTTAAATCGTTCTTTTTTGATCTCCGGGGCAACATAGATCGTCTTCGGCAATTTGGCGCCATCAGCCGCCAAGGCTTTATTCACGTTCTCTACGGCGCCCTGCACAAATATTTCACCTATCTCGTGATTGACATTGGCAATGAGTCGCTGCGCTTTCCCTAAAGCATAGGCGACCAACACACTCGTCTTTCCTGCCTTGGCATTACCTGACCACCAATCGTTGATTTGACGAATGACCAGTTCTTGGGACTCCCACCGAAAAACCGGCAATCCGAAGGTGCATTCTGTGACGAACGTATGGCACGAGACAGGCTCAAACGCATGTGAGAACCCATCGTCTTCGATTTTGTAATCACCGGACACACACCACACCTCACCCTTGTGTTCCACGCGCACCTGAGAAGACCCCCAAATGTGACCGGCAGGGTGAAAGGAAAACTTTACTCCATTGACAGAAAACGATTCTCCCCAACCTCGAGTGTCTAGTCGGATGTCATTACCAAGTCTGAGCTTGAGAATATGTTCATTGGCTGCCTGAGCGATGTAACTGCCCATACCCCATCTGGCGTGATCAGAATGCGCATGGGTGACTATCGCCCGATCAACGGGTTTTTGCGGGTCTATAAAGACATCAGCCCTGGCACAGTAAATGCCTCTTTCGGTGAAGGAAAGCAGGCCCAAAAAACTTAGTTAGTTTTTGAATTGATATAGTTAAGAAACTCGTTCTTGATGTTTTGATCGGCAAACCGGCCACTAAAGTGCGCGGTACCGGTTTGGCTATTGGTATCACTTACTCCTCGGGAGGACACGCACATATGGGTGGCATCCATTACGACGGCCACGTCTTCCGTTTGCAGGATTTTCTTCAACTCTTCAGCTATTTGCACCGTAAGTCGCTCCTGTACCTGAGGTCGCTTGCTAAAGTACTGTACGATCCTGTTGATTTTGGATAAACCGATCACCTTGCCACTGGAAAAGTAGGCGACATGTGCTTTCCCATAGATCGGCACAAAGTGATGTTCACAGTGAGAATAAAACGTTATATCCTTCTCCACCAGCATTTGATCGTAGTTGTACTTGTTTTCAAATAGCTTGGCGACAGGTTTATTCTTGGGATTAAGGCCACTAAAAACTTCTTTGACATACATCTTGGCGACCCTACCGGGCGTGCCCTTCAGACTGTCATCCTCCAGGTCTAATCCCATGATTTGCATGATCTCCTTGAAGTGCTTTTCGATGAGTTCCATTTTCAACTCATCATCCATCTCAAATGCATCTTCCCTCAACGGCGTTTCATATGATCCGGCAACATGATCAAGATCCATTTCCTCCAATTCCTCAGGCAGGATATTCAACGAAGTTTCTTTCTGTTTCATAAAGGGTTATTCTCAGATCCAGCGCTGGATCAATTTTCTCTCTTAAGATATTGTAAATGACCGTAACGATATTCTCGGCACTAGGATTTAATTCGCGGAATTCCGGGACATCCAGATTAAGGTTCTTATGATCAAAACGATCGGTCACATGCTTTTTGATCAGATCACTGAGCTTTTTCATGTCGTACACATAACCTGTCCGCGGATCCGGCTCGCCAACCAAACGCACTATCAACTCATAATTGTGTCCGTGCCAGTTGGGATTATTGCATTTGCCAAAGACCTCACGATTCTTTTCTTCGCTCCAGCCCGGATTATGCAATCGATGGGCGGCATTGAAATGTTCTTTCCTGAAAACAGCTACTTTCATTCTCCAGTTTAAGGCAAAAAAGGCGCAATCTTATCAAAAAACTCCATTTTCAAACATAGCTCCCGCTGACTTTGTTCATCATTCACGAATAAAAAGCTATTAATGTCGGCAAAAACCGTAGTGGTATTGGGCAGTGGTCTAGGAAGTCTTTCATGTGCCGCGCTGTTGGCGCACGAAGGCTTTCAGGTAACCATTCTGGAGCAGAATTATCTTCCGGGTGGCTGCACATCTTCTTATTGGCGTAAGGGCTTTGTATTTGAGTCCGGTGCCACGACAGTCGTGGGGTTAGAACCGCAAATGCCCCTGGGGTACTTGCTACGAAAGCTTAACATCGACATGCCCATGAGAAAGCTGGACCTGCCCATGACAGTGCATTTAAGCGATGGTACCACGCTGAAAAGATTCCAACAAATCTCACAATGGATTGCGGAGGCAAGCAGGGTGTTCCCAGGAGCACAACGGGCTTTTTGGGAAAAATGTATGGAAGTAAGTGAGTTCGTATGGCAAGCGTCCACCAGATATGTGCATTTCCCACCCGGAAACCGTCGGGACCTTCTGGAGACCATCAAAAATTTCAAAAGTTCGGATTTGCGGTACGGTCGGTACGCGCTTATCTCGACAGAGAAAATAATGAAGAAATACGGTGTTGACTCGGCGCCTTTTCGAGCCTTTGTCGATGAACAGTTGATGATCACAGCTCAGAATACGGCCGACGAAGTAAACTTCCTCTTTGGCGCTGCTGCCCTTTGCTACACCAATTATGACAATTATTATATCGATGGAGGCCTGATCAATTTGGTACAGCCATTGATAAACTACATCGAGGAAAACAGCGGCAAAATCGAATTCCGAACGGGTGTAGAATCCGTACTCGCAGAGGAGTCTGGATATCTTGTCCGAACCACCAAAGGCGATTTCCAAGGTGATTTTGTCGTGTCCGGACTCCCATACAACAACACGCTCCCGCTCTTCGGAAACAAGAAGCTCTCAGAGAAGAAACTCCTGGGCTCGCAGCAACTAAACGGGGCCTTTCAAATGGGCATAGGGTTCCGATCAGATCAACAATTTGATTGTCTGCACCATCAAATCCACCTGAGCAAGCCCCTACCGGGAAGCGGTGGTAGCAAAAGTTTTTTCCTAAGCATCAATCACAGCAAAGATCAATCTCGTTCTGACAAACCAGGGCACCGTGTCGCTTCAATCAGTTGTCATGTACCGGATCCGGCCAATAATGAAATCAACAACCGCCTTGTCGAAGAGGAAATACTCACTCGGCTTCAAGAACTGGGTTTCCTCGATAAAAGTGAGATCATCTACCAGCATTCGTCCACACCCAAATCCTGGCACAAATGGACCCGGCGTAAGTGGGGTTTTGTGGGTGGATACCCTCAGTATATGCATATCAAACCCTGGCAAATGCCTGAAGCACGGTTGGATAAACACCGAGCCTATATGTGCGGCGATACTGCTTACCCGGGACAGGGCATTCCGGGAACGACTTTGAGCGGGATCATCGCGGCAGAAAAACTAATATCTGATTGGGGATTATAGGGACTCGGTGTTTCAATCTGTTATAGCCACAGACCTTCATCAACTTGTGACCTATGAAACCAAATCAACGTACAGAGATATCTTCTCAATTTAAAGCCGTTATTTATTATTTAAAATCAGGATGGTGCATGCTCGTGCTATGTATCGTAATGGCGTGCGGTGGGGAGGATGAAGCTCCTACCGCCCCCGACTGGCCACCGGCTTTTAGTTTCGCTCCCAACTTGTTTGACTTTGGCGAGACCAGACAAGATGAGAATAGCGGACGCGCAAACCTACGTAACTGGAATTTTGCGGCTCTCGCGGCCTCCAACGCCAATTTCGTTGAAGACAGATTCCGCAGCCTGCCCTTACTGGCAATTTTGGCAACAGAAGACCCTGAATTGCCTTTTGTCTGGGAAGGAGACCGGTGGGTGGCATCAACGATCATCACCTCTCACCCTTATTTAGAATTCGACCATCCTTACGCAGACACCTTGGCTTATGAAGTCTCCAGAGATGCAGATCAGTGGGACTGGCGCATACTAAACAGGCACGCGGATTCTACTTATCTCTACGTTCATGGCAGGTCCAATTTGGAGGTAACAAGTGGTACCTGGGAGGAATACAACTTCCTGGGGGATTTAAAATATGCTACCGAATGGAATCAATCTGCGGTGCCTGACCAGAGCAACCTGACAATAACACTGCACAATGGACAGATGTCGGCATTTGCCAGGATCACCTACGAAGCTTCAGTAACACAACCCTGGGACAGAAAACTTACCACTGAGTTTTTCAATCCAAACAACCCTACACCCCCAGATTTTGAGTTGTATTGGAATAGTACAGATAAAAGTGGAAAGATCAAGCGACCTATCTCCTTTAACGACGAAGAATTTCACTGCTGGGATACCAGACTAATCGATCAGGAATGTGAAAATTGAATGGAGGAAACGATTCTAAACCTGCATTAGTGCTTTCCATGCTCGGTCAGTATCATTATCTGACAGGTAGTTCTTGGCCAATTTGTGCAGTTCTTCTTGCATACCATCGGGGTTATCGCTGAAAAACTCAAGGATTGAGCTCACCTCTGGTTCCTTGGAAAATGCTTCTATTTCATCCGCCTGCGGAAGCATCGGGTACGTTGCAAGCTTTTGAAGATCGCTTTCATCTAAGATCTCACTGTCCTGTATGAACTTGGGAATATTCTCCTGACCGATAGGCATCACTTAATATTTTCGTTAAATATATTACTCTCAGCGCACATTGGACAAACCTAAGAATAACCTATTCTGTTTAGCAGAAGGACAAAAACTTTGATTGAACTAAAATCTACTTTGAAGTTCTCTTACTTTTGCGAATTCTGAAAATTTTCGAAGCACTCGATGGCCGAATTGTCAACAAAATACGACCCCTCCCAAGTTGAGGACAAGTGGTACCAAACCTGGATAGAAAAGAACCTTTTTGACGCCAAAGTCAATGATCAAAAAGAGCCGTATTCTATCGTGATCCCTCCTCCTAATGTAACTGGTGTTTTACACATGGGTCATATGCTCAACAACACCATCCAGGACGTACTGATACGGAAGGCCCGTATGCAGGGAAAAGAAGCTTGCTGGGTTCCCGGAACTGATCATGCCTCGATTGCGACGGAGGCCAAAGTGGTTAAGATGTTGAGGGAGCAAGGAATCAAAAAGTCTGACCTGTCCCGTGAGGAATTTTTACAACATGCCTGGCAATGGACAGAGAAATATGGTGGTATCATTCTGGAGCAACTGAAAAAGCTGGGGGCATCCTGCGACTGGAAGCGTACTGCCTTCACTCTGGATGACGACTACTACAAAGCTGTCATTAGGGTCTTTGTCGACCTTTATAAAAAAGGATACATATATCGTGGCCTGCGAATGGTCAATTGGGATGTCGAGGCGCAAACAGCCGTGTCCAATGAGGAAGTTATTTACAAAGATGATGGCGAGGTTTCCAAGTTGTATTCGGTAAAATATCAAATAGCTGATTCTTCCGAATACGTAACCATTGCGACCCAACGACCGGAGACAATTTTAGGCGATACGGCCATCGCCGTAAACCCAAAAGACGACCGTTTTCGACATCTGATTGGAAAGAAGGCGCTCGTTCCATTCATCAACCGAGAGATACCCATCATCGGCGACGATTACGTGGAATTGGATTTTGGAACTGGCTGCCTGAAAGTAACGCCAGCACATGATCCCAATGATTATGAGATTGGCATCCGTCATAACCTGGAAATAGTCGATACCATCAATCTGGATGGTACGCTCAATGAAAAGTGCGAGATTCCCAAGTATATTGGGATGGACCGTTTTAAGGTGAGGAAGGAAATTGTCAAAGACCTGGAAGCGGCAGGCATACTTGCTGGAGAGGAAGAGTTCACAACGCGGATCGGGCGGAGCGAGCGTACAGATACGGTGATCGAGCCAAAACTTTCCTTGCAGTGGTTCATCAAAATGAAGGAAATCTCGAAGAAGGCTCACAGTTCCGTCGTTGATGACGAAATACTACTGTATCCGCCGAAATTTAAAAACACCTATAACCACTGGATGGAGAATGTTCGCGACTGGTGTATCTCCAGGCAACTGTGGTGGGGCCACCGGATTCCGGCGTATTACTATGGCGACGGCTCGGAGGATTTTGTTGTGGCTGAAACTGCTGAAGAAGCCCTTACACTCGCGAGGGACAAGTCCGGTAATTCAGAACTGCAAGTTGCCGATCTCAGGCAGGACGAAGATGTCCTCGATACCTGGGCGTCTTCTTGGTTGTTTCCTCTTCAGGTATTCAACGGTCTAAATCCTGAGCATTTTGATCACTCAAGCGGCAGAATAAAAAAAGGAAGCAATGCCGATCTGGATTATTTCTACCCTACGGATACGCTGGTTACGGCACCGGAAATATTGTTTTTCTGGGTAGCAAGAATGATCATAGCCGGTTATGAATACACGGGTGAAAAACCATTCAAAAATGTATACCTCACTGGCATTGTGCGCGACAAGTTGAGACGCAAAATGTCAAAGTCCCTGGGTAACTCTCCCGACCCGCTGGAATTGATCGGCCAATACGGTGCGGATGCGGTCCGTACCGGCATGCTGTTTTCTTCACCTGCAGGAAATGACCTTTTGTTTGATATCAAACTTGTCGAACAGGGCCGCAATTTTGCGAATAAGATTTGGAACGCTTTCAGGTTAGTCAAAAGTTGGAAAGTAGATGAACTGGCACAGCCGGAAGCCAACCAAGTGGCCATCAGTTGGTTTGAATCTTCTTTTAATAAGGCGCAAATTGATCTGGCTGACCATTACAGCAAATTCAGGGTGAGCGACGCACTAATGACCCTGTACAAACTCACGTGGGATGATTTCTGCAGTTGGTATCTTGAATGGATAAAACCACCTTATGGCGAGGCCATCGACCAAGCTACTTATGACGCTACCATTGGCTTCTTCGACCGATTACTGCGGGTGCTACACCCATTCATGCCCTTTATATCCGAAGAACTTTGGCAAAACATTCGCGATCAGAAAGGGCAGTACCTAATGACTCAGGCGTATCCGGAACCCGGAAGCTTTGATGAACAGGTGCTGGCTGAGGGATCCAAATTTTTTGAGATCTTAACACAGATCAGAAATCTGCGCAATGCGAAACAACTCTCACCAAAAGAAGTATTGCCACTGACAATCAACGGAGAGTCGCAGAATTTCAACTCCATCCGGACTTCCCTACAGAAACTGGGCAATATTGGCGAGATTGACTTCAGCAGTTCAAAGCCAGACAATTGTTTCAGTTTTGTGGTAGGTCCTACTGAATTCTACCTTCATTCGCCCCAGGGGGTCGATACCGAAGCAGAAATAGCTTCATTGGAAAAAGAGCTTTCTTACAACCTGGGATTCCTAAAATCGGTGGAAAAGAAGCTCAGCAATGACAAATTTGTCAGCGGTGCGCCTGAAAAAGTAGTAGCGATGGAGCGAAAGAAAAAGGCCGATGCCGAGGCGAAAATCAAAGCATTGGAGGAAAGCCTGGCGAAATTGCGTTAACAGGTTCCAGGTAGAAAATTTGGGATTGAGGGCGGCATTATTTACCCTGAATCCCAAAATCATATTACTCTGACCTTAAGCCCTTCACAGGATTCAAGACAGCCGCCTTGATTGATTCGAAGCTTACAGTAACCATGGCAATGACCGTAACCAACAGCCCGGCCCAGGCAAATACCTTCCAGCCTATAGGCACTGCATACTCGAAATCAGCCAGCCAATCAGTCATCAAATAAATGGCCAATGGCACTGCGATCACCAGGGCGATCAGGATCATGCGAACGAAGTTGAGTGTCAGCAATTGAAAAATCACCTGAAAGGAAGCCCCCAGCACCTTCCTAATACTGATTTCCTTACTCCGTTGTTCTACCATGAACGCCGAGAGTCCAAAAAGGCCCAGGCATGCCACAATGATCGCTAACACGGCAAAAGAGGTGAACACTTTACCCGTCCGCGAAATATCGTCGTACATCCGTGCAAATGACTCATCCAAAAAGGTATAGCGAATGGGTTGGTTAGGCATAAACTCTGACCATTTCTGATCGATGGTCGACAACAGCCCGCTGATGTTGTTAGACTGTAACTTGACAGCCACAATGTCGCCAAACTCTCTCCTTACTAACCCCACCGGACGGATTTCAGACTTCATCGTTTCAAAGTGAAAGTCTTCCATCACCCCGATCACCGTCCAGGTTTCCCAGTTCATGATCTTGGCGCCTATTGGGTTCTCCAGGTTTAGTTGTTTAGCCATACGCTGATTAATGATGATTGCTGAACTGTCCGAAGCCATTTCCGTGAAATTTCTACCCTCCACCAATTTGATTCCCATGGTTTCGATATAATCCACATCTACCTGCCAACGTTGCGCACCCACTGGTTTGTCCAGTTCACTACGCCCATCCAGCCAAAACTGGTTTTGATCTCGCCGTGTGCCTTCTACTGGAAAATAGCTGGAAGCCGCAACACTTTTTACCTCAGCCAGATTCTTCAGCTCTTCCTTGAAAGCCCTCCGCTGTTCTCCCAATGTATTGGCGCCCTGGATCATCAGGACATGCTCTTTATCAAAACCGAGCTCCTTATTCATAATATATTGGAGCTGATCCTGTACCAACAACGCACCTACAATCAAGACGATAGAAGTAGCGAATTGGAAAATGACCATGATATTTCTCAGGACGGAATTTTTACTTCCTCTGCTTAGGCTTCCTTTCAATACATCAATAGGACGAAATGCCGAAAGGTAAAAAGATGGGTACAATCCAGCCAGCAGCGTAATGACAAGAACAAATGCTACCACGGTCGGAACAAACCACCATTCCGACCAGGGGATCACCAGCTGTTTCAACGCCATGTCATTGAAAAAAGGCAACAACAACATCGTCAGCCCCAGACCGAGCAGCACGGAAATGAAGCATACCAGAAAAGACTCTGTGAGAAACTGCTGGATCAGATGTGACTTAAATGACCCAACCACCTTTCTCATGCCTACCTCCTTGGCCCTATTTGCGGATTTAGCTGTTGACAAATTGACAAAATTGATACAGGCAAGTATCAAGACAAAAATGGCTATTGCGCTAAACAACCAAACAATTGCCATACTTCCTCCGGTAGTGGGGTTATGCAAGTCAGTGGAATGCAGGTAGATATCTTTAACGGGCTGCAGGTCAAAAGCATGGTATTTTTTTGTGTCTTCTGCTCCCTGATTGCCTCGTTCTTCCATGTATTTCACGATAAATTGGTCGCGAATTAGTAACAGCTTCTCCTCGAGGGCCAATGGATCTGAATTAGGGAGCAACTTCACATAGGCATTGTAATTCCAGCAGCACCAATTGGTTTGTTCCCCCGGCCAGAATTCTCGCTCGTACAACGTGATGAAAAATTCGAATTGAAGGTGGCTATTTGTGGGGAAGTCTTCCATCACGCCCCCCACCACAAAGGGTTCTTCCGTTTCATCGTTGAGCAATATGGTCTTCCCAACCGGATTCTCCCCGGGGAAGTACTTTTCTGCTTTTTTTCGAGATAAGACAATGGCATTCACCTCGGAAAGTGCATTTTCCCTACTACCGTACACCATGGGAATCTCCAGGACTTCCAGCAACTCTGGATCCGCATAAGCAAATCCCTCCTCATAGACACTCTGATCGCGATCAATGCGCCGGAACTGGTTATTACCCGCATCAAACCACCCATTGTAGGGGATCAATCTAGCAGCCATTTCAACTTCCGGAAAAGAAGTATGAAGCACTTCACCAATCTGCGCGGGAAATGCAACCCATTTCTCAGTTTCCGAAGGGCTGTCAAAGACATTGACCACCCGGTATAGCCTGTCTACATCCTTGTAGTATTTGTCGTAGCTAAGTTCTTCCCTGACAAAGAGTGAAATCAATATAAAAGCGGAAATACCTATGGCAAAACCACCAATCTTGATAAACGAGTACATCTTGTACTTCAGGAGATTCCTCCAGGCGACCTTAAAATAATTTCGAAACATTGTTATATAAATTGAGTTATTTGACATTTTCTTCCAGGCGAAGGGCCGGCACACATCGAGCACCTCCATGATGAAATAGAATTTCGCCGCAGCTATACTACCGGATTGGCATCGCTTCCAGTACAGTTCATGCAGGTCTCCCTGTAGTGTTTCCAAGACCTTGTCTGAACAAAACCACTGTAGCAAACGATTGGCCAGTATTGGCGGCCGTGTGTGCTTAGGAGTCATCCATACTCAGGTTTAGGCCGTCGATACTTCTCGAAAACTCCAACCTGAGCTTGTTGGCCTCAATCAAAGCGTTCTTGCCGGTATTGGTGAGCAAGTAAAACTTCTTTCTTCTCCCTCCCCTCTCGGAGGTTGCACCACCCTCAGATGACTGAAGGCAGCCCTTTTCCTCCAGCCGGTATAAGGCGGAGTGCAAGGCACCAATACTTGGACTTTTTCCAGTCTTCTCCTTCAACAATTCTTTGATTACTACCCCATAGGCATCCTCTCCCAAAGCACCTACGGCAAGCAATACTAACTCCTCGAAAGCTCCTATTTTCATATTATTTTCCTAAAACCAAATCAAATAAATGCAATTATATTCCTAAAACCAAAAGAAATAACTGGGATCTAAATGTGCATCTCGGGGATTATAAGCGTTCTTTCCTTTAACAAGTAGCTATCAGGAGAAGCCTCCCCCCAAGCTTGGTGGTCATTAAAAGTTTTATAATAAAAAAAGTGCACCGTTAGCGAAGTGCACTTTTTTACGAAGAGGCGCATAGCTGGTCCTTCTTAGCATACAAATTCAGGTTGACCTCCTCATTGGTCAGTTGTTCAAAGAAAATACGTTGGGGAAATCTTGCAAGAACTATTTTTTTAAAAAATCGAAAAATTATAAACAGCTGATTAACAATTAGTTAAACAATTTATCTAAACAGAAAGTAAGAATATTATTCTCATTCGTATTAATATTAGTCATAACCTAAGACGCGTGGACCTGATCAATAAGAACATTAAGGCTGTGCGACGGCTTGAGAACATCAAAAGTCAGAGTGAGTTTGGTGCCAGAATTGGTGTGCCCAGTCATAATATCAATAAGTATGAAAACAATGTAATCCCTAAACCCGACGTTCTGCGCAACATTGCCAGCACCTTCAGCTTGAACCTACATTTATTCCTCACACGGGAAATCACACCCTCCAACTACGAGGAATTCAAGATTGAACACAATACAGAGGCCAAGCTCGAAGAACTGATCAGTGAATCTGCAAGTACCTATGAAATCACCCGGGGGGATATTGACCGCATTGCAACCTTCTTTGCGGACAAGTTAAAAAAGGTCGAAGAGGACAATCTCAATGAAGTAGACAGGAAGCGACTTATCAGCGACCTAAAGGCGATCTTTCATGCCTATAACCAAAAGCTAAAAGACTTTTATGAGATGCAGGACCACCTGGCCCAGGTACTGGGTGACAAAAAGCTTTAGTGACTAATCCAGCTTAAGATTGTCAAATTCCATTTGGATCCTGGTTATGTTTTCGGAAACCTTGGTGCTTATTTTCTTTCTGTAATAGATGTAGTTTAAGCCATAAACGGTACCGCCGATCAGCAGGCAAACGGTTATGAGGAACCACCATGTTTGATGGTAGGGGGTCTCCTTACGAAACTCAGCATATTGCTTGATGATATCTGCGAAAAGTATCTGGTCATTTTCCCGTGCATATTTCTCCGTACTACCCAGTAGGTCTTTGATCTTTTGGTTGTACTCCTGGGCGTAGCCCACAGCATCTTCGAAGCTTTCTTCGGAAGCAAGTGCATCTGTGAGCTTAGCGTAAATTTCCACATGCTCCCTATCGATCTGGTTGTGTTTCTCCTTCACGGCCTCTTTCCACACCTTTATGGCCTTTTTCGTTTGTCCCAGGTTTTGATAAACCGTACCCAGATCAAACTTGGTGACGAATATCGAGCTACTGGTAGTCTTAAAAACCAATGCCTTTTCAAAGGCACCAATGGCTTCTTCATACGCTCCTTCATCCATATAGGTGACCCCTATGCCATGATAGGCCTTACCTACGTATTCCAAAACAGGATTTGACTTGTCTACCATTTGGTACGTTCGAATGGTATTGTTGTAGGCGATTCGGGCCACCTCATAATTGCCAATCTCCTTATACATCAGACCAATGTAATTGTGTATACTGGCGATGTTGCCATGATCGGTTATGCGTTCAGCCAAAGCTAAAGATTTAGTAAGGGCAACTTCGGCATTTTCGAAGGAAGCGGGATCACCTTTCAGGTTATAGGCAACACCCAGATTGTAATACAGGTCAGAGGCCTGTTTTTCGGTTAGGTCACCTTCAAGCATAATCGCCCGATTGTAGTTCTCGATGGCAGCGTCATAGTGCGCATACTGCCTGTAAAGTATTCCGAGATTATTTAGGATGCTCATCTTCAACTCACTGCTATCCGTTGTTCCCAGGTGATCAAGCGCATCCTTGTAGTTGAAGTAGGCATTTGATATGTCCTCCAGATAAGCATCATAAACATACCCTTTGTACCAATACGCCTTACCCACATAAAAACCGGCTCCAGCGTTCTTGGCTTCTTCAATTACCTTATCGCAAATCTCCAGCGCCCTGTCAGGATCTTCATCCATCACGCCAAGGGCTTCACCTAGCGCTATTTCTAAAGATCGAGATTCAAGGGAAACCGGTGCCACGTCGGCCTCGTGCTGACATGCCGTAAAAAGCCCCACAATTAAGATCAATGAGACCAAATTTTTATGAGAAAACTTGTGATTTATCTTCATATCTGTGCAATACTTCAATCTGACAATGTTACGCTTTTTAATCAGCCTCCCGGCTTCTGCTTCTTCTCATTGTGCTCATCGGTTTCATGTTCAATATTATCGAAGATTTCATTTTCCTCTTCGCAAGATGTGAACACAAACTGCGCAATACAGGAGAAAACCAGTATTAACACCCCTCTTCTTATTTTTCGTTTCATAAAATACTGTTTTTAATAAGTCCCTTTTCTATTAAGTCTTTCCTTCAATTTAATGTATGGCTACATAAATCCATGATTTCCTAATTCCCAATCAAAAAGCCCCAAAAAAGCCTGTTTTGCTATCATTCTCTTCTCGATTGTAAGAATTTTATTCTTAGCCCCGCACATCGAAGCTCAGAAGCGTGGTATTGTTTCCATCCGGGTTTTCATTCACCTCCCATTGCCAACTGTAATCGTTCGCAAGCGATGAGATCGTTTCGGTGGACCATTTTTGAGTAGCTATTGTCGATGTGCCCCCATTGTAAGAGATCATAAATGTCAGCCCGTCGGCACCTCCCATTACACCTAAATAAATATGTGGGTTGACTACTGCTTCCACTTCCTGAAACGCCATTGACAATAGATGGTCTAAGATGATCAGAATACCACGAAGGCCAGGCAAAGTGGTGGTATGCTCCAAGTGGAACGTAAAACGCACTTCAGGGAAGCTCACCGCATACCAAGAACGTTTGTAGGCCAGGAATTCAGCCAGGTCCATTTGGCTTGGGTTTTTCCGCCTGGGATTGGGCAGGATTTGCGCCAAATTAGAAGTGGAACGGAGCGCCCGGTTTGCCCCCTGATCCAACGCCTCTACCAATTGATTGGCCTCTGCCAGTAGTTCGCCTGAATGCGCGTCCAAAGGTCTGCTAGCCAGATCTCTCAGGTCTTCCTTCAAGGGAGAAACAACTCCTGAAACCAGGCTTAAGGCGTTGTTGATCTCATGTAAGAATCCTGATCTCACCAACTGCAATTCCTTGCTGGTCGCCTCGGCAAGTTGGTCCTGAAATTCAATCTTCATAGCGGAGATTTCCGTGCGCATTTCACGCTGCTTTTGCAGCGATTGACTATTTCTCGCAGCGGCAGTAATATTGGTTGCCTGGTCCTGCAGTTTACTGAGCAGTCCCACAACGTGTGACCAGGCGGAAGCAATTTGATGCCATATTGCACTTATGTTTCTCCAGACTCCCTGCGGGTAGTAAGTAGAAGTTTCGGAATAATTGGCCAAATGCAAATCAAAAGTCCGTATGGGCATTAAACTGACCAGGCGTTCTAGAAATATGCAACAAAACGCAATCGAATAAATTAGCTCTAAAGGTGGAGTGTCCATAGCATAAATATTTAGTGGTTCAATGTTTTAGGAAGGCGCCATGCCTCACGTCCTTTATATAAGTTAGAAAAAAGAGCTGCTCTGA
Organism: Cyclobacteriaceae bacterium; assembly: GCA_965242775.1. Lineage (GTDB taxonomy): Bacteria > Bacteroidota > Bacteroidia > Cytophagales > Cyclobacteriaceae > JAWPMT01. The sequence continues at coordinate 323,985 of CBDETI010000034.1, forward strand.
CAAAAAACATTGTATCTCACGTGTTTTAATTCATAAAAATCTGATTATCAATTATTTAAATATTTATAGCTTAGTTATACTTAAGAATAAAATTCTTATTTTGGCGAATAATGTTCAAGGTGTCTTTGAACCCGTAGCGGGGTGCCTGACGCAATCGCCTTGCAGCTGTCTGCGTACTTTATATCCTTGCGATCGCGGTATTCCCTACTTTTGAAAGAAAATTCTATATCATGCTCATAAGCATCCTGGATGGTCTTTTCGAAAAACACCTAAATCAGCTTTATCGGGAAATTGAAACTTACCAGAACGAGAAAACTATCTGGACTATCGAAAAGGACATCAGTAACAGCGGCGGCAACCTTTGCCTCCACCTAATTGGAAATCTCAATCATTTCATCGGTCATGTACTTGGAGGTACAGGCTATCAACGAAACAGGGAAGCCGAATTCTCATTGAAAGATGTCCCCAAGCACGAGCTACTTCAGGGTATTGTCGAGACCAAACAAATGATCTCAACAACCCTGGCAGCGATCGATGAGCAACAACTGAGTGAGACTTACCCATTAAAGGTCCTGTCAGAGACAACCTCGGTAGCATACATGCTAACACATTTGTGTACTCACCTTGGTTATCACCTAGGCCAGATCAATTACCACCGAAGACTCCTGGACAGCCATTAATAGTCTCCGAAACCAATATCTGCCATTATTCTAAAGTGGTGATAACTCTTTAATTTCATTGCTCCGCTTAAATGCAACAATGACCGATCGCCTAAAGATTTTTCACCATGCCGGAGTGAGTGTGATGTGGTGTGATTATAGCAGACTTGACGAGAAGGAAATGTTGGACTTGTTAGATCAGGCTGCCAAACTTGGTAAAACCATGGGAAGACAGGTTTGCATTCTTGCCGACTTTGCCAAGACACCAAGGAATAAAGCCTTCAATGAGGGCATCAAATATCATGGCAAAGACTATTACAAGTCCGGCTATGATGTCAAGGTCGCTGTGCTAGGTATCGACAGCACACTAAAAAGGATCATTGTAAATACGACCATGATCGTCACCAAGATCAAGAACGTCAAACTTTTTGAACACAAGGAGGAAGCCTTAACATGGTTATGCAAAGACGTCAGGCAGGAAGCAGTGACGTCTTAGAACCTAGCTGCCATTAATAAGCTAAGATCTTTGTAACCCAGGTTATACTTCCTGGCCAGATTAAAGTTAGTGAGGCTTCCTTTGTACATATAGACACCACGCATGAACCATTTGTGGTTAAATATCATTTCCTCCACTCCGCCTTCATCTGATATTTGCTGAAGTATGGGGGTGAAAATATTGGAAATGGCTATAGATGCGGTCTGGGCTACCCTCGATGCTATATTGGGCACACAATAATGTACTACTTCGTGCTTTTTGAAGGTAGGATGATCATGATTGGTCACTTCCGAAGTTTCTACGCACCCACCTTGGTCGATACTCACATCGATGATCACCGCACCTCGCTTCATTCCGGCAACCATCTCCTCACTGACAACTTGCATATTCCTCCCTTTTTCAGCCCGGATGGCGCCTATTAAGACATCCGCATTTGGCAACGCCTTTTCCAGCATAGACTGGTCTATAGTCCCTGTATGGACCTGCCGACCGACGGCATGTTTTAGCCGCCGGAGTTTGTAGATATTATTGTCGTAAACCTGAATGTTTGCTCCTAAACCCAAAGCCGCTCTTGCCGCGTGTTCAGCAACCGTACCTGCCCCTAAAATCACAACTTCCGTTGGAGGAACCCCAGTCACTCCTCCGAGTATTACACCTCTACCGTTACCGGTACTGCTCAAATGCTCCGCCGCGACCAACATTACTGTGCTACCCGCAATCTCGCTCATGGCCCGTACCAACGGCAGCCCACCGACCTTGTCTTCGATAAACTCGTAGCCTATGGCCGTCACCCGCTGTTTGGTCAATGCCTGCAGATAATCGATGGACTGTTTCCCTGTTTGAAAGGCTGAAATCAGAACAGCTCCAGGCTTGATCAGTTGAATTTCTTCCTGAGATGGTGGAGCCACTTTCAGGATGATCTCGCCTTTGAATATCTGGTCTCGATCATAAACGATCTGCGCCCCCGCCTCGCTGTACTCCCGATCCTCGAAATGTGCCAAATGGCCAGCACCTGATTCGATATTTACCTCTATACCACTATTCACAAGAACTTTGACTGAATCTGGCTTGAGGGCAACACGATTTTCCTGGAAACGGGTGGCTTTGGGTACGGAGACCGCCAGCCTGCTTTTCTTTGTTTTGATCTGCGCAGGAGACTCCTGCGGCGATAGGATACTTTCCCTGACGATTTGGGCGATTTCAGGTCCTACTTTCTCCACTATTCAGGTTGATTCAGACGAACAATGCGTGTTATTTCATCTACTAAGATAATATTTATTTGAAGGTGATCTTCCGGTATAAGCTCCAACACTTTTTCCGGCCACTCCAAGAAGCAGTAATCGCCGGAGTACAAATACTCCTCCGTCCCTATTTCAATCGCCTCCTTCAGGCTTTCGATGCGGTAAAAATCAAAGTGAAAAATAGACTCACCAGTCGCGTCCACGTACTCGTTGACAATGGAAAAAGTAGGAGAACTGGTCGCATCCTCAACTCCCAGCCGCTCGCACAAAGCCTTAATAAGCGTTGTTTTACCATGTCCCATCTCTCCGTAAAAGGCAAATACCCTGGATCCGGAGGAGTCAAGAATCTTGTCTGCAACCGTTGGCAGCTCTTCCTGACGGAAAGGACCTATTTCAATCATTTGGGCACAAGTGTCACAAAAGGCACGATCATTTCTTCCATGCTTACCCCGCCATGCTGGAAAGTGTCTTTATAAAAGTTGACGTAATAGTTGAAATTATTCGGGTAGGCGAAAAAATAGTCTTCACTGGCAAAAGCGAAAGAGGTGCTGACATTCGTCTTTGGCAACATCAGCCCTTCAGGCTTCCTCGATGAATAAACCGCCTCTTCGTCAAAAGCGAGGTTTCTTCCGGCCTTATAACGCAAATTGGTATTGGTGTTCCTATCCCCTACTATTTTCTCCGGCCGCTTAACGCGAATGGTTCCATGATCGGTAGTGATCATCACCCGCACTTTCTTGTCCGAGAGCTTCTTCAATAAATCAAACAACGACGAATGCGTAAACCAAGTCAGCGTCAAGGCCCTGTAAGCGGATTCATCCGGGGCCAACTGACGGATCATCTGCATATCCGTGCGGGCATGGGAGAGCATATCCACAAAGTTGAACACAATGGCGTTCAGTGAATTCGAAAGTAAATTCTGGACGTTTTCTACCAGCTGTTTTCCCTCTTGGGCGTGGACAATCTTGTGGTAGGAAAATCGGTAGTTGATCCGTTCCTTTTTGAGGTTGCGGTCAAGGAGTGCCTTTTCATGCGCATTTTTACCTTCTTCTTCGTCTTCACCTACCCAAAGATCCGGGTGGTACTTCTGAATATCGGCCGGCATCATCCCTGCAAAAAGTGCATTTCGGGCATATGCGGTTGTGGTCGGAAGAATGGCGTAGTAAGATTGTTTTTCTTCTATTTCAAATAACTTGGCCACCTCCGGCTCCATGATCTCCCATTGATCCATCCTTAGATTGTCAATGACGATCAAAAAAGTCGGAATATCTTGCTCCAGATGTGGGAATACCAGTTTTTTGAGTACCTGGTGAGACATCAGGGGCCTTTCGATGTTGGGATCGTTTAACCAGTCCTCGTACTCATCTCTGATAAACTTCGAAAAGTTAGCATTGGCCTCATTCTTCTGCATCAAAAACACTTCGGACATGCTTTTATCCTCCGTATTGTCAATTTCAATTTCCCAATAGACCAGCTTTCGGTAGAGTTCTGCCCACGTCTCGAAATCGTGTACCTCATTGAGTTCCATGCTTAGGTTTCTGAATTCCTGCTGGTAATTGAGGTTAGTCCTTTCAGAAATGATGCGTTGATTTTCCAGGATCTTCTTTATGGAAAGTAGGATCTGGTTTGGGTTCAAGGGCTTAATTAGATAATCAGCGATTTTCGAACCGATCGCCTCCTCCATGATGTACTCCTCTTCACTTTTGGTGATCATCACTACAGGCACATTTGGGTGCGTCGACTTGATATAATTGAGGGTCTCCAAGCCGGTCATTCCCGGCATATTCTCATCGAGAAAGACCGCATCAAACAAGTCATGATCTATTTGTTCCAAGGCATCGGTGCCACTGGTAACGGGTACTACTTCATAGCCTTTGTCGTTGAGAAAAAGGATGTGCGGCTTGAGTAGATCAATCTCATCGTCAGCCCACAATATTTTGTACTTCATGTTGGAAAGTTATTGGATTCGCTTGTTAGCTGTGTACTTCACAACACAGCTACTACTCCACAACGTTCACTTTCATCATATTGGTGTGTCCTTGCCAATGCGATGGCATGGATGCCGTGTTGATGAACACATCTTCCTTCTGCAAATACCCACCATCGACCAGTTTCTTCTCAATGGAAGCCAATGTATCGTCGATGCTTTCCTGCTCATCGAAGTAGAAAGTCTGAACTCCCCATATCAGACTTGCCTGCCTTAGCAGGAATTTATCTTTGGTAAAGAGATAAATGTTGGCCTTTGGCCGATGCCGGGCCAGTTTGTAGCCGGTATAGCCAGATTTAGTCATTACCACCAGGGCCTTGGCCTTGACAGATTCGCTTAAGCGGCAGGCGGCCCTCACAAGGAGGTCGTTCATCCTGGTGATACTCACTTCTTTTTCCTTGTCGTAATATTTGTGGTAAATCGCATTCATCGATTTTTCCACCTCTGCGATGGTAGTCGCCATACTACTCACCGCCTGGACTGGAAATTTTCCGGAGGCGGATTCTGCTGAAAGCATGAGTGCATCTGCTCCGTCCATGACCGCATTGGCCACATCATTGGTTTCTGCCCGCGTGGGTCGGGGGTTTTCGATCATACTTTCCATCATCTGCGTGGCAATGATCACGGGCTTGCCGAGGCGGTTGCACTTTTTAACCAACCGCTTTTGCTCCAATGGCACCCTTTCCATTGGGATTTCTACGCCCAGGTCCCCCCTGGCTACCATGATAGCATCAGTTGCCTGGATAATGGCATCCATATTTTCCAATGCCTCTGGCTTTTCGATTTTGGCCACCACTTTGCTGGTGCAGCCTTTGGCTGCCAGTCGTGACTTCAGCTCTTCGATATCCTCGGCCGTCCTCACAAAAGACAAGGCTACCCACTCTATATTGTACTGCATCCCAAATTCAAGGTCAGCAATGTCCTTGTCGGTCAGTGAAGGAGCGGAAACTTTCGAATCCGGCAAATTGATTCCTTTTCTTGATTTCAATAGACCTCCGTGTACCACTGTTGTGTGGACATCATTGCCCTCCACCTTCTCCACGCGGACTTCAATGTTGCCATCATCGATAAGTACAGCGTCTCCCGCCTTGACATCCTGTGTGATTCCCTTGTAAACGGTACTTACACGTTGGCTGGTACCCAGCATTTCGTCCGTTGTAATTACCAGCGGATCTCCGTCCGCAATTTCCACGGCATCATTTTCCACCTTGGAGATACGGATCTTTGGACCTTGCAAATCCTGGAGTAGGCACACATGGGTACCTAATTCGGCATTGACCTCTGCTACCAGGTCAATCACCTTTTTATGATCTTCGTGAGTTCCGTGCGAAAAATTCATCCGAAATACATTGGCTCCCGCCTTTACCAACTCACGCAGCGTCTCCTTATTTCTACTGGCTGGGCCTATGGTGGCTACAATTTTGGATCTCTTTTTAAATACTTCCATACTAGAAGAGTAGGTTTTCTTTGCTTTTAATATTTTGTAAATCCAACTTCATCGCATACTGCACCAAGGGTACTGATTTAGCCACCTCCAGGACATCATCAAGGGTTGGTTCGTCTATTTCCGTTTGAAACCTTAAAAAGAAATCAAATCGCTGAAGTTCGGGAATCAAATACCTATTGACCTTAGAATTGCTGGACTGCAACTTATTGCGCAGCAAAAAAACACGCATGAACTCAGATTCGAAAAGAAAATTGGAAATTAATATTTTGCTTTTGTCTTTAAAGTCAATAGAGATCTCCTCTTGTCTAGTAAAATGCAGGAAAGAGATTTCGTTGAAATGCCAGGCAAGTGTATAGCCTTTGGCTGTACAGACCATACCGATAAGACCAAAATCATACTCAAAATTGGATTCTAGTTTAGATCTGACGTTCATTTGGTGTAAAATTAGGTGCTAATTAACCTAAGAAATGCCCTTTCAACAGCAATTAACCTTTGATTTGATTTTAGGACCTAATGTTTATTTCTTTGCACAAAATTTTAAACCAAATCTTTACTAAAATGTCAGAAATTGCGCAAAAGGTAACGTCAATTATCATTGACAAGCTGGGTGTTGAAGAGTCAGAAGTAAATGCGGAAGCTAGCTTCACAAATGACCTTGGTGCTGATTCACTAGATACCGTGGAACTTATCATGGAATTTGAAAAGGAGTTCAACATCTCTATACCTGATGATCAAGCTGAGAACATTGCCACTGTAGGTGATGCTGTCAAATATCTTGAGTCAAACGTAAAGTAAGAAATAGAGAAAAAACATTGAAGTATCTTCATTAGGAAAGACTGAATGGAAATAAAACGAGTTGTAGTGACTGGGATCGGGGCTATTACCCCGATCGGTAACACAAAAGATGAGTACATGGCCGGCCTGGCCAAAGGCGTCAGTGGAGCCGGAACCATTACGCGATTCGACGCTGACAAATTTCGTACAAAATTTGCCTGTGAGGTCAAGGGGTTTGATCCAACCAACCATATAGATCGAAAAGAAGCACGAAAAATGGATCGTGGCACTCAGTTTGCCATGGTCTCCAGTGAGGAAGCCATTCAAGACGCTGGATTTGACCTGGAGAAGGTCGACAAGTCTAGGATAGGTGTGATCTGGGGCTCCGGTATCGGAGGACTGGAAACTTTCCATAATGAAGTAACATCTTATGCCCAAGGGGATGGAACGCCTAGGTTCAATCCCTTTTTCATTCCAAAAATGATAGCGGATATCACCCCTGGCATGCTATCGATAAAGTATGGATTCAGGGGTCCTAATTTTGCCACAGTCTCGGCCTGTGCGTCCTCCAATCATGCACTAAACGATGCACTTACTTACATAAGACTGGGCAAAGCAAATATGATCCTCTCCGGAGGTTCAGAGGCTGCAGTAGTTCCCTCCGGCGTGGGGGGCTTTAACGCCATGAAAGCTCTTTCAGAGCGCAACGACTCGCCAGAAACTGCGTCCAGGCCTTATGATGCGGAAAGAGACGGGTTTGTATTAGGCGAAGGCTCCGGCGCTTTGATCTTGGAGGAACTGGAACACGCTAAAGCCCGGGGTGCCAAGATTTATGCCGAGGTACTTGGTGGTGGCATGTCAGCCGACGCCTATCACATCACTGCACCGCACCCGGAAGGTATCGGTATTGTCGCGGTGATGAAGGAAGCATTGCGAGACGCAAATATTAGTCCGGAGGCCGTACAATATGTCAATACGCACGGAACCTCCACACCGCTCGGTGATTCTGGCGAGATCAAGGCGATTCAGACGGTCTTTGGAGATCATGCACTCAGCCTCAACATCAGCTCCACAAAGTCTATGACCGGTCACCTATTAGGTGCCGCAGGCGCCATAGAAAGCATAGCCTGTATTATGGCCCTACAAAAAGGTATCATTCCACCTACGATTAACCATTTTACGGACGATCCGACTATTGACGATCGACTCAACCTGACATTCAATACAGCTCAGGAACGAGAAATCGAAGTGGCCATGAGCAATACCTTTGGCTTTGGGGGACACAACACATCTGTGGTATTCGGCAAATACCAAGAATAATCTCTAGGTGCCCTTTCTGAAAAGACTTATCTATTCACTCAAATTCCCGACGAAGGAAGCAGATAAGCAGCTTTTCAAGGCTATAAAGGTCATCACTGGCGAAAGACCTTTCAACCTATCCCTTTATAAACTGGCCATGCAGCATAGTAGCATAGCGGCGGTCAACGACCGGGGACTCAAGGAATCGAATGAACGTCTGGAATACCTCGGAGACGCGATCTTGGGAATGGTGGTAGCAGAATTTCTATTTACCAGATTTCCCTTCCGGGAAGAAGGGTTCCTCACAGAAATAAGGTCCAAAATTGTGAACAGGGAGACGATGAATAACCTTTCGCGAAAGCTAGGGTTAAAGAATCTGATCCAATTCCATCAACCCAAAGCTGCCCTATCACCCAAGTCCATTTACGGCGATTCCTTGGAAGCGCTAATTGGAGCAATTTACCTTGATAAGGGTTTTGCCTTCTGCAAGCAATTTATCATTCAGAAAATGATCAACCCTCACTTTGACCTTGAGGAACTCATAAATACAACCACAAACCACAAAAGCCTCATCATAGAATGGTCTCAGAAAGTGAACCGGGAATTGAGTTTTGAGATTATAGATAAAGACACGAAAGCAAGGAATGGTCAATTCGTAGCACAAATCTTTATCGATGGGGAGGCCTATGAAAAAGGGTACGGTTTCAGCAAGAAAAAAGCTGAACAGGACGCTGCGAGAAAGACCATCGAAAAACTCGAGGCAATCAACGCATTATGAACCATGAAATCGTAGTTGGGGGTGCCTGTCTCAATCAAATCCCGATGGACTGGCACCACAATATCAAGAATATTGTCGCTGCCATTCAGCAAGCAAAGTCGCAAAGTGTCCAGTTGTTGTGCCTGCCAGAGCTCTGCCTTACAGGCTATGGCTGTGAGGATATGTTTCTGAGTGAATGGCTCCCAGCCAAAGCCCTGTCCAAGCTTGCAGAAATTCTACCTGAAACAGAAGGGATACTTGTTACCGTTGGGTTACCCTATCGATTGGAGAATGTACTTTACAATGTAGTAGCTGTCTTAAATGACCGGAAAATACTGGGTTTTTATGCGAAGCATCACCTGGCCAACGATGGCGTCCACTATGAACCAAGATGGTTTGCGAGCTGGCCTTTCGGTGAGGTAACGACGGTAGACCATCAAGGCAAGCAGGTACCTTTTGGGGCACTGGAAATTGATTATATGGGCAGACATGTCGGGTTCGAAATTTGTGAAGACGCTTGGAAGGAGGATCGACCGGCTTGTCATCAAAAGCACAAAGCGGATATTATCCTGAACCCCAGTGCCAGTCATTTTGCTTTTCGTAAGGGAGCTTTCCGGGAGGAATTGGTACGAGCGGGTTCCGAAAGGTTTGATTGCATTTACATCTACACCAATCTGCTCGGCAACGAAGCAGGGAGGATGATCTACGACGGGGATATTCTTATCGCGGAGAAAGGTGAACTGATCGCTCGTAACAAAAGGCTTTCTTTTCAAGATTTGAACGTGCTTTCACTCACGCTTGACCCAGAAAACCACGCGCATGAAAGCAAAATCCACGAAGACTGGCGAAGTAAGTTAGAAGAAGTCTCCAGGGTACTCCCTTTGGCGCTATTTGATTATCTAAGGAAGAGTCGAAGCAAAGGATTTGTATTATCCCTCTCGGGTGGGGCGGACAGCAGTTCAATCGCCACGTTGGTGGCCCACATGGTACATTCGGCGCTAACCGAATTGGGTCACGACTTATTTCAGCAGAAATTGGGTTTCAAGACGCCCTCGGAACCAGCGGCCGTTATCGAACAAATCCTAAAAACTGCATACCAAGCAACAGAAAATTCATCAAAAGACACTTTTCAATCGGCCAAAGTACTGGCAGAATCCATCGGTGCTACATTTCACCACTGGAAGATTGATGAAGAGGTAGGGAGCTATCGAAAGAAAATTGAAAAGGCTATTGGGCGGGAGTTAACGTGGGAACGGGACGACATCACTTTACAAAACATTCAGGCCAGGGCCAGGTCACCAATCATTTGGATGCTCGCCAACCTCGATCGCTATTTGCTACTTTCGACTTCAAATCGAAGTGAGGGCGACGTAGGCTACGCAACAATGGACGGAGATACCAGCGGGAGCATTTCACCAATTGCCGCCATGGACAAGTCATTGGTATTACAATGGCTTGAGTATGCGCAGGAGACACTGGGATACTCAGGACTGGCTCGTGTAAACAGTTTGCAACCTACAGCCGAACTGCGCCCCCTGAGCACCAACCAAACCGATGAGGACGACCTGATGCCCTATGCGGCCCTGGTGGAAATCGAGGAGTGGGGAATTCGAGAACGTAAGTCGCCAATAGAGGTATTCGCTCTTTTAAAGGAAAAATACCCTGATAAACAGTTAAAAAAGTGGGTAACGAAATTTTTCCGACTTTGGGCCATCAACCAATGGAAACGTGAGCGTATAGCTCCTAGCTTTCATTTGGATGATTTCAATGTGGATCCACGTACCTGGTGCCGTTTCCCCATACTTTCAAGCGGATTCCGAGAAGAGCTTGCAGAGTTAGAAGACCTGTAGGACGAAATACCATCCTCCGGAACTTTTTCTACTGAATTCTCAACTTCGATTAAACCTTTCTACACCGGGGAAATCTAAGAGGAAAAAAGAATGAAAAAGTTAATAATAACATGGCTGATAGCATGTGCCTTCCTGGCTACGGTAGCTCAGCCGCAGACGGCCAGGAAATCACGATCACCCCAGGAAAGAGCGGAACTGATCACAAAAAAGCTGGCAGAAGCCCTCGTTCTGAACAAGACCCAAAAGGAAGCCATTTATCAGATCAACTTGCGCACAGCCCGGGAGATCAATGAAGCGCTGAAAGAAGCTCGCAGCGGACCCAGGACTGAAGATGTTCGCACAGCTATGAGGGAAAAATTGAGAGAATTGAATCAGCGACGGAGCCACGCAATTGAGTCAGAACTTTCTCCCACACAGCAAACGCAATACAAAGAATTAAAGGAAAAATTCTCTAAGAAAGTAGCAGATAAAAGGAGAAAGCAACGGGACGATTTTTGGAAGAGCCTTGAGAATGAAGGATGATGTGTGATTAGGTTTTGCGAAAGGTTATTTTTGCGCCATGCGTTGGACTATCCTTTCGCTCTTTTTTGTTCTATCTCTGGCGGGATTCTCCCAGAGTCGGTATCTGTCAAGCCCCTATCAATCGATCAGGACTCATCTCTATTATTTGCAACAAGAGACCTATAACGATTCACTGGCTGCATTACCATTTGTCCGCAATACCGAATCTCAGGAAAAGGCGCTGGCAGCTGCCATTAAACTAAAACAAATCCTGGATGCGGAAGGAGAGTACATTGAAGTTGCGCAGATACCAAGAGGGTCCTTGTATTACGATAGCCTTGTTCAGAAGCATTGGTATCAACTCACTCTCAGATTCCCTGAGATTGTCGTTGAGAGAGAAAACGGATCATGGGTTTATACCAAGGCGGCCATTGAGGCGATAGACCTCCGGTATCCGGAAGTCTTTCGTTTTGGAAGCGATCGCCTAATCCGATTGCTGCCCAAGCCATCGGGGCGAAAAGTGTTCGGCATTTACACTTCGCAATTCCTCGGCATCCTTATTCTGGCTTTGATCAGTGCCATTATTCACAGGATTTTTACCCTGCTGTTTGGCAAATTGATTTTGCGGGGACTCGAGCGAGTTGGTTACGGATCATTTGCAACGCGCCTACTTCAGCCTGTTGCCCAGCCAATGAGTTTGTTCGTCATAGCCTTTTTGCTGAGCATATTTATTCCGGTCTTACAGCTTCCTCCTCAGGTGACCCGATACGTGGTTTTGGCTGTACGCGCACTCCTTCCATTTTTTGGAACGATCACCTTTTATCGCCTGGTTAATATTCTGGCGATATACTTGATTCGCCTTGCTAATAAGACACAGAGCACCCTGGACGATCAGTTGGTACCACTGCTACGAAAAACGCTGAAGACCTTTGTGGTACTGATTGGCACGTTGTTCATTTTGGATAATCTGAATATCAACATTATCCCCCTCCTTACGGGTCTTTCAATTGGAGGTTTGGCTTTCGCACTGGCAGCACAAGACACGATAAAGAACTTTTTCGGGTCATTGATGATCTTCATCGATAAACCCTTCCAGATTGGAGATTGGATCACCACTGGCGAAATAGACGGGAACGTAGAAGAAGTGGGATTTCGGTCATCACGCGTGCGCACATTCAGAAATTCGGTAATGTATGTACCCAACGGCAAGTTGGCCGATAGTGTCATAGACAATCACGGACTAAGAAAATACCGCAGGTTCTACACACAGATAAGTGTACAATATGACACACCTCCTGAATTAATCAACATTTTTATTGAGGGCTTGCGAAAGGTGGTCGATAGCCATCCGAACACACGAAAGGATTCCTATAATATCTACCTTAACGACATGGCGGCTTCCTCCTTGAACATCATGTTTTATATCTTTTTTGAGGTCCCCTCATGGCCAGATGAATTAAAAGCCCGACATGAGATCCTATTGGAAATAATAAAACTTGGAGATCATTTAGGGGTTCGTTTCGCCTTTCCGACGCAGACCCTACATGTTGAAAATTTGCCAGGTCAAAGTTCCCTCTCTGCCGAGTATCCGGATGAAGCCATGTCAAGAAAGAACCTGGAAGCTTTTTTTGGCCGTGGCAACAACACCTAAAGTGATCCCATAACTTTTTCGTGATTTTTTAAGAAATCTCAGGTAAGCACGCAACCAATTGCCTCCCGTACCACGTACTGGCATCAGTTCAACCTGGTTCATATGCTTTACCTTATTTATTCCTTCCTAGAAAAAAAATATAAGATCGTAAAACCAGCATTCATCCAAGTACATTCTGGGCTAGAGGTGCTTTACGCTTTTGAAAGCAACGAGCTATCGCTGGCCAGGAAAGTAAAAAGTCGCCTCAACGCACAAAGGCTACTGGTCACATAAAATTTTTGAGAATACACCTGGCGGTGTTGTTTTGATTTAGGTCGGCCGTCCCAGAAGGGGGCGGCCTTTTTCTTAAAATCGAATTTCCAGCGACAAACTTGGTGTAAACCCCATCAAGCCGTTTTCGACGTTTGTAAAAGCTAGCTCTCCTGGCCCCCGAGATCGCATGTCTCTCGGAGGTGGTGGTGGGGGCATCCCATCGGGCCCTCCCGGACCCCCTCCTGGGGGTGGGGGTGGTGGCGGAGGCGGTGGTGACGCAGGCCCCCGATTCATAGGAGCAGGTAGTGGGACAAGTTGAATAGAGTGTACATTGTCCTTGTCATAGAGGTTGAAAATGTGCGCACTTGCTTCAAGCGTAACTCCCGCCAGTTCCCAAGTGGATGACACACCTACATCTAGTCTATCATAGGCCGGGAGTCGTTCTGAATTACGGTTATTGGAATTTACAAGTATTACACCGGTCTCTCGTCCTTGCGGGTCCATCTGTTGCAAGAACTCCGACCAGGGTCGACCGGTTGCAAAGACCCACGAAGCAAAGACGTTAAAGTTCTTCACTTTTCTGGAGAGATAGACATTGATCTCGTGGCGCTGATCGTGATCCGCTGCGAACCATCTCCCCTGATTCAGCTGGGAAAACCTATTTTGCACTTTACTGACCGTGTAACCAAGCCATGTAACAAAATGAGGTGTTTCTTTCTTTACTAGCAACTCCAAGCCAGTCCCACGCCCATCTCCCTCAAAGAAAAGTTGCTCATAGTCGGTATACTCCGTAATTAGATTACCGCGCTGAAAAGCATAATCCAAAACTCCCTGAAACCGGCGATGGTAGAGGTTGAAGTCAAAAGAGAACCCTTGCAGACTATAATTCCCGCCAATGGAAAAGTGACTTGCTATCTGCACAGGTACCGTTTCATCAGCCAAAACCCAGAGGTCCCGGCTGCCCTGAAGTACATTTCTAGTATTGACCTGGTTGATAAACTGACTGTATATACCTGTGGAAGTTCGAAAAACCCACCGCTCATTGGGTTTGTAGGATAAAGAGAAACGTGGTTCCCAGTAAGTTTTTGAGCGGCCATTACTGTAATTGACCCTTGAACCAAGACCTAAGCGGAGGCGGGGAGAAATACTGGTAAACGACTGCAGGTAAACCGTGCCAATCCAGAAGTCCCTTTGGTTTTTACTGGTGAGCAATTCGTTGTTTTGGACGTTTTCCAGTGCAACATTGAATAGGGATGCTTCCGCACCGGCATTGAGGGTAAAGTTGCCAAAGGAGCTTTCCTGGGACACCTTGATTCCCAAATCCCGGATGCCATTACTTTGCATGGTTGTTAAGTCCGTTTCCTCAAACAATTCATCTTCGGCATACCAGCGCTGTTCCGAGAACTCCTCATAATTGCTTGAATAATCCGAAAAATTGAGGATTACCTCGGAAGCATCCGTATTATTCCAAATACGGGCAAATCGCAACGAAGCGCCGAGATTACCCCAATCAATAACACCCCTATCATCGTTCACGTTGAGGGTATCTTCCGGATATCGCAGCGTAATTTCCTCGTTGTAAGCCAGTCGATCGTCGCTTTGATAAAAACTCAAACTGACCAGGTCCCTTGGATTGAGCTTTGTTGATAGTTTGAAATTGAAGTCGTCATAATAAAAATCCGGGTCAAATTTTTGGTCCTCCACTACTGCATCTTCCTGCGCAAGTTGCCGGGCGTATAAATTGAAGATCCGGTCAAACAAAAAACTTTGGATAAAATCTGTATGAGATCTTCTTCCGGAAAGAAAAACCGTAGTATTAGCTCCTAGAGGCGTCTCAAGAGCGCCATTGAAGCTCAGCAAGTTGGCTGCAAACCGACCCGAAAAACGCGAGGCGCTGCCGTCATTACCAGTGAATTGAACGACCCCTGACGACCGGCCTCCATAGTTTGCCGGATAACCTGTCTTCAGTGTTCTTACCGATTTGACAGCATAGGGATTGATCGCACTGAAATAGCCAAACAAATGATCTTGATGATAAACTGAAAAACCGTCGAAGAGAATCAAATTTTGATTGGCCGTTCCTCCGTGAATGGATAAACCCGAAGACAATTCATTGGCGCCAGATACCCCCGGGAGCAATTGCAAAAGCCTGAACACATCGCGCTCTGCCGTTTGAGGCATGCGTCTGACCAATTTTGGATTCAGATCAATTTCTCCATACCCATCAGGGGATGATATATTATCACTGGCACCGGTCACAACAACTTCACCCAATTGATTGTAACTGGGACTTAACTCAATGTTCAGTCGCCTGGTCGTAGGACCACCCACAAAGATCGTGGTATCGGCATAACCAATGTATGAGACGTTTAACTGAACAGAGTCATCAGTGACCACCAACGAGAAGAAACCATCTTCATTGGTGGTTGTGCTTCTTCCTGATTGGACCTCCGATACCAGCGCAAAGGGAAGTTGTTCGCCTGTCTCATTGTCGCGAAGCACCCCCGACAAGGCACGCTGCTGTTGATCAGCAGGCTTTTTCTTGATGATAATCGCATTGGGAAAAATAAACTCATGTGTCACCCGGGTACCTTCCAGCAATACCTGCAGTACCCTATCCACTCCTAAATCTCTGAATTCCCCTGTTACTGTCACACCCTTCACGAGGCGCTCAGAAAAAGCAATTCTCACCTGATATTTGCGCTTTAAAATGGCAAAGACCTCTTTCAGGGGTGTTTGCTCGAAAGACTCAGTGATCCTGGGCTCGCTGGCGGCCCGGGTGGACATGGCACCAGCTACGACCATTACAATCAGTACAGTCCGGAGGGCATTACTCAATTTGAAGCCTTGGATATGATGATCTTTTGGTTGCTGTCAAAGGTAGCCTCAAGATCCAGTGGTTCCAAAACCAACCGCAGTGCAAGATTGAGATCATCGGTAGGGAAAAACCCGGTATACTTTAGCGACCTGAATTCCTCGGGAAGCACAATCGTACGATTATAAGTTCGAGCAAGCGCTTCAATCACCTTAGACAGTACTTCATCCTCAAAAAACACCTCTGCCTGATGCCAATTGCCCGATGCGGTATTGAAATCAAATTGATCCAAAGACTGTCGCCCCTCAACCTTCACGCCATTACCCGCCTCAAGCAAGACCTCATTTCCACTCGACTCAACCCTCACCTTTCCTTCAAAACAGCGTACTTCATAGCTCTCGTCTGTAGCTTGAATGTTAAAAGAAGTACCCACCACTGTCGTTTTACCCAAGTCAGAAGAGACGGTGAATGTCGACCCGGGAATTACTTCAAAAAAAGCCTCTCCTTCCAGCGAGAGTTCCCTGCTCCAACGCCAACTAAGCTTATTGTAAGCAATGGTGGTATTAAATCTCAACATGACAGAAGTGCCATCAGGTAGTACCACTTGCTGTTTCCCTGCAAGATTGCCCGTGTCTACATGAACGTTATTGGCCTGGAAAACAACAAAGACAGCTACCAAGCCAAGCACCAATATGGCTGCTATCCGCCAGTACACTTTCAATTTAGACCCTGATTTTTCCACCTCCTTTTCATCCATCATTTCGAAGAAGGACCCAACTTTTTCGTCGGTAACCTCCACCTGAGACCGAAAACCTTCCAGCTTCGACCTTACTTTCGATTCCCAGGGATTTAAATCCTCACTCATGGCTTGTTCTTTTATTAATTGCCAACTGCAGCTTCTGACGGGCCCGGGCAAAGTTTGACTTGCTGGTTCCCTCACTTATCCCTAGCTGTTCCGCTATTTCATGATGTTTGTATCCCTCTACAACGTAGAGTACAAATACGGTACGGTAGGCTGTGGGCAACTCCCGCACCAGGGCCATCAGCTCCTCGGATGAAATAAGATCCAGGGCTGATAAGTTGTCACTTTCCACTCCGACGGCCTCGTCCACGTCCATGTGAAAATTGTGCTTCTTGTTACGTCGGAAATAATCAATTGCCGAATTGATGATAATTCGCCTGAACCAAGGCGTGAAAGGATATTTGTCGTCATACTCCTTGAGTCTGGCAAAAACCTTTAAAAAGCCGTCATTGGCTATTTCCTCAGCCTCGAAATCCGACTGACTATAGGCTGCTGCAACTGTCATGGCGTACGAAAAATATCCCCGATAAAACTGCTCCTGGGAGGACCGGTCTCCTCGAAGGCATCCGGCAATAACGTTATCAATGTCTTTGAGCACTGGGTTTTCCGACGATTCAAAGGAATGAACGCCGAAATTAAGGGATTGAGGTTAAGTGGTGATATCATGGGACTTAAAAATATTATTCGGTAAATGGGTCTGACCAACGCTCGTCGGTATAAACATTGGAGCCACTTAGTGTTTTCACAAATGCAATGATGGCCTGTACATCGTCCGTCGACAGGTTCAGGTTTTGGCCATCCCCTCCATTTCTGGGGCCTCCGTTTCCTCCTCTTCCTCCGCGTAATCTTCGGTCGAGGTTATTGTTGTCAGGATCAATCTCTACGTCGTTGTAGTGCGCCAATACTTCAACAAAAGTCCTGAAGCTACCATCGTGCATCATGGGACCGTTCAACGCTCCTTCACTGTTAAAAATATCTCGTAAAGTCGGTGCGCGGGTAACGTCCGTATCCACTGCATTGGGATCTCCCGCAACCGTAATCACGCCGTTGTTGTCGGAGTTTCCTGTAATATCAAACTCAGGTGCCTGGTGACATCTATCACAGCCCGCGCGGCCCATGTAGAGGGCTTTACCCATGTTTTCAATCGCTGTGAAATTGGGAAAATCATCATCGTCATCATTCACTAATTCACGGCCTTCATCGTATCTGCTATCAAAGGACTGAATGCTTCTCACAAATTGTGCAATGGCAAATTGCATCCGTTCTTCCGTCACCGTCGCGTCACCAAATGCATATGTGAATAGTTCGTTCATATAATTGATGCCCTGCAGTTTATTGATCAGATCATTGATATCCGGATCACCCTCGGTGCCGCTAAAGCCCATCTCAATGTGGTCCTGTATGGGCATCGTTGTTTGCTCTTCCAGCGTGCTGGCACGTTCGTCCCAGAAAAATCGCTCCTCATCAGCAAAACGGGCATTGATCAAGCGCATGGAATGCCGTCCAGTCACGCCAGCTACTCCTTCGCTTAATTGTGCATCATCGCCGAAGCCTAATGCTTGTTGATGACAAGATGCACAAGAGATTGTATTGTCAACGGACAGATTTTTGTCATAAAAAAGGACCCGGCCAAGGGTGGCAATTTCGTCCTCTATTTCGTTGGCACCAGTATTGTCTTCCCTGATATAGCTGGGGGTGCCCTGGTTTGCATAGTTAAAGGGGTCGTCCAAACGCAGCCGGTCACCAAAAACTTCTTCAACCGAGGCCCCCGTAGCGGTTACATCCCCTGCAGTGGTCACATCAGACGTGTCCATCGCAGGTTCCTCCTCCCCACCGCAGGAAGTCAGCACTGTCAAACCAAATAACAAAACACCTACAAAAACGAAATTCCTTTCTTTCCTCATACCATCTTAGTTTGCCCCTCTACGAAAAGGACAAGCCATATGGTTGCGCGGAAATAAAAATTCGCCTGTACGAGACGTTAAAGGTGATAATTAACTATTCTAGGGCACCCCGCTATCCCCGGCTCTTCAAGACGGCAATATAGTAATTGGGATCAATGGACACTTCTCCAGGCTTTATACTGTATTCCGCCCATTCTGCCGAGGGAGTGATTCGGAAATTTTCGTCACCAACCTGGAGCACAAGGGGCATGTAAAAAGTAGGGATCACATTGATCCAACGGTAGTACATCTTCCCATCTAAGAAGTAGTACTCGAAAGTCGGAATCCGGGAATCTCTCAGGTACTGATCAAAGAAGGCCGTCAAGTCCATTTTCAGAAAGTTGGCAATATATTGCTCAACCTCATTTGTGTTGGTGGTCTTGTGATAAAATTCCTCACCCAAACCACGAAGTAGGTTTCGCCAGTGCTCATCATCATTGAGAACCGTCCGAAGTGTGTTGAGCATGTTGCCCCCTTTGTAATAGACATCTATGGGATAACTCTCATCGTTGACCCCATAAGCGACAATCATTGGCTTTGCGTTCTCTATGTTAGCACGAGTTCCTCTGACATATTCCTGACCTGCTTCTTTGCCGTAGAAGTATTCAAGAAAAAGGCTCTCAGAGTAATTTGTAAAGCTTTCGTGGAGCCACATATCAGCAATATCAGTATGTGTCAAGTTGTTAGCAAACCACTCATGACCTGATTCGTGTATGATAATAAAGTCAAATTTCATACCCCAGCCCGTAGTACTCAGATCGCGTCCTCTGTATCCGTTTTGAAATCCATTACCATAAGTAATTGAGCTCTGGTGTTCCATACCCAAATAGGGTGCCTGCACCAGCTGGTAACCGTCTTCATAGAAAGGATAAGGTCCAAACCAATGTTCAAAGGCTTCCAACATCCGACCCACGTCTTTATATTGTTTTTTTGCCTTCGATAGGTCCTGTTTCAGCGCCCAATAGGTAACGTCCAAAGGTCCTTTTTCACCCTCATAAACTTCTTTCCAACTTGTGTAGTCGCCAATATTCAGGTTGACTCCATAATTATTGATTGGATTAGCGACGTGCCAGTGATAGGTTTTCGTACCAGCCTGGCGATTGGTATCCACCCTCAGCAAGCGACCATTTGAGACGTCCACCAAATCCATGGGAACTTCTACGCTAATGGACATGCTGTCCACTTCGTCATACATGTGGTCTTTATTTGGCCACCATACACTGGCCCCCAGGCCCTGACAACTTGTGGCGATGAAGTGATTTCCCCGATCGTCCTTGGTCCAACTAACTCCGCCATCCCAGGGTGCCCTGATGGCCTCCCTAGGTACTCCAGAAAAATGCACCTCTACCTCACCAAACTCCCCTACCTGCCGCTTGGCGAGCAATTGGACAAAAAAAGCATTGCCTTCCCTTTCAAAATCAAGTTCCTGTCCATCCTGTGTTACCTTGGTAATCTTCATGGGTTCTTGCAAATCCACTTGCAACAGATCATGCTCTTTTATGACCTGATAACGAATGGTGTTGACTCCTGCTAGCCTTTTTTCTTCAGGAAAAACGCTCACCTTTAAATGGTAATAGGTCAGGTCCCACCACTCACGTTCGGGAGTAATCGATCCCCTCAAAGAATCTTGCCTGGTAAAAGGTTGAGCCAAGACGTTGATCGACCCAATGCAAAATAAGAGTAAAAGGACCTGCTTCATGAGTTTTAGCTTAGGGGTCCTAATTTAGGAAACAGCAGGCACTCACAGCACTCGTGAATGAAAGAAAAAATGCGTCGAAGTTATAGGTGCTTATGAGTTTTGATCCACTTGTAAGTTTTGATTTCCAGAAGTTCTTCCTCCGTATCATCTGTAAATACTTCCTCCACGACAATGAAGGCGCCATGATGCTTCTTATCGAGGTAGCCAAGCATGAAAAACTCCCATTCCTCCCCATCCCAGTAGATCTTCATCTCATGTACGGAAAGGATGTCTTTACCTTGACCATATTGGGCTACCAATGCATCTATTTCCTCCCCTTCGACTGTCTTCGCCTCTTCTTCCCAAAGCAAACCCCTATCGTAAAATGCCTTCAGCGAGAATGTGCCGTTATACTTACCGGCATGCTCATGGTGATGATGGATTTTAAAGTGATCAAAGCCGGGAATTTTGGGCGAGCTACGGTAAAATCCCGAAAATTGGGAATAAGCTCCATGCGCTAACGACGCGCAAAAGAGCAACGAAATGATAGCTTTCATAGGAATAACGCGGTTGTATGCGACGAATATAATGCGTTTTTCTCTTTTATAAGTAACGCAATGGTGCAACGATCAGTTGGCGACCAGCCACCTAACAGCTACCTTGATGTTGTCAAACTTCGACATGGTTAGCTTGGGAAAGACCATCTTAATCCCTGCACTAAGGAAATTTGAAAAAATGCTACCACGAGCGTCTGTGGCGTTGACAAAAGCTACCCGATGGACTTTGCTTACTATCTTCCGGGCCCTCGTCTTTAGCAAATCATGTTTAATCCAGACTCTGGCTCCGGTACTGAATTCTACCAGTTGGCTACGATCCAACAGCAATTTATTGTACTCTTCAAACTCAATAGAGTCTGCAGCAAGGGTAAGAAGCTGCCTGGCAGTGTCTTCCTCTACGACACCCTTCCAGCGTATACAGGAAATCTTGTTGACAGGGTCCAGGTAAAAACTGCTACCATCCAGCTTGGTAATCGGTTTGAAATGGACTTTTTTCTTTAAGGCGGTGGGTTGATCCATGGTATTAAAAAATTTCTGGCAATCTAGGTTGACACCTAAAATATCGTGGTTCACCCTCGTTTATTTGCTGTTTAGAATCGATAAAAGGTAGGAAATCGTCGAAGTGTGGGCTCAAAACACCATTCCGTTTTCTGAAACAACAATTTATCGGTTTGGCTATTTGTATATTCAAACTAAATAATTAGTTTTACAACTATAATATTAGTTTATGAAAGCACTGACTAAAGCAGAAGATGAAATTATGCAGGTTCTCTGGCGACTGGAAGAGGGCTTCGTGAAGGAGATCATCACCGAACTTCCCGACCCTAAACCTGCGTACAATACCGTCTCCACCATTGTAAGGATCTTGGAACAAAAGGGATTTGTGAGTCATCACGCTTACGGAAAAAGTCATCAGTATTACCCGCTTATATCAAAGAAGGAGTACAGCAAAAACTTTCTAGAGGGCTTTGTGTCCCGGTACTTCAGCGGCTCCTATCAACAGTTGGTTTCATTTTTTGCCAAAGAACATGATATGTCCTTATCGGATCTTGAGGAAGTTTTAAAAGAATTAAAAAGCAAGGAAAATGATTAGTTACTTAATAGAAGCCGCTTTGATCCATATGCTATTGTACGCCGGGTACAAGTTGTTTCTGTCATCCGAAACACAATACGCCTGGCTCAGAAGCTACCTGGTATTCAGTGTGATTGCAGCCCTTGTATTGCCGCTGATCCAGTGGAATATCGATTTTAACAATTCTGTTCCCGCTGTTGCCGAGGGATTGGTCCTATTGCAAAGCGTACCCATACAGGAGGTGGTGGAACAGCACTGGCTGGGTCAATTGACTAGTCGGGTCATCCTTTTTTGTGTATTTGGGTTGGTCTCTCTGATTTTCTTCCTAAAATTTCTACTGTCACTATTTGGCATCATCAGAAGCCTGAAAGAAAGCACACCCGAGGAGCGGTATGGGGTAAAGGTGCGTGTCTTGGATAGAAGCACTGAAAATTTCACCTTCTTCCGTTGGATTTTCCTAACACCAGGACCAAAGGAAGCGATCGTTTTGCACGAGAAGGC
The DNA here is from genome assembly GCA_965242775.1 of Cyclobacteriaceae bacterium. Lineage (GTDB taxonomy): Bacteria > Bacteroidota > Bacteroidia > Cytophagales > Cyclobacteriaceae > JAWPMT01. The sequence continues at coordinate 346,267 of CBDETI010000034.1, forward strand.
TCATGCCGACTTGCTTCATTCCTTTGACATTCTGATCTCTCACCTGTTCCGTACACTATTTTGGTGGCTTCCCACAGCCCATTGGTCACTCACTCAATTACAACTAATCCATGAATATCAGGCCGACGAGAAAGTCATGGAAAATACCAACGCCGAGGAATACAAGGAACTTCTCATCAATCGCACGCTAACTTCACTCGATATGGAACTGGTCAGCCCGTTTGAGCGAGGTACTTTGCTAAAAAGGTTAAGGGCCATACAGCGGGAGAAGCGGCAGGTAAGCAAGGTGAAATTGTTACTGGTTGGGGCCTTTGCACTCAGCACGATTCTGATTTTCTCGTGCTCGCAAAGTCTGGATCAGGATATCAAGGAGATTTCGGCGATGGCCACCTCAGACAAAAACACTCCCCAGGAAGTCATGGACGAATTGGCTCGTTTGAAAAAAGAGAATCCCGACAGCAAATACGCCCTCCTGGAACTTACCGGGACTAGTTCCGCTGACCTGGCAGAAAAGATGCAGGGAATGGATTTTCAATATGTGAAGGTAGTTAGCCACGAAAATGTCAGTGAACATCGGGCTTATGGAATTGTCATCGAGGGTGCTGAGAAGTTAGCAGTTCACGCAGATGATGTCTACGAGGTAGTCGATGAATTGCCGCAATTCCCTGGCGGCATTCAGGAGCTTTACAAATACATAGCCCAAAACCTGAAGTACCCAAAACAAGCGCGAAGGATGGGTATCGAAGGAAAAGTGTATGTACAATTTATAGTCGACAAAGACGGAAATATTACGGAGGTGAAAGCTGTCAAAGGGATAGGAGCAGGATGTGATACGGAGGCGGAGAAAGTTTTGAGAACCGCTCCGAAGTTCCTACCCGGCAAAGTCAACGGAGCTCCTGTAAAAGTAAAAATGATGTTACCAATCATTTATACACTTCAAGAATAGCTAGCTTGATCCTGCCGTTATCGCAATTGTCCCGAGATGCGATAAGGCAGGATTTTTTTTCAACATAATTGAAACTTTTAATGTTACTATTAAGTTTAAGTCTTGTAGATCACTAAGAGGGAAAAAAATGAAACTGGAGGATATTTTAGAACATGCGCTTACTGAAGCTATCACGTACGATGAATACACCGATATGGTGAGTACGCTGGTGCAGGATGAACGTACCTCCGGCCCTAGGCAGCACGAAGACCTGGTATATTACACCAAGCTCAATGCGCAGCGATCCAACCGGCTGACCAAAACGATCCAACTGCAAGAATCGACAAGGAAGTCGCTAGAGCGCCTTCAGGATAAGTATACGTGGCTGGTGATCACCGAGAGCTGGTGCGGAGATGCGGCCCAGACTTTACCATTGCTCAAGAAAATGGCTGACGCAAACACGAACATAACGCTAAGGATCGTGTTGCGGGATGAGCAAAACATATTGATGGATCAATTTCTTACTAACGGCGGTAGATCCATACCAAAGCTGATCATTCTTGATGGTCAAAATCAAGTTGTTGGTACCTGGGGCCCCAGACCGGAGGAAGCGCAATCTTTGTACAGCTCCTGGAAAAATAACCCTGATCGTGCACCTTATCGGGAATTTCAGGTGGAAATGCAGAAATGGTATCTGCGAGATAAAGGTATCAGCACTTTCCGCGAGGTGACTGAAATAGTGGACACGCTGGAATTATCTGCAGTATTTCAGTAGGTGATATCGAACCGGGTCAGGCCCTGATCTGCAACATCTTCAACCCAGACTTCATCAACCCTGGCAAATTGGGGTCCATCTTTACACCAGTCGGTCAAGCTCGATAACGCCTCGTTGGTTCCCTCAGCATGAATAGTCACATCGCCATTGGACTCATTTTTTACCCAACCGGTCACACCAAGTTCTTCTGCCCTCGTTTTGGTACTGGCCCTGAAAAACACACCCTGCACCCGTCCTTTACAATGAATTATTTTCGCCATCTCCTTCTACTAGATCATTTAGAGCACTTATCCCGATGCGATCAGCACCAGCATTGACCAGGTCGATCGCTTGCTGGCGTCCTTCAACCAGGCCAGCGACCTTGATCCCAACATTAGCCGATAAGTTTTCTCGAAGGTACGTTACTATCTCAGGTTCGCAAGGCCTCGCTCCGGTATTAGCTGATACAAAGTCTGCCCCTGCATCCGCGGCAATTTTGGCGGATTTCAAGAGTTCTTTTGGCAACATCTCCAGTGCGTTGACTATTACCTTGAAGGCTTTCTGCTGTTGATGGATCTGTTTTGAGATTTTCGCAAGTTCTATTTTGACCCAGGGCATATTGGCCGTAAAAGCACTGAAATTCAGGGTAACATCTAATTCTTCCGCGCCATCGCGAAGGGCCAGCTCAGTTTCCATCATCTTGGTTTCTGTCATCTGAAAGCCAAGGGGGAATCCGACTACCGAAATAAGGCTGATGGGTTTGGTACCGATTTCCCTGCTTGCTCGCTTTACCCAAAAGGGTGGGATACAAACGCCTATTAGACCTTTTCTTCCAGCCTCGAGAACTAGCTGATCGACTTCCGTTCCGGTAATTGATGATGTAAGATTGGTGTATTCCAAATAGGGCGCCAGGTCCATATCAATGAACGATATGGCACACTTTACAGAACTTTCGTTTGCCTACGGGTCGTTTCTTAGGAGGCTTTTTGTGTCCAAAATACATGGGGTTTGAGTACTCTGGCTTCTTTGCTAGCTTTTCCTCTTTGAGCTTTTGCTTCTGCACCTCCTTCATCCTTTCCCGAAAGGCCTCGCGATCCGATTTTGGCTCTTTCTTGAAAATCTTAGCTATCGCATTTTCCTTTTTCTTTGCAACTTGATATTGCGGACGGGGAGGAACCGGCGGCGCTACGTCTCTCGTGGTTTGCGCATACGTTAAAAACCCGCAAAAAATTAAAACGATTGTTAAAGCACTACCTTTCCCAAGCATATTCACAAATTTAACTAATCCATTAACGTTCTAATTTCGTAAAGCGTACTTGTTCTTACCTTTTATCAGAAAACTGACATAAAACCTGACCTTTAGACACCAATTATCCATATCTTGACCCCCTACATGAGAATTCTGATAATTACATCCCTGCTGATCTTAAGTGTCCATGCATATGGCCAAATTGTGACCGAGGCGGAATACCTGGGGCGCATGGATCTTGGTGAAGAGCTGATGAAGCAAGGGAAGTATGAACAGGCCAATGAAGAGTTTTTGTTTGTGATCAACAACAAGGAGGTATTGCCCGGAGAAATTGCCTATTTGTTTGGAAGGAACAGTTTCCACATGGGTAAATACAAGCAAAGTATCAACTGGCTCAACAAGTATATTCAGATAAAAGGGACGAAGGGTCAATATTATGAACCGGCAGTTAAATACTTGCAGCTTTCCGAAAACGAATATCGTCAAATCCAAAGTGAGAAATACAAGGAGATCGAGGAATCACTGGCCAGTCAGGAGTACGATTGCGGTGGTTTGGACAACATGATCTGCCCGGTGTGTCATGGAAGCGGTGTGGTCATCAAGCGCGGATATTTTGACAATATCTACAAAACCTGTCCATATTCAGCAGGCGAGGGTTATCTAACCTGCGAGGAATACAACCTATTTATGCGGGGCCTACTGGAGCCTAAGTTGAAAGAATAGCCCGGGCTATTAGTATCTCCTTCAGGAAAGTCGATTTTTATAATCATCATAGCCAAACTCACGTACCATATGGAAAGTACCGTTCTTGCTTATTCCAATCGACGGGTGCCTAACCCCATTGAAGGTGGTCGTCTTTACCATGGTATAGTGAATCATGTCCTTAAAGATTAGCCTGTCTCCAATTTTGGGTGGCTGCTCAAAACTATAAGTGGAAAGAAAATCCCCTGCCAGACAACTTACGCCACCTATGCGATACTGGAAAGGGGTTTCATCTGGTGTAGCGGAACCCCCAATAATTTCCGGGCGGTAAGGCATTTCCAGGCAGTCAGGCATGTGACAGGTAAAGGATATGTCGGGTATGATCGTCTTCACGCCATTATTTTCAACAATATCCAAAATTGTTGCGAATAAATCCCCAGTCTGCCAGGCTACCGCGCTGCCGGGTTCGAGAATAACCTGCACATTATGTTTCTCCTGAAACTTGCGCAGTAAAGAAGTCAGGTGCTCGATATCATATCCCTTTCTGGTGATCAAGTGCCCTCCTCCCATATTTACCCAATTTACGTGTGACAGTAAGTGGCCAAATCGTTGCTCAAAGGCATCCAATACTTTCTCGAGCGCCCGAGAATCCGATTCGCACAATACGTGGAAGTGCAATCCTGATATTCCTCGGGGCAAGCCGTCTTTCAAATGTTGTTGGGTTATTCCAAGCCTGGAATACGCATTTGCAGGGTTATAAAGGTCTGTAGTCACATCCGACCATTCAGGATTTACCCTGAGTCCTACTTGGACGTCTGCAGGAATGTCGTCTCGGTATCGCTCCCACTGACTGAGCGAGTTAAATGTGAGATGTGATGAAATGGCAGCTATCTCTTTGAATTCTGCTGGGTCATAAGCCACACAGTACGTATGGGGCTTAACACCCATCTCTTCCATGCAAAGTTTGGCTTCGTGCAATGAGCTAGCCGTTGCTCCCTGTAAGTATTCCCTGACCTTCGGGAATACAGACCACATAGCAAAACCTTTAAACGCAAGGATGATGTCCACACCGGCCTGTTGCTGTACACGAGCGAGTAACTCAAGGTTGGCAATTAGTCGCTCCTCTTCGAGCACAAAACATGGCGACGGAATGGCCCTGAAATCCATTAATCCAAGTAATGCGCCTCTAATATCCGCATGTGATGGTAAAGATGGCCTATCACGATGTAGCCCAGGCTGTTTACATCTAATCGAAAGCCATTTGCCGAGCCAAATCGACCCAAGGCCTTTTCATCAAACCCGTTGTACAAGTCGATCGTGGCATTGCGAACATTGGTGAACTCCCGACTCAGCTCCTCCATGCTCAGTTCGTTGGCTCGACTATTTTGCACATAGTCATCCTGCTCAAACCCCGCTAAATCAGTCATGTCGGCCCGACCAAATCGCAGGGCACGGTAACCGAACACGCGCTCTGCATCGCAGATGTGTCCTACCATCTCCTTGATAGTCCATTTATCTTCGGCGTAGGCATACGCTCCTTTTTCTTCCGGGACTTCTTGAATCATAGCCAAAAACTGGTCACGCGATTCCATCAGAAGTGGCATTAGCGCACCCTCCGGAACAAGGTCTACATATCCTCGATAGAATGTAGGAATTTTCTCTAAATCAGGTTTACTCATACAAATGGCGACAATATTTTGCAGTATTTTAAGGATCTGGCTTAATCTAACTCCAGATCAACATTTTCTAATTCATGCCACGTTAGGCCATATTTTGCCAACTCCATAAGGAATGGGTCCGGATCAAACTCCTCCACGTTGAAAACCCCCGTTCCCGTCCATTGTTTCGTCATCATCATCATGGCACCTACCATCGCAGGTACTCCGGTAGTGTAGGAGACCCCCTGCGCCTTCGTTTCTTTAAACGCCTGTTGGTGCTGGCAATTGTTATAGATGTAATAAGTCTTTTCCGTGTTGTTCTTTTTACCTCGAACACGGCAACCAATACTGGTTTCACCCTCATAGTTCTCCCCCAACCCCCCTGGGTCCGGCAGCACAGCCTTTAGAAACTGCAATGGAACAATTTGCTGTCCATCGAAAGTAACGGGCTCAATAGACGCCATTCCTATATTTTGAATAACTCGGAGATGCGTCAGGTACTCATCGCCAAAGGTCATCCAAAACCGGGCTCTTTTGATGGTGGGGAAATTCTTGACCAGAGACTCCAATTCCTCATGATAAATCAGATAAGAGCTTCTTTCTCCAATGTTGGGGTACGAAAGTTCCCGACGGATCTCATGCGGCTCAGTGTACTTCCATTCACCATCCTCATAGTATTTACCCTTTTGGGTGACTTCACGGATGTTGATTTCAGGATTGAAGTTCGTGGCGAAAGCTTTACCGTGATCCCCGGCATTGCAGTCCACAATATCCAGGTACTCAATTTGATCAAAATGATGTTTGGCGGCTCGAGCAGTAAATACACCTGTTACACCCGGGTCAAATCCACATCCAAGCAGTGCCATCAATCCAGCTTCTTTGAACTTATCCTGATAGGCCCATTGCCAGTGATACTCAAACTTTGCCTCCTCCGGTGGCTCGTAATTCGCAGTATCCAAATAATGCACCCCACATTCAAGGCAAGCGTCCATGATGGTTAAATCCTGATACGGAAGTGCCACATGTATTACCATTTCCGGCTTATGCCGAGTGAATAGTGCTACTACTTCATCCACTTGATCGGCATCGACCGTATCTACTGCGACATGGACCCCAAGGTCTCTTTTTACGTCACTGGCAATTGCTTCACATTTGGACAGTGTACGGCTGGCTAATACAATTTCCTCAAAAATTCCACTGGCTTCGGCACATTTGTAGGCAACGACTCGGCCTACTCCTCCTGCCCCAATTATTACGACTTTGGGCATCTCCTAGATTGGTTTATGCCCTCAAATTTAAAAGCACTTCAGAAAAAATACCGAGTCAAAGGATAAATCGATAGGTATATTTTACCAGAAAAGTATTTGTAGAATTGAGGCGACTCAAATCCCCGGTCAGATCTCTAAAATTATTTTGCTCATTGGTGTGGAATTCTGACCCATTGGAAGACCAAACTACGAAAACTGTCGACCCGGGAATATATTCCCATCTGACGACAAAATTTGATCGAAACTGAATAATGTTAAAATTGGGATTGTCCAAGGTGTAATCCGTCAGCCCATCGCCATTCTCATCGAAAGAATACAATTCCTCTTGGGTATCAAAAGAAATATCCGATGAGCTAAAACCGGTGAACCGGTCGTCATAGTTTTCAGCATGAGGAGCGGTTGCGAGCTTGAATTGCGTATACTCGCCCGTTGAAATAAAGGGCTGTCCCCAAAACTCAATGGAGAAGTTCGGAGTGACGTTGAATGTACTCCGCAACGACACACGGTAAGTAACTTGATCTATTGTTCCTAACATATATCTGTCCTCTCCCGCGAAATCCAGTGTACTGACATATTGGAGGTCATTTCTATACCAACTGACAGATGGTTGCAGATTGAGACTAAGTGTATTCATAGGTTGCCAGAAAATCCGGGACCAGATACCAGTTTCAGTTTCATAATTTTCAAAGGCCCGATAAAACCACTGATTGAAGGAGAAGGTCAGTTTCTGTTGACTGTTGGTCTGAAACCAATACCAATAACTCCGCCCTCCGGGATATGCGATGGAGGGGCCACCGCGCAGGTCTGCATTGGAAACAGAACGTTGGCGATAGTTGAATCCATTGCTGAAAGACCAGTAGTTCTGGAATTGTGCATGGGCGTTGACATTCATCCTGGTACCTATATTGATTCCATCAAAATCCCAATTCATTGATTCGTTATAATTCACCCGGAAGGAGCGAAAAATACCAAATGGCTTCAATGTTCTGTACTGCAGCCATAAGTTTTGCCGCATGAAGTCCGATTGCCGGAGGAATCCTATATCATTGGTCTCAAACTCCGGGGAGTTATAGGAAAAACTTAGGTCCCCGCGAATCTTGCCCTGTGCCTTACCTACAGAAACAGATCCCGAGCTACCATTAAGCGACGTGCGCGTACTGTCCACATCATGATGACGATTATCGGGTCGTTGAAAAAATCGTTCCGAGGCAGTTTGCGTCTCCAATATAGCCTCCGGCGTGCCATTGACGTGACTAAATGCCGATTTGGCCGAAACATAGAATTTTCTGTCGTTGAAATTATGTGTGATATCCACGCCGCCCGAGTAAGCATTTTCATGTAAAAACGCCAGGTGACTGTCATCTATAAATCGATTGGTTGACGTAACCATGGCGCCGATGATGGTCTCCCCTTCTTTTATGTCCTGCTGAAATCGACCGACCGTATAGTTGGTAAGCGGTTCGACCCGCACCTTGTCCCTGGTACCGTCTGTATTTTGAATCTCTGCCTTCTCGCCATTGGTGACAGACTCCAATATGCCCCACGAAAATCCGTTTTTGTTCTTGCCCGTTAGCTTCGCCGCTCCCAAAATCCGGGTGAAATTGGGTTGATCCACGTATTCGATTTCGTCACCATCGGGATAATAACTTGGTCTCCTGCCAATTCGGCGACTGTAAAACAAATTGTCGGGACTGAATCCATTGAGACCGAAATCAAGTATGTTATTTCCTTCAAGAAAAAATGGCCTACGTTCCCGAAAAAAGAGTCGGAAAGCCGAAAGGTTGACTTGACTCGGGTCGGCTTCTACTTGTCCAAAATCCGGGTTAATGGTTAAATCAAGCGTCACATCACTTGTAATCCCAATTTTAGCGTCTATGCCCACGTCGAGGCTGTTGTCCCTGCCAGTTGAAAAAGGATTACCATCTTCCCCTTCATACCTGTCGGCTTTAGCGACCAGGTAAGGTTGGATTTCCAACTGCTTTTGGGGTCGAATTCCGGTGATTCCTTTTAACTCTCCAAAGAGATGTACCCAACCAGGGGCATCTTGCGGGATAGGTTGCCACACTGACCGCTCCTCCTTACGGAACAGGCGTCGCGTCAACTGAATGCCCCAGGTGTGTTCCGGTACATCGGCAAACCGCAATTGCGATAATGGAATTTTAAACTCTGCGATCCAGCCCTGGTCATCGATACTCGTTCGTAGGTACCAAATTGGATCCCAGGTATCGTCCCAGTTATCACCATTGTTAGTTATGTATTCGTCCCCCTTCACGCCTGATACTGATGCTGTGAAGGAGAAAGCCGTACGTTTATCGTGGTAACTGTCAATATTGATCTCCACCCAGTCCCCCTCAAATCCATCTCTTCTCGACATGCGCTTGACAATCTCATCGGGATTGGTATCAAAGGCTCTGACCCCTACGTATAGGAACTTCTCGTCATAGAGGATCTTGAATTGTGTTTCCTGAGAAGGAGGAACTCCAAAGTCCGGTTCCCTTTGAACAAAGTCTCCGGACCATTCCACGGTACCCCAAGCTTCATCATCTAGCTTGCCATCGATTTCCACATTGCCAGTGGCTTTCCTCGTTTGATAGGCTCGTGTAACCTGCTCTTGAGCGCTTGTTGGCGTAAGCAGCAAAAAAGCAAATGCTAGGATAAGAAAAGGTTTCATCGTAGGTTGTTTGAGTATAGTGACCAGTAAACCAAAGACTTCCGCCAGACTCAATGGTTGCTAGTAGTTGTACTATAATTCACAGAATTGGTTACAAAGGAAGTTGTAACAAAACGTTAAATCACTCTTCACAAGGCTCAGAAGCCGTATTTAAAGCCAGCCTGAATTCCCACACCGCTAGGGTTTGTGGCAAAGTTAGAATCACCCTTGGTGAGCGATTGAAGTGATCGCTGGTAATTTGGTTCGAAGGTAATGTTTACCCTTTCCATGATACGGTATCCTAACTCGAGTCCAGCGATACCCGCAAAAGTCAATTCCCGATAGGGTGAAGTACTTCCAGGGGCAATATCAAACGAATTAGAACCAGAAGAGCCACTCAGCTTATTTCCAAGATAAAGGTTAGCAGCTACGCCCCCATTGATGCGGACATTCAGCTTCTGGTCCAGTACCGTATAGCCAGCCAGCACCGGCATTGAAATGAACTGGAAGGTATTGTTCAAGTCTATATTTTCAACGCTTAACTCGGTAAGCCCGTCCTCGACAATCTCCGAAACAGTTTGCAAACCGGATATTTCACTTGAAAAGGCTACGGCTCTATTGTAAGTCCTGCTTTCAAGCAGCAGATTAGTCAAAGTCCTTGCGCCCAGCAGCGAGTATTGGACACCTGTTTCTACTGACCACCTTTCCTTCATATCCATTCCAAAGTTTAAACCGACAGAATAAGAAACCCCTCCGCGCATATTTTCCGATAACTCCGGTACAGCAGTTTTGCGGCCATCGCTGTTGTTCTTTCTAACCAGAACATCGGCAATTTCATTACTAGCAGTCTGGGAGTAATTGGGATCAAAATAGCCCGATGAGAGGTCGAAACCAGCCCAGAATTTACCTGCCGAGTCCTTGCCCCCACGGTCTTTCTTGAGGGATTTGATGTGATAACTGTAAACCGGTACCCGATTAACTCTTTGATCAGCAAGCATATGGTCAAAATCTCGGTCGCTGGCAAACTGCACCTTCTGTTTTTTTACATCAAGTGTTGAAATTGTATTCTGCGCCAACAACACCTGATCTTGGACCTTCGACCTACGTGGCCTTGAATTGCCCAGAAGTGTGCCATTTGCAGCAGCTGGTGTTAGCTTTATTTGTTGTGGGCTACTGGCGGTGGCTACCGTAACCGATAATTTGCCCACTGCTTTTGAATCCGCTTCGATGGCACCTGGATCAAAAATGGCATAGCCACTGAAATTACCTTCCGTCGGCGGTTCTTCTACCTCCGATTTTTGCGTAATGACGATTTGACCCGAGTTTCGCTCAAAATCAAAAACAAGTTGATTGGTCAGCGCCACCACTCCGGCAGTGACTCCAAAGAAAACAGCAGCAGCTGCGGCCCACTTATAAAGACCAATCTGCTTCTTGGCGGTGATCAACTCCGCATTGGCAAGAGCACGATCCAACTCCGCCCACACTTTTTGAGGAGGAGTTACACTCTCTTCACCTAACGCAGCACGCCAGCTTTGTTCAAATCCTCCGATATTATTCCCCTGCTCGTCCATATCGGATTTGGTTTCTATTGGCTACTTTCTCTTGCAAGAGCATCTTGGCCCTGGAATACTGGGACTTGGAGGTCCCCTCACTGATCTCCAGTAACTTGGCTATCTCGTGATGCTTGTACCCCTCAATGGCATACAGATTAAATATCACCCTACAGCCATCTGGCAGTTCCTGGACCATCTGCAACAACTCCTGATGGCTGAAATCTGAAACTGCGGCTCCATCTTCGTTCCACTCTTTCAGTTCCGTGACGTCCACCATTGGATATAGGTAAAGCTTCCCCCGTTGGCTGTTCAACGCAGTATTCACTACGATGCGTTTCAACCAATACAATAGGGAGGATTCCGACCTGAAGGAATCCAGATTTTGAAAAACCTTGATAAAAGCTTCTTGCAAAATATCTTCAGCTTCTTGTTGTGCCTTTGCATAGCGGAGTGCGACGGCATACATTTTTCCACTGTACGCGTCATACAACTTCTGCTGCATCTCTCTGTCACCTTTGATGCAACCCTTGATAAGTTTATCTTCCGACAACTCCACTTGTAGGTCTTTGCTTTACTTGACAACTTTAATCCAAAATTAGTTGTAATTAGCAAAAAAACTATTTCTTGAAGGTTCCATTCATTATTTCGATCATTTCCTTGCCCTTGTTGCTCGGATGTGGCACCATGGTCGTGACCAGTTCCACGACGGACTCATCGACGTTTGACAACAGTGATTTTGATGCTAACATTGGGATAGTAAGTCTTTTTCCCTCTGGCTTCAGCTCAACGGCAGACCCTATAATCAGAACCGGTCAATCCATAGCACTTAGCTTTGATCTAATAGGTGAGGACTATCAGTACCTGCAAGCCAAAATCGTTCACTGCAACTACGATTGGAGCAAGTCGAACCTACTGGACATAGAATATCTATCTGTGACCAATGAGTTTCAACTTGACAATTTTCGGTACAGTTCCAGCACAAGGGTTCCCTATGTAACTTATGACTGGGTGAGTCCCACCTTGAATGAATCAGGAAATTATACGCTCATTGTTTACCGCGACAACAATGTCAGTGACGTGGTATTTACCAGGAGGTTTGTGGTCTATTCTCAGGAGGTACTAGTCTCCGCTGAAATTGAATACAGTGCCGTTGCGTCCAGACGTAGAACGCACCATCAGCTTGTTTTCGAAGTTGATTACGGCAATCTGCAGGTTTTCAATCCGCTTCGGGACATGCCTGTCAGGCTTTTACAAAATCACAACTGGAACACATCGATTCATAGTCTAACGCCTTCTCTTACAAGACCGGATCAGACCAAACTGGAATATCGCTTGTACAACGGCCAAAATGAATTTCCTGCTGGTAATGAATTTCGTTTTGCTGATGCCCGGGCTACCCGGTTCCGAGGGATCAATGTCGACCGTATTGTCCCTACTACTGATGCCTTTCACCTTTTCCTAACAGCGGACAAGGTAAGGTCCAATATTCCTTATTCTAACCTATTCCAAGATAACGAAGGCACCTACACCATTGCCAATCAAAACCCCGGAGAAGATGCGTTGCAAGCGGATTATGTCTGGGTCAATTTCACACTGGAGGGTGCTGCTGCTAACCCTCCTGTCTACGTGAAAGGTAAATTCAACAATTGGTCACCCCAACAAAAGCATCGCCTTGAATATAATGCCAATACGAAAACTCATTCCGGTGGTGTTTTACTGAAGCAAGGACTATACGACTTTCAATACCATCAGGACGGCTCAAATCCCAATACGATAGCGGGGAATTTTGTGGATACTGGCAATGACTATGAGATCCTTGTATACTATCGAGCTCCATCGACTCAACATGATCAGGTAGTGGGTTATACCAAATTATCAAGCAGAAACTAAGTCCCTGGACTGATAATTCGCTGTTCTTTTCCTGGGATCGCTATGGGCAACATCAACCATTCCAAAACCCTTGTTCCCATAAAATCCCAAACCGCAGGTAAATATGAAATCCTGAATTTCCCGAGACGCGTGAAGTGTAAATGGAAACGTATATCCTCGCACCTCATATTTCACATCTTGGTGGTAGTATGCGTAGATCCTGGAGAATTTCTTCTGAGATGCTCTCATTCTCTTTAGGTAATTAAAGTCTGGCACGATTTGAAATTTCTCTGCATTAGGTATGCTTTCAACACTCATGCCAAACATTTCCATCCGCTTTACGGTACCATCATAGAGTAAATCAGAGAACTCATCTGTGCCAGGGGACACAAATCGCTTCGAACCATTTGCGTTAAACTCGCTTTCAATTAGTATCATCGGCGCTATCGCCAGCAGCTTGGTCTTGGTTTCCAAATGAACCTGTACTTCCTTGTCGGCAGCAATGGGAGACAAAACCAGTTCTCCGATTTGTACCTTCTTGGCTGTCATCAGTTGGTCCACCAGAAAATCCAGAAAGTCTTCCTTCGGTGATGATAGTACGATCGTTACCCTGCTTGAATTAAAATGTAATCCCGACTTGCTTATTTCAGTTTGACCTTTAAGGCCACTAAAACCATAATGCGGGTAATCTATAAACGACTGGTCCACTTCATTTACGACCAGCCCCCTTAGGATTTGAGCGATTAAATGTTGGTGGTGAAAGGGCACCAAACCACCCCTGTTTTTGACCTTGAAAGTAATTCGAACTCTCACAATGCACACATTTTAATGGAAGGTGCATTAAGAACATCTACTGCTCAATTTTGTTTATCGAATTACAAAAAAAGTTAAACATTAAATCGAAAGTGCATGATATCTCCATCTTTCACTATATAGTCTTTCCCTTCGATTGCCAGCTTTCCCGCCTCTTTTATAGCCTGTTCTGTCTTCAGAGATTCATAATCCGGCAGCTTGATTACCTCAGCTTTGATAAATCCTTTTTCGAAATCAGTATGGATCACCCCAGCTGCCTGGGGTGCTTTCCATCCTCTTTTGATGGTCCATGCTCTCACCTCCTGGGGGCCAGCTGTAAAATAAGTAATGAGATCAAGTAGTGTATATGATGCCTTAATCAGCCTGTTCAGGCCCGATTCTTCCAGGCCGTATTCTTCCAGAAACATCTGCTTTTCGTCAGGCTCCTCAAATTCCGCAATTTGTGCCTCCAACCCTGCAGAGACCAGTACTACCTGCGCGTCTTCACTGGCAACATTGTCCTGGAGTCGCTCAGACCACTCATTGCCGCTGGCGATACTTCCTTCATCAACATTGGCTACATAGATAATTGGTTTATCAGTTAGCAGGTTTAACTCGCGTATGAGCGCTCTCTTTTCAGGGTCCATTTCCAGATTCCGGGCGTTCTGACCTGTTTCAAGGTGTGATTTGAATGCACTAAAAACCTCATACTCCTTTTTTGCTGTGGCATCCCCAGACTTAGCAATTTTCTCTACCCGCTGAATTCTTTTCTCAATGGACTCTAAGTCCTTTAGCTGCAATTCGGTATCGATGATCTCCTTGTCGGCAATGGGGTCCACTCGACCGGACACATGGACGATGTTGTCATCTTCAAAGCACCGGATGACATGAATGATCGCGTCTACTTCCCTGATATTGGCCAGGAACTTGTTTCCCAGACCTTCACCTTTACTGGCACCCTCCACCAAGCCGGCAATATCCACGAATTCGATAACTGTAGGTATCACCTTTTCAGGGCTCACCAGTTTTTCCAGGACGTTTAAGCGATCATCCGGTACGGAAATCACACCCACGTTGGGTTCTATCGTGCAAAAAGGAAAATTTGCCGCTTCGGCTTTGGCATTAGAAAGTGCATTGAACAAGGTGGACTTACCAACATTTGGTAATCCAACTATACCTGATTTGAGCCCCATCAGTTTTCGGATTAAATTTTTTCAGAGCGCAAAAATAGGTCATCAAATAACAAAAAACCCCGACAAGTGTCAGGGTTCATATTTCAATGCTTTACTTGAGATCAGTCCCAGCGCAACTCCGTATCATCATCAGCCGCAGCCGTGCTGACACTTTCGACCTCCTCTCTGTCAAACTCATCAAAATCCACTTCAGGCATTAACTCTGTTTTCACGTGGTTCACCGTATCATTCAGGGCTTCCATGAATTTATTGAAGTCTTCTTTGTACAGAAAAATCTTATGTTTCTCATATACAAACCCATCTTCCTTAAACCTTCGCTTACTTTCCGTAATGGTTAAGTAGTAGTCATTTGACCTTGTAGACTTCACATCAAAAAAGTAAGTCCTCTTACCGGCTCTCACCCTCTCTGAGTAAATTTCGTCCCTGCCTTTCTCCTTATTATCTTCCACGGTGTAGTTTAGTGTTTGGTCGAATTAAAAAAACGCTTCGCAATGTTATCAAAAAAATTATTCTAAATATAGCATTTACGCGCTCTTTATCACAACCAGAATCAAGCAATTACCCGTTTTATTCAAACAAAATCCCATTTCTATAAATCTCGTTCAAGAACTAAAGGTATTTCTTAAAAATAATGCAACTACGAATCACTGATATCAGAAAGTTTGAAAGTCTTGAATTCCTTGCCAGGCAGCTCGTCGAGGGTTTCATTACGGGTCTACATAAGTCTCCCTATCATGGTTTTTCCGTAGAATTCGCTGAGCACAAGCTATATAACTACGGTGAGAGCACCCGGCACATCGACTGGAAGCTTTATAGTCGAACCGACCGGCTTTACACAAAACAGTACGAAGAAGAAACCAATCTCCGCTCTCATTTGGTCATTGACACGAGCCATTCGATGTACTACCCCCTACCCAACAAAGACAAAGTGAAATTTGCCATTTACAGCGCAGCTGCCATTGCCCACCTGCTTGTAAAACAACGAGACGCTGTAAGCCTCACTGCATTCTCTGGTGGCATAGATGTGCAAACGGACCAAAAGTCCACCAAAGTTCATCTCAACAATCTCCTGCTACAAATGGAACAGTGGCTTGATCAGCCTCCAGTAAAAAGTGAAGTTTCCAATATTGCTGAGGTCCTTCATCATGTGGCTGATAAAATCCAGCGACGCTCGCTTGTCATAGTCTTCACTGATATGTTTCAAAAAGGAGAACAAATTGAAGAGTTGTTTCAAGCCCTTCAGCACCTAAAACACAAAAAACATGAAGTGCTTCTTTTCCATATAACTGATATATCTACTGAAAAAGAATTCAACTTTAAGGATCGTCCTTATCAGTTTATTGATATCGAATCCGGGGAAACCATCAAGATCAACCCTTCAATGATCAAGGGAGATTACCGAAAAATGATGGGTGAGTTTTACGAGAACATCAAGATACGATGTGGACAACTCAAAATCGACCTGATCGAAGCGGACATTGCCGATCCTTTTGACAAAATTCTGGGTGCCTACCTGATCAAGCGGCGACGAATGTCTTAGCTTCGGGTCAGTACGATTTTGCCGAGTACCTTTCGTTTCGCTATCTGTAGTAGCGCCTCGCCTGCCGATTCCATGTTGTATCTGGCTGTGACTTGCGGAACGATTTTTCCCTCTGACAACCACGTTAAAAGTAACTCTGTGTTTTTTCTATTCTGCTCGGGTTGAGTGCGCCAAAAGCCGCCCCAAAAGACACCCACCACTGCGGCTTGTTTCAGGAGGGGTAAATTCCATGGTATCGCCGGTATTTTGCCCGCTGTAAATCCAATGACCAGGTGTCGGCCGCCAGGCCTTAATCCTCTGAACGCTGCTTCAGAAAAGTCTCCTCCTACCGGATCAAAAACTATATCCACCCCACCGAAAGCTTTGAGGCTCGATTTCATGTCATCGGTCGCATAATTGATTGCGTGATCTGCCCCTTGCGCCTTGCAAAAGGCCAATTTCTCTTCAGACGAAGCCGCGGCTATCACTTCCAGACCTAGTACTTTACCCAACTGGATCGCAGCTGCACCAGTACCGCCGGCACCGCCCAGCACCAGTAGCCTTTCTCCGGGCTTCGCCTGACCTCTATCGGTCAGCGCATGGATGCCTGTTGCGTAAGTTTCCTGTAACACGGCAGCTTGCTCCAAATTCGTTTTTTCCGGGAGTTTGTATGCATTTGTACTGTGTACTAACATTTTTTCCGCATACCCTCCAAAAGGAGCCGCAGCCATTACGCTATCTCCAATTTTTAAACCGGTGACTCCTTCACCAATTGCCGCAACTTGACCGGCAACTTCCCCTCCTGGTGAAAAAGGTGGATCCGGCTTAAATTGATAAAGGCCCTGCACGATCAGCAAGTCGGGAAAGTTGACACCTGCAAATTCAACGTCGACCACTATTTCTCCTGGTCCAGGTTCAGGATCGGGAAGCACTCCCCACTTCAAATTTTCCAACGAACCGTATTCTTCGACGAAAGCAGCTTTCATATAATATCTTCTTTAGGAATTGAGCGTTGCAAGATCCATGTCACAGCAATATGACTTCTCACCTGCTATTTACAAAAAACTACCGGGAACAGAGAAGTCCGCCTCTTAGAAAGTCTATTGAAAGGGATTTGGGAAAAGGTCGATTACAAGCCCTTATCGCCCGAAAATCTTACGCGGGGGAACCACAAAGATGGATGCTTTGAAATAGCCTGCATCACGAGGTGTTAGCTCTACAATCGCTTCCGAAGGTCTACCACCCGGCTCCACGAGAAAATATTGCAGGTTTTTGTTATAGCCCGCTTCCACGCCAACCCACAACCAGTCATGAACCTCTCTTTCAAATGCCAGGTTGAAGAGTAAATCGGTCTTACTCAGCGTCAGGTTGCGATCTTCATCAATCATGGCATCGGTTACGTTGTACCTCCACCCCTTGAATTCCGTTTTTGCGGATAGGTAAGTTCTCTTATTGATCACATATCTCAACGCCGCTGATTTAGGCAACGCCAGGTCGACAATCCATCTGGGTGAGAAGTGATTCTTATAGGTCAGCAATGGCAAGGCATTAAACCGGCCCAATGTCTGACTGGCAATAATCCCAAAACCGATGGATTCGGTGCTGCTTCTCTGTATGGCATAAGAAACACTCCCAAAATATTTAGCAGCATCTTGATGAAAAGCAAACTGATCATTGTTCAACTCTACCCCACCAAAAAACCTAATAGAGCTATACCAATTAATATTTTGCTTATAAAATGCGCGCACCCCAGCGCTGTAAAACCGCTGTTTATCCAGGTAATTGAAAAGCTCATTGTAACTATTGGCATCTTCCTGATCAAATAGAAATCTGTGCTGATTGTATTTCAACTGAAGTCCAAAAACCCGATCTTTC
Organism: Cyclobacteriaceae bacterium; assembly: GCA_965242775.1. GTDB lineage: Bacteria > Bacteroidota > Bacteroidia > Cytophagales > Cyclobacteriaceae > JAWPMT01. The sequence continues at coordinate 364,274 of CBDETI010000034.1, forward strand.
TTAATGACTATTGGTACGGCTATCTTTGACTTGAACAGCAAGTCATTCTCCACTTCTGTACGAGCTTTATCATCTCTACCAGTAATTGCCGAAGTATTGTAATCCGTAAGCTTCTCAAAGCCAAACTCGGCGATCCTTGGTCGGTAGTTGGACTGAGCTTTTACCGAACCAATGCCGGCTATTGTTCCCAGGCACAATAAAAGTGTTTTAATTCTCAAGTAGTGGGTCATGGCGATGGTAGCTCCTACTTATACTCTTGCTTCACAAAATTGTTGCTTCCTTCGGATTACTGTATGTTAAAAGCGGTGCGAAAGTAATACATCTGACCTTGTCAGAGACGCGACATTACCAAAAATGGTTGCTAGCCTTCTGCTAAAGTTTGTGAAATATTCACTCTTGCAGCCTGCATCGCGGGCAAAATGGAAGCGAGCAGCCCAATCAACAACGTAGCCCCTAATAGGAATATTTCCTCCCGCATTAAAAGCATGCCCTCAATTGAGTAATTGAAAGTATCAGACAATTGATCCGAGAAGACTCCCAGCGCCAGTCTCCCCAATAATATACCCAGCCCAAAACCCACCAAAACGAGGCCCACACCCTCGATCAACACAAGGAGGGCGAGTTGTTTTCTACTGGCCCCGTATGTTCTCATCAAGGCCATCTCATATTTCCGTTCTTTCATCGCATTGAAAAGGGTGATGAAAATGCTAACGCCGGCCACGACCATCATGAGCACGGCCAGAATACCAATGACATTTACCCCAACTCCCAGCAAGCTCATTAATCTGTTAATTTCAAAAGAGGGTACTGCTGCTTGCATATTGGTATTTTCGTTGATCGTCCTCGGCAATCGGATCAAACCCATGGGGCCACTGAAATTGACAAGTATCGAGGTTATTTGCCGCTCACTTTCCGCAACCTCATCCCCCTCATGCTCATGTACATGCCAAATGCTTTCCAGGCTCGTGACAATGAGCTGATCAAGTACGGAATTGGTCGGTTCAAATACGCCGACTACCCTGAAGGGGTTACCCTCGTGAACTTCACCGACCTCCTGAAGGCCGTGGGTGCTCAGAAATTCATCTCCCACGTTTAGGCCCAAATTTTTACTCACCGAGGCCCCCAGCATCACCTCCATCGGCTGGGCGAAGGCTTTGCCGGTGGCTAGCGTAGCCTGGTAAAGGGACCAGTAAGCAGGCTCCGTTCCAACGATCCTAAATCCACGATATCCATCACCATAGGACAAGGGTATCGCATCGGCAATCAATCGGTTTTTTCTCAATTTCTCCAATTCGCTTAAAGGAATATTTCCAGTAGGATTATCGACGTGAAATACACTTGCCAATATCAACTGCAGGGGGCTTCCTTTTCCTCCGACTACCATATCTATGCCAGAGATATTTTTCTCAAATTGATCTGATACGCTTGTGGTGACCTGCAGTAGCAGAGAGATGATCGCAATCCCAACCGTCAACAATACCAGACTTAGAAACATGTTTAGTGGCTTGTGCCAGGCATTTTTCCAACTCAGCTTCCAAATATTCATATTACAATTTGGTTTTGAAAGTGATCCTTCAGCCTGTAATCGTGCGTAATGATCACAAGAGCTGATTGTAGTTCCGCCGCATTGGACTTGAGCAGCTCCACGACTTGATGGGCGTTTTTATCGTCGAGGCTGGAGGTAGGCTCATCCGCCAGCAACAGCTTGGGGTCATTCACCACTGCTGTAGCAATGGAAGCTCTCTGCTGTTGCCCTTGACTTAGCTGATAGGAGTGTTTATTCTTCTCACCTAGAAGATTCAGTCGATCCAATAGGGTTTCGATCTTTTGTCTATCTTTTTTCTGGCCCGCGAGGTGTTGAACCAAAAGCAAGTTTTCAAGTAAGGTCAACGATTTGATGAAGTGAGGTTTCTGGTAGACTAAGCCGATGTGAAGTCCTCTAAATTTATCCAGTTTACTACCTCCCATAACAAATAAGTTATGAGTATCTACCTCTATCAGTCCCTTGACGGGTGTCAAAATCCCCGCCAACAGATGGAGTAAAGTGGTTTTTCCTACGCCAGATTCCCCCAGAATTAAAAGCGCATCGCCGGGTGCGACATTCAAGTCCGGAAAGGCGAACTTTTTGTGCTCATCATACTGAAAAAACAAGTCTTTTGTTCTTAGCACGGTTAAAGATTATTATAGTATTTGATCGTTTGATTTAAGATCTTAAAATCTAAGGCCCCTTGCATTTCTTTCAGGTGGTGAACTATGGCCAATGCTTTGTTCAACCTGCTATTCGTATTCTTAACTTTCAAAACGAGATAAATAAGATTTCTTTGTTTGCCAGGGGTTAGAGCGTGAAAGTATCTACTTCCCTCGTCATCTTGCCGTAACAGCTCCTCTAATTCTTCAGGCATTTCCATGCCGTATTGAGAATTATCTTTTTCCAGGTAGAGTTTAACGTCAGTCCCTTCCACCAATCCACACTTTTTCACCAACTGCTGATTGAGCATGATGAATGGTCCCAGTTTCCCAGACATAACAGCCGCTCTTATCTCAATCTGATCGTTGATCCTACATATAACCCGTTTATTTGTTCCTACCACAAATTTGCTCACAACCTCCTGGCTAACAGGAAGATAATATCCCCAGATGGGACTATTCGAAAACCTCTCCAAGGTGGTTGTAAAGCGCATTAACAATTAAATAACATGGTGCAAAAAAAGATTATCAAATTATTAATTGCATCAATACTTCCATCTTTCCTCCCTAGTTTCGGCAAATATGAAACCATCGCCTGCCCTAATCATCCTTTTACTCTGGGCTTGCCAGCCCGTCTCCGAACCACAGGAAACAAACAAGTCTGCTATCGTTTTTGCCTTTGGGTCTTGTAACAGAACGGACCTACCCCAAGTACTCTGGCAAGATATTATTAATGAAGCGCCTGATGTCTGGATTTGGCTGGGGGACAATATGTATGGTGATTCGGATAATGTAGACACGCTTGTACAGCGCTATTCCGAAGTATTAGCGACACCCGGATATCAGAAACTTCAAAGCATTGCCGAAATCATTGGCACGTGGGACGATCACGACTATGGCAAAAATGATGGGGGTGTGGAATACATTGGAAAAGAAGCCAGTCAGCAGGCATTTTTGGATTTCCTCAAAGTGCCCAAGAACGATCCCAGGAGATCTCGAAAAGGGATATATTCTTCTGAGATATATGAGGTGGCGGACCGGAAGATAAAGGTGATACTACTGGACTCCAGGTATCATCGCGACGCGGTGTTAAGAATCGAGGGTGTATACCAACAAAATGACACTGGTACGGTGTTGGGAGAGGAACAATGGTTATGGCTTGAAAAGGAATTGACCGATACAGATGCGGATATTCATTTGATTGGTAATGGTATACAATACCTGTCCTGGGAACATCGCTTCGAAAAGTGGGACAACTTTCCGAATGAACGAAAGCGTTTGATGCGGCTGATAGCAAGCAGTCAGGCCAAAGGGGTCATTCTACTAAGTGGCGATCGGCACGTTGCGGAGGTTTCTGAAGTACTTCCGGAAGGAATAAGATATCCAATACGAGATGTCACTGCCAGCGGACTCACGCATTCCTATGAATCGGCAGGAAATGAACAAAACCGGCATAGAATCAGTCCCCTCATTGGCCAAAAGAACTTCGGACTATTGAAGATCTCGGCCAATGGTGAGCAGACTGAAGTGGTGGTTTCGTTGAAGGGTCTCAATGACACAACTTTTTACACAGCTAAGTGGCTATATTGAGTAAACAAGGTGGCTTTCTTTAAATCTCACACATGTGGATTTAAACTTCAACTGGCAATGTTCGAAACTCAAGGCATAGGCGGAAGTGCATAGAAAAATTGCTCTTTGACGATCTTTCCATCTTTAGTTTCATAAACACAGATCTCAGCATCCTGGACCCTGCCTCGATCCTTGAATGTAACGTCAAAGCTCATCCTGATTGAAAAGAAATCACCGGCCACTAGCGGATCTGATACTTCACCACCATGGGTTTCTTCGACCATACTGGCCCACATTTCTCCCTTTTTCACAATAGCCGGAAGACCTTTTACCACATTATCCGGCATTCCTTCCGGTTCAATGCTTACACAATCTTCATGAAATAATTCATTCTGAGCCTGGTCCCAAGCGCCTGTCTTACAGAGCTCCACCAGTCGATTAGCAATTTCCTGAGTGTTCACGAGTATTTTTTTCTAAATATATCCACAAGTATATACTAATTAAATTAGTATTATAGAATTTTTTACTACTAATTTTAGTAATTAATTTAGCAGGATGCGAACAATCATCCACCTGGATCTGGATACCTTTTTTGTTTCATGCGAGCGATTGTTGAATCCAAAGCTTGTAGGTAAACCAGTAATCATAGGTGGTACAACCGGGCGTGGCATCGTTTCAACCTGCAGCTATGAAGCCAGGAGGTTTGGTATCCATGGGAACATGTCAATGCGACTTGCCAAAGAGCTTTGTCCTGAGGCCGTAGTTATACGGGGTAATAGTGGTATTTATGGTAAGTTCTCAAAGGCTGTAACAGAAATTATCAAAGAAGAATCTCCGCTTTATGAGAAAGCTTCTTTTGATGAATTCTATATAGATATGACAGGGATGGACAAGTTTTTTGGGACGGTTCGATGGGCCAGAGAACTTCGCCAAAAGATTATCAAAGAAGTCAACCTTCCACTATCAATGGGTATCTCTGTCAACAAAGTGGTTGCTAAAGTGGGCACGGGTCAAGCCAAACCCAATGGTTTTATAAACATAGATAGGGGCACTGAAAAGGAATTCCTCAAACCACTGTCACTTAAAGAAATCCCTGGAGTAGGTCCTGAAACCTTCTACAAACTGCGCGACATGGGTGCACAATATGTAAAAACTGTTCAGGAGATGCCCAAAAGGCTCATGCACGCTGCGTTTGGGGAAAATGGCATCACTATCTGGAATCGCTGCCAGGGGCTTGACACCACACCTGTTGTCCAATATCATGAACGGAAATCCATTGGACTTGAAAGGACATTTGAAAAAGACACGATCGATGTGAGCAAAATGCGTAGCCTGGTGATAGCTATGGCTGAAAACCTTGCCATGCAGCTGAGAAATGGCAATAAGCTCACCTCCGTGGTAACAGTCCGAATCCGATATGCAGATCTGTCAGTTTTTTCAAAACAGAAACGTATCAACTTTACTTCCAATGACCATACGCTAATCGAAGTGGCTAGTGACCTCTTTGATAGATTGTACGAAAGGCGTCTATTAATAAGACTGGTCGGGGTACGTTATGGGGGATTGGTACAAGGTGGCCACCAGATCTCTCTTTTAGATGACACTGAAGAGATGTGCAACCTGTATCAAGCAATGGATCACATTAGAAGGAGGTTTGGGCAGGATGCCGTGAAGCGTGCAGTCGCGATGGGATCCAGCCATATTGGAGGCATGAACCCTTTTAATGGGGAACCCCCCTGGATACCGGCACATAGAAGAGCATAATGACCATCAATAGAAGCCTTAAAAGTCATCACCTGAACTTGTATTGTTGAACCTGCATTGAATTTGGATTTGTATGCTATATCTTGCTAATAAGCAAGAAGACCGTGGTATCAACAATAATCTTGACAATCCTATGCGGTATAGGGCTTGGAATAAGCTCTTTTTTTGGTAGTTATTTGCTCAGCAACCGGAAAGTAAAAAGCCTGGCAAATACTATTCTGGGTATACTCATACTTGCCCTGACATTCCGTGTAGGAAAAGCTGTTTTTTACAATTTTCTGGAGCTTCCTTTGATCATACGAAACCTGGGACTGGCCGCAAATCTGGCTGCAGCCCCTCTACTCTACTTTTATGGTCTGGCCCTGTTAAAGAGACCATTTGCATGGCGTCGGGTGTATTTCATACACTTCATACCTTCTGCTATTTATATCCTGTTTTGTTGGAAAATTCCGAATGCAACAACAGACATTGTCTGGATGGTGAGCTATTCATTCATCCTTAAATTCAGATACTGCAGTAAAACTGAAGACAAGGTCGCTTCTATGTTTTGTCTTTGTTGTATTTCTCCCAGAAGGGATTCATTTTTTAATCGCTCAAAGGTATATTTCCTACTTCCACCGCTGTAAATGGTATAATTTAAATTCAATCCCGCATTTAAGCTTTGGGTACCTGCACCTGTGCGATCGATGGGAGCTACTTGATCGCTGGCAAACTCGGTGTAAACACTTTGGTTTTGATAATTATAGGATCCGGACAGGGATATGCTTGGAAGATAATTGGCATTGGCTCTGACTGCATTGTTTTCCAGAATGCTTTTATTGTTTTCTGAAATTTTAATGTCGTAATTATTTTCCAGTGCAAGATCGATCGCGTCTTCCATTGAAAGACTCCCGATTGATTCTTGAGAGAAGCATAAAAATGGAACGATAATAAATGCAGGAATTAGTTTATAGACCTTCATAGTCAGAATCTTTTTTCATACGGATCACCGCCTTTTCAATTTCTTCATTACTTGGTTTTTCACCCTCCCAGAGCCAATAGAGATATACTTTTGCCCGGTTAAAGGTGCTCAGAAATATAGGAAGCATCAACATTAATATTATGGAACCAATCAGTAATCCATAGGCGATTGAAATTGCCATTGGCACTAAAAATTGGGCCTGAAAACTTCTTTCAAAAATTATCGGCGCCAGGCCGGCAGTAGTGGTGACGGTAGTTAAAAATATGGGGCGAAATCGTGTAAGGGCAGCGTCCAACAACGCATCGTCGTACTTCATGCCTTCTTTCAAATTCTGATTAATAGCTCCCACGTAAACCAATCCGTCATTTACGATTACGCCAATTAAGCCAATTAGACCTAGAAAGGATAATAAACTCATTGGCTGATCGTGAATAAAATGACCCCATCCGGCACCTATTAATCCAAAAGGAATAATCATTAAAAGCGCAACAGATTGACTCAGTGACCTGAAAGTGATGATCAAAATAGAAATCATTATCAACAGGATTATCGGTCCGGTTTTTTTTATAGAAGCGGCCATTTTTGCTGTTTCTCTTTGCTGACCGTCCAGGGCTATGCTAACATCCGGATACCTGTTGGCAATTTGGGGTATGACATCCGTTGAAACTTTGTCAATCATTTCAGTTGATGAAACATCAAAGGAAGCAATTTCTCCCTGTACACTTATTTGTCGTTTTCCATCCAGGTGATTGATTTTGAGAAGTCCGTTGACCGGGTTTATATCCGCAATTTCACCAACCGGAACCAGTTCTCCGCCAGGGCTGCGAATCCGCATTTTTTTAAGATTTTGTAAATCATCACGGTCTTCCAATGCATAACGCACCCAAACTTTAACCTCATCATTTCCCCTTTGTAAGCGCTGAGCCTCAAAACCAAAAAATCCGTTTCTGATTTGCTGAATCACATTGCGATTGTTAAAGCCCAGCGCTTGTCCTTTGCGATTGATTTTTACATTCAGTTCAGGTTGATCCGCCTTATCATTGGTTACCAGATCCTTGACCATATTGGTTTTTAGAACCTCCTTTTTAAAATCTTCAACGGCAGCTCTGATTCTGTCAAAATTTCTTCCAGAAAATGATACATTAAGTGGCTTGCCAAAAGGTGTTCGGGTTTCAAAGCTCAATTGATCCGCATTGGAAATGGGGCCCACAGCTTCCCGCATATCGCTTGCAATTTGAAAACTTCTTATTTCGCGTTCTTCGGAAGAGACCAAATAAAAAATAGCTTTTCCCTGATTACTTCCGGGCCCCAAAGTTATTTCTGAGTTGGTGACTATTTTTTGTCCGATTTCTTTTTGATACTTATCATCCAGCGCAAAAACTGATTTTTCAATTTCTTTCATACTGGCTTCGGTAATGTGCTCAGCAGTTCCCGAAGGGTATTCAAGTGTTATTGTTACTTCCTGTCTTTCAATATTGGGAAAAAAAGTAGTTCTGATAATTCCTCCTCGAATTGCCCCAATCGTAAGCAGAAATATGGCAATAAGTGTAAAAAAGGCAAAGACTTTGTATTTAAGTACAAATTCTATGGAAGGCTTGAAAACAATATCTCTGTATTTTAAAAGTAGGCTTTCAATGTATAATTTTACTTTATTTGGTTTGGCTTCATGCGACAGATCTTTGATATGGGCCAAATGTGCCGGAAGAAATAGAATGACTTCAATCAGTGAAAATCCCAGGGCCGCAATGACTACAAATGCCACATCGGAGAAGAAATCACCAAGTTGACCATCAATAAAAAAGAAAAATGCAAAAGCCAGACAAGTAGTGGTGATGGCTGAAAATATCGCCGGTAATACCTCCATGGTTCCATCCAAAACAGCTTTCCATTTTGTTTTTCCTTTCTCGTAGTGTTGGAAAATATTTTCTCCTACAACAATGCCATCATCCACTAAAATTCCTACAACCAAAATCATCCCAAAAAGCGATAATACATTTATCGTAATTCCGTAAAGGTTTGCGATGATAAACATCCCTAAAAATGATATAGGAATGCCGACAGCAACCCAAAACGCGAGTCTAATTCTTAAAAAGAGGCCCAGAAGTATCAAAACCAGGATAAAACCAACCAGGCCATTTTTTTCCAAAAGGTTGATCCTTTCATTGAGGACTTCGGTTCCATCCTGAATCAATAATGCCTCAACCACCTCGTTTTGCTCATTGAATTTTGGAATTAATTCCAAAATGCTTTCAGCGGCATCAAGTATGTTTTCTTCATTAAGGGTATTAACGGTAATCAAGACTGCTCTTTGCTTGTTGTAATAGGCTTTATTGGTATTCTCAGACCAATCTTCAGAAACCGTTCCCACATCGCGCAGATAAAGCGTGTTCCCATCATCCAGGGTTTTTAAAGGAATATCGAGCATTTGTTTTGCCGTGTATTCTTTGAGGTCTGTCCTGATAATGACTTCATTATCACTTCTGATTTTTCCACCCGTTAACTGGATATTTTCACTTTGAATGGCCTGCGCAATTTCTGCAAAGGTCATATTATAAGAACGCAATGCTTCCTCATTAAGGGCGACTTCAATTTCCGGTTCTGTAAAGCCTTCCAGGCTGATTTTAGAAATGTTTGGCAAGGCGCGCAATTCATCCTCAAAATACTCGGCCTGTTCTTTTAATGTGGCCAGCGGAACATCGCCCACAATAGCAACTTTGGCGGTGAAATTTTCATTTTCACGAATGTAAACCACCATTTGTTCCATATCTTCAGGGAAATTGGAAATTTGATCGACGGCATTTTTTACATCCTGTAAAACCAAATCTGCATTTTGTCCTAATTCCAATTCAATGGTAATTATTCCTTGATTCTCTGCAGAAGTTGAAGTGACCCGGTCGATCCCTGAAACACTTTTTAGATTATCTTCAATTTTGAGTACAATACCTTCCTCTACTTCTCTTGGGGAGGCGCCTGGATTAGGTTGATTCTATTATTATAAAACGCTCATCGGGATTGGGAAAAAAGGATGAATTCATCCGCGATGCCATCACCAATCCGATAACGACGGTTATGACGATTCCGAGATTTACAAGAAGGGAGTTCTTAATAAAAAAACTTACGATTTGTTTCATGTTAGTTTTGCTCTAAAACTTCACTTCCTTCAAATGCACTGCTTTTATTATCAGTAATAAGTTTTGAATTATCGGGAATACCAGTGCAAATGATGAACTCCGTGCCTCTTTCCAAAACTTTAATTTTTGCTTTCTTTGCTTTTCCATTTTTTAACAGGTAAACGTAGGATTCATCCACGAGAGCAGAAAAAGGAATTTTCGTAGCATTTTCATAGACTTTAAGCGAAACATCTGCATTGAGATACATGCCACTTCGTAAATCCTTGTTTTTTAAGAGAAAAAATATTTTGACAAGCTGTGTGCTTTGCTCCACTTTTTCATTGATTCGACTTAATTTGCCGATATATTTCGTACCCGATCGCGATTCTTTAAATTCCAGCTGCATTCCAGGGTCAAGTTGTTTGACCGTTTCATAATCTACAGAAGCTTCCAGGTCGAAGATGCCACTTTGCATAAATTCACCCAATTGCTGGCCTATTCGCACAAGCGTGCCCTCGTTGATAAATGTTTCCGTAAGACTGCCATCAAATGGTGCCCTTATTGTGAACTTGGCTAAACGAGTTTCTGCTTCCTTGATTTTGTAATAAGAGGTGTAAATGCCCCTGCCTGATAGAAACAACTTAAATTTACTTTCATTGACTTCGGGCAAAGCAGAAATGGGTTTTTTGATATCAAAATTGTTCAAATATTCCTGCCATTCATCGTAATTATCTTGAAAATCAATTTTAATATCTGGCATTACCTGCGCAATACTTGATAGGAACTGACTTTTTGTTGAAATAAGTCCGCTTTTGAATTCGGAATCATCAATTTGAATCAAAACTTGTCCTTTTTTAAAGGAATTACCCGATTTGAATGCAGTACTTCCATACCTTGCAATACCGCTTACTTCTGCGAACAAATCCACTTTATTATGCGATCGCAATCTTCCTGAAATCTCTTTTATCGATTGGATCGGGCCATTTTTCATAATTTCAGTATTTACCACAGTGCCATTTTTATCATTGCCGGCAGGCGCCTCCTTTTCCAAACCGGAAAGTATGATAAAACCAACAATACCTAATGCTAGAATGCCAAGCCCTATTGCAGTAATTATTATTTTTCTTTTGTTCATTGTCTGAAATTTATGAGCTGCTAATCATACACCATTTGAACTACTTTTGATGAATAATCGGGTGTATAATATATCTTTCATTGAAATCCATCATGGGTAGGCAAATCTAGCAATGTTAGATTATTATATGTCAATTAATCTTCTTAGTTTTTGTATGAAATTCGACATTTCAAATCATAATTATTGATGTAATTGTATTTGAATAAACCAATATTTAAACATGGAAATAAAAGATATCACCAAAGAATACCCGAATGATGACATAAAGATTTTATGGAAGCCAAAATTGTGCATCCACTCTGAGAAATGTTGGCGAGGATTGCCTGAAGTATTCAGATATGGCAAAAAGCCCTGGGTCGATCCGCAAGGTGCCGAAACCGATGAAATAAAGAAACAGATTGATCAATGTCCTTCCGGAGCTTTGAGTTATCTTTTAAAAAATGAGAAAAATGAGGAATCCGCTATCGCTCCTACAAAGATTAATATTGCTGAAAATGGTCCCTTATTAGTAAAAGGTGATGTGGAAATTAATTTGCCAAATGGAGAAATCAGAAAAGAAAAAAGTGTCGCACTATGTCGCTGCGGATCGAGCAATAACAAACCCTTTTG